>NZ_JBFAOR010000008.1:0-591176 GCF_040675255.1 Nonomuraea sp. NPDC049624 | reverse complement strand
TGGTGACCAGGGTGACAAGAGCCGTATAAACCGAGAGGTTTACGTACGGATCTGTGGGAGCCGGGAGGTGAGATCCCTCCCGGCTACCCGACCAGCGTAGAGTGATCGCTTCACGGCCGTCGTCGCCCTGCCCAGGTCGGGCGACGGCGACCATCAGGCGGAACGATCAGATGCCGAGCTCGGCCGAGGCCAGCTCTGTGCCCTCCAGCCGGGCCCGGATCTTGGCGAACGCCGTCTCCCGTGAGGTGGAGGTGTCGTCGGCGAACGGCGCGAACCCGCAGTCGTCACAGGTGCCCAGCCGGTCGGCGGGCAGGTGGCGGGCGGCGGTCAGGACGCGGTCGCGGACCTCCTCGGCGGTCTCGACCCGCGGGTCCACCGGGTCGATCACCCCAACGAAGATCCGCGCGTCGGCGGGCAGGTGTTCGGCGGCGACCGCCAGGACCTTGTCCGGGTCGGCCTCGCTGGCCAGTTGGAGGTAGAAGTTACCCGCCTTGAGCCGGAACAGCTTGGGCAGCAGGGCCGCATAGTCGACATCGAGGCTGTGGGTGGAGTCCTGGTCGCCGCCGGGGCAGGTGTGCACCCCGATGCGCGCGCGTTCTGCGTCGGTGAAGCGCTCCAGCACGCTGTTGTTGAACGCGACGAAGTCGTCCAGCACCCCGCCGCTCGGGTCGAGCTTGAGCGAGAGCCGGCCTTCGGTGAAGTCGAGTTGCACCACGTGCGCCCCGGCCTCCAGGCAGCCGCGGATGTCGGCCTCGGCCTGGTCGGCCAGGTCGGCCAGGAACGCCTCGCGCGGGTAGCCGTCGATGCCCTCGGCCGGGTAGAGCAGGCTCAGCGCCGACGGCGCGATGACGGCCTGCTTGACCGGCACGCTCGCGTGGCGCTGGGCGGCGCGCAGGTAGCGCTCGGCGTGGACCTGGTAGCGGAACGGCCCGGCCGTCAGCCGGGGCAACTGCCGCTGGTGCCCGTCGGCGAAGGGGATCACCACGCCGTCCGGGACGAGTCCGTCGAGCCCGGCGATCGGGTAGGTGGCGAAGCTGGGCTTGGCCTGCTCGCCGTCGGTGACCACCGGCGAACCCAACTCCTGGAGACGGTGGACGGTGTCGCGGACGGCCTGGTCCTGCGCCTCGGCCAGCGCGGACGCTCCCTCGGCCGGTTCGGAGGCTGCGATGGCCAGCAGGGCAGGGGGGCGGGGGATGCTGCCGATCGGCTCGGTGGGGAGTGACATGATGACAGCGTAGATAACGACGCGTATCTGATCAATCGCTTCCCGTACGCGTGGTCGCCCGCTTCGCGGACAGACCGTGTCGAGAAGATCCGCGCCGTGCAGCACCCGCGGGCCGGCACGCTCGGCCACCGGCGGCGGGCCGGACCCGCAGGAGGAACGCCAGGTCCGCCTGACGGCTCAGTGCATCCTGGCCGCCCACCTGCGCTACAACGACTCCCCTGCCCCACGCCGCCGGTGGCCCTCCCACCGCCCCGACCCTGACTGACCGCCAACCTCGTCGTCCGGACGGCGGACGGGCGGGTGTCGCTGACCACCCTCCTGCGCTTTGACCGGCGCGTCGGGCGCGTCGCGTGGCCCGCTACTGTCGGCGAACCATCGCCGGCTGGCTCCCGGGCTGCTCCGGGGCGCCGCCGCGAGGATGACCCGCGGCGGCGTCCGGTAGCGCCGGTCAGGTGCGCCCCGACCTGCGACCGCGGGGTCAGCCGCGCCTGGCGGACGGCCAGCCGTGTCCCCAGCCGCCCTGGACCATGGTCTGGAACGCCCACCCGTCCTCGGTGCGCACCAGCAGGTCGGCGTAGTGCATGCGGTGCTCCTCGCCCTCGATCGTCATCGTCGCCTCGGTCTCCACGACCACCAGGTTCTGGCTGACGAAGCGCGGCGTGCGCGTGGAGCGCAGGTCGAGCCCGGCGGTGCCGCCGCCCATGGACTGCTTCATGCTCTCGACGTACTCGGCCCGCGTCCACTGACGGACGCTCGCGTGGCCGCCGGGCACGTCGGTGGCCACGTTCATCGGGAAGACCGCCAGGTCGGCGAGCTGCTCGATCGCGCCCTCCTCGGCCAGCGCGTCGTAGGCGGCGAACCAATCGTCGATGTTCTTCAGTTCCTCGGCGCTCGGCTGGTACATGCTGCTCCTCCTCAAGTCGTACAATGTACCGTACAGCATACGGAACGAGTCGCGCACCGATGTTCAACCCTTGCCCCCGATCGGCTCGGACAGGATGAGACGCGACCTGCCGGCCAGAAAAGGGCGACGATGACGCGACAGCCGCCGCACGAGCCCACCAGTTCTGCGCACTCGTAGTCGGTGCCCGGGGCGGCGGCGAGCGAGGCTGCAAGGCCCGCGAGGCTGAACGCGAGGGCCGTGGCTGCGAGGGGCTTGGTGGGACAGGGATGCCCTGGTCGAGCCCCATCTTCGAGCGATACGCCCGGCGGCGGGCAGAAGACGCGCGTACCCGGCGAAAGCGGTCGCGCAGGTCGTCATGATGGTGACATGACGTGGACAGCACCCGACGTAGAGCGGGGACCTCGGACGGACATGGCCTGTGGCGAACGCGAGATGCTGGACAGCTGGTTGAAGCTCCGCCGGCTGTTCCTGCTACGCAAATGCGCGGGCCTCACCTCCGAGCAATTGAAGACCGCCGCCGTGGAGCCGTCCAACCTGACGCTGCTCGGCCTCCTGCGACACATGACGGAAGTCGAGCGCTGGTGGTTCCGGGAGAAGTTCCTGCACGAGAACCTGCCCGAGCTGTACATCACGGAGGAGTACGAAGACGGCGACTTCGACCTGGTGGCCGACGCCGACGCCGAGGCCGACTACGCCGCCTTCCTCGCGGAGACGGCTGCCTGCGATGCCGCGGTTGCGGACATCGACCTGGAGGAGCTGGCCGACGACCCCCGGGCGCCGACCGGCAAGGTCAGCCTCCGCTGGATCTACATCCACCTCCTGGAGGAGTACGCGCAGCACACCGGGCACGCCGACCTGATCCGAGAGCGCATCGATGGGGTTACGGGAGCATAGCGGCTCTCCCTGCATCACCCGTATCCAGGTCCTGCCACCTCACCGACGTACCCGCTGATCAGCTGAGCGGTGGTCGGCCGTAGCTCCAGGACGCCGAGCCGGCCGACGAAGGTTTACGTGCTCGTGGGCATGGGGCCGTACATAATGTTCGGCCGCTTTCGGGAACTTCGCAGTAAGTCCGACCCACCACCTTCGCTACTGTGTGCCCAAGATCAGAAGGGGGTGGCCGGGAGCCCGACCCCATGGCAAGCAACAGGAGGATCTATGGGGAACGGTGGACGCATACGTCTGGTCCGGTGGGCGCGCGGCGGTTTTGCCCTGGCCTGCAGTGGTCTTCTGGCTGCGTGCGGAGGGTGGGTGCAACCGGACCGGTCTGCCCCGGACCTGGCGGTCACGCCCGGGAGGTCTGCCCCGGTGAGTCCGTCGCCAACTCCGTCGGGTGCCTCGTTCGAGGGACGCGGTCCGGTGTTGTCTGTGAAGAAGGGGCCCTATCCGCACTCGGTTCAGATTGTGGACGCCCAGCTCAGTCCCGACGCTCCGCAGTCCCCGGCGCCGCGGGGCCTGACATACATCCAGCTCGTGTTGAAGGTCACCAGCACTCCGGGACGCCCCCTGAAGGCCCCGCATCCCCAGGCGTACTGGGTGGTCCGATACGACGGATGCAAGGCCGCCCAGGACGCCAACAGCCAGGTCAGCTGTGGTGGCATGGACAACGGGACCAACTACTTCACCGAAGAGGACATGCGCTCCCCCGAGTACGGCACCGGCGTATCGAAGCAGTTCGGCGATCTGGCGGCGGACACTCCGTACTGGACTCGCGCCTGGCAACTGGTACCGGAGAAGGCCGACCTGTCGCGGGCTCAGCTGTGCGAGGGGGTACGTACCGGCACCCCGGACAACTGCATCCCCCTCGGGACGGTTCGCCATGACGGCGAGCAGAGCCCGGCGGCAGGCTGACCGCCCTCGGCCAGGCACTGTACGGGTGGGGTGGTCTGCCGGGCCCTACGGTTTGTGAGAACCGACCCCCTCCTCGTCCACCTGACTCGGCCACGGCTCCCTGCTGCCCTGCTCCTCGCTCCTCGCTCGCGGGGGTGCTGGTCGGTCCACCACCGCGCACGCCGCAACTTGCTACGGCGGCGGGTCCTACCTCAGCAGCAGTAACTCCCCACCTCCCCACCACGGCCCGCTGCATGGCCGGTCTTGCTGGGCGTGATCAGGCGTCCGAGGACGTCGAGATCATGGTCCGTCGGCACGAGGTGAGTGCTGAAGCGTCAGGTCACCCGGCCGAAGCCGGACTGGGCCGATCGCGCCCTCACATCGCCCCTTCGATGGCACCGGTCGCGGCGCGGAAGGACTGGCGGTAGGCCGAGGGTGGGACGCCGATGGTGGTGGCGAGGTGCTGGCGCAGCGAGGCGGCGGTGCCGAAGCCGGCCAGGGCGGCGACCCGGTCGACCGGCAGGTCGGTGGTCTCCAGGAGGCGGCGCGCTTGCTCGACCCGCTGGCGGGTGAGCCACTGGCCGGGTGGCAGGCCGGTCTCCTCGCGAAAGCGTCGGCAGAAGGTGCGGACGCTCATTCCAGCGTTGGCCGCCAGCTCGGCCAGGGTGAGCGGCCGGTGCAGTTCCTGCAGGGCCCAGGCGCGGGTGGCGGAGGTGGTGGCGGCCGCGGGCTCGGGCACGGGGCGCTCGATGTACTGGGCCTGGCCGCCCTCCCGCCACGGGGGCACCACGCAGAGGCGGGCCACCCGGTTGGCGACGTCGCTGCCGTGGTCGCGGCGTACCAGGTGCAGGCAGAGGTCGATGCCGGCGGCGACGCCCGCTGCGGTGAGGATCCGCCCCTCGTCGACGAACAGGACGTTCGCGTCCACCTGGACCCGGGGGAAGGCACGCTGGAAGTGCTCGGCTTCGTTCCAGTGCGTGGTCGCGGGCCGGTCGTCGAGCAGGCCGGCGGCGGCGAGCACGTAGGAGGCCGTGCAGATCGAGACGATGCGCGCACTGGCCGGCACCAGCGCCAGGGCGTGGCGCAGCGCGTCGGGCAGCCAGTCGCGCTCCGCCTCGGGGCCGCAGGCGAACGGCGGGATGACCAAGGTGTCGGCCGTCCGGAGCGCCTCACTGCCGTGCGCCACCGTGATGGCGAAGTCGGCGCTCGTGGCAACCGGCCCGCCGTCCAAGCTGCAGGTGGTGACCTCGTAGAGCGGCTCGCCCGCGCGACCGGCGGCAGTGCCGAAGATCCGCACCGGGATGCTGAGCTCGAAGGGATAGACCCCGTCAAGGGCCAGGACGCGAACGCGATGCATGGCAAGATTCTTTCACATGATGGCGTTCTTGCCACTCGCTCCGCCGTGGCCCGGTGCGCGAGTCTTTTCCTTGCCGGGCCACCAGGGCGCGGCGGGCGAAAGACAGCAGGAGATGACGATGCGCGCGATCGGCCAGGACGGTTTCGGCGGCCCTGAGGTGTTGAAGGTGATCGAGGCGGAGCGGCCGGAGCCCGGCCCGGCCGAGGTGCTGGTGCGGGTGCACGCGGCGGGTGTCAACCCGACCGACTCCTGGCACCGGGGTTCCGGCGGGCTGGCCGGCGCGGTGGTGCCGCTCGGCTGGGACCTGTCCGGCGTGGTCGAGGCGGTCGGTCCGGGGGTCGCCACGCTCGCCCCCGGCGACGAGGTGTTCGGCATGCCGCGCCACCCGCTTCCGGCGGGCACGTATGCCGAATATGTGACCTCCCCGGCCCGGCACCTGGTCCGCAAGCCCGGGACGTTGACCCACGTAGAGGCTGCGGCGCTGCCGCTGGCCGCGCTCACCGCCTGGCAGGCCCTGGTGGACGTCGCCGAGGTGGCCCCGGGGCAGCGGGTCCTGGTGCACGCGGCGGCGGGCGGGGTCGGGCACCTGGCCGTCCAGATCGCCAAGGCGCGCGGCGCCCATGTGATCGGAACCGCCCGTACGGCCAAGCACGAGTTCCTGCGCGGGCTCGGCGCGGACGAGCTGATCGACTACACCGAGACCGACTTCGAGGCGGTCGTGGAGCCGGTGGACGTCGTGATCGACACGATCGGCGGCGCCTACGGGCCGCGGTCGCTGAAGATCCTGCGTCCGGGCGGCATCCTGGTCTCGCTCGCCTCACCGGCCGAGGCGTACCTGGCCGAGGAGGCCGCCGCCGTGGGCCGGCGGGCCGCCTTCATGATCGTGGAGGCCGACCAGGCGGGGTTGCGGCAGGTCGCCGAGCTGGTGGAGGCGGGGCTGCTGCGTCCCGCGATCGACCGGGTGTTCCCGCTGGAGCGGGCGGCCGAGGCTCACGAGCTCAGCGATGCCGGCCGTACCACGGGAAAGATCGTGCTGTCGCTCACGGCCTGATCGCCGGTGCGCATGGCCAGGACCGGCGCGGCCTGGTTCCCGCCCTTCACATCATCGGGGATGCCGGGTCTGGGCTTGCCTGGCGGGCGGCCCTCCGCCTGCTCATCGCCCCCGCTCCCTTCATCAGGGGTCACAACTGCGCGTCAGACGCCGAGCGTTTGGTTGATCGCCGGCCCCTCGTGCGAGACACGCTCTCGCCGTCGAACGCTACCGCCCGCTGACCGCCCGAGGCCCCGGCCAAGTGCTCGGTCCGGATGATCGAGAGCCGGGTTGGCCTGTGCGGACAGCCGAGGAAAGGTTCAGGGGGTGAGGTGGTAGTTGGTGATCCAGAGGCCGGGGATGACCTCGATGTCGTTCAGCCAGGCGAAGCCGTATCCCTCGTAGAGGCGGCGGGCGGGGATGTTGTCGCGGCCGGTGGAGACCAGGACGGTACGGCCGGCGGCACGGTCGAGGGCGGTGGCGACGAGCAGGCGTCCGATGCCGCGGCGGAAGGCCGAGGGCGAGACCACGAGCCGGTTGATGTCCAGCGTGGTCGCGTCGGCCTCCCAGGCGATGGCCCCCAGCAGGGCGTCCCCGTCGAAGGCGCCGACCCAGGTGAGGGGCGCGGCGAGCAGGTCGGACAGTGGCTCGTGCAGCGGCGGGATGCGGTCGTCGCCGATGAGCGCGGCCTCGACGGCGTAGGCGGCGCGCTGCAGGTCGAGCAGGCGCTGGTCGGGCGAGATGTCGATGACGTGCACAAGGTCACCCTAGGCGGACGGGCAACGCCTTTTCCCGTTGATGACGTTCGAGAGCAGCCGCCGGGCGCCCGCCGGTCTGGCGGTGGTGGGGGAAGCGGCGGGCGAGTTGTTCGAACAGGACGCGCAGCTCCAGCTTGGCGGGGTGGTTGCCGAGGCAGAAATGCGCACCGCCGCCGAAGCCGGTGTGCGGGTTGGCTTCGCGGCCGATGTCGGAGACGTCGGGGCTCCTACGGCCGGTTCCGGCTGGGCATGAACACCCGGCTCGACCTCGCTGCGGCCCCAGCGGGTTCCCCGGCGTCGGGTTCTGGCGCTGGGAGAACATGCCGGGCAGCGCGGCCGACGCGCCTCACATCACAAGAGAAGATCATCTCGCCTCGACCTGCGAGAAGGGGCCAGCAACCCAAGACAACGATTGCTGGGACCACTGTCCTGGGCGTTGGGCTGAACGCCTTGCAGCGTGGGGACGGCTCACGGCCCGCGGCATGTTCGCGAGGGAACGGTCTTCGCATCGACTGTAAGACCGATCCGCCTTTGACCATTACCTGATGTAAGGGCCAAAGAAGGAGCCTATGTGCTGAGTGATGATGAGTTCGCCGCTTTGTTTGATGCGTACCGCCCTCGGGTGTACGCGTACGCGGTGAGCAGATGTGGTCGTCGGCTGGCCGAGGAGGTGGTCAGCGAGACGTTCGTGGTCGTGTGGCGACGGCGGGACGTCATCCCGGCCAAGGCGCCCTTGCCCTGGCTGCTTGGTGTGGCGCACAACGTGATCCGCGAGCTCTATCGCGACGAGCTCCGGCAGGCGGCGCTGGACGAGGCGCTGCGCGGCTGGACCGAGGAGCTGGAGAGGGACGTGGCCGACCAGGTGGCCGAACGGGCCACCGCGATGAAAGCCCTGTCCACGTTGAGCGACGCGGACAAAGAAGTGCTGACCTTGGTCTCGTGGCACGGACTGACCTCGGCGCAGGCGGCCAAGGTGGTGGGAAGTTCGCGATCGGCGTTCTTCGTCAGGCTGCATCGGGCCCGCCGGCGACTGGAGGCCGCCATGAACAACGTGACGGCGGCCGCCCCCCGGCCCGCATTCATCCCGGAGGAGGAGAAGTGAAACGGAAGAACGCGCTTGATCTGCTGGCGGCGGCCCGGCCCGCCGACCTCGACATGCCGGGGTCGTCCCGGGCGGCGGAGGAACTGCCCACGCCGGTGCAACGGGGCCGCGCACGGTGGGTCGGGGCAGTCACCGCGTCGCTGGCCACAGTGTCCGTGATCGGGGCGCTGGCCTCCCCCCGCCTGCTCGACCCCGGCGTCTCCACGGGGCAGGTGGCCACGTATCCCGCTGGGAACGCGCTGGACACGGCGGCCCGCAACGCGGCAGCGCAGCAGCAGACGCCCGGCCCGTTCTGGTACACCGAAGGCCTGATCCTAGGAGAGGAGATCATCGGGGCACCGGGCAACCACTACCGGATCAAGACCCGGGTCCAGACCAGCCGATGGGCCCCGCGCGACCCGGCGACGCTCACCGTGCTCACCGAACGCGGCCTGCCCACCGTGCCGGCGTCCGGACAAGAGGAGCAGGCGTGGCGGCGAGCAGGGAAACCCAAGCTGTGCGGCAACGACACCGACTGCAAGAACGACACGGCTCCGCTCGGACGCACGAGATTCATGTTCATGGCCGGCACCTGGCCCTACGGCGAGCAAGGGCTCACGCTTCCCGCCGCTGAGCTGCTCGATCTGCCTCAGGAACCGGACGCGCTGCGCGAACGCCTGCTGGCGTTCTGGCCCGCCTACAGCGAAACGATGAAGGACTGGCCGACACCGCCCACAGGGACCTCGCTACCCACGAAGGACTCCTGGCTCCGCGACATCTCCCTGGAACTGCTCCAGCACGCCCCGATCTCAGCAGGCACCCGCGGGGCCCTCTACCGGATGGTGGCCAACCTGCCCGGCACCCGCGCCCTCGGCCGGATCCCCGATGCCGAGGGCCGCCTAGGGGCCGGCATCGGATGGACCCAGGCTGTAGGGGACGGACAGAGCGAGCAGCAACTCATCGTGGAGGAATCCAGCGGTCGGCTACTCGCGCTGCAGAACGTCGTCGTGAAGCCCTGGACGCAGGACCCGGCGGGCAACGAAGGGGCCGCGGGCCTGCCCGCGGGAACCGTCCACCACGCACTCGTCTACCGACGAGCCGCCTGGACTGACACCCCCGCCCGGCTTCCCGAGGGATGCTCCGCCCCCAATCAGACCGGCGGGAAAGACTGCGTCAGCTGAGGCCCGACATCCACTCGGCGGTCAACCCTGAACGTACAGGAAGTCATCAACTGGATGCCTGCCTGAAGGTTCAACACCCGGGCGATCATCTCTACCTGTAGGGAGCAGCTCCGGTTACCGCAGATGGTGAGCTCCTATCTGCGATAAGGGGCTCATGACCGTTCGCGATGCCCCGATGGGCCCCCTGGCCAAGCCTTGCCAGCACGTGCGGCGATCACACCGCCCGCGGGGTGATTGGCGGTGCTTATCTGCGGTTTGGGCTCCTGTTGCCCATGGGGTTCTATCTCCCATGAGGAGTTGTTCTCCGGAGACAAGGGGACCGCGTATGGATCCGATCGGTCTGGCCGCTGGTGCCGCGCTGGTGACGGCCATAGCCACCGAAGTGGGCGGTACTCAAACGTCGCGCAGATTGATGACGGCATCCGTCAGAGCTCGTGCACCGGCCTGAGTGCCCTGAGGGGACGGTTGCCGGCAGCGTTACGACAACCAGGGGAAGGGCCCGCGGAGGACGGCCACGACACGAGTGGCGACGGCCTCGGCGTGAGTTGGCATGCCTCGGCCGGCCAGACCCCGGGCCAGGTGCATGTGGAGAGACTGCAACGTGGCGAAGGTGTTGAACGCCCACGGCGGCACGGGTCCGGGTTCGGCGCCGGCGAAGGCGTGGGCCACGGTGTCCAGCCAACCGGTGGCCTCGTCCACGGACAGAGAGGGGACGAAGAGGATGGTCGTGATGGCGCGGGCGAGTCGCGCGTCTTCCAGTTGGACGTAGCGGTGGGGAGCCGCCTTGGCCGTCATTCGGCGTGCGCACAGGTCCAGCAAGGTGCTGCCGCGCCAGGGCAGGACAGAGGCGAACGCGGCTGCGGCGTCGGCGCCATGGGCGACGGCGTGCAGCCAACCGAGGGTGTCGTCCCAGCCCCGAGTGTCGACCTCCGCGGGAAACCATGCGGCGAACGCCGCGTACCAGCGGTCGGCGGTCTCCTCGGCCACGACTCGCGGCACGGCGCTGACGCGGCCCAGAACGCGGGCGAGCACCAGCGCGGCGAAGGAACGTGCCTGGATGTCTGGGTGGGTGAAACGCGTGGCCGAGGTGTCTCCGATGTCCACGAGCACCTCGTCCAGGTACCCCTTGTCGGTCCAACGGGCAAGTGCGGTGTAGGCATGGTCGTCACGGACCGCAGGATCCGATGACACAAGCATGGCTGAGAGTTCGTCCGCCAGACGGCGGACCGCTACATGGCTGGGAAAGGGGAAATCCGCAGCTGCGACGGATGGCCAATCGACGTGTGTTGATGGCATTTCGGGATGCTACCTCAGCCATCAGCACCGCCGCCGCGGCAGGGTTGTAGATCGGGAAGCAGCGCTTCGCACTGGACCCTGTCCCGCTCGGAACACGATTTCGTGCTCTGATCTGGGATTCTGCTGCGTGATCAGGGCAGTGGCAGCGACCGTCGCAAGGTGTTGTCGTCGCTGTTCCACCGATTGGCGAGGTGCTTGTTGTGCCTGCTGACGATGCTGGTCCGCGCTGATCTGTCGAAGGACGTTGAGCTGCTGGTGCTTCATCACTAGCGCGGCCGATCATCATTCTGCCCCCGCCCATCTCTCCTGGGACCGGACCTCGCGCGCACGCCACGCGAAACCCTCACCGGCATGACCTGGGTCGATGTAAGCGCGTTCACCACCGACTCCTACACCTCCATCTACCCGCACGTGGCCACCGCAGCGGCCGAGAAGACCTCGGCCCTGCTGTTCGGCAAAGAAGAGCAGGGCCGAGGCTGGGAGAGTCGTTTCGTTGAGGAGCTGACAGTCGGATCAAGCATCCAGCCCAGCGTGCGCCGCCTGCTCGCGGCGAGGCGGGGCTGCTGCTCTTGCCGAGCCGGCCGGGGATGGCGGATGGTCATGGCGCGTGCGGGGTTGGCGCGACCGAGCACGGCGGACACTCTATTGATCATTGCATCAGGCTCCCTGGAATGGACCCCACGTTCCAGCCGCGCCCACACGCTTGATAGAGGTCGGTCCCAGTGTTCGGCACGTGCTCTATCTCGTACACCACTCCGTGAACGCGACCCCAGCGAACACTCCAACTCAGCGGCCATTCGACGTATAAGCCACTCGGTCATACGCCCCCGCCGACTCCTCTCCCGCCAGCAACGGCCGTCGGCTGTGCCCAAGGGCCCGCACAGATTCCAGCGGGCGTCCCCTCGGAGACCTCGGTTATGATGACAATCGCCCCGGCCGGCCACCTTTACTCCGCCAGGACGACCACCCCGGCCCTGACTGAACCTGCGCCGACACGGAAATGCTCGCAAGATTGCGGCCTACAGCGATGGTATCGGTGCGTACCTGTTGGCTTGAAGGCGATACAACTCGTAGAAGGGACCTTGGCGAGACACAAGTTCGTCATGGTCACCCGACTCGGCAACGCGACCATTCGTCAGGACGTAGGCGCGGTCGCAGTATCGCACGTTCTCCAGCCGATGCGTGATGAGGATGACCGCCTTGTCCTGGGCGTAGACCCGCAACGCATCAAGAAATGCTTGTTCGCCGCGAGCATCCAAGGCAGCGGTTGGTTCGTCACAAATCAGCAAGGCAGGATCACGATAGAATGCTCTGGCCGCGGCTATGCGCTGCCACTGGCCTTTGGACAACTCGTGACCGCTCTTGAAACGCCGGTCGAGAAGCGTGTCATAGCCTGCATCCAGCCCTTCGACGACCACATTAACGCCAGATCTGAAGGCAGCCGTACCCAAGAGTTCCTGGTCCACAGGAAGGCCCATAGTGATGTTCTCTCGGACCGAGAAGGGCCAGTGGGTGAAGTCCTGGGCGATGAATCCGATGTGCCGCCATAACTCTTCCTGGCGAATGCCCACCAGCGATTCGCCGTTCCAGCGGATCTCCCCGTGGTCGGGATCATAAAGGGCTGCGATCAGCTTCGCGACCGTGCTCTTCCCCGAGCCGTTCTCGCCGACCAAGGCGATCATCTCTCCACGGCTTACCCGAATCGACACGTCGCTGACAGCGGGAGACGTTCCGCCTGGATACGAAAAGCTTACCCCGCTGAGTTCGAACTGGGCAGGTTGGGCAAGCGCCACGACAGGGGATTGACTTGGCGAGACACCGTCCATCGGTCGGACAGAGGAGGCGGAGTCACTCCGCCGAGCCGCCGTGACCTCAAGGAATTCCACTAGATCCAAGAAGTACAAGCCCGACTCGTAGCAGCCGTTGAGCGAGATGACTAGGGCACCCAAAGAACTACTGCCCAGCTGAATGGCGAAGATGGCAGCGCCAGCAGCCGAGAGCGGCATAACTCCTGAGGCGAACAAGACGCCAAGTGCCGCATAAACCAGCCCGATGCCAATTCCACGTAGCACTGTCCCGGTGAACCCGATGACTAGTTCCCGACGGGCAAGCCCGAGTTCCAACCCTTCCTCGTGCCGGGCGATCGCATTGTACTCCACGAGCAGGAAATCTCTCATTGTGAAGGCTCTTACCTCAAGTGCGGCACTCCTTCCAACCATCAGATCGTGAAGCATCCATTTTCTGCGCCGGCTCGAAGCCAGCTGAAAGATCGTTTCAAAGCGCATGCGGGCCGAGCGGGCCGTGGTCCAGGCCTGTACCGCGATCGCGGCTGTGAGCAGTGGCAGGAGCACCGGGTGCAACACAGTAAGCGCTCCCGCCGCGGCCATCACACCCATCAGCGCCCCGAGAACGTCTACAGCACGGCTCACCATCTGCGGGGCTTCGTAGAGCCCACGATCGCGAGCGCGCGTCATCGAGTCATGGAACGTCGGATTGTCGAAGTCAGCCAGCGGCACTTTGCTGGCACCCTCCGCAAGCCTGACGGCCACGATCCGCTCGACCTGCGGTCTCAGTCTTGCCTGCGCCCACCGGGCAAGCGACAAGAGCCAGCTGCGCGCGCCACCCGCGGCCACCACCGCGACGATCGGGCCCAGCGTCTCCAGCAAGGCCTCCTTTGTCAGGTTGGGCGACGATAGTAGTTGTGTAAGCAACTGTGCCCCTGACACCAACCCGAGGCATGCGCACAGCCCCGCCAGAGAGTTGAAGGCGATGACCGACGCCAGATCCCGTCGGCTCGCCTGCCAGCCAAGGCGCAGCGCCTGACGGAGCAGCCCAGGCAATCGCCTGACCACCTGCCACATGGTTGTCGAGATCATCTGGGCTTCGTGCGCTTGCCAGCTAGCCAGCGCAAGGTCATTCGAGTCTGCCGGCTTCTCCGGCGCTGCGACAGTCGCCGACTTTGCCATGACACCTCCTCTACTCGTACTGCATCGCGAATGCTGCACCTCAACAAATTCGTCAAACGATCTTCTTGCCTCCCAACCCGTGCTTCCGCTGCGAGGCGTGACCGCTCGACTAGACACCGAAGACGGCGGTCCAGTTGGTCGTGGCATCTCCGTCGAGGTATACCTTCAGAGCTAGCGCAATTCCTGCCGACCCTTCAAGCAGGCCCGGAATATCGACCTTTCGCGTATATCCCATGCGGGGAACCCGAAAGCCGAACGGAACATCTTCTTGATATCGCTCCAGGATCTGGTCCACGATGGCATCAAGACTGGCTTGTTGGACAACGCCCGGGCTATCATTTCGATATTTGCTTAAGATCAGCAGAAGGCCGGCCAGGCCATGGCAGATGAAGGAGTTGGAGAGGTACGCCCCTTCTGGCAATCGACGAATTTCGGCGTGCATGACATCGTCGGCCAGCGACTTCCAGGAGTCACGCGCAAAGGCAATCCCTGCCATTTGAAGGGCGCGCGCAATGCCGACGCTGCCGTAACACCAGGTGGGTGCCGACCTGGGCCCGTTTCGTGCAAGGAGCATGTCTCTTTCGAGATATCTTGGCCAGTACGGCCCGGCCTCGTCCTCCTGTACGTGTCTGACGAAAGCTTCCCCGATCGCCACGGCGCCTTCCTCGTGCTTCGGCACCAAGACTCCCCGCTGCCGAGAGAGGGCGAACAACGACAGTGGCCCAGCCATCCCATGCGCCAGACCGAAATTGAGATGTCCATTCCGGTATGGCCCGATGGGCGACCTGGGCGAGGCAGGGATCCACCACCCGGGAACCCGCACACCATCACGTTCAACGGGTTGCCCGAGCACTACGAGTGATTCCATAATGCGAGCGAGCACGAGTGAGTCTGACTCCCCACAGGCCAGGAGGTATTGCCCGACTCCTGTTATACCGCTCAACGGATCGTATATGTCATACGATTGCATGCCGGCCAGTTTTATCTGACCTACGAGTATCCGCTCCACGAGCTCTAACACGGCGTCCTGGATCGCACCGTTGAGCCGCGATTTCGCCCGGCTGAATGCCTCCCCTCCGCCAGCGCAGGCATGGAGTGCATAGGCCAATCCAGCCGCACCATGATGCAGCCCGTACCCTTGAAGGGATTGCACGCTCGCCGCAGCACTACGCAGATGGGCCAGAGCTTTCTCCTTTTGGGAAAGCTCGGCGTACAATAGCGCGAGGCCGCTGTGTCCGCTGGATAGACTTGCCCTTGCCCAGATCGGCGCTTTCCAGCCGCCGTCAAGCTCGACCCACTGGCTCGTAGCTTCGACGGTGGTCGTGACACGTTCTGGTTCCGCGAGTAATTCAGCGAGCCTGGAGATTAGCTGGCGTGCACGTTGTCGTCGCTCGAACACTGCGGGCTTCAGCCGATCGTCGGCATTCAGATCGTCGGTAGGCAGCGGCATACCGCTCACAGCTCGTCCTGTCGATTCAGAAGCATGCGGGCGGCGGCAAGGAGCAGGGCGTTCGATTGGAGCTCGGCCTCGGAATCGATACCGATCAGGCGGTTGGCGTGCATATGGAGAAGGCTGTGCGCGATCACGGACGTGTCGGCGTACAGGTCTGTGGCCACCGCCGTAGGCGAAGCTCCTGTCGAGGACGCGACCGCGAATCTTCGGGCAACATCAGCGCGGCCCAGCCAGGAGTCGTACAGTCGGGCACCGGGGTCGCACATTTTAAGGCGGGCCCAGTCGCTGCGGGGATCCAGTATCCGCACCTCGCACCGCAACTCGGGCTTCAGCCTGGCGCCCGACAACATCGGGGCGAGCCTAGTCACTGCCCAGCGGGCCCATTCGAGGTCCAGGTCCGTAAGAAGCCGGATGTTGTTGAGCGCCACCAGGGTCTCTGGACGGACCCCCAAACTGTCGTGCATCCTGCTTCGGAGCTGGGTGACGACCATATCGCTGTCGGCGCAAAAGAGTCGTTCGGCGTTCGTGACGCTTTCCGGACCACCGTACCTGTGCGTCTCAGGCACGTAGTTGTCGATCGACCAGTCGACGATCTGGCCCTCATTCCACAGGCTCTCCATGACGTCGCTGAGTACCGGAAGCACCTCACGGCGTAAGTCGGCCGAGTCCCCATGGAGCCGGAGCCGCACATGATGATCCGGATCCACATATCGGATGAAGAACCAGCGGTCCACCTGGTTCCCCAGCTTGGCCAGCAACTCGGGAAGGCGATCTCGCAGCAGTTCCTCCTGAGACTCTGCGCGCGAGTAAAGCTTCGCATAGAGCCAGTCCCCTCCAATGGGGTGCCGGGCTGGGCGGCCGCGCAGCACTGGCTTCTCGACGAGGGTCGCGATCGGCGGGGAGCCGTCGCGGCGTTCCTTGACGGAAACGACAATTTCGGCGGTGTGACCGTCGAGCCAGCAGCGCTGTTCAACGGGTGTAACCTCGACCAGCACCACCTCGTCTCGGCTCTGCAGTTCCGCCCGTAACAGTGAACGGTGGAGCGCAGAGCTCAGATCGAGTTCCAGACGGTTGTCGCCCACACCGACCTCTACCAGGTCCGGTACCTGCCAGCGCTCCCGCCAATGTTGAAGGGCGGCCTCCCACTCGCGCCAGCTCAGTGATCGATCACGAAGCGACACATCCGGGAGCCAGCGCGCCTTGCTTATTATCGTGCGGCCGTATCTGACGCGGGGCAGGAATGGAAAAGTTTCGAACTGTCCCCAGCTCCAGCGGCGCGGTGCCGTTACCCAGGTCTGGGAAACCTCAGCAAGGAAGCGGGCGAGGTTCGGTGCGGCGTCGATACGCGCCATGTGTGGCAGCATGGCAAACACGGGAGAGCGATATTTCGTAGACCACAGGAAGAGTCGCTCTCCTGTCGCGCCGACTGCGATCTCGTCTGGTAGAAGCGCTGTCACGCTCTCGTCGTACGGTACGCCTAATGGGATGACGGTATCTAAGACGTTCGGTACTCGTGAGACATTGATCTGACGCGGCCTGGCCGGGGCGTAGACGATCTGCGCGGATACCCAGTCGAGCGTGCATGGGGCAGGCAGCATGTCGCGGAGCAAGGCCGTTGCCCCCGAATGCTCCGCGAACCGGCCCAGCATCGCACCTGGTGTGGGGGTTGAGGCGACGCCTGATAGCAACAACGCGAAGTCCCCCGCTGCAGCCTGTTCTAGGGATTCGCAGTTCAACTCCAAACATAGATCGAAGTAGGCCGGCGTCTCAATCTCAGGGTGCTTATTCGACGGTTCCCCCATAGCCTCGATGAACTCAGCATCGAGAATGATCTCTCGAGCGTCGTCCAACCACGCCTGTTGCAACGCCTTCGCCAACACGAAATTGGGCTGCGCTAACGGGATAGATGCGCCCGGGGCGGGCGCACGCGTAGTATCCCTGGGCACTTCGTAGCCGTCCGGGGCCCCCAGCCCTAGGTGTGTGTCAAGCAGCTGAGTTAATGGAACTAAGGTATGAGTTCCGTAGCGCTCCATGAATCTGGCGTGGTAGCTCGCGAGGGCAGGGGGAATCGCGTAGGGAGATTTACGAGCCATCGCGGTCAATGCCTGGGCCACGCGTTCAGCCTCTCGCTGGACACTGCGCGGCAAAGCGACCTCGACATCTAGCTCTAGATCGATCTGAAGTGCCGATCTGGAGTCTGATGTGAGGCGCGTAACGGCGTCCTGAGTGTCCACGAGCTCGCGCCAGCCCTCCCCGACTGGCTGGCTTGCGTACTTCTCGAGCTGCTGATTTATTTCTGCGAGTGCGGCGCCCCCCTGATGCGTGGAAGTACGGCAGGCGAGTTGTTCGAGGCCATCATGGGAGTTTTGGTGCCACTGCAGGTCAGTTAACAGAAAGTCGTGAGTGACCAGGTTAGCGATCAGCTCGTGTACGGCGATCGGCGTAGCATGCGGCAGGACTTGGGTCAATTCCTGCTGGAGCTCGTGGTACGTCGCCGGCGTCCGCGCTGCCTTGAGGAGAGTGGTGACGGCCTTCGATGCCCTGATGGTCGTTTCGCGTGTCATGCCGTTCGGCGCACCAGGACTCATCGCAAATACGTAAGGGAGAACGTATCGCCCGCCTCGCACGTGACAAAGACTGTTTGTGGAGAAATTGACCGCCTCCAGCAGGTCGCGTTGCCATGAGTGCAGGATGGGCACGAGCCATTCAGAGTCGGGGCGCACATGCTTGCGGTGGAGCTCGCCCCAGCGCGCGAGGGGAGCATCAGAGAAGGAGCCGAGTGTCACTCCAGCGAAAAGGCCGAACGGCGTGGAGCGGCGTGCGGCGCGGATGGCGTATTTAGTGGCTTTTATCGCTATTTGTTCAAGGCGGCGCGGACTTTGCTCTTCTCGAGCCGACAACAACCCCCTTGCAAGCGACGGACTAGCGACCTGGATCGCCTCCATGAGGAGGGCATCGCCAGCAAGGTCGACCAGATAGTCCCGTACCCGTTCGGCATAGTTTTCTAGGCTCTGATGCAGGTCGATCAGTGTCCGGTTGTAACGGTGCGCAGGGAGCACCGGCGACCGAACGATGAAAGATCCCTGGAGACTCACAAGACCAGCCTTTCGCGAAACTGTCCCTGTTTTCTGTATCCTCATGCTGGCGATCACCAGCAGATGTTCTTTCAGCGGTTTCATCGATGAACCGGCTGTGCGGGATCGGGCGCTTTGCGCACCCGATCCCGCTCACGCGCCCGTCAGCAGGTCTCGCACATGTTGAAAGCACTCGGCGTCGTCGCGATGCACCTGGTCACGATCTGGCAGGTAGCGTTAGCGCACGTAGCCGTGGTGTACCCCTCTGAACAGGCGTTGATGTCGTTGTCGGTGACGGCGCGGGTCAGGAAGGCAACGTCGAGGTCGAAGTCTAGATCGTCGATCGCTTCGGGAGTAGTCAGTGTGGGGGGAGGATTCATGAAGGCCTTTCTCTATTAGTACGCATGTCGCGGCCTCGAGTGGACATTTGACAACCTAGTCGCCCACAGCACATGCTCCGCACATAATCTGCACACGGCAATTGCACATGACTCGAACGCAGCTGACGAGGTACAGAATCTCCCCCTGGCTGGTGGCCACGCTGACGTTGAGTTTTGCTTGATCCGGAGAGTCGCGCATGGCCACCACTGGCGGGAGGTCGGCACACAGTGTGGCCAGAGAAACAACGGCCTCGCGATATCCTGCAGCGCATTAGCCGAACCTTGGCCCGATGAAGGATGAGATACCTGTCGGCATGCCTCCCTCAAGGCGGCACCGGGAACCGTCGTCGCACCTCTATCGATATCGCGGTTCGACACCGCGACCAGAGTCATCCCCGCGCTGCGCTGCCTCTCTCGTACCGCACAGCGCTGCATGCGTTGGCACGCTGGGATGCATGCGACCATATAGAAGGCTAAATCGATCTCGCCCCCGGCGTGCGATGGAAGCATCAAAGAAGGCATCAAATGTCACTCCGGCTAAAGACCGAAGGGCGTGGGGCGGGGCCAGCGCGGATGGCGTATTTCGTTGCTTCGATCGCCAAGCTATTTAAGTGACGCAAATCCCGCTTTTGTCTTCTCCTCCCGGTACTTATGCCTTGCCGGCCCATCGAACTTAAGCGGGGTTGAGGCACCCACGGCTTCGTCGTGTCGTGGCGCAGCGGGTGCGTAACCTCTGGTTCTCGGCATTCCGAAATCCATACGCGTCGCGGGCGACGGTCCTGATCACGTGGTTGGTCCCTTCAGAGCGCGCGTTGGCGATGCCGGTCTGGATGAACGCGAGAATCTCGGGCCACCAAGTCTCGATTGTGCTCGCCAGTCGTTCGAATTCTGGCAGCCCCGAGGCGGCGCAGCGGTTGTAGAAACGGAACAGCCGGCCGGCGACGACAGTACGAGCGGGATACGTACGCGCCAAAGAGAGCAGGTCAAGCAGATCTTCCTTGGCGTTCCACGCGGCCAGGACCGGCACTGCGATCCGTCTCGGCAACGCCATCAGGTCATCAACCATCGGGTCGAGCTGCGAGCCGTGCATCCGGGCAGCTGATCGCGGCAGCCGGTTACGCCGTTCCCATTCGCGGTTGCCCTTGCGTCCACGCCGGCCTCGAACCTGGACGGTGACGCGGCAGCGGACCTCGGTCACCGCCTGATTGGCCGACTGGACCACATGAAAATGGTCGACGACGAGCCTGGCCTGAGGTAACGCGGTGCGGATGGCGGATTTGAAGATGGTGCACATGTCGATCGCGACGAAGGCCACGCCATCACGCCAGGCCTGGCCGCGCTGGCCGCGCCAGCCGGTGACGGCGGCACTGGTGCGGCCTTCGACCTGGCCGAGCAGCCCTTGCCCGCCGGAGATGTCGACGAAGCCCCGATCAAATTCGATGAGCCGGGATCGGGCGCTTCGCGCACCCGATCCCGCTCACGCGCCCGTCAGCAGGTCTCGCACATGTTGAAAGCGCTCGGCGTCGTCGCGACGCACTTGGTCACGATCAGACAGGTGTACTTCGTACCCGTGCCCGTCGCCTCTGAACAGGCGTTGATGTCGTTGTCGGTGACCGCGCGGGTCAGGACGGCAACGTCGAGGTCGAAGTCCAGATCGTCGATCGCCTCGGGGGCAGTCACTGCAGGGGGAGGAGTCATGACAGACCTTTCTCTATTAGGCGCGCATTTTGCGGCATCGAGTGGATATTTGCCAATATAGTGACCCACGGCACATGCTCCGCACATACTCTGCACACGGTAAATGCCTATGGCTCGAACGCGATCAATGAGGTACCGTCCCTTAAAAATACGCAGAGTTTCAGGAGCGGAGAGTGGAAGTTATTGACGCTGCGCGGCGCGCACGAGCTGCGCAGATAGCACATGCGACCATGGGCACCTTGAGGGACCGCTCGCGCTTGGCCACCGCCGGCGAGTGGTCAGCGCACAGTATGCTCAGAGGTGACACTGGCCTCGCGATAACCTGCAGCGCATTCGCCGAACTGTGGCCCGATGAAGGGTGGGATGCCTGCGGGCACGCATTTCTCAAGGCGGCGCTGGGAACCGCAGCCGCGCCTCAATCGATATCGCTGTTCCACAGCGTGGCTGGAGTCACCTTCGCGCTGCGCTGCCTCTCTCGTAGCGGACAACGCTACGTTGGTGTGCTGGAACAAGTGGAGGCCATGCTCTTCGCTCGGATCGGCGTGGCGCTTGACAAGTTGCCGCCTGCGGGAGGGCTGGCTGAGGCGGACTTCGACCTGATCGACGGTCTGAGCGGTGCAGCCGTCCCATTGACCGTAGCTGCAGAGGACTCTCGTCACCTGGCTGGGCGGACGAGTACGCCCAGCACTCATTCCACCCTGGCGATCAGCCTTCTAGAACGCATCATGCGACGTTTCACCGTGTGGGCCCTCCAGCCTGTTCCCGGAGGCTTCTGGACGCCACCAGACCGGATCCGTGACCCGTATCCAGAAGCGCGCAGCGGATATCTCAACCTTGGAGTGGCACATGGCATCGCTGGACCGCTTGCTCTTGCTTGCCTCATCAAGCGTGCGGCCCTACTGAACTTCGACCTCACACCACTGATCACAACGCTTGCAGAGCGATTGAACGCCTGCATCCTCGAGACCTCTGGCGGACCAGATATCCCTTACCACTACCTCGCTCATGTCGCCCCATCCTTGGAGCGCCAGACCCGATCGGCGTGGTGCTACGGGAACCCTGGCGCTGCCCGGGCACTACAGCTTGCCGCGTTAGCCTGCGACCGTCCTGCTTGGGAGGACACAGCGGCCGAGATCTTGCATGCATCTCTCGGACGCAGCGAGGACGTCAGAGCCATCCCGTCTCCCACGTTCTGTCACGGCAAGGCGGGGCTGGTGCACGTGCTCCACCGGTTCGTCCGTGATGCCTCCAAACCGCGCCGCTTACTCCATAAGGCACTAGAACAAGAGCTGGATGAACTGCTCGACAAGTACGACCCTGAGGCCGACTTCGGCTACCGAGACATCCACTTGCGCATAGGCCCCCGGGACCATCCAGGGTTTCTTGAAGGGGCGGCAGGAATAGCCGCGGTCCTTGCCGCCTTTGCTGCCGATAAACCCCTGACCTGGGAACGCGCCGTACTAATGGGATGACGACACGCGTGCAGGCGCTTGCGTGCTCTGGCAGAAACGCCTGCACAGGCACACCCGGGAGCTATGAGATCAGGCCGAACCCGCGGATGGCCCGCGAATAGTGCCGGGAGAGCTCGCAGTCGATTCGACATGAGGCCGGTGCCGTCAGCACGTCGGCATCGCCTGTGTCCATGCCAAGCTCCGAGGCTCGATCAAGCGCCGATCCCCGGATCGCGGACATGGTAGCCCCACGCAAGGCAGCGGCTTGTACCGGCGCCAAGAATCGCGATCCTTCCATAAGCTCGGACAGCTCGCGTAGGTCGGTGTCTGTGACGACCGCACGTACCTCCGGAGGGTGCTGGTGCGTGCGCCTACCGCCGTCGGCCCGTATGAGCCTGGTCAGCAGTCGCTGAAGCAACATCACTGGCCAGCCCAGGACGTGGCCGACCACGCGCCCGATCGACCCCGCCGCTTCGTACGTGCCTGCTGGTGTGCCCTGCGCGCCGAGCACGGCGCCGATGCGTGTGTACTGCTCCTCGCGCAGGTGCGACGCGCTGCCGCGACTGCCTTGCAGCGACTCACGCCATTGCGTCAGGGTGGACAGCGCGCTACCGATGATCAGCCCCTCATGACCCTGGTTGGCGTAAGCATGGGCCAACAGAGCTACCCGATGTCGTGCAGGCAGGAGTAGCCAGATTGGCAGCCCGATCACCAGTGTCCTGCCCCTGAACCCGGTTCGCACATATTCGCTTGTCATTCCCAGATCTCTGACCGCCACGCTGGCCGGCGGCTGGACGTGCATGGTTCGCGCTACTCTCTCGGCCAAAGCGTGGAGTTCGGGAGCGGCTGACCGCTCCACCACCTCGACATCAACGGGTAAGCGGGGTGGCCGAGGACACATCAGTACGCCGACGCCTATGAGCAAGGCTCCGATCAGCCAGGCGAAGAGGAAGTCGGCGTTGACATAGATGACCCGGACACCCAGCGCCATCAGCGCCAGGGTGCTCGCATGAATCATCAGCGAAATCAGTACGGCAGCAGCCGTTCGGATCCTATGCACCTTGCAAACTCCTTTTCGTCTCAAGCATGATCGGGGCCTCTTCCAAGCAGCCGCTGCACCGTCCGCTGGTTGTTCCCAGCCACTCGCGACCGGCCTACTCCCGCAGCTACCGAACTGGCCGGTCACATATTGGCGGTCATGCGGACCACCCAAGAATTTGTGGGTCCTTCCGGCGCTGCAACGATTCGTCGTGACTCAGAATCGCGCTGTAGAGGCGCTGGAGTGCAGGCGAGGGATCCACCCCAAGATCCTCTCTTAGCCGCATCGACAGTCTCCTGTGCTCGTTCAGAGCGCCGTGCGGGTCGCCACTCGCGTAGAGAACTCGGATGAGCTGCTCGGACGCTCGCTCTCTGGTCGGGTGATCAGCTACGACGGCACGAGCCTCTCCAACAAGAACATGGGCCAACCCGAGCGCGAGACCCGCCTCAATGTAGTCCTCGCGGGCGAGCAGTCTCTGCTCATTAAGAGCATAGATGTACCCTCGCATCACCGTGCTACCCGATGCATTGGAGCATGCAGGCCCCGCCCACAGCGACAGCCCTTGCCTGAGCCTGTGCATTGCGACGTCGAATTGGCCGCGAGCAGACGCGACGCCAGCCTGGGACGTGTGCTCGTTGAACGCCTGTACATCGCTCTCCCCGCTCTCGATGAACAGCTGGTATGTCGCGTCGGCTCCGCCGGTACCACGATTAGTGTGTAGACGGTCAGTCAGACCGTATTCCCGCAGGTGTGTACGGGCTTGTCCGATATACGTGCGAAGGTTGGACATCGCAGAACGCGGGGGGTTGTCCCAGATCAGCCGTTTCAGCCTGGACGCCGACAGGCCATGGCGCCCGGCGAGCATGAGAGCCGCAAGTATGCCCAGTGATGTGGGCGACGCGGGGCAGGGGATGACAGCCTCCGAGCCCAGACGAACCGGTCCAAGTAGATGAAAAATCACGAGGCCTTCCTGGTTCATTCAGTGCCTTGCATTCCAAGTGTGGCCGCAGAACGGGTGGTCCTCCTGAATCATGTCGATTAACACTTGTAGTGCTGTCGGTCAGGACGCACGAATGTTGCTTGGTCTGGCGATGATCTTTTCGGCGGTTCTACCAACGGTTGAATCTTCTGGTGGGCGTCCGTCAGATACCCCCGCCGCGTTCGCGTTCGCCGACCGGCCTGCATGGCGAAAGTGGGAGGCATGGGCACAGAAAGAGATCACGTATGAGTGCGGCGCCAGGGTCAGCTGCATTTGCCAGTCAACCGAAACGTCCTGTAGGCGCAAGTTCGCTGTGACGGTCGGGTAGGGCACGCTCAACCCAAGAGTGGCGAAGTAGTGATCGATGTTGAACAGCAATCGGTAATGCCCTTGCTCAAGGTCTTTGGAGCCCCAGTCTCGCACCAAGCCGTCTTCATCGGTCGCGGCACGAGCTGCGGTTTGCCAGCATCCTCCTGCCAAGTGCTGCAATAGGACGGGGATCCCAGCAGCAGGTCTGCCGTACGCGACGTCGAGCGCGTACGGGGTGATACTCGAAGGGGACACTTGGAATCTCCTGCCTGCGCCGATCGACGCATGTGCACGATGAGCGCGGTGCATTGTCAAAGCCATAATGACGCAACACACTATCCTGGCGCTTCTCGCCTGCTATCTTCCCTGACCCCCGCTCTTCCCGGTCCTGGCGTCGCCCGCTGCGGAAAGGTTCGCAATAGCCTGGCGATACCTATCTTGTTATATGTTTTCGGAGCAGCGGCAATTACTACCGATGCCGCACACAGGAGGCCCGTCTTGAAGAACAACAAGGTTTTCCTTGTCAAGTGCCTGCTCATAACGCTCGCCGCACTGTTCGTATCTTCTGCACTCCCGAGCGCCGCATGCGCCGATGGCGAGGCGAACCTTTCCGTTTCTGTATCGAATACACCGTGGGGCTGAGTCAGCGGGTGGCGGACCTGGCTTCGACATTCCGGCCGTTATCCTCCAGCAGGGCTGTCGCCCGAGCATGCAACGCGGCGGCACCGATCCGGTCAGCAAGATCCAATGCCTCACGATAATAGGCAGCGGCCAACGTCGAGTCCCCCTCAGCGCGGGCCAACTCTCCCATGCCAAGAAGAATCCGTGCCTCGGCAAGCCGCTCGGCGGAAAGCCTGGCCAAGCGTCGGCCCTCACCCAACGCTTCTCTTGCTTCGTGATGCAGGCTCAAGCGCAGGAGGGCTAGGCCGAGGCCGTGCAAGTTGTATGCTTCACCCACACGATCGGCGAGGCTGCGGACGTGCACGAGCGCCTGTTCGAATGCTTTGACTGCTCGCGCCGGGTCGTCCAAGGACAGCCAGACCTCCCCGATTCTGTGCAGAACCTGCGCCTCCACCCTGGGACTGTTGGCCCCGCGTGCCAACGCGATGGCCTCTGTCAGCAGCTGTTCCGCTTCAGCGGGGTTGCCAAGTTCCAACTTGAGGTGCGCGAGACCTTGCAGCACGTATGCAATTGCTATACCGTCCTCAACTCGTCGGAATACCTCTAGTCCCTCGATGTAGCGAGCCTCAGCTGCTTCATAACGGCCGGCGACGCGGTCGAGAAAGGCGATGTTGCGGACGGCGAGTGCTACCCCACGCTCGTCGCCACATTGCCGAAAGGTTCTTGCCGCAGCTTCGAGTTCATGTCTGGCTTCCGGAAATCGCTGCTCGTGGATATAGAGCGAACCGGTCGAATACAAGGTTGCGGCCTGGCCGCGCAGGTCTCCTGCCTGCCGGGCGGCCTCCAAGGCAACTTGATGGGTCTCTCGCCAGTCATCGAGGTACATCCTGGACTCGAACAGTGTGACGGAACTCAGAGCCAGATCCCAGCACAGGTCAGTGAATCCAGCCTGCGCCGCCTGACGAACGCCGTGAACGAGACTGGACCGTTCACGCTCGAACCAGTGGAGCGGCTTGGCCATGAGTCCGTCCACGATCTCCTTGGGCAGCGGCCAGCGGGCGGCCTTGGAGTGGATCTGAACGAACGGCCCGCCGTACAGGCGGATGTGCGCTTCCTCGGCCAATGCGAGGAGGGCACCCAGGACCCTCCGCAACAGGCCTTCGCGGTCGCCGGGACTTTCGTGCGCCGCCAGTTTTTCTCGCGCGAAGACCTTGATGAGATCATGGAAGCGGTAAAGACCGGATATCCCTTCACCTACCGTGAGCGGCTGGATCAACTGGGCATCGACAAGTTCGTCCAGTAGATCTTCCGACTCCATGGGAGGGACATCCAACAACGCGATGACGACCCAACCAGAGAACTGTGGTGTGTCGAAAATGGCTAGCCGGCGGAAGAGCCGCCTGGCATCCTCGCTCACCCCCTCGTAGATCAGTGAGATCGTTGCGCGGATGCCCAAGCCTGCATGGTTGAGCTCGTCGAGCCGGCGGCTTTCGTTCTCCAGTCGGTTCCGTAACTGCTCGACGCTCCAATGCTGGCGGGCGGACAGTCTGGCTCCGACGATACGCAGTGCGAGCGGTAGATTGCCGCACAGCTCGGCAACGGCTTTGGCCGAGCTCATGTCCGAGTTGATCCGTTCGTCTCCAGCGATCCGCGACAGCAGCCTCAGCGCCTGCTCCACGTCGAACAGCTCCAACTCCAAATGGTGGACGCCGGGGAGGGCGGCGAGTCGGCTCCTGCTCGTAATAAGCACAGCCGAGCCTGGGGTGCCAGGCAGCAAAGGCAGGACATGGCTCTCGCCCCCGGCGTCATCCAGCGTGACCAGCACACGGCGGTCCCCGAGCAGCCGCCGATACAAGCTGGCTCGTTCCTCCATCTCGTCAGGAATCTCCGTCCCGGGTACGCCGAGCGCGCGCAGAAAGCGCTCCAGAACCTGCATGGGGCTGAGCCTGCGAGATTCGACACCGTGCAGGTCCGCGAAAAGACAGCCGTCGGCAAAGTGCTCAGCGAGTCGGTGAGAGACGTGCACGGCAAGCGCCGACTTGCCGACACCGGGCATGCCGCTGATCACTACAATGGGCACCGCACGCGAGGCGGAGACTACGGTGGAGGAAAGAAGAATCTGCTCGATATCCCTAGTCTGTGGCTCTCGCCCTGTGAAGTCGGCTATATCTGGAGGTAGCAGACGTGGGGCGCTCCGCGCCAACCGAATTGACTGTCCGCTGTGCTCCCCAGACAGGCTGATACCAGCGTCACAGGTGAGTATCGCGGTCTCTAACTGCTGCAGACGCTCGTTCGGCTCGATGCCAAGCTCATTGATCATGAGTTCGCGCACCGCCCGGTAGGATTGTAACGCTTCCGCCTGGCGACCGGAGCGGTACAGCGCAAGCATGAGTTGGCCATGCAGACGCTCGCGCAGCGGGTGTTCCTTCACCAACGCCGCCAGCTCGCCGACCACTTCATGATGCCGTCCCTGTGTCAACGCCAGTTCGATGCACTCTTCGTTCGCCGTGACGCGTAACTCGGCGAGGTGGGCCGCGGCCGCTTGCACCTCGGGGCTGCTGATCCCGCACAGGACGGGTCCGCGCCACATCGCCAGTCCCTTGCGATAGAGACTGATCGCCTCTTCGATGCGGCCTGCGTCCCTGGTCACTCGAGCCCGCTGGACCAGGTCTCCGAACTGATGCGAATCCAGCCGGGAGGGGTCCGTCTTCAGGAGGTATCCGTGAGGCTTGGTCTGAATGGAGTTGCTCTGCTTTCCGGCAGCGAACAGACGCCTGAGTGACGAGATCACGATCTGCAACTGGGTTCGTGCCGTTAAGGGGGGTGTTTCGCCATAGAGTGCCGACAATAACCTATCGGAAACGACTGTTTGGCAGGGATGGAGAAGAAGATAAGCCAACACCGTTTGCTGACGGGTGCCCTCAAGGCCGAGAGGCCTGCCGTCGATCAAAGCCTCCAACTGGCCCAAGAGGCGAAACTCCAATGAAACTCCTTGCACGAGGCGCCTGCCCACAGTGGCGCCGCACGCGCTCCAGCTAGTCCGGAGCGCGCCATTGGGACGTTTGTACCATCAAACTATAACCTGTATCACCGCTCTGCAAACATGACGGTTTGTTATCGATTCTTGTCGAACACATTCACACGTTGATATTCCTAATAGCCGTGTGTGATTACATCGATCTGAGGCGTTACCGCTACACGGGCTCGCCTGGGGAGAGTCGCAGTCCTCTCATGTGGCGATCGGGTAGCAGCAGCTCGGCGAGGTAGCTGCATTAGCGGTCCGTGGCGGCGCTTGGTCCAGCTGCCCGCCCGTCACGCTCGAGAATGACTGCACAGCTCCCAACATGGGGACGACACTTGCCCGCACCCAACGGCCGTACCTGCCGATGATTCCATCCCCCAGGTCATGGCCTTGAAGTGCTTTACCGCGGCAAACGCAGTTCCGGCCACCAGGAGAGGAATCCCAGTGCGACATAACGATCGCCTGAGCTCCTTCGGCTGGTCTATCCCACTGTCACGAACACCTTCGCCGTGCTGCGATCGCCGCCAATACACGATCGGGGCAAGGTCGTGACGACCCTCGTCCTACGCCACCAGATGACCGTCCTCGCACGACAGCTCACCGCGACACCGAGGTGGAATTCTCCTGGAGGAGTGGGTCTGGCTAGCTGCGCTCCTGACCTCTCCGCCCCCGGGAGAGACTGCGCCGGCTCCGGCTCCTCGTCCGGTCGGGCATCTGCGCCTGTCGATCAGATTCTCGTGCCGCATCACCGATCGCCGTCCTTGAAAGGCTATTCACCACCGACGAATCTCGCAATAATCCCGCTCCTTCGGGCATCATCTCCTAGCAGGTCGAACCCGCCACCTGACAAGCCGGGACAGACACACGCGCGGTCCAGATGCACCTCGTCCCGCCGCCACTACACAGGCGACCCGCGAACCCTACGAACGGGCTGGTGGACGAGACGTAGGCGGAATAGGACGAGCGATACGGGTGAGCTTATTCCTGATCCCCGGCGGATTGTTCCTACATAGACGCCCGGGCCTCTCCATCGAACCGCCCCTCGGGCAGCAGGCGCCCTCACGCAGACGCAGATCCTGCTTGGACGACTCGCTCTTCATGCTGTTCGTCCTGGCATCCGTTTCAACCGGCGGCGGCAACGCACCAGTTGTTTCCCACTGCCGTGCGGGCGTGTCTGGATCTCTCTGCCCATCGACAACAAGCTCACCAGTGACAGCTTTCACCGGCAAGACAAACACCAACTTAGACCGGGCAGCACGCCGACAAGGGTTGGAACGCGCCAGATATTTTGAGTTACGGCAGCAGGAAACTGTCCACAACGCATCTACTCATACTCCGAGCCAACGAGAACATCAGACGCTTCTCTTTTATCCTAAGTGGAACACATTCTTTGCCACGGAAGGTCCAGAGCAGCACCAAGCACACAGAGCGTATCTTTGGGCGGTTTTAGACCGCAAGACCTTAAATAGCCATGCACTGTGCCCTGTGTGTAATAATTCAGGATTCATACGCATAGCGGGTAAACACCCTAGCGCTAGCACCTAGATTCCATCTATATGTCTCACCCCTCAGTCGACCCGGTCGAACGAAGGGTAGGGCGTAATCGTGGGGCCCTCGACCCATCGAACCTCCCTCGCGCCAGTTCTGCGCGTAAACGGAGGTGAGGTCGCGGACGCGGGCAGGCTTGGCAGGGACCTCGCCGGAGGTTGGAGCAAGGTTGCCTACAACACCCATCCATCCGGCGAGGTCGTGGTCAGCATGCGCCCCGTCAGCGTGTTCGCCAATGGTCGGGAAACCTCGCTCGAGCAGGGCGCGAGTGGAGATGAAGGTGGTGCAGGTAACGCTGGGACACACCTCCAGCGCGTTCACCGCCGACACCTACACCTCCGTCTACCTGCAGGTGGCCACCGCCGCGGCCGAGAAGGCCGCCGCCCAGCTGTTCGGCAAGGAAGACCAGGCCGAGGCCGGGAGGGTCGTCTCGTTGAGGAGCTGACCGTCGGATTAGGCATCCGGCCCCGCGTTCGCCGCCTGCCCGCGGCGAGGCGGGGCTGCTGCTCTTGCCGCACAGGCTCGGGGATGCCGAATGATCATGGTATGTGCAACCGAGCACGTACGGAGCACACAACCGCTGGACGAAAATTCCAGAACGAGTCCGACGCCGCATAACCGCAGGTCAGAACATGATCAAAGCGCGCCCTGCAGGATTCGAACCTGCGACCGTCGGGCACCACCCACACGGTCACCGCCGACGGAGGGGCCGACGCCGCTGGAAACGTCCAAGCTCCTCGTGTCTGGTCGTTCAGCACGGTCGCCGCACCCGCGGCCGAACCGGTCAATCCCAACCCCTACTTCGAATCCACCATCGAGCCGTGGGAACCCTGGGTCAACTCACCCACCGTGACGAGGTCCACCGACAGGGCGCACCAGGGTGTGGCATCGGCCAAGTTCGTCCCGGACAGCGATTTCTGGGGCTTGGCGGCAGAGCTTTTCGAAGTCCCGGCCAGCGGGGATTACCGCCTGTCCGGCTGGTTCCAGCCGGCCACCACGGACCCGATGGAATACGGGTTCGACTTCGGCGTCGAGTGGTACGACGCCGACTTCGAGCAGGTGGGCACGGACAACTTCGTGGGTGACCCCACCGTCGGCCAGTGGCAGGCGGTGTCAGGGACGGTGACCGCCCCCGACGACGCCGCGTGGGCGGTGCTATACACGGGCGGCGCGGCCACGATGTACTTCGACGAAATCACGCTCGTTTCCGGCGCCGGACTCGCCTCGGCGAAGGCCGGCGCGGTTGTCCGTAAGCCGCGGCAGCACGGCCCGGCGAAGCTGCTCACGACCAAGGGGGCGAAGCCGAAGAAGAGCGCGACCCAGCGGACCGACGGCGATGCCGCCACGGCCACCGCCGCCGCGGCCACGACCCCGTTCAGCTACGACCACATCTCGATGGAGCAGTGCCTGGAAGCGGCGCGGCAAGCGGGCCTCGACCCGGGGATGGGGCGCGGGAACCTGGCCCAGCTGGTCGTCAGGCCGTACAGCGCCTGCTGGAGCCGCTACTTCAACGCCATCGACTACGTGTACGCCGCCAAGCTGCGCAAATGGATTCCGAAGAAGGCGAAGAAGGGCCTTCAGTGGTCGTCGGTTCGTCTGCAGTTCCAGGCGACCTGGGTCATGCACACCTACCTGGGCGACGCCACGGGCGATGGAGTCGAGAACGGCGGCACTTCCGGCGTCAAGCCTCAGCAGATCAAGATGTGGACCAAGATCAGCAACATCAACGCCTACGATCCGGTGGGCAATGTCACCGACGTGGACGACGACGAGTTCCTGCGGCTGGAGGTCAAGCCGACGGGCGATGCCGGCTCCCAGTGCACGATGACCTCCGGATCCAAGCGCGAGACGACGGTGGGCGGCTGGAAGGCGGATGGGGACGACGAGTTCGTCTTCACGATGCAGGACACCGACGGCGACAAGGCGGACAAGTGCACCTTGCGCCCCATCATGATCGATGTCGATGACGAGTGGACCTACAGGCCGATGAACCTGTGGAGCCAGGTCGTCTATGACGAGCAGGGGCAGGTGATCGGCAAGCGCACCGGCGGAGGTGACCCCTCCGGGAACGACCCCTACGAGAAGCCCTATACGCCGCACGTACGGTGTGACTGGTTCCGCACCGCGGGCGGTGACGCCGAAGGCGAGTCCCTGGCTCGCACGGCGGCGGCCAGCGCGACGAGCGGCGTGCACGTCGGCGCGTGCATCTTCCCTCTCGCCAAGCGGATCTTCGTGATGTCCAAGAGCAAGGACGCCAGCTTCCTGCAGGTCATCCAGCACATCGAAGCCGCGTTGAGGCACACAGGCACCAGCGACAACAGGTACACGGTGCCGCCGCTGCGCGACAACGAGACGCAGGACCCGCCGGTCAAGGGCGTTTTCGGTACCGAGAAGCCCAAGATCATTCCGGGCAACTGGGCGGCTCCCAAGGGCACCGACCCGAACCGGGTGGAGCCGGGCGACCCCCTCACCAAGGACAAGGCCGGCAACCAGCCGAAGAACCGGAACGTCTTCTCCCGGTCGTTCAAGGTGGGCACCACCAGCTACACCAGCTACTGCCAGTACTACTTCCCTGAGAACTACAAGGAGCCGCTGCTGTCGATGCTCGATCCGGTGTACAAGAGGGCCGAGTGCGACGAGTACCCCTTCGCCTCGACCAAGGACGGAGCCGGCTATGCGGCGGACAGGGGCATGAAGAACCATTACTCTCTCCGTGCGGTCGGGAAGAGTCACAACAGCACCGCTCGCGGTAGCCACGGGAAGGTCCTGAAGAGCTTCTACGACCGCAACCGAGTCCTGCCCGACGACAAGTTCTGGGTCTGGATCGTCAACTGATCCCTGAATCGCCCTGATCTGTGGACGCCGTGTCCGGAGCGCCGCCTCGGCGGCGCTCCGGACACGGTCGCCCGACCACATGGAGAAGACGAGATGACCGACATTCGAACCGCGCTACCGGAGCGCGACCAATATGAACTGCTGGCGGCGCACGGGTTCGACACCACCTTTTTCGGGCTCTGGATAGAACGGGACGACCTCGACGAGCTCGCCGAGCTGATGCGCCTCGACCCGCGATCCCGGCGCGATGTGCGGTTGATGCAAGAAGCGGCCACGATGGCGGACCCGCCCGTCCCGATCGACGAGAAGGACAGCCTCTGGATCGGGCCCCACAGTCCCGGCTGGTCCGTGGTGATCGGCGTCAGCGGTCCGGAACAGGTGGATGGTGGCTCAGTTCGGGAAACCGTGCGATGTTCATGGTCGACTGGGACTGGGAAATCGACGGCCTCTCCGACCTCGCCTATTACCGGGACGGAAACGTGGTCGCCGAGATCCCGGCTCTTCCCTCCGGCGAGTTCATGCCCGGGCCAGAATTCGAGCCCTATGCCCACGGTCTCCCACAAGGCGAAGACCTGAACGCGGGCGAGGAGAAGCTGGCGCACGCCTTTCTCACCGTCGTGGGACGGATGACGGGCCGCTTCCTCGACGAGGACTGGTTCCATACCGTGGGCCGCGCCTATGGCGTCCCGTCCCCTTCGGCCTGAGGCCGACCCGCGGCTCGGCCTCGCGCGACTTGCTTCCCCTCCTGATCGCGGCCCTTCTGGGAGCGACCCCGGCGCCCTTCGGTGCTGGCGCGCCTCCGGCGGCGTTAACGGGGTGACCAACCAAGCGCATGCTCGCTTTCAGTGGGAGAGTCGACAGGCTCACCCCTTTCCGAAGAGATCATCGACGCGACCTGCCCTACGGGCCTCCGACGACCTCACCCCTCGTGGACGCAGGAGTCAGAGAGATTAACGGAATCCGGCGTTAACGCAGTTCCCTCCAGGTCAGTGAGTCTTTGCCGTTGCGGTTTTCTGGACGTGGTAACGCCGGATTCCGTTCCATCGCACACAGGGTCGGCGGCGAATGGGTGTCCCGCTCGGAAACACGGTTTCATACTGTGAGCTGGGTTGTTGCTGCGCGATCAAGACGGCGGCTGCGACCATGGCGAGGGGCTGTTGTCGCTTGTCTGCCGGTTGGTGAGGGTGTGGGTGCCCGAAACTCGGCCGTTGGGTCTGACCTGGAGTCGGGCGTTTCAGTGCTGGCAGGCATGATCGCGTCTATGGCACTGCGTCTGGTCTATCTGATCTTCGTTCGGCTCGCGGGCTGGGTGGTGCTGCTGGGCCGCTCGCAGAGGTCGAAGGAAGCGGAGATCCTCATCTTGCGTCATCAGGTCGCGGTGTTGCGTCGGCAGGCGGCAAGGCCTCGGCCGTCGTGGGCGGACCGGGCGGTGATCAGCGCGCTGGCGCGGCTATTGTCTCCAGCCGGTCGTCGGCGGTTGTTCGTGACGCCAGGCACACTGCTGCGCTGGCACGCCGAGCTGGTGCGACGGCGGTGGACCTTCAAGCGGCGCAGCCATGGTCGACCCGCAACCTGCGCCTCCATCCGGGCCTTGGTACTTCGTCTGGCCCGGGAGAATTCACTGTGGGGTTACCGACGGATCGCCGGGGAACTCGCCGCTCTGGGCTACCGGGTCGGGGCCTCTACGGTGTGGTTGATCTTGAAGAACGGCGGCATCGACCCGGCGCCGCGACGTGCGGGACCGACCTGGAGTGAGTTCCTGCATGCTCAAGCTACGGGGATCTTGGCGTGTGACTTCTTCCATTGCGACACCGTGCTGTTCAAGCGCCTGTATTGCCTGGTCGTTATGGAGCTCAGGACCCGCCGGGTGCATGTCCTCGGCGCCACCGAGCATCCGACCGGGCTGTGGGTTGCACAGCAGGCCAGGAACCTGATGATCGAGCTGGGAGATAGAGCAGAGGGGTTCAGGTTCCTCATCCGCGACCGGGATACGAAATTCACCACGATATTCGACGAAGTCTTCACGGCCGAGGGCATCCACATCATCAAGACACCACCCCGGGCTCCGCGGGCCAACGCGTTCGCCGAACGCTGGATCGGTGGCCTACGCCGCGAAGTCCTCGATCGGATCCTCATCGTCAATGCCCGCCACCTACGTCGTGTGCTGGCCATCTACGAGGCCCACTTCAATGAGCATCGCCCACATCGCTCCCTGGGCCACGCCGCCCCGCTGCGAGACCTTCCCGACCCGGTCGAGGACGATATCAAGGTCATCCGACGTGACCGCCTTGGCGGACTGATCCACGAATACGCGCAGGTCGCGTAGCATGGCCGAGTTCTTGGCACCCACAGGCCACGGCAGCGGCCGAGAAGACCGCCGCCCTGCTGTTCGGCAAGGAAGACCAGGCCGAAACCGGGAGAATCGTCTCGCTGAGGAGCTGACAGTCGGATTAAGCATCCGGCCCCGCATTCGCTGACTGCTCCTGGCGAGGCGGGGCCGCTGTTCTTGCTGAGCCGGCCCGGGATGGCGGATGATCATGGTGTGTGCAGGGCTGGTGCGACCGAGCACGCACGGAGCACGCAACCGCTAGACGAAAATTCTAGAACGCATCCGATCCCGCATAGCCGCAGGTCAGAACATGATCAAAGCGCGCCCTGCAGGATTCGAACCTGCGACCGTCGGATTAGAAGTCCGGTGCTCTATCCAGCTGAGCTAAGGGCGCTCCTGCCTTATTGTGCATGATCCGGCGACTTGTCACGCACACGTTCTGGTCGTGTCAGGCCGACAGGGCGATCACCAGCCACATGAAGAGGGTTCCCGTTACCGTGGCGGCCAGGGTCCAGCCGGTGGCGCGTCTGGTGGTGTGGGCCTCCGGGAGGATGTCGGAGATGGCCAGGTAGAGGAGGAATCCGGCGAAAAGGCCCAGGTAGGCGGTCAGGACGTGGGCCGGGATGGCGATGAGGAAGGTCAGGGTGGCGCCGATCACGGGGGCCAGGGCGTCCAGGGCCAGGAGGGTGAGGGCGCGGCGGCGGGCGTTTCCGTACAGCGACGTAATCGTGTACGTGTTGAAGCCGTCGGTGAAGTCGTGGGCGATGACGCCGATGGCCACGGCGACGGCGAGCGAGGCGTCCGTCTGGTAGGAGGCTCCGATGGCGGCGCCGTCCAGGAGGCTGTGGATGACCAGGGCGGATCCGGCCGTGACGCCTACGCCGGCTCGGGCGTGGCGGTGGGCGGCGTAGTCGCCTTCGTGCGCGTCGTGCATGCCCATGGAGCGTTCGACGATGTGGATGCCGAGGAACGCCAGGGCGAACATGAGCATCGGGAGCGGGACGCCGAGCACGTCGACGGCGTCCCGGGTGAGGGCTTCGGGGAGGAGGTCGAAGGCCACGACGCCCAGCATCACGCCCGCGGCGGCGCCGAGCACGAGGTGGCGGTTGTTCTTGACGCGGTCGGCGACCAGCCCGCCCAGCAGCGTCATGAGGAAGGCCGCCAAGGAGAGCAGGATGGGCACGGTTCCTCAGGCTAGGGGGTGGCCGGGAGGCGGGGGCGGTACGACACTCGGCCGCAGGATTCCAGGAGCACGGCTCCGGAAGCAGGCCCACCAGGGGCATGGGTTCGGAGACAGGCTCCCGAAGTGCACGGGTTCGGGGACAGCCTGGCGAGGGGTGCGAATTCAAAGGCCGGCTCGTAAGATGCGCGGGTTCCAGGGCAGGCACGCGAGCGGCACGGCTTTGGAGACGGGCGTATGGGAGGCACGGTTTCGGACACAGGCTCGCAAGATGCGCGGGTTCCAGGGCAGGCACGTGAGAGGCGCGGATCGGGGACAGGCGCGGGATTCTCGTGCGGCACGGCATACGTCGGTCGCCAAGGCGTCGCGGTGGCGGGTTCAGGGCAGGGCGAAGGGGATCGGCGGGGCAGGGCGGCCCGGAACCGGGAGAAGGAACTGCCGGAGCCAGGAAAGGAGCTGCCGAAACCAGGAGAAGAGCTGCCGGAGTCGGCAGAAGCATCTGCCGGTAGCAGGGGAAGAGGGGGCAGGGTGGGAAGGGAGGGGGTGGGGTAAAGGGCAGGCGGTCGTGGGGCAAATGGGGCTAAGCTGTTGTGGCATGGTCGCGACGCTCCTGCATGAGATTCCCCTGCAGGGCGGGGACGTGACAGACGGGGTGGTGCGCGTCGGTGACACGGTGCGCAGGCCGGTCGGTCCGGCCACGCCCGCCGTGCACGCCCTGCTCAGACACCTTGAGGCAGCCGGGTTCGGGGGTGCGCCGCGGGTCCTGGGCACGGACGGGTTAGGGCGCGAGATCCTCACGTACGTCCCCGGGCGGAGCGGGTTGTGCCGGGCGGGTTCGACGGACGCGTTCCTGGTCGACCTGGCGTTACTGGTGAGGGAGTTCCACGACGCGACCGCGGGGTTCCCGCTCGACGCCGGCGGATGGGAAGGCGGGTCGAACGACGACCGCCCGCCGGAGGTCATCGGACATTGCGATCTGACGCCGGACAACGTGATCTTCCGGCAGGACACCGCCGCGGCCACCCCCGTCGCGCTGATCGACTTCGACCTCGCCCGGCCCACCACCCGGTTGTTCGACATCGTCACCACGCTCCGCCACTGGGCCCCGATCGCCGACCCGGTCGACCGCCACCCCCTTCAGCGCGACGCCGACGTCGGGGCCAGGATCCGTCTGTTCTGCGACGCCTACGGCCTTGCGCCCCGCGAACGCCGGCGGCTGCTCGAACTGTCCAGGCTCCGATTCCACCGCTCCTACGACGTCATGCGCACCCGCGCCCAGGCCGGCGGGAACTGGGCCAAGATGTGGGCGGGCGGCGCCGGGGAACGCATCCGCCGGGCGGCATCCTGGCTGGATGTGCACGAAGATGAGCTTCATGCCCATTTGGTATGACCCGCTAGGTCTCGCGCTCGGTGTCGCACTCGACCAGGTTCTCGGTGATCCTCGCAGCTCGGCCCACCCCGTCGCGCTGTTCGGACGGGCGGCGGCGAAGCTGGAGGAGTCGTCGTACGGCGACACGAGATGGCGCGGGGTGGTCCATGTCGGGATCTGCGTCGGGGGCGCGGCCGCCCTGGGCGTGCTGGCCCAGAGGAGCGGCGGGCGGGCGGTCCGTACGGCGGTGACGGCGTTCGCCACGTGGGCCGTGCTCGGCGGCACGACGCTCGCCCGCGAGGGCGTGCACATGGCCGAGGCCCTGGAGCAGGACGATCTCGGGCGGGCCCGGGCCCGGCTCCCCCACCTGTGCGGCCGCGACCCCGCCGGCCTTGAGGCGCCCGAGCTGGCCAGGGCGACGGTGGAGTCGCTGGCCGAGAACACCTCCGACGCCGTGGTCGCCCCGCTGTTCTGGGGCGCGGTGGCGGGCGTGCCGGGGCTGCTGGCCTACCGGGCGGTCAACACGCTGGACGCCATGATCGGCCACCACTCCCCCCGCTACGAACGGTTCGGCTGGGCCGCGGCCCGGCTCGACGACGTGGCGAACTACGTGCCGGCCCGCGTGACGGGACTGCTGACGGCGGCGCTGGCCGACGACCCCGTCCGGGCGCTGCGGATGCTGCGACGGGACGGTCACCGTCACCCCAGCCCGAACGCGGGCAGGTGCGAGGCCGCCTTCGCCGGCGCGCTCGGCGTCACCCTCGGCGGCACGAACGTGTACGGCGGCAGGACGGAACACCGACCCACGATGGGCGACGGCCCCAAGCCGGACGTCAAGGACATCCGGCGCGCCGCCCGGCTCACCCGCGCGGTCGGACTGGCGGCGGCGGGGCTGGCCGTGCTCACCGCATGGGGCCTGCGCCGCCGCCGTTCCGGATGATCGCGGTAATCGGCTGAATGGCGGTCAACTCATTATCCGATTGAGATTGATCGCCAGCCAGATGACGAAGGCGGCGACGGCGGTGACGGCGACCAGACCCTTCACCGCGTTGTGCGCGGTCTCCCGCCGCACCGTCACCTGCCGCTGCGTCTGCTTCCAGACCTGCCTGAGCATGATCATGTTCTGGAAGCGGCGTCCGAGCGCGAACAGGGCCAGCCCGATGAGGACGAACAGGATGACACGACCATCGGCAGGTTCCACGACACGGCCCCCTTTTTCGGTCTTGAAGAAGAAGCGTGCCCCCGCACATTTGGTTACTCACGATACTCGTCTGGCAGCTGTTTGTTGATTTAATTTATCGGGTCGAGATCCACCACGATGGGAGCGTGATCCGAGGGGCCTTTCCCCTTGCGCGCCTCCCGGTCGACGTACGCCCCCCGCACCCGTTCCGCGACCTCGGCGCTGGCGTAGACCAGGTCGATCCGCATGCCCTTGTTCTGGTGGAACATCCCGGCCCGGTAGTCCCAGTACGTGTACGGGTGCGGCCCCTTCATCGGCGTCGGCACCACGTCGCGCAGGCCGAGGTCGAGCAGCTCAGCGAGCGCTCGGCGTTCGGCGGGGGTGACGTGCGTGGAGCCGGCGAACAGCGCGGGGTCCCAGACGTCGGCGTCGGTCGGCGCCACGTTGTAGTCGCCGCAGGCCACCAGCGGCGAGCCGGCCTCCTCGGCCAGCGCGTCCCGCAGCGCGGCGAACCACTCCAGCTTGTAGGCGTAGTGCGGCGAGTCGACCGCGCGGCCGTTCGGCGCGTACAGGGACCAGACCCGCAGGCCGCCGCAGGTCGCGCCGAGCGCGCGGGCCTCGGGACGGGCGGCGCCCACCCCGTCGAGCGCGGCGAAGCCCGGTTCGCCGGGAAAGCTCGGCGTCACCTCCTCCAGCCCGACTCTCGACAACACGGCGACGCCGTTCCACCGGCCGTCGCCGTGGGCGGCGGCGGCGTAGCCGAGCTCGCCCACCTCCGCCACGGGGAACGACTCCGCGGGGCACTTCGTCTCCTGCAGGCAGACGATGTCGGGCTCGGTCGCGGCCAGCCAGTCGAGCAGGCGCGGCAGCCGTGCCTTGACCGAGTTCACGTTCCAGGTCGCCAGGCGCATCCTCCTAGCCTGCCACGGCCGGTCCCGGCGTCCGGGGTCAGACCGCCTTCATGAGGGCGGCCGAGACGTCCCGCAGGAAGCCGCCGGCGCCCGCGTCGAGCGCCGCCTTGGCCTGGCGCACGGCGTCGAGAACGTTGCCCGCCGCGCTCGGCGAGTCCTCCACCACCATGCGCAGCTCGACCTCCAGCGGGGAGCCGCCGAACCCCTCGCCCTCCAGGCGGATGAAGGCGATCTTGCGGTCGTCGAGGAAGGGCAGGTACTGGGCGCCGACGTGGGTGGAAGTGCCGGCGCCGGACGTCTTGGTGGCCCGCTTGCCGGCCATCCTGGCCGGGTCCTGGAGGTTGACGAAGTCCATGTTGCCCCCGGCCAGCAGCTGGTGCCCGTCGCGCAGCCGCACCCCGCTCGCGGTCAGGGCGTCGACCAGCGCCCGGTGCACGAGCGTCGCGCCGAACGAGCTCTTCAGGTCGTCCCCGAGCAGCGGCAGCCCGGCCGCGGCGAAGCGGTCGCGCCAGCGCTCGGAGCGGGCGAGCACGGCGGGCATGCAGTTGACGAACGCGCAGCCGGCCTCGATCGCGGCCTCGGCGTACAACTCGGTGGCGCGCTGGGCGCCGGTGGGCAGGAAGCTCACCACGACCTGGGAGCCGGTCCCGCGCAGGTGGGCGGCCACGTCGGCGACCGTCGCGGCGCCGCTCGGCTCGACCAGCTCCGCAGAGCCCTCGCCCACGCCGTCGGCCAGGATGCCCTCGCGCACCGGCACGTCCAGGTGCGGCACGTCGGCGAAGCGGCGGGAGTTGTTCGGCGGCGCCCAGATCGCCTGCGACAGGTCCAGGCCGAGCTTGGCCCGGCCGACGTCGAAGGCGGCGGTGAAGCGCACGTCGGAGACGGCGTATCCGGCGCACACGGGGTTGAGCAGGCCGGGCGCCTCGCCGTCGCGGTAGTACTCGACGCCCTGCACGAGGGACGACGCGCAGTTGCCCACGCCGATGAGGGCGACGTTCACGGTGGTCATGCCGGAGTTCATATCAGGCCGGTCCGGCGGGCGACGGCGGCGGCCTCGACACGGGAGGCGGCGCCCAGCTTGGCCATGATGTTCGACACGTGCACGCCGGAGGTCCTGGCCGAGATGAACAGCCGCTCGGCGATCTGCCGGTTGCTCAGGCCCTCGGCGACCAGGCCGAGCACCTCCAGCTCGCGGGCCGACAGCCCCGGCGTCGCCGACAGCGTCACCCGGGCGGTGGCCGCCGCCGCCTCCGCCTGCCGCCGCAGCGGCTCCGCGCCGAGCGCGGCGGCGATGGCCAGGGCCTCGCGCAGCGGCTCGCGGGCCCGCACCGGGTCCCGTTCGGCCGCGCCGACCAGCGCCCGCCCCAGCCCGTACGGCTGCCCCACGGCCCGCCAGGCGGCCACCGCGTCCGCCCACGAGCCGCCGAGCTCGGCCTCGAAGGTGGCCTTGTACGCCTCCTGCAGCCGCCCGACGGTGGGCAGGCCCGGGGGCTCGGCGCGCACCCGTCCGATGCGGGCCGCGAGGGCCAGCAGCGGCCAGGCGTAGCGGCGGCTGCGGGTCAGGTCGTGCTCGGCCAGCACGTGGTCGACCAGCCGGCGCGCCCGGTCCAGGTCTCCCCCGGCCTCGGCGAGGCGGCATTCGAGCAGGTCGGGCTCCAGGCAGGAGTCGTAGCCGCGCGAACGCCCGCGCATGAGCGGCCTGGCCTGCGCGAGCAGCGCGCCGGCCGCGGACAGCGAGCCCTCCCGCACCGCGACCGTGCCGAGCACGAGCAGGATCCAGGCGCGGTAGATCGGCGGCGGGTCGAGCGCGAGCGCTGGGGCGGCGACCTCGCGGGCCTCCTTCCAGCGGCCCAGCGAGGCGAGCGGCTCGGCCAGGTTGGCGGCCAGGTGGGCGCCGCGCGAGCGGGACAGGCCCAGGCGGGCGGCCTCGGCGATGCCGCGCCGCGCGACCGCCTCGGCCCTGGCGTGCTCGCCGGCGGCCTCCAGCGCGTCGGCCTCGCCGGCGTAGGAGACGAGCAGCGTGTCGTCGTCGGGCGCGCTGATCCGGGCGCGGGCGTACAGGGCGGAGGCGGTGGCGAGGTCGTCGTCGAGCGCGGCGAGCGCGGCCAGGGTGACCAGGGACCTGGCGTCGCCCAGCGCGTACGCCTCCTCGGCGCGGGCGCGGGCCTCGTCGTCCTGGCCGTGCCAGGCCAGCGTGCAGGCCAGGGCGCCGAGCAGCCGGGACTCGCGGGGGGCCAGCCGGACGGCCTCGCGCAGGTCGTCCAGGCCCTCCTCGCCGTGCAGGTCGCGGATGGCGACGCGCAGCTCCAGCAGGTGGGCCGCGCGCAGCGGGTCGGCGACCTCGGCGAGCGCCCGGCCGGCCAGGTCGTCGGCGCGGTGGGCGTCGCCGTCGCGCAGGGCGTCCCTGGCGGCGTCCTCGAGCACCTGGGCGTGGTCCTGGCCGTCCGCGTGCGCCCACAGCTCCAGCACCAGGTCCCATCTGCGGGCCCGCCAGGCGGCCTCGAAGGCGCGTGGCCCGTCGCCCGCGGCGAGCCAGTGGTCGGCGGCCAGCTCGGGCTGGGCCGGGGCGCAGCGGGCGTGCAGGCGGCGGCGTTCGCCGGGGAGCAGGTCGTCGTAGACGGCCTCGCGGATGAGCGCGTGCCGGAAGACGTAGGCGTCGCCGTCCACGAGCAGCAGCCGGGCCCGGACGACCGGCCGCAGCGCCTCGTCGAGCGCGAGGTCGTCGAGCCCGGCGACCTGGCGCAGCACCTCGTGGGGCGTCCTGCGCCCGGCCACGGCGGCGATCCGCAGCACGTCGAGACCGGGCCCCGGCAGCTTCTCGGCCCCGGCGAGCAGCAGCTCGCGCAGCGAGGCGGGGGTCGTGTCGCCCGCCTCGGCCAGCGCCTCGGCGAACAGCGGGTTGCCCTCGCTGCGCGCCACGATCGCGTCGACGTCGTCGCGGCCGAGCAGGCGGGCCACCTCGTCGCGGCCGAGCGGCGGCACCCTGACCACCTCGGCGCCGGGCAGCCGCAACGGCTCGCGCGAGGTCGCGACGACCATCACGCCGGGCCGTGTCAGGTTGCGCAGCAGGTACGCCAGCAGGTCGCGGGCGGCCTGGTCGGCCCAGTGCAGATCCTCCAGCACGATCACCAGGGGACGGCGCTCGGCGGCCCGCTCGACCAGCAGCAGCACCTCCTCGAACAGCCGGGCCCGGCCCAGGTCGGGCGTGTCGTCCAGCTCCCCCAGCTCGGGCAGCAGGCACGCCAGCCCCTTGCGCCCGCCGCCCGGCACGAGCCCGGCGCCGTACTCCCTGACCAGGCGGCGCAACACGGGCACGAACGGCGCGTACGCCGGCCCGCCCGGATCGGCCCCGCCCTCGGCCACCAGCGCGTCCACCCCGCCGGCGAACCGCGCGACCAGCCTGGACTTGCCGATCCCCGCCTCGCCCACGACCAGCACCGCACTCGGGGTGCGGGCCCAAGCGGCGGCCAGCCGGCCCAGTTCGGCCTCACGTCCCACGAACACACCTCTCATTATGAAGAGGCGGCTACGCATCATGCCCGATCCCGCCCAGAACGGGATTTGTCATCGTCGAAGGCATGATGACGCGTTCGTTAAGCCTGATGATGGCCGCCTCGGTGACCGGGATGCTCGGTTTCTTCCTGCTGTTCTCCACCGTCCCCCTGTACGCGGCGACCGGCGGCTCCGGCGCGTCCGGCGCGGGCCTGGCGACCGGCGCGATGATGCTGTCCACGGTGCTGGCCGAGCTGGCCGTCCCGTGGTTGCTGTCGCGGCACGGCTACCGGGCGGCGATGGCGCTCGGCCTGGTCCTGCTCGGCCTGCCCGCCCTGCTGCTGCCGCTGTCGGCGGAGCTGCCCGTGGTGCTGGCCGTCTCGCTGCTGCGCGGCGCGGGCCTCGGCGTGCTCGTGGTCGCCGGCACCGCGCTCACCGCCGACCTGGTGCCCGCCGAGCGCCGCGGCGAAGGGCTCGGCCTGTACGGCCTGGCCGTCGGCGTGCCCTCGGTCGCCGGCCTGCCGCTGGGCCTGTGGGCGGCCGACGTGCTCGGGTTCGCGCCCGTCCTCGTGGTCGCCGGGCTGCTGCCGCTCGTGGGGCTCGTGGCGGTGACCGGCCTGCCCGCCGGCCGGCCCGTCACGGCCGGCGCGGGCGGGCGGACGGGCGGGCTGGCCGCGCCGATGCTGCTCTTTGGCTCGGTCACGCTGTCCGTCGGCGTCCTGGTGACGTTCCTGCCGCTGGCGGGCTCGCCCGGGCTGGCCTCGGCGGCCCTGCTCGCCCAGTCGCTCGCCACGCCGGCGGCCCGCTGGTGGGCGGGCCGGTTCGGCGACCGTCACGGCCCGGCCAAGCTGCTCGTGCCGGGCCTGCTCGCCGCCGCCGCGGGCATCGCGCTGCAGGCGTGGACGGCCGCGCCGGCGCCGGTCGTGGCCGGGATGGCGCTGTTCGGGGCGGGGTTCGGGGTGCTGCAGAACGCCACGCTGACGGTGATGCTCCAGCGCGGCGAGCCGGCCCGCGTCAGCGCCCTGTGGAACCTGGCCTACGACGCGGGGATGGGCGTGGGCGCGACGGGGTTCGGGCTGGTGCTCGGGCACACCGGTTACCGGCTGGGTTTCGTGCTGGTGGCCGCGCTCGTCGTGGTGACGGTCCCGCTGGCCAGGGTCAGGCCCGCGTACGCGGCACTCCCACGGTGATCTCGTGGCCGAGGCGGCGGCCGGTCAGCAGCTCCAGGTCGTCGCCGCTCCAGAACCTGCCCGGGTCGTACCAGTTGGGACGCCGGCCGCCGGGCAGCAGGCCCATCTCCTCGTAGGTGACGGCCACGACCTCCGCGCAGTACGCGCTCTCCAGCGTGGCCTCCTTCCTGGCCCGCCGCGGGACCCGGCCCCTGGCCCAGCGGGCGGCCAGCCGGGCGGTGGACGGGAACGGGGTGCCGTCGAGCCGGGCGACCACGCGCAGCGCGGCGTCCTCCATCTCGGGGGTGGCCTGCGGTTCGAGCTGGCGCAGCCACGGACGCTGGCCGTAGCGGTCGGCCCAGACGGTGACCGCGTCGCGCAGGTCGTGCAGCTGGACCCCGCGCTGGTGGGTGCCCGACCACAGGTCGAGCAGCGACTTGCCCAGCTCGGCGTGCCACATCATGGGCGGCAGGTCCTCGATCACGATCGCCATGCCCACGTGGTTGACCGGGCTGTTGGTCATCGTCTGGATGGCCCGGTCGGGCACGGACCTGCCGCGGAAGATCCACAGATCGCCGGTTCTGGTCACCTTGACGGCCTCGTCGAGAGTCAGCACATCGCTAGCCTAGGCACATGCGCTGGTGGAAGATGCTCGGTCTGGCGGGAATCGCGGGGGTCGCGGCCACGGGGGTGGTGATCGCGCGCGCCGAACGCAGGCGGCGGGCGTACACGCCCGAGGAGATCAGGACGCGGCTGCGTGAGCGGGTCGAGGCGGCGTCGGAGTCGGCGGCGGAGGCGGCTCAGCCGGACGGGCGCAGCTCGTAGGCGAAGACCACGTCGGGGTAGGCCGGGTTGTCGTCGTACCCCTGGACGCCGCCCAGGTAGGCCCGCTGGTACCGCACCACCCACGGCAGCGCCGCGGCGGCGCGCACGTCGAGCACGCGTCCGGTGGCCTGCTCGTACGCCGCCTGCGCGGCCTCCTTGTCGGTCACGCTCAGCTCGGGCAGCCCTTCGAGCAGCTCGTCCAGGGTCCTGTCGCGCAGGTAGGCCAGGTTGAACACCGGCGGGTTGCCACTGCGGAAGACGTTGCCGAACCACGAGTAGCCGTCGGCGTAGTCAGGCCACCAGTACATGACGAAGATGTCCTGGCCGCGTTTCCTGCCCTGCTGCCACTGGGCGTTCCAGGACATGGCGCGGGCGTCGAGGGTGACGTTCAGCGGCTTCAGCTCCGCCGCCAGGCTGGTGGCCAGCAGCCGCTGGTCGTGGTCGCCCTGCGCGTAGGTGAGCCGCAGCCGCAGCGGCCGGCCCGCGGGTCCGTACCCGGCGCGGCCCAGCAGGGCCGCCGCGCCCGCCAGGTCCTGCCGGGGGGCGCGGCCGGCGACGTGGCCGGTCAGCCCTTCAGGGACGATGCCGCTGGCCGGCGCGGCCGCGCCCCTGAGCGCCCTGACCAGGCCGCGGTAGTCGACGGCCTGCTGCACCGCGCGGCGCACCCGCACGTCCTTCATCGGGCCGCTCGCGGTGTTGAACAGCAGCATGGCCGTCTGGTAGGAGTCCCGCTCGCTGGTGCGCACCCCGGGCGTGACCGCGGCCCTGGCGAACAGCCGGGGGCTGAGCCGGTCCACGAAGCTCACCTCGCCGCGGGCCAGCATCCGCCACGCGCGGTCGGGGTCGGGCACGACGCGGTACTTGACCGTGCTGTAGTGCGGCTTGTCCCATCCACCCCAGTATTTCGGGTACGCCTTGAGCGTCAGCTCCTCCTCCTGGCCCGGGTGCCAGGCCGCCACCGTGTACGGCCCCGATCCGGCGTCCCTGCCCGCGCCGAGCCATGAGCGCAGGTCGGGCGCCGCCTGCGTGTCGTAGATGTAGGCCGCGTACCCGGAGGAGGCCACCAGGTCGAGCGGCACGGCGTACTTCAGGGCGAAGGTGACGGTGCTCGCATCCTCGGCCTTGACGGAGGAGACGGCGTCCCAGATGTAGGACGCGCCCGCGCCGGTCTTCATCGTGCGCTCGATCGACGCCTTGACCGCCGCGGCGTCCACCGGCCGGCCGGTGTGGAAGGTCGCGCCCTGGCGCAGGGTGAACGTCCAGGTGCGGCCGTCGGGCGTCGAGCGCCAGGAGGTGGCCAGGCGGGGGGCCGACTTCTTGGTGAAGGGGTTCCAGAGGGTCAGGGTCTCGTAGACGTTCTGGAAGGCGATGAGCTCGTTGGAGTAGGAGCTCGCGGGGTCCCAGTCGGAGATGACGTCCAGGTTCTGCGCGTACACGAAGACCGACTCGGCGGCGGGGGGCCGGGGGACCTCCCTGGGCCCGGAACAGGCCGACAGAAGCGCCAGCGCGGCGGCCGCTGCAAGACGACGGCGCAACGCATCTCCCTCTGTAACCGATTTGGGGGAAACCTACTGCAAGATCACTGACACATGTCCAAAAGTCCCGAAAAATTGGGCAATTGGGTGATCGAATTGCTATCCTCTGGGCTTGTCCCGTCCGGGGTTGCCAGCAGGGGACCGACCGGAGTGAGGTGCCATGGGTCGTAGCCGGACGATCCGCATGAAGATCATCGGACTACTACTCGTGCCTCTGACCTCCATGGTCGTGTTGTGGGGCGTGATCACCGCCGTCACCGCCGGCGAGAGCCTGGAGCTGCGTCAGTACAAGACACTCTGGACGAACCTCCGCCATCCGGCGTACAAGTTGATCAGCGAGCTCCAGCACGAGCGTCTCTCCTCGGCCAAGCTGCTGCGCCAGGCCGCCTCCCGGAAGGACGTGGCCGACCAGCGCACCCGCACCGACGCCGCCAGGGACGAGTTCAGAAAGCTCTCCAGCAACTCCAAGGACCGATCGGAAGAGATCCGTACGCAGGTGGACGCGGTGTACACGCAGCTCGGCAGGCTCGACGCGATCCGGGGTGAGATCGACGACGGCCTGTCCGACCGTCTGCTCGCCGGCGAGGCGTACAACTCCGTGATCGACTCCCTGTACGGCCTGCACCGGCGCGTCGCGCTCATCGACGACATCCCGATCTACGAGCAGTCCCGCGTGATCATCGAGCTGGGCTACGCCAAGGAGCTGCTGACCAGGGAGCAGGCCATCGCGCTCGGCCCGGTCACGCCGTCCGAACGCCGGCAGTTCACCCAGATCGTCGGCAACCGGCGCTTCCTCATCGACCAGGGGCTCGGCGAGCTGGACGCGAGCCTGCGCGACACCCAGGTCTCCCTCGTCACCTCCCCCGTCTACCAGCGCATGCGGCTGATGGAGGACCGGATCATCGCCGGCGCCACGCCGCCGCGCGGCTGGCTGAGCACCACCGAGTCGATCTCCAAGACGTACGGCGAGTCGCTCATGCGGGCCAGCACGCTGCTCAACGCGCGCGCCGACCCCGTGGCCGACCAGGTGCTGTCGCGGGCGTTCATCCTGGCCGGCACGTGTTTCCTGCTGGTCATCGTGTCGATCGTGTTCTCGATCCGGATGGGCAACCGGCTGTCGAAGGAGCTGGGCGCGCTCCGGCTCGCCGCGCTGGAGGTGGCCCAGGAGCGGCTGCCGCACGTGGTGGCCAAGCTGCGCAAGGGCGAGAGGGTGGAGATGCCGGAGTTGTCGGTGGCCACCAGCACGGTCGAGATCGGCGACGTCGGCCAGGCCTTCTCCACCGTCCAGCAGACCGCCGTCGAGGCCGCGATCGGCCAGGCGCAGCTCAGCGAGGGCGTCGGGCACGTCTTCCGGAACCTCGCCAGGCGTTCCCAGGCCCTGCTGCACCGCCAGCGCATCCAGCTGGAGGACATGCAGCACCGCGCCACCGACCCCGAGGCCCTGGACGACCTGTTCCGCCTCGACCACCTGACCACCCGCATGCGCCGCCACGCCGAGGGCCTGATCATCCTGTCGGGCGCCACCCCCGGCCGCGGCTGGAGCAAGCCGGTGCCGCTGCTCGACGTGGCCCGCGGCGCGACGGCCGAGGTGGAGGACTACCGCCGGGTCACCGTCGAGCCGATGTCCGGCCAGCGCCTGGCCGGGCCGGTGGTCGGCGACGTGATCCACCTGGTCGCCGAGCTCATCGAGAACGCGACCGTCTACTCGCCGCCGCACACGCAGGTCATCGTGCGCGGTGAGGAGACCGCCCGCGGCTTCGCCTTCGAGGTCGAGGACCGCGGGCTCGGGCTGAGCGCCCAGGAGCTGGCCGAACTCAACGAGCGGCTGGCCAGCCCACCCGAGTTCGACCTGGCCGACAGCGACAAGCTGGGGCTTTTCGTCGTCTCGCGCCTGGCCGCCAGGCACGACATCCGCGTGACGCTACGCGGTTCACCATATGGAGGGACCACCGCGATCGTGTTGATCCCGGCTGAGCACGTCGCCGATCCGGAACCGGAGGCCGACGTGAAGGAGCCCGCCCGTCCTGTGATGCGGGTGGTGCCAAGTGAGTGACGAGCGCTGGCTGGACGAGGACGCCGGTCCGATCGTCCCGGCCTACCTGCTGACCAGGGGCCGTACGGTGCCCGCGAGCGAGGCCATCGACCTCATCGCGGTCATCGTCACCGCCGGCGGGCTGACGCCCCCGGTGGGGCTCGGGCCCGAGCACCTGATCATCATGCAGAAGTGCACCAAGCCCACCCGGCTGGTGGACGTGGCCGCCGAGCTGAACCTGCCCATCGGCGTGGTGCGGGTGCTGGTCGGCGACCTGCACGCGCGGCAGCTCGTCCAGGTCGAGCTGCCGCCCCCCGCGCCGGACGCCAAGGTGCTGCTGGAAGTGATCAGTGGGCTGAAGGCGCTGTGACGACCCGGCTGTTCAGCATTCCGTAGACGGTGGCGAACACCGCCGCGACCAGCCCGGCCGCCGCGGCGGTGCCGAACACCCACTGGAAGCCCAGGACGCCGGGGCGCGCGGCCAGGATCGCGGCGATGGCCGCGCCCGCCACGCTGCCGCCGACGATGCGCACCAGCGCGTTGACGCCCGCGGCCAGCGCGGTCCTGGACGGCTCGACGTGCTCGACGGCCATCGTGCCCAGGGCGGCGTAGCCGATGCCGAGGCCGACGCCCATGAGGGAGGAGGCCACGTACAGAGTGGCCGGGCTGCCGTGCTCGAACGCCAGCCACGCCCCCGCGAGCCCGGTGACGCCCGCGCCCGTCGCCACCATGAACGAGGCGGCGAACCGGCGCATGATCCGCCCCGCGAACAGCGAGATGACCAGCATGAACAGGGTGCTCGGCAGCAGGAAGAGCCCGACCTGGAGGGTGGAGGCGCCGAAGCCGAAGCCGGTCGCCTTCGGAACCTGGGCGAACTGCGACATGCCGGTCAGCATCGTGAAGAACGAGAACCCGAGCAGCATCGAGGAGACCGTCGCGCCGATCGTGCCCCTGTGCACCAGCATCGACATCTCGACCAGTGGCTCGGCCACCCTGCGCTCGACCAGCACCCAGACCACGGCCAGCACGGCGGCCGCGGCGAACAGCCCGAGCACGCCGGGCGACGTCCAGCCCCACGAGCCGCCCTCGCTGATCGCCAGCAGCAGCGCGACCAGCCAGGCGGTCAGCAACGCGGCCCCGGCGAGGTCGGGACGGCCCTTGCCGGCCGGCGCCACGTCCCGCACGAGGAAGGCCAGGATCACGACGGCCACCGCCGAGATCCCGCCGGTGATCCAGAACACCAGGTGGTAGTCACCGGCGGCCAGCCCGGCCAGGATCATGCCGCCGCCGCTGCCGAACCCCATCGTGGCGCTCAGCACGCCGATGCCGGTCGCGAGCTGCTGCCTGGGCAGCAGGTCGCGGACCACGCCGATCGACAACGGGACCAGCGCGGACACCGCCCCTTGCAGGATCCGGGCGACGATCAACCAGGTCAGCGACGTGGCCATCGCCGCCATGACCGAGCCCACCACCAGCAGGCCCAGCGCGCCGAGGATCATCGGGCGCCGGCCGTACATGTCGCCGAAGCGCGACAGCAACGGCGTGGAGACCGCGGCGACCAGCAGGCTGATGGTGAGCGTCCAGCTCACGGCCGAGAGCGAGGCGTGCAGCTCCCGCTGCAGCACGGGAAGCAACGGGACCACCGCGGTGTTCTGGAGGGCGGCGATGGAGGCCGCGAACGCCAGGGAGACCACCGTGGGCCAGGGATTGCGCATCGACGTCTCACGCGCCGCGGGTACGACGGCTGTCGCCATGTCGGCTCCTTTAGATAACTTAGGTAAGTAACCGAGAAACGATGATACATACGTAAGTTAGGTAAGCAAACAGATGGGCGAAGATCTCAACAGGACGGTGTCGGCCTTCCGGCGGCTGGTCGTCACGCTCAACCGCGCCAAGACCCATGAGTGGCTCACCGAGGCGGCCGGCATCCGGCTCGACCGGCCCGACGTGCAGATCATCGTCTACCTGCTCGACGCGGGCGAGCCCCGCAGGATCGGCATGATCGCCGAGGGGCTGCAGGTCGAGAGCCCGCACGTGACCAGGCACGTCGCGGCCCTTGAGCAGCGCGGGCTGGTCGAGCGCGTACGCGACCCCGACGACCGGCGGGCCTGGCGCATCGCGCTCACCGAGGAGGGGGCCGAGGTGGCGAGCAGGTGCCGCCGGGTCACCACCGAGTGGTTCGAGGAGGTGCTGTCCGACTGGCCGGAGGCGGAGCGGGCCGAGCTGTCCAGGCTGATGACCAAGCTGTCGGACGACTTCTGCGAGCGCATGCGCGCCCGGTACACCTGAGAAAACGCGTTGCGGGGCCGGGGCGCGGGCGGCATGCTCGTGCCCATGGTCATCCAGCTGGTCATCCGGCGAATGCGCATGCCGCACCCGTCCGGGGGCTCCCGCCGTTGAGATCGGCGGCCCCCGGCCCGTTCCAGGCGGGTGGGGGCGCTGGTGTGCCCGGCGGTTTCATAAGCCGCTCCAGGCGGGTTCGATCCCCGCACCCGTCACCACATTGCTGGTAGAGATGGGCCCATGCGGATTTCGGTGGCGGCGGACAGCAACGACGGGGTGGCCGGGCGCATCGTGGCCGAGCTGCGCGAGCGGGGTCACGAGGTGCTGACCCACGGCGCACTCCACGACGGCGAGCGCGACGACTGGGCGTGGGCCTGCGAACTGGCCGCCAGAGACGTCGCGGAGGGCCGGGCCGACCAGGCGGTGGTCTGCTGCTGGACGGGCACGGGCGCCTCCATCGCGGCCAACAAGGTGCCCGGCGTGCGGGCCGCGCTCTGCCCCGACGCCTACACCGCCGAGGGGGCGCGCAGATGGAACGACGCCAACGTGCTGGCCCTCAGCCTCCGCCTGACCTCCGACGTCGTGCTCGGCGAGATCCTCGACGCCTGGTTCGGCGGCCGGCCCAGCACCGATCCGGCCGACGTGGCCAACGTGGCGCACCTCGCGGAGATCTAGGCTCTGCGGCATGGACAACTTACGGTGCACGCATTGCGGCGCGGAGGGGCTCGAACCCGGGTTCGTCGCCGACCAGGGTGAGCACTCCCGGGGGTACGCCCGCTGGGTCGAGGGGGCGCTGTCGCGCGGGATCTTCGGCGGCGCCCGGCTGATGGGCCGTCCCAAGTGGGAGATCGACGCCTACCGCTGCCGCTCCTGCCACCACCTCGAACTGTTCGCCACCCGCCCCGACTAGCCCGTCCCGCCGTGGCGGTCGGCTCATGACCCTCACGTCCGGGGGCACGGAAATCGTCGGTGCCGCCCTCTAGGGTGCTGGGCATGACCGACGTGCTGATCCGCGGCGGCCGGCCCTGGGGGCTCGCGTCCCCCGCCGACCTGCTCGTCCGCGACGGCCGCATCCACCGGGTGGGGCCGTCCCTCGACGCGCCCGGCGCCCTCGTCCTCGACGTGTCCGGTCAGCTCGTCCTGCCCGGTCTCGTCGACGCCCACTGCCACCTCGACAAGACCCTCTACGGCGGCCCCTGGGTCCCCCACTCCGCCGACGACTCCCTGGCCGGCCGCATCGCCAACGACCTGGGCCGCCGCGCCGAATTAGGCGTGCCGAGCGCCGAGCGCGCCGCCGCGCTGCTGGCCCGGATGAGCGAGGCCGGCACCACCCACGTGCGCACCCACACCGACATCGACCCGTCCGTGGGCCTGCGGGGCGTGGAGGCCGTGCGCGAGGCCGCCGCCCGCTCCCCCGTCCACGTGCAGCAGGTCGCCTTCCCGCAACACGGCGTGCTCACCAACCCCGGCACCGCCGACCTGCTGGCCGAGGCGCTCCGCAGCGGCGTCGAGGCGATCGGCGGCCTCGACCCGGCCGGCGTCGACCGCGATCCGGTGCGCCACCTCGACCTGATCTTCGGCCTGGCCGACCGGTTCGGCGCGCGCATCGACATCCATCTCCACGACGGCGGCTCGCTCGGCGGCTGGGAGCTGGAGCTGATCACCGAGCGCACCAAGGCGCTGGGGCTCGGCGGCCGGGTCACGGTCAGCCACGCGTACGCGCTGGGCGAGCTCAGCGAGGCCGCCCAGGATCGCCTGATCCAGGGCTTCGTCGACGCGGGCGTGGCCATCGCCACCGCCGCCGTCTACAGCTACCCGGTGCCGCCGGTCAAGAAGCTGCGCGCCGCGGGCGTCACCGTCGCCTGCGGCCACGACGGCATCCGCGACCTGTGGGGCCCCTACGGCTCGGGCGACATGCTGGAGCGCGCGATGCACCTCGCCTACCGCAGCACGTTCCGCCGCGACGAGGACATCGAGCTCGCCCTGGAGGCCGCGACCGTGGGCGGCGCGCGGGCCCTCGGGCTGCCCGGCTACGGCCTGGCCCCGGGCGACCGCGCCGACCTCGTCGTGGTGCCCGCGAGCGGCCCTGGAGAGGCCGTGGTCGTTCACCCTCGGCGCACTCTGGTCATGAAAGACGGCGTCGTCCTGCACAATTGACCGGCGGGACCATCGAAAGGCAGGCAAGTGCTCTCTATTCACCAGCGGATCGCGGCAGAGCTCGGCGTGCGCGACGGGCAGGTGCAGGCGGCGGTCGATCTGCTCGACGGCGGCGCCACCGTGCCGTTCATCGCGCGCTACCGCAAGGAGGTCACCGGCGCCCTCGACGACGCGCAGCTCCGCACGCTCGAGGAGCGGCTGCGCTACCTGCGCGAGCTCGACGAGCGCAGGGCGGCGATCCTGGAGTCGATCGAGTCTCAGGGCAAGCTCGACGACGAACTGCGCGCGCAGATCATGGCGGCCGAGACCAAGGCCAGGCTCGAAGACATCTACCTGCCCTACAAGCCCAAGCGGCGCACCAAGGCGCAGATCGCCCGCGAGCTCGGCCTGGAGCCGCTGGCCGACAAGCTGCTCGGCGACCCGATGCTCCACCCGGCCACGGTCGCCGCGGAGTTCGTCACCGAGGGCGTGGCCGACGCCGGCGCGGCCCTCGAAGGGGCCAGGGCGATCCTGATCGAGCGCTTCGCCGAAGACGCCGACCTCATCGGCGACCTGCGCGAGCGGCTGTGGAGCCGCGGCCGGCTCGTGTCGAAGGTGCGCGAGGGCAAGCAGGAGGCGGGGGCCAAGTTCTCCGACTACTTCGACTTCACCGAGCCGTTCACCAAGCTGCCCTCCCACCGCATCCTGGCGATGTTCAGGGGCGAGAAGGAGGAGGTGCTCAACGTCGCGCTGGAGCCCGACGAGACCGCCGACTACGAGCTGCGCATCGGCGCCCGGTTCGGCATCTCCGACAAGGGGCGCCCGGCCGACACGTGGCTGGCCGAGACCGTGCGCTGGGCCTGGCGCACCCGCATCCTCGTGCATCTCGGCATCGACCTGCGCATGCGCCTGTGGCAGGCCGCCGAGGACGAAGCGGTGCGCGTGTTCGCCGCCAACCTGCGCGACCTGCTGCTGGCCGCCCCGGCCGGCAGCCGCACGACCATGGGCCTCGATCCCGGCCTGCGCACCGGCGTGAAGGTGGCCGTGGTCGACGCCACGGGCAAGGTCGTCGAGACCGCCACCATCTACCCCCACGAGCCCAAGCGCCAGTGGGACCAGTCGCTGGCCGTGCTCGGCGCGCTGGCCCAGAAGCACGGCGTCGAGCTCATCGCCATCGGCAACGGCACCGCCTCGCGCGAGACCGACAAGCTGGCCGGCGACCTGGTCAAGCTCATGCCGTCGATCACCAAGATCGTGGTGTCGGAGGCGGGCGCCTCGGTCTACTCGGCCTCGGCCTACGCCTCCCAGGAGCTGCCCGACCTCGACGTGTCGCTGCGCGGCGCGGTCTCCATCGCGCGCCGGCTGCAGGACCCGCTGGCCGAGCTGGTCAAGATCGACCCCAAGTCGATCGGCGTCGGCCAGTACCAGCACGACCTGGCCGAGTCCAAGCTGTCCCGCTCGCTCGACGCCGTCGTCGAAGACTGCGTCAACGCGGTCGGGGTCGACGTCAACACGGCGTCCGCGCCGCTGCTCACGCGGGTGTCGGGCATCGGCGCGACGCTGGCCGAGGGCATCGTGCGCCACCGCGACGCCAACGGCCCGTTCCGCACCCGCACGGCGCTGAAGGACGTCTCGCGGCTCGGGCCCAAGGCGTTCGAACAGTGCGCCGGCTTCCTGCGCATCCCGGGCGGCGACGACCCGCTCGACGCCTCCAGCGTGCACCCGGAGGCCTACCCGGTGGTCCGGCGCATCCTGAGCTCGGTCCAGACCGACCTCAAGTCGCTGATCGGCAACACCTCCGCCCTGCACACGATCCGGCCCCAGGACTTCACCGACGACACCTTCGGCCTGCCGACCGTCACCGACATCCTGCGCGAGCTGGAGAAGCCGGGGCGCGACCCGCGTCCGGCGTTCAAGACGGCGGCCTTCAAGGAGGGCGTGGAGAAGATCTCCGACCTGGTGGCCGGGATGATCCTGGAGGGCGTGGTCACCAACGTGGCCGCCTTCGGCGCGTTCGTCGACGTCGGCGTCCACCAGGACGGTCTGGTCCACGTGTCGGCCATGTCCCACACCTTCGTCAAGGACCCGCGCGACGTGGTCAAGCCGGGCGACATCGTGCGCGTCAAGGTCCTTGAGGTGGACATCCCGCGCAAGCGCATCTCCCTGACCCTCCGGCTGGAGGACGACGTCACCCAGCCGTCCTCGGAGGGCCGCCCGCCCCGCAAGTCGGGCGCCCGTCCGGACGGCTCCCGCAACGAGCCCCGCCGCGACGGCTCCGCTCGCGACGGTAGCGCTACCCGTGGCGAGGGCGGCCGCGACGGCGGCTCACGCGGCGACGGCCGCGACGGCCGCGACGGCGGCCGCGACGGCGGCCGGGGCGACGGCGCCCGCGGCGGTGGCGGTCGTGACGGCGGTCGTGACGGCGGTCGTGACGGCGGTCGCGGTCAGGGTGGCCGTGGCGACGGCGGGGGGCGTGGCCAGGGCCGCGGCGACGGTCAGCGCGGCGGGCAGCGCCGCCAGGACCGTCCGGCCCCCATGGGCGCGATGGCCGAAGCCCTCCGCAAGGCGGGCCTCGGCGGCGACAACCGCTGACCTCACCCCTGACGGGGGCCGGCCCCAACCGGCCCCCGTCAGGGCTGCCCCTCCCAACAACCCACCATCAGGGCTGCTGCCCTGCCACCAGCCCACCGTTCAGGCCGGCTCAGCCACCGCCCCACCCATCAGGCCTTCTCAGACACCAGCCCACCGCTGACCCCGCCGAGCCGCTGGCCCGCTGATCAGGCTGCCCTCACCACCAGCCGACCGTTCAGGCTGGCCCAGCCGCCGATGCGCAGTTCAAGCCGGCTCAGTCACCGACTGGGCGGGGGGTTCCCTGGTGGGGGGCGATACGGTCGGAGGGTGAGGACATCTGTGTTTTCCATGGCTGTCGGCCAAGCCCGCGACCTGCTTCGCTGGCGTTCGCCGCTGCGGACCGAACTCTGGGCGGCCCGGCTCACCGCCGCTCTCGAGCCCGATGAGGTGGGGCCGTTCCTGCGGGAGCTGGCCGAGGACGGCAGCGCCGAGTCGCGGCTCACCCTCGCCGCCCTGGCTGCGGTCGACAGGACGGGATGGGCTGGGGCGGAATCCTCTCCGGAATCCGAGGCGGGAGCGGGGGCGGAATCCTCTCCGGAATCCGAATCGGCAGCTGGGGCGCGGCCGGGGGTGCTGCGGGTTTTGGGGCTGGAGGTTCCCTGGACGACGGAGGCCGATCTCGAGCTGCCCGGCTGGGTGCGCCGCATGGGCCAGGTGACCTGCGAAGGAGCCTGGTACGGCAAGGCCGACCCGTACGGCGAGCAGACCCTGGCCGTCCTGTCCTTCAGGTACGCGAACGGCAAGGAGCCGCACATCCTCGTCGTCGGCATCGACCAGCCCAACGGCGGCCTCGCGGTGGACGCCGTCGTCGAGGAGGTCAAGTTCCTCGACGACCTGGGCCTGAGCCCGGCCGAGCCGGGGGTGGTGGCCGGACGGGTGCTGGACGCGTTCGAGCTGGGCGACCGGATCATGGGGGCCCAGGTGGCCGACACGCTGCCCGCCGTCCGTCCGCTGGCCATCGCGCGGGCCCTCGCCGTGCCCGGGCTCGTACGGCAGGCGCCCGACGGCACGATGGCCGGCTTCCACGATCTGCCCGATGTGCCCGGGGCGCGGGAGGCGTTCGAGAAGTTGGCGGAGTTCGTGGGTGAGCGTCCGCTTTGGTGGAGTCCGGCGCGGGTGAGCCAGTTCCTGACGTCGTGGCTGCCGAGGGAGGCCATCCTGTCGGACACGGCGGTGGCGGCGATGCCGGAGGTGGTCCGGGCGTGGAGCCGGTTCAACGGCGCCCATCCCGCCGTACTGCACCAGATCGACGTGGACGCCCCGCGCCTGCCCGCCCTGATGGCCGACGAGTCCCTGGCGGGACTCGGCAAACGCATCGCCCGCCGGCAGCTGTGAGCTCCGCCTGAGGGCGTGGGGGGCATCGGCCGGGATGTGGGTGGATCGAGGCGGGGGTGGGGGCGGCTATGCTGCGCAGTGACGTTAGCAGTGCCCCACTTGGGCGTTTCGAGGGAGACTTGCGCGATGTACAAGGAGTTCGCTGTCGAGGCCGTCATGTGGCTCGTCCCGGTTGCGGTGCTGATCGGGGTCGCGCTCCTCGTCACCGCCTGACCCAAGACCCGAGGAGAACGGGGGCCGAGCACACGCTCGGCCCCCGTCCGCTGTCCGGCGGCGGCGCGTGAAAAGGCGAGGTGGGAGTGCGGCGGGTGGCCGGGCGGTCAGGAGGCCCAGGCCAGCAGGGGTCGGTACTGGCGGAGGCGTTTCAGTGCCTGCTTCTCCAACTGCCTGATGCGCTCCCTGGTGAGCCCGAGGCGGTCGGCGATCTCGCTGTAGCTCTCCGCCTTCTGCCCGCTGAGGCCGTACCGAAGCCTGATGACGAACGCCTCGCGCGGCGGCAGCGACGTGACCACCTCCCGGACGTCGGCGCTCATGGCGCGGCGTTCGGCGACTTCCTGCACCCCTGCCCCGTCCTCGTCGGCGATCATGTCGGCGATGCGGCTCTCGCCGGACTCGCCGACCGGCAGGTCCAGGCTGACCACCTCCTGGCCAAGCCTGCGTAACGCGGCGACCTGCCCGGCGGTGAGCGACGCCGACGCGGCGAGCTCGTCGTCCGTCGGATCGCGGCCGAGGTCGGCGGCGAGTCGCCGCTCGGTCCTGACCAGCCGCGACAGGTCCTCGCCCACGTGGATGGGCAGCCGTACGGTGCGGCTCTTGTCGTGGATGCCGCGTTCGATGGCTTGGCGGATCCACCACATCCCGTACGTCGAGAACTTGTACCCGCGGGTGTAGTCGAACTTCTCCACGGCCCTGATCAGCCCGAGGTTGCCCTCCTGGATGACGTCGAGCAGCGGCAGCCCGCGGAAGGCGTACCGCCGGGCGGCGGCGACGACCAGGCGGAGGTTGGACCTGATCAGCTGGTCCTTGGCCCGCCGCCCGTCGCGCACGACGGCTTCGAGCTCCGGTGTCGCGGCGCCGCGCTCGATCAGGTGACCTGCGTACAGTCCTGCCTCGATCCGCCGGGCGAGGTCGACTTCGTCCGCGGCGGAGAGCAGGGGGTTCTTTCCGATCTGCTCCAGGTACATGCCGAGCAGGTCGGGCTCTGCGGCCGACATGCAGCGGCAACTACCCGGTGAACGGCGGTGAATTCCCGGCTTCGTTGAGTTCGGCGATGGCCAGCTCGGCCGTGCTGCGGATGTCGAAGAACTTGTCCAGCGCGGTGATCGCGAACAGGTGCTTGCACCGGCCGTTCAGGCCGGACAGCAGCAGCTTGCCGCCGGAGGCGGTGACGGCCTTGTGCAGGTAGACCAGCACGGACAGGCCGGAGGAGTCGCAGACGCTGACGGCCTGCATGTCGATGACGAGGAGCGGCGGCTGGGTGAGGTCGAGCGCCTTGGTGACCCGGTCGCGCACCTCGGCCGCGGACCCGAAGTCGAAATCCCCGGTCAGCCGTGCGATGACGCAGGGGCCCTGGAGTCCGAGGCTGATCGACAAAGCCTGCTCCGAAGTCACCCAGCTCCACCTACCCGCGTTGTTTCCCACTTGTCGTCACTTCTCGACCACTTTACGAGAAGTAGCGCCTCGGGTTGAACACCAGCATCTGTTCGATCTGGTCATCGGTGACACCAGAGCCGAGCAGTGCGGCCAGAACGTCATCGTGAATGTGATCGTAGCGCCAGTTCGGCGCGAGCGTGTTCCTGGCCTCGTCCCATGCGCCGCCGAAGTAGTCCATGAAGCAGGCGGTGTCGTGGCTGAGGACCATGCGGTCGGCGTATCCGCGCCGGCACAGGGCCGCGACCGTGGCCACGCGCTGCTCGGTCGGGTTGTAGACGTCGAGGCCGAACCGGTCCATGCCCAGCGTCGCGCCAGTGTCGGCCAGGCGCATCAGGTAGTCGAGGTCGTTGCTGTCGCCCGCGTGCCCGACGACCACTTTCTCCAGGTTCACCCCTTCCTTGGCGAACAGGTCCAGCGCGAGCAGCCCGCTCTGGGTGAAGGCGTTCGTGTGGACGGTGATCGGCGCCCCGGTCAGCACGTGGGCCCGCGCGACGGCCCGGCAGATGCGCTCGACGCCGGGCGTCAGCCCCTTGTGCTCCACCACGCATTTCAGCAGCGCGGCCTTCACCCCGGTGTCGGCGATGCCCTCGGTGAGGTCGCGGACGAAGTCGTCGATCATCGGGTCGGGCATGTCGAGGAACAGGCCGGGGCCGCGGTGCTCGTACTGGTGGGGCAGTTCCTCGAAGGCGTACAGGCCGGTGGCGACGACGATGTTCAGGCCGGGCACCTCGGCGGCCACCCGCTGGATGCGCGGGATGTGGCGGCCGAGGCCCCACACCGTCGGGTCGACGATCGTCCGCACGCCCTTGGCCGCCACCGCGCCGAGCTTGGCGATGGCGTCGGCGACCCGGAACTCCTCGTCCCACCAGGCGCCCTTGCCGTAGTTGTCCACGTGCTCGGCGGCCACGACGAACACGTGCTCGTGCATGAGCGTCTGGCCGAGCCGTTCGACGTCGATCGGGCCCCGGACGGTCTCGACGGTGGGCATGGGACCTCCATACCAACTGGTCAGTAAGTGCGCCCAACGTAGGCCGCCCCTGCCGCACCGTCAACCGTCCGGGGCGCGTTGCGATCGGCGCGTCGGCACATGTCGTGATTCACCGGGTCAGGCGCGGGAACAGGGGTTCCGGCCGCGGCAGCCGTTCCCCCGCCACCGCCGCCGCCACCCGGGCCGCCGCCGTCGGCAGGAACGGCTCCAGCTGGACGGCCAGCGTCCGGCACGCCCCCACCAGCACGCCCAGCGACGCCTCCCGCTGCCCGGCCGCCTGCTGCCACGGGCGGACGCGTTCGACGTACCGGTTCGCCTCCTCCACCAGCCGCCACACCGCTCCGGCGGCCCGGCGGAAGTCGAAGTCCCGCAGCGCGCCGTGCACGTCGCCCGGCTCGAACTCCTCGCGCACCTCCGGCACGTTGCCGTCCAGGAACCGGTGGACCATGGTGGCCACCCGGTTGACCAGGTTGCCCACGCCGTTGGCCAGGTCCTCGTCGGCCCTGGCGATCAGGCGGTCCGTGGTGAAGTCGGCGTCGCCCACGCGCGGCACCTCGCGCAGCAGCCACCACCGCACCGCGTCCACGCCGTACGCGTCCACCAGGGCCACCGGGTCGACGGCGGTCCCGGACGACTTGCTGATCTTGCGGCCGTTCGCGGTGAGGTAGTCGTGCACGAAGATCTGCGACGGCAGCGGCTCGCCGGCGGCCAGCAGCATCGCCGGCCAGTAGACGGCGTGGAAGCGGATCACCCCCTTCCCGACCAGGTGCACCTTGTCCGGCTCGGACACCCACCAGCGCTCGTGGTCCTCCCCTTCCAGGGCGGTGACGTAGTTGGCGAGGGCGTCCCACCACACGTACACGACCTGGGTGGGATCGCCGGGCACGGGGATGCCCCAGCCGCGGGCGCGCGCCGCCGACCGCGAGACGCTGATGTCGGCCAGCCCCGCCTCGACGAACGCCAGCACCTCGTTGCGCCGGGCGGCCGGCTCGATGCGCAGGCCGCCGCCGCGGATGAGGTCGAGCAGGGCGTCCTGGTAGCGGGAGAGCCGGAAGAACCAGTTCCGCTCCGAGACCACCTGCAAGGGCCCCTCGTGCCCTTCTGTGCAGGGCCCCTCGGGGTAGAACTGCTCGCAGCCGACGCAGTAGCGCCCTTCGTAGTGCCGCTGGTGAAGGTCGCGTTCGACGGCCTTCCAGATGCGTTCGACCCCGGCGCGGTGCGCGGGGTGGCTGCTCGTCCTGACGAACGCGTCGAAGGACAGGTCGAGCGGTTCGCGCAGCCCTTCGAACGCGGCCGCGTTGCGGTCCACGAACTCCCGTACCGGCAGTCCTTCGGCCTCGGCGGCCAGCACGTTCTTCAGCGAGTTGTCGTCGGTACCGGTCTGGAACCGCACGGGTTCGCCGCGCCGCCGGTGGTGCCTGGCCAGCACGTCCGCCTGGACGAGCTCCAGCGCGTGCCCGAGGTGCGGGCGGGCGTTGACGTAGGGGATGGTCGTCGTGATGTACATCGGCAGCCTCCAGGAAAGGGGCCCCGACACGACGAGAGGCCCCGGGTCACAGGGCCTCAACAGGACGTCGTCGGTGAACCCCCCTACGGGGCCATCATCACCGTGCTGATCGTCATGTCCGCCATCGTACCCGGCCTCAGGCCAGCCCGGCCAGCTTGTAGAGCACGAGCGACCCGGCCACCGCCACGTTGAGGCTGGCCCCGGTGCCGATCATCGGGATCTCGACCACGGCGTCGAGCAGGTCGAGCGCCTCGCCGGGGATGCCGGTGGCCTCGTGGCCGAGCACGACGACGGTCGGCTCGCGGGCCATGGTCAGGTCGGCCAGCCTGATGGCGTTCTCGGCCAGCTCGACGCCCAGCACACGCTCGCGCCGGGAGGCCAGCCACGGCAGCGGATCGACCCAGTGGACGCAGGCTCCGGACCGGAGGGTGTTCCCCCTGGCCAGCGCCTCGGGCACCCAGGGCAGGCGGGGCACGGCCATGCACGCGCCGGCCGCGTCGCAGGTGCGCAGCAGGGTGCCGAGGTTGACGCCGTGCATCGGCCACAAAGGAGCGACGGTGAGATGGCCGAGGCATCGGGGCCGCCTGCGCCGCCGCTGGGCCTGGAGCTCTCTGGGGGTGCGCACCCGGATGCCGCTCATGCGGCCGGGCGGAGGTTCCTTACGCGGACGTTCACGAGAAGGGCGCTTTCGTCGGCACGCCCGGGCCATCGTCGAGAGGAATCACACTCAGTCTACGCCCGTGAGCCACGCGCGCGACGGCGTACGGCCCAGACGGCCAGCCCCACCGCGAAGACGGCCACCCCCGCGAGCACGGAGGCGAGCGGCAGGGTGAACGCCAGCACCAGGCACAACACCAGCCCGAGCACCGGCACGGCCTTGACCGGCGCGCCCTCGGCTCGGGAGAGGGTCAGCGCGCAGGCGTTGGCGATCGCGTAGTAGACCAGTACCCCGAACGAGGAGAACCCGATCGCGCCGCGCAGGTCGGCCACCAGCAGCAGCACGACCACGGCGGCCCCGACCGCCGCCTCGGCCCGGCGCGGGACCCGGCGCTCCGGGTCGACCGCGGCCAGCACGCCCGGCAGGTCACGCTCCCTGGCCATCGCGAGCACGGTGCGGGAGACGCCGAGCAGCAGCGCGAGCAGCGCCCCGAGCGAGGCCACCGCCGCCCCCGCCCCCACGACGGGGACCAGCCACTGCGCCCCCGCCCGGCGCACGACGTCGGCCAGCGGCGCCGCGGACCCGGCCAGCCCGGACGCCCCGAGCGTGCGCAGAGCGGCCACCGCCACCAGCGTGTAGACGACGAGCGTGACGCCGAGGGCGATGCCGATCGCCCGCGGGATGGCACGGGCCGGATCGCGCACCTCCTCCCCCAGCGTGGCGATCCTGGCGTATCCGGCGAACGCGAAGAACAGCAGCCCGGCGCCCTGGAGCACGCCCCACGGGCCCGAGCCGGGCAGCCCCGCGCCCGGCGTTCCGGGCGGCCGCTCCCCCGCCAGCCCGGCGACGATCACCGCGGCCAGTACGGCGAGCACGAGCACGACGATCACCCGGGCGACCGCGGCCGAACGCTGGACGCCGAACAGGTTGAGCAGGGTGAGCGCGACGACCGCCGCGACGGCCAGCGGCCGGGCCGCGCCCGGGGCGACGTACGAGCCGAAGGTGAGGGCCATCGCGGCGCACGAGGCCGTCTTGCCGACGGTGAAGCCCCAGCCCGCCAGGTAGCCCCACAGCGGGCCGAGCCGCCGCCGGCCGTAGACGTAGGTGCCGCCGGACTCGGGATGGAGGGCGGCCAGCCGGGCCGAGGAGGTGGCGTTGCAGTAGGCCACGACGGCGGCGAGCGCGAGGGCGGCGAGCAGCGAGCCGCCCGCCGCGGCGGCAGCCGGGGCGAAGGCGGCGAACACGCCCGCGCCGATCATCGCGCTCAGCCCGACGACGACCGCGTCGCCGGTGCCCAGCCGCCGCGCCAGGCCCTCGGCCATGCCGCCCCCTCCCACCGGCCCGCACCCTCGATCGGGTCACCGGTCAGGAGATCCCGAGGCCCCCACTCTGCCGCACGCCACCGACATCCTCGCCGCCGGGGCCGTCAGGAGGTCGCCTCGGGGCCCGGGACCACCAGCACGGGACGCCGGGCGTGGTGCAGGACGCGGTCCGAGGTGCTGCCGAGCAGCAACGATCGCACGCCGCCCAGTCCCCGCGTGCCGGTGACGATGAGGGTGGCGTCGATCTCGTCGGCGACGTCCACGATGGTCGACCACACCGCCACCGAGTCCAGGTCGCACCGCGGCGTCGCGTCGAGGCCGGCCTCGCGGGCCAGTTCGGCGCCGTGCCCGGCCAGTTCGGTCATCGCCTGGCCGATCGCCTCGTCCTCGGCCGCGGTGTTGTCGAGGGTCATCATGAGCCCGGCCGAGGCGCGGGCGGAGGTCATCGCCAGCCGCTCCCACACGGTCAGCACGACGGCGGACCTGTCCTGCACGGCCCGTCCGGCGAACTCGATGGCGGCCTTGGAGTCGTCCGAACCGTCGTAGGCGATCAAAATGGTCATCTTCACAGCTCCTTGGGCGAGGTCAGAGCCCTCCCTCTTTCCAGGAGCGGGCCGTTCTCACGCGAAAAGGGGCGGGAAGATCATCCCACCCCTCGCGAACCGGCCAGGCGTCAGGCCAGCACGGCCGACACCCGCCGCGCCGCCGGCCTGAGCATCGACAGGCCCGCCAGCGCCAGCACCCCGATCTCGGTCACGACCACCACGCGCTGGGTCAGGCCCGCCGGGATGTCGTCGTTGCTCAACGGGATGCCGAACATGCGCACCACGTACGGGACCACGACCAGCAACAGCGCCCCGAGGGCCACGCCGCTCAGCACGCGCATCGCTCTGGCGTACCGGATCCTGGCCTTGGCCAGCAGGAACCCCGCCGCGGGCATGACCAGGAAGGCGGCGAAGGCGGCGTAGCGGTGGATGCCGCCGGACAACGAGAGCGGCACCCCGGGGCGGTCGGTCGGGAAGGCCCCGATCAGGAACATGCTCGCCCCCCACGCCACCAGCAGCGCGACGACCCAGCGGTTGGCGCCGGAGCGGCGCAGCGCCTCGGCGATCAGCCCGGACCCCACGGCGAACAGCGTCAGCGAGGCCGGCAGCAGCCAGCCGGACGCCTGGAAGGCGTACTCGCTGATCACGCTGTGCAACGGGTCGAGACCCGCCTCGGCGTGCAAGGTGAGCATCGCGCCGGCTCCGGTGCCGATGGCCGTGAATCCGCTGACAAGCAATCCCCTCATGCCTTAAAGCTCGCGTAAGGCGGCCTTGACCGGCATCGGAGATGAGCCCCCAGCGGGCCCTGACCCGCCCCCTAATACCTTGGTCGAAAGGCTCCGGGGACAGGCTCGTGACCTGCGGAAAGACGACCCTGGGTAGGGCCTGCCTCCTCAGGGTGGGTGCAGTCGGCGGCACCCCCGATTTGACTTGGAGTGCACTCGAAGGGTGACTCTGGATGCATGACGATCCAAGAGGCCGCCCAGCGTACGGGTCTCAGCGCCCACACCTTGCGCTACTACGAGCGCATCGGGCTCATCCACTCGGTCGGCCGCAACGTCAGCGGGCATCGGGACTACGCGGAGGCGGACCTGCGGTGGCTGGACTTCCTCACCAAGCTGCGGACCACCGGCATGCCCATCGCCGACATGTGCCGCTACGCGGAGCTGCGCCGCATGGGCGAGCACACCTCCGCCGAGCGGCTGGCGATGCTGGAGCTGCACCGCGAGCGCGTCCGGGTCAGGATCGCCGAGCTGAGCGCGGACATGGACGTCCTCGACCACAAGATCGAAAACTATCGGGAGCGGATGTGAAGACGCGCGTCCTGGGGACCGGCGGCCCGCGGGTGTCGGCCCTCGGCCTGGGTTGCATGGGCATGTCGGAGTTCTACGGCAAAGGGGACGAGAAGGAGTCGATAGCGGTCATCCACCGCGCCCTCGACCTTGGCATGAATTTTCTGGACACAGCCGACATGTACGGACGAGGCCACAACGAGGAGCTGGTCGGCCGGGCCGTCAAGAACCGCCGCGACGAGGTCGTCCTGGCGACCAAGTTCGGCATCAACCGCCACGACGGCACACGCACGGTCGAGAACAGCCCCGAGTACATCAGGGCGGCCTGCGACGCCTCGCTCCGGCGGCTCGGCGTCGACCACATCGACGTCTACTACATGCACCGCCGCAACCCCGACGTGCCGATCGAGGAGTCGGTCGGCGCCATGGCCGAGCTGGTCCAGCAGGGCAAGGTGGGCCATCTCGGGCTGTCGGAGGTGAGCGCGGACACGCTGCGCAGGGCCGCCGCCGTGCACCCGATCGCCGCGCTGCAGAGCGAGTACTCGCTGTTCACGCGGGGTCTGGAGGCCGAGATCCGGCCCGCGGCCAGGGAGCTGGGCACCGCGCTGGTGGCGTACTCGCCGATCAGCCGCGGCCTGCTCGGCGGCGCGCTGCCGAGCGCCGACCAGCTCCCCGACGACGACTTCCGCAAGCACCTGCCCCGCATGTCCGGCGAGCACGCCGAGCACAACGCCCGCCTGGTCGAGCGGGTCCGCGAGATCGCCGCGGCGGCCGGGATCACCCCCGCCCAGCTCGCGCTGGCCTGGCTGCTGGCCCAGGGCGACGACGTGGTGCCGATCCCCGGCACGAAACGCCTGACGTACCTGGCGGAGAACGCCGCCGCGGCCGACGTCACGCTGACCGCCGACCAGCTCGACGCCCTGGCCAGGGCGGTGCCCGCGGACGCCGTCCGGGGCGCCCGCTACCCGAACATGTCGGAGGTCGAGCGCTAGGCCGCGCGCCTGGTCGCGCCGGTCACGACCACCAGCGCGACCAGGACGAGCGCCGTCAGCGGGATCGGCGCCGGCGTCAGGGCCGACAGCAGCACGAGCACGGCCGCGCCCAGGAAGGCGACGCCGTCGGCCGGGCCGTAGCGGTGAGGCCGCACGTGCAGCAGCCAGAGCATCGACAGGAACACCGCGACGGGCACCGACACGGCCAGCGCCGCGCCCGTGGCGGACAGGTGTGACGTGCCCGCCGCGTGGTCGATGCTCACCTCGACCCCGGCGCTGAACGCCCCGACCGCCGCGAAGATCGCGTAGTGGCCGTACCCCCAGAGCAGGGCGCGCCTGGTGGAGTCGAGGATCTCGGCGGTCGGCGGGTCGAAGTAGAGCCACCACATGGCGAAGGCGATCACCAGCGCGCCCAGGGCCAGGACGATCAGCTCGGGCCGCAGGCCGGCGGCGCTCGCCTCGGCCTGGAAGGCGACTGTGGCGGCCAGCACGTTCTCGCCCATCATGATGATCGTGAACAGGCCGTACCGCTCGGCGATGTGGTGCGGGTGCCAGGGGGTCGGGCTGCCCCGCTCGGCCCACACGGGCACCGCGAGCTCCAGCACCACGCCGAGCGCGAACGCCGCCAGGTACCACTCCCCCGGCACGACCAGCAGCGGGATCCAGCCGACCTGCGCGACGCAGATGCCGGCGGCGTACCGCACGGCCGTCCGCCGGCCCGGACGGTCACCGCAGGCCGCCCGCAGCCAGTGGGCGGCCATGGCCAGGCGCATGATGACATACCCGGCGTAGACCACGCGGAAGTCGTGCTCCTGGAACGCCCTGGGCACCCCGGCGGCCAGCACCAGCACGCCCGCCATCTGGACCAGCGTGGTCACCCGGAACAACCAGTCGTCGTTGTCGTAGGCGGAGGCGAACCAGGTGTAGTTCATCCACGCCCACCAGATGGCGAAGAACGTCGTCAGGTAGCCGAGGACGCCCTCGGCCAGGTGCCCTTCGCTGAGCGCGTGGTGGAGCTGGGAGCCGGCGAACGAGACCGCGACGACGAAGCACAGGTCGAAGAAGAGTTCCAGGTTGGTGGCGACGCGGTGGGACTCGCCCGCGTCGCGCGCCCGCATGGGCCGCAGCCGGATCATCCTCCGATGTCTACACCAGGGAGGCCGGCAGGTCGAAGTAGGCGCGGACCGCGGTCGCGCCGGGGCGGCTGTGGACGCGTACGAGGTCGGCGAGCAGGTTGACGATGAGCAGGCCGCGCGAGCCGGAGCGGCGGGCCTCGACGGGCAGGCGCCCGGCCAGCGGATCGGTGATGTGACCGCCGTCGGCGACCTCGCAGACCAGCCGCGCGTCCTCGATCCAGACCCTGATCAGGCCGGCGCCGCCGCCGTAGTCGAGGCTGTTGGCGCCGAGTTCGGCCACCACGAGCCGGATGTCGTCGAGCCGGTCGTCGCTGAAGCCCGCCGCCTCGGCCTGGCCGGCCGCCAGGGTGCGGGCGGCGGCCAGGTTGGTGTGGTCGAAGCGCAGCGAGACGCACGTGGCCGGCTCGGCGAGCGGCTGGTTGTGCCGCGCGACGACCTCGTCGGGCGCGTAGCTGGAACTGGCCCACTCGCCGGAGGCGTCGCGCAGCACCGGGTGGGTGCGCTCGGCCTCGCGCAGCACCTCGGGCGTCAGCCCCGCCAGGTCGTACGGGCACAGGATCGTGACGCGCCGCCCCGTGAACGACAGGTTGATCAGCGCCTCGTGCTGGGCGCAGGCCGGGTATTCGGTCGCCGAGCGGCCGGGCCAGATCGGCTCGCCGATGATCCGCACGTGCTCGCCGGGATGCCGGTCGGCGACGGCCCGCAGCACGGCCGGGATGATCCGCCCCGGGTTGCGGCCCGCCACGCCCATGTCGAGCAGGGTCACCCGGGCCGCGTCGGCGCCCAGCCCCGCCTCGATCTTGGCGAGGTTCGCGGCGGGCACGGCCACCGCCACGGGCTCCCCGGCCGCCAGCCCCTCGCGGACGAAAGCCGTGGTGGCAGCCACATATTCCGGGTCACCTCGATAGAAGAGGGCCGGATGCACGAAAGGGTCCGCCGACATCAGGCACACGGTACCTCCGCATGAGGACTCTTAGACAATCAAATGGGTATTTACGGGGCGTGAAGCGACTTCAGCTCGTGCGCAGGCCCCTGCGGGGGCGCCGGTACTCCCACCTCGATCTGCGAACCCCTTCGGGGCGACGCCTCCCGTTCTGACCGCCGCGAACCTATGCTCGGGACATGTCGGAAATGCACATGCGGGTCTCCGACGAGGACCGGGAGCGCACGGCGGAGCAGCTCCGGCACGCCTTCGTCGAGGGCCGCCTGACGCGTCCCGAGCTGGAGGACCGGCTCGGGCTGGCGCTCGCCGCCAGGACCTACGGCGACCTGCTCGGGCTGATCACCGATCTGCCCGCCCCGGCGCCCCCGGCCGACGACGTGGTCGAGCTGGAGTCCAAGAGCGGGCACGTGCGCCGGTCGGGTGACTGGGCCGTCCCGCGGCGGCTGCGGATCTCCTCCCAGTACGGCGGCGTCGACCTCGACCTGTCCCAGGCCGTCATCCCGCACCCCGTCGTCGACCTCGAACTCGACCTCACGTACGGCTCCGCCAGGATCACCGTGCCCGAGGGCGCCGTGGTGAACGTGGACGCCTTCCGGACCGACTGGGGTCAGATCGCCGTCGGCGACGTGCCGGGCAGGCAGCGGCCCGGCGCCCTCTACCTGGTGGTCGGCGGCCGGGCCAACTACGGCGGCCTGCGGGTGCGCTATCCGCGCAAACGCTGGTTCACCCACTGATGGAAGGCCGAGATGTGGTGCTCGCTCGGCACCAGCACGCCGCCCGCCCGGTAGGCGCGTGACGCCATGCCGAGCTGGGTCCGCTCGCAGGCGTCGAAGTCCTGCTCGTTGACCCGGTGGAACAGCTCGACCGACGGCGTCAGGTCGGTCCCCGAGGCCACCACGTCGGGGTGGTAGAGCCAGTCGCACTCGACGACCGTGCGGTCGGCGGCCATGGGGAACATCCGGTGCAGGATCACGTGGTCGGGCACCAGGTTGACGAACACCTGCGGCTTGACGGTGATCGCGTAGTAGCGGCGGTCCTGCTCCGGGGCCACGTCGGGGAGCCGGCCGAAGCCCGCGCCGCCGTCCACGGTGAAGCCCTGGACGCGCTCGGCGAACTCGGCGCCGTGGCCCACGTAGTACTGGGCGGCGTACCCGCCGGCGAACTCGGGCAGCACGGCCACCAGCTCGGGGTGGATCGTGGCGCAGTGGTAGCACTCCATGAAGTTCTCGACGACCAGCTTCCAGTTGGCCTTGACGTCGTAGACCACCCGGCGGCCCAGGGCCAGCCGGTCGACGTGGTAGTTCTCGATGGCGGCCGGGTCGCCCAGGCGTTCGGTGGCCGCGTAGGTGACGGTGTCCTCGAACGACGGCGGCTCGTCGGCCAGGCAGACCCAGGCGTACCCGAGCCATTCGCGCAGGCTCACCGGGACCAGGCCGTACTCGACGCGGTCGATGTCGGGCATCTTCGCCAGGTTGGGGGCGGCGGCCAGCCTGCCGTCCAGGTCGTAGGACCAGGCGTGGTAGGCGCACCTGATGGTCCGTCTGACCTCGCCCCGCTCCTCCACGCACAGCCGCGCGCCGCGGTGGCGGCAGACGTTGAGGAAGGCGCGCAGCAGCCCGTCGCGCCCGCGGACCACGAGCACGCTCTCCGTGCCCACCTGGACGGTCCGGAACGCCCCCGGTTTCGGCAGGTCGCCGGCGCGCACGGCGCAGAACCACATTGCCTCGAAGATCTTGGCCTGTTCCGCGGCGAACAGGTCGGGGTCGGTGTAGGAGCGGCCGGGAAGCGTGGAGATCAAGCTCGACGTGGTGGTCAACCGACACCCCTTGTTGCGCATTACGCACCGAGTTGCTCTATATGCGACATCGTCTGGCGGCCCTCACAGGCTGTCAAGAGGCAGGCGCCGAACCTTCACGTGCTGTTGCACGGCTTTACGCCCACCTGACGGCCGGAATGTTAGCGGCGTGCAAGCGGAGATCAACCAGAGATCGCTAATGTCCTCCTCGTACGGAAAACCAACGAAGGGCACCAAAAATGACTCCCCCTCGCCGACTCGCCCTCGCAGTCGCGACGATCTCCCTTGCCGCTCTGTCCACCGCGTGCGGTGTCGGCCAGGCCGTTGACTGCAACACCGCCGTCAACGAGCTCTCGAAGATCACCACCGAGTGGAGCGGCGCCATCACGAAGAACGCCACGGACGCCTCGGCCGTCGGCGACGCCTCCAAGGCCGCCGCCGCCAAGACCAAGGAGCTCGCCGGCAAGTACGACGGCGACGTCGCGGCCGCCCTGAACGACTTCGCCGCCGGCTTCGAGAGCCTGCAGAGCGGTGACATCAGCAAGACGACCGAGTTCAGCGGCAAGATGAGCGGCTTCACCTCGAAGATCACCGCCGCCTGCTCCTGACCGGTCCGCGGTCGCCGCACCGCCTGCGGGGGGCAGGCCGGCGCGGTGACCGCCTCATCCGGTCCGCCGGTACGGGGTACGGACAGGACCGGATGATCCCCTTACGCTTGCTGCCGTGACCGACGAAACGGTGATCGCACGGCCTCCGGCAGGCACCGCACTCCCCGCCAGAGTGCTCTTCCGCCACCGCGTGCGGGTCGGCGCGATCGCGCTGCTCGCCGCGGTGGCGTACGCCGTTCTCGGGCTGGTCAAGCTGGCCACCTTCCGGGCGACCACGTTCGACCTGGTGATCGTGGACCAGGCGGTGCGCAACTACGCCCGCCTCCGGCCGCCGTACGTGCCGGTGCTCGGCGTCTTCCACGAGCGCGGCACGGACTACCTCCAGCTCGCCGACCACTTCTCCCCGATCTACGCGCTGCTCGCGCCCCTCTACTGGCTGCACGACGGGCCCGAGACGCTCATCGTGGCCCAGGCGCTGCTGTTCGCGGGGGCGATCCCGTTCCTGTGGCTGTTCACCCGCCGGGTGCTGGGCGTCGGGCCGGCCTATCTGGTCGCCGTGGCGTACGCGCTGTCGTGGCCGATCGCCCAGGCCGTCGCCTTCGACGCGCACGAGGTGATGTTCGTCCCGCTGCTCACCGCGATCATGATCGAGCGCTACCACGCCGGACGGGTGCTGCCGGCGTTCCTGGCGATGCTCGGGCTCCTGCTCGTCAAGGAGGACATGGGGCTGCTGGTGATCGGGGCGGGGCTGTACCTGTTCGTCGTCGGCGACCGCCTGCGCGGCGTCGTGTGCGCGCTGGCCGGCGCGGGGGCCGTCGTGCTCGTCCGGGGCCTGCTGATCACCTCCTTCGGCGGCGACAGCAAAGACTTCTGGGCCTACGGCCACCTCGGCCCCGACGCGCCCGCCGCGCTGCTGGCGATGCTGCGCGACCCGCTCGCCGCCCTTCTGCTGCCCTTCAGCGACGAGGCCAAGGTCGACACCCTGTTCCTGCTGGCCTGGCCGACGTTGCTGCTGTGCCTGCTGTCGCCGCTGTCGCTGGCGGCGCTGCCGCACGTGCTCGAACGCCTGCTGTCCGACCGTCCCCAGTGGTGGCAGGCCGACTTCCAGTACAGCGCGTTCACCGTCATGATCCTGTTCTGCGCCGGCGTGGACGGCCTGGCCAGGCTGCTGCGCTGGACCGGGCGCGCCGACCGGCAGGGGCTCAAGCTGGCCTGGGCGGCCGCGGCCTGCGCCGTCGCCGTCACCCTGGTGCCCAGGTTCGCGCTCGACCAGCTCTACCATCCCGCCTTCTACAAGGAGGACAAGGCCGCCGCCGCGGCCGAGGCGGTGAGCAGGGTGCCGTCGGGGGTGACGGTCGAGGCGGTCAACTCCGTGGGCCCGGCGCTGTCCTCGCGCACCACCGTCCTGCTGTGGAGCGCGGCCCCGCGCGGCGCGCCGTGGATCGTGGCCGACACCGCCCGCTGGGAGTTCCCCTTCGGCTCCGCCGACGACCAGCGCAACCGGGTCGAGCAGCTCCAGACCGAGGGCTACACGAAGGTGTTCGAACGCGACGGGTACGTCGTTCTCCGGCGGAACTGACCGCATCGGCCCGATGCCGCACAATGTCGGCATGGAGATGATCGTGCTCACCGGCGCTGCCGGCATGGTGGGCGGTGCCGTACGCGAGCGGCTCCGCCGGTCCGCCACCAGGCTCGTCCTGGCCGACCGGGTGCCCATGGAGGCCGGGCCGGGCGAGGAGGCCGTCCGCACCGACCTGTCGGACCTGGCCGAGACCGTGGCGCTGGTCAAGGGCGCCGACGCGATCGTGCACCTGGCCGGGGTGCCGGACGAGGCACCCCTGCCCGACCTGCTCGACGGCAACGTGCTGACCACCCACCGCGTGCTGGAGGCGGCCCGGCTGGCCGGCGTGCCGCGCGTGGTGCTGGCCGGCAGCAACCGCCTGACCGGCATGTACCCGGCCACCGCCACGATCTCCCCCGACCTGCCGCCGCGCCCCGACGGCCTGTACGGCGTCAGCAAGGCCGCCGTCGAGGCACTCGGCCGCCTGTACGCCGACAAGTTCGGCCTCGAAGTGGTCTGCCTGCGCATCGGCAGCCTGGAGCCCGAGCCGCAGGACGTCCGCCACCTGGCGACCTGGCTGAGCCCGCGCGACTGCGCCGGGTTCGTGCACGCCGCCGTCACCACGCCCGGCCTGCGCTTCCTGGCCGCCTACGCCGTCTCGGCCAACACCCGCCGCTTCTGGCTGCTCTCCCCCGAGCTCGGCTACGAGCCCGAGGACGACGCCGAGTCGTACGCCGCCCGCGTGACCGGCACGCCGGCCGCCTTCTTCACCGACGACACCCCGCAGGGCGGCGACTTCGCCGCGCCGGAGTACACGCTGCGCAGGGGCGGGCTGGCCTAACGCGCGATCGCCTGCTCGTAGGCCCGGTCGAACCCCTCCAGCACCCCGGCCCACGAGCCCGCGACGGGCGGCGTCGAGCGGTTGTGGGCGGCGATCTCCCGGCGCAGCCCCGCGTCGGAGCACAGCCGGGCCACCGCCCCGGCCAGGTCATCCAGGGTGCGGCCGAGCAGCCCCTCGGTGCCGTCCTTGACGAAGTCGGCGACGCCGCTCTGGGCCCTGGCCACCACCGGCACGCCGGCCGCCCGCGCCTCCAGCGCCGCGATGCCGAACGACTCCCTGGGAGCCGGGGCCACGAAGACGTCGGCCGACTCCAGCAGCTTGGCGATCTGCTCCCGCGAGTAGCGGCCGGGCAGCGACACCCAGCCGGTCATGCCGTGCTCGGCCAGGAAACGTTCCATGCGGGCGCGCGCGGGGCCGTCGCCGACGATCGTGGCGCGCATCGGGATCGCGGCGGGCACCCGCGCCCGCGCGGCCCGCAGCAGCCTGAGCAGCCGTACGGGCTGCTTGCGCGGCGCCAGCCGGCCGACGGCCACCACGTGCACCTCCGCCCGCTCGTCCGGCACGCCGGGGGCGGGCGCCCAGCCCGACAGGTCGAGGCCGTTGGAGACCACCCGCACCGGCACGCCGGGCCCGGCCACCGCCCTGATCGGCGCCGCCGCCGCGGTGCTCACCGTGGTGGCCACCAGCCCCCACCGCTGCCAGCCGAACGCCAGCCGCAGCAGCCGGTAGAGCGCCCGCGTGACCGGGTCCCACATGCTGTGCACGGTGACCACGCACGGCACCCCCGCCCGCCGCGCCGCCCGCACCCCCATCCAGGCGAACGGCGAGACCGCGCCGGTGTGCACGTGCACCACGTCGGGCCGGACGACGGAGATGCCCCGAGTGAGATGCCCCACTCCGAACGGATGGACCGGCAGGTCGAACGGCATCCTGGCGACGACCCTGCGCACGCCCGGCAGCGCCTCGCCCCTGGTCGCCGTGGCCACGACCACGTCGTGCCCGGCCTCGCGCTGCGCCCGCACCAGGTCGGCCACCTGGACCTCGATCCCCCCGAGTCTCGGCAGGTAACAGTCACTCACGTGAAAGATCCGCACCCCTCCCAGACTAATCTGGGCGTGTGCCTCCACGTACCGCGGTCTTCTTCCACGCCCATCCCGACGACGAGGCCCTGCTCACGGCGGGCACCATGGCGATGCTCGCGGCCGAGGGCCACCGCGTGGTGCTCGTGGTCGCCACCGCCGGCGAGCGCGGCCTGGCCGAGATCGGCCCCGGCGAGGAGCTGCGCGAGACCAGGCTCAAGGAGCTCTACGAGTCGGCCGCGCTGCTCGGCTGCGCCCGCGTCGAGTGCCTGGGCTACGGCGACTCCGGGCTGAGCCCGAAGGGCGGCGTCGCCGAGGAGCGGCCCGACAACGCCTTCATCGACGCCGACACCGAGGCGGCGGCCAGGGCCCTCGCGGCGATCCTGGAGGAGGAGAAGGCCGAGCTGCTGTCGATCTACGACCCGGCCGGCGGCTACGGGCACCCCGACCACGTGCAGGTCCACCGGGTGGGCAAGCGGGCGGCGCAGATCGCCGGCACGCCGATCGTCCTGGAGGCGACGGTCAACCGCGACCCGCTGGTGCGGCTGCTGCGCATGGCGGGCCGGGTGTACAAGTTCCCGCCGGAGTTCGACGTGCGCACGTTCGAGAGCGCGTACTCGGCGAGCGACACGATCACCCACCGGGTCAACGTCCGCCGCTACGCCCGGCAGAAGCGCGCCTCGATGGCCGCGCACGCGTCCCAGGCCAGCGGCGGCGACAGCGACCGCACCCTCGCCGTCATGCTGAAGGTCCCCGGCCCGCTCTACCGTCTGGTCTTCGGCACCGAGTGGTTCGTACGCCGCGACCTGCCGCCCGGCACTCGTCTCACTCACCCTTTCGACCCATGGCCGAAGTAGCACCTGAGGGTGACGTGCCGGCTCCGGCGACCCGTCAGACTGGTGGGCGATGAAGAACAAGCCGCTCCAGATCACCCTGTCCGTCCTGTCGCTCGGGCTGGCCGTGCTGCTCGTGGTCTACCTGCCGCAGATCGTGCACGCGCTCACCGGCAAGCCGGTCTCCTGGCGCGAGATCGGCGCGGTCTTCGGGGCGCTCAGCTTCGGCCAGATCGCCCTGATGACGGCCCTGTGGCTGCTGAGCCTGCTGGCGTACACGTTCGTGCTGACCAACTCGCTGCCGGGGCTGAACAACCTCCAGGGCCTGGCGCTCAACGCGGCGGGCAGCGCGGTCAGCAACCTGCTGCCGTTCGGCGGCGCGGTCGGGGTGGCGCTGTCGTTCGCCATGACCAGGGGCTGGGGCTTCGCCAACCGGCCCATCGTGGTGATGACGCTGGTCAGCGGCATCTGGAACACGTTGTTCAGGTTCATCCTGCCGGCCGTGGGCATCATCGCGCTGCTCATGGCGGGCGAGGTGCTCGACCCGGCGTTCGTCCGGGCGGGCTGGACGGGCGCGATCTCCATCCTGGCGCTGTGCCTGGTCGTGGCGGTCGCCCTCTACTGGGACCGGGCCGCCGCCGTGCTCGGCCGGGCGCTCGACGGGCTCACCCGGCTGCTGCGCCTGAAGGTGCACGCCTCCGAGGCCTTCCACCGGCTGCGCGCCGACACCACGGAGGTCGTCCGCACGCGCGCGCTCGGCCTGTCGCTCGGCATGGTGTTCTTCCTGGGCTTCCAGTGGGCGATCATGGCGGCCTGCATGACGGCCACCGGCGCCTGGCCGGGCCTGGCCCAGTCGATCGCGGTCTTCGCGCTGTCCCGCGTGCTCACCAGCGCCGTCATCACGCCCAGCGGGGCCGGGATCATGGAGAGCGGGGTCGCCGCGATGCTGATCACGTTCGGCGTGCCCGGCACTCCGGCCGTCGCGACAGCACTACTTTTCGGCTTCTGGACTTACACTATCGAGATCCCGTTCGGCGGTCTCGCGCTCGGCGCGTGGGCGCTCCTGCGCAGGCGCAACGGCCGGAACGCCGCCGCGGAACCCCCGTCCGCGATCTCGAAGGCCCCGCAGTGACAATCCCAAAGCCATCAAAGACCTTGTGCGCCCTTCGGAAGCCCGCATAGCGTGGCGGCTGACATGGTGGCGTTCCGGGTTCTGGGGCCAGTCGAGGCGTACGAACACGACGACGAACTCGACCTCGGCGGGTTGCGGCAGCGGGCCGTCCTCGCCCGACTTCTCGTGGCCAGAGGTCAGGTCGTGCCGGTTGACACGCTTCTTTACGACCTGTGGGACGACGACGCCGCCAAGGGCGCCCAGTCGGGCCTGCAGGTCTACATCTCCCGCCTGCGCAGGGTGCTCGAACCGGGCCGGCCACGCGGCGGCCCCAACCGCCTGCTGGTGACCGTCGCCTCCGGCTACGCGCTGCGCGTGGCCGCCGAGCAGGTCGACGCGCTGCGCTTCGAGCAGCTGGTCAGGGCGGCGGGCGAGCACCTCGAAGAGGGCGACCCGCAGTCCGCCCGCGGCCGCCTGGAGAAGGCGCTGGGGCTGTGGCGCGGCACCCCCTACTCCGACTTCGCCGACCAGCCCTGGGCGGAGGCCGAGGTCAACCGGCTGGCCGAGCTGCGCCTGGTGGCCCGCGAGCGGCACGCCGACACCGGCCTGCGGCTGGCCCTGCACGCCGAGACCGTCCCCGACCTGGAGGCGCTGACCACCGAGCACCCGCTGCGCGAGGAGGGCTGGCGGCTGCTGGCGCTGGGCCTCTACCGCTGCGGCAGGCAGGGCGACGCGCTGGCCGCGCTGCGCAGGGCCAGGAACATGCTGGCCGACGAGCTGGGCATCGACCCCGGGCCCGCGCTGCGCAAGCTGGAGTCCGACATCCTGGCCCAGGCCCCCGAGCTGGAGCTGGCCGCGCCGCCGCGGCCCGCCAGGCCCGCCCCGGTCACCGACACCTGGCCGCCCCGGCCGGCCGCCGCGCACGTCGAGCCGCCGCCGCTGGAGCCCGAGCCGTTCGTCGGCCGCGACGCCGAGCTGGCCAGGCTGACCACGGCCGCCTCGCGCACCGGCCGCTTCCAGGTCGCGATCGTGACCGGCGTCGCGGGCGCGGGCAAGACCACGCTGCTGCGCCAGCTCGACGGCAGGCTCGGCGCCGACGGCTGGATCACCGCCTCCGGCGCCTGCCCCGACTCCAGCGCGACCCCGCCGGGCTGGGCCTGGGTGGAGATCCTGCGCTCGCTGATCGGCGCCACCGGCGCCGGCGAATACGCCCAGCTCCTGGCCCCGCTGCTCGACGACACCGCCCCCGACCCCGACGAGGACGAGGTCTCGGGCGGCTTCCGCCTGCACCGCGCGGTCGGCGGCTACCTCGCCGGCGTGGCCCGCCGGGCGCCGGTGCTGCTCACGCTGGAGGACCTCCACTGGGCCGACGACCAGACGCTGGCCCTGCTGCGCGCGCTGCCGAGCCTGCTGGCCACCAGCCGCGTGCTGCTGGTCGTGACGTGCCGGGAGAGCGAGCTCGACGACCGCCAGTCCGACGTGCTGGCCGCCCTGGCCCGGCTTGAGCCGCTGCGCGTGGGCCTGTCGGGCCTCGACCCCAAGGCCGTGGCCGAGCTGGTCAAGGCCACCTGCGTCCGCGAGATCGACGAGGACGCGGTCGAGTCCATCGTCGAGCGAACCGGCGGCAACCCGTTCTTCGTGCGCGAGACCGTCCGGCTGCTCGACGCCGAGGGCGCGGCCGACCGGGCCAGCGCCACGCAGGTGCTCTCGCGGGTGCCCTCGGGCGTGCGCGACGTGCTGCGGCGGCGCATCTCGCGGCTGCCCGCGGGCGCCCAGCAGATCCTGCTCCAGGCCGCGGTGATCGGCCGCGACGTCGACCTCGACGTGCTGGTCACGGTCGCCGGCGACGAAGACGCGGTGATCGAGGCGGTCGAGGCCGCGCTGCTGGCCGGGCTGGTGACCGAGCCGGGGCCTGGGCTGCTGCGCTTCGACCACGACCTGGTGCGCGACACGATCTACTCCGACGCCTCCCGCCTGCGCCGCACCCGCCTGCACGCCGCGGTCGCCGCGGTGATCGAGCAGCGCACGTCCTCCGACGTGGCGGCGCTGGCCCACCACTACTTCCTGGCCGACGCGGCCGAGAAGGCCGTCCACTACGCGGGCCTGGCGGCCGAGCAGGCCGAGCGGCGCTTCGCCCACCGCGAGGCGGCCACCCTGTGGGAGCAGGCCATCGCGGCCTTCGACCGCGGCGGTCCGCGCCAGGACGGCAAGGGCCGCGAGTCCGAGCCGGAGCGCGCCAAGGAGCGGCTGCGGCTGATGCTGCGGCAGATCAAGGCGCTGGCGTTGTGCGGCGACATGACGGCGGCCAGGCTGCTGCGCCGCCAGGCCATGGACGCCGCGCTGCCGCTGGGCGATCTGGAGATCACCGCCAAGGTGGCCGCGTCGCTGGCGGTGCCGCACAAGGGCATGGCCCGCGACTTCACCCGTACCGCGTGGGAGATCGTCGACGTCACCGAGAAGGCGCTCATGGAGCTGCCGGCGGGCGAGCAACGCCTGCGGGCGAGCCTGCTCACCACGCTGGCGCTGGAGCTGGAGGGCTCCTCCGCGCCCGAGCGCGGGCGGCAGGCGTCGCTGGAGGCGCTGGAGCTGGCCAGGCAGAGCGGCGACCCGACGCTGATCGCGGCGGCGTTGAGCGGCCGGCTGCGCCAGTCCTACGACATCCCGGCCGTCGACACCCGCGAGGGCATCGGCAGGGAGCTGCTGGAGGTCGCCCAGCGCTCGGGCCAGATGGCCACGCAGGCCCTGGCCCACCTGGTGCTGCTGGAGTGCGCGGCGGCCAGGGGCGAGTTCGCCGCCGCCGACGAGCACGCCGCCGCCGCCGACCGCCTGGCCAAGCAGTACGACCTGTCGGCTCCGGCCGCCGTCGTCGTCTGGTACGCCGGTCAGCGCATGATGATCGCCGGCGACTACGCGGGCGCCGAACGCACCTACCGCGAGGCCGCCAGGATGACCGCGCGGGCCGGCATGCTCGAAGGCCGCCAGGACCTCCCGCTGATCACCGCGTTCTGCCTGCACCTGGTCGACGGCCGGGCGGCCGAGACCGTCGAGTTGCTGGCGCCGGCCCACCAGCGCGGCGCCAAGTGGACGCTCGACGCCTACGCCCTCGCCCTGGCCTCGGCCGGGCACCTCAACGACGCCAGGGCCGTGGCCGCCACCCGCCCGCCCGTCCGCCCCGACTTCCTCTACGAGCTGGTGATGACCTGGCGGGCCCTGGCGGGCATGCTGCTCGACGACCGCGAGCGCATGGTCGACTGCTACGACAAGCTCAAGCCGTTCGCCGACCGGGTGGCCGGCGCGGGCACGGGCGTCGTGGCGTTGTGGCCGGTGGCGCTGACCCTGGGCGACCTGGCCATCCGGCTGGGCCAGCCCGACGCGGCGCGCGAGCACTACGAGAAGGCTCTTGAGGTGGCCCAGCGGGTGGGCGTGCCGCGCTGGGTGGAGGCGGCGCGCCGCTCGGTCAGCAGCTCACCTGGAAACGCTCACTCGTGACGGTCCCGCCGGGCCGGGCGATCAGCTCGACCCGGTACCAGCCGGCGTTGCCGGAGATCTGCGGCCGCCACTCCACGTTCCGGCTGCCGCCGGCGAACCCGGAGTGGTCCGCCAGGTAGGTGCGCCACGTCCCGGTCGCCGGGCTCCAGCGCGACAACCGCCAGCGGTACAGGACGGTCGTGCCGGGCCGCGGGTTGACCAGCAGGCCGCGGGCCAGGAACGACCTGCCGCAGCCGGGGGCGTCGTCGGTCAGGGCGCTGAGGGCGATCTCGCCCGCCCGCGCGGGGACGCTCTGCCGGGCCGGGGCGGTGATGGGCAGCTCGCGGGCCGAGAGGGTGACGGTCCGCACCGGCTCGGCGGCCGACCCGGCGCTGCTGTAGGCGGAGAAGCCGACGTAGGCGCTGGTGAAGGCGAGCGCGGCCACGAAGAGCTTGACCGCGTTGGCGGTACCGCCGGCCAGGACCACCGCACTTCTCGACGACATGATCAACACCCCTTTTGCTCAGTTCAGGTATAGGGCGGGAGGGTTGAGGGGTGGTTGTCGGCTACTTGCAGCCGGTGACCTGGCCTTGCAAGCTGATGTGGCGGAACGTCTCTTCCTTGACTAAGGTAAGGCTGACCTAAGCGTTGGAGTGGGGGTGAGCGGGCTGATGTGGCATGCGGCTGCCGCCCTCCCCGATCCTGCCCGGCCGTTCTGGTTCGGGCTGCCGTACTGGCTGGTGGGGGCCGTTCTCATCCTCGCGCTGTTCGGCGCGTTCCAGGTCTACTACTGGGTCGGCCGCAAGCTCGGCGAGAAGCTCTACGAGTCCAAGGTCGGCGTGCGGCTCGGCCGCGAGCGCATCGCGCGGATCGAGGGCGTCGTCGAGAAGTGGGGCGCGCTGGCCGTCTACGGCTGCTTCTGGGTGCCCATGCTGCGGCACACGCTGCCGTGGGTGGCGGGCGCGCTGCGGGTGTCCTATCCCTGGTACGTGGTGGCGAGCGCGCTCGGCTGCCTGACCTGGGCGCCCATCTGGTGGTTCGGGCTCACGGCGCTGGTGTGGGGCTGGCTGCAACTGGCCGCCCGCTCGCCCGTCAGCGCGCTGGTCCTGCTGCTCGCGGTCGCGGCCGGCGTGGCCTGGTTCTTCGTCCGCCGCCGGCGCAAGGCCCTGGCCTCGTCCTAGACGGTGGGCGGGGCCTGGTCGTCGATGGCGGCGTCGGGGGCGTTCCTGCGCACGGTCTCGATGCCGTTGACGCAGGCGGCCTTGCTCGGATAGCCCTCGCCCACGGCCAGCGTCTGCCCGTTGTTCGCGACGAGCGCGAAACGGAACGTGCCCCGCTCGTCCTGACTGATGATGAATCTGCCTGCCACGGCCTCGTCTCCCCGCAGATGTCGGATCTATCAAGCATTTACCCCCAACTGAGGGCCACTTACGGCCGAGTTTCGCAAACCAACCCTTGATCTCCTGCGAACATGTCTGGCATGCGTATTGGGGGTTTCATCGGCTCTGCCGTACTCGCGTTGGTTGTGGGGATCTCTTACCCGGCGTCCGCCGCACGGGCCGCCGACGTCCCGACCGTGAAAGCGGGGGCGGCATATGTAGTGGACTCGGACGGAACGATCCACTTCGCGAAGCGGGAGACCCGGCGGGTGCCGGTCGCCAGCCTGGTCAAGGTGATGACGGCCTACGTCGTCCTGCGCGAGGGACGCCTGAACGAGCCGATCACCGTCACCGCCGCGGACACGAAGCACGCGACCAGCAACGGCGCGACCACGGCCGGCCTGCGGAAGGGCGAGCGCCTCACGGCCAGGGACCTGCTGTACGGCCTCATGCTCCCCTCGGGCGCCGACGCCGCCAACGCCCTGGCCAGGGAGTACGGGCCGGGCAAGACCGCGTTCGTGGCCAAGATGAACCGGGCCGCGCGCTCGCTCGGCCTCGGCGACACCCGCTACACCAACCCCGACGGACTGCCCACGCCGGGCAACGGCGGCTACTCGACCGCCGTGGACCAGGTCAAGCTGGCACAGCGGGCGATGGCCGACCCGGTCTTCCGCACGGTGGTGGGCAGCAAGGTGTACAAGGTCGCCAAGTCGGCCCTGCACGGGGCGCACACCTGGCGCAACTCCAACAAGCTGCTCGGCCGTTCCGCGGACGTCGTGGGCGTGAAGACCGGGTACACGAACGCGGCGCAGTACTGCCTGCTGTTCGCGGGCGACCGCGGCGGCCGGCGCGTGTTCGGCGTCCTGCTCCACGACGGGGACGAGCGCCGCTTCAGCACCGCCGAGCAGCTGCTGGACTTCGCGGGCGAGCAGATCGCCGGCGGCTGACCCCGAAGACCGAGACCTGCGGGAGATCAGCCGAAGGTGAGGCGGCCGGAGATCGGGGCGGTCAGCCGAAGGTGAGGCGGCCCGCCGCGGACAGCGTGCCCAGGCCGCCGGTCGCGCAGGCCAGCAGGCCCATGGCGGGCGTGATCGTGCCGTGGACGCGCTCGCGGTCCAGCGGCCCCGACACGACCGTGCCGGTCAGGAAGCTGTCGGCCGGGCTCTGGGTGGCCAGCCGGTCGGCCCGCGTCCGCACCTCCGAGGTGCCGACCGGCCGCCCGTCGAGGCCGAACCAGGTGATGCGGGCGGTGCCGTGGACCTGCCGGGCGCTCGCGCACGAGGCCCGGCCGACGCTCTTCAGGGTGACCCAGCCCGAACGCAGGTAGGGGGCCGAGCCGTCGCCCGACAGGCAGCCGGTGAGCTGGAGGTTCCCGCGGGCCGACACCGGCCTCGCGGTGAGGCCGATGCGCGGGCTGAAGGTCAGCGGCCGGCCGGCCGGGGAGCTGACGGCGCAGGTCAGGGCGCTACGGTCGGCGGTGGCGGCCCGCGGCTGCGCGGTCGCCGCCGGGCGCACGACCGCTCCCGCGCGGGGAACGTGCGGGGTCGTGAACGCGGGCGGGGTCGTGAACGCGGGCGGGGTGGCCGCGAGCGCGGCCGCGATGATCCAGGTCGGCTTCACGGGACCTCCGTCGGTCGCTCTCGGTGATCGGCGCATCACATCTTGCCGCATCCTGGAGTGATTGAGGCCGCCGATCTCGGGTACCGGCTCGTCGCAACCGCCGCCACCCCGGCGGATTTCGGCGGCCGGAAGCCCACCCCGCGGTCGATTCACGCAGATAGGGTGGCGAATGTACCCCTCCGCAATAAGGAAGATCATGGCGGAATTCATCGAAGTCCGCACGACGATCGAAGGCCATGAGCAGGCCGCCGCGCTCGCGCACACGATCCTGCTCGCGGGGCTGGCCACCTCGATCGACATCGCGGAAGTCCCGGCCGCGCAGGCCGGGGTCTCCTGGCAGCTCACCCTCATCACACCGCGCGAACAGGCCGCCGCGCTGGCGGCGCACATCAGCGCGAACGGCGGCGCCGGCCCCGTCGAGACCCAGCCGGTGCTGCACGACGTCGACGCCTACCCCGACTGGCTCACCGAGGACACCGACCTCCCCTGACCGGCTACTCCGGCGGCCGCTCCCAGTCCCAGCGCGGCACCTCGCGCAGCGGGTGGAGCTGGTCGTCGGTCTCGGCGTGGGAGTTCTGCAGCGCCACCTGCGTGCCGAACTCCACGTGCGAGCGGAGCGAGGCCCGGAACGGCTCGTCGCCGGGCAGCCCCGCCGCGTCGGCGGCCTCCATGTACAGCTCGACGAACCGCCGCCGCTGGGCCTCCTCGATGCCCAGCCCGCGGTGCGCCTCGATGAGCAGCGGGAAGCCGCCCATCTCCGCCGAGAACGTGTCGGGGCCGCCGAACGTCTCGACGGTGAAGGCGGTCAGGTTGTCCACGTGGCTCGCCTTGCCCTCGCCGAAGAGCGGCTGGAGCAGCGGGTCGGCCAGCAGGCTGCGGTAGAAGATCTCGATGAAGCGGCGTAAGCCCTCTTCGCCGCCGGCGTGCTCGAACAAGGTCTGCATGATTACAGGGTTACCCGCCTGGTCGAAGCGCCACCAGACCCATTCGCGCACTCGGACGTCAGTGCGCGGTGGAGCGCATCAGCCCGTGGCAGGCGATCGCCGCCGCGGCCACCACGTTGAGCGAGTCGACGCCCGCGTCCATCGCGGCCGGGCTCATGGGGATGCACACCGCGTGGTCGGCCTCGTGCAGCCAGTGGGAGGACAGGCCGTCGCCCTCGGAGCCGAGCAGCAGCGCCACGCGTTCGCCCATCGGCACCCGGTCGAGGGGGACCGCGCTCTGGTCGGGGGTCAGCGCCAGGGTCTGGAACCCGGCCGCGCGCAGCTCGCCGAGGCCGGTGTACCAGTCGTCGAGCCGCGCGTACGGGATCGAGAAGACCGCGCCCATGGAGACCTTCACCGCCCGGCGGTAGAGCGGGTCGGCGCAGCGCGGCGAGAGCAGGACGCCGTCCACGCCGAGCGCGGCGGCGCAGCGGAAGATCGCGCCGACGTTGGAGTGGTCGACCAGGTCCTCCAGGACCAGCAGCCGGCGGGCGCCGCCCTTGATCAGGTTCTCGGCCGTGGGCAGCGGCAGGCGTCGCATGGAGGCCAGCGCGCCGCGGTGGATCTGGAAGCCCGCGATGCCGGCCATCAGCTCGTCGCTCACCTCGTAGACGGTGGCGTCGCCGATGACGTCGGACAGTGACTCGTACCAGCGCCGGGTGGTCAGGACCGAGCGGATGGGGTAGCCGGCGGCGATGGCCCGCCTGATCACCTTCTCCCCCTCGGCGAGGAACAGGCCGCGCTCCGCCTCCAGGCTCTTGCGCAGCTCGACGTCCCGCAGCCGGGTGTAGTCGGCGATTCGGGGGTCGTCGGCGTCGAACACGTAGTCAGGCACCTTCCGATACTGCCATGCGCCGCCTGACCTGCCAGACGACCGCGTAGCAGGCCAGGACGGCCGACAGCCCGACCACGGTGCCCGCGCCCGTCTTGGTGAGCACGCTCCGGAAGCCGAACGCGGGGTTGGGCTCGTCCACCAGCGGCCACAGCAGGGCGCCGGCGACCGTGCCGAGCGCGCAGGCGGCCAGCACCGCCCACCGCACGGCGGGCGCGAGCCGCAGGCGGCCCGGCACGCCGGCCGCCTCGGCGCGGGACAACGCGCGCCAGGCCCACCACACCACCACGGCCAGCCCGACGGCCGAGGAGGTGTACTGCAGCACGCTGAAGAGCCTGGTCGTGCCGAAGACGGGGGTGTCCGGCCAGGCGCCCCAGCGGGCGGAGGCGTAGGAGTGGGTGAAGGAGTCCCAGAACAGGTGGGTGGCCGAGCCGATCACGCCGCCGGCCACCACCGGCAGGATCCTGAGCCGGCTCGGCCGCAGGAGCGCCGCCGCCGGGCCGGCCAGGGACGGCGGCAGCAGCGAGATCAGCGGATCACGCAGCACGAGGTGGAACAGCGGCAGGAGCAGCAGCACCGCGGCCAGGTCGAGGGTGAGCACGCCCTGCCAGGAGTGCCAGTCGCCGTAGACCGGCAGGAACGGCAGGAAGATCGGCAGATCGGGCACCATCGCCCCGAGCGCGAGCGCCCACGGATCGGCGAACCGCCGCGCCCGGCCGGACGCCACGAGCGGCAGCACGGCGGCGATGTGACTGGGCGTGAACGGCACGATCCCTCCCCCGGACGATCACCGCCATTATCCGGTGAATCTTGAACATCCTTTGCCGCACAGGGCTTAAGGTCACCATGGGTCATGGGTACGTTACGTAACGCTGTCGCCGGCCGGACAGCCGGGAGTTCGGGGGTTCATGGTGTCTGACCAGCGGATTCATGAGCATCCGGCCGCGACGGCCGACTGGCTGCGGGCCGCCCGCGCCGCGCGTGCGCTGTCGGTGGCCACGCTCGCCTGGCTGGCCGTGGAGAGCACGCTGGGCCTGGCCGCCGGGTTGTCGGCGCATTCCGTCGCGCTGATCGGGTGGGGGCTGTCGGCATTCGCCGAGGCCGGGGCGAGCCTGATCGTGGTGTGGCGCTTCACCGGCGCCCGCACGCTCTCGCCGCACGCCGAGACCACCGCCAGGCGCGCGGTGGCGGTGAGCTTCTGGCTGCTCGCGCCCTACCTGGTCGGGCACGTCGCGCACGACCTCGACGCCGGCCACCGGGCCGTGCCGACCGTGCTCGGCATCGTGGTCACGACGGTCAGCCTGGTCAGCATGCCCGCGCTGGGGCTGGTCAAGCGGCGGCTGGGGGCGCGGCTGGCGTCGGCGGCGACGTCCGGCGAGGGCACCCAGAACCTGATCTGCGCCGCCATGGCGGCCGGCGTGCTGGCCGGTCTGTGGCTGAACACGCTGGGCTGGTGGTGGGTGGATCCGGCCATGGCGGTGGCCCTCGCGGCGGTCGCGGTGCGTGAGGGAGCGCGCGCCTGGCGCGGTCACGCCTGCTGCCATTGACCGCCACTCTCCGTAATAGGCGCACCAAAAGAGCGGTTTTGCCACACAGAGCCCACCGAGTAGTGTTCCCGGAGTATTGCGGAGCAACTCCCGCTAGGGTCTCCGGAAGGTCTCAACACACCTAAGAGGACATCGTGGGGCGACACCGGACAGACGAGCTCGACGGCGGCCACCGAGCCCAGGAACCACCCTCCCGCAGGCGGTCGGTCAGCGGGCGTGGCAGGGTGCTCGTACCGCTGGCCGGGGCCGTCGCGCTGGCCGTGCTCCTCGGTGTCGCGGCGTTCGTGATCTTCAACCGGGAGCACGACTGCTCGGCCGGCAAGCTGCCGCTGCGCGTCGTGGCCACCCCCGACATCCACCCCGCGCTCAACAAGATCGCCGCCAACTACACCAAGGCCCTGCACTCGATCGACAGCAAGTGCGTCGAGGTCACCGTGACCAGGGAGGCGGCGGCCAAGACCGCGAACGGGCTGGCCGCCGGCAAGTCCGCCGCGGACGTGTGGGTGGCCGACTCCAGCCTGCTGGTGGGCAACCTCCGCAACTCCCCCGCGGGCTCGGCGCTGCCGCAGCCGGCCGGCTCGATCGCCGTGTCGCCCGTCGTGCTGGCCGCGGCCAAGTCCGCCGCGGCGAAGCTGTCCGCCAGCCTCACGCCGAGCTGGGCGGGCATGATCGCGGCGGCCAACGTGGCCAACCCCGACGGTCCCGGCCGGAAGGTCCGGGTGCTGGCGCTCGACCCGCAGAAGAACTCCGCCGGGCTGGCCGCGCTGCTGGCCGCCGCCACCTCCGCCAAGGAGGCCGGGCAGAACAAGGCGCTGGTCGGCGCGCTGAAGGAGATCTCCGGCCAGCTCGCCTCCGACCCAGCGGCGCTGCTGGCCAGCCTGACGGTGAAGTCGGGCAGCAAGGTGCCGGTCGGCGTCGCCTCCGAGCAGGCCGTCTACGCCCACAACGCCAAGAAGCCCGAGGCCCCGGTGGTCGCCCTCTATCCCAAGGAGGGCACGCTCAGCCTCGACTACCCGATCACGATCGTCACCAAGGACCCGGCGATCCAGAAGGCGGCCGCGGACTTCAGGCAGGACCTCGGCACGGACGCGGCCAAGAAGATCCTGCGCGACGCCGGCTTCCGCAGCCCCGACGGCAAGGCGGGCGAGGCGCTGACGAAGGAGAAGGGGTTCGTCCCCGACAAGCCGGAGGCGCTGCCCAGGCCCGACGCCAAGAGCGTGGCCTCGATGGTGCAGACCTGGTCGCGGCTGAACCTCGGCACCCGGCTGCTCACCCTGCTCGACGTCTCCGGCACGATGGCGCTGCCCGTCCCCGGCACGAACATGACCCGCATGCAGGCCATCAACAAGATCGCCATGGAGGGCCTGGGGCTGTTCCCGGCCGACTCCGAGCTGGGCCTGTGGACGTTCTCCACCCACATGGACGGACAGGGCAAGGACTGGCAGGAACTCGTCTCCGTCGGCCCGCTCGCCGAGTCCACCAACGGCGTGCTGCGCAAGCAGGCATTGGTCCGGCAGTTCGGGCAGATCCAGGCCAAGGCCACCGGCGACACCGGCCTGAACGACACCATCAAGGCCGCCTACGCCGAGCTGACGAAGACGTACCAGGAAGACAAGATCAACACGCTGCTGATCCTCACGGACGGCGCGGGCAACGACGACCCCGACGGCGGCGTCTCGAACGCCCAGATCCTGCAGTACCTCAAGAAGACCTACAACCCGAAGCGGCCGATCAGCATCCTGCTCATCGCCTTCGGGCCGGAGGCCGAGGCGGGCCGCAAGCAGATGGACGCGCTGGCCAGCACGACCGGCGGCGAGGCCTACATCGCCAAGGACGTGCTCCAGGTCCGCGACTTCTTCCTCCAGGGCATGGAACGCCGTCTCTGCGCCCCCGACTGCGACGGCTGAGCCACTCCTGTCACACGGATCACCAGCTCATGCCGGTTCGGCATGACCGCGGCCGCGCCGGTCAACCTGGCCGATCGAGGCGGCGTCCTCTCCCGCGTGGGGGCCTGAGCGCCCGTTCCACCCGCGGGGAGGGGAATCCGTGCCTGGATGGCCGACGGTCGGCCGCGCCGACGATCAGGAGCTGGTCGCCGCTCTGCGGCGGGCCGACACCGACGCCCCCGCCGCCCTGTACGACTCCTACGGCGAACGGCTCTACGACTACGCCCTCACGCTGATCGGCGACCGGGACTCGGCCGGCGACGCCGTGCACGACGCCCTGGTGACCGCGCAGGGCTGCGTGGACCGGCTGAAGGAGGCCGGCCGCCTGCGCGCCTGGGTGTACGCGCTGACCAGGTTTCAGGTCCGGGCCAGGATGGCGCATCGCGGCACGCCCGCCGGGGGCCTGCCGCAGGCGCCTGGGGAGCCCGACTCCGAGCTGGCCGGGCTGGTCCGAGAGACGCTGGGCGAGCTGAGCGGGAACGAGCGCGAGATCGTCCTGCTGTCGCTGCGGCACGGCCTGACGCCGGTCGAGGTCGCCTCGGTGCTGGGGCTGACCTCCCGCCAGGCCGCCACCCGGCTGGGCCGGGCCCGCGACCAGTTGGAGAACGCGGCCGCGGCGGTCGTCCTGGCGAAGACGGGCCGCGCGCACTGCCCGGACCTGTCGGCGATGGTGGACTCCTGGGAGGGGCCGCTCACGCCGTTGCTGCGGCGGCGGCTGTCGGGGCACATCGCCGGGTGCGAGGTGTGCACCGAGGGCAAGCACCGCCAGGTGTCGGCCTCGCGCCTGCTCGACCTGGTGCCGGTCGAGTTCCCGCCGCTCTCGCTGCGCCACCGGGTGGTGGACACCTGCGTCGACCCCGGGCGCGACCAGACCAGGACGCTGATCACCGACCGCGGCGACAACTTCGACCGGACCGGCTTCCCGGTGGCCGCCGAACGGCGCTCGCGCCGCCGCCGTCCGCGCCGTCTCGGGCCGGTGGTGCTGGCCGGGGCGTGCGTGCTGGCCGCGACCGGGGCGGTGGTCGTGCTGAACGGCGGCGACGCCGCGCGGACCGCGCTCACCCGGACGCCCACGCCTGCCGTCTCCCCCTCCGCCGAGCTCACGCCGGCGCCGGAGGAGGACGTGACGCCCGAGCCCACGCCGAGCGCCGACGCGCCGGAGACGTCCCCGTCCGCCACGCCGACGGTCCGGCGGCCCGCCCGGCGGCCCAGCGGCGGGCCGGCCGCGCCCACGGTGAGCCGCCGCAGGCCCGCGCCGGTCGCCCGGCTCGGCACGACGTGTCCCGCTTCGATCGCGGGCGCCGCCAAGATCGGGCTGCGCGCCCGCAACGCCGCGGTCTCCTGGGTGGCGACCGCGTCACAGGGCCTCGACGTCTTCCCCGCCAGCGGTTCGGTCAAGGCGGGCGGCTCGGTGTCGATCTGGGTGACCGTCGTGGACCCGAGCGCCGGCGGCCGCGGCCGCGTCTCGTTCACCTCGAACGGCGGCGCCGCCAGTTGCTCGCTCGCCTGGAACGCCGACCGCGCCCCCGAGACCGATCCCCCTTCCGATCCGCCCACGCCCACCGCCGACCCGTCCGAGACGCCGAGCGAAGGGCCGAGCTCGAATGTGGACGCGGCACCACAAGGGTGACGAACACTTCCCCAGGGAGAGCGGACATAACGGGATAAACAGGACCCTGGCTCGAACATCATAGGCCACATAGGGCATTCTGGTTAGCTTGGGGAACACGCCCGGAAACCCGGAGTCACCACGTCATGTGGCGGACGTCACAGGAGAAACTTCGCCATGCCGGTGAACCTCAACGGCTCACCAAGCGTCGGCATTGACGTGCCCGGACCAGGATTGGTCCCATGAAAATCGATCAACCATGTCTTGACCGGAAAGAGCAGGAGAGAAACAGGAGATGCTCAAGCACCGCAGAGCGCTGGCATGGCTGCTGGCGCTCGCCTGCATAGCGGGGGCCGTGGTCGCGCTGTTCGACCTCGACACCCCGCTGCGCCCGTTCTTGATCTCCCTGTTCCTCATGGTGGTGCCGGGGGCGGCGGTGGTGGGGCTGTTGCGCGATCGTGACCCCCTTGCCGCACTATCAGTAGGAGCCGCGGCCAGCCTCGTCCTGAACGTGCTCCTCGCCGAAGCCATGCTGCTGTTCAACGCATGGTCGCCCAGAGCCGGCGTGGCGACGGTCGCCGTGCTCGGCGGGTTCATGTACGTGCTTCGCGTGTTGTACCGGGGGAAGAACATGCAGACCGAACAGGGGGCCAGGGCAAGGTGAACATCCAGGTAGTGCGCCCGAGAGACCTCGGAGACGCCGAACGCGCCCGATGGCGGGAGCTGCAGAAGGCCGATCCGAGTCTGGACAACCCGTTCCTCTCCGTCGAGTTCGCCGTGGCGATGGACCGCTTGCGTGACTACGTGAGGGTGGCGGTCATCTCCGACGGCAACCGCATCGCCGGGTTCTTCCCGTACGAACGGCACAGCTTCGGCATCGGCAAGCCGCTCGGCGGCTTCCTGACCACCTGCCACGGCCTGATCGCGCTCCCCGACCTGCGGCTCGACGCCAAGCAGCTGCTGCGCGCCTGCAAGCTCAGCGTGTTCGACTTCGACCACCTGGTCGCCGGCCAGCCGACGTTCGCCCCGTACGAGGCCGACGTGCGCCCGGCCCCCGTGATGGATTTCACCTCCGGCTTCGACTCCTGGCTGGAGCAGGTCAAGGCCAACTCCCCGAAGAACCTCAAGACCGTCCGCTACAAGGAGCGCAAGTTCGGCCGGGAGCAGGGCGGGCTGCGCTTCGAGTGGAACGCCACCGACCCCGAGGTCCTGCGCACGCTCCTGGCCTGGAAGTCCGACCAGTACCGGCGCACCGGCCGGGTCGACCGGTTCGCCCAGCCCTGGATCGTCGAACTCATCGACATGATGCATGCCGAGAAGTCATCGGACTTCTCCGGCATCCTCACCATGCTTTATGCCGGGGACGTGCCTGTTGCCGGGCATTTCGGTCTCCGTACCGCCACAACGCTTGTAGGGTGGTTCCCCGCCTACGACACCGAGTACGCCCGCTACTCGCCCGGCATCGTCCACCATCTGCAGATGGCCGAGGCCGCCGCGAACGACGGGATGCACATGGTTGACATGGGCAAGGGCGGCAAGGAGTACAAAGACTGGCTCAAGAGCGGGGTCCTGTACGTCGCCGAGGGCCGCATCTCACGACCGTCCGCGACAGCGGCCGTCCACTGGATGGGCCGAACTCCTTTCAACAAAGCTCGAACAATCGTGTTGGATCGACCGTCTCTTTATAAGGCGGCCGACCGCGTCCTCAAGGGTTTTGGTCGGGTGCGCACCTCGATGCAGCAGCAGCAGGAGTCACCCAATGTAGTCAAGGAACCAACGGGAGCCGGCTGAACGCTCCCGGCATCACCCCCCGGCACCAGCACACACCCTCACTCCACAGGACCCAACAATGCACCGCTCGTCGGCTCCGTCATTCCCGCAGCACCCGGGGATGACTCCGTGCGGTGAGCAGGGCCGGGTCCCGGAAGGATATCCCTCGTCATGAGTCCCGAGATCACCAAGCACAACGGCAAGGTTCAGAAGTCCCCCTTGCGTTCCATGCCGCCCCCTTCGAGTTTCACGCCCGTCACCCCTCACCTGGCCATTTCCCCGACGGTGAGCGTGGTCGTGCCGGCGATGAACGAGGCGGAGAACCTGCCGCACGTCTTCGCGACGATCCCCCAGTGGGTCGACGAGATCGTGCTCGTCGACGGCAACTCCGTCGACGACACGGTCGAGGTCGCCAGGCGCCTGCGGCCCAACGTGAAGATCGTCACGCAGACCGGCAAGGGCAAGGGCGACGCCCTGGCCGCCGGCTTCGCCGCGTGCACCAGCGACATCATCGTCATGATCGACGCCGACGGCTCGACGGACGGCCGCGAGATCATCTCGTTCGTGGGCGCCCTCGTGACCGGGGCCGACTTCGTCAAGGGCTCGCGTTACGCCGCCGGGGGCGGCAGCGACGACCTGACGCTCAACCGGCGCCTGGGCAACAAGGTCCTGACCGGCATCGTCAACGTGATGTACAAGACGAACTACACCGACCTGTGCTACGGCTACAACGCGTTCTGGGCGCGTCACCTCGACGTGCTCGACCTCGACTGCGACGGCTTCGAGGTCGAGACCCTGATGAACGTGCGGGCGGCCAAGGCCGGGCTGAAGGTGCACGAGGTGCCCAGCCACGAGCGCAACCGCATTCACGGCGAGAGCAACCTGCGTGCCGTACGAGATGGCTTCCGTGTGCTCAAGACGATCCTGAAGGAGTGGCGCCGCCAGCCCTCCGCCCCTCAGCCTGAGCCCACCGCCACTCCCGCCGCTGACCGAGGCGTCGCGTAAGAGGAACCGTTGTGAACACGTCTGTTGTCATCTGCGTCTACACAGAAGAGCGCTGGGAGGACATCAGGCAGGCAGTCGAGTCGGTCGAGAACCAGAGCCGCCCGGCACACGAGCTGATCCTGGTGGTCGACCACAATCCGGACCTGCACCTGAAGCTCAAGCGCGCCTATCCACAGGCCATTGTGGTGGAGAACACGCACGAGCAGGGGCTGTCCGGCGGCAAGAACACCGGCGTGGCCACGGCCACCGGTGAGATCGTCGCGTTTCTCGACGACGACGCGGTCGCCGACGCGGGGTGGCTGGAGGCTTTGGAGGAGGGCTTCCAGGAATCCGGTGTGGTGGGCGTGGGCGGGCGTACCGACCCCTTGTGGGCGTCGAACCGCCGGCCCCGCTGGTTCCCGTACGAGTTCGACTGGACGGTCGGGTGCACGTACCGCGGCATGCCCGCGGTACGCGCGCCGATCCGCAACGTCATGGGCGGCAACGCCGCCTTCCTGCGCGAGGTCGTCGCCGAGGTCGGCGGCTTCCACAGCGGCATCGGCCGCAGCGTGCAGGGCCGCAAGTCGCGCCCGCTGGGCTGCGAGGAGACCGAGTTCTGCATCAGGCTGAGCCAGCGCAAGCCGGGCTCGGTCATGCTGTTCGAGCCCCGCGCGGTCATCGGGCACAAGGTGTCCAGGCAGCGCGAGGGCTTCGCCTACTTCAGGTCCAGGTGCTACGCGGAGGGCCTGTCGAAGGCCCTGGTCACGCGGGAGGTCGGCACCCAGGACGGCCTGGCCAGCGAGCGCGCCCACGCCATGAAGACGCTGCCGCTCGGCGCGCTGCGCGGCGTGGGCGACGCCCTGCGCGGCGATCCGTCCGGGCTCGGCAGGGCCGCCGCGATCGTCGTCGGCCTGGCCTGGACGACCTGGGGTTACGTGGTTGGCACGGCACGGCTGAAGGTGGCACGCTCATGATCCGCATTCCGATCCTGATGTACCACTCGGTCAGCGACAGCCCCAACGACGAGACGCGGCCGCACGCCGTGCGGCCGTCCGACCTGGCCGAGCAGCTCGCCTACCTGTCGGAGAGCGGGTTCACCCCGCTCACGCTGGGCGACCTGGTGGCCGCGCTGAACAAGATCGACGGCCGTACGGTGCCGGCGAAGCCGATCGTGCTGACCTTCGACGACGGCTACGCCGACTTCCACAGCCAGGCGCTGCCCCTGCTCGACCGCTACAACTTCCCGGCCACGGTCTTCCTGACCAGCGGCTGGGTGGCCGACGCGGGCAAGGACGCCGCGGGCCGTCCGCTCGACGACATGCTGTCGTGGGGCCAGGCCCGCGAGGCCGCCCAGAACGGCATCGAGATCGGCGGCCACAGCCACAGCCACCCGCAGCTCGACCAGCTCCGCACCGACGACCTGCGGCAGGAGCTGCGCAGGAACAAGGGGCTGCTGGAGGAGAAGATCGGCGCGCCGGTCGCCACCATGGCCTACCCCTACGGCTACTCCAGCGCCCGGGTCCGCCAGGAGGTGCGCAAGGCCGGCTACTTCGCCGCCTGCGCCGTGAGCAACACCATCGCGGCCGACCGCCACGACATGCTGGCCATCCCCCGGCTGACGGTCGGCAAGCCGACGACCATCAGCATGTTCAAGCGCGCCGTCGAAGGCAACGCCGTGCCTCTCATCTACCTGCGCGAACGCATCCTCACCAAGGGGTACGCGGTCGTCCGGCGGACGAGGTACGGGCTGCAGCGGGTGCGCGGAAATGTCTAGCCTGCGGGAAAAGCTCCTGCGCGACCTCAGCAATCCGCTCTTCCGCCAGGGTTACGCCCTGATGGCCAACACGGTCGTCACGGGCACCCTCGGCATGGGCTACTGGCTGCTGGCGGCGCACTTCTACACCCCCGAGGAGTTCGGGCGCGGCCAGGCGGTGATCACCGCGATGCGGCTGTTCGCGTCGCTGACCGCGCTCGGCTTCGTGGGCGCGCTGGCCCGCTTCCTGCCGGTGGCCGGTCGGCGCACGCCCGAGCTCATCCTGCGCGGCTACGGCCTGGCCGCCGCCACGGGCGGGGTCGCGGCGCTCGGCTTCCTGCTGACGTTGCCGCTGTGGGGGAAGACGTACTCGGTGCTGGCCGGGTTCGGGCCGGGGTTGTTCTTCCTGGCCTCGGTGCTGGTGTGGGCCGTCTTCACACTCCAGGACGTCGTGCTCACCGGGTTGCGCAAGGCCACCTGGGTGCCGGTCAACAACCTGGTGTTCGGCCTGGTCAAGATGGGCCTGCTGGTCGCGCTGGCCGGCGCGCTGCCCGACGGCGGGATCTTCGTCTCGTGGATGATCCCCACCGCGCTCGCGCTGATCCCGGTCAACTGGCTGATCTTCGGCTTCGTCGTGCCCCGGCACGTCAAGAGCCTCGGCACCGCCCACGAGCCGCCCGGCCTGCGGCAGATCGGCCGGTTCCTGGCCGGTGACTTCCCCGGCACCCTGTCGATCCTGGCGATCGTCTACCTGGTGCCCGTGGTGGTGGCGACCAAGGTGGGCGAGGCCACGTTCGGGCGCTTCTCGATGGCCCACACGCTGGCCAGCATGATCGAGCTGCTGGCCATGAACATGGCGGTATCGCTGACGGTCGAGGGTTCCTTCGATCGTTCCAAACTGGCTCTGAACTGCCGGCGGGCGCTGCGGCGCGGCTTCATGATCGTGACGCCGATCATCGCGGTGGCCATCATCGGGGCGCCGCTGATCCTGACCGTCTTCGGGGCCGAGTTCGCCGACGAGGGGTCCACGCTGCTGCGGCTGATGGCGCTGGCCGTGCTGCCGCGGGTGCTGATCGAGGTGTACCTGAGCGCGTTGCGGGCACAGAGCCACGCGCGCACGCTGGCGCTCGTGCAGATCGGGCTGGCGGTGCTGGTGCTGGTGTCCACGGTGGCCCTCTTCCCGCACTTCGGGGTGAACGCGGTGGGTTACGGGCTGCTCTTCAGCGAGCTGCTGGTGGCACTTCTGATCTTCGGAAATCTACGCAAAATACTCAATTTTGGTGAAACTGGGCAGCCGACTGTCACTCAGGGGTCGTCCGGGGCCGCATGATGGTCAACGTGAGGCAACGGGACGGCGATGGCATGACTAAGGGGAAGACCGGCTCCTCCGACGTTCGCAAGGACGCCGGGGAGGAGACAGAGACGCCCTTCGATCCGGAGGCCACGGGGGTGATCCCGCGGCTGACGTTCGACGACGGGCAAGGAGGCGCTCCGGCGTCCCCACCGGCGTCGGACGAGGAGGCGCCGGCGGCGTCCGGCTCCCCGGCGGAGGTGAACGCCGAGACGACGACGGCCTTCCGCGTCCCCGCACCCCTGCACATCGGCCACCCGCCCACGGCTGACGAGCCCGCTTCCGGGCCTTCGCAGGCGTTCGCGGAGCGCGACGGCGAGGCCCGGCCCAAGACGGTGGGGCCCAACGCGTTCACCGCCAGGGCGCCCCACGCCCCGGCGGCCGAGCCGTCCGGCCCTGAGGGGGCGTCCGGTCCCGAGGGGGCGTCCGGTCCCGAGGGGGCGTCCGGTCCCGAAGGGGTGTCCGGGGAGGGCGCGGCTGCGGAGTCGAAGGGCTCGCCGGCCGCCGGGACCATGCCGATGCCTGTGGCGCGGCCTCCCCAGGCTCCGCCCGCCGAGGCCGCCGAGGGCGGCTCCCCCACCCCTGCCGCCGGCTCCTCGAAGAGCTCCGCGGCACCCGCACGTCCGGCGAGTGGCCCGAAGGGCTCCGGATCGGGCGCGACGGAGGGGGCTCGTTCCGGGGCGTCCTCCGACGCGGGTGGCGCCTCGCCGAACGGGGAGGCGGGCGCCGGTCGTACCGGGGTCGCCGACGCGGGGAGCGCGGGCGCATCCGGCACGGACGCGTCCGGCCCCCAGGGGGCCGGCGCCGCCGATGACGGCGAGGGTGATGGTGACGGCAGGACCGTCGCCTTCAGGGCGCCTGCTTCCCGGACGGCCGGTGCCGGTGCCGTTGCGGCGTCCGGCGCCGGGGCTCCGGTCGTCGAGCGGGCGCCGGTCGTCGAGCGGGCTCCGGTTGTCGAGCGGGCTCCGGCGGCTTCCGGCGACGGGCAGGGCGTGGGCGGCCCGCGGGGCGGCGAAGGCGCGCCCGTGGCCGCGGGACAGCAGGGCCGGGCCGCCGGAGGGCGGCTCGCGGCGCTGATCGCCGGCGCGCCCAAGTGGTTGCCGGTCGTCCTCGTGCTCGAGGGCCTGCTCATGTACATCCTCGCCCTGCGCGTGCCCCCGGGGCCGCTGCGGGGTGTGGACCCGGACAACATCAACGGCCTGGGCCTGATCTCGGCGCTGCCGGCGACGGCGTTCATCGCCATCCTGATCATGATCGTGTCGTTCTTCGTCACGGTCGCCCAGAGCACCGACCGCAAGTTCCTGCTGCTGTTCCAGATCGCCGCCATCACGTTCGCCCTGCACGGCGCGGGCGCCCTGGTGGCCACCGAGCCGCGTTTCCCCACGGCCTACATCCACGCCGGTTTCGTGGAGTTCATCTCCAGGACGGGCGAGACGGCGATCAGCATCGACGCCCGCATGGGCTGGCCGGGCTTCTTCGCGTTGTTCGCGTTCGTCACCAAGGCCGCCGGCATCACCGACATGACGACGATCCTGCAGTGGACGCCGCTCCTGTCGAACCTGCTCTACCTGCTCCCGTTCGTCCTGATCCTGCGCCAGGTGGTGGCGACGACGCGGGCCCGCTGGTTCGCGGCGCTGCTGTTCATCCTCGTGCAGTGGATCGGACAGGACTACTTCTCGCCGCAGGGGTTCACCTTCGCCCTGTATCTGGCGTTCGTGGCGATCCTGTTGCGCTGGTTCGGACGGGTGGAGCCGCGTACCAAGCCGATCCCGACCAAGGGGCTGCGCAAGCTGCTGGGCAGGCTCGACGCGATGACGCCCGGCGAGATCGTGAACACCGGCACGTACCGGGCCGACAAGCTGCTGATGTTGCTGATGTTGCTGGCGTTGTTCTTCGCGTCGGTGGCCTCGCACCAGATCACGCCGTTCATGATGATGGGCGTGGTGACGGCCTTCCTGATCTTCAAGCGGACCTCGCTGACGTGGGCGCTGCCGTTCTTCCTCGGTCTCGTGACGCTGGCGTGGATCAGCTACATGACGGTCGGGTTCTGGGCGGGCCAGATCGACGCGATCTTCGGCGGCCTGGGCAAGATCCTGCAGAACATCGGCAGCGCCACCTCCGACCGCGTCGAGGGCAGCGACCCGGCGCACGCGCTGGTGTTGCAGGCGCGGCTCGGCATCCTCGGCGTCATCCTCTCGCTGGCGGCGGCCGGGCTGTTCCGGCGGCTGCGCCGCGGGGTGTTCGACCGGTCCGCGCTGATCCTGCTGTGCGTGCCGGTGCTGGCGCTGGGGCTGCAGAGCTACGGCGGCGAGATCGGCCTGCGCATCTACATGTTCGCGCTGCCGGGCTCCTGCCTGCTGGCCGCCTACGCGTTCTTCCCGAACCTGCCGGCCGACAGCGCGGACGTGCGCGAGGAGACCGTGCCGCTGCGCAGGCGGAACGTGCGCTTCAACCCCGAGCTGACCAGGAAGATCTCGGTCGTGCTCGCCGCCTGCTTCGCGGTGCTGTTCGCCTTCGCGTTCCTGCTGGCCCGGTACGGCAACGAGAAGTTCGAACGGGTCACCACCGGCGAGGTCGCCGCCCTGCACTACGTCTACGACCACGACAAGCCGAGCGCCAAGGTGCTCTACCTGGTGCCCAAGGAGGGGCCGGAGGTCACGCCGACCCTGCCGTGGGGCGAGCGGGACGTCGAGCTGGTCAACTTCGGCGTGCAGGCGCTGGTGCACAAGGACCCGACGCAGATCGCCGACGCGGTGGCCAAGCTGAAGGAGCAGCCGCGCAACTCGTACCTGATGGTGAGCCGCGGGCAGGTCAGCTACCTGCAGCTCAACGAGGGCTTCCCGGAGGACTGGGGGCAGCGGTTCCGGGCCGCCCTCGACGCCTCGCCCGACCTGAAGAAGGTCTTCTCCAACGACGACGCCGCGCTCTACACCTGGAAGAAGTTCGTGAAGGGCACGGAGATCCCCGATCCCAACCCCTACAAGGGCCGCGGCGACCCCACCTCGCCCTGGACGCCCGTCGGCATCGGGGCGCTGGTCGTGACGTGGGTGGCGCTGTTCGGCTACGAGGTCATCGGGCTGAACGGGCCGAACCGGGCACGACGGGCGCGCAGAGGGCTGATGTTCCTGGCCATCCCGTCGTTCTTGATCTCTATAGCAGTGATCGTGGAGAGATTTATCCACATCGCACTAAATAACTGAATTCACAGGAAACGCTAAGGTTTTGCGGGATGATGTAGGCCTGATGAGGACACAGGAGACACTTCCCGCCATGCCCGATGCACGACTCGCGGCTGCGAGGATCACTTCTGTGGACGCCCTGCGCGGCTTCTCGCTGCTGGGCATCCTCGTCGTCAACATCGCCTTCCTGGCCTCCGGTTTCCGGATGGCCGGGATGGCGGAGCCCGGCTTCGACTCCTCCCTCGACTGGGTCGTGCGCTGGACCGTGACGCTGTTCATGGAGAACAAGTTCTACCTGCTGTTCTCCTTCCTGTTCGGCTACAGCTTCACGCTCCAGCTCGACTCGGCCGTCCGGCAGGGGCGGGCGTTCGTGCCGATGTTCCTGCGCCGCCTGGGCGGGCTGCTGCTGATCGGCCTGGCCCACGCGGTGCTGCTGTTCCCCGGCGACATCCTGACCACGTACGCGTTCGTCGGGATCGCGCTGCTGGTGCTGCGCAGGATCGGCCCCAAGACCGCGATCGTGCTGGCCGGGCTGCTGACCCTGATGCTCGCGTTCGGGTTCCTGATGCTGGCGCTGCTGGCGATGGTCGGCCTGGACGCCTCCGGCACGGTCGCCGAGGGCACCGCCGAGGCCGCCAGGTCCGACACCGCACTCGGCGGGGTGTTCTGGCAGATCATCTCCGAGCACATGCGCAAGCTGTCGCTGATCGTCCTGCTGCGGGTGCTGTTCCAGGGGCCGGCGGTGCTGGCCGCGTGCCTGATCGGGCTGGCGGTCGGCAAGCTGGGCGTGCTGCGGAACCTGTCGGCGCACAAGGTGGCGCTGCGCAGGTTGCAGTGGACCGGGTTCACGGTCGGGCTGGCCGGCGCCTTCGTCTACACGCAGTCGGCCTGGAACGGCACGGTGAACAAGTTCCTGGGCGAGGCCATCGACCTGGTGACCGCGCCGCTGCTGGCCGCCGCGTACGCGGCCACGTTCCTGCGGGTGCTGCCGTACCTGCCGCGGGTGGGCCGGGCCCTGGCCGCCCCCGGGCGGATGGCCCTGTCGAACTACCTGGGCCAGTCGCTGATCTGTTCGCTGATCTTCACCGGTTACGGCCTGGCCCTGGTGGACCGGGTCAGCCCCGCCGTCGAGGTGCTGATCGCGCTGGCCATCTTCACCGTCCAGGTGCTCTACAGCCACTGGTGGCTCAAGGGACACCGGTACGGGCCGGTGGAGTGGGTGCTGCGCTACCTGACGTACTGGCGCAGGCCCACGGGCCAGCGGCACAAGGTTCCCGATTCCGCGCAGGCCTTCTAAAATCGTCTGTCCAAATGTCCCTTGGGCGAGGTACGCTCTCATGTGTAAGGAAAATCTTTCACGTGACGGGAAACCATGACCGATGCCGCGCCGACCGGTGACGAGCTGGTCGAGATGCTGGCGGCGCTGGGCAACCCCCTGCGGGTGCGCATCGTCGCGACCCTGGCCGCCGGCCGCGACTATGTGAGCCATCTGGCCCGCGAGATCGGCGTCAGCCGTCCGCTCCTCCACATGCACCTGCGGCGGCTGGAAGCGGCCGGCCTGATCGTCGGCACGCTGGAGCTCTCCGAGGACGGCAAGGCCATGAAGTACTACGAAGTCACCGACTTCGACGTCCACCTCACCGCAGCGGCGCTGGCCGAGGCGGCCAAGACCCTCACCGCGCCCGACCCGGAGCCCAAGGAGCGCCCCTGATGCCCACCGCCTGGCCCGAGGTGATCTTCATCCTCGGCGTGCTGCTCGTGACCGGCTTCCTGATCTGCCTGGTCATCGTCGGCCTCTTCGACTTCCGCAAGGCGAAGCTGGAGGCCCTGCAGAAGGACGACCTGCGCCGGCTCGTGCACAGGTTCGAGCAGCTCGCCGAGAACACCCTCGACGCCCAGCAGCGCTCGGCGGCCGACCTGGCCGAACTGCGCGCCCGCACGGCGTCGATCGAGCAGATCCTCAGAACCGTCGAGTAGGAGCGTGCCATGAAAGCCATCCGTTACGCCGCCTACGGGCCGCCCGAGGCCGTCATCGAGCTGCGCGAGGTCGACCCGCCGCCGGTCGGCGACGACGACGTGCTGGTCCGGGTGCGGGCCGCGTCCGTCAACCCGGGCGACTGGCACTTCGTGCGCGGCATGCCGTACGTGATGCGGGCCGTCTCCGGGCTGCGCCGGCCCACGTTCGACGGGCTCGGCATGGACCTGGCCGGGCAGGTCGAGGCGACGGGCCGCAACGTCACCCGGCTGAAGCCCGGCGACGAGGTGTTCGGCCACTTCCGGGGCGCCTTCGCCGAGTACGTCGCCGTCCCCCAGGACAAGGTGCTGCTGGAGAAGCCGGCCGGTTCTACGTACGAGCAGGCGGCGGCCGTGCCGCTGGCGGCGCTGACCGCCTACGAGGCCCTGGCCGTCAGAGGTGAGGTCAAACCAGGGCAGAAGGTCCTGGTCGTCGGCGCGGCGGGCGGGGTGGGGACGTTCGCGGTGCAGATCGCCAAGGCGCTGGGCGCCGAGGTGACCGGCGTGTGCAGCGGCGGCAAGGCGGAGCTGGTCGCGTCCTTGGGGGCCGACGAGGTCATCGACTACACCAGACAGGACTTCAGCCACCACACCGGCCGGTACGACCTCATCCTCGACAACGTCGGCGACCGGCGTCTCGCGGACTACCGGCGGGCCCTCGCCCCCACCGGCACCTACGTCCCCAACGGGGGCTCCGGCGGCGGGTCGCTGCTCGGGCCGGCCGGGCGCATCCTGCGCGTGCTCGCGACCAAGCCGTTCGTCCGGCAGCGCATGGTCAACTTCGTCACCGCCCCGGACCGGGACACGCTGGCCGCCGTGCGCGGGCTCGTCGAGGCGGGCGAGGTCGTCCCGGTCGTCAGCCGGACGTACCGGCTGGACCAGGTGCCCGAGGCCATCGCCCACGTCGAGCAGGGCCACGCCACGGGCAAGGTCGTCGTCACCCTGTAGGCGCACCCAGGCGGCGCTGGGCGGAGCGCAGCATGGCCCGGACGATGATCGGGTGCACGAGGCGTACCGGCCAGAAGTAGAGCCGGCCGCGCCGGCCCTTCAGCCGGACGGTGGTCGTGACCCGCACGAGCCGCGCCTCGCGGTCGACCCCCACCCCGCAGCGGAAGTCCAGGTGCCGGTCGTCGGCCACGATCAGCGCCTCCTCCCCCTCGACCCGGGCGACCTGGAAGACGTCGCGCGGCGCGCGCGGGATGCCGGCCAGCGGCACGACCGCCTGGCGCAACCACAGGGCCGCGGCGATCCAGCGGGGCATCGACGCGACCGAGAAGACGGCCTTCGCCCAGGCCCGCGGATCGGCGGTCGCACGCGGCGGCAGCACGCCGACGACCACGTCGGCGTAGTCGGGCGCGGGCATGTCGTCCAGGGCGGACGACCAGTAGACGGGTGTTCTCATGACGCCTCCATACGGTGCCGTATGGTGAGGACTATACGGTACCGTATGGCGAATGGCGCAAGGGGGCCGGATCACGGCGGAACAGTGGGTGGACGCGGCGTACGCGCGGTTCACCAAGATCGGGCTGGACTCGGTGCGGGTCGAGGCCGTCGCCCGCGACCTCGGCACCACCAAGGGCTCCTTCTACTGGCACCACGCCGACCGCGGCGCGCTCGTCCGGGCGGTCATGGAGCGCTGGGAGGCCGAGGAGACCGAGCACATCATCGCGGCCGCCTCCGCCGAGGCCGAGCCGCGCGCCCGGCTGCGCGCCCTGTTCGGCACGGTCGCGGCCCGCGCCGGGCGGCGCGGCGGCGAGAGCCGCCTCTACCTCGACGCCGAACGCGAGGGCGTCGCCGACATCGTCACCCGGGTCACCCGCCGCCGCGTCGACTTCGTCGCCGGTCTCCTGGTGGAGCTGGGCTTCGACGAGGAGGAGGCGGAACGCCGGGCGCTGCTCGCGCTGGCGGTGGTGCTCGGCCTCCAGCAGCTCGAACGCGGCACGCGGCCACACATCGTGCTCGACCAGACGCTCCTCACCGAGACGGCTTTCACGATGGCCGTCACACCGCCCCGGTCCCAGGGCGAGTGAGGTCCGACCGCGGACGTTCGTCAGGCCCGACCGCGCAGGTCCGCCAGGCCCGATCGCGCAGGTCCGCCAGGGCCGGCTTCGGGGGTGAGGGGAGGTCCGGGCCGCATCCCGGAGCCGCCGGGACGCCGCTGGGCTGTTCGGACGGGCGGTTGTCAGGCGTCCGGGCCGTTGCGCCGGAGTTCCAGGAAGTCCTGGTCGCAGCTCAGGCGGTAGCCGTCCGGGGTGCGGAAGTTCTCCTGGAGGTAGGCGGCGACCTCGTCCATGGCGGGCGGCTCCGGCAGCGGGACGACGTTCAGCATGAACTGCGCGACCGCCAGGGCGGTTTCCAGGTCGGGCATGGTCACGGAGGCCGGGTCGGTGCTGATGCCGATCTCCCACTCGGTGCCGGCGGTGGCGGCGAAGGCGCGTCCGAGGGCGTCCAGGTCGTAGCGGTGGCCGGTGAAGCGGCGCAGCAGGCGCATGCAGTCGCTGTCGGGGTTCTGCATGACGACCACGGCGAAGCCGCCCTCGGCCGTCCAGGAGGCCAGCCTCTGGAGCTGGCCCAGCCACGTCTGCTGCGGCACGTAGTACAGGACGTGCGCGCACAACACCAGGTCGGCGGTCTCCTGCGGCTCGGCGGTGGCGATGTCCTGGCCGAGGATCGTGGCCTCGGGACACCGGCGGGCCAGCTCCGCCCGCAGGTGCTCGTTCGGCTCGATGGCGATCGTCCGGTCGAACCTGGGCTCCAGCCACGCGGTGGTCTCGCCCGTGCCCGCGCCGGCGTCGATGAACGTACGGCGGTGGGGCAGCCGTCCCACGATCCGGGCCAGTTCTTCGCGGGCTCGGATCTTCTGGTCGGTGTGGGCCAGGAAGGTGGCGAAGGCGGCGTCGTAGGCGGCGCTCATCGGGTCGAGGATGTGCACGATGGGCGGCTCGGCATTGCTGTCGGTCATCACGGTCCCCGGCGTCACAAGTCAGTCACTTTCAGCTTATGGAGGACCACTCTACGTTCATGCGTATCTGGATCGGTGAAGCGGTGGACCGTGCCGAGGGGGCTGGTCTGGGACGGGTCCCAGGGTTTGGGAAGCTGGGGGGTCGCTGCGGGAGGGCGGCGGCGAACCCCAGGAGTCGAGGCAGAAGCTGAACGCGGTACTTCGCCGGTAACAGAGCAACGACGCGCCAACCGGAGGGGACTGAAAGCGCCCTTCCGGGATGGCCGAAGGGGCGCTTTTCCAGGGGCGAGGTGCCCTTCCAGGGGGTCCCGAAGGCGTCCGACGGTGGAACCGTCAGCGCCGAAGGCGCCCCCACCAGGGTGGGCTCCAGCAGACCCACCCGGTAACCAGGCAACGGGCTGGGTGGACCATGGGCGCCGAAGGCGCCGGGGCCGTCAGGTGCCGCCTCTTCCCGCCCACTTGATCTCGTACGCCCCCAGCGTCACCGTCTTGCCGTCCACCGTGGCCGTCACCTCCCGGTCGGACGTGTTCACCATGACGACCTGCTGCTCCTGCGCCAGCACCTTCACCTTCGGGTCGGACGACGTCACCGCGCTGTCGAGCCGCGCCCCCGCCGGGAACCACCGGGTGAACCCGCTGAGCAGCCCCGCCATCGGCATCTCGTCCCCCCGCCCGGGCGCCCAGAGGCAGCCGTCACACTGGCCCGTCCCCTTCACCTGCGGGTTCCAGTACAGGGCGGTGGTGACGCCGCTCCTGGCGAACTCCATCATCGCCGCCGCCTGGACGGCCGTGCGCCGCTCCTCGCTCCACCCGGAGTTCTCCGGCTCGACGTACCACTCGGCCCACCAGACGGGCAGGTCGCCGCTCTTCTCCCGCAGCCACTTCGTGATCGCGCCGAACTTGCCGAGCGCGCCGAAGTCGTCGGGAATGTTCCCCTTGTCGGTCGTCATCGAGGCGCCGTCCACGACGATGAAGTCGGCGCCCTTCTTGTGCTCGATCCAGTACTCGATGGCGTCGAGCGCCCGCTGGTCGACGGTCCCCCAGGGGCCCTTCAGCTCGGAGGGCCCGCCGCCCGAGCCGGTCTCGATCGGCATGTACGGCCCGCCCACCTTGATCTGCGGGTCGACCTTCTTCAGCGCCGCGTAGACCTTGTTGTAGAGCTGGGTGTACCCCTCGGCGTCCCAGCGGTTGGTCGAGGGGTCCCAGAAGCCCTTGAACTCGTTCCACACCATGTAGTACTTGACGGTCGGGTACTGCCGGGCCACCCGCGCGGCCAGCTTGGCGTAGTCGTCGAAGTGCTCCGGCTCGGGGGCGACGGTGTGGTTCTTGCTCCAGTCGGTACGTCCGGGCTGCCCGCCCTTCATCCAGTCGGGCGCGCAGCACAGGGTGATCACCGGCACCGCCCGCGACGACGCCATGAACGTCAGCCGCCGGTCGAGGTCGCGGAAGCTGAACTGGCCGGGGCTCGGCTCGGGGTTGCCCACGCCCCACCCCATGATGTGCTGGTTCTGCAGCATCGGCACCCGCCCGAGCAGGCCCCTGGCCTGGTCGACGACCTGGCGCGGCTCGGTCTCGGTGCTGTACTGCGTGTGCGTGACGCCCCACCGGGGCCAGTCGTTGAGCACGGGCGGCTGTTCGAGCCGCGGCGGCGCCTGGGTGGGCCCGACCTCGGCCACCTCGCCGCCCTTGAAACCCTCGCGGGGGCTCGACCGCATGCCCGCGTAGACCATGATGCCGACGACGAGCACGACCGCGAGGACGCCGGCCCCCAGGGCGATCGGCCATGGCGACCGTCTGCGCGCGTGTCTGCCCTCGGTGGGAATCACGGAACGCTCCTTACCATCACGCAACGTACAAGGGCCAGGCAGTGCCCGGCCCTTATGACGGTAATCGTTCCGCTTGCAGCAGACTTGATGTCAATCGGAAGCGGGTGGGCGCTGACCGCCCGCGGGCCCGGGAACCCCTGAGTAACGGTACGCCACCGGCTGCCTACCCGGCTGCACGACGAGCAGGGTGCCCGGCGTCTCGGCGTAGAAGGCGGTCTCGACGGCGGCGGCGACGTCCTCGGCGGTGAGCAGCGGGAATCCGGCGTCGACGAACATGTCCCGCGCGGCGGCCACCAGCGGAGTGTCGGTGAATCCGGGGCAGACGGCGTTGATCCGGATGTTCTGCTGGGACAGCGGCTCGGCCAGCGCCCGGACCAGGCCGACGACGGCGTGCTTGGTCATGGTGTAGATCGGGTCGCCGGCGAAGGCCACCAGCCCGGCCAGCGAGGACGTGGCCACGATCGCGCCGCCGCCCGACCTGGCCAGCAGCGGCACGCTGGCGCGCACCCCGAAGACGACGCCGTCCACGTTCACGCCGACCACCGCGCGGTAGCGCTCCAGGTCGAAGTCCGCCAGGTCGACGCCCCCGGAGATGCCGGCGTTGAGATGCACCAGGTCGAGGCGGCCGTACCGCTGCTCGGCGAGCGCGACGGCCTCCAGGGAGGCTTCCTCGGTGCTGACGTCGGCGGCCAGCCACGCGCCCTCGACCTCCTTGGCCACCCGTTCGACGCCCTCGCCGTCGCGGTCGACGAGGACGCACTTCGCGCCGCCCGACGACAGCCGCCGGGCCACCGCGGCGCCGATGCCGCTGGCCGCTCCGGTGATGAGTGCAACTGTGCTCATGGGGCTCCTTGCGGGGTCAGGGCTGGTCGAGCATGCGATGGGCGCGGGCGATCAGGGTCGGCACGGCCGCGCCGATGCGGTCGAACCCCTCCCCCACGGTCTTACCCTGCTTGAACCGGGCGTGGATACCCTCCACGATCACCGCCAGCTTGAAATTGCCGAAGGCCACGTAGAACCCTAGGTCGGAGATGTCGCGACCGGAGACCTTCCCGTAGTGGGCGGCGAACTCGGCGGCGTTCATGAACCCCGGCGCCACCGTCACGTCCCCGGAGACGGGGATGCGGGCCCGTTCGTCGTCCCCGCGGTCGTGCCAGTACGTCAGCGTCAGCCCCAGGTCGGCCAGCGGGTCGCCGAGCGTGGACATCTCCCAGTCGACCACGGCCATGATCTCGATCTCGGCCGGCGGCGGCGCCAGGCGCACCAGCGTGTTGTCCAGCCGGTAGTCGCCGTGCACCAGGGTGCTGTCGGACGCGGCGGGCAGCCGCTCGCGCAGCCGCCGGACGAGGCTGTCGTAGTCGGGCAGGTCGGCGGTCTTCGACCGTTCCCACTGCTGGCACCACCGGTCGAGCTGCCGGGCCAGGTATCCCTCGGGACGGCCGAAGTCGCCGAGCCCGACCTCGCGGTAGTCCACGGCGTGGATGGCGGCCAGCACCTCGGCCAGCCGCTCCGACAGCCGCCGCGTCTGGGCCGGCGTCGGCCGCCCCAGCTCGTCCTTGGTCTGGACGGCGGCGCCGGGCACGTACCCCATGACATAGAACGGCGCCCCGACCACCTCCTCGTCGGCGCAGAAGGCGACGGGCTCGGGCACCGGGACGGGCGTCGGCGCCAGCGCGGAGATGACCCGCCACTCCCGCCGCATGTCGTGGGCGGTGGGCAGCACGTGACCCAGCGGCGGCCTGCGCAGCACCAGCCGGCGCTCGCGCGCCTCCACCAGGTAGGTCAGGTTCGACCTGCCTCCGGAGATCAGCGAGACGGACAGCGGCTCCCCGGCGTCCGGCACGTTCCTGCCCAGCCACGAGACCAGCCGCGGCCAGTCGATCCCTGGTACGGTCATGGACACACATTAGAACGCCACTCGGTCCTGAAAGCCAGCTGAGAGTTGCATAACAGTAGGCCCGGCACATCCCAGGCATGGACGCCCATCCTTTAACCTGGCCATACACCTCTGACCGCATGCTGGTCAGATTGTGGTAAGCCGACAGTAGGAGCCCATGCGCGTCACCGTTGCCCACCCTCGCGATCTGGGACAGCCCGAACTCAGCCGATGGCGCGCCCTGCAGGAGTCCGACGCCGCCTTCGACAACCCCTTCCTGTCCCCGGAGTTCACGGTCACGGTGGGCGAGCTCCGCGATCTGGTCCGGGTGGCCGTCCTGCACGACGGGCCGGACATCGTCGGCTTCTTCCCCTTCGAACGCCATCCGCTGGGCATCGGCAAGCCGGTCGCCGCGGGCCTGACCGACGCGCAGGGCCTGGTCCACGCCAAGGGCCTCGACCTCGACCCGCACCGGCTGATCAAGGACTGCGGGCTGTCGGTCTACGAGTTCGACCACCTGGTCTCCGGCCAGCCGCTGCTCGACGGGCGGTACACCACGCACCCGTCGCCGATCATCGACCTGCGCGACGGCTACGGCCCCTACACCGAGACGTTGCGGGACCGGTCCGGCAAGACGTACAAGTCGACGCTGGCCAAGTCGCGCAAGCTGCAGCGCGAGTCGGGGCCGCTGCGCCACGACTACGCGATCACCGACACCGGCCCGCTGCACACGCTGCTCGGCTGGAAGACCGACCAGTACCGGCGTACCGGGCGCACCGACCGGTTCTCCCAGCGGTGGATCGTCGAGCTGGTCGAGCGGCTGCTCGCGACCCGGTCCGACAGCTTCGCCGGCGTCCTCGACATGGTCTACGTCGACGACGTGCCGGTGGCCGGGCACTTCGGGGTGCGCACCCGCACGACGCTGGCCGGCTGGTTCCCGGCCTACGACACCGCCTTCGCCAAGTACTCCCCCGGGCTCATCCACCACCTGGCGATGGCCGAGGCGGCCGCCGCGTCGGGCGTCCAGGTGATCGACATGGGCCGGGGCGAGAAGGAGTACAAGGAGAAGCTCAAGAACGGCGAGCTGGAGGTCGCGGAGGGCCGCGTGGCCAGGGCCGGTGTGGCGGCCGGGGTCCACTGGATGATGCGGGTGCCGGTGCGCAAGACACGCGCCACGGTGATGGCCAATCCGCTGCTGCTCAAGACCGCCGACAAGGCGTTGAAAACTTTTGGGCGCTTGCGTACCGTCCTACAAGGGTGAGACTCATCGCGGAGCGCACCGGGCGGCACTGCCTGTGGCTCCCATCCAACCGCCTCGGCCTCTACCTCGCGCTGCGCCACTGGTGCCTGCCGGGTCAGCGGCTGCTCATGTCTCCGGTCTCGGCCGACGAGATCCTCTTCCTCGTGCTGGCCGCCGGTCTGCGCCCGGTGATCGCGCCGCTGTCCCCGCGTGACGGCAACATCGACGTCTCCCGTGTCGATCTGTCCACGGTGGACGCCGTCCTGACGACGAACCTGTACGGCCTGCCCGACCAGGTGTCCGCCTTCACGGGAAAGATCCTGATCGAGGACGTGGCGCACGCCCTGGAGACCGCTCCCGGCGGGCGCCCGCTGGGCACGTTCGGCCAGGCGGGGGTGTTCAGCCTGTCCAAACATCCGGGCGCGGGCTCGGGCGGCGTGCTGGCGGTGACCGACCGCGCCGACCTCGAAGCGCTCGAACGCGCCCGCGACGAGCTGCTCGTCCCCGGCGCGCTGCGCGCCGACCTGTTCAGCGTGGCCACCTCCATGGCCCGGCAGGCGGCGCTCAGGCTCGACCTCGTGCGCCCGGCGCTCGCGCTCATGCGTGCCCTCGGCATGCAGGAGGAGCGCGAGGGCTACCGCATCGCCCTGGAGCCCGACGCGCTGGAGCTGGCGCTCAAGCAGGTGCCCGCGCTGCCGCCGTTCGACCCGTGGGTACGCGCCGACCTGGCGGCCTACCGCGCCCGGCGGGGCCGGCTGGTCCGCTGGTACCAGTCCAGGCGTCTGGCCAAGGTGCCCGGCGAGCGGGCGCGGCGGCTGGCCGGGATCGCCCGGCTGGCCGAGCTGCCCACGGTGGCGCCGGCCGTGCTGGACCACCTGGACCAGCCGCTGTTCCGCGTCCCGCTGCTGGTGCGCGACAGGGACGCGGCCGTCGCCGAGCTGGAGCGCCGCGGGGTGGCCACCGGCTACCTGTACGACCCGCCGTACGACGAGTACGCCCTCGGCTTCACCGACGCCTCGCCGGACCCGGGCCCCGCGCGCTGGTGGGCCCGGCACGTGCTGCCCGTGGACCCGCTGTACGCGGCCCGCTCGTTGCCCGTCCTGCGCGGTCTGGAGCCGCCTATGCGGGGTCCGCGCGAAGCAGCCTGAGGAACGCGCGCAGCCCGGTGATGATCTCCTGGTTGTCGTTGAGGCCGTCCACGGTCTCCTCGAAGCGGCGGGCCGTCAGCGTGATCCGGCGCTCCAGGTCATGGTCGGCCCGTTCCAGGCCGGCCCGGGTGGCCGCGAGCTCGCCGCCGAGCTCCTCGACCTGCCGGGTGAGCCGTTCGGCGGCGGCGGACAGCGTCTCGACCTGGTCGCGCAGCGCGATCACGTCGAGGCGCGGGTAGCGGACCTCGCGTCCCAGCGTCCTGACCCGTTCGCGCAGGTGCCCGACGTAGGCCCCGGCCGGCCGGAACGCGGTGGCCAGCAGGTAGAACCCGGCGAAGTAGTAGCCGATCTGCCGCCCAGAGAAGAACGTGACCACCGCGACCACGACGGCCGAGACCACGTGCCCGGCGACCGCGAGGACGAGCATGCGGCGGGCGATCGTCCTGGCCTCCTGCTCCCCGCGGGCCGGGACGTCGATGCCGGTCTCGCGGGAGACCGCGATGTCGTGCACCACCTGCCGGGCGGCGAAGGACAGGTTCCACGGGAAGGTCAGCAGGACGACCAGCCAGACCAGGCAGACCGCGCCCAGGCCCAGCGACAGGAGGGTGGACAGGGGCACGCCCGCGTACAGGACGAGCCACGCGGTGACCGCCGTGACGATCAGCGAGGCCGGCAGGAGCCAGGGTTTCATGCCCGCCACCCTGCAGGCGGCGGCCCGGCGGGCGCCAGCGCTCAGATACTCAATCCGGTCTGAGCATCCCGGATCAGGCCGGCCAGCACCGCGCAGCCGCGCCGGACGTCCCTGAGCGAGGCCGAGCCGTAGCCGAGGACCAGTCCGTGCAGGCGGGCGCGGTCGTGGTGGTGGCGGTCGGCGGGGTCGAGCAGCACGCCGCGTTCCCTGGCCCGCTCCACGACCTCCTGGACGTCGCCCGCGGGCAGCTCGGCCAGCACGTGCAGCCCGGCGGTGTCGCCGCGCAGGCGGCAGACCGGGCCGAGGATCTCCACCACGGCGGCCCGGCGGCGGGCGTACTCCAGGCGCATCCTGCGCAGGTGGCGGTCGAGGTCGCCGCGTTCCAGGAGGGTGGCGACGGCCTGCTGGACCGGTCCGCTGGTGCGGTCGGAGACCGCGGCGCGGATGGCGGCGATCCGGCTCACCAGGTCGGGCGTGCCGACCAGCCAGCCGACGCCGACGTCGGGGGCCAGGGTCTTGGACAGCGAGCCGAGCAGCACGACGCGGGTGGGGTCGAGGCCGTAGAGGGCGGGCAGGGGGGCGACGTCGTAGCGGAACTCGGCGTCGTAGTCGTCCTCGACGATCGTGGCGCCGGTGCTCCTGGCCCAGGACAGCAGGCGTTCCCGGCGCGGGATCGGCAGCCGGCCGCCCAGCGGGTACTGGTGAGCGGGGGTGGTGTAGAGGACGCGCAGGTCGCGGGGCAGGCCGTCGACGATCACACCGTCCTCGTCCACCGGGCAGGGCACGACCTCGGCGCCCCTGGCCGCGAACACCGTGCGGGCCACGTGGTAGCCCGGGTCCTCGACGCCCGCCCGTCCGCCGCCGGCCAGCAGGGCCAGCGCGCACAGGTCGAGGCCGTTGCCGGTGCCCCTGGTGACCAGGACGTTCTCCGGGCCGACGGCCATGCCCCTGGCCCTGCGCAGGTGGTCGGCGAGCAGCTCGCGCAGGCGCGGCAGGCCGTGCAGGTCGGGCGAGTCGCCGGGCGGCAGCTCGCCGGCCCGGCGCCAGGCCCGCTTCCAGGCGGCCCGGTCGTAGTCGCGCACCCACGGGTCCCCCGGACGCAGGTCGATCCACTCGCCCTCGGGGCGGCGGGCGGGCGGCGCCGGTTCGTACGGGCTCTCGCGCGGCGGGACGTGCGACTCCATGGCCGCCACGAACGTGCCGGACCCGTGGCGCCCCTCCAGCCAGCCCTCGGCGTAGAGCTGCTGGTACGCCTCGGTGACGACCGTCCGGCTGACCTTGAGCTGGTCGGCCAGCGCCCGCGTGGACGGCAGCCGCTCGCCCGGCGCGAGCGCGCCGCCCATCATGGCGTGCCGCAGCCAGCCGGCGAGCTGGGTGGTCAGCGGGACGGCCGAGTCGCGGGACAGGGATACCGGCAGGTCAATGTGGGTGCGCACGAAAGTGGTCTCTAGGAAGGGTCGGTTAGTGGCCCTACAGGATAGGTCCACTTCACGAATAGCGTCGAATCATGCTCTCCTCCACCCCGCGCACGGCTCTCGGCCGAGAGAAGCACCGCGGCAGCACCGACCGGAACGACCTCTACGACGTGCTCGACAGCGGGCTCGTCTGCCACCTGGGCGTGGTGGCCGACGGCCATCCCATGGTCGTGCCCACCGGCTACGGACGGATCGGCGACACCCTCTACCTGCACGGCTCCACCGGCGCGCGCTCGCTGCGGGCCGGCGACGGCGCCGAGGTGTGCGTCACGGTCACCCACCTGGACGGCATCGTGCTGGCCCGCTCGGTCTTCAACCACTCCGTCAACTACCGTTCGGCGATCGTCTACGGCCGGGCCCGGCTGGTGAGCGACCCCGACGAACGGCTGGCGGCCCTGCGGGCGCTCACCGAGCAGCTCGCCCCCGGCCAGTGGGACTACGTCCGGCCGCCCACGCGCAAGGAGCTGGCCGCCACCGCCGTGCTGGCCCTGTCGCTGGCGGAGGCGTCGGTCAAGATCCGCAGCGGGGCGCCGGAGGACGACGAGGAGGACTACGCGCTGCCGGTCTGGGCCGGGGTGCATCCGCTGGTCACGTCCTGGGGCGAACCGCAACCGGATCCGGCACTTCCAGAAGGTATCGATATACCGGTTCACATCCTCCGTCGGGAGTAGTTCCATGAATCCGGAACCACCTGGCAAACCCGACTCCTTGATCACGCGTCTCATCAGGTGGGCCGGCTCCTGATGGGAGAGGGCGATGGAGTGGAGTGCTCCCGGTTACACGGAGATCAGACAGCTCGGCGCGGGCGCGAGCGGGCGCGTCGTGCTGGGCGTGCACGACGAGACGGGCGTGAAGGTCGCGATCAAGTACCTCTCCGAGGCGCTGCTGCGCGACCCCGCCGCCCTGTCCCGCTTCCAGGCCGAGGCGCGGGTGCTGACCTCGCTGCGCGATCCGAACATCGCCACGATGTGGGAGTACATCCAGGAGCCGAACGGCGCCTGCATCGTGATGGAGCTGGTCAACGGCGTCTCGCTGCGCGCCCTGCTGCGTGAGAACGGCACCACCGAGCCCGAGGCGGCGCTGGTCGTGCTGAAGGGCTCGCTGCTGGGCCTGGCCAGGGCCCACGGGTCCGGGGTGGTGCACAAGGACTACAAGCCCGAGAACGTGCTCGTCCGCGACGACGGGACGAGCAAGCTCGTGGACTTCGGCGTCGCGGTGCCGCAGGGCACGGCCACGCATCCGGAGGGGACGCCGCCGTACATGGCGCCGGAGTTGTGGGCCGGCCGGCCCGCCTCGCCGGCGACCGACGTGTACGCGGCCACCGCGGTCTTCTTCGAGTGCCTGACCGGGCACCGGCCGTACCGGTCCACCGAGCCCAGCGTGCTCGGCTACCAGCACGTGCACGCGCCGGTGCCCTTCCACGACGCGCCCGAGCCGGTCCAGGAGCTCGTCCGGCGCGGCCTGGCCAAGGAGCCGCGGGACCGGCCGCCGAGCGCGCTGGCCTTCGTCGAGGAGCTGGAGGCCACGGCGCGGGCCGCGTACGGCGAGGACTGGGAGGAGCGGGGCAGGCGGCGCCTTGCCGCGCTGGTCGCCCTGCTCGCGCTGCTGCTGCCGGCCCCGCCGCAGCCCACCCCCGAGGTCACCACGTCCCTGGCCAGGACGGTCTTCCGCGGGCTGCGGTCCAACGCGGTGCGGGTGGGCATGGGCACCGCCCTGGTGGCGGTGGTGACGGTGGCGGTGGTGGTCGCGCTCGCCGCCCGGCGGCAGCCTGCCGAGCAGCCGGTCGGCGCGGCCGTCGCGGTGCCGCCGGCCACGACGGAGGCGGTGACCGCGCCGCCGAGCACGGCCGAGGCCGTGCTCGCGCCGCCGACCACGCCCGAGGCGACGCCGCGGACCTCCGCCGAGGGGCCGCCGTCGCCGGCGTCCCCGCCCGAGCTGCTGCCGCCGCCGACGACCTCCAGGCCGCCGGTCACCACCCGGGCGCCGCGCACGCCGACGGCCGGGCCCACGAGGAGGCCGACCAGGACCGCCACGCCGAAGCCCCCGGTGACGCCCACCCGGACCCCGACGCCGACCCCCACCCCGAGTCCCGAACCGACACCCACGCCGACCCCCACGCCGACGCCCGTCGCGACCGTTCTCGGGGTGAGCGTGGGCGCCGTCACGGTGGACGGCGACGGCGTCGCGCGCGCCTCCGTCACCGTCCGGACCGCCGGGGGCGCCCCCGTCACCGCCACCGGGACGTGGACCGCGCCGGGCGTCGACGGCCGCGTCCAGCGCCTGCGGCTGAGCGGCGCGACGTCCTACACCCGCGCCTTCACCTGGGACCTCGGCGAACGGCCGTGCGGCAGGACCGTCACGCTGACCGTCGTCACCTCCCCCGCCGCGCCGGGCGGCGCCCGGTCCTCCTCGGTAGCGGTGCCGGCCTGCCCGACGCGGGTGAACGGGCTGTTCGTCTCGCTGGCGATGCCCGACGCGCCGGGGCTGACCGCGCGCGCCCGGGTCGGCGTGACCGCCGACGGCACCGGCGCGATCCCGGTCGAGGCCGCGTTCGCGGTGGACGGCGAGACCGTCGGCACCCGTACGGCGAGCCTGTCCGGCCGGACCTCCTACTCCCGCGTCCTCACCCACGCCTTCCGCGCCCGCCCCTGCGGCTCCACCCTGTCGGTACGGGTTCGCGCCGGCGACCGCGTCCGGACCGCCCGGGTCGAGGTCACCTGCCCGCCCGCCGTGCGGCGGGTCTCGATCGTCAGGGCCGGTCCGGGCGAGGGCGGCCTGGTGGCGACCGTCTCGGTGGTCACCGCCGACGACCGGCCGGTGACGCTGGACGTGGGGTTCCTGCTCGGCGGCGAGCCGGCCGGCTCGGAGCGGATCACGCTGTCCGGCGACACCGCCTACACCAGGACGGTGAGCCGGGCGCTCAGGACCGTCCCGTGCGGCACCACCTGGACCGTCACGGCGAGCACGACGCCGGAGGCGGCCGGCGGACCGGACCGGGCGACCGGGAAAACCGCAGAATGCCCCAGAGAGACACCTAAGCCCGAAGAAACCCCAAAGCCACAGGAAACGCCCAAACCGCAGGAATCCCCATCATCCGATAGGCCCGGCACGGTGGACTAACCTCGCAAATTCGGCCATATCGGCATATCGGTGGTGGGAAAGCCCTTCCCTCTGGTTAAGCTACGCAGCGTTTGATGCGGGTGGGGGCCCGAATGACTCCAGAGGAGACCGTTTATGTACGGCGAAGGGCAGTGGGGGGTCCCCGGCTACACCGAAGTCCGGGAACTGGGCAGCGGTGCCGCCGGCCGGGTGGTCCTGGCCACGCGCGACCACGACGGCGTGGAAGTCGCCATCAAATATCTGAATGACGAGCTCAGGTCCGACATGGGCTTCGTGGCCAGGTTCCGGCACGAGGCCCGGCTGCTGGGCACCCTGCAGAGCTCGCACCACGCGCGCCTGATCGACTACGTCGAGTCGGGGCAGGGCGCGGCGATCGTCATGGAGCTGGTCAACGGCGTCTCGCTGCGCGAGATCCTGCGCTCCGAGGGGCCGACCGGGGCCGAGGCGGCGCTGGTCGTGCTCAAGGGCTCGCTCCAGGGGCTGGCCGCCGCGCACGCGATCGGCGTCGTCCACCGCGACTTCAAGCCCGAGAACGTGATGGTCCAGGGCGACGGCGTCAGCAAGCTGGTGGACTTCGGCATCGCGGTCCGGGCCGGCGAGGGGGCGAGCGCCGCGGGCACGCCGCCGTACATGGCGCCCGAGCAGTGGGCGGGCGGGGCCGCCGGGCCGGCGACCGACGTCTACGCCGCCACCGTCGTGTTCTTCGAGTGCCTGACCGGCACCCGGCCCTTCCGGGCGCCCAACATCGCCGCGCTGGCCCGCCAGCACCAGAGCGCGCCGCCGCCCGTCGAGGAGGTGCCCTCGGCGCTCCAGAGCCTGGTCGAACGCGGCCTGGCCAAGCAGCCGGGCGAACGGCCGCCGTCCGCCGAGGCGTTCCTGACCGAGCTGGAGGCCATCGCGGCCGAGGCGTACGGCGCCGACTGGGAGGAGCGCGGACGCCGCCGCCTGGCCGCGCTCGCGGGCCTGCTGATCCTGCTGTTCCCGAGCCCCCTGCACGATGCCGCCGAGACGCGGACCGCGCTCACCGAGACCCGTTTCCCCGACCCCGCCCGCCTGCTGAGCAAGCTCTCGGCGAAGATCGCGATCGGCGCGGTCGCCGTGGGCGTGGTGGTGGCCGTGGGCGTGATCCTGGTCAACTCCTCCTCCGACGAGCCGGTGCTGCGGGCCCAGACGAGCGAGGTCACGCCCAGCGCGACCGACCCGGTGATCGACGAGGAGCCCACGGAGGAGGAGCCGACCGCGACGCCCGAGGAGACCACCCCGGAGCCGGACCCGACGCCGACCTCGGCGGACCCGGCCGTCTCGACCCCGCCGCCCGTCCTGCCGACGGCGACGGCGACGGCGACGGCGGCCTCGCCGTCCAGGACGCCCAAGCCGACCCCGACGCGGAAGCCGACCAGGCGGCCGGTCAGGACGCCGAAGCCGACGCCGACCGACTCCCCCGAGCCGGACATCACCGGCCGGAGCAGCACGAGCAGCGACGGCAGCAGGCCCACCTCGGCCGCTCCCACGCCCACCCGGACCTCCGCCCCGCCCACCAGGACGCCTCCGACCAGCCAGCCGCCGACCAGCCCGGCCCCCTCGGAGACATCGCAGACGCCGACAAGGACCTCGACTGACGACGGCGGCGGCGGCGACGGCGGCAGCACCCAGACGCCCACCCTGGACCAGGTGGGCAAGGCGCAGGCCGGACTCCTCGCGCTCGGCCTGATGACGTCCGGCGCGGTTCCGGTCACACTTGCGGTGAAACGTCGCATGACAGGACGCCACAGAAAGCAGCGCTAGACGCGCCGGGGGGCCAAGGGGGATGGACAACCACAGGAACGGTATCGCCGGGTTCCGGCTGACCGAGCACACGTGGATGACCGAGCTCGGCAACTGGATCGACGCCATCTCGCCGGACGGCCGCAGGGCCGGGGCGCTGCTGTTCGACCCGCGGGTCATCGGCCTGCCCGGCGTCCGGGAACGCGTGGTGAACACCGTCATGACCGACCAGCACCTCGTGCTGGGCGGCATGGGCGGGCTGATCCCGGTGGCCGACGTCGTCGCGGCGGGCGACCAGGTGTGGCTGCTCACCGCGCAGGCGGTCAGCCCCACGCTGGCCGACCTGCTCGCCGGCGCGCCCGTCGACCCGGCGGGGGCGGCGTCGGTGCTGACGGAGACCGCCCAGACGCTGCTCGCGCTGCACGCCGCCGGGGTCACGCACGGCTCGGTGCACCCGGGCACGGTGGTGATCACCGCCGAGGGGGCCGCGCTGCTGTCGGAGCGCGGCCTGTCCGACGCGATCCGCGGCCAGGTCTCGCCGCGTGAGCGGGACGCGGCGGGCTGGGCGTCGCTGGCCCGCGGGCTGGCCGCGTCCTTCACGCAGACCGCGCCGCGGGCCGCCGGCCTGTTCGAACGGGCCGCGGGCACGGCCGTCACGCTCGGCCTCGAACCGGCCCGCGCCATGCTGAGCCAGGAACGCGCGGCGCTGCCCGGCGGCCTGATCAGCCGGGACTCGCTGGCGCGGGCGGCACGCGGCAGGTCGGCGTTCGCCCAGCCGCCGGCGTTCGCCGCGCAGCCGCCGCCGGCGCCCCAGGACGAGGGCGACATCGTCACGCTGCTGCACGTGCCGGCGTCGGGGTCGCCGCCCCGCCTGCAGTTCGGCCCGGGGATGGGCGGTCCGGAAGCCGGCCCGGGGACCGGCGCCGGGACCGTGCGGCAGCCCCGCCAGGAGACGACGGCCGAACGCATCTGGCGCGAGGGACGCGACGGCGCCGCGACCGTCCACCAGCCGGACAAGCGCTCCCAAGGCCGGGCGGCCAAGGTGTCGCGGCGACGCCGGCGGCGCACGATCCTGTCCACGGCGCTCTTCGCGGTCGTCATGGCGGGCGCGATCGTGGCCTGGTTCAGGCTGACGGACGCCCCCGAGCTGGCGGTGCGGTCGATCGACGTGGTCGCGCCGAAGAAGACGCTGGGCTGCGGCGGCGCGATCGTCCTGACCGGGACGGTGGTCACCAACGGCGGCGTGGGCGAGATCCGCTACGAGTGGCGCAAGAACCTGGACAAGGAGGTCGTCAAGGGCAGCCTGCGCACGAGCGCCGACAAGACGTCCTACGCGGTGCCGCTGCGCTGGACGTTGTCGGGCAAGAGCAGCGTCAAGGCCACGGCCACGCTCAAGGTGCTCTCGCCGGGCCCGGCGCGTACCGACAAGGCGAGCTTCACCTACAAGTGCTGACCTTCCCTGAATGCGCAACAAAGCGGTTCTTACTAATCTGACGGGCATGACCACGCAGACCCCCGCGGGCTGGTACCCCGACCCGTACGGAGAGCCGCAGCTCCGCTGGTGGGACGGCAACCAATGGACGGACGCCACCCACGCGCAGGAGCGGCAGCCTCAGCCGCAGCAGCCGTCCTCCGGGCCGCAGCCGCAGTCGTCCCCCGACTGGTCGGCCACCCCGGCGAACCCCACGCTCCAGTACGGCCGGCCCTCGCCCGGCCAGCCGCCCTACGGGCCGCCCGCCGACCAGCAGCCCGCGCAGGGTCAGCCTCCCTACGGCGGGCAGCCTGCCCAGAGCCCGCCCGCCTACGGGCCGCCCACCCGGCAGCAGCCCGCCTTCGGACAGCAGTCCGCACAGCACCCCGCGCAGCAGTCCACGCAGTGGGCCGGGGGTCCGCTGCCCGGTCCCGGCCAGGCGCCGCCGCCCAAGCAGGGCAACCCGCTGCCGTGGGTGTTCGGCGGCCTGGCCGCGCTGGTCGTGGTCGCGCTGATCGTGGTCGCCGGGATCTTCTTCCTCAACCGGGGCAGCAGCACCCCGGTCGCCTCGCCCACCACCGAGGAGCCGCAGCCGTTCCCGACGGCCGAACCGCCCTCCGCCGGGCCGCCGACCGAGCTGCCCCCGCAGGGCGGCGAGCTGCCGCAGCCGCAGGACGGCCGCATCACCGACCCGCGGAGCGGCCTGTCCTACCAGGTGCCCGACGGCTGGAAGGTGCCCGCGTACGGTGACGTCAACGGCACCGACCCGTCCCAGCAGATGTGGACGAGCGGGGTGCAGGCCAGCTCGCAGGAGAACTACGAGGGCGACAAGGACTGGATCGGCAATGCCTACGCCGGCCCGCTGGCCGCGCTCATCCCCTACACCGGCGCCTCTGCGCTGGAGGACACGGCCAAGATGCTGTTCATGCAGTTCAGCACCCAGTTCTACGAGCCGCAGCACACCACCAAGCTGATCGAGAACAAGGCCACGAAGATCGGCGACCATGACGCGTGGGTGATGCAGTTCCAGCTCGACTTCACCGCCGTCGCGGAGAAGAACGGCTACAAGTGGAAGAAGGAGAACGCCGCGCTCGTGCTCATGGACCGCGGGGCGGGGCAGCGTCCGACGTTGCTGTACATCTCCGTTCCCGACAATCTGGGCACGGACGTGGTCGCCAAGGTTCTCGGCTCGCTCAAGCCCGCGTAAGCGGGGGCACTAGGCTGGTGGGGTAACAAGCGGGCGGATTGCTCCGAGCCGCTGGGCGAGGAGATCGAATGAGTGACGTGCTGGTCTGGATCGACTGCGAGATGACCGGGCTCGACCTGGGGCGCGACGCGCTCGTCGAGGTGGCCTGTGTCATCACCGACAGCGAGCTCAATCTGCTCGACGAAGGCGTCGACGTGGTCATCAAGCCGCCGCCGGAGTCGCTGGAGCAGATGTCGCAGGTCGTGCGCGAGATGCACACCGCCTCGGGCCTGCTGCCCGAGCTGCCGGGCGGCGTCACGCTGGCCGAGGCGGAGTCGCTCGTGCTCGACTACATCCGGCGGCACGTGCCGGAGCCGAAGAAGGCGCCGCTGTGCGGCAACTCGATCGGCACCGACCGCACGTTCATCGCCAGGGACATGCCCGGGGTCGACGCCTGGCTGCACTACCGCATGGTCGACGTCTCGTCGATCAAGGAGCTGGTGCGCCGCTGGTACCCGCGGGTCTACTTCGCGGCCCCCGAGAAGCAGGGCGGCCACCGCGCGCTCGCCGACATCAAGGAGAGCATCAGGGAGCTGCGCTACTACCGCGCGGCGATCTTCGTGGCGCAGCCCGGCCCCGACTCGGCGACCGCCCGGCAACTCGCCGAGCGGGTCACCGGCTAATTGGATGGCGTAAAGACTCCCGAACCCCGCTACACTTTTCCTGTGCCGTCACGGAGCGGGCGGCCATGGTGGGTGTAGCTCAGTTGGCAGAGCGCCAGGTTGTGGTCCTGGATGTCGAGGGTTCAAGTCCCTTCACTCACCCCAAGCGCACAGCCGGTCCCTCGGGACCGGCTGTTGTCGTTTTCTCCCGACAACGCCCCCAAATCAGGACAATGCGAGTTATGCTCGCTGTCTACCGCTAACGCCGGAAGCACGGGGGCCAACGGCGATCAGACCGTCTGCGCGCCCCCGGAGGCCGGATGAGAGTCGACGACGCAGCGTTCGACAGCGTGATCACGTCCTTGAGCAAACGTGAGGCCGAGGTCATGGATCTGATCGCCGCGGGCCGGTCCAACGGCCAGATCGCCCAGTGCCTGTTCCTCAGCGAGAAGACCGTGAAGAACCACGTCAACCGGATCTACGCCAAGCTCGGCGTCGACTCCCGGGTCACGGCCATCGGACTGTGGTTGTCGCTCAGGAAGGACGGCTCCTGACCCGGCGGCGGTTCAGCCGGTCGTGATCCGGCGGCCGGTCAGGCGGGTGGGCCGGATCTTCAGGTAGTGCTGGCGCCGCCCGCCGGCCCACGGCTCGACGCCCGTGCTCTCCGCCTCGGCCCGCTCGTCCTCGTCCGTGACGTGGTGCAGCGAGCCGTGGACGAGCACGCTCCAGCCGCCCCGCGTCAGCTCCTCGATGCGATCGACCTCGAACGCGACCTCGTACTCGACGTCCTCCACCCCCGTGCTCAGGTCCTCGTCGGTGCTGCCGCCCGCCGCGGTGCGGAACACGATCGCCCCCTCCGACATCCGGAAGTTCACCGGCAGCACGGTCAGGCCGTAGCGGCCCTCGAAGGCGATGCGGCCCACTCCTCCGGGCCGCAGCAGCCGCAGGCACTCCTCCTCCGCCAGCGGCACCAGCGTGGGGTGCGCCGCGGCGGGCCCCGCGCCGGCGGGCTCGGCCACCTCCCCGAGCAGGCCCTCCACGGTGGTCTCCAGCGCCTCGGCCAGGCGGGCCAGGGCCTCGCGCACCGAGATGCCGGACTGGTCCTCCAGATAGGCGACGTAGCCGACCGCCACGCCGGACCTGTCGGCCAGCTCCTGCCGGCTCAGGTTCAGCGATTCCCGACGTTCGGCTATCCGGCGGCCCAGGCGTTCCATCGTGGTCACTTGCTCAGACATACCGGTGCCCTACCCCGGATCTCCCCTCTTCCCGGTGGTGTCTGTGGCAGAAATGGTTTAACCGATGCTCTGGGTGCCATATGGACCATGGAACGCAATCCTGGAAGGGACGTGGTCATGGTGCGGAGAGCGCGCGTCGTCGTCGTGGGAGCGGGCTTCGCCGGCCTGGCCGCGACGCGGGAGCTGGCCAAGGGCGGCGCCCTGGTCACGCTCGTGGACCGGAACCCCTACTCGACCTTCCAGCCGCTGCTCTACCAGGTGGCCACGGCGGGGATGGGCACGTCCGACGTCTCCTACCCGATCCGCACGTTCGCCGCCAAGTGGCCGAACGTCCGCGCCCACCGGGCCGCGCTGAGCAAGGTGCACCCGTCCGACCGGCGGGTGGAGTTCGCGGACGGCTCCACCCTCGACTACGACTACCTGGTGATCGCCACCGGCGTCACCACCAACTGGGTCCACGTGACCGGCGCCGAGGAGAACGCGCTGCCGATCTACTCGCTGCGCGACGCCGCCGACCTGCGACGGCATCTCCAGCACTGCCTGGAGGACACCGCGGCGGGCCGGCGCGAGAGCGCCCACGTCGTGGTGGTGGGCGGCGGCGCGACCGGCGTGGAGACCGCGGGCACGCTGGCCGAGCTGCGCCGCCGCACAATGCCGCTGACGCATCCCGAGATCCGGCCCGACCAGACGAGCGTCACCCTGGTCGAGCGGTTCGACTATGTGCTGGCGCCGTACAAGCCGCGACTGCGGGACGCGGCGGCCGAGGCGCTGCGCAGGAGAGGCGTCCGGATGCGCCTGGGAGCCACGGTGGCGGGCGTCGAGCCGGACGCCGTCATCCTGGAGGACGGGACGCGCCTGCCGAGCGACGTGACCGTCTGGGCCCTCGGCGTGACCGCGCCCAAGGAGGTGACCGACTGGGGGCTGCCGCAGGGCAAGGGCGGCCGGATCACGCTCACCGACGCGCTCACCGTGCCCGGCCATCCCGAGATCTTCGTGGCCGGCGACCTGGCCGGGCAGCCGGACGCGCTGCCCCAGCTCGCCCAGCCGGCCATCCAGATGGGCAAGCACGTGGGCAGGCAGATCCTGGCCGCCGCGCACGGGCGGCCGGTCAGCCGCTTCTCCTACCGCGACCCGGGGATCATGGCCACGGTCGGCAAGGCCGAGGCGGTGCTCCAGCTGCGCAACGGGCTGACCATGCGCGGCCTGCCCGCCTGGCTGGCCTGGATCTTCGTGCACGTGGCGTACCTGCTGGGCGGGCGCAACCGGGTCAGCGTGCTGCTGAACTTCTTCTGGCGCTACGGCGGGCCGCGCCGCAGCGCCACCAGCATCGCCTCGACCGAGTGAGCACCGGGTAGGGGTGCGGGTGCTCAGAGCGCGGCCGACAGTGCGGCCAGGCCGTGTTCGAGGTCGGCCTCGGGGATGTTCAGCGCCGGGCGCAGCCGGACGGACCGGGGCCCGCAGGGCAGCGCCAGCACGCCGTGCTCCTCCCTGAGCCGGGTCACGTAGCCGTCCCTGGCGGCCTGGTCGGGCAGGTCGAAGGCGCACATCAGGCCCCTGCCGCGCACGCCGGAGACCGTGTCGGGGTGCTCGGCCTCCAGCTTGGTGAGCCGTTCGAGCAGGACGCCGCCGAGCCTGCCGGCCCGGGCGATCAGGCCGTCGCGCTCGATGATCTCCAGGATGCCGCGGCTGCGGACCATGTCCACCAGGCCGCCGCCCCACGTGGAGTTGATCCGGCCGCTGAGCTGGAACACGTTGTCGGCCACCAGGTCGACCCTGCGACCGGCCATGATCCCGCCGACCTGCACCTTCTTGGCGAAGGCCACCACGTCGGGGGCCAGGCCGAGCTGCTGGTAGGCCCAGGGCGTGCCGGTGGTGCCGCCGCCGGTCTGGACCTCGTCCAGGACGAACAGGGCGTCGTGCTCGTGGCACAGGGCCTGCATGGCACGCAGGAACTCGCCGCGCATGTGGTTGTCGCCGCCCTCGCCCTGGATCGGCTCGGCGATGAAGCAGGCGATGTCGTGCGGGTAACGTTCGAAGGCCGCCCTGGCCTGGGCCAGCGCGCGTTCCTCGGCGGCCTCGACGTCGCCGAGGTGGACGGCCGGCACGTCGATGCGCGGCCAGTCGAACTTGGGGAAGCGGTCGGTCTTGCCCGGCTCGGTGTTGGTCAGGCTCAGCGTGTAGCCGCTGCGACCGTGGAAGGCGCGGGTCAGGTGCATGACCTTGGTGCCCAGGTCGCGGGGGCGGCCGGCGGCCTCGTTGCGCCGGCTCTTCCAGTCGAAGGCGGTCTTGAGCGCGTTCTCCACGGCCAGGGCGCCGCCCTCGACGAAGAACAGGTGGGGCAGCTCGGGGTCGCCGAGCACGCGGGCGAACGTGTCGACGAAGTCGGCCAGGTGCTCGGTGTAGATGTCGGGGTTGGCGGGCTTGTTCCGGGCGACCTGGCCGAGCAGGGCGGCGAAGTCGGGGTCGAAGGGCGGGTTCACACCGAGCGGGGCGGACGCGAAGAAGGTGTAGAAGTCCAGGTAGCGGCGGCCGTTGCGGGCGTCCACCAACCAGGAGCCACGGCTGAGTTCGAGATCGAGGACGAGACGGTAGCCATCGACGAGCAGGTGACGGGCAAGGCGGGTGTGTACGTCCATGCCTTCTCCAATGTCGTGAGACAGGCCGGAGGTTCCATACAGGGAACCCGGTCGTATCCGTAAAATTTACGGTATTCCTGCCCCGCGAGTGAACTTCTTCAAACGAAGTGACAGCACAATCATCGCGATTCCATACAGGATCGCGAAAATGCCGATCAGCCAGACGAGGCTCAGCATTCCGGCGCCGGGCCAGATGAGGAGCAGCACACCGAAGATCACCGACAGGATGCCGGCGATGATGAACATCCACTCGTTCTCGATGGACTTGCGCAGCCGCACGCCCGCCACGATCTCGGAGATTCCGGAGACGATGGCCCAGAAGGCGATGAGGTAGAGCAGCGCGAGCGAGGTGATCCCGGGCCAGGCGAAGGCCATGATGCCGGCCACGATGCCGACGATGCCGGAGAAGATCAGCCAGGCCCGTGACCGGGCGCCGTGCCGGAAGGCGGCGAAGAGCTCGAAGACGCCGGAGACGATGGCGTACGCACCGAAGAAGATCACCAGCACCAGCAGAGTGATTCCCGGCCAGATCAACGCCAGCACACCGAAGATGATCGCGGCGATGCCGCGGACGAGCAGCAGCCACCACGAACGCGTAAGTTCCTGCATACTGGTCTGCTTTCCGTGATTGGTGCGAAAACAGACCAGCTTTGCGTCAAATGTCGACCTACATGTGGGAATAGACCACGATCGACACCGCGATGTACTGCACCAGGTACGCGGCGATCGTGCAGGCGTGGAAGACCTCGTGGAAGCCGAACCAGCGCGGCGACGGATCCGGACGGCGCAGCCCGTAGACGATCGCGCCGGCCGAGTAGAAGACCCCGCCCACGGCCACCAGCACGACGGCGGCCACCCCGGCCCCTTCGAGCAGCTGCGGCATCACGAAGATCGCCGTCCAGCCCAGCGCCAGGTACAGGACGGTGTAGAGCCAGCGCGGCGCGTTCATCCAGCACACCCGGAACAGCACCCCGGCCAGCGCGCCGCCCCACACCACCGAGAGCACGGCCACCCTGGCCGCGCCGTCGAGGGCGAGCAGCCCGAACGGCGTGTACGTGCCCGCGATGATCAGGTAGATGTTGGCGTGGTCGAACCTGCGCAGCACCTCGGCCAGGCGCGGCCCCAGCGTGCCCCGGTGGTAGGTCGCCGAGATGCCGAACAGCAGCCCCGAGGTGATCGCGTAGACGCCGGCCGCCAGCCGGGCCTGCAGGGTCGGGCCGAGCGCCACGAGCACGAACCCGGCCACCAGCGTCACCGGCAGCGCCCCGGTGTGCAACCAGCCACGCAGCCTCGGCTTCACGGTGATGGTCGTCATGTAACCTACGGTACCGTAGGTTACGGATTGAGCTGAAGTGCCAAAGGTCACAAGGCGTCCGCGCGGGCCGGGCCGTCACAGGCCGTTCAGGAAGCGCACGGCGATCGGCACCGCCGCCGAGCGGCCCGATCCGCCGTTCCTGACGAACACGCAGAAGGCCAGGTCGCCCCGGTAGCCGATGAACCAGCCGTGCGAGGTCTGGTCCTGCACCTCGGCGGTGCCCGTCTTGCCCGCCACGCCCTCCGGCAGGCCGGCCTGGCTCGCCGTCCCGTGGTCCACGACGGCGGCCATCATCTCCCGCAACGCCCCGACCACGCCCTCGTCCAGCTTGACGTCGGGGAACGGCTCGCCGTCCACGCGGCGCACGTCGTCCTCCGACAGCAGGCGGGGCGAGCGCCACGTGCCGCTCTGCACGGCGGCGGCCACGGCGGCCATGCACAGCGGGGTGGCCACCACCGTGCCCTGGCCGATGACGTCCAGGGAGAACATGTCCGTGCCCTCGGTCTGCTGCATCGTGCCGCACCGGCCGCCCACGCCGGTCGCCATCGGCCGGTCGAAGCCCCAGCGGGCGGCGGTCCGGCGCAGGTCCTCCAGCGACAGCCGGGTGGTGGCCTGCTCGACGAACGTGGTGTTGCAGGAGTAGGCGTAGGCGTCGGCGAAGGTCACGGTCCCCCGGTCCACGTCGCCGTCGTTGCTGATCGCCGCCGAGAAGTCCGGTGCGTACGAGGCCGGGCAGCCCATCTCGTCGCCCGTGGCGACCCCCTTCTCCAGCAGCGCGGCGGCGACGATCGTCTTGAACGTGGAGCCGGGCGGGAAGGCGTCGCGCACCGCGCTGAAGTTGTCCTCCAGCCGGTCGGCCAGGGCCAGGATCTCGCCCGTGCTCGGCCTGAGCACCACGATCGAGGAGTTCGCCACGCCGTCCAGGGCCCGCGCGGCGGCGGCCTGGACCGGCTGCGACAGAGTGGTGCGCTCGACGTTCGCCTTCGGCAGGCGGGTCAGCAGCACCTTGTCAGGCCGTCCCGGCGCCCGCGACACCAGCTCCAGCCCGTGGTTGGCCTTGGCGAACTCGGGCTTGAGCGGGTCGAGGTAGGCGTCGGCGTAGCTGTCGTTGGGGATCTTGGCGCCCTCGCTGGTGACCAGCTCGGCCGCCGGGGCATCGACCTCCTCCACCTCCAGCGTGCCGCCGTCCTTGAGCAGCGGGTGCAGCGTCTCGGGCGTCCACAGCACCCGCCAGGCCCGGTCGCGCACGCCCAGCCGCAGCGTGCTGTCGAACGGCCACGGCCCGAGGTCCGTCAGCTCCCGCACGCCCGCGAAGCGCACCTCGGCCGACTCCTCCCCCGTGCCGCGCACCGGCCCCGGCGTGAGCCGGATCGACTCGACGTGCAGGTTCTCCGACAGCTGGCGGTGCCGGTCGAAGAAGTCGGCCGGCGGCCGGTCGACCAGCAGCGCCATGCCCGCGACGTCGCCCTTCCGCCAGGCGTCGAAGTACGCGGCGGCGGTCTTGGCGGCACTGCCCTTGACGTGCCCGGCGGCCAGAACGGCGAAGGCGCCCGCCGCCAATACCGCGACAACCGCGATGACGAGCACAATCAACCTCTTGCGTCGCATACGGTTCTCCCAGGGAGGGATCAGCGTGGCACGTGGACAGCGGGAACCGATGCCTGGCCGTTATCCGGTGACGTTCGGCGAGGTCGAGCTTCTCCGGGACCTGGACAGGCAGGACGGCTGGGTGCTGTCCAAGGATGGCGTACCTCAGTCGTACGTTGACCTACAAGACCCGACATTTCTGGATTTCGAGTACGTCAGGCTCATGGCCGACGTCATCGACCTCCTGCCGGAGGGGCCGCTGAGCTGCGTCCACATCGGGGGCGGCGCGTGCACGATCCCGCGGTACGTCGCGGCCACCCGCCCCGGCTCCCGGCACATCGTGATCGAGCCCGACGGCCTGCTGGTCAACCTGGTCCGCGAGCAGCTCGACCTGCGCTCGGTCCCCCGGCTGAAGGTCATCGTGGCCGGCGGCCGCGAGGGCACGGCCAAGGTGTGGGACGACTCGGCCGACCTGGTCGTGCTCGACGCGTTCACCGGCGCCACGATGCCGGTGGAACTGGCCACCGCCGAGTACATGGGCGACCTGGCCCGCGTGCTGCGCCCCGACGGCACGCTGCTGATCAACATGGCCGACGGCAAGGGCCTGGCGTTCGCCAAGCGGCTGCTGGCCACGGTGTGCGACGCGTTCCGGCACGTGGCGCTGCTGGCCGAGCCGGGGATCATGCGGGGCCGCCGGTTCGGCAACCTGATCGTCGCGGCCTCGCGCACGGAACTGCCGCTCGACCTGCTGTCCCGGCGCGCGGCCGGCGGCCTCACCCAGGCGCGCTGCGTGCACGGGGAGACGCTGCAGAACTTCATCGGCGGCGCCTACCCCATCAAGGACGGCGACGCCGTGCTCGCCCCGGTCCCGCCCCCGGCCGTCTTCGGCTGAGCCGGCGCCCGGACGGCGGGGTCAGCGCCCAGACAGCGGGGTCAGCGGCCGGACGGCCCCAGGTAGGCCAGCACGGCGGCCACCCTCCGGTGCACGTCGCCGCTGTTCTCCAGCCCCAGCTTGGTGAAGATGGCGTTCACGTTCTTCTCCACCGAGGAGATCGACAGGTGCAGGGCGCGGGCGATGCCGGCGTTGGAGCGGCCGTGGGCCATCTCGCGCAGCACGTCCCGCTCCCTCGGGGTCAGCGACTCCCCCTGCCCGCGGACCTCGCGCCTGGCCAGCAGGCCCTCGACCACCTTGGGGTCGATGACCGAGCCGCCCGCGGCGACCGCCCGGATCGCGCCGAGCAGCTCGTCGAGGTCGCCCACGCGGTCCTTCAGCAGGTAGGCGAACCCGGCCGTCCCGTGCTTGAACAGCTCGAAGGCGAACAGGGCGTCGGAGAACTGCGACAACACCACCACGCCGGTGCCGGGGTGGCCGGCCCTGATGCGGTGGGCCGCGTCGATGCCCTCGAAGCCCGGCCGCCACTCGCCGCCGGGCATGCGGATGTCGGTGACGACGACCTGCGGCTCCAGCCTGCGCACGGCGTCCAGCAGCTCGTCGGCGTCGCCGACCGCGCCGACGACGGTCACCTCGCCGGACAGTTCCAGCAGCTGCCGGGTGCCCTCGCGCACCAGGTAGTGGTCGTCGGCGACGACCGTGCGGACGGGCTCAGGCATCGGCCGGCACCCAGGCGTGCATGCGTGTCCCCTTTCCGGGCTCGCTGTCGAGTTCCATGCCGCCGCCCAGCGCGTCCAGGCGGTCGGCGAGCGTGGCCAGGCCGCGGCGGGCGGCGGTGGCCGGGTCGAAGCCCCTGCCGTCGTCGGCCACGGTGGCCCGTACGCGGCCCGCCGCCAGGGTCAGTCGTACCTCGATCCGGACGGCGGCGGCGTGCTTGAGCGCGTTGGCGACGGCCTCGCTGACGGTGAAGTACATCGCGCCCTCGACCTCGTCGGCGAACCGCCGGGCCCGCAGCCCGGGGTCGGCGGTGACGGTCGTGGGCACGGGCAGCCCGGAGCAGCGTTCCTCGACGGCCTCCACCAGGCCGCCCTGGCTGAGGGCCGACGGGTGGATGCCGGCGGCCAGCTCGCGCAGGTCGGCGAGCGTCTGGCGGGCCTGCTCGCGCAGGCGGGCCAGCGCGTCGGGGCCGGCGCCGGTGACGCGGGCCAGCTCCAGCCCGGCGATGAGCGCGACGAGCTGCTGCTGCACGCCGTCGTGGATGTTGCGCTCGATCCGCCGCCGCTCGGCCTCCTGGGCGTTGACCAGGCGGGCGACCAGCCCGGCGCTCTGGACGGCCAGCCCGGCGGGCACGGCCAGGGCCTCCAGGAAGCGCCGGTCCTCCCGGTCGTACCGGCCGGCTCGGCGCGGGCCGAGCTCGATGCGGCCGAGGCCGCCGCGCACCGGCACGGACAGCGCCGTCCCGCCTTCCTCCTCGCCCGCGGCCACCCGGGTGCCGTCGGCCAGCGTCACGGCCGCCCACCTGGCCTCCAGCCCGTCGCGGACGGCGGCGGCGAGCCTGCCGAGCTGCTCGACCGGCTCGGGCGTGGCCGCCAGCGCGGTGCCGAGGCCGGACAGCACCTCGTCCACGGTGGGCCGCAGGTCGAAGATCAGGTGCAGGCGGGAGCCCCGCAGCCCGAACCGGATGTCGAGCAGCCGGTGCCGCACGATCCCCACCAGGACGGCGACCGGCAGCGCCGTCATCACCGCGAGCAGGCCGACCAGCGCGGCGCCCCACAATTGCGCGTCCATCAGGAACAGCAGCAGCACGCCCGCGAAGAGCTGGACGGCGGTGCCGGCGACCATCCAGGCGTACTGACCGCGCTCGGGCGGCTGGCTGCGCCACCAGTGGACCACGAGCCCGGCGAGGACGACGACGGCCGTCAGGAAGACGAGGAACTGGCCCAGCCCGCCAGCCGCGGCCGCCCAGATCGATCCGGCCGTCAGCTCGCGCGGCCGGGCCAGGTTCCCGCCGAACAGCCCGAGCCCCACCGTGTGCATGGCGATCGCGATCCCGCCGACCCACGCCACGGGCCGCCAGCGGCGGGACGGCAGGCGGCCGTCGGGGAAGAGCAGCGGGACGAAGACCCAGGTCAGGCCGTAGAAGACGGCGAAGAGCGCGGACAGCCAGACGACGACCGGCCCGGTGTGGTGGAACCTGATCGCCACGCCCGTGCCGAGCGCGCCGAGGCCGAGGCACGCTCCGGCGGCCAGGAACAGCCAGCCGTACCGCAGGTCGGGGCGGCGGACGGTGAGCAGCCAGCCCAGCCCGGGCAGCACGACGCCGAGGACGGCGAAGGCCCACTCCTGGGGCGGCACGGGCAGCCCGGACTCCAGCAGCGCGCCGGCCAGGACGCTCCCGGACCCGATGGTCGCCAGCGACCCGGCGAGCAGCCTGGAACTCATGGACCACCATCGTCAAGGGGAACCGAAAGGGCGTCTATGAGGTTAACCGCACATTCCGTACGGACAGCCCCACCTGCCGGAACGGCGGCCCGTATGGTGGGCGCGGGCCCGCCCGCGGCTGTTGGCTGGGCACATGTCTCACTACAGGTTCCCCGCACTGGCCACGGCCGTCATGGCCGCGGCGGTCACGGCCTGCGCGACGCAGCCCGTGCCCGCCCTGGCCACCGTCACGGCTTCCCCCGCTGCCTCCCCGACGGCGAGCGCCGCGGCCGAGATCCCCGACACCCCCGTCGGCCGGCAGCTCCGCTGGCTGCTGGAGGCGGTCACCCGGCTGCCGGTCGGCGAGGCCGAGCTGGCCGGGCACTTCGCGCCGGGCTTCCTCGCCCAGATCCCTCCGGCGCAGCTCAACCAGGCGCTGGCCGGGTTCGAGGACATGCGGCTGGACCGGCTGGACCAGGCCCAGGAACGGTCGTTGTCGGCGACCGTCACGGCGGCCGGCAAGGCGTTCACCCTCGCGCTCGGGGTGGACGGCGCCGGGAAGGTCGACTACATCGAGTTCACCGGCGTCGCGCCGGCCAGTTGGTCGGAGCTGGACCAGCGGCTGCGCCAGGCCGCGCCGCGGGCCGGCTTCCTGGCCGCCGAGCTGACCGGCGACGGCCGCTGCCGCCCGGTCCACGCGGTGGCCGGCGAGAAGACCTTCCCGCTCGGCTCGATGTTCAAGCTGTACGTGCTGGGCGCGGTGGCCGAGCGCATCAGGAGCGGCGCGTTCGGCTGGGACACCGAGCTGACGATCAAACCCGAGCTGAAGAGCCTGCCGAGCGGCGAGCTCCAGGACCGCCCGGACAACAGCAAGGTGACGGTGCTGGAGGCGGCCCGGCTGATGATCTCCATCAGCGACAACACCGCCACCGACCTGCTGATCCACCAGGCCGGTCGCAAGGCGGTCGAGCGGGTCGTGCGCTCGTGGGGCGGCGACCGGCGCAACGTGCCGTTCCTGACGACCCGGGAGCTGTTCGTGCTCAAGGGCGCCGACTACCCCAGGCACGCCAAGCGGTACCTGTCGCTCGGCACGTCGGCGCGTCGCGGCTACCTGGCCGGGGTCGTGGACAAGGTGCCGCTGTCGAAGGTGCGGCCGTGGGCCGAGCCGCGCGAGCTGGACCGGCTGGAGTGGTTCGCCACGCCCGCCCAGGTCTGCCGCGCCTACAGCGGCCTGGCCCGGCTGAAGGACCCCCGCGTCGGCGAGGTGTTGTCGATCACCGACGCGGGGCTGCGGCTGGACAGGAACCAGTGGCCCGTCGTGTGGCACAAGGGCGGCTCGGAGCCTGGCCTGCTGGCCATGAGCTTCCTCGCCCGTACGGCCGCCGGCCGGACGTACGTGGTGTCCACGACGGCCGTGAACCCGGACACCCCCTTCCAGCAGGGCCCGGTGGCCCAGGAGCTGCTGGTGCTGACGCGGGGGGCGTTCGGGCTGGTCAAGTTCTCGTAGCCGGCGCTCTCAGAGGGCGGCGTGGGCGAGGTCGACGAACAGGGCCGAGGACCAGCCGAAGCCGGTCGTGGCGCGGCCCGCCCGCCGTCCCGTGAGGGGGTTCCAGTACTCGTACAGGCCGCCGCCGTCGCGCACCATGGCCAGGGTGCGGGCGGCGAGCTCGGCGGCGACGTCCGGGTGGCCCGAGCGGCGCAGGCCGTCGATCAGCAGGTAGTTGACGTTCAGCCAGACCGGGCCGCGCCACATGGCGTCGGGGTCGAAGCGCGGGTCGTCGAAGGCCACCGTCGGGACCGGCCGCTCGCCCCAGAAGGCGGGCGAGGTCAGGTCCTGGACCAGCCGGTCGGCGATCCCGGCCGGGAGGCGGCCGGTGAGCAGCGGCATGAGGTCGAGCGGCGTGCGCACGTCGGCGTCGGCCGCGCCGGCGACCTTGGTGACGAAGCGGCGGCCGTTCCAGCGGCGTTCGACCATGCGGTCCACCAGCGCCTGGGCCCTGGCCCGCCACTCGCCGGCGTCCTTGCCGAGCGCGGCGGCGATGTCGCCGAGGCGGTCGTACTGGAGGGCCAGGTAGGAGTTGAGGTCCGGGGGCTCGGCGCGCGGGCCGCCGTCCCAGATGGGGCTGTCGTCCAGGCCCGAGGAGTACGGGTGCAGGTATTCGGCCAGGCCGTCGCCGTCCGGGTCGGAGTGGGCGAACCACCACTGCTGCGACCTGACCAGCGGCTCGTAGACCTCGGCCAGGAAGCCCGGGTCCGGGTCCACCTCGTGGATCTTCCACACCGCCCAGGCGGTCAGCGGCGGCTTGGTGACGGGCACGACGTGCCGGATCGGCTCGCCGCCGACGTGCTGGGCCAGCCGGGCCAGGTCGGAGCGGGGCAGGTCGGTGGTCTCAGCGAGCACGCCGTGGTCGTGCACGACGTCCGGGATCAGGCCGTCGGGGCGCTGGTTGTCGAGCAGGATGCGGATCTGCTCCCTGGCCAGGGCGGGGTCGGCGTGCCGCAGGGCGATGGCGTGGAAGTAGGAGTCCCAGTTCCACAGGCCGACGTAGCCGTACTTGGAGGGGACGAGGGATTCCCTGCCCTGGATGCGCACCAGGTTGACGGCCAGCGTCCACCAGGCCTGCTCGGCGCGTTCGCGCAGCTCGCCGGGGACGGCGGGCATCCGGGCGAACCAGGCGGCCCAGCGTTCGGCGGCCTCGGCCAGCACCTTCGCGCCGTCGGTGACGGTCCGCTCGCCGGCCAGGGTGAGGCAGCCGTCCACGGCGGCCTCGCCGCCGTCCCAGACGGCCCTGGCGCCCTCGCCGACCGCGACGAGGGTGTCGGGGTCGGCGAAGGCCAGGGTCACGTCACCGTCGAACTCCACCCGGTGGGGCAGGGCCCGGCGTACGCGCAGTTCCCGGGAACCGGCGTAGAACCGCAGCCCGGCGCGGACGGTCGTGTCGTCGAGCCGGGTCTCGTAGAGCGCCTCGGCGACGCGCAGCGAACCGTCGTCGGCCGCCATGACGAGCAGCCGCGAGCCGCGCTCGGTGAAGGGACGTTCGCGCAGGTCCAGCACTTACTTTCCTCCCAGGCCGGAGGCGGCCATCGAGTTGATGATCTTCCGCTGCCCGATCAGGAACGCGATCAGCGTCGGCACCACGGCGATCGCCGAGGCCGCCAGGATCTGCCCGTAGTCGGTCGCGCCGTGCTGCTGGGCGAACTGGCTGAGCAGCAGCGGGACGGTGGCCAGCTCCGGCGTGTTCAGGAAGATCAGCGGGAACAGGAACGAGTTCCAGGACGCCAGGAACACGATGATGCCGAGCGCGCCGAGACCGGGCCGGATGTTGGGCAGGACGATGCTCCAGAAGCACCGCCACCGGCCCGCGCCGTCGATCCTGGCCGCCTCCTCCAGCTCGATCGGCACCGCCCTGATGAACTGGCGCAGCAGGAACACCGCGAACGGGTTCGCCAGCGACGGGACGATCAGCGACAGGTGCGAGTCGATCCAGCCGAACTTGGCCAGCATCAGGTAGAGCGGCACGATCGTCACCTGCGACGGCACCATCTGCGTGGCCAGGAACAGCACGAACAGCACGCCCGAGCCCCTGAACCTGATCCGGGCGAAGGCGTAGGCGGCCATGGCCGAGGTGAGCAGGGTGAGCACCACGTTGAGCGCGGCGATGTAGAAGCTGTTCCAGTACGCCAGCCCGAACGGCATGGTTGACAGCGCGTCGGGATAGTTCTGCCAGGTCCAGGGGTCGGGCAGCCAGGCGGTCGGGTCGTTGATCATCTGCCGCACGCCCTTGGCGGAGGTGAACAACATCCACACGAACGGGAACAACATCAGCAGCCCGCCGACCGTGAGCGCGGCGTGCAGTCCGATCTGCCGTGATCTCATGCGTACCGCCTCACGAGTCGTAGTGGACGAAGCGCTTCTGCGCGGCGAACTGGACCAGCGTCACGAGCAGCGTCAGCACCAGCAGGATCAGGGCGGCCGCGCTGCTCGGCCCGAACTCGAACTTCTTGAAGCCGAGATCGAAGATGTGGTAAACGATCGTGCGCGCGCCCTCGTTGTCCTTCGGGTCCACCAGCACGTAGATCTGGTCGAACGCCTGGAACGAGCTGATCACCGCGACCACGGTGGAGAAGAAGATCGTGGGTGACAGCAGCGGCAGCGTGACCGACCGGAAGATCCGGAAGGAGCTCGCGCCGTCGATCCGGGCGGCCTCGACGACCTGCGGCGGGATGGTCTGCAGCCCGGCCATGAAGATCACCACGTTGAGGCCGAGCGAGGACCAGATCGTCACCACGGCGATCGCCACGATGACCCAGCCCGGGTCGAGCAGCCAGTCGGGGCCGCTGACGCCGAACCAGCGCTGCAACGAGGTGTTCAGCACGCCGTTCTCGTCGCCGGCCAGGATGACCTGCCACATCAGGGCGACGGCCACCGAACTGGTGACGACCGGCATGAAGTACACGACCCGGTAGACGTTGCTGCCCTTGATGCTGTTCAGGGCCACCGCGATCAGCACCGCCAGGGCCAGCCCGAACGGCACGGTCAGCAGCGCCAGCTTGACCGTGTTCCACACCGCGCGGCCGAACAGCGGGTCGGTGAGCTGGGCGGCGAAGTTGGACAGCCCGGCCCACGACTTCTCGCCGAGCCCGTCCCAGTTCATGAAGGCCAGCACCACGGCGAACCCGAGCGGGATCACCAGGAACACCACCAGCGCGCCGACCTGCGGCGCGAGGAAGATCGCGGCCCACCAGCCGTCGCGGTCGCGCAGCTTCTTGGCGGGCCGCGCGGCGGTCTTGCCGCGCGGCCCGGCGAGCACGGCCATCCGCTAGCCCAGCTTGCCGTCGACGAGGGTCTGCAGCTCGGTCATGCCCTGCTCGAAGCCGAGCTTGCCCTGCCAGACCTTCATCAGGTGCTCGTTGATCGAGGCGGTCAGGCCGGGCACCGCGACCTCTTCGGGGTAGTTCGCGAAGCCGGTGTCCCGCACGTCGAGGAAGGTCTGGGCGTGCGCGGGGTAGTTGCCGGCCAGCACGACCTGCTCGGCGCCCTTGATCGAGGGCACCGCGCCGCCGTCCTTGAGCCGCAGGAGCTGGCCCTCCTTGCTGACGAACTCCGTCAGGAAGGTGAAGGCCTCCTTGGGCTGCTTGGTGCCCTTGTTGAGCGACAGGTAGGAGGCCGCCACGGCGCCGGGCATCGGCTCGCCGGTCTCGGACGGGAACGGGACGATGTCGTAGTTGTCCAGCTCACCGCCCTTCTTGACGATGTCGATCACCCAGCGGCCGCCGGCGTAGAAGCCGACCTTGTGCTTGATGAGCTGGGTGTTCCCGCTGTTGCTCGCGGGCTGCAGGTCCGCGCTCAGGAACGTCTTGTCCTGGTAGCCCTTGGCCAGGGTCTCCAGCGCCTTGCGGGACTTGGGGTCGGTGGTGGCGACGAACTTGCCGCCGTCCCAGACCTTGCCGCCGAAGCCGGAGATGACCGAGTACGTGGATCCGTACCAGTTCCAGTAGACGGACCCGCCCAGGCCCGCGGCCTTGAGCTTGGCGTTCATGTCCAGGTACTTGGCCATGGTCCACTGCTTGGAGGCGTTGAGGGCGGCCGGGTCCTCGGTGATGCCGGCGGCCTTCAGGGCCTTCTTGTCGTACCAGAGGACCTCGGGGTTGGTGTCGTTCGGGACGCCGTAGATCTTGCCGTCCTTCTTGGCGCCGCCGTACACGCCCTCGAAGAAGTCCTCGGGCTTGCTCTTGGAGTCCGGGCCCGCGAGCTGGTCGTTGAGCGGCGAGACGACACCGGCGGAGACGAACTTGCCGATGTTGTCGTCGCCCACGAAGAACACGTCGGGGGCCGTGCCGCTGGTGAGCTGGGCGAGCAGTTTGGGGTGGTAGTCCTCGTACTTGGCGACGGACTCCAGCTTGAGCTTGATGTTGGGGTGACGCTGCTCGAAGTCCTTGGTGAAGGACTCGTAGAGCTTGACGTCCTCCGCCGATCCCCACGTGGACCAGCGGATGGTGACCTGCCCTGCGGCGGCGTTCCCGCTCACGCCTGGAACGTTCCCTCCACCGCCGCTGCAGGCGGTGGCGGCGGTGGCGAGCAGACCCAGTACGGCCAGCGCACGCTTCATGATGGGCTCCTTCGGGGGGGTGGTGCTGTTGGGGGCTACGCGAGCCCGCCGCCGTCGACGACGAGAGCGGAACCGGTGACGTAACTGGCGGCGTCGCTCGCCAGGAAGAGGACGGCCTGGGCGATCTCCTCGGGGCTGCCCGAGCGGCCCATCGGCCGGTCGGCGGCGTCGGCCTCGAAGGCGGCCCAGTCCTCGTTGAGCTGACGGGCCTCGTCCCGCAGCATCGGGGTGTTCGTGTCGCCGGGGTTGACGGAGTTCACCCGGATCCCGGCCTTGGCGTGGTCGATCGCCAGCGCCCTGGTCATGTTGACGACGGCCGCCTTGGAGGCGCAGTAAGAGATCGCGTTCCCACCGCCCTTGAGGCCCCAGCCGGAGCCCGTGTTGACGATCGAGCCGCCCTCGGTCATGAGCGGGATGGCGTGCTTGCACATCAGGAACACCGAGCGCACGTTGACCGCCATCACCCGGTCCCACTCGTCGGCGTCGAGGTCGAGCGCGGTGGTGCGGCGGATGATGCCCGCGTTGTTGAACAGGACGTGCAGGCCGCCGTAGGTGTCCACGGCCGTGCGGGTGATGCGCCGGCAGTCCTCCTCCGCGGACACGTCCCCCTGGACGGCCACCGCGGCCGCACCCGTCCGCGTGATCTCTTTGGCCGTCGCCTCGGCCCCGGCGCCGTCGATGTCGGCGACGACGACCTGGGCGCCCGCCTCGGCGAAGAGCAACGCCGTCGCCCGGCCGATGCCGGAGGCACCGCCGGTGACGATCGCGACCTTGCCATCGAGCCTGTTCATCCGTAGAACTCCTCACTTGCCGCACAAATGCGATAAATCGTGCTTTCGCGGTATCCGGTGATCACCCGTACGTGCCCGGACAGCTTCCGGTCCAGTTCCTGGTCCCCGCTGTCGGCCAGCAGCGGCCGTCCGCCGAGCCCGGCCAGCTTCTGCTGGGTGGCCAGCACGACCAGCCGGTCGCCGTCACCGGGGACGCCGCCGAGCACCTCGTCCAGCACCCGCGGCGAGACCTGCTGGTTGCCGCGGCCGAGCACGAAGCCCTGGCCGCCGATCACCGACAGCACGATGACCGTCTCCCGGCCGCGTACCAGCTCGAACAGCTCCCCCTCGGTCACGTCGGCGGCCACCAGGTCGGCGCCACCGCCCGCGCGGGCCTCGACCACGTCCACGCCGAGCAGCGTGGTGGCGAGCCCGAGCTCCCTGCCCACGGCCGCCGTGGTGGCGCCGGGACCGAGCACGTAGCGCGCCCCCGGCCGCAGCCGGGCCGCGACCTCCCGGGCGATGCCCTCGACCGTGGCCGGAACCGCGTCCGAGGAGCCCGCCTTGCGTCCCGACAGGGCCGCGCGACCTGCCGGGACGCGCAGGCTACCGTAGAGCCGGGGGCTGACGAGCCCGCGGCGGTAGCGCTCCTCGTCCAGGTCCACCACCTCGGCCTCGACGCTGTCCGGCCGGGCCAGGAAGTCGGCGGCCACGAACCCGGCGGTGGCCGGGCTGAGCGCGAAGCATCCCGAGTACACCTTGACCCCGGCCGGGATCCCGAGCACCGGCGGCGCCTGGCCGCCCAGCTCCCGCACGGCGTCGAGCACGTCGCGGGCCGTGCCGTCGCCGCCGGCGAACAGCAGCAGGTCCACGCCGGCGAGCGCGGCGACGGCCGCCCGGGTGTCCGCGGCCGTGGTCGTGGCCGTGCTCACGTCGTTGCCCTGGACGCCGGAGGGCGCCAGCTCGTACGGGACCGCGGCGGCGCGGGCGCTGTCCTCGCCCATCGCCCCCGCCACGGTCACCAGCCGGGCCCCGGGACGGCGGGCCAGCAGCGTGGCGACGGCCTGCGCGGCCCGCCGCCCGGCCTTGGGCTCGGCGCCCTTGGCCAGGGCCGCGCGCTGCACGTCGGCGCCGTCGCTGCCCTTGAGCCCCACGGACCCGCCCAGCCCGGCGACCGGGTTGACGACCAGCCCGATCACGCCGTTCCCTCCGGACGTCATGGCTCAGCCGCCCGCGGCCAGGTGCTTGCGCACGTACGCCCGCCAGGTCGGCGCCCACTGCTTGGGGTCGTCGAGCGGCGTCGGGTCGATCTTGTGGATCGTCTGGTTGTACGGCGCTCCCTTGACGAACTCCGGATCCCGCCGCGCCTCCGAGGCGACGTGCTCCAGGATCGCCGCGTACTCGTCCAGGTCCTCCCGCGAGTACGACTCCGTCGGCTCCAGCGTGAACGGCTCCGGCACCAGGTACGGGTGGTGGCTGGTCCAGTAGTGGACGCCGAAGTCGGCGGCGCGCACGCCGATCTCCTCCGAGTGCACCCCCGTCTCCTCCGACAGCTCCTGCCAGGAGTAGCGGACCTGCTCGATCCGGCGCTGGTTCCACGGCGCCGAGGCCCCGGGGATCTGCAGCACCTTGTGCATCAGGTAGTTGTTGTTCAGCGCCGCGGTCTCGGCCACCTCGCGCAGCCCCTTCGCGCCCAGGGTCATGATCCAGGCGTAGGCGCGCACGATGTTCGGAGTGACGCCGAGGAACGGCCGGATCTTGCCGACGCTCTGCGCGGGCGTCTCCAGGCCGTAGGAGTCGCCGTCGAAGGAGACGACCGGGCCGGGCAGGAACGGCTCCAGCTCCGGCGAGACGCCGCAGGCGCCGGCCGCCGGGCCGCCGCAGGCGTGCGGCGTGGAGAACGTCTTGTGCAGGTTGAAGTGGCACAGGTCGAACCCGGCGTCGCGGGCCCTGGTGATGCCGAGGATGCCGTTGGCGTTGGCCTGGTCGTAGCAGGCCAGGCCGCCGACCTCGTGCACCAGGTCCACGAACTCCTTGATCCGGGAGTTGTAGATGCCGGTGTCCTCGGGGTTGGTGATCATCAGGGCGGCCGTGCGCGGGCCGACGGCGGCGCGCAGCGCCTCGATGTCGGGCAGGCCGTTGGCGTCCGGCATGAGGGTGATGACCTCGTACCCGGCGACCTTGGCGCAGGCCGCGTTCGAGGGGTGCGAGAACATCGTGGTGATGACCTGGTCCCGGTGGCCCTCGCCGCGGGCGGCGTGGTAGGCCCTGATCATGGCGATGTTGGCGTAGATCGCCGCCGAGCCCGAGCCGGGCTGGAGGGACACCCGCGACATGCCGGAGATCTCGGCCAGCATGCGCTCCAGCCGCCAGTAGATCTCCAGCACGCCCTGCACGGTGTCCTCGTGCTGCAGCGGGTGCAGCTCGGCGATCGCGTTGGCGAACTGGTCGTTGACCTTCGGGCTGTACTTCATCGTGCAGGTGCCCTGGCCGATGTCGATGTTGAGGTCGACGCCCAGGTTCTCCTGCGACAGCCGCAGGTAGTGCCGCACCACGTGCGGCTGCGACATCTCGGGCAGCTTCGGCGGGGTGGCCCGCCCGACGCCCTCGGGCAGCTCGACCTTCGGCGCGCCCGGCTCGGGCACGGCTATGCCGCGGCGGCCGGGGCTGGACAGCTCGAAGATGATCGGCTCGTCCCAGCGTGCCTGGTGGAAGCGGCGCAGCGGCGGCTTGGGCGCCACCGGCAGCTCCGCGAAGGACTCGGCTCCGTGCCCGCTCATGCCTGCACAACCTCCTGTACGGCTGCCGCGAGCCGGTCGATGTCGTCGATGGTGTGGCGTTCGGTCACGCAGACCAGCACCGTGCGGTCGTCCAGCGGGACGCCGCCGTAGATGCCGCGCTCGCGCAGCGCGGCGAGCAGCGACGCGGAGTCGGCCACCTCGATCGCGAACTCGCGGAAGTGCACCGAGCCCGCGTGCCGGACGGTGACCGACCGGCCCAGGGCGTCCATCGCGTACCGGGTGCGGGCCAGGACGGTCTCGCCGAGCTCCTTCATGCCCTGCGGGCCCATGAGCGCGAGGTAGACCCCGGCCGTGATGCCCCACAGGGCCGCGGCCGTGCCCACCCACTCCTTGCCCTCTTCGCGCAGGGCGAAGGAGGTGCGGTCGTAGAAGACGTCGCCGAAGCCGTACTCGCCGGGGACCTTCGTCGGGGCGATGCCGAACAGGCGCGAGGGGAACTCGGCGACCAGCGGCTCGTGGTCCTGGGTGGCGATGTAGCCGGCGTGGCCGCCGCCGTAGTTCTGGTGGATGCCGAGCGACTGGATGTCGCCGCAGACGATGTCGGCGCCGTAGGAGGCGGGCGGGGCCAGCACGCCCAGCGAGATGGGGTCGGCGCTGACGACCAGCAGCGCGCCGGCGGCGTGCGCGTGGTCGGCCAGCTCCCGGCCACGGGTCTCGACGACGCCGTAGACGTTCGGGGTCTCCAGGTACAGGGCGGCGTAGGAGTCGTCGAGCGCGACCTCGCCGATCTGCCCGTCCTCGGCCACCGGGGCCAGCTCGATGGTGATGTCGGGGGCCAGGAAGTCACGCAGCTTGCTCAGTTTGTCGGCGCCGATCGCCCCGGTGACCAGCACCTTCGACCGCTTGGTGTAGCGGCAGGCCATGCGCAGCGCGGTGCCCGAGGCCTGGAAGCCGTCGTAGGTGGGGACGTTGACGACGTCCATCTCCAGGAGCTCGCCCATCATGCTGACGTACTCGAACAGGGCCTGGAAGCGGCCGTGGTCCTCGTACGGCTCGCCCGCGTACGCGGTCAGGAACTCGCTCCTGGAGTTGACCTCGTCGCAGACGGCGGGCACGTGGTGCGGGTAGCAGCCGTGGCCGAGGAAGCTGAGCGCCTCCTCGGTGTCGGTGGTCCGGGCGAACAGCCCCTTCATGTGGCGCACCAGGTCGCGCTCGGCGGTGAACGGCGCCGGCAGGTCGAGGGGCCGGTCGAGCCGCAGCTCGGCGGGGATGTCGGCGTAGAACTCGTCGACGCTCGACGCGCCGACCGCCGCGAGCATCTCGGCTCGTACGCCCGGCTCGGCGTTGGGTATGTACGGGTGCGTCACTTGTCTCCTTCGATCCTGAGCACGACGGCGTCGCGCGGGGCCAGCTCGATGCCGCCCCGCAGTTCGGCCCCGGTGAGCAGGTCCGTCCCCGGGTGCGGGAGCGTGACCGGCTGCGGGGCGGTGGTGTGGTTGAGGAGGAACAGGTGGCCGCCCCTCCTGACGGCCTCCACGCCCTGCGGCACGTCGATGCGGTCGATGCCGTCCAGCAGCGGCTCCAGCACCGGCGTCACGTCGTCGAGCAGGCAGCCGACGTAGGTTGCCGTGCCCTTGCGGGTGACTGCGGGCAGGCCGTCCAGGTCGCCGCCCTCGAACAGGGCGACGGGCTCGGCGCCCTCCAGCCTGATCCACTCGGCCCAGGTGCGGGCCTCGCCCAGGCCGGTGCGCTGGACGTCCCCGTCGGCGAGCGGCCAGAACTCCTCCACGGCGATGCCGAGCAGGCCGGCCAGCGGGCCGGGCGCGCCGCCCTCGTGCACCTGGTCGCTCTCGTCCACGACGCCGCTGAACGGGCCGACGACGAGCCTGCCCTGGTAGGCCTCCAGCGCCTTGGCCTGCTCGGCGGTGCACATGTACAGGTTCGGGGCGATGACCAGCTCGTACGGCGACAGGTCCCGGCCGGGCGGCACGAGGTCGACCGCGATGCCCCTGGCGTGCAGCGGGGCGTACCAGGCCAGCAGCAGCTCCTTGAGCCTGAGCCGGTTGGACGGCATGGACTCCGGCGCCTCCAGGGCCCACCAGCTCGGCCAGTCGAGCACCAGCGCGACCTGGGCGCGGGTCTCACTGCCCGCGACCTCCGACAACCGCCGCAGGTCGGCGCCGAGCGCCAGGGTGTCCCGCCAGCCGCGGGTACGCGTCCCGCCGTGCGGCAACATCGCCGAGTGGAACTTCTCGGGGCCGTACTTGGCCTGCCGCCACTGGAAGAACATCACGCCGTCGGAGCCGTGGGCGAGCGCCTGGAGGCTGTGCAGGCGCATCATGCCGGGCGGCTTGGGGACGTTCACCTCGCGCCAGGACACCGCGGACGGCGCGGACTCCAGCAGCAGCCACGGCTTCTGCCGCAGCGAGCGCATGAGGTCGTAGCTGAGCGCCACCTGCACGTGCGAGGTCGGGTCGGCCGGGTCGGGGTAGGCGTCGTCGCTCACCAGGTCCTCGGCCGCGGCCCACTTCCAGTAGTCGAGGCCGTGCAGGATGCTCATGAAGTTCGTGGTGACCGGCACGTCCGGCGTGATCGCGCGCAGCGCGGCCTTCTCGGCCAGGAACAGCTCCAGGAGGGCGTCGCTGCAGAACCGCCGCCAGTCGAGCAGCTGGGCGGGGTTGACCGGGCCCGGGGCCGTCCTGGGCGGCTCGACCTGGCCGAAGGACGTGTAGTGCTGGCCCCAGCAGGAGGTGCCCCAGGCGGCGTTGAGGCCGCCGACGGTCGTGTACCGCTCTTCCAGCCAGCGGCGGAAGTGGGCGGCGGACTCGGGGCAGAAGCACTCCAGCGTGTGGTCGGCGTACTCGTTGCCGATGTGCCACATGGCCAGCGCCGGGTGGTCGCCGTAGCGCTCGGCCATCGCGGTGGCCATCCGTACGGCGTGCTCGCGGTAGACCGGCGAGCTCGGGCAGTAGCCCTGCCTGGAGCCGAACTCCAGCCGCACGCCGTCGGCGTTGACCGGCATCATCTCGGGGTGCTCGCGCACCAGCCACGGCGGCGGCGTCGCGGTCGCGGTGGCCAGGTCGGCGGCGATGCCGTGCTCGTGCAGCAGGTCGATGACCCGGTCGAGCCAGCCGAAGTCGTAGACCCCGCGCTCGGGCTCCAGGCGCGACCAGGAGAACACCGCGACGGTCGCCATGTTGACCCCGGCCTCGGCCATGAGCCGCGCGTCCTCGGCCCACACCTCCTCCGGCCACTGCTCGGGGTTGTAGTCCCCGCCGAACAGCAGCCCCGGTATCCGGGTCAGCCCCACTCGAACTCCTCGATCATGCAATGTAATATTTTGTATGCCGAATTCATAGTGCAGTATTTTGCATCACGTCAAGGGTTAAGATTCGGTTGTCCTGAACGAGAGGGAGTCCCCCATGCCGATCGAGCGGCGACCGTTGCGTGAGCAGATCAGGGAAGAGCTGCTGAGCCGGCTCGACCGAGGCGACTTCGCCGCCGGCACCGACATCAACGAGGCCTCCCTCGCCGCCGACCTGGGCGTCAGCCGCACTCCCCTGCGCGAGGCGCTGATCACCCTGGCGGGCGAGGGCGTGCTGGAGAGCAACCAGGGCCGCGGCTTCCGCTTCGCGCCGGTCAGCCGGCGCGAGTTCCGCGAGCTGTGCGAGATCGTGGCCGCCCTGGAGTCGCTGGCCCTCGACTGCTCCGACCCGGCCCACCTGCGCTCGATCGCCCCCGACCTGCTCAAGCTGGCCCAGGACTTCCCCGACAACGTGGCCGAGCAGCAGGTCATCGAGCGCCACGACGACGAGTGGCACGACCTGCTGCTGAGCGGCTGCCGCAACGAGCGCCTGCTCGACCTCATCACCAGCGTCAAGGCCGGCATGCGCCGCTACGCGCACCTGATCGCCGGCGACGACGCTCCCCTGGAGCGCGAGGCCGCCGAGCACCGCCGCATCGCCGAGTTCCTGCTGGCCGACGAGCCGGCCAAGGCCGTCCAGGCGCTGCGCGACAATTGGATCAACGGCATGGAACGGATGATGTCCCGCATCCCGTGACGCGGCGGAATAGTTGAAATCTCAACTTGGTTGCATGGGGCAGATCCCGCTGGAAGGAGCGCGACATGCCCGCCGTAACCGTTGAGAACCCGCTCACCCTCCCCCGCGTGCCCGCGCCCGTGGCGGGAGTGCCCCAGCGGAAGGTGCTCGCCGTCGAGACCGCGCCCAGCGGGTTCGAGGGCGAGGGCTTCCCCGTCCGCCGCGCCCTGGCGGCGATCAAGCTCGAATACCTCGACCCGTTCGTGATGATGGACCAGATGGGCGAGATCGACTACGCCGCCGGCGAGCCCAAGGGCACCCCCTGGCACCCGCACCGCGGCTTCGAGACCGTCACGTACATGATCGACGGCGTCATGGAGCACCTCGACTCCAACGGCGGCGGCGGCACGATCAGCAACGGCGACACCCAGTGGATGACGGCCGCCTCCGGCATCCTGCACAAGGAGGCGCCGCCGGAGTGGCTGGTGCAGAAGGGCGGGCTGTTCCACGGCATCCAGCTCTGGGTCAACCTGCCGGGCGCCAAGAAGATGATCGCGCCGAAGTACCAGGACATCGGGCGGTCCAGCGTCGCGCTGCTGAGCAGCCACGACGGCGGCGCGCTGGTCCGGCTGATCGCCGGCGAGCTGGCCGGGAACAGCGGTCCGGGCAGCACGCAGACGCCGATCACGCTGCTGCACGCCACCATCACCCCGGGCGCGCGGCTGACCCTGCCCTGGCGCAAGGACTACAACGCCCTGGCGTACGCCCTCTCCGGCCGCGGCACGGTCGGCGCCGAGCGGCGTCCGCTGCACGGCGGGCAGCTCGCGGTCTTCGACGGCTTCGGCAACCGGCCGGGCCTGACCACCCTGGGCGAGACCATCACGATCGAGGCCAAGGACACGCTCGACGTGATCGTGCTGGGCGGCGAGCCGATCGGCGAGCCGGTGGCCCACCACGGCCCGTTCGTCATGAACACCCGCGCCGAGCTGGTCCAGGCGTTCGAGGACTTCCAGGCGGGCCGCCTCGGCACGATCCCGGCCGAGCACGCCCACTCCTGACCGTCCCGCCCTGAAGGCCCGTGCGTATCTCGCGCGGGCCTTCAGGTTTTCTGGTAGACATTCATTGTGAAGGACGTACATAAATTTGACCAGGAGCCGGACGGCTCCCTCTTCGACCCGCGGGCCAGGGCGGCCATGAGCGAGTTCGCCGGCGGCGGCGACACCGCGGCCTTCGAGGCGGCGGCCGCCGTGCGGACGGCGTACCAGGCGATCGAGCGCATGCGCGCGCACGGCAGCGAGGGACGCGGGCTCAGCTCCGGCGCGATGGACGTCCTGCTGCGCCTCGGCGCGGCGGGCGCGGGCGCCGGCATCAGCATCGGCGACCTGGCCCAGGCCGCCGGGGTCAGCTCGCGCAACGTGACCGGCCTGGTGGACACCCTGGAACGCGACGGCCTGGCGCGGCGGGTCCAGGACAGCCGCGACCGGCGCTCGGTGCTGGCCGTGATCACCGACGAGGGCCGGGCGTGGATCGAGGCGTTCCGCACGCCGTCGCAGATGGCGATGCGGGCGATGTTCCAGGGCTTCTCGGCCGCGGACCTGACCGCGCTGCGGCACCTGTGCCTGCGGCTGGCCGACAACCAGCAGCGGCTCGCGGCACACCTGGAGGGCCGATGACGGGCGCCCGCGAGGTGGTCAGGGCCTACCACGAGGCCAGGCTCCGCGGCGACGTGCCGGCCGATGGCCTCGGCGATCAGGTGAGCGGCAGGGCGGCGGCGGTCTGGCGCCAGATCCTGCCGTCCTTGACGACCAGCGTCCCGAACGTGGTGACCCGGTTCCCGCCCACGGTCATGACCGCGTTGTAGAAGATCACGTCGTCCTCGACGCGCAGCGACGTGATCTCCTCCACCCGCGGGCCGGCCGCCAGGTAGGCGGTGAACAGCTCGCGGATCTCGGCGGCGCCCCTGGCCGCCCGGTCGAACCGGACGACCACCGCCTCGTCGTGGTACTGGGCCAGCAGCGCGGCCAGGTCGCCGTCGGCGATGGCGGCGAGCTGGCGGTCGAACACGTCCTGGGTCACTTTCTGGGTCACGGTGTGCCTTCCGGGGAGGGGCGCAGCAGGTCGTAACCCACCTGCGCGGCGCCGTACAACAGCAGGAGGGGGAGCGCCGCCGCGACGGGCAGCGCGGCGGAGGCGAGGGCGAGCACGGCGGCGGCCAGCCGGACGGCCCCCGCCCGGCGGTCGGACGAGCACAGGTGCTGAAGGCCGAGCACGGCGAAGACCACGGCGGCCGGCACCCCGACGGCCCAGCTCGCCCCCGACGGGTGCATGATCGCGTGCTCGATCCCGATGCCGAACGCCACCAGGCCCATCGACAGCGGCAGGTGCGAGTACACCCACACCTGCCCGGCCAGCTTGGTGCGCAGCACGACGGACTCGTCGACGTGGTCGAAGTACAACCACCAGAAGGCCATCGCGATGGCCACCCCGGCCAGCGCGACCAGCAGCACGGACGGCGTGACGTCGTGCCCCTTGAGGCCGGTGACCACGGCGGCGACCACCTCGCCGAGCACGATCACGACGAACAGCCCGAACCGCTCCGGCAGGTGCTCGCTCTGCGGCGGCAGCCGGCTCTGGTGGCCGCGGCTGAGCAGCGGGGTGGCCAGGTCGATCACCAGCGCCACGGCCCACAGGGCGTACCGCTGCGGCGGTTCGACGGCGAGGGAGGCCACCCAGATGACCGCGGCGACGCTGAACCCGGCCGCGTACCGCACGGTGAGCGGCCTGGCCTCCGGGACGTGCCGGCCGGCTCTGAGGTAGGCGACGACCAGCAGGATCCGGGCCGCGGCGTAGGAGATCGCGAACAGGGCCGAGCGTTGCTCGATGTCGCTGACGCTGGCCGCCATCGTGGCCACCGCGAGGATCTGCGGCAGCGCGAGCAGGCGGTGGCTGACGTCGTCGGTGTCGAACCGGTTGGCGTAGAAGACGTAACCCGCCCACGACCACCAGACCGGCACGAACAGGCCGACGAAGGTCAGGACGCGGCCGGCGTCGGCCCCGCCGGCGAGCACGTCGGCCAGCTCGGCGACCGCGACGACGAAGACGAGGTCGTAGAGTAGCTCCAGCCAGGTGGCCCGGCGGTGCACCTGCTCGAACAACCGTAAACGGGGCGGCTGCCACTGGCGGCTAGTCAACGCGGGACCTCCACAATATGTAATTGTGTAATTATGCACGCCTTTCGGCTAGTGCAGCGTCAGGCAGGCCACCCGAGGGCCCGCCTCGCCCGCGTGGGCGCCGCTCTTCTTCGTGGCCCTGGCGTGGATGACCAGCGACTTCGGCAGGGCGGCGGGGTCGAGGCTCCAGGGATGGCGGGCCGTCGAACGCCCCGCGCCCGACCCGTCGGTGGTGACGTCGAGCCAGATCTCGCTGGCCGGGTCGGCGTGGCCGGGGTTGTGCTGGTAGTGGCCGCCCGCGTCGTCGGGGTCGGCGCCGCAGGGCGCGGTGTGCAGGTGGGCGCCGTAGTGGTGGCGCGGCAGGAAGCCCTCCACGACCAGCGAGGTACGGGTCTCGCCGCCGGTGGACTCGGCCGTGAGGCTGGCCTGCGCGCCCTCAGGGGCCAAGCGGCGGTCGTAGGCGATCGCCGCGGTGTCGCCGGAGGTGAACTCGCCGCCGCCGCTCAGCTCCGGCACGCCCGGCGGGCTGGGCTTGGTGACCTCCTGCAGCGGCGCCGGCGGCCCGGCGCAGGCGGCGGCCGTGAACAGGACGAGCAGGAGTGCGGGCACGCGCATGAGGGACCCTCCGGGTGTGCTGACGGAAGGCCCCTCACTCTAACGAGTAGCCGTACGGCTACACGCCGTGTTCGGCGAAACTCACTTCAGCGCGCCCGAGCTGAGCCCGGACTGGATCTGCCGCTGGAAGATGATGTAGACCACCATCACCGGCAGGATCGTCATGCTCAGCGCGGCGAACAGGCCCGGCCAGTCCGCCTCGTAGCCGGCCCTGGTGGAGATCCTGGCGATGCCGAGCGTGAGCGGCCACTTGTCCGGCGCGCCGCCCATGAGCGCCAGGGGCAGCAGGTACTGGTTCCACTGCCCCAGCACGTTGAAGATCGTGATGCTGACCAGGCCGGGCTTGGCCATCGGCACCATGATCTGGAAGAACGTCCTGGTGTGCGAGGCGCCGTCGATCAGCGCCGCCTCGGCGACCGCCTCGGGCAGGGTGCGGAAGAACGCGGCCAGGAAGAAGATCGTGAAGGGCAGCGAGTACGCGATGTAGACGATGATCAGGCCGATGTGCGAGTCGAGCAGCCCGAACTGCTTGACCACGAAGAACAGCGGCCCGAGCGCCAGGAAGATGGGGAAGGCGAGCCCGGCGACGAAGTAGTAGTAGATCAGCTTGCCGCCGAGGAACTTGTAGCGGGCCAGCACGTACGCCGCCATCGAGCCGAACAACATCGTGCCCGCCGTGCCGAAGAACACGACGATGACCGTGTTGAGCATGTACTGCCCGACGTGCGCCTTGTCCCAGGCCCGGCCCCAGGCGTCCAGCCGCAGCGCCCCCGGGAGCTGGAGCGGGTCGCCGAAGATCTCGGTGTTGCTCTTGAACGAGGCCAGGAACGTCCACAACAGCGGCAGGATGATCAGCAGGGCCCAGACGGCCAGGGCGACATGGGACAGCCCGCTCAGCACGCCGGGCCGCGGCCTGCCCGCTCCACGCGAAGCCATCAGAGCTCAACCCTTTCACGCCTGGTCGTGCGGAGCGTCAGCACGGCGAACGTCACGGTCAGGAAGAACAACACGACGCCCATCGCCGAGGCGTAGCCGACCTTGTGATAGTCGAAGGCGGTCTTGTAGATGGTGATGGGCAGGATGGTGGTGGCCCCGTCGGGCTCGCCCCGGTCGCCCGCCAGCACCTGGATCAGCGCGAAGCCGTCGAACGCGGCGATCCCCAGGTAGATCCAGCCGACCTGGAGGGTGTCGCGTAGCAGCGGCAGCGTGATGGAGAAGAACAGTCGCACGCGGCCGGCCCCGTCGATCGAGGCGGCCTCGAAGTAGTCCTTGGGAATGGCGGCCATGCCCGCGGAGAACAGCACCACGTAGAAGCCGACCGCCTGCCAGACCATCACCGCGATGATCGACCAGAGCGCGAGTCCCGGCTCGGTGAGCCAGCCGATCGGCTCGGACAGCCCGAGCCTGGCCAGCGTGCCGTTGATCACACCGTCCTCGTCGGGACGGTAGATGGCCTGGAACAGCACGCCGACCACGGCCACGGCGAGAACCTGGGGGAAGAAGAACACCACCCGGTAGAAATTCGACCCCCACACCCCGCGCATTCCTGCGCCGCGGGTGCCGCCGCCGAGATTCAGCAGGAACGACAGGAACAATGCGATGACGATCGTCAGGAGCGGCAGCACCAGCAGGAGAATTCCGTGATTGCGCAGGGCCTGCCAGAAATTGTCGTCCTCGAACAACCGGCCGAAATTGTCCAGCCCCACGTATCGGACGACCGAGCTGACGCCGTTCCAGCTCGTCAGCGAGAGCTGGAAAGCCTGCACATAGGGGCTGATCACGAAGACCGTGTAAAGCGCGACCGGGACGGCCAGGAACCCGATGACGAATCCGTACTTGCGCAACCGCTCCATGTGCTCAGGCGCTCCGTGTCTGCTTGGTGACGGAGTCGTCCTTCTTGACGTCGTCGGCCTTCTTCTGCATGCGCTCGCAGAACTCGTCGGGGGTGATGCGGCCGGACATCAGGACGTTGGTCTGCTCCCAGCCGTAGTCGAACAGCTCCTTGTACCAGCCCTCGAACCGGGCGTCGGTGATGATGTTCTCGCCGGCCGCCTCCTGCGCCTTGGCGGCGCTGACCAGGCCGGGCGGGAACTCGGAGCTGTCGGCGGCGCCGGTCACCACCGTGAGGTTGTTGGTCTTCTTGGTGAAGCCCGCCGCGCCCTCCTTCGACAACATGATCCGCAGGTACTCCAGGCCGCCCTGCGGGTTCTTGCCCTTCGCCGCGACGACGAAGTTCTCGCCCACGCCGACCTGGATCGCGCCGTACGGCATCTTGTCGGAGGCGGTGACGTCGGGGATGGGAGCCAGGGCGTACTCGAAGTCGGACGGGATGTCCTTGGTCATCTCGTTCTCGAGCCAGGAGCCGCACGGGTAGAACAGCACCTTGTTCTGCAGCTGCTTGACCTGGGTCTGGGTGTGGTCGAGGCCCAGGTACGCCTTGTCGCCGTACTTCTGCTGGATGTCCAGCCAGGCGGTGACCGCCTGCTTGACCGCCTCGCTCTTCCAGGCGTTGTCGACGAGGTTGTCGATGTCGATGATGACCTGGTTGCCGCCGATCTTGGCGGCCGTGTAGAGGACGTTCCAGAGCTGGTAGTACGGGCCCTTCTTGCCGGGGTAGGCGAAGAGCGCGATGCCTTCCTTCTTGGCCGTCTCGCCGAGCGCGGTGAACTCGGCCCAGGTCTTCGGCACGCTCCAGCCCTTGGCGGCGAACAGCTTGGCGTTGTACCACAGCGCCCGGTGGGAGACGGTGTAGTTGAGCACCAGGTCCTTGCCGTCGAGCTTGCCGTTCTGCAGCACGAGGGGCGTGATCGTGTCGCGGACCTTCTTGGACGGGTCGTCGAAGGAGGGCGCGTCGTAGAGCGGGGTCAGGTCGGCCAGGTGGCCCTCGGCGGCCAGCGCGGCCAGGTCGAGCGCCTCGGGGCCGGAGTTGTTGATCACGTCGGGCATGTCGTTGCCGACGATGCGCGGCCGGAGCTGGGTGCCGATCTGCTGGGTGGCGGTGTGCTTGACCGTGACGCCGGCGTGGGCCTTCTTGTAGAGCTCTTCGTGCAGGTCCTTGGCGTAGGAGTCGCCGTAGCCGCCGCTGAAGATGACCACTTCGAGCGGCTTCTTGACGTCGACGCCGAAGGGGTTCTTGGGGTCCGCCGACGCCGCGATCGACGTGGCGGGCGCCGCCGAGGGCTGGTCACCGCCACCGCCGCTGGTCGCGCAGGCGCTCAGCAGGCTCGCGCCGGGCCCGGCCACGAGCGCGGTCAGGCCGATGCGGCGGAGCAGCTGACGCCGAGTGATCTCGCCCGGGTGGGTCATGGGGGGCTCCCGAAGAGGATTCAGTTAGGAAAGTTTCCTAAACGTTTGCCCGAACGTACGAACGCCCGCCGACACGCGTCAAGGGGGCGCAATCGAGACGTGACCTTGCCGTGATCCCTTGCCTAGAACGACGTTCTAGAAGCAGGGTGGGTCACATGATTATCGAGTACGCGGACCGGGTGTGGCGCGGCGAGTCTGACGACAGCATCGTGGACACCGGCATGGAGGGCAAGGGCGTCCAGACCGTGACGGAAGGCGTGGGCTGGTGGGCCGGGTTCGGCAACGCGATCGCCTTCGAGACCGAGGGCGAGCTGCTGCTCTTCGACACCGGCGGGCCGTGGGCCGCCGCCCGCCTGCACGAGGACGTCCGCCGCTGGTCCCGGGCGTCGCTGACCACCGCGTTCTACTCCCACGGGCACATCGACCACGTCTTCGGCACGGGACCGTTCGAGGAGTCGGGCCCTCGGGCCACGGTTTACGCCCATCAGGCGGTGGTCGATCGGTTCGACCGCTACCTGCTGACAAATGGTTACAACACGGTGATCAACCAGCGGCAGTTCCAGAACACCCGCCTGCGCTGGCCCGCCGACTACCGGCGGCCCGACGTCACCTACACCGACGCGCTGACCGTACGGCGTGGCGGGCTGACCTTCGACCTGCTGCACGCCAAGGGCGAGACCGACGACGCCACCGTCGGCTACGTGCGCGAGCACCGGCTGCTGCTGCCCGGCGACCTGTTCATCTGGGTGACCCCCAACTGCGGCAACCCCCAGAAGGTGCAGCGTTACCCGCGCGAGTGGGTGCACGCGCTGCGCCGGATGGCGGCCCTCGACGCCGAGATCATGCTGCCCAGCCACGGCGCGCCCGTCTTCGGCGCCGACCGCGTGCGGCAGGCGCTGCTGGAGACGGCCGAATGGCTGGAGTCGATCATCACGCAGACGCTCGACCTGCTCAACGCGGGCGCCCGGCTCGACGAGATCGTGCATTCGGTGAAACCTTCGCAGCGCCATTCCGACCGGCCCTATCTGCGGGCCCGTTATGACGAGCCGGAATTCGTCGTACGCAATCTCTGGCGCCTTTACGGCGGCTGGTACGACGGCAACCCGGCCAATCTCAAACCGGCCCCCGAGGCGGTGCTGGCCGAATCCGTGGCGGAACTCGCGGGCGGCCCGCACGCGCTCGCCGACGCGGCGCTCAAAGCCCTTTCCGAGGGCGACGAGCGGCTCGCCGGGCATCTCGCGGAAATGGCCGCACTGGCGGCCCCTGACGACGCGGGTGTGCACCGGGTCAGGGCCCAGGTTTTCGCCGCGCGGGCGGCCGGTGAACAGTCATTGATGGCGAAGGGAATTTTCACCTGGGCCGCCACGGAATCCTCGGCCCGGGCGGACCGGGGCGCCACCGAATCCTCGGCCCGGGCGGACCGGGGAACCCCGGCGCCGCCCGAAGGCGCTTAGACGCCTGCGGGGCCGGCGCCGGGGTTCGCGGGCTCAGCCGCCGGTCCAGCCGTCCTGCGGCCGGTCGGCCCGCGGGAGGGAGTCCTTGGGGACGTCGGCGGAAGCCACGGCGTCCACCCTGACCGTGTCCGAGGCGACCTTCATCACGCTGTCGACGATCCAGTCGTCCTTGACGTGCTCCGCGGCCACGTCGTAACCGCTGCCGCTGCCGTCGGGGTTCGACCACATCACCACGTACTCGATCTTGAGGCCGCGGCGCGACAGCTCGGCCCTGGCGTGCGAGACGGGCTTGCCCACGAGCTTGACCCCGGCCACGCCGTCGGCGGCCAGGCCCACCGTGCTCGGCGCCATCGCGGCATACCGCTCGCCGGGCGCGGCCGGGCGGCCGATGCCGATGACGATCTTGCCCTGGTACCCCGTCGGCATGGAGATCGTGCCGCACCAGACCGACGCGCAACTCTCGGCGCCGCGAACGGTCACGCCGGTCCCCGGCGGGAAGTTCCCGGGGGTGGCCGGGCCGAACAGCATGCCCGCGTACTCGGGCGCGACCGGGATCTTCTTCACCGTGGCGTCCAGGCCGACGGCCCTGAACGCCTCGGTGTAGGCCGCCGCCTCCGCCTCGGGGTCGGTGATGACGACGTCGATGAAGTCGTCGCCGGTCTTGACGGTGACGGCGGCGTTGGCGTACTCGGTGACCGGGCCGAAGATCGGCAGCGTGACGGCGAGCACGGCGGCCAGCCCGGCCGCCACCAGCCCCAGCAGGAACACCTTGCGCGGCCCCCTGCGGCGCGCGACGGACTCGGGCTCCCCGGCGGTCACCGGCTCGGACGTGACCGGCTCCGACGTGATCGACTTCATGAGCGCCCGCGCCCCCGCGCCGGACGCCTGCCCGGCGGGCACGCCCGCCAGTTCCTCGTCGCGCACGCGGGCGAGATCGGCGATGTTCACAACGGGCTCCCTTCGAGGGCGACGGCCTGTGGGCGCTCGACCCCGGCCTCGGTCAGGCGGCGGGCGAAGCGCCGGCGGGCCCGGTACAGGCGGACCCGTACGGCGTTGCGGGTGATGCCGAGGGCGGTGGCGATCTGGCCGGTGTCCAGCTTCTCCCAGGCGACCAGGGTGAGCAGCTCCCGGTCGTCGTCGGACAGCGTCCTGAACGCCCGGGCCAGCGGCGACAGATCCTCGACGGACGGCCCGGCCACCATGGGCGCGGCGGCCAGTTCCGCGCGTAACGCCTCGGTGCGCCGCTCGTGGCGGCGTTCACCGCGCCGGTGGTTGGCCAGCACCTTCCTGGCCACGCCGTACAGCCAGAGCCGGGCCTCCTCGCCGCCCGGCACCTCCTCGATGCGCCGCCACGCGATCATGAACGTCTCGGCCACCACGTCGGCCGCGTCGTCGGGATCGGGGCAGCGGCGCAGCGCGTAGCCGAGCAGGGGTCTATAGGAGAATGCGTAGATCTCCTCGAACCGGCTCTCGGGATCGGCTCCCATCCGGTCTCCTTAAGTGAGCATCAACAACACTCACCCCATGTCCGGATTTTTGGCAGCATTACAGCTCTTGGCGGGAGGAGTCTGTTTTGACGGTGAATCGCATCGTAGGCGTCGGCGTGCTGCTCACGGACCCGGACGGCCGCGTGCTGCTCGGCGAGCGGGTGAAGGCGGGCGAACCCCTGTCGTGGTGCCTGCCCGGCGGGGCGGTGGAGCCCGGCGAGACCTTCGAGGCGGCGGCCGTCCGGGAACTGGCCGAGGAGACCGGCATCCGCGACGCCGGGCCGCCGCTCGTCACCGGCGTGGCCCTGGACCATCCGGAGGGAGCCGTGCGGGTGACGGCGGCGGTCACCCTGCTCCGGGGCGCCGACGCTCCGGCGGTGACCGAGCCGCATGTCTTCCGCTCATGGCAGTGGTTCCCTTACGACGGGCTGCCGTCGCCGCTGTTCCCGGCGACCGCCCTCGTCCTGGCCATCCCGGCTCCCGGCTCCGGCGACGGACTCTACAGGATCACGCCGCCACCCACCGCCCGGCCGTGACCAGGGCCGTCAGGTAGGCGGGCATGCTTGTACGGTTCGCGAACGGGAAGGACGGCCAATTGATGGACGTCATGGCCTACGCAAACGCCGAATCCCCGTGAGCGGGCCGAACCGACGGCCGATCACACGCTCCCGGCCCGCCTTCGGGACATCCGGCACATCGCCACGCCGCGGCACCCCGACATCCCGAACACGGGTCAGCGCGCTGCCACTGAACCAGCGGACGGATCGATCAGAACCTGAACCGGGTGTACCCGAGCACCCGACGCTAGGAGCGTTGGCCGTCCGACTCGTCGAACACGTCACGGGCGGACCGAACACTGCTCGCACGCAGAGCCCAGCGCTTGAGCAGGTCGACGTCGGTACAGGCATCGATGCGCGCACGAACGTCCTCGGGAACATCGAGTCCGCGCGCTTCCAGCGCGTACAGCACGAAATCCCGCCCGATTGCAGGGGCCGCTTCCGCACGGCCTTCCGCACGGCCCTCCGCACGGCCCTCCGCGCGGCCCTCCGCGCGGCCCTCCTGGATCCCTTCCGCGTGGCCGATCGTGTGGCCTCGGCCGAAGTGTTCACGGGCGAAGGGGGTGTAGACCGGCCAGTAGGTGGACTTCATGATCTCCTCCAACGTGCGTGCGATCTCAGGGACGGACATACCCTGTGCGTATTCATAATACTTCGGAGCGTGATCGACGGTCGTCTCCGTCAGAGCCGTCGCGAATGCCTCCAGCACCTTGCGTTCGCGTCCGTGGATCATGACGGACATGACTGCGAGTTCGATGTGAGCGGCGGCCTCCTGCGGGTCGGTGATGGCCGGCACGTCGCCCGGACCGAGCACGTGTGCCTGCAGGCGGTAGCCGGTCAGCCCGGAGTCGATCGGCTTGGAGTAGTAGGCGGCGGCGGCTCGATCGGGGCACACCATCAGGACCGTCACGTCGCAGCGGAGCATCAGCCATTGCGCGGCGGCGTACCGGGCCAGTTGCCGGGGGTCTTTGGACGTGTCCTGCTGGATCTCCACGATGATGGCGTGCGCGGGGCTCTGAGGCGGGCCGAGCACGATGCTGAGATCCGGTTCGATGTCGTCGGAGGGACGGGTGTTGAACAACCGGTCCTCCTGGCGCACCAGCGGAGTGGACGGCAGTTGCACGCCCATGAGGTCACGCAGGATCTCCACCGCCGCCTGGGGACGGTCGGCGAACATCTGTCTGAGGGCGTCATGTCGGGGGGACGGCATGGCACTTATTGTTACACGGCGAGCGCGTAGCGTGACCATGGTCCGGGGGCCGTGGCATCGTGCCACCCCGTCTACTGCGGGCGAAGCGTGCTAAGGCGGTCGCGTCGGGCCCGCTCGTAACGGGCCGACAGGCAGGGCCTACCTCAAGCGCCGGCAGGCCCACCCGGTGACCGGGCAGCGGGTGGGCCGATGGCATGCGGGGACCGGGGAGGGGGTCAGGCGAAGTGGGTGCGGGTTTCGGTGAAGGCCTGGTCGGTGGCTTCCAGGGCGCGGGCCACGTCCTGCTCCGTCAGGGCCGCCGACATGAACCAGTTGTGCCACGGGTGCAGGTACACCCCGTGCCGCAGGCAGGCGTCGCTCCAGTACAGGGCCGTGGACAGGTCGGCGTCCCCGTCGAAGCTGAGCCACGGGATGGTCACCGGGCCGGTCTGGTTCACGACGAAGCCGTGGGACTTGGCCTGGGCGTACAGGCCCTCCCTGAGCTGGGCGCCGGCGCGTTCCATGGCGGCGATGCCGTCCGTGTCGCGCAGGGTCTCGATGGTGGCCTTGGCGGCGGCCATCGCCACGGCCGAAAACCAGAAGGAGCCAGTCGTGTAGAGGGTCTGGGCAGCTCCGCGCAGGGCGTCGGTGCCGGTGACGGCGGCGATCGGGTAGCCGTTGGCCATGGCCTTGGACCAGGCGGTCAGGTCGGGACGCACCCCGTACGGCTCCCACGACCCCCGCAGGTCGATCCGGAACCCGGCCCGCACGTCGTCGATCACCAGGGCCGCCCCGATGCGGTCGGCCAGGGCGCGTGCGCCGCGCGCGAAGGCGGGCTCGACCAGTTCCTGGTCCTCGAAGGAGTCGTGCTTGAAGGGGGTGCAGATGATCGCCGCGACGTCGCCCTCGACGGTGGCGGCGGCGGCCTCCAGGGACTCCAGCGAGTTGTAGGTGAACTCGACCAGGTCGGCGCGCTCGTTCGGGGTGGTGCCGGCGGTCGAGGGCGTGCACCAGGGGTCGGCGCCGTGGTACGCGCCGTGCGCCATCAGCACCTTCGTGCGGCCGGTGGCGGCGCGGGCGACCATGAGCGCCTGGGTGGTGGCGTCGGTGCCGTTCTTGGAGAACATCGCCCAGTCGGCGCTCGGCACGGTGTCGACCAGCAGCTCGGCCAGCTCCACCATGATCGGCCCCGGGCCGTTGAGGCAGTCGCCGAGCGCGAGCTGGCGCGCGGCGGCCTCCTCCACGCGCGGGTGCCGGTGCCCGAGCACGACCGGTCCCCAGCTGCACATGAGGTCGATGTACTCGCGCCCGTCCACGTCCCACTGGCGGCAGCCCTCGCCGCGCTGGAAGAACTGGGGGTAGCCGGGGGCGAAGATGGCCGCGTTGAGGTGTCCGTACATGCCGCCGGGGACGACCTTCAGCGCGCGCTCGCGGAGTTCGGCGTCAGTCATGCGAGAGTCCTTAGGGTGGATTCGAGGTCGGTGAGGCCGGCGTCGGAGCCGAGCCCGGTGGCCACGCGGGCCGCCGCGGCGGTGCCCCAGCGGGCGGCCTCGACGACGTCGCGGCCGTGCAGCAGGCCGGTCAGGAAGCCGGCGCAGTACGCGTCGCCGCATCCGGTCGTGTCGGCGACCTCCGTCTCCAGCGCGGGCACCCGCTCGGGCCCGCCGCCGGAGGTCAGCACGAGGCTGCCGGCCGCGCCGAGGGTGACGAGCACGCCCTCGGGGCCGTCGGCGAGCAGGGTCGCGGCGGCGGTGGCCACGTCGGGGTCGCCGGTCATGAGCAGCGCCTGCGACTCGTTGGGCAGCACGTAGTCCACGTGGGGCAGGAACGCGCGGGCCATCGCCAGCAGGTCGGGCAGCTCCGACAGCAGGTCCATCGTGACGATCGTGCCGGCCGCGCGCACCTCGTCGAGGAGCGCGAAGAAGGCGGGGTCGCCCAGGCCGAAGGTGACGTCCATGCCGCCCAGGTGGATCGCCCGGGCGCGGCGGAGCACGTCGGGGTCCAGGTCGGCGAGGGTGACGCCGAGGTTGGCGCCGGGCACGTGGAAGCTGGGCCGGCCGCCGTCGGGGCGGATGGGCAGGATCGAGGCGGCGGTCTGCTCGCCGGCCCTGCGGACCAGGCGGGAGGCGTCCACGCCGCGCTTGGCGAGGACGGCCACCAGGAAGTCGCCGAGCTCGTCGTCCCCGATCGCGCCCATGGTGATCACGTCGTTGCCGAGTTTGACCAGGTCCACGGCCGTTCCGGCGGCGGCGCCGGCGGCGGTGAGGCGGATCTGCTCGACGAGTACGGTGTCCTGGCCCTCGGGGATGTGCTCGACGGGCCTGGCGAGGATGTCGACGATGTGCACGCCGACCGTGGCGACGGTCATGGACTAAATAGACAGACGTCCGAATAAAAAGTCAATATGGTGGGAGTCGCCGCGACAAAGAGGGGGGATCCCGATGCCGAAGATCGTCGATCACGATGAGCGCAGGGCCGAGGTCCTGTCGGCGGCCCGCAGGGTGATCGTCAGGGACGGCATCGACGCCGCCACCACCAGGGCCATCGCCAAGGAGGCCGGCTACTCCAACGGCGTGCTGGCGCACTACTTCGCCGACAAGGACGAGATCCTGCTGTCGGCGCTGAGCCAGTCGCACCAGCGCATCAGGGAGCGGCTGACGCGCAAGGTCGAGGGCGTCACGGGCCTGGCCGCCCTGCGCGAGCTGCTGCTGGACAACCTGCCGCTGGACGCCGAGCGCACCCAGGAGAGCCGGCTGGAGGTCAGCTTCTGGAGCCGCAGCCTGGCCTCGGAACGGCTGGCGGAGGTCCAGCGCGCCGAGGCCGACGAGCTGCGCGCCGCCGTACGGGAGCTGCTGGCCCAGGCCCGCGCGGCCGGCGAGGTGCGCGCGGACGGCAGCCTCGACGACCTCGCCGAGCACCTGCTCGCCCTGGTCGACGGCCTCAGCCTGCACCTGCTCCTCTACCCGGGCCGGCTCACCCGCGTCGACCTCGAACGGCTCATGCTCCAGGCGCTCGACCGCCTCTGACGAAGAGAGGCTGTAGCTGGAAGTATTTCGGACGACCGACTACTATGCCCGCCCATGAGCCTCCGCGAGCAGTTGTGCGAGTACGGCAGGCGCGCCGTCGAGCTGGGCCTGGTCATCGGCACCTCGGGCAACCTGAGCGTGCGCCGGGGCGACCAGGTGGCGGTCACTCCGTCCGGCGTGGCGCTCGACCGGCTGACCCCGGAGGCGTGCCCGATCGTGGACCTGGAGGGCCACCTGGTCGAGGGCGAGCTGCAGCCGTCGTCGGAGACCCCCATGCACCTGGCCGTCTACCAGGCGACGGGCACTCAGGCGATCGTGCACACGCATTCGGTGTTCGGGACGGTCGTGGCCACGACGATGACCGAGCTGCCGCCGGTCCACTACAACGCGCTGCTGCTGGGCGGCGTGGTCAAGGTGGCCGAGTACGCCACCTACGGCACGCCGGAGCTGGCCGCCAACGTGCGGGCGGCGCTGGCGGGCAAGCAGGCCGCCCTGATGGCCAACCACGGCGGGGTGACCATCGGGGCGACGATGGAGCAGGCGTTCGAGGCCACCCGCCTGCTGGAGTGGCTGTGCGAGGTCTACGTGCGCGGGCTGGCCGTGGGCCGGCCGACGGTCCTGACCGACGAGCAGCTCGCCGCCGTCGTGGACCGCGCGGCCAACCCGCCGGCCTTCCCGCGCCGCCCGAGCTAGCGCGAAGAGCCCGGGAGCCGGGGGCCCGGGGAGCGCGATGAGCCCCGGGAGCGCGATCGGCCCGGTCAGGCCAGCGCGGCCTGTTCGGCCAGGCCCAGCGGCAGGCCGCCGGAGCCGGCGATCCGGTCGTGGAACTCCCGCAGCGACCCGGTGAACGACTCCCGGATGCGGTCGATCTCGATGGCCCCCGTCAGGTACGACGGCGCCTGCGTCGGCCAGGCGCAGTAGCGGTTCACCTCGCCCCGGGCGGTGCCGGGCGACAGCGACGCCTTGGTGGCCATGAACGTCTCGGCCTCCTCGATCGACATGTCCTCGCAGTGCAGCGCGGTGTCCACGATGATCCGGGCGGCGCGGAAGAGGCGGAAGTCCAGGTGGGCCAGCTCGGTGGCGGGGGTGTCGAAGTAGCCCTGCTCGTGCAGCACCTTCTCGACGTACAGGGCCCAGCCCTCGGTGAAGTACGGCGTCCTGAAGACCTTGCGGACCGTACGCGGGTTGTCCGCCATGTACGACAGGTGCCAGTGGTGCCCGGGGTAGGCCTCGTGCACGGCGATCGAGGGCATCTGGGCGCGCGCGTTGGTGCGCAGGCGCTGGCGCACCTGCTCCTCGGTGAAGTCGTCGGGGGTGTAGGGGACGAAGAAGATGCCCGTGCGCGAGCTGCTGAGCGGCGGCGGGGCCAGGTAGTGGGCGACGTACAGCACCGGGCGGGCGTACTCGGCCGAGGGCAGGACCTCGCACTCCTCCCCCTCGGGGAAGGTGACCAGCCCGCGCTCGCGGACGAACTCGCGGGCCCGCCGGGTCTCGGCCTCGTACTCGGCCCGCATGTCGGCCAGGGTCGGCGGGTGGTCGTCCATGAGGGACTCCATGGCGGCCCGCCAGTCCTCGGCGCCGGTCATGCCGAGGGCGACGCGGCGCATCCGGGCGTCCAGGTCGGCCCAGGCGGCCCTGCCCTTCTGGTGCAGCTCGGCGGCGCCGTACGTGAGCATCTCGCGCTCGCGCAGCAGGGTGGAGTAGAGCTTCTCCCCCATCCGCCAGGTGCCGCCGCACCGGAAGCCTTCGAGGAAGGACACCAGCGCGTCGAACGCGTCGGCGGCGGGTCCGGCGGCCTCGGCGAGCCGGGCGCGCAGCGTCTCGTCGCCGACCATCGCGGGGAGCGTGCGGGTGAGGAAGTTGCGGCCCGTACGTGCCTGGTTGAGCCCGCGCGTGACCAGCAGCGGCGCGGCGAGGTCGGGGTCGAGGTTGGCCTGGCAGGCGGCCAGCACGCCGGGCACCTCGGCCAGGCGGGAGATCGCGGCGGCGACCAGTTCGGCCTCCGGCTTGAGCCGCTGCTGGAAGGCGTTGAACAGCGACCCGAAGACGGCCGAGAGGTACAGGCCCGGGTTGCGCCGCCACTCGGGCCAGGATTCGAGCGCGACCGAGCCCCTCAGCTGGGACAGGACCAGGTCTCTGTCGATGGCGTCGTCGAGCGAGTCGGCCGGGGCGTCGGAGAGGCGGTCGATCCAGCGGATCTCTTCCCGGGCTCTGTTCTCCCAGGCGGCGGCGGTGAAATCGCCGAGGGTGTGGTCGTAGCCGTCGGCTCCCAATTGGCTGGCGACGACGGGACGGTCGGAAAAGTACCAGTTGAGAAACTCGTCCACCTACGCACCATATCCTGACGTTCATGCCCCTGCAGATCACTGGCGCGCTAGGCGACCCCGACCTCATCCGGCTCCCCTGGGACGTCCCGCTGGCCGACTGGCCCAAGCATCATCTGGTCGATCTGCCGCGCGGCATCTCCCGCCACGTCGTGCGGTTCGCCCGGCTGTCCGGCAAGGTCTACGCGATCAAGGAGATCAGCGAGCGGTACGCCAGACGCGAGTACCAGCTCCTGTGGGACCTGGCCCGGCTGGACGCCCCGGCCGTCGAGCCCGTGGCGTACGTGACCGGCCGCGACGAGGGCCTGGACGCCGCGCTGATCACCCGGCACCTGCAGTTCTCGCTCCCCTACCGCGCCGTGATGTCCGGCACCCTGCGCCCCGACACGCTCACCCGCCTGCTCGACGCGCTCGCCGTGCTGCTGGTGCGCCTGCACCTGAACGGCTTCTACTGGGGCGACTGCTCGCTGTCCAACACGCTCTTCCGCCGGGACGCCGGCGCCTTCGCGGCCTACCTGGTGGACGCCGAGACCGGCGAGATGCACCCGATGATCAGCGAGGGCCAGCGGCTGACCGACATCGACGTCGCCCACACCAACATCTTCGGCGAGATGCTCGACCTGGAGGCCGGCGGGCTGCTGCACCCGTCGATCGACCCCATGGAGACCGCCGAGGACATCGTCACCCGCTACCACCGCCTGTGGGCCGAGATCACCGACAGCGAGATCATCGACGAGGTCGACTGGCACCGCGTGGAGCAGCGCATCCGCCGCCTGAACCTGCTCGGCTTCGACGTCGCCGAGATGATGGTGCGGCGCAAGGTCGGCACCGGCCGCCTGATCGTCCGGCCCAAGGTGGTGGACGCCGGCCACCACCAGCGCCGGCTGATCAGGCTGACCGGGCTCGACGTGGAGGAGAACCAGGCGCGGCGGCTGCTCAACGACCTGGACGGCTACCGGGTCGCCAAGGGCCTGCGCCACGAGGACGAGGCCATCGTCGCCCACCGCTGGCTCGCCGAGGTGTTCCATCCGACGGTCGACGACATCCCCGCCGGGCTGCGCGGCAAGCTGGAGCCCGCGCAGCTCTTCCACGAGATACTCGACCACCGCTGGTACCTGTCGGAGGCGGCGGGCGGCGACGTCGGGCTGGCCACGGCGGTGAAGTCGTACGTGGACAACGTGCTGGTGCACAAGCCCGACGAGAAGGCGCTGCTGCCCGACGACCCGGACGAGGACGATCAGTAGGCGACCGTGATGCGGGTGCGCGGGTGTGCGTGCTCCTCCAGCTCGTCGGCGATCGCCACCGCGTAGTCCTCGGCGGTGATGAAGCTGCGGCCGTCGGCGTCGCTGAGCAGGTCGTCGCGGCCGATCCGGTAGACGCCGGTGCGCTCGCCGGGCGCGATCTCGGCGGCCGGTGAGACGTAGGTCCAGTCGAGGTCGGTCACCTCCCGGTAGAGCCCGAGCGCGGCCCGCGCGGCCTTGGCCTCTTTCTTGTAGATCTCCGGGAAGCCGGGCGTGTCGACCAGGTCGACGTCCGGCCCGGCCTTGAGGCTGCCCGCGCCGCCCACGACCAGCACCCGGCTCACCCCGGCCGCGCGCAGGCCGTCGATGAGGGCGCGGTTGGCGGCCAGGAACGGCGGCTCGGGCTCGGTGCCGTCACGCGGCGGGGCGATGGCGCAGACGACGGCGTCGTAGCCCTCGGCGAGCGTGGCGGCGTCGTGGACGTCGCCCTTGACGGGACCGCGGCGGCTGACACCGGTGACGTCGTGGCCGCGGCCGGTGAGTTCGGTGACGATGCGCTGACCGATCATTCCGGTCGCGCCGAACACGAGGATCTTCATGAGAAGCACAGTATCCAATGGATACTGGTTACTTCATCGTGCTATAAGTACCTTATGGATACCGGTGACGCCTTCGACCCGAACTGCCCGACCCGGCTGGTCCTCGACCGGATCGGCGACAAGTGGTCGGTGCTGGTGCTGCTCAGCCTCAGCGACGGGCCGATGCGCTTCACCGTGCTCCGCGGGCGGATCGGCGGCGTGACGCCGAAGGTGCTCACCCAGACGCTGCGGGCCATGGAGCTGGACGGGCTGATCACCCGCGAGGTCTTCGCCGAGGTGCCGCCGCGGGTGGAGTACACCCTGACCGACCTCGGCCGCTCGCTGCACGCGCCGATCTCGGTGGTCGCGCGGTGGGCCGAGGAGAACGTGCACGAAATTCTCCGTCATCGTGAAAAAATCTCGTGAATTGATCATATTTCCGCACGAGTGATGCTTTTCTTCGTCCTGGCCGTATAAAAACGTATCTCTCGGTTAATCGCGTACCTTCTGGTCTCTTGTGGCCCCCTACGCTTTCCCCGTCCCACGACGGAGGGAGGCTCGCGGTGCTGGGAGTGGACACCTGCCTGGCTGAGGTCATGTCGATACCGGGCGCGCTCGACGCCATGCTGGTCGATGGCACGAGCGGCATGGCGGTCGCCTTCAGCAGCGCGTCCGGCGTGGACGCCGACAGGTCCGCCGCGGCGCTGACCGAGGCGTTGCGCGCCACCACCGACGGGCTGACCAGGACGTGCCCCGGCGAGATCGTGCGCATCGACGACATGATCGTCACCACCGACCGGGGGCACCACCTGCTCCGGCTGCTGGAGACGGTCTTCGAGGGGCCGCTGGTCATCTACGTCCGCCTCGACCCGGAACGGTCGAACCTGGCCCTGGCCCGTTACCGCCTGCGGGCCATCTCCGACCTGCTGACCGCCTGAGCCATGGCCGCGCTCGACTCACTCCTCGCCGGACTCGCCCGCGAACGCGCGACGGGTGCGCTCCGCCTGGGCCGCAACGGCACGATCTACCTGTCGGACGGGCGCGTGACGTACATGGAGTGCGCCCAGACGCCGGGCGTCGAGCGGCTGTTCGCGGCCAGGGGGCGGGTGCCGGAGCCGGCACTGCGCGCCCTGCAGGCCGACGGCGGCCGCGCCCGGCTGCTCCAGGAGGGCCCGGTCACCCTGGCCGAGCTCCAGTACGCCGTGCTCGGCGTGGTCCACGACGCCGCCTTCTTCCTGCTGCCGGTGACCGGCGTGCGGCCGAAGTTCCGGCCCGGGGAGGAGCACTGGCTGGGCGGGCAGTGGTTCTTCGACGTCCAGGAGCTGGTGCGGGAGTCCGCCCGCCGCCGGGAGCAGCTGGCCGGCATCTGGCCCTCGCCGGAGGTGGACAGCCAGCCCGTGCGGCCGGTCCCGCGCCTGCCCGGGCACGGGGTGGCGCTCAGCCAGGTGCAGTGGGAGGTCGTCGTACGGGCCGACCACAAGGCGACCCCGCTGGAGCTGGCCCGGCAGCTGGGCCGGTCGGGCTACTCGGTGCTGCTGGCCGTCAGGAGGCTGGCCGCCGCCGGCCTCCTCGTCCCGCCCGATCCGGCACGGCCCGCGCAACGCCGTACGGACGACGGGGAGGCGCTGCCCAAGCGGGTGCCGGCCCCGGTGGCCGTTCCCGCCGGCGACGGGCGCGCCGGGCCGGGCGCGGGGCCGGTGCCGACGGGTGATCCGACCGATCTGACGCTGCTGCTGCGGCTGAAGAAGGCCCTGGAGGAGATGCCGTGAGGTTCCCCTCACGACGCAGGAGGAGGCCACCCGTGGAGCTACGGCAAGAGGTCCTGGCTGAGATGGAGCTCCTGCGCGGCCGCACGCCGGACGTCACCGGCAGCGTGGCGTGCACCGTCGACGGCCTGCGGATCGCCTGCGACCTGCAAGGAGACACCGGCGAGCAGGTGGCGGCGCTGTCGGCGGCGCTGCTCGCGATGAGCGGCCGGATGCTGACCATGGCGGGCCGCGGGACGTTCGAGGAGACCCTCGTGTCCGGCACCGCAGGGTTCGTGGCCTTCTACGCCGCGGGCCCCACGATCGTCCTCACGGTTCTGGCGGGACCCGGCGCCAACGTCGGGCTCCTCCGGCTGGAGGGCAGGAAGACGGCGGCCTCCGTGGCCGCCGTGGCACGCAAACACTGACCATCCCCACCGAAGCGGAGGAAAGCATGGCAGGCATGGACGTCTCCCTCAAAGAGATGATGAGCATCGACGGCTCGATCGGGGCGGCGATCGTCGACCACGGCAGCGGCATGGCGCTCGGCACGCTCGGCGGCTCGAAGGAGCTGGACCTGCAGGTCGCGGCGGCGGGCAACACCGAGGTCATCAAGGCCAAGCTGCGCACGATGGACTCACTGGGCCTCAAGGACGGCATCGAGGACATCCTGATCACGCTGACCGCCCAGTACCACATCATCCGCCCGCTGACCGGCCGCAGCGGCAAGGGCCTGTTCCTCTACCTCGCCCTCGACCGCAACCGGGCCAACCTGGCCCTGGCCCGGCACATGCTCAAGGTCATCGAGGAGAAGCTGGAGCTCTGACGGCCCGCGCCGACAAAGGCTCTGCGGCGGGTCTTGTGGCGGGTCACGCGGCGGGCTCCGGCCGGGCGGGCGTCGCGGAGCCGGTGTGGGCGGTGATCTCGGCGACGATCGCGGGCCAGAGGGGGCGGGGCAGGTCGTGGCCCATGCCGGGGTAGGTGACCAGGCGGGAGTCCGGGATGGCGGCGGCCGTGGCCCGCCCGCCGGCGAGCGGCACGAGCTGGTCGTCCTCGCCGTGGATGACCAGCGCGGGCACCTTCAGCCCGCCCAGCGCGGACGTGCGGTCGCCCGAGGCCATGATGGCGGCGAGCTGGCGGGCGGTGCCGGACGGGTCGTGGCAGCGGTCGAAGGCGAGCCCGGCCAGCCTGGTGACGCGTTCGCGGTCCAGCTCCCAGCCGGGGGACCCGAGCACGGCCCAGGTGCTCAGCGCGCCGGCGACGACCCCCTCGCGGTCGGTCGCGGGCTTGGCGAGGAGCACCGCGGCGGCCGCCTCGGTCGGCGGGGCCGCCTGCGGGCTGGGCGTGGACATGATCGAGGTCAGGCTCAGCACGCGGGCGGGGTGCCGGATGGCCAGCGCCTGGGCGATCATCCCGCCCATCGAGGCGCCGACGACGTGCGCGGCGGGCAGGCCCAGGACGTCCATGAGCCCGGCGCTGTCGTCGGCCAGGTCGTCCAGCACGTACGGCGAGGGCGCACCCCATGCGGGCACGCCCTCGTCGTGGAGGTGGGTGGACAGGCCCGCGTCGCGGTTGTCGAACCTGATGACGTGGTGGCCCTGCTCGGCCAGGAGTTCGCAGAACTCGTCGTCCCAGTGGATGAGCTGGGCGCCGAGTCCCATGATGAGCAGCAGGGGCCTGCCTTCCGGTGAGCCGAAGCTCTCGTAGGCGATCTCGATGCCGTTGGCGGCTGCGCGCTGGATCACAGCGACCAGAATGTCATTCTGGTCGCGAGGCGTAAAGAGTGGTCTGTCCGCAGATCAGTCGTTGAGGAGCTTGCGCAGACGCTCGCCGCCGAGCACCACGCCGCCGCCGGCCAGCACGAGCACGCCGGCCATCACGGTGCCGCCCATCGCGACGGTCTTCCCGACCTGGCCGCCGGCGGAACCGGCCGCGTCGTCGGCGGGCTCTTCGGCCAGCACCTTGGGGGGCTCGGCGGGGTTGTCGTCGAACCTGCCCCATGCGCCGGTGGAGAAGGCCACGGGGTAGTTCTTCTTGCCCTTGCCGTCGCCCCACTTGGTGATGACGTAGTCGATCTTGATGTGGCCCTGGCCGCCGTTGCCGTCCACGCCGAGCGTGTCGGGGTTGAAGGTGCCGCCGGTCAGCTCGGCGAAGGTCTTGGCGTCGAGGTCGAGCATGACGCCACGGCTGGAGGGCTCGCCGGGGCCGCGGTCGCCCACGAAGAACGGCATCTTCTTGCCGTTGTAGGTCACGTAACCCTCGGTCATGAGGGGCCAGCTGGGGCTGGCGGCCAGGCCCTTCTGCATGGGCTTGCCGCTGGCCGGCAGGCCGGTGTCGCCGGCGCGGCCGGAGGAGTCGTCCCAGAAGTAGGAAGCCTTCGTGGAACCCTTGAGCAGGATCTTCTGGTCGTCGCCGGTGTCGGCGTGGGCGCCGGTGGCGGAGATCGTCAGCGCGCCCATGGCGGACACGGACAGCAGAGCGAGAGAGCGCAGGCCAAATCGAGACATGAAGCAGTGAAGTCCTTCGCGAGGGGACAGGGGGAACGCGCGTGACTACGGTGCGTAACCGGGCAGAGCGCCGAAAAGGTGGTTACGCGGCGCGTGGGGGAAGTCAGGGAAGAGACCGCTCAGCAGGCGGTCGTCACTACACTGTCCGGGGGTACGACGAGGTGGTACATGCGTGAAGTCCTCTCCATCTCGCCTACCGGGTTAGCTGACGGGTTCGGGCGTGGAGATGCCCTACCGGCACGTGGCCGGATTCACCCCAATGAGATGGGTCCCCGGTTCCCGACAAGTCGGGATTCGGCGCCAGCTGTCGTCCCTCTCCTGGTAGGGACTACGCCACCAGCTGGTAATTGGTTAAGACCGTACCCAGAGATTCGGACAAATACAAACGAATCGTCATGAACCGGGTAAAGATCTACCTATCACGGCAAAGAGAAAGGGGGCACGGCATGCCGTACCCCCTGCTAAATCGGGCCTTTCAGCCGCCGCTCTTGCGCCTGAAGGATCTTTTACTCGCTGCCGGACCGTGCGCCCCGTGGATCTTCGACGGGTCCACGCCCCTGCCACCCGCGGCCGAGTCGGCCTGCTGCCCGCGCTTGCGTTCCAACGCCTCGCGGAACTTGCGCTTCATCTCGTCCTCGGGAGTCTCGCTGACTTCCGGCTCCGGTGTTTCCGCCATGAGGACCTCCTGGTTCTGGGGACATCCACAGCTTCGCACGACGTCGCTTACGACGCGAAACCGGCCTCCACTCTGCTCTCCGCGGCGGGCGCCTGCTCCAGCCGCCTGCCGGGCATCATGACCAGCGCGACCAGGGCGATCACCGCGCCCGCCACGCCCAGCGACGGGATGACCACGGCCGCCGCCGAGGCGTGCGCGGCCGCGAGCCCGTGGACGGGCGCGTCCGTGGTGATGACCGACGTGTACGCGGTGCCGGCCAGCGCCAGCGCCACGGAGCCGCCGATCTGCCGGAAGAAGGTGAGGTTGGCCGAGGCCGTGCCGATGTACCGCGGCGGGACGGCCTGCTGCACGGCCACGGTCAGCCCCGACAACATCGGCCCCATGCCGAGCCCGAGCAGCGCCATCCACCCGGCCAGCAGCAGGCCGTCGGTGCGCACGGTGAGGTTCAGGCAGAGCAGGCTGCCGGCTGCCAGCAGGAACGGCGCCCCGACCAGCCACGGCTTGTACGTGCGCGTCCTGGACATCAGCGTGCCCATGAGCGCGCTGCCCGCCACCATGGCCAGCGTCATCGGGTAGATCCTCAGCCCCGACTCGGTGGCGCTGACGCCCAGCGCCTGCTGGAAGTAGCGGGGCAGGAACACCACGCCGGCGTACATGCAGAAGGCGGTGAAGAAGGAGGTCGCGTTGACCAGCGTGTAGGTACGGTCCCGGAACAGGTGCATCGGCATGACCGGGTTCGCCGCCCGCAACTCGACCAGTACGAACGCGGCCAGCAGCACCAGCGCCAGCAGGATCGGCCCGGCCACGGACGGGGACGTCCAGGAGTTGCCGTCCAGGCCCTTCTCGGTCAGGCCGAGCAGCAGGGCGCTGATGGCCACGCTGAACACCGCGATGCCCGCGTAGTCCGGCCGGCCCCCGCCGCCGGTGCCCGCACGGAACGGCAGCCGCAGCACCACGATCGCGATCAGCACGATCCCGAGCGGCACGTTCACGTAGAAGGCCCACCGCCAGCTCGCGTGGTCGGTGAACAACCCGCCCAGGAAGGGCCCGGCCAGGTACGTCAACGCCATCACGCCGCCGAGCGCGCCCTGCACGCGGGCGCCGTTGCGGCCGGGCGGGAACATCTCCATCACCAGGGCCAGCGACAGCGGCAACAACGCGCCCGCGCCCAGCCCCTGCACGGCGCGGAAGGCGATGAGCTGGGTCATGTCCTGGGCGAGCCCGCACAACGCCGATCCGACGACGAACACCGACATCCCGACGAGCAGCAGCGGCTTCCTGCCGTGCTGGTCGGAGAGCCGGCCGTACAGCGGCACGGTCACCGTGGAGGTGAGCAGATAGGCCGTGACCACCCAGGTGTAGAGCCGGGTGCCGCCCAGCTCGCCGGTGATGCGGGGCAGCGCGGTGCCGACGATCGTCTGGTCGAGCATCGCCAGGAACATCCCGCCGAGCACCGCCAGCAACACCAGCCCGTTGCCCTTGGTCTTCATGTCATTAGTCACAGGTGAAGATTGATATGTAAGAGCTGACATGTCAAGCCTTCGCTATGCTGGCGGACATGTCCCTGCGGATCGCGCTCCTCGGCCTGCTCGCCACCAAAGGCCCGGCCAGCGGCTATGACCTGGCCAAGAAGTTCGAGCACTCGCTCAACCACGTCTGGCAGGCGGGGCACACGCAGATCTATCCGGAGCTGGTCAAGATGGCCGCCGACGGCCTGGTGACGGTCGAGCACGAGGGCGCCCGGGGCCGCAAGATCTACGCCATCACCCCCGAGGGCCGCACGCTGGTCACCGAGTGGCTGGTCGGCCACGACCCGTCGGCGACCGTGCGCAGCGAGACCGCCCTCCAGGCGTTCCTGCTGGCGCTGCTCGACGCCGAGCAGGCCGCCGCCGTGGTCGAGCGCATCAAGGGCCACTTCCAGGCCCGCCTCGCGGTGCTCGACTGCCAGCCCGAGGGCCTGTTCGGCAAGTACGCCCTCTCCCTGGGCCTGCACCAGGCGCGCTCCGGCATCGAGTGGGCCGACGAGACCCTGGCCGCCCTGCGGCGCGAAGGGTAAAACGGAACTCTGCGGTTCCTGGTGTTGCGTTGGAGAAGCGCCGGATATACACCCAGGCATGATGCTCAACCTCCCAGTACGGCGATGAGCCTCCTGGGTCGTGACCTGGCGATCGACCTCGGCGCGGCCGGCACGAGGATCTACGCCAAGGGCAGGGGCATCGTGCTGGACGAGCCGTCGGTCGTCCTGCGCGACCGGCGGACGGGCAAGGTCGTCGGCTTCGGCGCCGATGCCGTGACCGGCGCTGACGGCGCTGACGGCGCTGACGGCGCTGACGGCGCTGACGGCGTTGACGGAGTTGACGGCGCTGACGGCGAGACGTACTGGCCGATCAGCGACGGCCTGCCCCAGGACGGCGAGCTCGCCCGGCGCATGATCAGGCACTTCCTGCGCAAGGTGCACCGGCACCCCTTCCCCCGGCCGCGCCTGGTGATGGCCGTGCCGGACGAGTTCACGCCGATCGAGCGGGTGGCGCTGCGCGACGCCGGCTTCGAGGCGGAGGCCCGCGGGATCCTGCTGGTCAAGCACGCGATCGCCGCCGCGCTCGGCGCGGGCCTGCCGGTGCGCGACGGCAGCGGGCACATGGTCGTCGACATCGGCCGGGACGCCACCAGGGTCGCCGTGCTGTCCTGCGGGGCCGTGGTCGCCGCCGGAACCGTGCGCGGCGGCGGCAACGCCGTGACCCGCGCCGTCGCCCGCCTGGTCGAGGACGAGCACGGCCTGCTGGCCGACGAGCGGGAGGCCGAGGCGGCCAAGCTGCGCGCGACGCGGGAGCCGACCGGGAACGTGCTGATCCGCGGCAGGGACGCCGGCACCGGCGAGGAGCGCGCGGTGGCGCTGCCCGCGGCGCGCGTGCGCGAGGCGGCCGTCCAGCCGGTCGAGCACATCGTGCGGGCCGCCGAGCACACCATGGAACGCTGCCCTCCCGAGCTGACCGCCGATCTGGGCGAGCGCGGAATGGTGCTGGTCGGCGGCGGTGCGCTGCTGCCCGGCCTGCGCCGGCGGCTGCAGGAGGGGCTGTCCATGCCGGTGCGGCGGGCGGAGCGGCCCACCGACTCGGTGGCCCTGGGGCTCGGACGCTGCGTGGAGGACCTGGGGCTGATCGCCAAGCTGAGGCGCCGGTGAGCGACCTGTTCGACCTGGGGGTCTCCGTCGCCGACAAGACCGTCAGGACGATCGCCGTCTACGTGACGATCGCCGTGCTGCTCCGCATCGCCGGCAAACGCGGCATCGCGCAGCTCAACAACTTCGACTTCGTGGTCATGCTGCTGATGAGCAACGTCGTGCAGAACGCGATCATCGGCCCGGACAACTCGCTGGTCGGCGGCCTGGTGGGCGTGGTGATCCTGGTGGCGGTCAACTCGATCGTGGTGCGGCTGGCGGCCACCGTGCCCTCGGTCGGCAGGGTGTTCGAGGGCACGCCGGTCGTCCTGGCCCGCGACGGGCACTTCATCCCCTCCGCGCTGCGCCGGATGGGCGTGCGGCAGGCCGACCTCAACGTGATGCTGCAGCTCCGGGGGGCCGAGAGCGTCACCGACACCGACCTGGTACGCCTGGAGCCCGGCGGCTCGCTCCTGGTCCGCCTGCGCCCCGAGGAGGAGGAAGCCGAACGCGGCGACCTGGAAGAGCTGTGCCGGCGCCTCGACCGCATCGAACGCAAGCTGGACGAGCTGAAATCCGGCCCCTCCTGAGAATGCGCGGCCAGATGGCAATTTGATATCGGCCATTAATATTGCGTTAATCCCCCTGCGCGCGGAATTGATCTCCGATATCGTCCCAACGTGCGCCTGGCTGGTCGCTCGGTCATGATGTCCGCGGTGCTCGTGTGCGTCGCGGTCGCGGCAGCCTGTACCTCCGGCCGCCAGTCCTCCTTCGAGGACGCGGCCAGGCAGCTCGCCGCCGACACCGACGCCCTGCTCACCAGCGGCCCTCTGCGCGTCTCGCCGGCCGACCGCTCCGACGAGACCGAGGACCGCTCGTGCGTGCCCGGCCAGGTGCGCCGGCTCGTCCGGGCCGAGGGCGAGGCCGCCGACGCTCCCGACGGCCTCCTGCACACCCTCCAGGACCTGGGCTACGACCAGATCGTCGAGGACCTCGACCTGCGTGACGAGACCCCGGTCGTCTCCGTCGTGCGCAACCCCCGGACGAACCTGACGTTCGAGCTCACCGTGCTCGACGGGCCGAACGTCAGGATCGTCGGCAGGACGACCTGCTACTCCCCCGCCCCCGGGTCCGCTCTGTCCTGACCCGCTCTGTCCTGACCCGCCCTGTCCTGACCCGCTCCGTCCTGCCCCGGGGCGCCTGTCTCACGGCGCCGACAGCGCCTCCGTCGGCGACAGCCGGGAGGCGCGCACGGCCGGGTAGAGCCCCGCCACCGCGCCGATGAGCAGCGTGGCCGCCAGGCCCCCGACGGTCGCCCACGCGGGCACCACGGCGGGCCATCCGCGGGAGAAGGCGTAGGCGACGGTGACGCCGGCCCCCAGCAGGATCCCGCCCGCGCCGCCCAGCGCGGACAGCAGCAGCGACTCGGCGAGGAACTGGGTGCGGATCTGGCCCCGCGTCGCGCCGAGCGACCGGCGCAAGCCTATCTCCGCGCGGCGTTCCAGCACCGAGATGACCATCGTGTTGGCCACGCCGACGCCGCCCACGAGCAGCGCCACCGCCCCGACGCCGAGCAGCAGCCCGGCGAAGGCCTGGCTGGTCGCCTGCTTGGCGGCCAGCGCGTCGGACGGGCGGGAGACGTCCACCTCGCTGGACGCCTCGGGGTTGGCCGTGCCGGCCAGGACCGACCGCACGTCCTCCAGCCTCGCCTCCTGCGAGCGGGTGTAGAGCGTGGTCGGATGCCCGTCGAAGTCCAGCCTGGACTCCGCGACCGGCCAGCCGACCAGGGCCGCGCTGTCCAGCTCCTCGGCCAGGGGCACCGGGTCGAGCAGCCCGACCACCGTGAACCGGATGCCGTCGATCACCACCTGCGTGTCGGGGGTGACGGTGCCGATGCCGAGCCGCTGGGCGGCGGCCGAGCCGAGCACGACGGCCGGGTAGCGTTCGGTGGCCGCGTTGAGCCAGGTGCCGCGGCGGACCGTCGCGCCCACGGTCGGCAGCAGGTCGAGGCGGGCGGCGATCGTGACCAGGCCGTTGGTCTGGGGCGCCGGGATCTCCTCGCTGCGGTAGACCTTGGCCTCGGGCACCTTGCCGGTGGACGAGACCGACTCCACCGGGCCGATGCGCTCGATCATCGCCTCGGCGTCCATCGGCATCTGGGCCGCCTCGCCCAGGAGCGTGGTGCCGGAGGAGACGGTGAGCAGGTTCGTGCCCAGCGCGGACAGCGTACGGTCCAGCTCGGCGCTGGAGGAGGACGAGATGCCCACCACGCCGATCATCGCGGCGATGCCGATCGCGATGCCGAGCGCCGACAGGAACGCCCGCAGCGGGCGCGTACGCAGGCCGACCGCGCCGACGCGCATCACGTCGCGCGGGCGCATCCTGGCCGGGGAGAGCCTGGGGCGCTCCAGGGTCGCCATCACGCCACCTCGGATTCGACGGGCTCGCGCACGCACCGGCCACCGCCCGCTGAACCGGAACCGGAGCCCGAGTCCGCGCTGGAGCCGGAGGCAGCGTCGGAGGCCGAGTCGAAGGCCGAGTCGGAGGCCGAGTCGAAGGCCGAGTCGGAGGCCGAGTCGAAGGCCGAGTCGGAGACGATGCGGCCGTCTCGCATGCTCACCTGGCGGGGGAGGCCGGCGGCGATCTCGCGGTCGTGGGTGATGATCACGATGGTGGTGCCGCTCCCGTTCAGCTCGTGCAGCAGGTCCATCACGCCGGCGCCCGAGACGGAGTCCAGCGCGCCGGTGGGCTCGTCGGCCAGCAGCAGCGGCGGGTCGCCGGCCACCGCCCTGGCGATGGCCACGCGCTGCCGCTCGCCGCCGGACAGCTCGTGCGGCTCGTGGTCGACGCGGTGCCCGAGGCCGACGCGGCGCAGCGCCGTCGCTGCCCTGCGGCGGCGTTCGGCCGGCGGCAGGCCGGTGTAGATCAGGCCGTCTGCCACGTTGTCCAGGGCGGAGACCTTGGCGGCCAGGTGGAAGTGCTGGAAGACGAAGCCGATCGTGGTCGCGCGCAGGGCCGAGAGCTCGTTGTCCGACAGCGTCGAGACGTCGTAGCCGTCGATCTCGACGCGGCCCGCCGACGGGCGGTCGAGGGTGCCGACGATGTTGAGCATCGTGGACTTGCCCGAGCCCGACGGGCCGACGATGGCGACCAGCTCGCCGCGCCGGACCTCCAGCGACACCGCGTCCAGCGCGGCCACCCCGCCGGGATAGGTCCGGGACACGCCGGCGAGCACGATCATGGCCCGCCCCTCCTCCGCCGGGCTTGTGGCGGGCGTGCCCGCAAGGCCCGGGGCGGAGGTGTCCGCAGGGGGCGAGATGCGGGTTTCGGGGTTGTTCGGGGTGAGGGTCATTTCGGGATTCCCACTGTCATGCCGTCGGTGAGCCCGTCGCCGGAGATCTCGACGCGCCCACCGGCGAACAACCCGGTCCGCACGGCGACATATCGCGACCGGCCACCCTCCACCACCTCCACCCCGAACCCGCCCTCCCGCAACGCGACCAGCGCCGACACCGGCACGGTCAGCACGCCCCTGCGCCGGTCGGCGGTGAACGTCACCTTCACCGCCGCCCGGTCCAGCCCCTTGGCCGCCTTGGCGTTCCCCAGCGAGACCTGCACCTCCAGGCGGGTCTCCGGGTCGGCGTTCTGCCCGTCACCGGGGTCGATGATCGTGGCCACCTCGGTGATCCGGCCGGTGACGTCCTTGCCGTCCGGCATCGTGACCGAGACCTTGGTGCCCTTCCTGGCCATCCGCTGGTCCTCGGCGGCCAGTTCTGCGGTGACGACCTTCTTCGTGCCCGTGTAGGTGAGGATCTTCTGGCCGGGGCCGGTGGGCTGGCCCTGCTCGGCCTCCAGGCTCTCCACCCGGACCTTGCCGGGGGCGAAGACGACGCGTCCCAGCTCCACCACGCCGGTCTCGTCGAGGCCGCGGTCCTCCTGCCACTCCCGCACCGCCTGCGCGGTGTCGTAGGTGTACTCGTCGTCCACGGTGAAGCCGTCGTAGCCGAGCTTGCGCAGGTTGCGCTCCAGGTTCTCGACGTCCTTGCCCTCGCTGCCGATCCGCAGGTCGCGGTAGGCGGGGGTGGTGCCGTACAGGAGCATGACCGGCTTGTTGTCCAGGCGGTACAGGGACCGGCCGCGGGTGATCCGGTCGCCGCTGTCCGGGAGCCAGGTGACGGTGCCGGCCTTCCTGGCCATGGCCGTGGTGACCGGGCCGTAGCCGAGCTCGCCGTCGGCGTCCCTGGTGTCGTTCAGCGTCTGGCGGGTGACCGGGGTGGTGGCCGGGGGCAGCGCGCCGGCCGACGCGGACGGGGTGGCGCCGCCGTCCAGCAGCCCGCCGGGATTGACCGCCAGGACCGCCGCCCCCGCGACGGCGGCCACCCCGACGAGGGCGAGGACCGCCCGCCCGCCGCGGCGGCGGGCGCGCGGGGAAGGGGCGTCCGGCTCGGCCTTTCCGTCGATGGTGGCCGTGCCCATCAAGAGCCCCCCTGTCCCCCGCCGATGTTCATCCGGCACTTCTCCTGCGCGGCCTTGAAGTCGGGGTCCTCGCCGACCTCGGGCGTGATGCGCACCATGCCGCCCTCGGGGTCGGGGAACGCCTCCACGCCGTTGTCCCGCATGCACTGCGCCTGCTTGCGCATGTTCTCGGCCTGCTTGGGGTCGCCGCCCTTGCCCAGGTTCATGCCCGCGGGCTGGAGCGCCTTGCAGGCGTCCATGGCCTTCTGGACCTTCTCCGGGCCGCCGGAGCTCTTGTCGAACTTCATCTGGATCCGGCCATCCGGGCCGGGGTCGGCGATGTCCAGGCCCTGTTCGCGCAGGCAGGTGGTGTACTTCACGGCCTGCGCGTTGCGGTCGGCGGTGGCCGTGGCGCCGGTCGTCGGCTGGTTGCCGGTGCCGGTGCCGGTCACCGACGCCACGTCCGACCCGCCTTCCTGGGCGCCGCACGCCGTCAGGAACAGCGCGGCCGCGACCAGCGCCATGAGGGATCGTCCTCGCATGAATGCTCTCCTCGCTCGAAAGCCGGTGGACTTACGAGGGGAGATGCAATACGCGGACGTGTTTCTCCAGCGTTTCCATCTCCGGCTTATCCGGATCAAATACCACCCGCGCAAGAATCGAGCCGGAGGTACGGAATGCGGGTGCTGGTGGTGGAGGACGAGCGCGTGCTCGCCGGCGCGATCGCCGAATGGCTGCGCGACGAGACCCACGCGGTCGACCTCGCGCACGACGGCGCGGCGGCGCTGGAGCGGATCGCGGTCAACGACTACGACGTGGTCGTCCTGGACCGCGACCTGCCGCGCGTGCACGGCGACGACGTGTGCAGGGAGCTGGTCGCCTCCGACTCCGACGCGCGGGTGCTGATGCTCACGGCCGCCGCCCAGCTCGACGACCGGGTCAGCGGGCTGTCCATCGGCGCCGACGACTACCTGTCCAAGCCGTTCGCCTTCCCCGAGCTGGCGGCGCGCGTCCTGGCGCTGGGACGGCGCTCGCGCCCGGCCACTCCCCCGGTGCTGCGCCGGGCCGGGATCACGCTCGACCCCGGGCGCAGGGAGGTGTTCAGGAACGGGCGGTTCGTGCCGCTGTCGAAGAAGGAGTTCGCCGTCCTGGCCGAGCTGATGCGGGCGCAGGGCGCGGTCGTCTCGGCCGAGCACCTGCTGGAGAAGGCGTGGGACGAGCACGCCGACCCGTTCACCGGCGCGGTGCGGCTGACGATACTCAAGCTGCGCCGCAAGCTGGCCGACCCGCCGGTGGTGGAGACGGTGCCGGGAGTGGGGTACCGGATCGCATGAGACTGCCGCACCCCACCCTCAGGCTGCGCCTCACCCTCGTGTACGGCGCCCTGTTCCTGGTGGCGGGGCTGGCCCTGCTGGGCGTCACGTACCTGCTGTTCAACCAGCAGCTCGCGCAGTCGTTCGAGAACCGGTTCGTGACCACTGCCGGCACCCGCAAGAACGTGATCTTCCTCAAGCAGGACGGCGTCGAGCTGGCCGGCGCCGCCGCCGTCGACTGGATGCGGCAGCAGGAGGAAGGGGTGCGGGAGGCCGCCGCGACCTCGCTGCTCACCCAGGGCGCGATCGCGCTGGTCGTCGTGTGCGGGACCGCCATCTGGCTCGGCTGGGTGGTGGCCGGACGCGTGCTGGCCCCGCTGCACCTGGTGACCGAGACCGCGCGCAGGATCGCCGCCGCCCCCATGGCCGAACGCGGCCTGCACGAGCGCATCGCGCTCGGCGGCCCCCCGGACGAGGTCAAGACGCTGGCCGACACGTTCGACACGATGGTGGAGCGGCTCGACCACTCCTTCGACGGCCAGCGCAGGTTCGTCGCCAACGCCTCCCACGAGCTGCGCACCCCCCTGACGCTCAACCGGGCGCTGGTGGAGCTGGCGATGCACCGGCGTACCGCCTCCGACGACGTCAAGGAGCTGGGCGAGAGCCTGCTGCAGATCAACGCCCGCCACGAGCGGCTCATCTCGGGCCTGCTGCTGCTGGCCCGCTCCGAGCAGGAGATCGCCGACCGCTCCCCGGTGGACCTCGCCGACATCGTCTCGCACGTCGTCGCCCAGACCGCCCGCGCCGCGGCGGAGGCGAACGTCGTCGTGAAGGAGGAGGCCGGGCCCGCGCCGACCGCGGGCGACGCGCTGCTGCTCGAACGGCTGGTGCACAACCTGGTCGAGAACGGCGTCCGGCACAACCTCGGCGACGGCGGATGGGTCCGGGTGGTGAGCCGGACGACGCCGGACGGGCGGGCCGAGGTGGAGGTGAGCAACAGCGGGCCGAGCATCCCCCCGTACGACGTGCCGCTGCTGTTCAAGCCGTTCCACCGGCACGGCGCCGAACGGGTGGTCACCGGGACGAGCGCGGGGCTCGGGCTGTCGATCGTGCGCTCGGTGGCCGTCGCGCACGGAGGGGACGTGACGGCCCGCCCGCGCGAGGGCGGCGGCCTGGTCGTCACCGCCACCCTCCCGGCCGGCTGACCGGGCTACTGGTGGGCGGCCGTGCGCAGTGAACGGTAGAGCAGGCGCGGGTCGCCCAGATGGTGGCGGAGCAGCTTCTCCAGGCCGCCGATCGGGACCAGGTTCTGGGGGGCGCGCGGGTCCTTGTAGTCGACGCCGGCCAGCGCCGGCAGGGCCAGCGTGACGGCGTCGGCCAGCTCGACGACCTGCGAGGGGTCGAGCTCGGCGCTGGCCTCGCAGCGGGCGATCCCCGCCCACGGCGCCGTCGACTGGACCGGCAGCCGCAGGTACCAGGCGTGCCGGCGCCAGCTCGTGCCCATGAGGAACACCGGCGTGCGCTGCCCCGGCGTGAGCGCGGCCACCACGGCCGACTGCGGCTGCGGCAGGTACGCCGCGTGGTGCGTCTTGATGTAGCCGACCGTCCGGGGCAGGTGGGTGCGTCCCCGCAGCGGGCCGTCCACCAGCAGCAGGTCGTCGCCCAGCGACCGGTGGCGGACGGCGAGGTCCACCTCCAGCTGGGTGACCTGGCGTTGCAGGGCGAGCGACAGCTCCTCGAAGCTGGAGTCGGCGGCCTTGTTCGGCAGGTAGGAGGCGTGCGCGGTCTTGACCTCCGGCGCGTACGGCGAGGCCGAGATCAGCGTCCTGTTGACCTCGATCGCGGCCAGCTCGGCCCCCTCGCGCCCGCAGCGGACGATCCCGGCGGCGTAGGAGGCGGCGATCCCGGGGACGGGCATCGGCAGGTCGGGATCGTGCACCCACACGCGGGCGTCGATCCGGCGCACCCCGTCGGCGACCAGCAGCGTCTCGGGGGCGGCGGCGCCGGGGCCCGGCGTGACGGGCTTCCAGTCGGCGGCCGGCCGCTCGACGTCGAGCACCAGCTCGGCACTGGTGGCGCCCAGTTCGGACAGGGCCTCGACGGCGATCGCGGCGGCGTAACCCGGGTCCCAGGGGTCGACGGTGAAGCCCGGGTTCACGGCCCCACCTTGCGCACGTGCGAGCCCTTCGCGTCGCGCAGCACCTCGAAGCGCGCGGGCACCCGGTCGGCCAGCGCCGGGACGTGGGTGACGACGCCGATCATGCGCTCCTGACCGGCGGCCAGGCGTTCGAGGGTGGTGGCGACGGTGTCGAGGGTGGCCGGGTCGAGGGTGCCGAAGCCCTCGTCCAGGAAGATCGAGTCGAGCCCTCTGGCGACGGCCCCCGACAGCGCCAGGGCCAGGGACAGCGCGGCCTGGAAGGTCTCGCCGCCGGACAGCGTGCGGGCGCTGCGCCGCAGGCCGGCCTCGCCGTGGTCGATGACCTCGATGTCGCCGGTGCGTTCGCCGAGCGCCAGCTCGTACTGGCCGTCGGACAGCTCCATCAGCGTCTCGGACGCCGCGGCGACCAGCACGGCCAGGGCCTCGGCGCACAACCACCGCTCGAAGGCGTTGGCCCGCAGGCGCAGCGCCAGCTCGTGGGCGACCTTGGCCTCGTGATCCTTCTCCGCGACGGCGGTCTCCAGCTCGGCGGCGCGCCTGCGTTCCTCGCGGACCCGTTCGAGGGCGCCGTCGGCCCGCGCGACCGCTCCGGCGACGGCCGCGCCGAGCTGGTCGGGGGTGGCGTTGCGGGGGACGGTGACGCCGTGCTCGGCCAGGCGTTCGGTCAGCCGGTGGCGTTCGGCGGCGAGCCGGGCGGTGGCCTGGGCGAGCTCCTGCTCGCGCTCGGCCAGGGCGGCGCGGGCGGCCTCGGCGGCCCGGTCGCGCCAGCCGAGCAGCTCGGTCCAGGCGCGGTGGAGGTCGTCGCGGGTGAGCGGCGGCGGCGCGTCGCCGGTGGGCGCGAGCACGAGCAGCCGGTCGCGGGTGGCCGCGAGCGTCTGCCAGGCGCTCTCGGCCTGCCGTTCGACCTGTTCGGCGGCGGTACGGGCGCGTTCGAGCTTCTTGCGCGCGTTGCGCATGGCGGTACGGGCCTCGGTGGCCAGGGCCTCGGCCTTGGCGATGGCGGCCAGGCGGCCTTCGATCTCGTTGCGGTCGCCGGGGGCGGGCAGCGCGGCCAGCTCGGCGTCGAGCCGGCTCGACTGCGTGGCCAGCATGGACGCCGACGTCTCGGCCTTGGCCAGGGCCGCCCGGCCACGGGCCGCGTGGTCGCGGGCCGCTGCCAGGGCGCGGTCGGCGGCGCCGAGATCGGCGGGCCTGTCGTGGTGGGGCAGCTCGGTGAGCGGGCGCAGGCAGAGCGGGCACGGCTCCCCCACGGCCAGCCGGTGGCTCAGACCGGCCGCGGTGTGGGCGTCGCGCAGCCGTTCGCGCTCGTGCTCGGCGTCGCTCAGCGCGCGTTCGGCGTCGGCGACCGCGGGGGTGAGGCGTTCCAGCGCCGTGGCGGCCTCGGCCGCCGCCCGGCGGGCGTCGGCGGCCTGGGCGGTGAGGCGCTCGCGGGCGTCGAGGGCGGCCAGCGCGGCCACCGGCTCGGCGCGGTCGCCTAGCGCGGCCAGCGCCTCGAACGCCTCGTGCTCGTCGGCCTCCACGGACGCCGTCTCGGTCTCCAGCGCGGCGACCGCGTCGGCGGCCTCGCGGCGGGCCGAGGCCAGCGTCGGCACCGCGGGCGGCATGCGCAGCGCGGCCAGCGCCGACTGCCGCTCGGCCACCGCCGCGCGTTCCTGCTCGGCCCGCCCGATGTCGCCCTCGCGGGAGCGCAGCAGGTCGAGGTCGGTGTCGATGGTGCCGGCCAGCCGCCGCAGCGCGGCCAGCCGGTCGGCCAGCTCGCGTTCGGCCTCGTCGGACGCGCCGGCCAGCTTGGCGAGCTGGTCGCGGGCGAAGGCGGCGGCGTTGCGCGCGGCCTCCTCGTCGCGGGCGGCCCGCTGCCTGATCAGCTCGTAGACGTCGGCGTCGAGGAGCTGCACCAGCAGGTCCTGGCGCTCGCGCGGCGCGGCGTGCAGGAACTCGGCGAACCGGCCCTGCGGCAGCACCACGCACTGGGTGAAGAACCTGTACTCCAGGCCGGTCACCCGCTGCACCTCGGGCGTGACGTTCTCTCCCTCGGCCAGCGGCTTCAGCACCATCTCGTACGCCGCGTCGAGCGGCGCCGCCGGGTCGAGCTCGTCGATCCTGGCCTCTTTGGTACGGACGGTCCCCTTGGCGTCGCGGACCAGCGAGCGCACCACGCCGTAGCGCCGCCGGTCGCTCTCGAACACCAGCGCCACCTTGCCCGAGCTCGCCGACGGCGCCAGGGCGTGGGCGATGACGTTCTCCTTGCCCCAGCGCGGGACGGTGCCGTACAGGGCGAAGCAGATGGCGTCGATGATCGTGCTCTTGCCGGCGCCGGTCGGGCCGACCAGGGCGAAGTACTCGGTGTCGGAGAAGTCGACGGTGGCCGGCTCGCGGAAACTGCCGAAGTGGTCGAGGTGCAGCAGCAGGGGACGCATCAGCCGGTCACCTCGTCGTAGAGCCGGTCGAACAGGGCGGCGACCTGGTCGTCGTGGCGGCCGGTCGCACTCAGGTACTCGCGGAACAGCTCGCGCGGGCTGCGTGCGGCCGACCCGGCCCGGCGCACCGCGGGCACCGGCCGGAACCGCTCGTCGAGGACGACGTCGACCGAGCCGGGCAGCAGGTCGCGCACCTGGTCGGACAGGCCGACGCGGGGCTTCTCCTCCACGATCACCTTGAGCCAGTCGTCGCCCGCCTCCAGGCCCTCCAGCTGCTCCAGCGTGCCGCGCACCGTGCGCAGCCGGCGCGCCGCGGCGAACGTCAGCTCCCGCACCACCGCGGGCCGCCCCGGCGTGACCTCCACCAGCAGCGCGCCCGGCGTGTTGCCCTCCTCGCCGAAGTCGACGGCCAGCGGCGAGCCGCTGTACCAGATCGGGCACGGGCCGGGGATCTGCTGCCTGCGGTGCAGGTGGCCGAGCGCGGCGTACTGGGTGGAGACCGGGAAGGCGTTGGGCTCGAAGTAGTAGGAGAAGATCGACTGGGCCTCGCGCTCGCCGCCGCCGAACGCGCCGCCCGGCAGGGTGCCGTGCGTGGTGATCAGGTTGACGGTGTCGCTCTGGAAGCCCGCGGTCAGCGCGCCGACCAGCTCGGAGATGCGGGTGGCGTAGTCGCGGTTGTGGTCGGCGGTGGTGCCGGTGAGCACCTCCGCGGCGCGTACGACATAGCGGTGGGACAGGAACGGCAGCACGCCCAGCCGCACCGGCTCCCCCGTGCGCGCGGTGAAGGCCAGCGTGCCGCCCGCGTCGGGACGGCGGAAGACGCCCACCACGTGCATGCCGAGCTTGCCCAGCACCGGCCGGTAGACCTCGAAGAGCTGCGGGTTGTCGTGGTTGCCGGCCAGCACCACCACGTCACGGCCGTCGCCGCGCAGCGCCATGAGCGCGTTGAGCACCAGCGACTGCGCCTCGGGCGTCGGCGCGGAGGTGTCGAACAGGTCGCCGGCCACCACGACCGCGTCGACGTCGTGGGTGCGGGCCGCCGCGACCAGCTCGCGCAGCACGGCCCGGTGCTCGTCCATGCGGGAGCGGCCCTTGAGCACCTTGCCCACGTGCCAGTCCGCGGTGTGCAGGAATTTCACCGAGCTCCCTTCAGAACGGCGGAATGTCGTCTTCGACGCCCGGCAACCCCTGGAACGGGTCGGCCGACGGGCTGACCCGCGAGGCCGCCTCGGCCGGCCGGGTCGCCCAGGCGGGGAACGGGAAGGCGACGGCCAGCGGCACCGGGATCTCCGGCTGGGCGACGAACATGGTGCCCGGCTTGGCGATCGTGGCGCGTTCCCTGACGGCCGGGGGCAGCCAGCCGTACTCGGAGCGGGCGGCCTCGGCCGGGTCGAGGCGGCCGGCGACGCGTACGGCGCTGTTGGAGACGATGCGGCGCTCGACCTCGGAGGCGGTCTGCTGGGCGCCGATGAGGATCACGCCGAGCGACCGGCCGCGCTCGGCCACGTCGAGCAGGATCTCCTTGATCGGCGAGTCGCCCTCGCGCGGCGCGTACTTGTTCAGCTCGTCGAGCACGACGAACAGCAGCGGCTTGGCCGTGCCCGAGGTCTCCTTGCGGTGGAACTCGCCGCGCAGCACGACGCCCACCACGAACCGCTGGGCCCGTTCGGGCAGGTTGTGCAGGTCGACGATGGTGACCTGGGCGTCGGACGTGCGCACCGAGTGGGCCCGGAAGAACGGCAGGTCGCCGCGGACGATCGGGGACAGCGGCTTGACGGCGCTGCGCAGCCTGCGCAGGAAGGCGTTGACCGTGCCGAGCGGGGTCTGGGCGCCGGTCCACTCGATGCGGGTGGCCTCGTCCTGCAACTGGTCGGACAGCAGCTCGACCAGGTCGCCGAAGGTGCGGCAGGCGGTGCCCCTGATCATGACCGCGCCGCCGTCGCCGACCGGCTCGGCCCATGACTTCAGCCGGGCCGCCACCTGGCCCACCAGCAGGGAGTAGCCGGCGCGCTCGTCGTCGGCGTCGGCGAAGACGAACCGCAGCAGCTCCTCCTCGCACAGCTCGACCAGCGTCCAGTAGAACGAGCTGACGCCCTGGGTGCGGGCGGACACGTGCGGCACGCCGTTGGGGTCGCCGGGCCGCGGCGGCGCGAACACGTGCACGCTGCCGAACGGCTGGGCGGGCAGCCCGAGCCGGGCGTACGCGGCCCGCGCCTGGTCGTCGAGGCGCACGTTGTCGTGGTCGAGGAAGAGCAGGTCCTCGCCCTTGACGGAGAAGATCAGGGCCTTGGTGTTGGCCGACTCGGCGTCGAGCACGCCCGAGTTGAAGATCGAGTAGAGCAGGAACGTGGCGAAGGACGTCTTGGTGGCCACGCCGGAGACGCCGGAGATCGACACGTGCGCGCCGCGGGTGCCGTCGAGGAAGTCGAAGTTGACGTAGAGCGGCAGGCCGTCGCGGCCCATGCCCATGGGCACCCGGCGGTCCATCACGTCGAAGTAGAGCGCCTGGTCGCGGTCGCCGGCCCCGGCCACGAAGACCTTCGCGCCCGGCAGCGGCGGCACGAACACCTCGGGCTCGACCCTGGTCACCCGCACCTCGGCCACCTCGACCACGGCGGCGGGCAGCGCGCCCTCGGCGATGAGGAACACGTCGGAGTCGTAGGCGGCGCCCTCGTGCCTGGCCTCGACCGTGGTCACCACGCCGGCGACCAGCACCGGGCCGTGGCCGGGCACGTCGCGCCTGGTGACCACGACGTCGTCGAGCTGGAGCACCTTGCCGGGCTCCAGGCCGACCCAGAACGACAGCGGCGAGGCGGCCTGGGTGCCCAGGACCCGGCCGACCGCCTCACCGGTCGCCATCGCCGCAGGAGACGCCTCGCGGCTCGCAGCCCCGTTGACCGTCACGAATCCCTCCACCACCAGACATGCCCTTCCAAAGGAGAGTAGTCGGGGGCCGGGGATGCGTCCGGCTCATTGCCGCCTTCGCCGCGCCGCGTCAGAGCGCGAAGGCCGCCTTGGTCCAGGCGAACTGGGCGTCGAGAACCTCGCCCAGCAGGCCGGCCAGCGCGGGGTCGGCCCGCCCGGCCGACTGCCTCGGCCCGATGCGGCCGCCCTCGGCGCTCCGCCCGGCCACCAGCAGCACCCGCGCGCCCGCCCGGTCGACCGCCAGGGCCGCGGCCGGCTCCCACGCGCCGTCGCGGTGCGCCGCGGCGGGCCTGCGCGGCCCCTCCCGGTGCGCCGGAGGTCGCCACGCGGCCTGGCCCTCCGCCGGCGCGAGGGCAGGCGCGGGGGCGACGAGCACCATCGCGTCGACCCGCATCGCCGTGGCCACCCGCCGCCGGGACTCGTCGAAGGCCGTCTCTGGCGGCACGGGCTGGGCCCGCATCGACTCGGCCATCGTGCGCAGCAACGCGGGCAGGTCGAGCTCGCCCGCCGGCGGAGCCAGCTCGTACTGCAGGTAGCCGACCAGCGGGAACGGCGGGTCGGGGAGGGTGTTGTAGCCGAGGAACAGCCTCGGCCACCCGGCCGACTCCGAGGGGCCGGTCAGCGCGCCGTGAGCCACCCGCCCGAGCTCGCCGCACCCGTGGTGGGGCAGGCCATTGACTGACCGCAACATCGCCATGCACGAATTGTTGCAGACCGATTACCTTCAGTTGCGCGTTCTCCACGAGAGCCCGGGGCCTCCGCCGTCCAGCGTGATCATCTTGATGGGAGCCATGGATACCACCCGGGTCCGACAGAACCGGCTCCGCACAGCCCGCGTTGTCCGGATGTGGACGGTCCGGTCAACCTGTCGCGTCCGTCCGCCGTCCCTTCTGTGTCACATCCGTCACAAAGGGAAAACGTCGTGCGCCTGCCCCTGATCCTGCCCTTGGCCGTCCTGCTGTTCGCCACGCCCGCGCCCGGGAGCGGCACGGTGGCGGCGTACACGTGCAGGACCACCGGTACGAACGAGACGCAGATCGTCAAGATGGACATCACGCTCACCGTGCCCGCGACCGCCTCCGCAGGCCGGCAGATGACCATCGGCTGGCGCGGCTCGTACGTCGAGGGCGCCGAGCTGCGCGCCCCCGCCACCGGCCTGGACGGCGAGGTCAACCTCTACGCCTACGCCGCCGTCAGCGGGATCGACCGGCTGACCTCGGCGACGGGCGTCGGCAGCCCCGGCCTGATCGTCCCGGGGGCGGTCATCCCCCTCCCCCGGGGCACGGTCGAGCTGCGGACCACGCCCCGGGATCCGGGAGCGGGCACGGTCCGGCCCGCGTCGGTGAACTTCGGGCCGACCCCGCAGCGACGCCTGATCGAGTGCGAGCTCCAGGACAAGGACGCGCCCAAGTCGTACCCCCTGACCGTCACCGCCGCCGGCACCGCCGCGAGCCCGGATACCTCGGACACTCCGGACACCCAAGACATCTCGGACACGGAGGCCACGCCCCCGGACGAGACCGCCGAGGACACGCCCACCGCCACGCCGACGGGCGGCGCGAACACGGGCGGCGGGGGCGAGGCGGGCCCCGACGGGCGGGCGCTGGCGCTGGCCGGCTCGCTGGTCCTCGCCGCCGCCCTCACCGGCCTACGCCTGCGCCGCCCGTCCCGCCCGTAGACGGTCCGCGCCCGGTGCGTGACCCGGCCGTACGGGCCGGGCCGCGTGTCATGCGTGCACGTACGTGCTCCTATGATCCGATGCGTGGCCAAGTACTTCGACCTGCACCCTGACAACCCCCAGCCTCGCCTGATCGGCCAGGTGGTCGAGTCCCTGCACGCCGACGGGCTGATCGCGTACCCGACGGACTCGTGCTACGCGCTGGGGTGCCGGCTGGGCAACAAGGACGGCCTCGACCGGATCAGAGAGATCCGGCACCTCGGCAGCGACCACCACTTCACCCTGGTCTGCAAGGACTTCGCGCAGTTCGGTCAGTTCGTTCATGTGAGCAACGCGGTGTTCCGGCTGGTCAAGGCGGCGACTCCGGGCGGGTACACGTTCATCCTGCCGGCGACCAAGGAGGTGCCGCGCAGGTTGCTGCATCCCCGGAAGAAGACCGTCGGCGTCCGGATCCCCGATCACGTCGTCACCCAGGCGCTGCTGGCCGAGCTCGGCGAACCGCTGGTGTCGAGCACGCTGATCCTGCCCGGCGAGACCGAGCCCTCGACGCAGGGCTGGGAGATCAAGGAGAGCCTCGACCACCTGGTGGACGCCGTCATCGATTCGGGGAAATGCGGCGCCACGCCGACGACCGTCGTGGACCTCTCGCAGGACGAGCCCGAGATCCTTCGTCGCGGCACCGGAGACCCGTCCCTCTTCGAATAGGCCCGGCCGGCCACCCGAAGGGGAGGCCGGCCGGGCCCGCTCTCACCCTGGACGGCCGGGAGCGGTGACCAGGGCGCTCTGTCCCGGCGCGACCCGCGTGACCACGGCGGGGGCGTCCGGGAAGCGGGCCTGCCAGCGGTAGGTGGTGTCGCTGGAGGTGTTGGTGAGCGTGGTGGCGGTCCTGCCGTCGTGCCGGACGGTGATCGTGCCGTCACCCACGGGGATGCCCGAGACCTCGGCCCAGGCGATGTCGTCGGGCAGGCGGGACAGCGTGGTCACGGCGTTCACGTCGGGTGTGACGCCGAGCAGGCCCTCGACGACCTGGCTGACGAGAGTGAAGGACACCTCCGGGTAGTCGCCGTTGAGGCCGCCCGCGACGTGCGGTTCCGCACGCCGGTCGAAGACGTGCCGCATCCAGCGCCAGGCGGCCGCGTTCCTGTCGTGACGGAAGAAGGTGTCGGGCAGGTACGTGTAGGCCTCGATGTTGCGGGGACGCTCGGGGCCGGCGGCTTGGCCGTCGATGAAGTCGAGGTAGGCCTCGTTGCGCGGACCTGGCTCGATGAGGTCCTTGAGCGGCATGAACCAGCTGTTCTCACAGCCCCATCCGGTGACGGGGGCGCCGTCCACGGTGTAGCCGCGCACCAGGTCCGCGGGGTTCTCGCCAACGCTCCAGACCTCGTTGAAGTGCCGCCTCAGCTCGGCGGCCCGGCCGGCGAAGTCCTCGCCGTCCAGGCCGCGGGCCCGGCTCAGGGCGCTCATCGCCAGGTACGCCTGGTACCGGGAGCCGACGGAGTCCCCCGCCTCCGCCAGGTGCTCGCCGGCCAGCTCGTTGTAGCTGGCCACGCCCTGGAAGATGCCTTTTCCGGTGGCCCGCGGCACGATCTCCGTCAGCGCGTTGCGGTAGTAGGACCACAGCACGGGATCCTCGACGTAGGCGCGGTCCCAGGTCCATCGGTAGGCGGCCCAGGCCTTCTCCACCAGCTCGTACACCGCGGGCAGCTCGCGGACGAAGGAGCCGGGGCCGCGGTAGTCGATGGACAGGTAGGAGCCGTCGAAGTTGAACGCCCACACCAGGTGGAAGCCGTGCTCGGGGGTGGCCGAGGCGGCGAAGCAACGCAGCATGGTGAGGTTGGCCTCGGCCATGCCGAGCAGGTGCGCGCCGACGATCTGGTGGGCGAAGTCGCGGGCGTAGAAGCCGCTGCGGTGTGCGTAACCCGCCCAGTAGGAGGGCAGGTAGCGGCCCTGTCCCGTCCCCTCGGGCCGGTGCTCGTCGACGTCGACGGGGCCCTGCGAGCCGCCCTCGTGCCGCAGGCGCAGCGCCTTCGCCCGGGCCCACTCGAACATCGCGACCAGCTCGGAGCTGGCCGAGCCGATGCGCATCATGGGCCGATGCTGGGACGGATCACCAGCTCCCCGGGCAGCAGCAGCCCCGCCTGAGGGGTCGCGCCGTCCTCCACCGTCTGGATCAGCCGGCCGATCAGCGCCCGCGCGATGCGCTGGAGCGGCAGCCGTACCGTGGTCAGGGCGGGATGGAGGAATGCGGTGAGGGGAAGGTCGTCGAAGGCGGCCAGAGCGAGGTCGGCGCCGATCTCGATGCCCTCCTCCCTGGCCGCGGCGTAGACGCCGAGCGCGAGCCAGTCGCCGGCGGCCACGACGGCCGTCGGACGGTTGCGTCCGCGCAGCAGCTCACGGGTGACCGTGACGAGCTCCGCTGGGCCGTCGCCCGGCGCGGAGAACTCCTGCCCCACCAGGCCGTGCCTGCGGACGCCGGCGCGGAAGCCCTCTCTGCGGTCCTCCATCCAGGGTTGCGCGCCGACGGAGGCCAGGAAGGCCACGCGCCGATGCCCCCTGGCGGCCAGCAGCCCGACCAGCTCGATGACCGCCTGAACGCTGTCGACGTCCACCCACGACTGCGGCTGGTCCGGCATCGTCCTGCCGAACGCGGCGAACGGGAACCCCGCCTCGGTCAGGTGCGCGACTCTGGGGTCGTCGCGCATCACGTCCGACAGCAGGAAGGCGTCCACGGTGCGGGCCGCGATCACCTCGTCCAGCGCCTGTTGCTGGCTCTGGCCCGGGCGCGGCCGCAGCAGCAGGATCCGGTAGCCGACCTCGCCGGCCGAGGCCACCACGGCCTCCAGGAACCCGCCCATCAGCGGGTTGGGGTTGGCGGGATCGTCCACCGGCGTCGGGTAGGCGATGATGCGCCTGGTGCCCGACTTGAGGCTGCGCGCCGACTGGTCGGGCCGGTAGCCGAGCTCCTCGATCAGCCGGGTCACCCGTTCCAGCGTCTCCGGCTTGAGCCGCTGGGGGGCGTTGAGCGCGTTGGAGATCGTCTGGCGGGACACGCCGGCCGCGCGGGCGACGTCCTCGATGGTGATCCCACGGCGTGCCGCCACTCAGTCTCTCCTCACCGTCAGCAGGCCCCCCACGGGGACCTCGACCACGCTCGCGCCGGAGGTGAAGCGCAGCTCGCTCTCGCTCACGAGCCGCCCGCCGCAGTCGCGGACCTCGGCCGTCGCGACACCCCGCCCGTACAGGACGACGCGGGTGTCGGGGGCGGCGTTGGCCACGAGCAGCTCTGCGGTCTCCGGCACGTCCACAGGCAGGGCAGCGTACCGGGCCACGACCTCGCTCTCCTCACTGTAGGCCCGCACCAGCGGGTATCCGTGCTCGACCCCGTGCGGTTCCAGCACGCCGAGCTGCAGCGTGCCCAGGTGGCTGCGGAAGACGCCCAGCCAGAACCGGATCGCGGCGAGCTGGTCGGGCCGCTGGGCCGCCAAGTCCACGGAGATCTGCGGCACCGAGAAGAGCACGTTGATCAGGTGTACCGCGACCTGCTCGGCGGACTCGTCCGGATGCCAGAGGATCATGTCCGAGTGCACGGCCTGAGGTCCGGCGGTCAGCCGCAGGTCGATCGTCCGCTGCCGGTTCTCCTGCGGGCTGAGCGGGCAGTCCACCGCCCTGACCATGTTCGCGTACGGCCACAGACCTGGGCTCGTGTACGGCTGGCGGTGCTCGATCAGCACGTCCGGCTTCGCCGCCCGGAGCCTGACGTCGAGCTCGCGCAGCAGCTCGGCCACCCCTTCGTCGGTGCCGAAACGGTCGACGAAGTCGATCTTCAGGCCGTCCGCGCCCCACTCCTCCACCGCTCGCGCCAGCTTGTCGACGAGAAACGCGCGCACCTCGGGGTGACGCGGGTCGAGGACGGCCGCGTCCATGTGGTCGAGGTAGCGCAGGAACTTCCCCTCGAAACGCTCGAACGCGGCGTTGTGCTTGCCCACGAACGGCAGCGCGTACCACAACAGGTAGGCCATGCCGTCGTTCTGGACCTTCTGGATGTGCTGCCGGATGTCGGAGATGTTGGGCTCCCAGTCGCCGCAGAAGGCGTACCCCCGCGACCGGTCGGCCGTCTGCCACCCGTCGTCCACGATCATCGTGGCGCAGCCCAGCTTCTTCGCCAGCCGGGCCTGGAGCTCCACCGACTCCCGCGAGACCTCCTGGTGCATGCTGTACCAGGTCGAGTACACGGGCAGCCTGGCCTGACGCGGCGTGGGCGGCAGGTCGCGGCCCTCCTGCCACCATCCGGCGACCTCGGTCAGCGCCGCGGAGAACTGCCGGTCCGACAGGTCCAGCCGGATCCGCAGCCCCTCGTTCTGCACGGTGAAGACGAACTCGCCGGTCTCCTCGATCACGCCGCCGGTGAAGCTGCCGGTCACCGAGGCCAGGGCCACCGTGCACAGGTTGGCCCCCGCCGTGCCGACAAGGCTGACGACGGGCGCGCCGGAGACCAGCCCGGCCGCCGTCGCAGAGCTCCAGATCGGCGGGATCCAGCGGGTGCCCGAGCCCGGCGTCCAGAAGGCCGCGGCGTCGACGCACGGCAGTCTCCACTGCGCCGCGGTCCCTTCCGGGGCGTCGATCAGCCAGACGTCCGGCGCGACCGGGGTGACCGTGATCGCCTCCGTACCGGCTATCGCCACCTCGACCTCGCCCGCGCGGACGACGGTCGTCTCCCCGAGGGCGTGCGGCTCCCAGATCTGCATGATCAACCTTTCGTGGCCCCGGCCAGCAGGCCGGAGATGAACTGTTTCTGAAGGACGAGAAAGAGGATCATCATGGGCAGCGCGGAGATCGCGGTGCCCACCATGACCTGGCCGAAGTCGGTCCTGGCCAGCCCCTGGAGGGTGGCCAGCGCGACCGGCAGGGTGAACATCCCGGGCGTGCGCAGCGCGATCAGCGGCCACAGGAAGTCGTTCCACGCGCCGAGGAACAGGAAGACCGCCAACGCCGCGAGCGCGGGCCGCATGACCGGCACCACCACCCGCCACAACACCCGGAGCTCCCCCGCCCCGTCCACGCGCGCCGCGTCCAGCAACTCGTCGGGGACGGCCTGCAGCGACTGCCGGATGAGGAAGATCCCGAACGGGACGGTCAGGTTCGGCAGGATGAGCGCCGGGAAGGTGTCGATCAGCCCGAGGTCGTTCATCATCTCGAAGATCGGGATGATGGTGACGCCGCCCGGGATCACCAGCGTCGACAGCAGCAGGACGAAGAAGGCGTTCCTGCCACGGAACTCGAACTTGGCGAACGCGTAGCCCGCCAGCAACGCCACGACCAGCGCGATCGACGTCTGGACGGTCGCCACGAGCAGCGTGTTCCCCAGCACGTGCAGCAGGCCGATGGACTCCTCCAGCTTCGCGGTGTTCGCTCCGAGCTGGTCGCCCGGCGAGAACGTGGGCGTGGCGCCGAAGATGTCGGCGTTGGCGTGCGTGGCCGCCATGGTCAGCCAGTAGAACGGGCCGACGCACAGGGCGAAGCACGCGGCGAGCGCGAAGGTCAGCAGCCAGCCCTTCATTTCCTGCCTCCGGTGAGCTTGAGCTGCACCAGCCCGAAGCCGGCCACGATCAGCGTGAGCGCGTAGGCGATCGCCGAGGCGTAACCGAAGTCGAAGTAGCGGAAGCCGTTCTGGTACAGGTAGAGGGAGATCGTCAGGGTGGAGTTGTCCGGGCCGCCGCCGGTGAGCACGAACGGCTCGTCGAACAGCTGCAGCGTGCCGATCGCCGACAACACGATCGTCAGCAGCAGGATCGGCCGCAGTTGCGGGACGGTGATCGACCAGAAGCGGCGGACCGCTCCCGCGCCGTCGACCATCGCCGCCTCGTACAGCTCCTTCGCGATGCTCTGCAGCCCGGCCAGGTAGATCACCGCGTTGTAGCCGCAGTAGTGCCAGGTCAGCGCGATGACGATGGCGATTCGTGCCCAGAAGGGGCTGCCCAGCCAGTCGATCGGGCTGACGCCGAAGAGGCCGAGCAGCCAGTTGAGCAGGCCGGAGTCCTTGCTGAGGATCACCGAGAACATCACGCCGTAGGCGACCAGGCCGGTCAGCGAGGGCATGAAGACGCCGAGCCGCCACAGGGCGCGCAGCCGTACGAGCCTGGAGTTGAGGCCCAGCGCCAGCAGCAGTGCGAGGGTCAGCATGATCGGGACCTGGACGACGAGGATCAGCGCGGTGTTCCACAACGACGTCCAGAACAGCGGGTCGTTCACCAGCCTGACGTAGTTGTCCAGTCCGGCGAAGGAACGCGCCGCCCCGGCGCCGGTCGTCAGGCTGATGTAGGCCGCCGCCAGGATCGGATAGGCCTTGAAGCAGACGAAGCCGAGCAGCGCGGGCAGCACCAGGAAGTACGGAACGTTTCTCCTGGTGAGCAGGCGGCCGGTCATCCCGCGAGCTTCCTGCCGGACTGCTGGGACAACTGCTGGGCCGCCTGGCTCAGCGCCGCGGCCGGGTCGGCGCCCTTCAGCAGAACCTGGGTCTGCGCGTCACTGGCGATCTTCAGCGCGCGGGCGTAGTCGCCGGAGTAGTAGGTGGCGTCCGCGCCCTCGCCCAGCGCGTCCACGAAGGTCTTGAGCGCGGGCTGCCCGCCGTAGTAGTCCGTCTTGGCGGTGAACCGCGGGTCGGCGTAGGCGGCGTTCAGGGCGGGGAAGACCCCGCCGTCCTTGAACGCCTTGTTGATGACCTCGGGCCTGGTCAGCGCGTACTCGAGGAACTTGAACGCCTCCGCCTTGTGCGGGCTGGTCCCGGAGACCGACAGGTACGTGGAGTTGACGATCGCGGTGCGCTTGCCGCCCGGCACGACGGCCGGCGGCTGCATGACGCGCCAGAGCCCCTTCTGCTCCGGCCACATCTCGGGGATGTAGCCGACCGCCCAGGCCGCCCACGGCAGCACCGCGACCTTGTTCTCGCTGATCAGCTTCTTCCGCGTGCCCTCGCCGGAGGTGTCGGCGACGATCCCGGCGTCGTTCATCTTCTTGATCAGGGTCATCGCCTGCACGGCGGGCGCCGAGGAGAGCGTGACCTCTCCCTGACGGTCGAAGTAGAAGGCGCCCTGCTGCTGCAGCAGCGACTGGAAGAGGTCCATGTCCACGCTGCCGGCCGCCGGCTTGTTCAGTCCGATCAGGTAGGCGCCCGTCTTCTCCTTGAGCTTCTTGCCCGCCTCGATCGCGTCGTCCCAGGTCCTGATCGCCGCCGAGTCGATGCCCGCCTTGTCGAACAGGTCCGAACGGTAGAAGAACCCGACCGGGTTGACCTCCCACGGCATCGCGTACGCCTTGCCGTCCTTGCCGGTGACCGTCGGCCACAGACCCTTGGCGAAGGCGTCCTTGTACTTGTCGGCGCCCAGCTCGCTCAGGTCCGCCAGCCCGCCGGGGAACTTCTCCATGTATCCGGGCAGGTAGTCGATGCCGATGTGCAGGACGTCCCCCAGGCCCTTGCCTCCCGCGGCCATCCCCACCGTGATCTTCTCCCAGATCGCGGGGTTCCCGACCACCTGGACGTCGACCTTGATGCCGGGGTTCGCCTGCTCGAAGTCCTTGGCCACCGAGGCCAGCCCGTCGGAGGCGGGCTTCCAGCTCCAGACCGTGATCTTCACGGGACCGGTGGACGTCTGGTCGCTCCCGCCCCCGCCGCCGCAGGCCGTGACAGCCAGGGCGAGAGTCGCGGAGACGACCGTGACGAGAGGTCGGTTCATGATGATTCCTTTCTCGGGGGGTGCAGGGCGGCGGCCAGACGCTGTACGGCCTCGCCCGAGGTGGTGGCGTGGGGCGACAGACGGATCCACTCGCCCCGCAGAGTCGTGGTGAGCCCGGCGGCGGCCAGCGCGGCATGGACGGCCGCCGGATCCCGGCCGGGCATCGTGAAGGACCCGATCCCGCTCCACTCCGCGGTGCCGCCTCCGGCGCCATGTCCGGCGCCACGTCCGGCGCCGGGCGGCGCCGGTCCGCCGGCGCCGGCGGGCCCGTCCAGCAGCACCCGTGCCCCGGCGGCGCGGGCCGTGTCGAGCAGCTCACCCAGCCGGTCGGCCGTCCTGCGGCCGATCTCCGCGACGCCGGCCTCCAGGACCAGCTCGATCGCGACGCCCAGGGCGGCCACGGCGGACCAGTCGGGATTGGTCATCGTGTGCGCGGCCGCTCCCGCGAGCGGCGGCCGGGGCGCGGGCCCCGCCAGCGGGTCCTCGACCCCCGACCACCCGCCGAGTCCTGGCGCCATCAGCCCGGCGACGCGGTCGCGGGCCAGGAGGAGAGCCGCTCCCCATCCGGCGCGCAGCCACTTCTGCCCGCCGCAGACCAGCACGTCGGCGGCCTCCACCTCCAGCGGCACGACGCCCAGCCCCTGGATCGCGTCCACGACGAGCACGCGTCCCGGCCCGAGCACCTCCTTCAGCGCGCCCAGCGGCGCCGGGTAGCCGGTGAGCGCGTCGACCGCGCTGACCGCGAGTGCCCGCACCGACGCGTCCAGGTGCTCGGCCAGCACCTGTGGGGTGAGGCGCGCTTCGTCGATCCACCGCACCCGGAGCCCGCCGCGTCCCTCGAACCGCAGCCAGGGGTAGACGTTCGCGGGGAACTCGCCCCGGGGCAGCAGCACCACGCCCTCTCCGGGCAGCGCGGCGGCGGCGGCGAACAGCCCGTGGCTGGTGGAGGAGAGGAACGCCACTTCGTGCTCGGCCGCCCGCAGCAGCCGCGCCGCGGCCGAGCGCGTGCGCGCGGCCTGCTCCTCGAACCAGGCGAGCGGCATGTCGCCGACGCGGCGGCGGGCCGACTCGGCCAGGACCGCCGCGACCGCGTGGGAGAGCGGCCCCAGCCGGGCGAAGTCGAGGTAGCCGGACGGCTCTCCAAAAATTTGAACGTTCATATCCTCTGGCGGGCCCGTCTAGGCATGACGAAGGGGGAGCGTGCTGTTGACCGGGGATAACAGGGCGAAGCGATATGAACGTTCATATTACGCAGCTTCCTCCTGGCCGCAAGCAAAGATTGCATAACGGGCCAGGGAAGCAGGCGGCTCACACAGCTGCTGGAAAACGAGAAAGCCCCAGCTCAGCGTACTGAACTGGGGCTTTCGTGCGGTGCGCCGCCAGGGACTCGAACCCCGGACCCGCTGATTAAGAGTCAGCTGCTCTAACCAACTGAGCTAGCGGCGCTTGCAGAGAGGAATATACCGGTGATCCGCATGTTGGTCGAATCGACCTGGGTCGAGCTCCTACCGCTAGAATAAAGTTCGGCCTGCAGACAGGGAGCATCGATGTTCGACTCGCCCGCCGACGTGACGGCGCGGCTCGCCGCCGTGGACTACCTCTCCGACGACGCCATCTCCACCTCGGTGTTCCTCGCCGCCGCGCTGGGCAAGCCGCTGCTGGTCGAAGGGCCCGCCGGGGTGGGCAAGACGCAGCTCGCCAAGGCCGTGGCCCAAGCGACCGGCTCGGAGCTGGTCCGCCTCCAGTGTTACGAAGGTCTCGACGAGGCCCGCGCGCTGTACGAGTGGAACTACAAGAAGCAGCTGCTCCGCATCCAGGCCACCAGCGCCGACGACGACATCTTCACCGAGGAGTTCCTGCTCGAACGCCCGCTGCTGAAGGCGATCAGGTCGGCCGCCCCCACCGTGCTGCTCATCGACGAGACCGACAAGGCCGACGTCGAGGTCGAGGGCCTGCTGCTGGAGCTGCTGTCGGACTTCCAGGTCACCATCCCCGAACTGGGCACGATCGCCGCCACCCGCCGGCCGTTCGTGCTGCTGACCTCCAACGCCACCCGCGAGCTGTCCGAGGCGCTCAAGCGGCGCTGCCTCTACCTGCACATCGAGTACCCGACGCCGGAGCGGGAGCGCGACATCGTGCTCGCGCAGGTGCCCACCATCCGCGCCGACCTGGCCGAGCAGCTCGCCAGGACGGTCGCCACCATGCGGGCGCTGGAGCTGAAGAAGGCGCCGTCGGTCGCCGAGACCGTCGACTGGGCCAACACGCTGCTGGCCCTCGGCCGCCAGGAGCTGGACGAGGCGACGGTGGCCGGGACGCTGGGCGTGGTGCTCAAGCACGCCTCCGACCAGACGCGGGCGATCAAGGAGCTGGGGCTGCCGGATGCCTGAGCGCGGATCGCTGGTGGACCGGCATGTCGGTTTCGTGCACGCGCTGCGCGAGGCGGGCCTGCCGGTGTCGCTCGCCGAGGGGCTCGACGCGGCCCGCGCGCTGCGGGTGATCGACCTGAGCGAGCGCGAGTCGCTGCGCGCCGCCTACGCGGCCACGCTGGTCAAGAAGCCGGCCTACCGTCCGGGCTTCGACGTGCTGTTCGACCTGTGGTTCCCGTCGTCCACGACCGGCATGTACGCCCCCCGCCCCGCCGAAGCCCGCCTGGACCCTCAGACGGCCCCGGTGGACGAGCTGCGCGAGCGCCTGGCGGAGCTGCTCACCGGCAGCACGGACAGCGAGCTGCGGGAGTTCGCCCAGGCCATGGTCGAGCGGTTCGGCCGCCAGCAGACCACCGGGCCGGGCCGCCAGAACTGGTTCTCCTACAGCGTCCTGCGCGCCCTGTCCCCCGAGACGCTGATGGCCCGCATCCTGCAGAACGTGCTGGCCGGGCAGGAACGCGGCGGGCTGGCCGAGAAGACCGTGCGGCAGCGCGTCACCGGCAACATCCGGCGGTTCGAGGAGGCCGTGGCCACCGACGTGCGCCGGCGCATCGCCGAGGACTCGGGGATCGAGCGCATCGCCCGCTCGGCCGTGCGCCCGCCGCTCGACCAGATCGACTTCCTCCGCATCACCAGGGCCGACCTGGCCAGGCTGCGCAAGGAGGTCCATCCGCTGGCCAGGCGGCTGGCCGCGCGGCTGACGATCAAGCACAGGAAGGGGCGCAGGGGGCGGCTGGACTTCCGGCGCACCGTACGGGCCTCGCTGCAGAGCGGCGGCGTGCCGCTGACCACGCACTTCAGACCGCCCCGGCCGCACAAGCCGGAGCTGGTCATCCTCTGCGACACCAGCGACTCGGTCTCGTCGTTCGCGCACTTCACGCTGCTGCTGACGTACGCGCTGCGGGAGCAGTTCACGAAGGTGCGGGCGTTCGGGTTCGTGGACAGGGTGGACGAGATCACCCGCTTCTTCGTGCCCGGCGCGGACGTCGTGGAGGCCATGACGCGGCTCGCGAACGAGGCCGACATGTCGCGCTTCGGACGGACGAACTACGGCCACGCCCTACAAGGCTTCGCCGAGCGGCACTCCGACGCCATCGGCCCCAGGACCTCGCTGCTGATCCTCGGCGACGCCCGCTCCAACTACCAGCCGCCGGCCCTCGACGTGCTCAGGCGCCTGACGTCGGGGGCCCGCCACGCCTATTGGCTCAACCCCGAGCCCAGGCAGCAGTGGGACACCGGCGACTCGGTCGCGAGCGAGTACGGCACCGTGGTGGAGATGCACGAGTGCCGCAACGTCGCTCAGCTCACCGCGTTCATCGAGACGCTGGCCTGACGGCGGTCAGACCTTCTGCAGCTCCCTGGCCGCGGTGCGGGCCAGCAGCTCGACCTGCTCGTCGGTGAACACCACGCCGTCGACCGCCTTGATGCGCCTGGCCACCAGGCGCGGCTTGAGCAGCGTGAGCCCCTCCCCGACCACGACGCCGCCGCGCGGCAGCAGCCCGCAGTGGACGGCCAGCATGGGCGAGATCGTGACCTCGATCCCGGTCTCGCGGGTCAGCAGCTCGGCGAAGGCCTCGGCGGTGTCCACCAGCGGTTTGGCCCACTTGGTGCCGTACTTCTCGCTGAAGAACAGCCTGCCGTTGTAGCAGCCGATCTCGGTGTCGGGGCTCCAGGACTCGTTGTCGATGACCCAGATGCCGGTCGGGCCGATCACGAGGTGGTCGATGGAGGCCTGGTCGCGGATCGCGCGGCCGTCGAGCACCTGGTAGCCGCGCCTGGCGAGCTGCCTGCGCAGCAGCCGGCCGGTGATCAGCTCACCGCGCCGGGCGCCGCGCCAGACGGCTGTCGCGCGGAAGGCGCGCCAGTCGATGTACCAGTCGACGGCGGCCACGAGACCGGCGGTGACGGCCCCCCAGAACAGCATGTACTCCGAGCCGAACCGCAGCGCCAGCAGGATGCCGCCCACCGCGCCCACGCCTGCCTTGACGTACCGGGAGCGGCGGCGGTTGGGCGCGTCCTCGCGCCAGAACTTCTCGTACCACCACTGCGGGGATGAGCCTGTGTACTTCTCGTCCTGCTGCACGTAGATAGAGCCACCGGGCACGGCAAACTCCCCGAATGAGTAGAAACCCTCAGGATCTGCCACTCCGAAGATCCCTCGCCGGACGGAGGCATACCCAAGTACGAACCAAGGCGAGCCTAAGGTGACGCAAATAAAACCTGCAAGACCGTCAACCGACCAGTCGGTATGCTATGGCGGGTGACAAGGGGGACGATGTGAAGGAAGAACCCGTTCGGCAGCGGTTGCTCGCCGAGGCGACCCGGCTGTTCGCGGCCCGTGGATTCGAGGGGACCTCGGTCCAGGAGATCGTCCAGGCGGCCGGCGTCACCAAGGGCGCCATGTACCACTATTTTGACTCAAAAGACGATCTGCTGCACGAGATCTACGCCCGCCTGCTCCGCATGCAGATGGACCGGCTGACGCGCATCGCCGACGGCCCCGGCACGATCCGCGAGCGGCTGCACCGGGCCGCGGCCGACGTCGTGGAGACGACGACCGCCAACCTCGACGACTCCAAGATCTTCTTCAGGTCGATGCACCTGCTCGCGACCGAGAAGCAGAAGACCGTGCGCGCCGAGCGCCGCCGCTACCACGAGCGTTTCCGCGACCTGGTGGCCGAGGGGCAGCGCACCGGCGTGCTCAGCGACCGGGTGCCCGCCGAGCTGGTCGTCGACTACTTCTTCGGCTCGGTGCACCACCTGGGCACCTGGTTCCACGCGGACGGGCCGCTGACCGGCGCCCAGGTGGGCAAGCACTTCGCCGACCTACTGCTGAACTCCCTCGGGACCGGGGACGCCGGCGAGTGAGGCCAGCGCCTCCCGATGGTCGCCGGGCGTGCCGAGCGCGATCTCGGTGGCCTTGGCGCGCTTGAGATACAGATGCACGGGATGCTCCCAGGTCATCCCGATCCCGCCGTGGAGCTGCACCGCCTCCTCGGCGGCGTGCACCGCCACCCCCGCGTTCCACGACTGCGCCACCGCGACCGCGATGTCCCCGGGATCGGCGGCCGCGCCGCGGGCGGCGGCCCTGGCCCTGACGACGTCCAGCCAGAGGTCGGCCAGCCGGTGCTTGATCGCCTGGAACGAGCCGACCGGCCGGGCGAACTGGTGGCGCTCCTTGACGTAGGCGAGCGTCGTGTCGAGGCACCACTCGGCCACGCCGACCTGCTCGGAGGCCAGCAGCCCGGCCCCGAACCTCAGCACGCCGGCCAGGTCGCACGCGCCGACGTCGCGGACCTGCGCCCCGGACAGGGTGACGGTGGCGACCGGCCGGGTCAGGTCGAGCGAGGGCACGACCTCCACGGTGGCGCCCTCGGCCTCGTACAGCCTGCCCTCGAAGGGGACGAGGAGCACGTCGGCCACGTCCGCGCCGGCCACGCCGGTGACGGTGCCGGACAGCCGCCCGTCCGCCAGCCGCAGCGACGACCCGCGCCCCGGCCGGTACGGCGAGGCCGCGAACGACACGACCAGCGCCGCCGTCCTGCGTCCTTCGGCCAGCTCGCCGAGCAGGGCGTCACCGGTGGGCAGCAGCGCCTTGGTGGCCAGGACCGCGCTGGTCAGGAACGGCACCGGCGCCACGGCCCGGCCCAGTTCCTCCAGCACGACGGCCGCCTCGCTGGCCGAGGCGCCCGCGCCGCCCAGCTCCTCGGGCACGAGCAGCCCGGCGACGCCGATCTCGCCCGCCAGCGTCTTCCACAGGTCCAGGTCGTAGGGCTGCGACTCGACGCGCCCGAGCACCGCGGCGGGCGGGCAGCGGTCGGCGAGCAGGCCGCGCACGGCCGCCCGCAGCTCCTCCTCGACCTCGGAGTAGAGCAGAGTCATCGCGGCAGGTCCTTCCAGGGCACGTCCTTGTCGACTCGGGGCTCGGAGGGCAGGCCGAGCACCCGTTCGGAGATGATGTTGCGCAGGATCTCGGACGTGCCGCCCTCGATCGAGTTGCCCTTGGCCCGCAGGTAGCGGTAGCCGGGGCCGCGGCCGTAGAAGTCGACGTCCTCCGAGCGGCGGAACGTCCAGTCGTCATAGCCGAGGTCGCGGCGGAGCTCGACGTCGAAGCCGGACAGCGCCTGGTTGAGCTTGGCGAACGACAACTTCATGCCCGAGCCCTCGGGGCCGGGCTGGCCGGCGGCGAGCTGCTCGCGCAGCCGGGCCCCGGACAGGCGGGTGACCTCGGCCTCCACCCACAACGCCAGCAGCCGCTGGTGCAGGTCATGGGTGCGCAGCTCGGGGTGTGCGCGCCAGGCTTCCAGCACCGCGCCGACCATGCCGCCGCCGCGCCGCACGGGTGCGCCGCCGATCGCGACGCGTTCGTTCATCAGCGTGGTCTGCGCGACCCGCCAGCCGTCGCCGACCTCGCCCAGCCGCAGGTCGTCGGAGAGCCGCACGCCGGTCAGGAACACCTCGTTGAACTCGGCCTCGCCGGTGATCTGCCGCAGCGGCCGCACCTCGACGCCGGGGGCGTGCATGTCGCAGACGAAGTACGTCATGCCGCGGTGCTTGGGCACGTCCGGGTCGGTGCGGGTGACCAGGATGGCCCAGCGGGAGTGGTGGGCGCCCGACGTCCAGACCTTCTGGCCGTCGACCACCCACTCCTCGCCGTCGCGGACCGCGCGGGTGGCGAGCGTGGCCAGGTCGGAGCCGGCGCCGGGCTCGCTGAAGAGCTGGCACCAGATCTCCTCGCCGGTCCACAGCGGGCGCAGGAAGCGCCGTTTCTGCTCCGGCGTGCCGAACGCCAGGATCGTCGGCGCGGCCATGCCGAGGCCGATGCCCTGGACGCCGCTGTTGATCTGCGGCGTGCCGGCCAGCTCGTGCTCAACCACCTGCTGCAGCTCCCTGGCCGCGCCGAGGCCGCCGAGCCCTTCGGGGAACCAGACCCAGGCCAGCCCGGCGTCGAACCTGGCCCGCAGGAACTCCAGCCGGTCCCCCTCGGGGTCGTGCTCGCCGAGGAACGCGCGCACGCGCTCCTTGATCTGCGCTTCGTTCACATGAACCTCTTCAGCTCGCGATGGGCCAGGGACCGCTTGTGCACCTCGTCGGGGCCGTCGGCCAGACGCAGGGACCGGGCGCCCGCCCAGAGCGCGGCCAGCGGGAAGTCCTGGGAGACGCCGCCCGCGCCGTGCACCTGGATGGCCTTGTCCAGGATCCATTCGACGGTGATCGGGGTGGAGATCTTGATGGCCTGGATCTCGGTGTGGGCGCCCTGGTTGCCCACGGTGTCCATCAGCCAGGCGGTCTTGAGCACGAGCAGGCGCAACTGCTCGATCCTGATGCGGGACTCGGCGATCCAGTCCTGGACCACGCCCTGCTGGGCGACCGGCTTGCCGAACGCCGTCCTGGCCAGGGCCCGCCGGCACATCAGCTCGACCGCGCGCTCGGCCATGCCGATCAGGCGCATGCAGTGGTGGATGCGGCCGGGGCCGAGCCTGGCCTGCGCGATGGCGAAGCCGCCGCCCTCCTCGCCGATCAGGTTCTCGACCGGTACGCGCACGTCCTCGAAGATCACTTCGGCGTGGCCGCCGTGGTCGGCGTCGGTGTAGCCGAAGACGTGCATGCCGCGCTTGACGTGCAGCCCCGGGGTGTCGCGCGGCACCAGGACCATGCTCTGCTGCCGGTGCTTGGGCGCGTCGGGGTTCGTCTTGCCCATGACGACGAAGATCTTGCAATTGGGGTTCATCGCGCCGGAGATGAACCACTTGCGGCCGTTGATGACGTACTCGCCGCCGTCGCGGACGATCGAGGTGGCGATGTTGGTGGCGTCGGAGGAGGCGACGTCGGGCTCGGTCATCGCGAAGGCCGACCGGATCTCGCCGTCGAGCAGCGGGCGCAGCCACTCCTCGCGCTGCCACTGGCTGCCGAACATCGCCAGCACTTCCATGTTGCCGGTGTCGGGGGCGGCGCAGTTGGTGGCGGTGGGGGCGATGCTGGGGCTGCGGCCCATGATCTCGGCCAGCGGGGCGTACTGGAGGTTCGTCAGGCCGGCGCCGTGCGCCCCGGGCAGGAACAGGTTCCACAGGCCGCGCTTCCTCGCCTCGTCCTTGAGGTCGTCGAGCAGCGGTGGCGGGCTCCAGCCGGCGGCCGCGGCCTGCTCCTCGAAGGCGGGCTCGGCCGGATAGACGCATTCGTCCATGAAGCGGAGCAGGCGCTCGCGCAGGTCCTCGGTGACGGTGTCGAAGGCGAAGTCCATGCCGGTGAGCCTACCGACCGGCCGGTATGGATGTCGACAGGTGGTTCCCCGCAAAAAGGGCCAGGTGGCCGTCAACCTGCGACGGGACCGCCGCCTATCGTGGCGGCATGACCGCCAAGCTGCCCGCGCCCGTGGTGCTGGAGAACGACGTCGTGCGCCTAGAGCCGCTCACCCTGGAACACGTCCCCGACCTGTTCGCCGCCGGCGGCGGGGACGACGAGCTGTGGCGCTGGCTGCCGATCGCCACCCCGCGCACCGAGGAGGACCTGGCCAGGACCGCCCGCGCGCTCATCGGCGACGACCAGCACGTGCCGTTCGCGGTGATCCCCAAGGAGACCGGACGGCCGGGCGGCTGGACGACCTACATCGACGTGCCCGGCTTCGACGACAGCGTCGAGATCGGCTGGACCTGGTACGGCCGCGCCCACTGGCGCACCGCGGTGAACACCAACTGCAAGCTGCTGCTGCTCGACCACGCCTTCGGACTCGGGTTCAACCGGGTCCTGCTCAAGACCGACGTGCTGAACCTGCGCTCCCAGGCCGCCATCCGGCGCATCGGCGGCGTGCACGAGGGAACCCTGCGCCGCCACCGCAGAAGGCCCGACGGCACCTGGCGCGACACGGTCTATTTCGGCATCCTCGAAGAGGAATGGCCGGAGCACCGGGCTCGACTGAACCGCTGAACGGAAGGCGGCATCTAATCCCGCATGACTGATCGGCTGGGAGGCTACTGGCTCGGCGCCCGGCTCGACGGCGGCGGGCGGACCACCGTCCGCGAGGCCTACGACGAGTCGGGCGGTCGCCATGCCCTCCACCTGCCAGGACCGGGCGCGTACGCGACGGTCCCGCAGGTGCGCTCGGTGCACGCGGCGCGACTGGTCGAGGCGTGCCCGCAGGGCGATCCGCCGTACCTGGTCAGCGAGTACATCGAGGGGCCGACGCTGCGCCAGGTCGTCGAGCGGCACGGCCCCTTCGCCGGTGACGACCTCTACCGCCTGGCCGCCGCCACGGCCACCGCGCTGGCCGCGGTGCACGAGGCGGGGGCGGTGCACGGGTCGCTCACGCCCGACAAGATCATCTTAGGCGTCGAGGGGCCGCGCCTGGTGGGGCTGGGGCTGGCCGACGCCGAGGCCGGGCCGGCGGACGACGTCCAGGCGTGGGGGCGCGTCCTGCTGTTCGCCGCGTACGGGCTCACCGAGCGATTAGGCAACGGGGAGCGCCTCGACCGGCTGTTACGCGGCCTGGTCGCCGCCGCGCTCCACGACGACCCCGAGCGGCGTCCGGACGCCCGCCACCTGCTCATGTCCCTGCTCGACGCCCCGCAGTCCCAGCTCGGCCGCCTGCTGCCGCCGGAGCCGGTCGACGACCCGCCGCTCGGCGTCCGCGCCGAGGCCATCTACCTCCAGCTCTGCCGGGCGGACCAGGATCTGGTGCCCGAGGTCTTCCTGCGCCTGGTCGGGCTCGACGAGTCCGGCGGCGACACCGTGGCCCCCGCCCTCCGTGACGACCTGGTCGCCGGACGCGCCCCCGACGAGGTGGCCGCGATCGACCGGGTGCTGGAGGCGTACGGGAAGGCCGGGATCCTGACGATCGGCGACCGGGGATCCCTCACGATCACGTACACGGCGTTGCTGCGGGCCTGGCCGCGCCTGCACGAGTGGCTGGACGGCGAGCGGGAGGGCCTGGCCGTGCACCGGGAGCTGGCCAGGGTGGCGCGCGCCTGGGAGGCGGGCGGGCGCCGCGAGTCCGACCTCTACCAGGGCGAACCCCTCGACCAGGCGATGGCATGGGCGGCCGGCGGGCGGCGGCGGGTCACCCTGAGCCCCGGCGAGCAGACCTTCCTGGACGAGGCCCTCGCGCGGGCCCGCGGCGGCGCGCGCAGGCGGCGGCGGCTCATGGTCGGGCTGCTGTCGGGCCTGTTGTCGGTCGCGCTGCTGGCGGCGCTGCTCGCGGTGTGGCAGCGCGGGGCCGCCGAAGGGCGGCTGGAGCAGGCGATGGCCAGGGTCGCCGCGTCGCGGGCCGAGGCGCTGCGGGTGGCCGATCCGGTGACCGCGCGCCGGCTGAGCCTGGCGGCCTGGCGGCTGGCCCGGGTGCCGCAGGCGCGGCGGGCGCTGACGGCGGCGGCCGCCGACCCGGCCGTGGACGTCTTCACCGACCCGCAGGCCGGGCCGCGCTCGCTGTACGCGATCAGCGACGACGGCTCCCGGCTGGCCGCGCTGACCGACGACACGGTACGCGTCTACGACGTCCCCGGGCACCGGCGGATCGCCGAGACGGCCGGTCCCGAGCAGAGCGTGCGGGCGATGGCCTGGTCCCCCGACGGCCGCACGCTGGCCTTCGTCGGCGTGGACCGGTCGTACCTGTGGGACACGGCGTCGGGGCAGGGCGTGGGGCCGCCGTTCGGGAGGGGGCTGGGCGCGCCGGGCGAGCAGTCGGCGTGGTTCAGCCCGGGCGGCGGGCTGCTGTTCGCGGCGGCCCGGCAGTCGGGCGAGCGGTGGGCCTGGGACCTGCGGGCCCGCCGGGCGGCCTTCGTCGGCGAGTACGCGGTGGCCGGCCCCGGTGACCGGGTGGCGCTGACGTTCGACGGCCGGCGCTCGGCGATCAGGCGCGGCGACCGCGTCACGCCCGCGCCGTGGCTGGACCGGATGCCGTGGGAGTACACGACGTTCGCGCCGGACGGCGAGCGGGTGGCCATCGCCGAGGAGACCGGCATCCAGATCTACGACCTGGACGGCGTGCCCGTGCTCGGCACCCGGCTGCGGCCCTCCCCCGGCCACCTGCGCTTCAGCCCGGACGGCCGGCTGCTGGCCGGGACGGACAACGACCGGGTGCGGGTGTGGCGCGTCCCCGACCGCGTGTTGCTGGCCGAACGTCAGGTGCCGGTGGGCGGCGCGGACCGGCCGGCGCGGGCGGTGCTGGCCGGCGACGGGCGTACGGCCCGCGTGCTGGCCGCCGGCGGGACGGTGCTCACGCTGGACCTGGCCCGCTCGCCCGCGGCCGGCGACCCGGCGTCGGCGGTGTGCGCCCGCTACGGGGGCCTGTCGGCCGCGGACTGGGCCCGGCACCTGCCCGAGGTGCCCTACCGACCGACCTGTCCCGGCTGACGGCGGCTGATCCCGGCTGACCGCTGCCGATTCCGGCTGATCACGGCGTTACGCGAATTATTCTCGAATTCGTTGCGTGGATCTTGAACCAACCCCCTTGCCGGGCACGTAACTGTAGTCATACGGTCACCGTGAGCTGTTGGTCGAAGAGAAGGAGAGTTCCCCCCGTATGGGCAGGCATGAGGCACCCCCCAAGGACGAGTCGCCGGAGGCCGAGTCCGGCGCGGCCGACGGCCACCGGGAGCCTCGCGGCAAGCACGCGAGGGACGGCGAGGACACGGGCGGCGAGAAGTAGGCCGCCCGAGGCCACGCACGGCCGACACGGGCGCCGGCGGTCCTATCCGCCGGCGCCCTCGTCACGCAGCATGCCGGTCAGCAGGTCGCGCAGCGCGAGGGTGAGCTCCTTCACGGTGGGCACGGAGCCCGCGCCCGCGATCGCGTCGAACATCAGCCCCTCGCCGAAGGCCACGAGCTGGCGGGCGTGGCGCGCCGGGTCCTTCGACCCCAGGGCGGCCAGCATGGCGGGCGCCGGGTCGCGGAAGTGGCGGCCCGCCCGGTTGTAGATCTCGCGCAGTTCCGGACGCCTGGTGGCCTCCAGGGCCAGCTCGTAGCGGGCCAGGGTGCGCCTGCGGTCGTCGAGCTGCACGCGCACCGCCTCGGCCAGCCGGGCGGGCAGGTCGTCGAGGGTGAGCGCCGCCGGCTCGTACGCGATCGCCATGGCCTTCATCTCCAGCTCGGTGAGCCGGGACAGGGTCAGCTCCAGCAGCGCGGCCCGGGTGCGGGCCAGGTTGGAGGTGGATCCGGGCGGCAGCCCGGCCGCCTCGTCCACGGCGCGGTGGGTGAGGCCGCGCATGCCCCGCTCGGCCAGCAGGGTGATGGCCGTGTCGGCGACGGCGTCGGCTCGTTTCACGGACCGAATACTACAGGGGTAGTGCGAGCGAACTACAGGTGTAGTACGCTCGCACTACAGACGTAGTAACCGAGGAGGCGTCATGCCCAAGGCTGTGGTGATCGGTGGCGGCATCGGAGGGCTGGCCTGCGGCGTGGCCCTGCGCCGCAAGGGGTGGGAGGTGAGCGTCCTTGAGCGGGCGGCCGCCGTCGAGCCCGTCGGGTCGGGGCTGGCGGTCGCCGCCAACGCCCTCAAGGCGCTCGACACGCTGGGATTGGGCGACCGGGTGCGCGAGCTCTCCACGGTGGAGGGGCCGCTCGGCGTGCGGCGGCCGGACGGCCGCTGGCTGACGCGCACCACGACCGACCACGCCGACGCCCGGTACGGGGACTCGGTGGTGGTCATGCTGCGGGCGACCCTCATGGACGTGCTCGCCGGCGCGCTGGACCCGGGCGTCCTGCGGCTGGGCGTCACCGTGACGGGCGTGGACGCCGAGCGCGGGATCGTGCGCACGGACGCGGACGAGATCGAGGCGGACCTCGTCGTGGGCGCCGACGGCATCCGCTCGGCGACCCGGCGGGCGCTCTTCCCCGGCCATCCGGGACCGGTGTACTCGGGAGTGACGGCGTGGCGGGCGCTCGTCCCGCGGAACGGGCTGGAGATCCCCCGGTCGGAGAGCTGGGGCAGGGGGCTGGTGTTCGGCGTCCACCAGCTCACCGACGACCTGGTCTACCTGTACGCCACCGACCTGTCACCCGCCGGCGCCGCCCACGGGGACGAGCGGGAGGAGCTGCTGCGCAGGTTCGGCGGCTGGCACGAGCCGATCCCGGCGCTGCTGCGGGCCGCCGACCCCGCCCGGATCATCCGCAACGACGTCCACTACCTGAGGACGCCGCTGCCCGCCCTGCACCGGGGCAGGGTGGCGCTGGTGGGCGACGCGGCCCATCCGATGACCCCGAACCTGGGCCAGGGCGCCTGCCAGGCGCTGGAGGACGCCGTGGTGCTCGCGCACGTGGCGGACGGCGACCTGGCCGCCTACACCGCGGCCCGGCTGGCGCGCACGTCGGACGTCGTGCGGCGGTCGATGACGATCTGCCGGGTCACCAAGCTGCGCAACCCGCTCGCGGTACGGCTGCGCGACCTCGCGGTGACCGTGGCGGGCCGGCTCAGCCCGGAGCTGATGCTGCGTTCGATGGACGACGTGCTGGCCTGGCGTCCGCCGGTGGCGGCGGTCACTGACCGGACGCGGGCCGCCGACCGGTGACCGCGCCCTCGGAGGCCGTCTCGGAGGCCGTCCCGGACGCCTTGGTTGCCGCCTCGGCGGCCACCGTGGCGGAGGTCAGCACCGGGGGGACGGGAGCGGGGGCCGGGGCCGGCTTGGAGTGGTCGGGGGTGAGGCGGCCGAGGGTGATCGTGCCGCCGATGGTCAGCGCCCCGGCCAGCAGGGCGGGGATCGCCGTGGACGGGCTGGCGGGCAGCGGTTCGCCGAGCAGGATCGCCCCCGCCAGCACCGAGGTGATCGGGTCGATGACCTGGACGCCGGCGTAGGCGATGCCGAAGTAGCCGACCGCGTACGAGCGCTGGAGCAGCACCACCGCGCAGACCAGCAGCACCGGCACGGCCAGCGTGAACCAGTGGATCAGCCGCCCCCAGTCGCCCTCCAGCCCGCCGCCGACCACCCGCACGAACGTCGAGACGCTCGCCGTCACGACGCCGGCGCCCACCGACAGCAGCAGCGCCCGCGCGGGCCCGTGGAAGCGCCGCGCGAGCACCTGCGACACCAGCGCGATCGCCGCGATGACGCCCAGGAAGGCGAGCGCGGCGCCGCTGCTCAGCCGGGGCGTGACGTTGTGCTGGGGCACCAGCAGCATGAGCCAGAGCAGGCCCACGGCCACGGCGATCGAGCCGAGGATCTCCGCCCGGTACGGCCTGCGCCCGTACATGAAGGCGGCCAGCGGCACCGCGAACACCAGGGTGGCCACGCTGATCGGCTGCACGGCCACCAGCGGCGCGAAGCTGAGCGCCACGGCGTGCAGGCACGCCCCGGTGAAGCCGATGACGCCGCCGATCCACCAGCGGGGGCGCCGGACCAGCTTGAGCGAGGCGCCCGCGGCCACGGCCTCGTACTGTTGGAGGGCGGCGCCGAGCGCGTATCCCAGCGCTCCGGCCAGCGCGATGAGCAGTCCGATCCAGGTCATCGGCGCCCACGCAGGGGCAGGGGTCCGTGCAGGAGCATTGCTCCAGCTTAAGAGCCGAGCGGAGCACTACCATCATTCTTTAGGCTGATAAATCGCCCAATTGGGGCTGCCACCTGCAGGAACTTGTGGCTGATCCTTGAGCCCCCGCGGGGGCGTCGCGGGGCCTACGATTGCTCGGGCACCACGCAGAACAGGTGGCCCTCCGGGTCCTGCAGCACGATCCAGCGCGTGCCCTCCTCGGTGACGCCCGGCTGAAACTCCGGCTTGACCGCCCCGAGCGCGGTGTACTCCTCGACCGCCTTGTCCAGGTCGGGCACGCGGAAGTCGAGATGGAACTTCTTGTCGGCGCTGGGCCACTCGCCCGGCTTGTAACCGGGGACACGGCCGAAGTAGATGTTCGTGGACCCGTCGCCGATCGCCGCGTACTCCTCCTCCGAGTACTGGATCTCGAAGCCGGTCACCTCGTGGTAGAAGGCGGCCAGCTTCCGGGGGTCGTCGCAGTCGATGGTGAAGGCGATGAGCTTGGCTTTCGTCGTCATGCGTCCATTCTGTCGGGCGTACCTGTCATCTTCTGTCAGGTACGCCCGGCGGGTTCAGCCGCGGCGCGTGGCGGCGGTCACCCGCTTGAGGATCCGGTCCCATTCCGTGCCGAACGGGTTGTCCTGCACCAGGTACGTCCAGGTGGCCGACGGGCGCTTGAGGTCGGGCTCGGGGGCCTCGAACGACTCCAGCGAGCGGCGTTCGACCTCGGCCTGCAGCGCCTTGTACTCGGCCACGGCCTCCCGCTGGAACTCGTCGACCGGGCTCATCCGGCCCAGCGCGCGCAGGTGGATGCCCTCGCGCAGGTCGTTGAGGAAGGCCAGGTGCTCGGTCCAGCAGGTGTCGATGGCGTGCAGGACGATCTGGCGGGCCGTCTCGTCCCTGGTGTCCTCGGGCAGCTCGGCCCAGCGCTCGGGGTCGGCCTCGGCCAGCGCCTTGGCCGCGGCGTCGCCGTGCAGGACCTTGTCGCGCCATTCGAGGATCAGCTCACGCTGGTGTTCCAGCAGGCGGGTGTAGCGCCAGGTGTTGCGGTGGATCTCCAGGTTGACGCCCTCGGCCACCCGCTGGGCGTGGCCCACGATGTACGCGCCGCGCCGGTGGCGCACCAGGCCGTCGGGGTCGGGGGCGGGCGGGCGCTCGTCGGGGACGAACTGGGTGATCAGGTCGTCGGTCATGCTGACGAAGAAGACCGAGCCGCCCGGGTCGCCCTGGCGGCCGGCCCGGCCGCGGAGCTGGTCGTCGAGGCGGCTGCTGGCGTGGCGGCCGGAGCCGATCACGTAGAGGCCGCCGAGCTCGGCCACGCCCTCGCCGAGCCGGATGTCGGTGCCGCGACCGGCCATCTGGGTGGAGACGGTGATCGCGCCGCGCTCGCCCGCCCTGGAGATGATCGTGGCCTCTTCGGCGTCGTTCTTGGCGTTGAGGACGACCGGCTCCATGCCGCGGCGCTGCAGCAGCTTGGCGAGGTTCTCCGACTCGGCCACGTCGAGGGTGCCGATGAGGATCGGCCGGCCCGTCTCGTGCACCTCCTGGATCTCCTCGACCAGCGCGGCGTCCTTGTCGGGGACGGTCGGGTAGATGCGGTCGGGCTCGTCCTGGCGCACGCACGGCCGGTTGGACGGGATGACCGCGACCTTGAGGCCGTAGAACTCGCCGAGCTGCTCGTTGACCGCGACGGCGGTGCCCGTCATGCCGCAGATCTGCGGGTAGCGGCGGATCAGCCCCTGGACGGTGATCGAGTCGAGGATCTCGCCCTTCTCGCTCGGCGGCAGCGCCTCCTTGGCCTCCACCGCCGCCTGCAGCCCGTCGGGCCAGCGCTGCAGCAGCGCCACCCGGCCGCGCGAGGGGTTGATCAGCTGCACCCTGCCGTCGCGCACGATGTAGTCGACGTCGCGGGCGAGCAGCGCGTGGGCGTGCAGGGCGAGGTTGAGCTCGATGAGGGTGCCGGGCTCGTGCTCGTCGTAGAGCTCGACGCCGAGGATGTTCTCGACGCTGTCGGCGCCCTTGGGGGTGAGGTAGACGTTGCGCGCCTGCTCGTCGATCTCGTAGTGGTAGCCGCGGACGAGCGTGCGCACCAGCGCCGCCATCTCCGGCACCGCGCTGCCGGGGTCGGCCGCGCCCGCCATCACCAGCGGCACCCGCGCCTCGTCGACCAGCACGGAGTCGGCCTCGTCGATCAGCGCCACCTCGGGCGCGGGCACCACGATCTCGGCCGGGTCGGTGCGCAGCCGGTCGCGCAACACGTCGAAGCCGATCTCGCTGACCGGCCCGTACGTGACGTCCTTGGCGTAGGCGGCGCGGCGCTCCTCCGGGGTGGAGTTCTGGTCGATCCAGCCCACGCTGACGCCGAGCGCCTCGTAGAGCGGGCCCATCCACTCGGCGTCGCGCCTGGCCAGGTAGTCGTTGACGGACATCACGTGGACGCGCTTGCCCTGCAACGCGTAGCCGGCGGCGGCCATGGCGCCCGACAGGGTCTTGCCCTCGCCGGTCGCCATCTCCGCCACCTTGCCGTCGAGCAGGGCGAGCGTGCCCAGCAACTGCACGTCGTACGGCCGGAGCCCGAGAGTGCGGTCGGCGGCCTCACGCACGACGGCGCAGAACTCGGCCAGATCGTCCATGGCCGGCGTCGGCAGCTCGTCGAGCTTCCCGACGCGGCCGGCGCGCTCTTCGGCCGCCTTGACGATCTTCAGATAGGGGCTCAGGTTCACGCCGCCTGGACGATCCAGGAGGTTTCTGAATATTCCCTTTATCGAGGCCACAGTTCCTCCAACGCACTTTTCGCCAGCGCCGTTCCGTTATGCCGAAATGAGAGAACGGAGCGACGATACGGCAAGCGTCGCCGTACCGGACCTTAACTCATCACGGGCCCTGGACCTCACATCTCCGTTTCCGCTTTCAGCGCGAGAACGGCGACCGCGGCGAGCAGGAGCGCGCACCCGCACCAGGCGAGCGGGGTCAGCCGCTCGCCGAACAGCAGGACGCCGATCAGCGCCGCCCCGGCCGCCTCGCCCAGCGAGATGATCGAGACCGTGGTGGCCGGCAACGCGGTGAGCGCGCGGAAGAACAGGCCGTAGGCCAGGGCGGTGGGCACCGCGCCCAGATAGAGCAGCAGCGCCACCGATGACAGGCTCAGCTCGGGCAGCACGCCCGCCGGGAGGGCGAAGGGCGCCAGGCAGGCCGCCCCGACCACGAAACCGCCGGCCGCGGTGGCCTGCGGGTCGGCCGCCCTGTGGTGGCGGGAGAAGAGCGTCACGCCGGCGTACCCGGCGGCCGAGAGCAGGGCGTACCCGATGCCGGACAGAGAGCGGGCCTGGACGACGGACTCCCAGGTGAGCAGGACGAGCCCGACCGGCGCGGCGGCCAGCGCGGCGCGGGCGACCGGGCCCAGCGGTTCGCGCAGCAGCAGCCGCCCGCCGAGGGCGGTGATGATCGGCGTGGCGCCCATGGTCACGACCGTCGCGACCGCGACGCCGGACCCGGCGATGGCCGCGAAGTACGCGGTCTGGTAGACGGCCATGCCGGCCCCGATCGGCAGCACGTGCCAGGTGAGCCGGCGCGGACGCGCCGCGCGGCGGGTGAGCGCGAGCAGGAAGGCGGCGCCGAGCAGGTAGCGCCAGAGCGAGACGCCGACGGGGCCGAGGTGGCCCGACTCGAACAGCAGCGCGCCGGCGGCGCCGCCGGTGCCCCAGGCCGTGGCGGCCACGGAGACGTAGACGCCGCCACGGCGGGCGGAGACAGGGGTCATGACAGGAGTTCTCCGGATGGAGTGGTCGGAATGGGCCCGTATGCGGGCAGCAACCACCCCCGGATCGCTCAGACCCGGAGAATCCTGAGACGCCGCCGCCCGCTAGCGGGCCGGCGGCGGGGAGCAGACGAGGAATCGACGCGGCATGGGCGCCACCCTAGCCGTCCCTCCGCCGCGAAAGCACCCGGGTTTCACGGCTTGCGGGCCACGCCTCCCAGCAGCAGCTCTTCCCAGGGAGCCAGCGGGCCGGGCAGCCGCTCGTCGGGGTGCCACTCGGGGAAGTGCACCACCCCGGGCTCGACCAGCACGAGACCGTCGAAGTACGCCTCGATCGCCGCGCGCTCGCGGAAGTGGCCGGTGCCCATCGTGGCCTGGAGCAGCGCCTCCAGCGCCTTGGCCTTGGGGTTGCCGGAGGCCAGCATGTTGGAGACGGCCAGGTGGCTGCCGGGGGCGAGTTCGGCGACGTACCGCCGGACCAGGCCGTGGGGGTCGTCGGCGTCGGGGAACAGGTGCAGCAGCCCGATGGCCAGCAGGGCCGTGGGCTGGTCGAGGTCGATCAGGCGGCCCAGCTCGGGGTGGCCGAGCACGGCGTCGACGTCGCGGGCGTCGGCGGTGATCGCGGTGGCGTGGGGGTTGCCGCTCAGGATGGCGCGGGCGTGCGGCTCGACCATGGGGTCGATGTCCACGTAGACGACCCGGGTACGGGGGTCGGCGAACTGGGCGACCTCGTGCGTGTTCTCGATGGTCGGCAGCCCGGCGCCGAGGTCGACGATCTGCCTGATGCCCGCCTCGCGGACGAGGAAGTCGACGACCCGGCCGATGAAGGCCCGGTTGCACCAGACGAGGTCGACCACCTCGGGCACGGCGTCCTTGAGCCGGCGCGCCACCGAGCGGTCGACGGAGAAGTTCTCCACGCCGCCGAGCAGGCAGTCGTGCACGCGGGCCACGCTGGGACGCGTGACGTCGACGCCCGGAGGGACCCACTCCTGCGCCTCGCCGACGGTCATCCGGCCCCCTTCCAGTCCGTGACGCGGATCGTATCCGCCACCACCGACGCTTTGTTGGGGGTTTACCGGAGTATGTCGGGGTAGCGGAGGTCTTGCCCGAGAAAAGACGGAAGAAGAGAGGAAGAGAGCCCGATGGAGCTCTGGAACTATCGTCCTGACGTCTATGACCGCGGCCAGAGCCTGGATCTCGTGGGGTACCACGTCCAGGCGACCGACGGGAAGATCGGGTCCGTCGACGAGGCGACGTACGAGGTCGGCGAGAGTTACATCATCGTCGACACCGGTCCCTGGATCTTCGGCAAGAAGGTCATGCTGCCGGCGCAGGTCGTCACGCGCATCGACCCTCAGGAGCGCAACGTGCACGTCGCGCGCACCAAGGCCGAGATCAAGGACGCGCCCGAGTTCGACGAGGGCAGGTACAAGGAGCCCGAGTACCGCACGCGGCTGGGTGACTACTACGGCCGCTACGGCGGGTGACCCTCGCAGTCTGTCCTAGAGGGAGGGCCGCGTCCGATCAGGGCGCGGCCCTCCGCCCGTTCCGGGCCTTTCCGAGCCTTTCAGGGCCTTTCAGGGCCGCCGGGTCAGGGCTGCGGAGTCAGGGGCGCGGGGTCAGGGGCGCGGGGTCAGGGGCGCGGGGTCACGGCCACCGGCTTTCGCCGCTCGCCACCACCGGCTCGCTCAGCACGCCCAGCCGCTCCAGCAGCGTCACGAACGTCGTCGCGTACGGCGAGTCGGCCACCACCGCCACCACCCGCGGCCAGTCCACCTGCTCGCGCAGCGCCCGCACCTGGGCCAGCAGGGAGCCGTAGTCGCAGGCGTGCTCCGACAGCGGCAGCAGCCAGGAGATGACCAGGTCGGTGGCCTCCAGCACGGGCACGATCACCGCCGACGCCTTCAGCGGCTCGGCCCGGTCCAGCAGCTCCTCGGTGATCTCATGGTCGGAGACGCGGAAGATCAGATCGACCAGCCGGCCCTCGTCGTACGCCTTGACCAGCCAGTCCTCCGGCGGTTTGGCGGTCTCGAAGCCCAGCCCGCGCAGGGCCTCCAGGGCGGCGGGCACGTCATGCTCGGTGAGCACGAAGTCGACGTCGTGCAAGGAGGGGGCGGCGCCTCTCGCATAGGCCGCGCAGCCGCCGGCCAGCGCGAACTTCACCCCGGCGTCCTTCAGCCCGGAGCTCGCGCGCTTCAACGTGTCAAGGATGGCGTCAGTGACCGCATGACCATGGCTGCTCATGGTTCCGGGCTACCCTCACGATCGTCATGTAGACGTTGGGAACAGCCCAAGAGACACCCCGAGGGACGGCGCGTAGAGGCAGGGGTTGAGGGTAGCGCCACACCCTATGACCGACATGCTGGAGAAGACGGAACGCGCCTACGGCAACGGGCATGATCGTCCGCTGGGCGGCTACCTGGGCATCCTCGCCACGTACGGCGCAGGGGTGGCCGGGGCGGCGGCGGCCGCGGTGCTCACCAAGCGGAAGCTGCCCGAACGGGTCGGCGTCCTCGACATCGCGCTCATGGCGGCCTGCACGCACAAGGTCTCCCGGCGCCTGGCCAAGGACCCGGTCATGAGCCCCCTGCGGGCGCCCTTCACCAGGTACGAGGGCCAGGGCGGCCCCTCCGAGGTCCAGGAGGAGCCGCGCGGGCCGATGGGCGAGCTGCTGGCCTGCCCGTTCTGCCTGGCCCAGTGGGCGGCCACCGCGTACGCCGTCGGCCTGGTCTTCGCCCCCAGGGTGACCAGGCTCGTCGGCGCCACGATGACCGCGGTGGCCATCTCCGACTGGCTGCAGCTCGGGTACGCCAAGCTGATGAAGTCGGCCGACTAGCTGTCAGCGCCCCCTCGGGTACGTCGAGCCGACGAAGCCGGCCGGTCAGCGCACTCTCGGGAGCACCTCGCGTTCGTAGAAGTCGAAGAACGCGTCCTGCTCCGTGCCGATCTGGTTGACGTAGACCTCGTCGAAGCCAGCGTCCACGTACTCCTTGAGCGCCCGCGCGTGGACCTCGGGGTCGGGGCCGACCGGGCTGCCGCCCACGGCCTCGTCCTCGGTGACCGACTCGGCGAGCTGCTCGAAGTGGCGGGGCAGCGGCAGGATCTGCGACGCCTCCCCCTTGATCCCCTGCGTGGGCCACAGGCGGTGGACGGTCTTGCGCGCGGTGGCCTCGTCGGCCGCGTAGCACGCCTTGAGGCCGCCGAGCGCCGGTTTGCCCGCGCCGCCCGCCTCGCGGAACCGCGTGACGGACTCGGCGTCCGGCGCGGTGGAGATGTAGCCGTCGGCCAGCCGGCCGGCCAGCGTCGTGGACTTCTCGCCGAACCCCGACATCAGGATGGGCACCGGCTCGTCGGGCAGCGTGTAGAGCCGGGCGGTGTCCACGCGGTAGTGAGCGCCCCGGTGGGTCACCAGCTTGCCGGTGAACAGCTCGCGCATCAGCCCGACGGCCTCTTCGAGCATCTCCAGGCGCTCGCTGAGCGGGGGCCAGCGCGACTCGACGACGTGCTCGTTCAGCGCCTCGCCGGTGCCCACGCCGAGCCGGAAACGTCCGCCGGTGAGCGCCCCGGTGGTGGCGGCGGCCTGCGCGACGACGACCGGGTGCGTACGGATGAGGGGACAGGTGACGGCCGTGGTGATGGGCAGGGAGGTCGCCTCGGCCACCGCGCCGATCACCGACCAGACGAAGGGCGCCTGGCCCTGCTCGTCCAGCCAGGGGTGGAAGTGGTCGGAGATCCACAGAGCCTCGAAACCGGCGCGTTCGGCGGCCTTGGCCTGGCGTACCAGTTCTTTGGGTCCGTGTTCCTCACACGACAAGAAATAGCCGAATGTCGTCATGGATCACCACCTGCCCGTTACGGCGGAGGAAAACATGTTAAGGAGTCGCGCGTGGGGGCAGTTGCAGTCACATGGCTACTTTGCTTTGGATCATCGCCGTTATCCTCGTCATCTCCGGGATCTATGTGATTCTGGCCCGTCGCGACCTCCTCTGGGGGATCGTGCTCATCGTCCTCGGCTTCCTCGTGGGCCCGGGCGGGGTCAGCATCTTCAATGTGTAGGGCGCACGCCGCCCCGCACTCCGTCCGTGACAACCCGCTGGGCCGAACCTCGAGAACGGCCCAGCGGACCCCATAGTTTTGCCGAAATATCAGCACCACCAGCCCTCAATCCCGATTGATCGGGCATGGGGAGCGAGTGAGCAGATTCCCGCCGTTCAGCCGCTTCGAGATGAACGCGGCTTCGGCACGGGTCCGTGAGCAACTTGTTCACGTACGCCGCCACCTGCGTACCCAGGCCATCCTCGACGAGGCCACGGCCCGCCTGGCCACCCGGCTCAACATCCGCCCAGGCGAGGCCGCCGAGCAACTCGCCAGGATGGCCCAGCACAGCGGTCTGGATCTCATCGAGGTCGCCAAGGGCATCGAACGGCCGTCCGAGCAGGTGCTCGAACGGCCCGAGGTGCCCGAGTGGGTACGCGGCATGCTGGCGGGCGTGCACGCCTCGGCCCTCTTCCTCACCCCGGTCCAGGACGACGCGGGCCGCGTCGTGGACTTCCTCGTCCTGGCCGCGAACCAGCACGCCCGGACCCCCGCCGGACGCACGGCCGACGACCTGGCCGGGCGCCGTCTGCTGTCGGTCAGCCCCGGCGTGGCCAGTTCGGGCCTGCTGGACGACTACATCGCCGTCTACGAGTCGGGCGAGTCGCTGCACCACATGCCGCTGGAGTTCGTCGAGGCCATGGACTACCGGCTGTGGCCGGCGACCCTGGCCGTGCGCGCCGCGCGCGTGGACGAGGGCCTGCTGGTGAGCTGGCGCATCCTCGACGACGAGGAGCTGCTGGTCTCCGGCTGGGAACGCGCCCAGCGCCTGGCCGAGCTGGGCTGGGGCGAGTGGAACCTGGCGACCGAGCGCACCCTGTGGACGCCGCAGATGTACGAGATGTTCGGCCGCGCCCGCGCCGACGGCCCGATGCCGCTGGAGGAGCTGCCCGGCGTGGTGGTCGCCGAGGACCTCCCCGTCATGGACGAGCAGATGCGCACGCTGCTGGAGTTCCGCGAGGCCGTGGAGAACGAGTTCCGCATCCAGCACCGGCACGGCGTGCGCCACCTGTGCGTCTACAGCGAACCGATCCTCGACGGGGACGGCGTGCCGGTCAAGGTCCGGTGCCTGGTGCAGGACGTCACCAAGAACCGCCGCAGGGAACGCGCGCTGGCCGTGGCGCACGAGCAGGCGACCAAGGAGAAGGAACGGGCCGAGCAGGAGCACCGGATCACCGTCCAGCTGCAGAACACGATCCTGCCGATCCGCCGGGGCCTCATCCCGCTGCCGGGGCTCGCCGTCGGCGTGCGCTACCTGCCGAGCGAGGATCTGGCCAGGCTGGGCGGCGACTGGTTCAAGGCCCGGCTGATCACCGACGGCCGGGTGCTGCTGGCCATCGGCGACGCCATGGGCCACGGCCTGACCGCCGCGAGCATCATGCTGCAGATGCGCTCGGGGCTGGCCGGCCTGGCCTACACCGGCGCTCCCGCCGGTCAGCTCGCCACCTGGCTGAACGACCTCATCGTGCACTCCAACGAGGACGTCACCGTCACCGGCACCGCGATCATCGGCCACTTCGACCCCGAGCGCCGCACGTTCGCCTGGACCAACGCCGGGCACCTCGCGCCCGTCCTGATCAGGGACGGGCGCGGGCAGGCCGTCGACGGGATCACCGGCACGCTGCTCGGGGCGTTCGACGCGGCCGAGTACGACATGACCGTCACCCAGCTCGAACCCGGCGACACCCTGGTCCTGTACACCGACGGCGTCGTGGAGCGGCGCGGGCAGGACCTGGACACCGGCATCGCCGCGCTCCTGCGGGCCTCGCGCTCCTGCGTGGGGGACGATCCCGAGCAGATGATCGACTGCCTGCTGCGGCGGCTCGGCGCCGACGAGTCCACCGACGACGTGTGCGTGATCGCCGCACGCGTGTTGTGACGCCCTCGGGGTCAGTCGTCGTAGTTGTTGCCCGGCTCCTCCAGGCAGTAGACACCGTACGCCCTGCCGAGGACGGGCAGGGCGACGTTGCGCACCCGGATGCCGCCCGAGGTCATGCCCTTCTCCGTGCCCTTGTGGGCGTGCCCGTGCAGGATGAGGTCGGCGCCCGCCGTGTCCACCGCCTCGGCCAGCAGGTAGCTGCCGAGGAAGGGGTAGATCTCCAGCGGCTCGCCCTCCAGCGTCTCCTTGATCGGGGAGTAGTGGGACAGCACCACGCGCTGGTCGGCCACGAGCTCCTTGAGCGCGACCTTCCACGCCTCGGCGATGTAGCGCGTGTGGGAGATGAAGTTCTTGATCTCGCGCTCGCCGAACTCGCTGGCGCTCTTGCCGGCGAACCCGCCGCCGAACCCCTTGCCGCCGACCACGCCCAGCTTCCGGTCACCGCACTGGATCACCGCGCCGTCGTCGTCGAGCACGATGACGCCGGCGTCGCGCAGCTCGGCGGCGATCTCGTACTGCAGGTCGGAGTGGTAGTCGTGGTTGCCCAGGACCGCCACGGTGGGGATGGGCAGGTCGCGCAGCTCGTCGGCCACGACCCGGCCCTCCTCCAGCGTGCCGTGCCGGGTGAGGTCTCCCGCGACCATGAACACGTCGGCACGTTCCTCGATGCCCTCAAGCCTGCGCCGGTACTGGCCTCTGACGTCCTCGCCCAGGTGGATGTCGCCCACCGCCGCGATTCGCAGGTCAGTCAAGATGCTCATCCTCCCCCGGCGCCGAGACGTCGACCACGCGTATCTCGTTGTGCAGGTGCAGCTGGGGCGCGATCTCCCGCGCCACCTGGCCGAGCCTGTCGCGCTGCTCGGCTCCGCTCACCTGACCACGCAAGAACAACTGGTCGCCGCGGACGTCGACCTTGATGCCCAGCTCGTGCGTGCGTCCGTCCTCGGCCAGCGCCTGTTGGACGCGGGCCGCGACGTACTGCGGAGCTTCCATCGCTTGCCTCCTTCTATTGTCGCCGCATGCCCGGGGATTAACGGCTCAAACGGCGCGAATAAGGTCTATAACGGCCCGTTCCACCGTCCCGTGGGTGGCGAGCTGCCCGTAATCGGCGTCCGCCCCGAGTTCGGTGAGGGCCGCGGCGATCGTCCTGTCCTGGTCGTACGCCTCCACCACCCGCGGGTCCACGTACGACGCCCGCGCCACGGTCGGCGTGTTGCCCAGGTATTCGGCCACCTCCCGCATCACCCGGGTGACCGCCCGCTTCCTGGCGGTGCCGTTCCCCCGGGCGTGCTTGGAGACCGCCAGGCCCACGGCCGCCAGGACGGTCGCGTGCCAGGTGCGGAAGTCCTTGGCGGTGACCTCGCAGCCGACCAGTTCGCGCAGGTAGTCGTTGATGTCCTCGCTCCTGACGTCGCCCCAGCCGCCTTCCGGGCGGCGGTAGCGGAGCAGCTCGCCCTCCGCGCCGAGCGCCTTGAGCGAACGCAGCACCGTGCAGGCTCCGGGATCGGCCACCACGACCTCGCGGGAGATGTCGCCCTTGGCCTGGTAGGCGCAGGTCACGACGCCGTTGCTGCAGGTCACGTGCTCCATGCGCAGGGTGGCCAGGCCGTAGGTGTCGTAACTCTCGCCGCCGATCCTGAAGAAGCCGACGTCCAGCAGGCGGGCGGCGGCGGCCAGCACCCGGTCCCTGGTCAGGCCGCGGCCCTTGAGGCGGTCGTCCACGGCCTTGCGGAACGCGGGCAGGCGCTCGGCCACCTCCAGCACGTGGTCGAACTTCGCCTTGTCCTGCTGCTCGCGCCAGAGGTCGTGGTAGCGGTACTGCCGGCGTCCGGCCGCGTCCACGCCGACGGCCTGGAGGTGGCCGTACGGGGACGGGCAGATCCACACGTCCTTCCACGCCGGGGGGATGACGAGCGACCTGATGCGCTCCAGCGTCGCCTTGTCGCGCACCGGCCGCCCGTCCGGTCCTTCGTAGCTGAACCCGCGCCCGCGACGGCGCCTGACGATCCCCGGCTCACTCTGGTCACTGGGATGTAGCTCGGGCACGCAGGGCGGCTACCCAGCACGTTAGGCAGCAAACAGGACGGGCAGGTGAGCGGCATGCCTGAGAACACGGATGACGGTAGATGGCACGAAGAGGGTGACCGAAAGGGCCACCCCATGGTGCCCGCCACACCGCGCGACGTGGTGCACATCAGGGTGGGATCGTTCATTCTGGTGTTCCTCTTCGCGTTCACGGTGCTGGGACTCATAGCAGGCGCGCCGGTGATGGCAGGGATCGCGATCGTGTTGTTCATCATCACGATCGTCGACATCGCCCTGGCGATCCGGCGGCAGAAGGACCGAAACACGGGAGAGGCAGGCTGACAACCGACATGGCATCCCTTCGAGGACGCGTGGTAGTGGTGACGGGCGCGAGCGGCGGGGTCGGACGGGCGGTGGTGCGCGAGCTGGGCGCTCGCGGCGCGCGGGTGGCCCTGATCGCCCGGGGCACGGCGGGCCTGGGCGCGGCCGCCGTGGACGTGGGAACCGCGGGCGGGGACGCGAAGGTCTACGAGGCGGACGTGGCCGAGTACGAGCAGGTGAAGGCGGCGGCGGAGCGCGTCGAGGCGGAGATGGGACCGATCTCGGCCTGGATCAACACCGCCTTTTCCTCAGTCTTCGCCAAGTTCACCGATATTTCGCCAGATGAGTACGCTCGTACCACTTCGGTGACGTACCTCGGCTACGTGTGGGGCACCAAGGTCGCCCTCGACCTCATGGGCCCCCGCAACGCCGGAACCATCGTCCAGGTCGGCTCGGCCCTGAGCCATCGCGGCATCCCCCTCCAGTCGGCGTACTGCGGGGCCAAGCACGCCATCAAGGGCTTCACCGAGTCGCTGCGCACCGAGCTCCTGGCCGACCGGAGCGGCATCGACGTCACGCTGGTCCAGCTCCCCGCGGTCAACACCCCTCAGTTCGAGTGGGTCCTGTCCAAGCTGCGGCGGCACCCCCAGCCCGTACCCCCGATCTACCAGCCGGAGGTCGCGGCGCGCGCCATCGTGTACGCCGCCGAGCACCCCGGACGCAAGGAATACTGGGTGGGCGCCAGCACCGCGGCCACCCTCATGGCCCAGCGCGTCGCCCCCGCCCTCGTGGACCGGTACCTCGCCAGGACCGGCATCCAGTCCCAGCAGACGGACGAGAAGCAGCCGAGCGGGGTGTCGAACCTCTGGGAACCGGCCGACGACGACAAGGACTACGGCGCGCACGGCACGTTCGACCGGCGCTCACACGGTCACAGCCCGCAGGTGTGGCTCTCCCAGCACCGGCGCGCGGTGCTGCTGGCGGCGGGGGGTGTGGCCGCGGCGGCCGCGGCGGCCCGCCGGTTCACCCGCTGACCGACGCCCGTTGCCTCTGACCGGGCAACGGGCCTACTTCTCTGGCCCCCGCCCGGCACCCGGTTACCGGGTGGGCCGCGGGAAGCTCGCTACGCTCGCCATGGTTGCCCGCCCGGCACCCGATTGCCGGCTGGGCATCGGGAGCCCGCCCCGGACCAGGTGCGCAACGAAGTGCCCTCTGCCGATGTACCGGCCATGCCCCTACCGTCCGAACCGATCAAGACAGTTGGGCTCAGCGTCCCGGCAAGGCTCGTTCCAGCTCGATCAAGGCCAGCGCGGGCCCCTCTTCGAACTCGTGGTCGTGCGTCCTGCCGGTCTCGGTGAAGCCGTTCTTGGCGTAGAAGCGGCGGGCCTGGGCGGAGTCCCGGATCGTCCACAGGTGCACGTCGTCGTACCCGGCGTCGCGTGCCGCGTCCAGGACGGCCGTCAGCAGAACGCCGGCGATGCCGCTCCCCCAGACGTCCGGATGGGCGAAGAAGGTATAGATCTCCGCGGAGCCGGGACGGGAGGTGGAGGCCCCGAACCGGGCGAAGGCCCCGGGCCGCTCGTTGAGGCGCGCCAGGAGGATCGAGTCCCCGCCCTCGGCCAGGATGCCGTGCCACTTGCCGCGCCGCTCCTCGATCCCGGCCGCGGCGACCTTCGGCGCGCACAGCGGGCCGTGCGAGACACCCCAGGACAGGGCGTGGATCTCACCGAGGACGTCCCCGTCACCGGGTTGCGCGGGGTGGACCGTGATCACGTCAGGCATGACCTGAACACTAGTGCCGGCTACTGTTGCCGACTCGACCGGGGCTGAAGGGTCGATCCCTCAGCCCCACGGTCAGCCACCGCACCCCTGCAACGAGTTCACGAGAACGCATTCGCAGAAGGTGACGCACCGACGACACCCGGACGCAGGCCCGTCCGCTCACCCCGGCTTTCAGGATTTGGACTTCGGAAATCTGGGCCCCGGCCCGTACTTCACGCCCGCTCCCCCTCGCGCGTCACCGATCTTGTCGATGATCTCGCGCTCCCGCAGACTGTTGAGCAGGTCCCGGGCCGCGTAGACATGTAGATCGAAGAGGCGGCGTATCGTCTGGTTGGTGACGAAGCCGTACTCCCGGACGTGCTCGATCACCTTGCGATCCATGTCGTCCACGTCGACATGCCGATACGAAACCGAGCGGGACATGGAGGCGAGCACCTCTGCCCGCAGCCGATAGGTGGGGAACTGCTTGGAGGCGCTTCGCTTGGTGGGCGCGATCAGGTTGTAGTCGTCAAGCATCATGCGCAGTACTTGCTGCGCTTCGACGGGCGCCCGCTGAATGATCTCAGCCAGCTCGAACGCGTCGATGCTTCTGCTGTGACGCAGGTGCGTCAAGGAGAGCAGGATGTTGATGTCCCTGCTCGCCCTCAGGGGCAGATCACTGATGAACCGCACGAAGGCCGCGTTCCCGATGCCGCCCGCGAGGGTCGCCCGAACCAACGTTCCGTGGTCCTCGAAGAGCGGCGGCTCCTTGCCGATTCGGAGCATCTCCCGGTAGGCGCGGTCCACCCCTTGTCCTGTCCGCTCGGCGAGTTGCAGGACGGACACGGTCTCCGTGAGGAGCCGGTTCCTGGGAGTGGACGGATGGGTGAGGATGTTGGCGGGGGTTACCCCCGACACCAGGCCGCCGGGGCTCGTGATGATCATCCGCTCGGGAGAGTGCTCGATGTCGACGGTTCCGCCGGTCTCGTAGGACCGATGGATGAAGGCGTTGATGACCAGCTCTCGTGCGGCTTCGCTGGGATAGTCGGTGAGCTGGAGTTGCACGCCACCTGCCAGATTGAGCGGCCACACCTCTCTACGGCTCTCCATGGCGTCGGTCATGGCTTGGATCGCCGCGATCAACGGCCTGGTTCCTCTAGTCCGCCCGGTGGCCTCGCTGCCCGAGGTGGGGCGGAACTGGTAGGAGTAGCCATAACTCGGGACTACTCGCGGAATCAGCTCTTCATCGGCCAACAGCAGTACTGCCGCATTCGTGACGCTTCCGTTGGGCGCGATCAGGCGAAGCGACTCAAGGAGGGCACGGTCCGCCAGCTCAGCCAGATGATCCCGTCCGCTGGCGATCAGCAGTCGCCGGAGCCTCTCGAACTCCACCGCGCTCAGTTGGCCGATGCCGAGGCTGGAGGCGTCGGCCGACCAGTCGACCTGGCCGCGAGCGATCATGACCTCGCGCTGCTGGTGCGGAGGGAACGGCAGGCACTCCTTGCCGAGACGACGGGTGGCGAGGCCCGCGGCGTTGCTGTGCGGCATCGCCCCCTGCGGGACCGTGATCAGAATCAGCCGCACGCCTTCGACGACCCGCTCTTCCACGAAGGCGGTGATCGGTGGGCTCGTCCGGTCGAAGATCCCCTTCCGGATGCCCTCCACCGTGTAGCTCTCGGGCACACCGCGAAGTGCCTGGACACGGTCGGTCGCCTTGTCGTCGACCCCCAGGACGAGGGTGCCGCCGTGGGCGTTGACGAAGCAGACCAGGGCGTCGGAGATGAGATTGAACGTGGCCTTCAGCGACTCGGCCACCAGCTTGAAGTCAAGCGTCTCCGACTCCAGGGAGTCCGCCTTGACGCCCTCCCCCACCACAGCGAGCGCCGCGTCCACCTCGTCATGCTTCACTTCACTGAGGATAACTGAGAAGTGGGTTTTCAACGACGTTTCTCAGTTGGGCTCAGTACAGCGCGCGTTCCCTTACGGGAGGATCGCGGTGGCTTCGACCTCGACCAGGTGGTCCGGGACGGACAGGGCCGCCACGCCGAGCAGGGTTGCCGGTGGGGTCGTCGTCGTGCCCAGTTTCGCCTTCGCCCGGGAGATCCCGTCCAGGAGTGCGGGCATCTTGTCGGGGGTCCAGTCCACGACGTGGACGGTCAGTTTCGCCACGTCGTCGAACGACCCGCCGGCCCCCGCGACGGCGGTGGCGACGTTGAGGTAGCACTGTTCGACCTGTGCGGCGAGGTCGCCCGCGCCGACGGTGGCGCCCTCGGCGTCCCAGGAGACCTGGCCGGCGACGAAGACCAGCCTCGTGCCCGACGCGACCGCCGTCTGGTGGTAGACGTCGATCTCGGGCAGGCCCTCGGGGTTCAGCAGGGTGACGGGCATGGTGTGGGCCTCCTGACGGGGGCGGCCGGGATGCGTACGGCCGCCCAAGACTCTCTTGTGGTTACTGAGGAACTGTAGGAGAGTGTCAGCTGACGTGGAAGAACGCACTTTTCAGTGACTGGGGAACCTCATGGTGACCAAGCAGTTCAAGGGCTCGGCCGGCGAGGCGGACCTGAGGCGGGCCGACTCCCTGGCGCGGGAGATCTTCACGGACGTCGCCAACAAGTGGGCGTTCCTGATCATCGAGGCCATCGGCGAGGGCACCCTGCGGTTCGGCGAGCTGCGCGACCAGGTGGAGGGCATCAGCCACAAGATGCTCACCCAGAACCTGCGCATGCTGGAGCGCAACGGGCTGGTCGAGCGGACGGTGTATCCCACCGTGCCGCCGCGGGTGGAGTACACCCTCACCGAGCCGGGACGGGCCCTGCGCGCGACGGTCGACGCGATGTGCGCGTGGACGCAACGCCACCTCGGCGACATCGAGGCCGCCCGCCGCCGCTTCGACGCCTGACACCGGCCGCGGACCGTCCAGTCACGGACAGACCAGGACCGCCCAGGACCGCCAGGACCGCTCAGGCACCGCCCAGTCACAGACAGACACCGGACAGGCACCGGACAGGCACGGCAGGCCGAGACCGCCCACGCGAGGGAGGTTTCAACTGCCGACAAATGGGGTCAGGTGACGTCAGGCCCGAGTTAAGCGCCGCCCAGGGGGTAGGCGGCGTGAAACTCACGAGGGAGGGTCTTGATGCCTGAACGCGATCTCCAGTACTTGACCGAACTGGCCGCGCAGCTGCGCGTCGACTCCGTACGCGCCGCCGCGGCGGCCGGTTCCGGGCACCCCACCTCGTCGATGTCGGCGGCGGACCTGATGGCCGTGCTGTTCGCCTGTCACCTCAGGTACGACTTCGACCGCCCCGACAACCCCGGCAACGACCACCTGATCTTCTCCAAGGGCCACGCCTCCCCCCTTCTCTACTCGCTCTACAAGGCGGCGAAGGTCATCGACGACGAGGAGCTGCTGTCGTTCCGGCGCCGGGGAAGCCGGCTGGAGGGGCACCCCACCCCCCGGCTGCCCTGGGTGGACGTCGCGACCGGCTCGCTCGGTCAGGGACTGCCGGTGGGCGTGGGCGTGGCCATGGCGGGACGGCTGGAACGGCTGCCGTACCGGGTGTGGGTGCTGTGCGGTGACAGTGAGCTGGCCGAGGGGTCCATCTGGGAGGCGGCCGAGCACGCCGGGGCCGAGGGGCTGGCCAACCTGGTCGTGATCGTGGACGTGAACCGGCTGGGGCAACGCGGCCCGACCCGGCACGGATGGGACACGGGGGCGTACGCGCGCCGGTTCGGCGCCTTCGGCTGGCACACGATCGAGATCGACGGCCACGACCCCGGCCAGATCGACTTCGCGCTGGGCGACGCCTGCAACACCCGCCGGCGTCCCACCGTGATCCTGGCCAAGACGCGCAAGGGCGAGGGGGTCGTCGAGGTCGAGAACCGGGAGGGCGCGCACGGCAAGGCGCTCAAGGACCCCGACAAGGCCATCGACGAGCTGGGCGGGCCGCGCAGCGTCCATGTGGACGTGCACCGTCCGGAGGGCGAGGCCGAGCCGTTCCACTTCGACCCGCGCCCGGCGACGTTGCCGGAGTACGAGGTCGGCGCGAAGGCGGCGACCAGAGCGGCGTTCGGCGCGGCGCTGACGGCGCTCGGCGCGGCCCGCGGCGACGTGGTGGCGCTGGACGGCGAGGTGGCCGACTCGACCAAGACCGAGGAGTTCGGCCAGGCGTTCCCCGAGCGCTTCTACGAGATGTACATCGCCGAGCAGCAGCTGGTGGCGGCGGCCGTCGGGCTGTCGGTGCGCGGCTGGACCCCGTACGCGGCGACCTTCGCGGCGTTCCTGACCAGGGCGCACGACTTCATCAGGATGGCCGGCGTGAGCCAGGCGTCGATCCGGCTGGTCGGCTCGCACGCCGGCGTCTCGATCGGCGAGGACGGCCCCTCGCAGATGGGCCTGGAGGACCTGGCCATGATGCGGGCGGTGTACGGCAGCACGGTGCTGTACCCGTGCGACGCCAACCAGGCGGCGGCGCTGACCGTCGAGCTGGCGGACGTGTCAGGGGTTTCCTACCTGCGCACCACCCGCGGCGAGACGCCGGTCATCTACCCGCCCGGCGAACGTTTCCCGGTGGGCGGCTCGCGGGTGCTGCGGCGCTCGCCCGACGACCGGGCCACGATCGTGGCGGCCGGGATCACGGTGCACGAGGCGCTGGCCGCTGCCGACGAGCTGACGGCGGCCGGCGTGCCGGTCGGCGTGATCGACCTGTACTCGGTCAAGCCGGTGGACGCGGCGGTGCTGGTGGAGGCCGCCACGACGACGGGCAACCTGATCACGGTCGAGGATCACCGGCTGGAGGGCGGGCTCGGCGACGCCGTGCTGGACGCCGTCAGCGAGCTCGGCCCGCGGGTGGTGAAGCTCGCCGTGACCGGGTTGCCCGGGTCGGCGACGCCTGAGGAACAGCTCGCGGACGCCCGCATAGACCGCCACGCGATTGCCGAGGCGGTCAAGCGGTTGTTGTGAAGGAACTAGCGGGCTTTCGCCGTGGCCTTCCTGTTGGCCTTCTTGATGGCGTCCACGAGCTCCTTCTTGGTCATCCTGGATCGGCCGCGCACCCCGAGCCTGGACGCCACGCCCTGCAAGTGCTCCTTGCTGGCGTTGGCGTCCACGCCCTCGTCGGTCCTGCCGGAGCGGTCGGTCGCGCCCTTGTCGGACGGTCCCTTCTGCCCCTTGGGCTCCCAGTGGTCTCCGACCTTCTCGAAGGAGTGCTTGAGTGCGGCGAACGCGGTCATGTGCGCTCGCCGCCCCTCTCCGTACTCCTTCACGGCGGAGTCGTGCGCCTTGATCCACGTGTTCTGTGCCTTCTTCGGCGAACGCTTGATGGTCGACGGCAGCTCGTCAACGGCTGGCATGTCGATTCACCTCCTACAGCGGCGGCTCGTCGTAGTGGCGGCGCTCCTCGTACACCGTGGTCCTGCGGGTCTCCGGCTCCTCGTAGATCTCGTGCCGGTGAACCGGCTCGTCGATCGGGCCGACCGCCCTGCGGGTGACGCTGATCCGGTAGATGCCGAACAGCAGCCCCGCCAGGCCACCGAGCATGAGGATGACGCCGACGACGTTGATGTCGAGGCCGGCGAGGTCGAACTCGACGGCCCACGTGAGGATCGCACCGAGCATGATGAGGATGATGCTTCCGGCGATGGTCATCAGATTTACCTCCTTGACACGAAGGAACCTCTATCCACATGTCGAAAAACAAACCAGTCGTGGTGATCGGGCTGATGGGATCGGGTAAGACGACCGCGGGCCGCCTCCTCGCCACCGCGCTGGGGATGCCGTTCACGGACAGCGACCCGTTCCTGGAGAAGGAGCACGGCGGCACGGCGGCGCAGATCGCCGTCCGCGAAGGGGCCGAGGCGCTGCACCGGTACGAGGCCGAGCACGTGCTGGCGGCGCTGGCGGGCGAGCCGAAGGTGATCGCGGCGGCGGCCAGCACCGTGGAGGACCCCCGGGTGCGCGAGGCGCTGCGCGAGGCGTTCGTGGTCTGGGTGGACGCCGCCGACGCCGTCCTGGCCCGGCGCATGAGCTCGGGCGCGCACCGTCCCGAGTTCCAGCCGGCCGCGATGCGGGCCCGGCGCGAGGGCTACTTCCGGCAGGTGGCGGACCTGACGTGCGACGTCGGCGTGCTGACCCCCGAGGAGGTGCGCGACGCGGCCCTGCGGAAAATGGGTTTGCCCGCCGATGAGCAGGACTGATAGCCAGAGGGGATGTTCGCCGAGAAACCCACTTTGACGGGTGAGCGCGTCAGGTTGCTCCCCGTCGGCCCCGAGCACGTCGAGGGCCTGATCACGTTGATCAGCGATCCGGAGGTGCAGCGGCTGACGGGCTCGCACGGCGAGGTCGACCACGAGGTGGCCCGCCAGTGGTACAGCACGAGGGGCGAGCACGCCGACCGGCTCGACCTGGCCATCATGGCCGGCGACGAGTACGTCGGCGAGGTCGTGCTCAACGAGCTCGACCGGCACAACCTGTCGTGCAACCTGCGCATCGCGCTGATCGGCGCCCGGGTCTTCGGCAGGGGCTACGGCACCGAGGCGATCGAGCTGGTCCTCGACCACGCCTTCGCCACCACGCCGCTGCACCGCATCGGCCTCGGCGTCTTCGCCTTCAACGACCGGGCGCGGCACGTCTACAAGAGGATCGGGTTCGTGGAGGAGGGCGTGCAGCGCGACACCCTGCTGTGGGAGGGCGAGTGGCACGACTCCGTGACGATGTCGGTGCTGCGGCCGGAGTGGCAGTCAAGATCCAGAAGCCTGGCATAATGATCATGACGCATGGGTCCCCCGAGGCGCGCGGGGGACCTGTGGTCGTTCACCGACAACCAACGGCCGGTCCGGCGCATCTAAGCATCAGTGACGATGCGCTTGGTGCCTGGTGATCCCGAGAGGCTGGGCGGCTTCTGGCTGGCCGCCCGGCTCGGCGCGGGCGCGCGCGGGGTGGTCTACGACGCCTACGACGACGAGGGCCGCCGCTACGCGGTGAAGGTGCCCAGGGTCGAGGTCGAGCCGGTCGCGCGGGTGAGCTGCCCGCACCTGGCGGAGGTGGTCGCCTCCGGGGTCGATCACGGCATCCCCTACGTGGTGAGCGAGTTCGTCGACGGGCCCGACCTGCGGCAGGCGGTCGAGCGGCACGGGCCGTACCGGGGCGAGGAGCTGGCGGCGCTGGCGGGCGCGCTGGCCGGGGCGCTCCGCGCGCTGCACGCGGCCGGGCTCACCCATCGCGACCTGCGGCCGGAGAGCGTGCTGCTGGCGGCGGGCGGCCCCAAGGTGATCGACATGGGGGTGGCGGTCGGCGGGTCGCTGGGGGCGACGTGCACGTACCTGGCCCCCGAGATCCTGACCGGCAGCGGCCACGAGACGGCGACGGACGTCTTCTCCTGGGGGGCCGTGGTGCTCTACGCGGCCACGGGCGGCGATCCGTTCTCCGGGCGCAGTCTCGGCGCGGTGCTGCACCGGCTGCTGACCGTCGATCCCGACCTGAGCGCCCTGCCCGACGGGCTGCGCGAGCTGGTCGGGCGGGCGCTGGCCAAGGACCCCGCCGCCCGCCCCTCTGCGGACGAGCTGCTGGTCGAGGCCGACCCCGCCGCGTTGCGCCCGCCGGCGGGCCTGGCCGGGCACAGGTCGCTCGGCGAGCTGGCCGAGCGCGTCTACGCCGGGCTCACGCCGCGCCAGCAGGAGGCGGTGCCGGGCCTGCTGCTGCGCCTGATGGACGGCGACGACCCCCACGACGAGGGCGGCGTACTGGCCCCGCTCATGGACGCCGGGCTGCTCGTACGCCGCAGCGTTCGGGTGCCGCCGACCGAGACCGCGGTCGGCAAGCTCGTGGCCGTGCGCGACGACCGGGTGGCGCCGGCCAGCGCCGCGCTCTACCGGGCCTGGCCACGCCTGCGCGGCTGGGTGGCCGACGAGCGCGACGGCCTGGCCGTCCACCGGGAGCTGCGCCTGGCGGCCGACCGGTGGTCGCGCCACCGGCGCGGGCACACCTACCTCTACCGGGGCGACCGGCTCGACACGGCGCTCGGCTGGGCCGCGGCCAAGCGCCGCCACCTGCGGCTCAACCAGCTCGAACGCGACTTCATCGGCGCGAGCGTGGCCATGTCCAAGCAGCGCAGGCGGCTGCTGCGGCCCTCGATGGCGACCCTGGCCGCCGCCCTGGCCGTCGCGGTGTCGATGTCCGCCGTCACGCTCAACGGGGAGCGCGAGCTGCGCGGGCACCTCCTGGAGGCCAACGCGCGGGCCGTGGCGGCCCGCGCCGAGGCGCTGCGCTCCTCCGACCCGCGTACGGCGATGCGGCTGAGCGTGGCGGCCTGGCGGATGTCGCCGGTGTTCGAGGCGCGGGTGGCGTTGCAGGCCTCGCTGGCGCAGCCGGAGCTGGGCGTGTTCACCGACCCCGCGGCCGACGAGCGGGCCGGCTACCTGCTGCGCGGCGACGAGCTGGTCAGGTGGCGCGACCGCACGCTGACCGTCTGGGACGTCCGCGGCGGCCGGCAGCTGGCCGCGCACACGCTCCCCGAGGGCAGCGCCGCGCTGAGCGACGACGGCCGGTACGCCGAGGGCCCCGGCGGGCAGCCCGTCGAGGTGGCCACCGGCCGGCCCCCCGCGACCGGGACGTACACGATCACCAGCGGCAACCGCACCCGGGTCTACCGGGGCGCCGAGGTGCTGCTCGACGTGCTCGACCGCCGGGTGGCGGTGTCGCGCGACGGGAGCCGGGCCGCGGTCTCCGACCTGGACGGCCGGGTCGAGCTCTGGTCGCTGACCGGCCGGGCCAAGGAGCGGGAGTTCACCGTCCGGCCGCAGACCGGGCCGGACCGGTCGGCGCCGCCCCTGTCGTTCAGCCCCGACGGCCGCACCCTGGCCGTCGCGGGCCGCGACGGCGTCACCCTCCTCAGGCCCGGCGCCGAGCCGGCGCAGGACGCCACGACCGGCACCGCCGCCACCGCGTTCGCGGCGGACGCGGAGACGGACGCGCAGACGGACGCGGACGACGGGAAGCTGCCGGCGGACGGCCCCGCCGGCACGCCCGTGTTCAGCCCCGACGGCAGCCTGCTCGCCCTCCCCGGCCGGGACGAGGTGCGCCTGTGGAGCGTGGCCGAGCGGCGGCTGGCCGGCGCCTACCGCTTCCGCGGCGACCAGCACGGCGACCTGGCCTTCTCCGCCGACGGCCGCACCCTGCGCTACCTGAGCGGCCTGGGCTCGGTCGTCTCGCTCGACGTCTCCGGCCTGCCCGCGCCCTCCTCCGGCGTCCGCACCGCCGCGCTGTCGAGCGACGGCCGGGTGGCGGCCAAGGACGTCGGGAACGCCATCCGGCTCACCGACGTGGTGGCGCGCAAGCCGCTGGCCGAGATCGCCGCCACCGGCGACGTGGCCTTCGACGCGGCGGGCAGGCTGCTGGCCGTGGCGGGCGACCCGGTCACCGTCTGGGAGGCGTCGGGCGGCAGGAGGGTGGCGGTGATCGACGCGGGCGGCGACGTGCCGGCCGTGGCCCTGTCCCCCGGCGGCGACACGCTGGCCACCGCGCGCGGCCGGCTGCTGGAGACCTGGGACGTGCGCGCCGGCCGCCGGATCAGGGCCTACGAGGGCGCGGGCGACCTGGCGATGGCCTTCAGCCCCGACGGCTCGACGCTCGCCTCCGGCACGAACCTGCTCGACCTGCGCACCGGCCAGGTAACCCCGCTCGCCCCGGTCGCCGTCCGGCCCACCGCGCTCGCCTTCTCCCCCGACGGCCGCACGCTGGCGATCGGGCTCGGCGGCGGACGCGTCGAGCTGTGGGACGTCCGCCGGCGCGAGCGGGCCGGCTCGGTCGAGACCGGCCCGGCCCCGGTACGCGACCTGCGCTTCTCCCCCGGCGGTGACCTGCTCGCGATCGACGCGGAACGCACCTCCCTGTGGGACGCCGGCACGCTGCGCGAGGTCGGCCAGGTCGGGTCGTGGGCCGAGGGTCTGGCCTTCAGCCAGGACGGCCGCAGGCTGCGCGGCGTGGCGGCGGACGGCAGCGTCCGCGAGAGCCCGGTGGACCCGGCGCTGACGGCCCAGGAGGTGTGCGCCCGCGCGGGCGGGCCGCTCAGCCAGGACGAGTGGAGCCGGCTGATCCCGGAGAGCGGCTACCAGGGCGGCTGCTGAGCCGGGCGGCCGGTCAGGAGGCGGGGTAGGTCTTGAGCACCCTGCCCTGGGGGTCGGCCACCAGGTAGCCCGTGCGGTAGGCGTCGCTGAGGTAGACGAGCAGCACCTGCTTGGTGCTGGTGAAGACGAAGTTCGGATCGACGATGAGGTAGCGCGCGGTGGGCTTGCGCACGCCGAGGACGCTCTCGGCCTTCTTGAACAGGCCGGGCAGGGCGTCCCAGTTGTACTTGGCCAGGTCGACGGCCGGGGTGCGGATGGTGGAGCCGGTGCCCTCGCGGGTGGCCCTGCCGTCGCGGTAGGCGTAGCGGTCGTAGACGGCCGGGTCGCCCTTGACCGGGGCGTCGGCGGAGATGTGCGTCGGGTAGACGACCATCCGGACGACCTTGGTGCCGCCCATGACCGGCTTGAGCGCCTTGATCGCGGCGCGGATGCCGTCGGCGGTGAGCAGGTTCTCCGGCTGCGGCTCCGGCTCCTCGCTCGCCTTCGGCTCCTCGACGTCGGTGGTCTCCACCGGGGTGATCTGCGGCGTGTCCGGCTGGGTCGGCTCCTCCGCGCCGCGCACGCCGGGCAGCAGCGTGTAGACCAGCACGCCGGTCACCGCCAGCGCGCCCACGGAGGCCGTCACGGCGGCGACCGGCGACCGGCGGGCGCGGCGCGAGGCCACGGTGCCGGGCTGCGAGAACGACGGCTGCGGCCCCCAGGGCTGCGGCGCCCCGGGCGGCACGGTGGCCCCCTGCCGCGCCCCGGGCGGCACCGTGGCCCCGGACGGCGCGCCATGCTGGAACGGGCCCGGCGACGAGGGGGCCTGTTGGAACGGGCCCGGGGCGATGGGCGGGTAGGCGGGCGGGGCCGAGCCGGGGTCGGCGGCGGCGGCGAGCATGCGGTCGAGGGTCTCGGCGTCGGGACGTCCGGCCGGGTCGCGGCGCAACAGCGCGCCGAGCACCGGCCCGAGCGGCCCGGCCCGCTCCGGCGGCGGCACCTCCTGGTTGAGCACGGCGGCCAGCGTCGCCAGCGTGGTGCTCCTGCGCAGCGGGTGGCGGCCCTCGACGGCCACGTACAGCAGCATGCCGAGCGACCACAGGTCGGAGGCGGGGTCGCCCTCGTGCCCGTTGATGCGCTCGGGCGCCATGTACTCGGGCGAGCCGATGAACGACCCGGTCGCCGTCAGGCTGGTCGACTCGCGCACGGCGGCGATGCCGAAGTCGGTGAGCACCGAGCGGCCGTCCTCGCGCAGCAGCACGTTGGCGGGCTTGACGTCGCGGTGCAGGATGCCGACGGCGTGCGCGGCGCGCAGCGCGGACAGCACCTCGCGGCCCAGGCGGGCGGTCTCCCAGGGCGTCATCGGCCCGCGCGCGAGGCGGTCGGCGAGCGAGCCGCCGGTGACCAGCTCCATGACGATCCACGGGTAGCCCTCGCCGCCCGGATCGAAGATGTGGTGGATGGTGGCGACGTGCGGATGGTTCAGCCGGGCCAGCGCGCGGGCCTCGCGCAGCACCCTGGCCCGCAGCTCGCGGGCGGCCTCGGGGTCGTGCTCCTCGAACGCGGGATCGGGCGGCCGGACCTCCTTCAGCGCGACCTCGCGGTGGAGGGCGGTGTCCCAGGCGCGCCACACCAGGCCCATGCCACCGCCGCCGAGCCTCTCGGTCAGCTCGAAGCGGTTGTCGATCACGCGTTTGTGCATGGGAAGCAGCGTAGGGCCGCGTCGTGGTCGCCGTCATCAGGGTGTCGCGGCGGGGACGGGCGGGCTGGTTGGATGGGCGCCATGAACGCAGGCGATCACCAGCTCGGCATCTACCTGACGGGCATGCTCGAAGGCCGTACGCCGGAGCTGACCACCGACCTGTCGGCCCTGGAGGCCGCGGCCGGGCGGGTGCTGTCGCCCGAGGCGCTGGGCTACATCGTGCCGAGCGCGGGCAGCGGCTCGACCGCGCGGGCCAACCTGGAGGCGTTCCAGCGGCGCCGGATCGTGCCGAGGATGCTGCGCGGCGTCGCGCGGCAGCGTGACCTGTCGTGCGAGGTGCTGGGCACCCGGATGGCGGCGCCGGTGCTGGTGGCGCCCATGGGGGTGCAGACGCTGGCCCACGAGGAGGGCGAGCTCGCCACCGTGCGGGCCGCGGCCGCGGTCGGCGTCCCGTACGTGCACTCGACGGCCGCCGCCCACGACTTCGAGCAGGTGGCGGCGGCCGGCGGGGACGCGCCGCGCTGGTACCAGCTCTACTACCCGACCGACCGGGACGTGTGCCTGAGCTTCCTGCGCCGGGCCAGGGCGACCGGCCACTCGGTGCTGGTGGTCACGCTGGACACGACGCTGCTCGGCTGGCGTCCGGCCGACCTCGACCGCGGCTACCTGCCGTTCCTGGCCGGCACGGGCATCGCCAACTACCTGAGCGACCCCCACTTCGCCGGGGTCGAGAACCCGGTCGCCCACTGGGCCGGCATGTTCCCCAACCCGGGCCTGAGCTGGGACGACCTGCCGTTCCTGCGCGACCACTGGGACGGCCCGATCGTGCTCAAGGGCATCATGAGCACCGAGGACGCGCGCCTGGCCGCCGAGCACGGCGTCGACGGGATCGTGGTGTCCAACCACGGCGGCCGGCAGGTCGACGGCGCCCTGGCCGCGCTCGACGCGTTGCCGGGCATCGCCGAGGCGGTCGGCGACCGGCTGACGGTGCTGTTCGACTCGGGCGTGCGCACCGGGGCCGACGTGGTCAAGGCGCTCGCGCTGGGCGCGCGGGCCGTGCTGGTCGGCCGTCCCGTGCTGTACGGGCTGGCGCTGGGCGGGCAGGCGGGCGTCGAGCACGTGCTGCGCTGCCTGCTAGGCGAGCTGGACATCACGCTCGCCCTGTCCGGCTACTCCGCGCCGGACGAGCTGGGCCCCGGCGCGCTCGCCTGAGCGCGCATCGAGGTCCGGAAGTGACCGCGATTGCCCCTACCTTTGTCCGCATGGATCCCCTCATCTCCCAGCGCGCGCTCAACCGGGCCACGCTTGACCGGCAACTGCTGCTGCGCCGCGGCGACGGCAGCGTGCAGGAGGTCGTCGAGCGGCTCGGCGGCCTCCAGGCGCAGACCCCCCACACCTGGTACGTCGGCCTGTGGAACCGCATCGAGGGGCTCAAGCCCGAGGACGTCTCGGGCCTGCTGGCCGGCCGGGAGCTGGTGCGGATCGCGTTGCAGCGCTCCACCATCCACCTGGTCACCGCCCGCGACTGCCTGGCCATGCGGCCGCTGCTGCAGGCCGTCACCGAGCGCATGACCCGTACGACGTTCGGCCGGCGGCTGGCGGGCGTCGACCTGGACGAGCTGGCCGCGACCGGCCGGGCGCTGCTGGAGGAGCGGCCGATGACCTTCGCCGACCTCGGGCGGGCGCTGGCCGAGCGGTGGCCGGAGCACGACCAGCACGCGCTCGGCCAGGGCGTGCGCTGGCTGCTGCCGCTGGTCCAGGTGCCGCCGCGCGGGCTGTGGGGCAGGAGCGGGCCGGTCGCGCACACCACCGCCGAGTCGTGGCTGGGCCCGGCCGAGGTGCCGCCGATGACGCCCGCCGAGCTGGTCCGGCGCTACCTGGCCGCCTTCGGCCCGGCCTCGGTGCAGGACGCGCAGACCTGGTCGGGCCTGACCAGGCTGGGCGAGGTCGTCGAGTCCATGGACCTGGTCCGCTTCAGGGACGCCGCCGGCCGCACCCTGTACGACCTGCCGGAGGCCGTCCGGCCGGCCGAGGACGTGCCGGCCCCGGTGCGGCTGATGTACGACTTCGACAACCTGTTCCTGTCGCACGCCGACCGCTCGCGGGTGATCAGCGAGCGCGGCGCGGCCGTCATGCAGGGGTCGTTCATGGGCACGAACGTGATCCCCCGGATCATCCTGGTGGACGGCGTCACCGCCGGCGACTGGACGGTGACCAGGGCCAAGGGCGTCTCCACGCTGAACGTGCACCAGTGGACGCCGATCGCCGAGCTGGACGAGGTCGAGCGGGAGGCGCGGCTGCTGCTGGAGTTCCTCGCCCCCGATGACAGGCACGACGTCTCAGTCCTTGACCGCCCCTCCAAGCCCTGACACGAGCCGCCGCTGCACCGCCACGAAGAAGATCAGCACCGGGATCGTCATCAGCGTCGAGGCCGCCATGATCCCGCCCCAGTCGTTCTCGTCGGGCTTGAAGAAGACGAGCAGCGCCGCGGGCAGGGTCTGGTTGTCCTTGGCCGAGACGATGAAGGTGCGCGCGAAGACGAAGTCGTTCCAGGCGGTGATGAAGGAGAACACGCTGGTCGCCACCAGGCCGGGCGCGACCAGCGGGAACAGGATGCGCCACAGCACGGTCGCGCGTCCGGCGCCGTCGATCATCGCCGCCTCCTCCAGCGCCTCCGGCACCCCGGCGACGAACCCGCGCAACATCCAGATCGCGAACGGCAGCGTGAAGGCGAGCTGCACCACCACCAGCGAGGCCAGCGTGTTGAGCAGGCCCAGGTCCCGGACCACGAAGAACAGCGGGATCGTCAGCGCCTCGACCGGCACCATCTGCGCGACCAGGAACATGATCAGCACGGTCGTCCTGAACCGGAAGGCGAACCTGGTCACGGCCACCGCCGCGAGGAAGGCGGCCCCGGCCGACAACACGACCACGACGAGCGCCACGATCGCGCTGTTGAGCAGGTAACGGGCGAAGTTCTCCCCGGTCAGCACCCGGACGAAGTTGTCCAGCGTCGGGTGCGACGTCCAGGGCCTGACCTCCAGCGACTGGATCTCCCCGGCGGGCTTGAGCGCCGACAGGACCATCCAGTAGAGCGGGAACGCGGTGAGCAGGGCGACCACCAGCGCGACCGCGTCGGGCAGAAGACGTCGTCGGTTCACAGGCGTTCCCCACTGCGCCGCAGCGCCCGGATGTAGAACAGGGTGATCACCAGCAGGATCAGCGTCATGACGACCGCGACGGCCGAGCCGAGCCCGTACTCGGAGGAGCCGAAGGCGATCTGGTAGGCGTAGACGTTGAGCACGGTGTTCTGCCCGGCCACGCCGCCGCCGTTGGTCATCACGTAGATCTGGGTGAAGAGCTTGAAGTCCCAGATGACCGACTGGATGACCACGATCGTGACCAGCGGCCGCAACATCGGCACGATGATCCGCCAGAACCCCTGCCAGGCCGAGGCGCCGTCGAGCGCGGCCGCCTCCAGCACCGAGGCGGGGATGGCCCGGATGCCCGCGAAGAGGGTGATCATCACCAGCGGGAACGAGTGCCACACGACCGTCGCGCCGACCACGCCGAAGGTGACCCACCGGTCGTAGAACCAGTTGAACCCGTCGATCCCGAGCACCTGGTTGACCAGGCCGAGGTCGGCGTCGAACAGGAACATCCACACGGTGGAGCCGGTCATCGCGGGGGCCGCCCACGCGCCGAGCGCGGCCAGCGACAGGGCCGCCCTCGGCAGCGGCCCGGTTCTTGTCAGCAGCACGGCCAGGGCCGCGCCGACCGCCAGCGTCGCGACGACCAGCGCCGCCGTGAACCCCACGGTCTGGGCCAGCACCTCCCAGAACCGCCGGTCGCCGAGCAGCGCGGCGTAGTTGCCGAACCCGACGAACGTGCTCGGCTGCCCGCCGCTGACCTGCGCCTGCCGGTAGTCGAAGACCGACAGCAGGCCCAGCATGTAGACCGGGTAGCCGAACATGGGGACCAGCACGGCCGCCGCGGGCAGCAGGTAGAGCCAGGGGCGCCCGCGGCGGACGGTCGCACCTCGGCTCACGAGCGGCCGAAGGCGGTCTTGACGGCCGCGGCCGCCTCGGTGGTGGCCTGCTCGACGGTGGACTGACCGGTCGCGACCTTCTGCAGCATCGTGGGGATGACCTTGCCGTTGTCGATCTTCACCCAGGCGGGGTCGACCGGCACGAACCGGGTGCCCTTGGCCACCGTGTCCAGGAACGGCTTGACGAACGGGTCCTTGGCCGCCAGCTCGTCGCGGGCCGAGGTGAGCGTCGGCAGGTTGCCCATCGCGTCGTACATCTTGGCCTGGTACGCCTTGCCGCCCAGGAGCTTGACGAAGTCCGCGGCCAGGGTGCGGTGACCGGCGTTCTTCAGCACGCCCAGGTTGTTGCCGCCGGCGAAGGCGGGCGCGATCGAGCCCTCGGCCGCGCCGGGCAGCGGGACGACGGCGTACTTGCCGGCCACCGCGCCGGCGTCCACGGCCGAGCGGCTGAAGTTGCCGAGTATGCCCATCGCGGCCTTGCCGCCGGCGAACAGCTCGACCGTCTTGCCGCCGGTCAGCGAGACGCACGCCTGCGGCGGGCAGATCTCGTCGGTCAGCAGGTCCGTGTACGCCTTGACGCCCTTGCGCGACTGCGGCGAGTCGAGCGAGGTGATGTCGCCGCCGGCGTCCCAGACGAAGGGCAGGGCGCCGAAGGTGTACTCGCCGCCGACGGCGATGCCGTACAGGTCGGGCTTCTTCTTGCGGATCGTGCGGGCGGTCTCGGTCAGGGCGGCGATGGACGTGGGCGGTTTCAGGCCCAGCTCGTCGAAGACGTCGGTGCGGTAGTAGAGGGCCCGGATGCCGATGAACCACGGCAGGCCGTACTGCTTGCCCTGGACGGAGGCCGACCTGACCAGGTCGGGGGCCAGGTCCAGGCCCTTCAGATCGGCGGTGAGGTCGGCGAATCCGCCGGCGGCGGCGTACTCGGCCAGGTCGGTGTTGCCGTACTCGGCGACGTCCGGGGAACTGGCCGGGTCGTTGAAGGCGCCCTTGAACTTCTCGTGCCGGGCGGGCGTGGTGGGGATGTAGGTGACCTCGACCTTGACGTCCGCGTGCGCGGCGGTGAACTCCTTGATCGCCTCGTTGACGACCTTGTCCTTGGGGGCCCGGTTGGGCTCGTCGAAGAGCCAGACGCGCAGCGTCCCCGTCCGCTCGTCGCCGCCGCCGGAGGCGGGAGCGGTCGAGGGCGCGCAGGCGGCCAGCGTGAGCAGGGCCGTTCCGGCCGCGGCAAAGTAAAGAAACTTCACTATTACCTCCTGCGCAGACACTAGGAATTCGCTCCGGAGTCGAGAAGACCTGTCAGGAGATGTTGTGCAGTGCACAACAGGGTGCTGCATTTCGCGAAATTTCATCGAATATGGTGACTTGCGTGCCTGACCGCAACCAGTCCGCCTCGCTCCGGCGCGCCCTGGCCGTCCTGGACCACGTACGCGGCCACAGCGGCCTGTCGCTCACCCAGCTCGCCGAGGCCGTGGGCCTGTCCAAGAGCACGGTGCTGCGGCTGACCGTCCCGCTCGTGGAGGCCAGGCTGCTCGAACGCGACCGCAGGACCGGGGCGTACCGGCTGGGGCACGGCACCCTCCGGCTCGGGCAGGCGTACCTGGCCACGCTGGACCTGCGCGCGGTCGCCGCCGAGGAGTCGCACCGGCTGATGAGCGAGGTGCGCGAGACCGTGCACCTGGTCGTCTACGACCACCCGCACGTCGTCTACATCGACAAGGTGGAGAACGCGACGAACGTGCGCATGGCCTCGCGCATCGGCAGCCGCGGCCCGGTGCACGCCACGGCGGTCGGCAAGGCGATCCTGGCCTGGCAGCCGGAGGAGGCGCTGGCCGGGCTGGCGCTCGACCCGATCACCAAGCACACCATCACCGACCCCGACCGGCTGCGCGCCGAACTGAGCCACATCCGGCGGCGCGGCTACGCGGTGGACGACCGCGAGAACGAGCCCGAGGTGCGCTGCGTCGCCGCGCCGATCTTCAACCACAACGACGCCGTCGTCGCCGCCGTCTCGGTCTCCGGGCTCACCTCGCGGATCACCGCGGCGCGGGTGCGGGAGCTCGGGCCGCTGGTGGCCGGGGCGGCGTCGCGGATCTCCAGAAAGCTGGGCAGGCCCACCACATGACCGAACTGGTGACCTTCGGCGAGACCATGGCGCTGTTCGCCGCCCGGCGCACCGGGCCGCTGCGCTTCGCCCGCGACTTCGACCTGGGCCTCGGCGGCGCCGAGTCGAACGTGGCGATCGGCGTGGCCCGGCTCGGCCGCCGGGCGACGTGGGCCGGGCGGGTGGGCGACGACGAGTTCGGCGACCTGATCCGGGCCACGCTCGCCGGCGAGGGGGTGGACGTGCGCGCGGTCACCGACCCGGACGCCCCCACCGGCCTGATGATCAAGGGCCGGCGCACGGCCGACCTCGTGGACGTGCGGTACTACCGCAAGGGCAGCGCCGGGTCGCGGCTGCGGCCGGCCGACCTCGATCCGGCGCTGATCGCCTCGGCCCGCGTACTGCACGTCTCCGCGATCACCCCGGCGTTGTCGGCGTCGGCCCGGGAGACCGTGGCGCACGCGATCGCCGTGGCGCGGGCGGCCGGCGTGCTCGTCTCGCTGGACGTCAACTACCGCCGGGCCCTGTGGACGGCCGAGGAGGCGGGTTCCTGGCTGCGGGAGACGGTCGGCGGCGTGGACGTGCTGTTCGCGACCGTGCCGGAGGGCCGCCTGGTCGCCGACGTGGACGACCCGGCGGAGCTGGCCAAGGCGCTGGCCTCGCTCGGGCCCTCGTCCGTGCTGGTCAAGTCGGGGTCGGCGGGCGCGCTGGAGCTGTCCGGCGGGGTGTTGCGGCAGGCGCGGCCGTACCGGGTGACCGAGGTGGACCCCGTGGGTGCCGGGGACGCGTTCGCGGCCGGCTGGCTGGCGGACTGGCTGGCCGGGGCGGCTCCCGAGCGGCGGCTGGACACCGCCTGCGCGGCGGGCGCGTTCGCGGTGACCTCGCAGGGCGACTGGGAGAGCCTGCCCCGCCGCTCCGACCTGGGCCTGCTCGGCCGGACCGCCGACGACGTGAGCAGGTAGCCGCCCAAGGACGAGGTTTTGCCCGTTTTCGACCCGTTCTTGAGGGCAGCCGGGGAAGATCTCGTCCGGGGAGAGGAACAGTGCGATGACAGACGTCTCCAGCAAGGGTCCGCAGTCGAACGACGAGCGCGAGGTGCTCACCAACCGACAAGGGCATCCCGTCTACGACAACCAGAACCAGCGGACGGTCGGCCCGCGCGGACCGGCGACGCTGGAGAACTACCAGTTCCTGGAGAAGATCAGTCACTTCGACCGCGAACGCATCCCCGAACGGGTGGTGCACGCCAGGGGCGCGCTGAGCTACGGCTACTTCGAGGCGTACGGCAAGATCGGCGACGAGCCGGTCAGCCGCTACACCAGGGCCAAGCTGTTCCAGGAGGCCGGCAAGCGCACCGACGTCGCGCTGCGCTTCTCCACCGTGATCGGCGGCCGGGACTCCGCCGAGACCGCCCGCGACCCGCGCGGTTTCGCCATCAAGTTCTACACCGAGGACGGCAACTGGGACCTCGTGGGCAACAACCTGGCCGTCTTCTTCATCAGGGACGCCATCAAGTTCCCCGACGTCATCCACTCGCTCAAGCCCGACCCGGTGACCTTCCGGCAGGACCCGAACCGCATCTTCGACTTCATGTCCCAGACGCCCGAGTCGATGCACATGCTGGTCAACCTGTTCAGCCCGCGCGGCATCCCCGCCGACTACCGGCACATGCAGGGGTTCGGCGTGAACACCTACAAGTGGGTCAACCAGCAGGGCGAGACGTTCCTGGTCAAGTACCACTGGATGCCCAAGCAGGGCGTGCGCAGCATGACCGCGGCGGACGCGGCGGTCGTCCAGGCGGGCGACCTCGGGCACGCGACGAAGGACCTGCACGACGCCATCGAGCGCGGCGACTACCCCGAGTGGGAGCTGCTGGTCCAGCTCATGAGCGACGACGAGCACCCCGAGCTGGACTTCGACCCGCTCGACGACACCAAGGTGTGGCCGGAGAACGAGTTCCCGGCCAGGCCGGTCGGCCGCCTGGTGCTCAACCGCAACGTCGAGAACCAGTTCGCCGAGAACGAGCAGGCCGCCTTCGGCACCGGCGTCCTGGTGGACGGCCTCGACTTCTCCGACGACAAGATGCTGGTCGGCCGGACGTTCTCCTACAGCGACACCCAGCGCTACCGGGTCGGCCCGAACTACCTGCAACTCCCGGTCAACCAGGCCAGGAACGCGCCCATCAGGACCAACCAGCGCGACGGCCAGATGGCGTACTTCGTCGACACCGGCGGCGAGGACCCGCACATCAACTACGAGCCCTCGCTGCGCGGCGGCCTGCGCGAGGCCGAGTACCCGACCCTGGACGAGGAGGGCCCGGTCATCAGCGGCCGGGTCATGCGCAGGCGCATCCCGCGGACCAACGACTACAAGCAGGCCGGCCAGCGCTACCTGCTCATGGAGCAGTGGGAGCGCGACGACCTGGTGCACAACTTCGTCGACGCGCTCAGCCAGTGCGACCGGCGCATCCAGGAGCGCATGGTCTGGCACTTCCTGCTCGTGGAGGACGACCTCGGCCTGCGCGTCGGCGAGGGCCTCGGCATCACCCCGGACGACGTCGCCCACCTGGAGCCGCTGGCGAGCCAGGACCTCACCGACGAGGACCGGGAGCGCCTGGTCAAGCTCGGGCGCAACGGCCCGCGCGACGTGGAGGGCCTGAAGATGACCCATTGCGTGCCCAACGAGCGGGCCGCCCACGCCGACGGCCTCTGAACGACGGCTACAGCAGCCCGGCGGCGGCCAGCAGCTTGCCGACCCGGCCGGTCTCGTCGTCGTTCAGCGGGATCTGCGGCAGCGCGGTGAGCGGGCAGTCGATGACGCCCCGCAGGTGCAGGGCGGCCTTGAACGCGCCCAGCCCCGCCGAGCTGCCGCCCATGCGGCCCGCGCCGACCCGGACGATCTCGAACAGCCTGACCAGGCGTTCCTGCTCGGCCCTGGCCGCCGCCCAGTCGCCGCGGGAGGCGGCCCGGTACAGCGCGGCGTACCCGTGGGGGTCCACGTTGCCGAGGCCGGGCACGACGCCGTCGGCGCCCATCCACAGCGCGGAGTCCACGGTCACCTCCGACCCGGTGAGCACGCTGAACGGCGCCCGGCGGCCCAGGATGACCTGGCGCAGCCCGCCGTCGTCGCCGCTGGAGTCCTTGACCCCGGCGAGCGCGCCCTCGGCGGCCAGGTCGAGCAGCAGGTCCGCGCTCAGCTTGGTGTGCACGCTGACCGGCAGGTCGTAGGCGTAGACCGGCAGGCCGGCGCGGGCGGCGATCGTGCGGAAGTGGGTGCGGATCTCCTCGGGGTGGGTGCGCGTGTAGAACGGCGCGGTCGCCACCAGCCCGGACGCCCCGGCCGCCGCCGCGACGCGGGCGTGTTCGAGCACCCGCGGCGTGGTCATGTCGATCACCCCGGCCAGCACCGGCACCTGACCGGCGACGTGCCCGACGACCGTGTCCAGGACCACCCGCCGCTGCGCGTCGGTCAGGTAGGCCACCTCGGAGGAGGAGCCGAGCACGAACAGCGCGTCCACCCCGCCCGCCAGCAGGTGGTCCACCAGCCGGGTCAGGGAGGCGGCGTCCACCTCGTGGCCGGGGGTGAACGGGGTGCAGACCGGGGGGATCACGCCGGTCACCGTCGCGGCCCCGGCGACATCGGGATCTGTCATGAGTGCTCCTGGATCAGCTCTAGGTCGGTGGCTCCGGCCGCCACCGGGTGGTGGCAGTGGAAGAGGTGGTCGTCCCCGGCCCGCGTGGCGGCGGGCATCTCGGCCGCGCACAGGTCGTCGGCCCGCCAGCACCGGGTGCGGAACGGGCAGCCGCTCGGCGGCCTGGTGGCCGACGGCACCGCGCCGACCAGCGGGATCGGGGTGATGGGCGAGATCAGCCCGGGGGTGGCCGAGAACAGCGCCCGCGTGTACGGATGCCTGGCCCGCCCCGGCACCGACCGCGCGGGCGTCTGCTCGACGATCCTGCCCAGGTACATGGTGACCACGCGGTCGCTCATCCGGCGCACGGTCTGGATGTCGTGCGAGATGAACACCATCGCCAGCCCGAGCCGGTCCTTGAGGTCGAGCAGCAGGTTGAGGATCTGGGCGCGGACCGACACGTCCAGGGCGCTGGTGGGCTCGTCGGCGACGACCAGCCGCGGTTCGAGGGCGAGCGCCCTGGCCACGGCCACCCGCTGCCGCTGCCCGCCGGAGAGCTGGCCGGGCAGCGCGCCGGCGACGCCCGCGGGCAGGCCCACCAGGTCCAGCAGCTCGCGCACGCGGGCCTCGCGCTCGCCGGGGGTGCCCCGGCGGTGCACGTCGAGCGGGTCGCGCAGGATCCGCCCGACCGGCAGCCGCCGGTTGAGCGCCGTGGACGGGTCCTGGAAGATCAGCCCGACGCCGCCGCCGACGAGCGCGCGCCGCTCGTCCTGCTTCAGCGTCCACAGGTCGCGGCCGTTCAGTCGCACGTTGCCCGAGGTCGGCCGCTGCAGCCCGACCAGCACCTTGGCCAGCGTGGACTTCCCGCAGCCCGACTCCCCCACGATCCCGACGGTCTCGCCGGGCGCGACGGTCATCGAGGCGGCGGTCAGGGCGTGCACGCGGTCCCGCGAGAACAGCCCTCCCGAGCGGGCCCTGTGCACGACGTGCACGTCGTTCAGCTCAAGCACGTGTCTCACTCCCTGCGAGTCCGACCGCCGGATGGTGGCAGGCCACCGCGTGCCGCCTGGCCTCTCCGGCCAGCACCGGGGTCTGCGTACGGCACACGCCGGTGGCCATCGGGCACCGGTCGGCGAACCTGCACCCGGCCGGGAAGTCGGCGGGCGCGGGCACCACGCCGGGGATCTGGGTCAGCCGCTCGGCCCCCGACTCCAGCGACAACACCGAGCCGAGCAGCCCCCGCGCGTAGTGGTGGGCGGGCTCGCCGACCAGGGCGGCGGTGGCGCCGGTCTCGACGATCTGGCCGCCGTACATGACGACGACGCGGTCGGTGACGTCGGCGACCAGCGCCAGGTCGTGCGAGACCAGGATCAGCGCGAACCCCAGCTCCTCGCGCAGCCGCAGCAGCAGCTCGATGACCTGCGCCTGGACGGTCACGTCGAGCGCGGTCGTCGGCTCGTCGGCGACGATCAGCTTCGGGTCGCGCGAGAGCGCCATCGCGATCAGCACCCGCTGCCGCTGGCCGCCCGAGAGCTCGTGCGGATAGGCGGACAGGGTGCGGCGGGCGTCGAGGCCGACCAGTTCCAGCAGCTCGGCCGGGGTGCGCCGGCCGCCCCTGCGGGTGAGCTGCCTGAGCTGGGCCCTGATGGTCATGGCCGGGTTGAGCGAGGACAGCGCGTCCTGGTAGATCATCGCCATCTCGTGGCCGAGCAGGCGGCGGCGGGCCCGGCGCGGCAGCGCGAGCAGCTCCTTCTGGTCGAAGCGCACGTGGCCGCCGACCCGGGCCTGGCGCGGTTGCAGGCCCATGACGGTCAGGGCGGTCAGCGACTTGCCGCAGCCGGACTCCCCGACCAGGCCGACGACCTCGCCGGGCCACACCTCGAAGCCGACGCCGTCCACGATGTCCACGCCGGGGTCGAAGCCGATTCTCAGGCGTTCGACGCTGAGGATCGGCTGCCCGTCCGGCAGCGGGCGGGCGCGTGCGGCCAGCCGGCGGGCGGCCTCGGCCAGGCCGGGCAGCTCGACGACCTGGCCGGCTCCGGGGACGGCCTGCTCGTAGGCGTCGTCCTTGCGGGGGGCGGCCCTGCGTACCGGGGCGGCCCAGGCGTCGGAGATGCCCTCGGACAGGATGTTCAGGGCCAGCACGGTGATCAGGATCAGCAGCCCGGGGAAGACCGTGGCCCACCACCCGCCGAGCAGCACCAGGTTCTTGCCGTCGGCGATGACGCTGCCCCACGACGGGTTCGGCGGCCGTACGCCGGCGCCGATGAACGACAACGACGCCTCGAACACGATCGCGTCGGCCACCATCACCGTGCAGAACACCAGCACCGGCGCCGCGCAGTTGACCGCGACGTGCCTGAGCACGATGTACGGCGTGCGCGCGCCGATGACGCGCTCGGCCGCCACGTAGTCCTCGCCGTACTGGGCGATCACGTTGGCCCGCACGACCCTGGCCACGGACGGCATGTAGAGGAAGGCCATGGCCATGACCAGCACCGGGATGCTGCCGCCGAACACCGCGACCAGCACGGCGGCCAGCGCGATGCCGGGGAAGGCCATGATCACGTCGAGCACGCGCATGACGGTCTCGTCCACGACCCGGCGGGAGGTGGCCGCGACCGCGCCGACGACCGCCCCGGCGACCAGGGCGAGGCCGGTGGCGCCGAGGCCGATGATCAGCGACCAGCGGGCGCCGTACAGGAGCCTGGACAGGATGTCGCGGTTGGCGCTGTCCAGGCCCATCCAGTGCGCGGCCGACGGGCCGCCGCCGGTGGCCTCCTGGAAGTACGGCGAATGCGGCGCGATCAGCGGCGCGAACAGGGCGGCCAGCACCACCAGGACGACGACGGCGACCGCCGGCCACGACGCCGCGGGCAGCCGCCGGAAGGCGACGCCGGGCCTGGACAGGCGTTCGGCGAGTCCGCTTCTCATCGGGCGGCACTCCTCAGGCGGGGGTTGACCAGCAGGTAGAGGATGTCGACGACCAGGTTGACCACCATGAAGCCGATCGCGATGGTGAGCACGACGCCCTGCACCACGGCCGGGTCGCCGTCGCGCACCGCGTTGATCATGAGCTGGCCCATGCCGGGCAGGCCGTAGATCGTCTCGATGACCACCGTGCCGCCGATCAGGTAGCCGATGCGCAGGCCGAGCACGGTCAGCGGGTTGATCAGCGCGTTGCGCAGCACGTTGCGGCCGACCACGACGATCATCGGCAGGCCGCTGCCGATCGCGGTGCGCACGTAGTCCCGGTCCAGTTCCTCGACCATCGACGTGCGGATGATGCGGGTGAGCTGGGCGGCGATCGGCAGCGACAACGACAGCGCGGGCAGCGTCATCGACTGCAGCCAGCCGGTGAGGGAGTCGGCGGGGTTGATGTAGCCGCCGGTCGGGAACAGCCCCTCGCCGACCGCCAGCCACTGGATCATCAGCAGCGCCAGCCAGAACGCCGGGGCCGCCACGCCGACCAGCGACACCACCCGGATGGCCTGGTCGGGCCAGCGGTCGCGGAACAGCGCCGCGGTCACGCCGAACACCAGCGAGAGCACGATCGCCACGGCCAGGCCGAGGAACGTGAGCTGCAGGGTCAGCGGCAGGGCGGTCGTCACCGACTCGACGACCGGCTTCTTGGTGAGCACGCTGGTGCCCATGTCGCCCTGGGCGAGGTCGGCGACGAAGCGCACGTACCGCAGCGGCAGCGGGTCCAGCAGGCCGTTCTCCTCCTGGAAACGGTGGATCTGCTCCGCCGTGGGGTTCGCGCCCTGGAAGTAGGCGTACTCGGGCTTGACGCCCGAGAAGCGCATCACGACGAACACGAACGCGACCACGCCCAGGACCAGCGGGATCAGGATGAGGAGCCGCCGCAGCAGCATCCTGAGTACGAGCGTCATGTCCTCTTGGCCTGCAGCAGGTTGATGCCGGGGTACGGCTGGGCGCGGATGCCGGAGAGCTTCTTCGGGTCCCAGGCGGTCATCAGCTCGTTGTGGACGACGGGATAGAGCACGGCCTGCTCGGCGACCAGGTCCAGATATCTGTGGATCTGCTCGCTCTCCTTGGCCTTGTCCGTCTCCTTGCCGGCCGCGTCCATCATGGCGAACAGCTTCTCGGCGTCCTTGCTGCCGTCCCAGTGGCTGTACTTCATCCACAGGCCACCGGGCACGTAGTTGTAGTGCAGGATCAGATCGGCGTCCATGCCGAACTGGTTGGGGTTCGAGGCCGCCGCGACCACCTGGTAGTCCTGGAACTGGTCCATCTTGGTGAACAGCGCGGCCGTGTCCTGCGGCTCCAGCGTGGTCTTGATCCCGACCGCCTCCCAGGAGGCGGCGATGGTGGGCAGGCAGTCGACGATCCAGCTCACGTTGACGGCCATGAGGTTGACCGTCAGGTTCGTCACGCCCGCCTCCTTCAGCAGCGCCCTGGCCTTGTCGGGGTCGTGGTCGTAGACGACCGAGGCGCGCCGGTGGTCGGGGTGGCCCTCGTTGAGGAAGGAGCTGGCGGCCGTGCCGTGGCCCTTGAGCGCCACGTCGATCATCTTCTGCTTGTCGATGGCGTAGTGCAGCGCCTGGCGGACGCGTACGTCGTCGAAGGGCTTGGCGGCGGTGTTGAACATCAGGAACATGTGGTTCATGCCCTTGCCGCCCTCGACCGTGAGGCCCTGCTGCTTGAGCTGGTCGACGTTGGCGTACGGGATGTTGTCGGCGATCTGCGCCTCGGCCGAGCCGCCGGAGATCTTGGCGACCCGGGCGGAGGCGTCCACGATGGTCAGCCAGTTCATCTTCCTGACGGTGGCCGGGCGGGGGCCGTTGTAGCCGTCGAACGCCTCGAAGGAGGTGTTGGATTTGGGGTTGTGCGCCGTCTGCCTGTACGGCCCGGAGCCGACCGTCATGCCGCTCTTGGCCTTGTCCCACGCACCCGGCTGGCTGAACACGTGCTTCGGCATGATCTTGGCGATGGTCAGCCGGGGCGCGGCCTCGGGGAAGGGGAACTTCAGGACCAGCTCCACGGTCCGGTCGTCCACCTTCTTCACCTCCTGGAGCCAGGGCTTGAAGAAGTTGCCGGTCAGCACGTTGTCGGGGCCGAGGATGCGCTCGAAGGTGAAGACCACGTCGTCCGCGGTGACCGGCTGTCCGTCGTGCCACTTGGCGCCCTCGCGCAGCGCGAACGTCCACGACGTGGCGTTCGCGTCGGCGGGCAGCGCCGCCGCCAGGGCCGGGTACGGCTCCCGGGTGACCGGGTCGGTGTCGAGCAGCCCTTCGTAGACGTGGCTGATCCCGGCCATCGCGAACGCCGACGCGGTCTGCGTCGGGTCCCAGCTCTGGTCGTTGCCGTAGCCGATGACGGCGGTGATCAGGTCTTTGTTCGATCCGGCGCCGACCGAGCCGGTCGAGGCCGGGCCTCCGGAACAGGCGGAGAGGGTGGCCGCGATGAACGCCGCCGCACCCGTGGCCCCGCTGTAGCGCAGGAAGTCACGGCGGCTGAACTCAGAGCTCACGGATGCCTCCTGGGGGGAACAGGTAGAACGTAGGACATCCCATGTCCTATCTTGTGCGTAACGTGGACGCTAAACGCCAGAGCGTCTTGAGGTCAACAGAGGATTTCCGGAATGTTACCTACGACGAAAGGAAGCTTCATGGCCGCAGTCCCGCGTCCGGCACGTCCCAGCCGGGCCGTCGAGGCCCAGGAGGGCGTCAAAGACCTGATCGTCAGGCGCGGGCTGGTCGCGGGCGACCCGCTGCCCACGGAGTCGGAGCTCATGGAGGAGCTCCAGGTCAGCCGCAACTCCGTACGGGAGGCGCTGAAGGCTCTGCAGGCGGTCGGCATCGTGGACATCCGCCACGGCTTCGGCATGTTCGTCGGCCGGATGTCGCTGTCCGGCCTGGTGGACGAGCTGGCCTTCCACAGCCGCATCACCCTGCAGAACGGCCGCAACCACCTGGCGCACCTCATCGAGATCCGCGAGATCCTGGAGAGCGGGCTCGTCCAGCGGCTCATCGACCTCGGCCCGGAGGCCGACCTCGCCCCGGTGGCCGACGTCATGGCCCGCATGGACCACGAGTCGCAGGTCGGCGAGGTCTCCCCCGAGACCGACCGGCTCTTCCACGACCTGCTCTACCGGCCGCTCGGCAACCCGCTGGTCAGCCAGCTCCTCGGCGCCTTCTGGGACGTCTACCACCAGCTCCGCGACCACCTCGGCGCCCCCGACGAGCCGCCCGGCGACGTGGCCAGGCGGCACCGCGACATCTACGCCGCGGTGCTGGCCGGCGACCGGGCCGCCGCGGTGTCGGCCGTCTACGCGCACTTCGACGGCGTGCGCAACCGGCTGGCGCGGCTGGGGGATCAGTCGGGGTAGCGGGCCACGCGCCTGGCCCACGGCCGCCGCCACTCCTCGTACCACTCGGCGAACCAGGGGTGGGGCGCGGCCAGCGGCACGATGTGGGCGACGGTCTCGTGGTAGTAGCGCTTCTGGAACCGCCAGTGGAGGCGCTGCAACTCCTGCACGTTGCTGACCCGGTCGGCCAGCTTCACCAGCACCGCCTGCGCCGGGGCCTTGGCCAGCGCGGCCAGGTGGTCGGCCTTCGCGCGCCCGGCGGGCCTGGTCACCCAGCGGACGAGCCCGGTCACCTCCGCGCCGAACCGCCGGGCGAGCTCCCGCTCGGTGCACGCGGTGTCCTCCAGGACGTCGTGCAGCACGATCGCGGTCAGCACGTCGGGGTCGCGCACCTGCGCCCCGGCCACCGCCACCTCCAGCGCCTCCAGCAGATGCTCCACGTACGGCCGCCCGGTGGGACGCTGCTGCACGCCGTGCTGCGTCCGGGCGAAGCGCACCGCCTCGCGCAACCCCGTGACGGTCTGCGACGGGAGCGCCTCGGCCAGGGGGCCGGCGGCCTGGCCCCACGACATCCAGCTCGTGAAGATCTTCATCGGGCTCCTCTCGACGTCCTAGGCTGAGAATATGACCGAGATCGCCGTTCCCGACGGCTCGTGGACGTTCAACGGAGAGATGCTGCGCGTCGTCCCCGGCGGGGACAAGAACGTTCACGAGCTCCGCAAGGTGCTCGGCGAGGTGGCCGTGCCGCTGGAGGCCATCGCGACGTGCGCGTTCGAGCCCGGCCGCAAGGGCGGCCAGCTCCGCCTGCGCCTGCGCTACGGCGCCGATCCCCTGTCCGACCTCGTCGCCGGCTCGCTGGCCGCGCCCGCCGACCCGTACCGGCTGGCGGTGCCCAAGGAGCGCGCCGGTGCGGCCCAGTACTTCGCCGACGAGGTCCGCGACACCCTGGAGATCAACCAGACGCCCGGCGGCCCCTGCGAGCACTACCTGCTCCCCGGCCCCGCCATCCCCGTCTCGGCCACGGCCGGCGACGGCACGGCCATCTTCGACGGCGAGCGCGTCCGCCTGGAATGGACGGGTTTCGCCAGCACGGAGAAGGAACAAGCAGGGTCGCAGGAGTTCCCGCTGGCCGAACTGACGGGCGTGGAGTGGAAACCGCAGTCCGGCCTCGGCTACGGCACCCTCCGCTTCCGGCTCAAGGGCGACGGGCCGGGCGCGTCCCCGCAGAAGGACCCCCACTGCGTCTCCTGGGGCATCCAGCGCTTCGGCGGCGCGACCGCGCTGGTGGGGGCCGCGGTGCTGGCCCGGCTGCCGCGCGAGCAGCCCGAGGAGCTGGAGCCGGCGGCCTCCGTCGGCGACGCCCACGACGCGGTGCTGCGCCGCCTGGCCGAGCTGGGCGAGCTGCACCGGTCCGGGGTGCTGACCGACGAGGAGTTCGCGGCGGCCAAGCAGGCCATGATCCGCCGGCTTTAATCGGCTTGGCCGGCGTCCGTCCCCTGTGGGACGGTTGAGCGGTGTCCGACCAGCTTCCCCGTACCGTGGACGAGGCCGTCGAGGCGGAGCGGAACGGCCGCCGCCCGCGCTACCTCTACTTCTGGGGCCACCGCCCGGCCCGCGACGGCGGCCCCGGCCGCGGCTGCCTGTCGCAGTGGTGGCCGGTCACCTTCACCGAGGGCGGCCACACCTTCGCCTCGGCCGAGCACTACATGATGGCCCACAAGGCGTGGCTGTTCGGCGACCACGACAGCGCCGGCCGGATCCTCCTGGCCGCGACCCCGGGCGAGGCCAAGAAGCTCGGCCGCACCGTGCGCGGCTTCGACGAGGCGGTGTGGGCGGCCCACCGGCTCGACATCGTCACCCGGGCCTCCCTCGCCAAGTTCGGGGCCCACCAGGACCTGCGGGAGTTCCTGGTCGGCACCCGCGCGCACGTGCTGGTCGAGGCCAGCCCGCTGGACCGGGTCTGGGGCATCGGCCTGGCCGCCGACGACGAGCGCGCCGCGTCCGCGGCGACCTGGCGGGGGCTGAACCTGCTCGGTTTCGCCCTGATGGCGGCCCGCGACGAGCTGGACGCCTGATCAGGTCAGCACGTCGGTGATCTTCGCCAGGTCCAGCAGCCGGAACTCGGCGGGCTCGTGGCACCACACGTCGAGGTCGGCACCGCGCAGCTCCGGACCGCTGACGGTGAGCTCCTCGCCGTCGTGGACGATCCGGGCCGTGCCGTGGTACTCCAGCTCCATCGCCACCCGTTCGCGGGCCTTGGGGGGCAGGGCGGTGGCGTACCGGGCGAAGACGTCGCGCAGGCCGTGCCGGCTCGGCGGCGGCTCGCCGGCGGTGGCGACCAGCCAGGCGGCGGCGCGTTCCGGGCTGAGGACCGCCCGCTCGCGGCCGGCCGGACGGGCCGGGGCGCGCCGGGGCGTGCGGCCGGTCACGGTGAGCGAGCCGTCGTCCGCGCGGGCGACCGGCGCGTACCCGGCCTCCCTGAGCAGGGCCAGGGTCTGCGCCGGGTCGAGCGCGCTGGCCAGGACGGTGGGGGCCAGCAGGCGCGGACGCAGCTTGGCCAGCCCGCGATGCGCGGCCAGCTCGGCCAGCAGGGCCTCGTCGTCGCCCACCACGCAGCAGCCCACCGGGACCACCTCGATCTCCCCGTGCCGCCGGGCGACGTCGTGGATCAGGTACGTCAGGGGCTGCGGCAGCGGGCCGGCGGCCACCTCGGCCAGGGCGGACAGGAGGCCGGCGGCGGTGTGACCGGCGTCCAGGGCGCGGCGCACCGAGGACGCGCCGAACCGCCACGAACCGCCGGGCTCGCGGTCGGCGGCCCGGTCGAGCACCTCCGTCAGGGCGGCGGCGGGCGGGCCGGTGACCACGGCGGTCAGGTCGGTCCCGAACAACGCCTGCCGCCGGGCCTGCGCCAGCACCCCGGCGGCGGCCTCGCCCACCCGCGGGCCGGACGGCGTCCGGAGGGCCAGGCCGGGCGGGCTGAGGGCGTCCGCGCCGACCAGGCCCAGCAGCCTCGACTCGGCCAGCACGGCGAGCACGACCTCGCGGCAGCTCGCCCGCTGCAGCAGCGGAAGGTGCCAGCTCGCGGCCGCCGCCACCTCCTCCGCGTCCGGCACGGCCGCCGCCTCTCCCGTCGCCGTCCCTCCCGTCGCCGTCCCTCCCGTTTCCGTGGCGCCCGGGAGCAGCCCGAACACCACCTCCCTGATGACGCTGGACGGTGTCCCGGTCCCGGCGGGGGCCAGCGGGGTGCGCGGTTTGCCGTCGTACCGGCGGGTGGGGCTGATCGGCAGCCGCCACCACGCCTCGACCAGCGCGGCGTAGCGGTCGGCCGGTGACAGGCGCAACCAGGCGTCGTAACCCCTGGTCGGCGAGATGCCGGCACGCCGGGTCTCGGTCGCGCGCCGGTTGCGCACCTGCGTGGGCGGGTTGGCGGCCAGCAGCCCGGCGGCGTGCGTGACGTCCAGCAGCAGGCGGACCTCGTCCTCGTCGCAGCCCAGCCGGTTCGCCAGGCGGCGCACCTCCTTCACCCCGACGCCGCCGCCCTGCAGCTCGGCCAACGGCTGCGCCGCCGCGTCCTGCAGCAGGGCCGCGGCCCGGTCCAGGAGGCGGAGGGCGGCCACGGACGCCTCGTGCGCGACCAGGTCGGCGGCGACCGGCCGGGTACGGACGGCCGGCTGCTCGACCGGCAGGTCGATCCGGTGGCCGGCCCCGCGCAGCGCGAGCCCGACCTCCATGGGCATGACGTAGGTGCGCTCCCAGTCGACGCTCCAGACGAGACCGTGGTCGCGGGCCCACCGCGCCGGCGTCGCCGGCCGCCGCGGCTGGGGCTGGCCGCGCGGCGGGAACTCGTCGAGCACCCGCGCGGGCCCGCGATCGAGGAAGTCGTCCAGCAGCTCGCGGGTGCCCGCCGGGGCGCGGGCGACCAGCCGGGCCAGCCTGCCGGGATCGCCGAGGGCCGCCGTGATCGACTCGATCAGCGCCGCTCTGCGCGGTGTGCCCGTGCCGCCCAGCCGCCGGTGCACGTCGATCAGCTCGGCCACGGTGACGTGCGCGACCACCCCGGACAGGTCGGGACCCAGCCCCAGGGGCGTCGGCAGCACCGCGGGCAACCCGGCGGCCGGGTGCAGCGCCCCGCCCTCACCCCGCCGTACGAGCGCCACGCGTTCGAGCCGGTCGATCAGCCCCGGCAGCTCGTCGCCGGCGGCCACCAGGCCGGCCAGCGGCCGGCCGCTGCGGGCCGCCACCAGGATCGCCTCCACCAGCAGCAGGCAGGGCAGCGGGGTCCGGGACAGCGCCAGGTGCACCGACTCCGGCGCGTCGAGCCGCTCGGCCAGCTCGGCCAGCCGCCGCGGCGGCACGGGCCGCAACACGTCGGGCCGCGCCGCCAGCAGCTCGGCCAGCCGCTCGCGCCCCAGCCCCGCCAGCCACCCCGGAAACGTCTCGTCCACCGACCGATTGTCGCAAGCCGCGGAGAGCGAAGAGGCCCGGAAAGCAGCGAAACCGCCTGGTGAACCAGGCGGTTTCGGTGTGGTGCGCCGCCAGGGACTCGAACCCCGGACCCGCTGATTAAGAGTCAGCTGCTCTAACCAACTGAGCTAGCGGCGCAACAGGGTTAACTGTATCAGCCGCCGGACGGTGCCCGCACATCAGCCGAGCCGCTCCCCCAGCCGCCCGTACGCCCCCAGCACCAGGTCCCAGAAGCCCTTCACGTCCACGGACGTCGCCACCAGCGCGTTCGACGGCCGTCCGCGCAGGTCGAAGTCGGTGACGGTCATCCCCCGCGTGTACGTCCCGGCGGTCTCCACGTTGACCACGGCCGGCACGCAGGTGAACAGCGACGGGTCCAGCACGTACGCCACGGCGCAGGCGTCGTGGATGGCCGGGCCGCCTTCGGCCGTCACCACGCCGTAGAACTGCGCGGCGGGCACCAGCAGCTCCGACAGCCGGCCGAGCGGCCGCATGCGGTCGAGCACGTCCGCGGTGACCAGGGCGGACAGGGTCACGTCAAGGCCGAGCTGGCGTACCTGCCAGCCGGCCTCGAAGACGATCGCGGCGGCCTCGGGGTCGGCCAGCATGTTGAACTCGGCCGCCGGGTTGTGGTTCCCCCGGGTGTACGAGCCACCCATGATCACCAGCTCCCTGGCCCACTCCACGACGCGGGGCTCCCGGCGTACGGCGAGGGCGATGTTGGTCAGCGGGCCCACCGCGACCAGCGTGATCTCCCCCGGGGCGGCACGCAGGGCGTCCACGATGAAGTCCACCGCGTGCCCCTCGGACAGGGGACGCACGGGGGCGGGCAGGACGACGTCGCCGAGACCGGTGTCGCCGTGCACGTGGCCGGCGCGGACGGTGCGGTGCAGCAGGGCGCCCGCGCTGCCGGCCGTGACCGGCACGTCGCCGAGGTCGAGGAACTCCCGCAGCGCCAGCGCGTTCGCGGTGGTCAGCTCCAGGTCGACGTTGCCGCCCACGGTGGTGACGCCCACGACGTCGAGGTCGGGGGAGCCGGCGGCGAGGGCCAGGGCGAGCGCGTCGTCGATGCCGGGGTCGCAGTCGATGAGAACTTTCTTCACACCACAGGACAATACGCATGGCCGACGACAGGCGGGACAGCCCCGTGGCCGGCTGCGGGCATGGATCGGGGCCGGGCAGTTCCCCCAAATCTGCCCGGCCCCGATCGGTGGCGGTCCAGGCCGACGTCTTCCCCCAAAAACGTCGGCGGTCCCGCACTCGCGGACCGCGGTCCCCCTCCGCGTCCGCATCGGTGAAGGTCTGTTGTGGCCTCTCGACCTGCTACAACGCTACCGAGACGAATGCAACGGTCGCGTCATAACGGGGTCGAATAAGCGTTTAATCCGACTAGGGAAGCTCCAATCGAACCTCTGTACCGTCCTGCAACGATCTGCTCACCGTGCAGTACTTGTCGTGCACCCGCCCGGCCACCGCCCTGAAGACCTCGTCGGCCTCCTCCGAGGGCAGCTCCACGTCGTAGGTGACCGTCACCGGCCCGAGCTTGTTCGGCTCGACCTTCTCCGACTCCACCGTCATGGCCAGGCGCACCAGCCGGTGCCCGCGCTTGGCCGTGAGCGGCTCGACGGTCACGATGTTGCAGCCGCCCACCGCCGCGAGCAGCAGCTCGACCGGGGTGAACACGCCCTCGTCGTCGCCGCCGCCGATCTTCACCTCGGCGCCGCGGGCGTTCGTGGCCCGGAAACCGCCGTCTTCTGTCCGCTCAACACGCACGTTAGCCATGTTTCAGACCTTACTCAGAAAGCTCTCATGTTCCTTCAGCATCGTCGTAGACATGGCTAGTGAGGTGAATGCGAGTCACGGTCCCATCCTCTTCTGGTGCGGGGTCGCGGTCGCCGAGTTCGGCGCGATCCAGCCGGGGTTCGGCTACCCCTGGCGGCCCACCGCCTACGCCGCCGCGGCGTTGCTCGTCGCGCTCGGCTTCGCCACCGTCAAGGCCGCCGACCTGCTCCGCACCGAGCAGGCCCGGCAGCGGCTGCGGCTCGGCGGCTACCTGGCCGGCGCGCTGCTGGTGGCCCACGAGCTGAGCTCCACCGCGTACGTGACGGAACTCAGCCGCGTCGGCTCGCTCCTGCTGTACGCGATGGCGGCCGTCATGGCGGTCCGCAGCCACACCGTCGTCCCGCAGGCCAGGGGCCGGGTGCTGATCGCGTCCGGCCTGGACCCGGACACCCTGCGCACCCGGCTGGCCGGCGCGAGCACCAGGACGGACACCGTGGCCGTCTACCGGGCCGAGCGCGCCACCAGCGAGCTGCGCGACCTGGAGGCCAGGTACGGTCTCATCCTCGTCACCGGCGCCGAGCACGACCCGAGGGCCAAGGAGCGCATCAGCGCCTCCGGGCTCAGCCGCGAGATCCCCGACATCGCCGAACGGGAGGTGGTCGTCGAGGGCCCGCGCCCGTTCACCCGGTACGTCGGCGGCGCGTTGTCACGCCTCGCGATCCCGAGATCACAGGTTCATTTCAAATCAGCGCAAAAGGCTTAGGCCCACGTTACGGCCGACGTGAGAGCGTGGGCAGCGGACAAGGAGGCCAGGTGACGATTTTCCCCGGAAGCGCCCGTGTCGACACGGTCATGGGCATGCCCGTCAGCGTCGACATCCGCACGGCTCTGCCGGCCCGAGAGCTCACCCCCCTGCTCGACGACGCCTTCTCCTGGTTGCGCTGGGTGGCCGACACCTTCAGCCCGGCCAAGGAGGACAGCCAGATCTGGCGACTCAACCACGGCCTGACCATCAGGCAGATCCCCGAGCTCGTCGAGGTCCTGCACCGCTGCGAGGAACTGAGCGAGGCCACCGGCGGCTGGTTCGAGCACCGGATCAACGGCGTGATCGACCCGTCCGGCTACATCAAGGGCTGGGCCCTGGAACGCCTGTCGCGGGCGCTGTGCAACGCCGGCGCCGGCGACCACCGCATCAACGCGGGCGGCGACATCAGGGTGCGCGGCTCGGCCGCCCCGGGCAAGCCGTGGCGCGTCGGCATCCGCGACCCGCACACCGACGTCGTCAGGAAGGCGCTGTTCGCCCACGACCTCGGCATCGCCACCTCGGGCGGCGCGGCCGTGGTGGACCCGCGCACCGGGGAACGCCAGCAGACGCTCGGCTCGGTCACCGTGATCGGCCCCGACCTCGGCGTGGCCGACGCCTACGCCACCGCCATGTACGCCATGGGCCCCACCCTGGCCAGGCGTTTCGCGACCGACCTGGCCCAGGCCGGCGCGTACGACACCATGATCGTGCTCCGGGACGGCCAGGAGGTCAGCACGCCGGGCATCTCTGGCATCGCCGCGGGGGCGCGCCTGGCGGGCTGAGCGCGGCTCAGGCGTCGGGATGATCGCGCAGATATTCCAGGTAGATCGGGCGCAACGCCTCGCCCAGCTCACCCTCGCCCGCCGCGAGCGCGTCGCTGAGCAGCGCGGACACCCGGCTGAGGTCGTTGGCGGTCTCACTCTCGTGACCGCTCGCGGCCTCGGCGGCCGGGATCACCTTCAGCAGGTTCCACAGGAAGCCCAGATCCCCATGGCGTACGGCGTACCGCACCGCTCGGTCGTGCAACTCCGCCGCGGGCAACGAATCAAGACCATTAGCGTCCATCCCGCTCCCTTTCCCGACATGAGTCACAGGTAACCGCCGCCACCGTGCGCGATCGATCGGCTTCGCACCGTCGATGTATCGCGCCGGCGATCGCGAAGTGGGAGGATCAACCAGCGTGAGATTCATCATCAGAACCGTGGCCGCGGCCGCCGCCCTCTGGGTCGCCATCCAGCTCCTCGACGGCATCAAGATCACCGCCCCGGAGAACTCGGCCAAGTACTGGGGCGTCCTGCTCCTCGTGGCCCTGATCTTCGGTGTCGTCAACGCCATCGTGAAGCCGATCGTCAAGGCGCTGGGCTGCGCGGTCATCGTGCTGACCCTCGGGTTGTTCCTCCTCGTCATCAACGCGGCCATGCTGCTGCTGACGAGCTGGATCGCCGGCCAGTTCGACATCCCCTTCCACGTCGACAACTTCTACCCGGCCGCCTTCTGGGGCGCGATCATCATCAGCGTGGTCAGCTGGCTGCTCGGCCTGTTCATCCCCGACAACGACTGATCCCCCTCCCCATGCAGCTCAACGGCGCCGGCCTGACCTGCGCCCAGGTGCACGAAGCCGCCCACGGCCGGGCCCGGGTCACGATCGGTCCCCTCGATCGGGCCCGGGCCTCGTGGGCCACCGCCCAGGGACTGACCGGCCCGGTCTACGGCCGCAGCACGGGCGTGGGCGCCAACCGGGACGTCCGGCTCGACTCCCCCGGCCTCGACCTGCTGCGCAGCCACGCCTGCGGCGCGGGCCCCCTGGTGGCCGACGAACGCGCGCGGGCCATGCTCGTCGTACGGCTCAACCAGCTCATGGCGGGCGGCTCGGGCATCGACCCGGCCGTGCTGCCCGTCCTGGCCGAGGCGGTCGCGGGCGGGTTCACGCCGCCGGTCCGCACGTACGGCGCGATCGGCACCGGGGACCTGACCGCGCTCGCCACCACAGCCCTGTGCCTGCTGGGCGAGGTGCCCTGGCGGCGGGCGGGCGAGGAGACGGCCGGGCCGCGCTTCGCGCTCGACTCCGGCGACGCGCTGCCCTTCATCAGCTCGGGCGCGGCCACGCTGGCCGACGCCGCGCTGGCCTGCCATCGGCTGGGCGCTCTGCTGGCGGCCGCCGTCGACGTGGCCGCCCTGTCCTTCACCGCGGTCGACGCCTCCGCCGAGCCGCTGGCCGCCGCCGTCCAGGAGGCCAGGCCGCATCCGGGCCAGTCGCGCGTGGCCGGACGCCTGCGCGGACTGCTCACCCACGAGCTGGCCACCCGCGTCCAGGACCCGTACGGCTACCGCGCCTTCGCGCAGGTGCACGGCGCGGCCGTGGACGCGTTGGAGCGTGCCACCGCCACCGTCGAGACCGACCTGAACGCCGCCACCGAGAACCCGCTCATCACCGGCACCCTGGCCTGGCACAACGGCAACTTCCACTCGGCCCCGGTGGCCCTGGCCCTCGACGCGCTGCGCGCCGCGCTGGCCCAGACCGCCCAGCTCAGCACCGCCCGCCTGGCCACCCTCATGAACCCCGCCTACACCGGGCAGCTGCCGTTCCTGGCCGACCGGCCGGGCGCCTCCGGGCTGATGATCCTGGAGTACGTGGCCCAGGACGCCCTGGCCGAGCTGCGCCACCTCGCGGCGCCCGTGACGACCGGGACCGCGGTGATCTCGCTGGGCACCGAGGACCACGCCGGTTTCGCCACCCAGGCCGCCCGCCACGCGCTGCGCTGCCTCGAACCGCTGGAGATCGTGCTGGCCTGTGAGCGCGTCGCCGCCGTGCGGGCCCGCAAGGGGACACAGCCCGACGGGCAGCTCACCGACGAGCTGGACGAGGCGCGGGCGGCGCTTGCGCGACCGAGCCGCGCTCCCTGAGCGTCGGCTCCTGAACCACCCGGCGGCGGCGGGTGCCGCCGTCGGCCGCGGCCGCGATGAGCCGCACCGCGGCCCTGACGATGCCGTCGATGTCCCAGTCGACGGTGGTCAGGCCGGGGGTGAGCAGCCCCGACATGGGGTGGTCGTCGTAGCCCATGACCGACACGTCGCCCGGGATGGACAGGCCCAGCTCCTTGGCCGCGGCGTAGACGCCGTAGGCGATGGAGTCGGCGAAGCAGAAGACCGCGCCCGGCCTGGACGTGGAGAGGATCTCGTGGGCCGCCGAGGTGGCCGCCGCCAGGTCGTGGGGGGCCGTGACGACCTGGATGTCGAGCCCCAGCCGGTCGGCCTCGGCCAGGACGTGCACGTCGGCCGGACGGTCGGGGGTGCTGGCCTGGGTGGGCGTGAGCACGGCCACCCGGCGGTGACCGAGGCCGGCCAGGTGTTCCAGGGCCAGCGTGACGCCCCGGCGGTTGTCGAAGACGACCTCGCCCGCCGTGCCCGCCAGTGAGTCGCCGATCGCGACGACCGGCAGCGACTCGCACAGCTCGGCCCAGAACGGCGCGGCCGGGTCGACCGGCTGCACGATCATGCCGTCGACGCGCTGGTCGCGGAGCTGCTGGGCGAGCGCGCGCTCGCGGTCGGGGTCGCCGACCGCGTCGAGGATCAGGGCGTAGCGGTCCTTCTCCCGCAGGCCCCTGCTGATGCCGACCGCCAGCGACTGCTGCCACAGGTCTTCGAGCGAGCCGCAGAGCAGGCCGATCATGCCCGTGCGGCCGCTGGCCAGGGCCCTGGCGATGGGGTCGGCCTCGTAGCCGAGCTCGGCGGCGGCGGCGCGCACGCGCTCCATCGTCTCCTCCGAGACCTGCATGCCACGCAGCGCATAGGAGACGGCCGCCGGAGACAGGCCGGTCGCGCGGGCCACTTCCCGAATCGTCGCTCTCTTCCGCGGCATCCCGCCAGCCTATTGCCTGCCACCGACAGAAGCCGGACTCCCGCACGGGCTCGCCGGTTTCTTCTCGGCCCGTCCTCGACGTGCGAACCGTTGACAAACAGGACAGTGAAGCGGTTCACTGAACCGTATCACTGAAACGGTTCACCTGCTTGATTTCGCAGTACACTTCGTTTACCTGTAATCTCAGTAGGAAATAGAGGGAGGTGTGATCGTGAGCATCGACGTGCACCAGCACCTGTGGACGGGTTCGTTCGTCGCCGCGCTGCGCGCTCGCACCGTCCCGCCCCGGCTCGACGGCTGGACGCTGCTGCTCGACGGGGAGCCGCCGTACGAGGTGAACCCGGCCGACCACGAGCACCGCGACACGACCGGGCTCGACCTGGCGCTGGTGTCGATGTCGAGCCCGCTGGGCGTGGAGTTCCTGCCGCCGGAGGAGGCGTGGCCGCTGATCGACGCCTACCACGAGGGCGCGCTCGGGCTGGGCGAGCCGTTCGGGGTGTGGGCGGCGACCTGTCACAGCGAGCCCGATCCGGAGCGGCTGGCCAAGGACCTCGACCGAGGGCTGGCCGGGCTGCAGATCCCGGCCACCGCCGTACCGGACGACCGGCTGCTCGACGTGCTCACCGAGCGGGACCTGCCGCTGTTCGTGCATCCCGGGCCGGCCGCCGTGCCGCCGCCGCCGGGGACGCCGCCGTGGTGGCCGGCGCTGGTGCCGTACGTGCAGCAGATGCACGCGGCCTGGCACCACTTCCACGCCGTGGTCCGGCCCCGGCACCCTCGGCTGCGGGTGTGCTTCGCGCTGCTGGCCGGGCTGGCGCCGCTGCACTCCGAACGGCTCATCGCCCGTGGCGGCACCGGGCGCGGCCTGGTCGATCCCGGTTTCTACGTGGAGACGTCGTCGTACGGGCCGCGTGCCATCGACGCGATCGTCCGCGAGCTGGGCGTGGACGTCGTCGTCAACGGCTCCGACGCCCCGTACGCCACCGCCCCCGACCCCGGCCTCGGCACCGCCGCCCGCCACGCCATCCAGTCCACCAACCCCCGCCGCCTCCTGGGCCTCCCCCAACCATGACCCCGCGACCAAGCAGGCCATTGGACGCGCGAGGGAGTGCCGGCGCCTGGAGGAGCGGCGGGAGCGCAGCGACCAGAGCGGGGGAAGGCGCCGGCGTATGGCGACCGAGCCGCCTCACGGAGTGAGGCAATTAGATACAGAAAGGAGACTCGTACGTGAGTGACATCCAGATCCAGGGCGGGGGCGTGTGTGCCGGGCTGCCGGAGCGGACGCTCGACCGGCGTGAGCTGCGCGACCTGGTCGACGAGCTGGCCGCCAACCCGCAGGAGTGGCGTGACATGGTCGACTTCCCGGCCGACGGCGGACGGCACTACGCCTCCCTGTACCGGGACGCCTATGTGGACGTCTGGGTGCTGTGCTGGCGTCCTGAGGACGACACGGGCTGGCACGACCACGACATCTCCTCGGGCGCGGTGCACGTCGTGCAGGGGGCGTTGCAGGAGTGCAACCCGCGCATCGGCGGCGAGCACCTGGAGACCGTGGTGCCGGCCGGGCAGTCGTTCTCGTTCGGGCCCGACCACATCCACCGGCTCGGCGGCGCGGAGGGCGAGAGCGTCTCGATCCACGCGTACTCGCCGCCGTTGTGGCGGCTCGGCCAGTACTCCATCGACGACAGCGGCGTCATGCGCCGGGTGTCGGTGAGCTACGCCGACGAGTTGCGTCCTATGGACGAGCCGGTCGCTGTGGCCTGAGCACGCAGCAGCTCCCGCACGCCTCGACGTCGGGCAGGGTGATCCACAGGCAGCACGTCCTGCGGAAGTAGCCGTCGTCGGCGGGCTCGACCAGCCCGTCGACCGGGCTGCCGAGCTCGGCGAGCAGGGCCATGTAGTCGCCCTTGACGATGCTGGTCAGCGGGTGGGCGAACGCCTCGGCGGTCGAGCCCCACAAGGTGCGCTCGCCGACCTTGGCGAGCGCGCTGATGGCCTTGACCAGCGGCTGCTGCGCCTCGGCCAGCGATTCGCGGATGGGTTCGACGCCGGTGCCCCAGCTCACGCGGCTGGCGGCGATCGTCACGCCGGCGTCGGAGACCTTGAAGTAGGTGTCAGCCAGCCGCATGACGGGGATGCGGCCGTCGAGGGCCCAGCCGAGCGCCATGGGCAGGCTGTGCCAGTAGCCGAAGGTCTTCCAGAACAGCGCCGCGCCGACGTGCCGCGGCGCGTTCCAGCGTGCTGCCGTCTGCGCGACCAGGCCCTCCAGCAGCGTGTACGGCTCCCGCGCCAGGTCGGCGGCGGCCGTCCAGCTCTCGTCGGGGTCGATGACGAGCCCTGGCTCGACCCCGATGACACCGCCCCGGCCGTCGGCCAGACGCTGGAGAGCCTCGGTCAGCACGCTGCGGATCCCTTCTACAGGTTAGCCTTACCTAAGATAGCAGGGCGTCCGGCGAACCATCCAGCCACCAGCTGGGCCCCCAGAACCCCCAGGCCGACCGTCAGCGGAACGGTCCAGCCGCCCGACACCTCCCGCAGGTAGCCGAACAGCAGTGGGCCCAGCGCGGCCACGACGTACCCCACCGACTGGGCGACGGCCGACAGCGCCGTCACGCCGGCCGGATCGGCCGGGCGCAGGGCGATGATCAGCAGCGCCAGCGCGAACGAGGCCCCCTGGCCGATGCCGAGCACGATCATCCACACCCACGGCACGGTGGCCGGGGCCAGCAGCACGCCGAGGTAGCCGAGCACGGTCAGCACGCCGGCGCCCACCACGTACGGCACCTGCGAGGCCCGGCGGCCGGCCAGCACCGGCACCGCGAGCGAGGTCGCGACCTGGACCAGGTTCGTCAGGCTGAGCAGGTAGCCGGCCTGGTCGGCGGGCAGGCCGGCGTCGAGGAAGATGGTCGGCAGCCAGGCCAGCATGACGTAGAAGGTGAGCGACTGCAGGCCCATGAGGGCGGTCACGTACCAGGTGACGCGGCTGCGCAGGACGGCGCCGAACGGTCGCGGGCCGCCCTGCTCGGCGGGGCCGCCGCGGACCGCCTGCGGCAGCCAGAGCAGGGCCGCGAGCACGGCGGGCACGGCGAGCAGCGCCGAGACGCCGCGCCAGTCGAAGCCGGTGGCCCGCTCCAGCGGGATCACCAGGGCCGAGGCCCCGGCCGCGCCGGCCACCACGGCCGCCACGTAGACGCCGGTGAGCAGGTTGACGCGGTCGGGGAAGTGCTGCTTGACGATGCCGGGCATGGAGACGTTCATGACGGCGATGGCGGTCGCGGCCAGCGCCGAGCCCAGGTAGAGCATGGGCACGCCGTCGAGCCCGCGCAGGCACTCGCCCGCCGCGACCACGAGCAGGCCGGCCAGCAGCGTCCTGTCCAGGCCGATGCGCCGCGCGAGCAGCGGGGCCACCGGGCCGAACACGCCCAGGCAGACCACCATGACGGTGGTGATCGCGCCGCCGCCGGACGGCGACAGCCCCAGGTCCTTCATGATCTCGTCGAGGAGCGGTGACAGGCCCGCGATGGCGGGCCTCAGGTTGAGCGCGGCCAGCACGAACCCGGCCACCAGCAAGGCGTGTCGCAACGGCATAGGGCACCTACTCTGGCACAGACGTCTGACAACGTTGTCCGCCCGGGTCCGGTAGGACATGATCCATGCGTGAGACCGACGATGAAGGACGTCGCGGCGGCGGCGGGCGTGGCGCTCAAGACCGTCTCGCGCGTGGTCAACGGCGAGCCCGGCGTCCATCCGGCCACCGCCGAGCGGGTGCGGGCGGCCATCGACCGGCTGGGCTACAGCCGCAACGAGAGCGCCCGGGTCCTGCGCACGGGCATGACCGCCACCATCGGGCTGGTCATCGAGGACGTCGCCGACCCCTTCTACGCCGGTCTCAGCCGAGCCGTCGAGGACGTCGTCATCGACCACGGCTGCCTGCTGCTCAGCGGGTCCTCGGGCGAGCAGCCGGGCCGGGAGCGCGAGCTGGTCGAGACGTTCTGCGCGCGCCGGGTGGACGGGCTGATCGTCGTCCCGGCCGGCGACGACCACGCCTACCTGCGGGGCGAGCTGGAGGCCGGCACGCCCGTGGTGTTCGCCGACCGGCCGCCCGAGCCGGGGATCGAGGTGGACACCGTGCTCGCCGACAACGCGGGCGGGGCCGAACAGGCCGTCCGGCACCTGCTCACGCACGGGCACCACAGGATCGCCTTCCTGGGCGACGATCCGGCGATCTACACCGCGGCGCGGCGGCTGGCGGGCTACCGGCGGGCGCTCGGCGGGCTGTTCGACCCGCGGCTGGTGGCGATGCGCCCGCCGTCGCTCGACGACGTACGGGCCGACCTGCGGCGCATGCTCGCCCTGGACGCGCCGCCGACCGCGGTGTTCACCGGGAACGGGCGGCTCACGGTGACCGCGCTGCGGGCGCTGGAGGGACGGCGGCTCGCGCTGGTGGGGTTCGACGACTTCGAGCTGGCCGATCTGCTGCGACCGGGGGTGAGCGTGGTGGCCCAGGATCCGGCGTGGATGGGCCGGGTGGCCGCCGAGCTGCTGTTCCGCCGCCTGCGCGGTGACGGCGGCCCGCCGGAGCACGTCGAGCTGCCGGTGCGCCTCATCCCGCGGGGCTCCGGCGAGCTTCCGCCGACGTGACCGCCCCGGGCGCCGCGACCGTGCCGGAGGAACCGACCGTGCCGGAGGAACCGACCGTGCCGGAGGAACCGGAAGAAGCGGAATAAGCGGTGGAACCGTCGGCGCCGGAGGGCGTGGAAGGGCGCAGGGGCCCGATCAGGGCCAGGGCGACCAGAACACCGGCCGCGCCCGCCGCGACGATCGCGGCCCCCGGCCCGATCGCCTCACCCAGCGCGCCGACCACCGCCGCCCCCGCCGCCTGCCCCGTCATCAGCCCCGCCGACTGCAGCCCGAACGCCTGCCCGCGCCCCTCCTCGGGCACCGCGTCCACGAACCGCCGCTGCAACCCGAGCTGGTAGGAGAGCCCCGCGGCCGCGCACGCGGCCAGCACCGCGGCCCATCCCACGCCCGGTCCGAGCGCGAACCCCAGCCACGGCACCCCGAGCAGCACGGCGAGCGGCGCCGACAACCGCTCCCGCAGCGGCGGCGCGGCGAACCTGCCCACGGTGAACTCCCCCACCGCCATCCCGGCCGCCGCCGCGGCGAGCACCACGCCCGCCCGCCCCTCACCGCCCAGGTACGGCACGATCATCGCCTCCGCCCCGGCCAGGCACATCGTCGGCAGCCATCCGGCCAGCAGCAGCCCGCGCACCCGCCGATCGGCCAGCAGCGACCGGTTCACCCGCAACGTCTGCCGCACGGCCCCCGTCCCGCCGTTCCCGGCGGCGGCGCGGGCGGGCCGGTCGGGCAGGCCGAAGCGCAGGACCACCGCGCCGGCCGCCGACAGCGCGGCGGTGGCGGCCAGCGCGCCGGGCGCCCCGGCGAAGGCCAGGAACGCGCCTCCGGCCGCGAGCCCGCCGACCTGGGAGGCCGCCGAGGCGACCCCGAGCACCGACCGGCCGAGCACGAACGCGTCCCCGGGCAGGACGTCCGGCAGCGCCGCCGACCTGGCCGCGCCGAACACCGGCGAGAACAGCCCGCTGACCAGCACCAGCGCCAGCATGCCCCACACCGGCAGCCCGGCGTAGGCGAGCAGCAGGCACACCGCCGCCCTGACCAGCTCGCCGGTCACCATCAGCGCGCGGGGCCGCACCCGGTCGGCCAGCGACAGCAGGAACATCCCGCCCACGATGTACGGCAGCCACCCCGCCATGTACGCCGCCGCCGACAACCCCGGCGAGCCCGTCCGCGCGTACACCAGCACGGACAGGGCCAGCATCTTGATCGAGTCCCCGGTGACCAGCAGCGCGAAGCTGCCGAACAGCACCCGGAACTCCTTGACCGCGAACACGTCGCCGTACGTCGCCGCTCTCACACCCCCGATGCTGCGGAACCGGCGCCCGGCCCGGCCATGGTTTCGGATATAACCGAAAGATGGCGCTGAAGATCCAGGTGACCCCGCAGGACCTGGTGGCCAGCAGGTTCGCGATCTCGCCGCTGATCGAGACCATGCACGCCCACTGGACGCTCGACGGCAGGAACGAGCCCGGCGTGCACCGCCGGTGGGTGGAGCGCTGGCGCGGCCCGTACCTCGACCTGGTGCGACGGCATCCGGCGCTGCGCGCGCTGGCGGCGATCAGCGGCAACAAGGGCGACGCGAACGTCGACTTCATCGCCCCGCCGCCGGCCGGGATGAGCGTGCCGTTCGAGACCGAGCTGGCCTCGATGCGCAGGACCCCGGTCCGCCAGGCGCACAAGGAGATCGCCGGGGTGCTGGCGGGGCTGCCGCCGGTGCCGGGGCCGGTCCGGGACCTGCTGTTCTCGCCGCGGGTGGTGGAGGTGCTGGCCGACGCGTACGAGGCGCTGTGGCGGGAGATCATCTCGGTCGGCTGGCCACGACTCCACACGATCCTCGAACGCGACGTGATCCAGCGGGCCGGACGGCTGGCCGCCTACGGCTGGGCCGCCGCGCTCGACGACCTGAGCGACCAGGTGCGCTGGCGTCCGGACGGGCACATCGAGGTGCGCCTGCACGCCCGCCACGGCCTGCACGTGCTGGGCGGCGGCGGCCTGCTGTTCGTGCCGACCGCCTTCGCCGGCTCGGTCGGCGTGTACCTGGAGGCGGCCTGGCCCAACGCGCTGGTCTACCCGGCCCGCGGCACCGGCGCCGGGGTCGGCGTGCCGGACGGCGACCTGGCGCTGCTGATCGGCCGCACCAGGGCGCGCCTGCTCACCGAGCTGGCCGTGCCGGCGACGACCACCCACCTGGCCGCCCTGCTCGGCCAGAGCCTCGGCGCGACCGGCGGGCACCTGGCCGTCCTGCGCAGGACGGGCCTGGTCGTGGGCACCCGCACCGGCCGTTCCGTCCTGTATGCCCGTACGCCGCTGGGCGACGCGCTGGTCACCCGCTCACCGGCGTAGCGGGCCGTGCGGCGTCAGCCCTTCAGCGCGCCCGCCATCAGGCCGCGCATGAAGAACCGGCCGAGCAGCACGTAGATCAGCATCGTCGGGATCGAGGCCAGGACGGCCGCGGCCATCTGCTGGCTGTAGGGGGTGGCCTGGGCCCCGGCGATGTTGTTGAGCATGACGGTGGTCGGCCAGCTCTGCGGCCCGGTGATGAAGACGGCGAACAGGAAGTCGTTCCACAGGGAGGTGAACTGCCAGATGATCACCACCGCGATCGCGGGCCACGACACCGGCAGCACGACCGACCAGTACGCGCGCAGCATGCCGGCGCCGTCCACCCGCGAGGCCTCGATCAGCTCGTCGGGGATGGTGACGTAGTAGTTGCGGAAGATCAGCGTGCAGATGGGGATGCCGTACACGACGTGCGCGAGCACCAGGCCCGGGATGCCGCCGTAGAAGACGCCCTGCAGCCCGGTCTGCTCGTTCAGCCAGACCATGAGCTTGACCAGCGGGATCATCACGCCCTGGTAGGGGATGAACATGCCGAACAGGAACAGCGTGAACAGCACGTCCGCGCCGGGGAAGCGCCATTTGGACAGCACGTAGCCGTTCATCGACCCGAACGCGCACGACAGCAGCGAGCCCGGGACGGCCAGCAGCACGCTGTTCCACAGGCCGGGGGCCAGCTTCTCCCAGGCCACCCGCCACGCCTCGGTGGTCCACGTCCTGGGCAGGTTCCACGCCTGGCCGGGGTCGGCCTCGGTGAGCGGCTTGAAGCTGGTGGCCAGCAGCACGTAGATCGGGACGAGGACGACGACCACCAGGGCGAGCAGCAGGCAGAACCGCACGATCCCGAACCCGGTCCTGCGCCGGGCGGCGACGGCCGTCATGGCCTGCGCTCCCTGCGCACCGACCAGATCAGGTACGGGATCACGAAGACCGCCACGCTGAGCACGATGTACGAGGCGATCGTGGCCCCCTTCGCCGGGTCGTGCGAGTCGTAGACCGCCACCCACATGAACACCGCGGGCACGTCGGTGATGATCTGCTTGCCGGACACCGCCACGATGAGGTCGAAGACCTTGAGCGAGATGTGTCCCAGGATGATCAGCGCCGACAGGGTGACCGGCCTGAGCATGGGCAGCACCACGTGCCGGTAGACGCCCCACTCGCCGGCGCCGTCCACCCGCGCGGCCTCGCGCAGCTCCTCGGGGACGCCGCGGAAGCCCGCCAGGAACAACGCCATGACATATCCGGACATCTGCCAGATCGCTGGGAGCGCCATCGCGGCCATCCCCCAGTCCGGATCCCTGAACCACTGCCACTGCGGCAGCCCGATCGCGTCGAACAGCCGGTTCAGGCCGACCGCCCGCTCGCCCGTCCCGGAGTTCATCAGCCACCGCCACACGATGCCGGTCGCGACGAACGACACGGCCATCGGGAACAGGTAGATCGCCCGGAACGTGCCCTCCCCCCAGATCCCCTTCTCCATGAGGAACGCCAGGAACCAGCCCAGCACCAGCGCCCCCGCCACGAACACGATCGTGAACACGATCGCGTGGTCGACCGACAGGCGCCAGCGCGCCTGGTCCCAGATGTCGACGAAGTTCTTCAGCCCCACGAACGTGCCCTCGGACACCTCATCGTGCTGGTCCGTCATGGCCAGGCGGAAGTTCCAGCCCAGCATGCCGTACACGAACACGCCGATCGCCACGATCGACGGCGCGACGAGGAGGAGTCCGGGCAGCCAGGTGCGTGCCCGCCTCACAACCGTTTCCCTTCGCGCGGGTACGGCGGGAGCGCCCCGCCGTACCCGCCTGCGTCACTGAGCGTTGGCCTTGGCCGCGTCGGCCAGGCCCTGCTGCAGGCCCTTGACGTCCTTGCTGCCGATGAACAGCCCGACCGCCTCGTTGATCGAGGCCAGCCACGGCTGGCTCACCGAGACGCCGTGCTGGATGGAACCGGCCAGCTTGTTCCCCGACCAGTCCTTCAGCGCGTCGGCCAGGTAGTCGGTGTAGAGCGACTGGTCGGCGTCCTTGCGGGCGGGGATGGAGCCCTTCTTGGGGTTGAAGGCGTCCTGGCCCTCCTTGCTCGCCGCGACCTTCAGCCAGGCGACGGCCCCGTCCCGGTTCTTGGCGCCCTTGGGCAGCGTGAAGCTGTCCGACAGCCACAGGTAGGTGCCCGCGGTGCCGGGCGCGGGCGCCCAGTCGAAGTCCGACTTGGACGTCTTGCCGAGGCCGCCCTCCGGCGGGTTGTGGAAGTAGCCGTAGGCCCAGTCGCCCATGATGTTGAACGCCGCCTCGCCGTCGGCCACCTGCTTGGCGGCGGGCTGCCAGTCGTCCTGCGGATCGCCCGCGTACGACATGATCTTGGCGTAGTTCTCCAGCGCCTTCGTCATCTGCGGGCCGCTCCAGTCGGCGCCCGGCTTGAACAGCGCGTTGTAGGCGTCGGTGCCGAGCGAGCCGAGCAGCACGTTCTCCAGCAGGTGGGTGGCGGTCCACTCCGAGCCGACCGAGATCGGGATCTTGCCCTTGGCCTTGACCTTCTCCAGGTCGGCGATGAACTCCTCGATCGTCTTGGGCGCGGCCGCGATGCCGGCGTCCTTGAGCACCTTGGGGTTGAACCACAGGACGTTGGACCGGTGGATGTTGACCGGCACCGAGTAGATCTTGCCCTCGACGCTGATCTGCTCGACGAGCTGGGCGGGGAAGACGTCCTTCAGCTTCAGCTCGTCGTACAGGAACGTCAGGTCCTCCAGGTTGCCCGCCTTGATGTAGCCCTGCAACTCGGCGCCGGCGTGCCCCTGGAAGGTGTCGGGCGGCGTCCCGGCCTGCAACTTCGACTGCAACAGCGCCTTGGCCTTGTCACCCGAGCCGCCCGCCACGGCGGCGTCGAAGAACGTGTAGTTGGGGTTCTTGTCCTCGAATATCTTCTTCATCGCCGCGAGGCCGTCGGCCTCACCGGGTCCCGTCCACCAGGAGAAGACCTCCACCTGCTGCTTGCCGCCGCTCGACGAGCCCGGCTCGGAAGTCTGGCCGCCGCCGCTGCCTCCGCCGCAGCCCGCCAGGCCCAGGACGCCCGCCATCGTGATCGAGACGGCCGCTAACCACCGTCGCATCGCACACCATTCCCTTCGCGATCCCCCCGAAAGTTGGTGACCTTTGACAACGTTGTCAACAACGGCTATCAACCCACTTCGCGCGCGCCGACGTCAAGGGCGGAGCAGGTAACAGGTCCGCATACTCAGCCCACGCGCCGCAGCGTGCCGGCGGGCCCGGTGAGCACGGTGACGCCCGCGTCGTAGCCGGATCCGGGCAGGTCGCCGCGGGCCGCGGCCACGACGAGCGCGCCCTTGGACACGGCCAGGCCGACCAGGGCGGGCAGGTCGGCGCCGGCGCCGGGCGGCCACGTGCACAGCACGACGTCGGACTCCGTCAGGCCGACGGGCACGTCGAGCTCGGCCATCCTGGCCAGCAGGTCGGCGTGGGTGAGCCGGGCGCCGCCGGGGAGCGCCAGCGCGTCCTGGCGCTCGGCGTCGAGGGCGGGCAGCGCGGTGGGCTCCAGCACGAGCAGGCCGCGGAAGTCGATCGTGTCGAGCGCCGGGCCGAGCGAGACCACCTGGCGCACCCGGGAGCCGTCGGCCGCCGCGATCGCCGTCTCCGCCAGGTCGGGGGTGGTGATCAGCATGCGGGCGTCGCACTCGCGCAGCAGCGCCGCCACCTCCTCGGCGCCGAGCCCCGGGCCGATCGGCGCGGCCACCCCGCCGGCCGCCAGCACGGTGTGCACGGCCACGGTCTGGGTACCGGTCGTGGAGACGTGCACCCCCACCACCTGGTCGCGGCGCGCTCCCCTGCGCACCAGCCCGGACGCCGCCCTGGTCACCTCGGTCACCAGGCTGCGGTAGCCGTAGACGTGGCCGCCGCGCAGATCGATGAGCGCCGGCCGCTCGCCCCGCTCGTAGGCCCGGCGGAACACCTCGTGGATCACGGTGCCGGAGGACGAGGCGGACGGCGTCATGCCCGTCAACGTACGGTCGCCCGCGCGCCGGCCGCATCCACCGATGTATGTAGAGCGGTGTGCATTTCCGCAGCCCAGGGCCGAGGTGGGCGGGCCCGAGCCCTGCGCGACTCGAGCCCGCTGTCACGCGCCCTGGAACCGGGCCCCCACCCCTCCGAGAAGGCCCGGCTCCGTCGGGACGCGTGACGTCCCTCGGTCGATCGGCCGTCGCGGCCCCCGGCGCGAGGACGGGGAGCGCGGGGCGCGGTCGATCACACGCAGAACGGTAGGCGTTCCGACCGGGGCGGCACATGCGCTGACATGGCCATTCGACGATGTAAGCGCCGGGCGGCGGCGATGTGTAGAGAACCCGCCGGGATCAGCGTCCGCCGATCATCCATGCGGCAATCTGTGTACGTGTGGAGAAGCCCAGCTTGCCGAGGATGTTGGCGACGTGCCGCGCGGCGGTGGCCGGGCTGATCACCAGTTCGTCGGCGATGGCCCGGTTGCTCAGCCCGCGGGCCACCAGCTCGGCGATCTCGCGTTCCCTGGCCGTCAGCCTGCTGTCCTGGGCCGCCGGGGCGACCGGCACGGCCGGCAGGTCGGGCAACGGCCCGCCGAGCGCGCACGAGACCGCCTGGTCGGCCGTCATCGCCAGGCCCTCGGCCCACAGCAGCGCCACCGCGGCCTCGCCGAGCCGTTCGCGGGCGGGCGCCAGCAGCTCCTCGGTGCGGGCGTCGGGGCGGCGCTCGCGCAGCCCCAGGGAGGCGGCCGCCAGCAGGACCGCGCGCCGGTCGTCGCCCTCGGCGGCCACCAGGCGCGCCCAGGCCGCCAGCCGCCGGGCGATGCTGTCGCGCAGGCCCGCGTCGCGGCTGAGCACCAGCGCCTCGGTGAGCCGCGCGCGGGCCTCGGCCAGGTCGCCCTCGTCCAGCGCGACACGGCCGAGCCCGGCCAGGCAGCTCACGATCTGCTGCCGGGCGTCGATGTGCCGCAGCAGGCGCAGGCCGGCCTCGTAGTGCCGCCGGGCGGCCGGCCGGTCGCCGGTGCGCCGGGCGATCTGGGCCAGGCCGATGTGCCCGTAGGACTGGCCGAGGTGGTTGTCCAGCCGTTCGCTCAGCGACAGGACCTCCTCGAACGCGCGCCGCGCCTCGTGCAGGCGGCCGGCCCGCAGGCCGAAGTCGGCCCGGGTGCCCTGGGCGAGCGACTCCAGGATCGGGTCGCCGCGCCGCCGCGCCGCCTCCAGGGCCGGGGTCAGGGACTCCTGGTCGCCGGTCGCCTGGGCCAGCATGATCAGGCCCACGGCCTCGCCGTAGGCGTCCCGGGCGTCGACGCACAGCGCCAGCCCGATCTGTACGCACCGCGCCGCGAGCCCCGTCTCGCCGGCCGCGAGCGCCAGCTCACCGCGCAGGATCATCGCCTGCCCGCGTAAGCCCTCGGGCACGTCGGGGGCGTCGAGCGCGAGCAGCCGGTCGAGCCGGTCGGCGATGTCCAGCCGCCGCCCGCTGGCCATCAGCAGGTAGCGCACGTCGGTGAGCAGTTGCAGGGCGGTCTGCGGCGACCCGCTCGCCACGGCCCAGTCGCAGGCCGCGCCCACCTCGGCCTTGAGCCCGTCGAACAGGTTGACGAAGCGCTCGACCACGGGCCACGACGTGCGCACCCCCGGCGCGAGGACGTCCTTGAACCGCCCGGCCAGGCCGGCGAGCGCGGCCAGGTGCGCGCGGCGCAGCGCCGCCTCCTCGCCGGACTCGGCGAGCCGCTCCAGCGCGTATTCGCGGACGGTCTCCAGCAGCCGGTAGCGCGCCTGGCCGGCGACCTCGCCGTCGAGCACGACCAGCGACTTGTCCACCAGGTTGCACAGGCGCGGCAGCACGTCCTCCTCCGGCAGGCCGGAGCCGGCGCACACCGCTTCGGCCAGGTCGAGCGTCCAGCAGGAGCGGAAGGCCGCCACGCGGCGCAGCAGCAGGCGTTCCTGGGGGCTGAGCAGCCGGTAGCTCCAGTCGACGGCGGCACGCAGCGTACGGTGCCTGGCGTGGGCCGTACGGGCGCCGCCCGCCAGCACCCTGAACCGGTCGTCGAGCCGCTCGACCAGCTGCCTGACCGACAACACCCGCACCATGGCGGCGGCCAGCTCGATCGCCAGCGGCAGCCCGTCGAGCGCCTGGCACAGCTCGATCGCCAGCGGCAGCGTCTCCTCGGTCAGCTCGAAGCCGGGACGCGCGGCGGTGGCCCTGGTCACGAACAGACGCACGGCCTCGCTCTCCTCGCCGACGAGCGAGAGCGGCGGCACCCGCCAGACCGTCTCGCCCGGCACCCGCAGCGGCTCGCGGCTGGTGGCCAGCACGGTGAGCCGGGGACAGGCGCCGAGCAGGTCGCGGCAGAGCTCGGCGCACTCCGCGACCACCGGCTCGCAGTTGTCCAGGACGAGCAGCACGCGGCGGCCGCCGATGGTGTCGGCCAGGTCGTCGGCGATGCCGAGCGCGGCGCGGACCCGCTCCCGCAGCTCGCCCTTCTCGACGTCGGCCAGCTCGACCAGCCACACGCCGTCGGGGTGCTCGGCGGCGACCCGGGCGGCCAGGCGCAGGGCCAGGCGCGTCTTGCCGATGCCCCCCGCGCCGCACAGCGTCACCACCCGCGAGACGCGGCCGAGGTGGGCCAGCTCATCGAGATCGGACTCCCGGCCCACGAACAGGTTGGGCTCGGCGGGCAGGTTGCGGAAATCGGCGGTTCGCAGCATCACTGTGAGTGTGGCATCAACTACCGTTCGCGCCCAGACTCCATCGGTGGCGAACTCGGCGGCCCGCGGTCAGGCCAGGGCGGCCTCCAGCACCGCGCGGGCCACCTGCGCCACCGCGCCGGCCCGGGGGCCGGGGTGCTCCAGCACCACGCCGACGGCCACCTCCGGCGCGGTCGCCGGGGCGAACGCCGTGGCCAGCGCGTGCTCGCCGCCCATCGTGGCGATCTTGGCGGCCACCTCGACGCCGGGGACGGCCACGGCCGCGCCCGGCCCGCCCGGGTGCGTCCCCGCGGTCATCATCGCGGCCAGGTAGCGGGCCTGGACGGTCGTCATGGTGGTGCGGTACGGCTGCGGCCCCGCCTGGCCGAGCAGCGAGCCGTCCGGCAGACTCACCTCCTCCACCAGGTACGGCCGCATCAGCACGCCGTTGTTGGCCACGGCCGCCGACAACATCGCCACCATCAGCGGCGTCGCCCGGTCCTGGTCCCGGCCGACGGCCGACAGGGCGGTCCGCGCCCGGTCCATGCCCTGCGGGTACGTGCTGGCCGCCGGGGCCATCGGCACGCGCAGGTCGCCGTCGCCGAACCCGAACGCCTCGGCCTGGTCGCGGAGGCTGTCCTGGCCGAGCTGCACCCCGATGCCCGCGAACGCGGTGTCGCACGAGGTCTGGAAGGCGCGCAGCAGCGTGGGCCGGGGCCGGCCGCACGAACCGGCGAGCGAGGCGGGCAACCGCGGGCGGACGGCGGCGTCCACGGGGGCCGTGGGCGTGTACTCGCCCGAGGCCAGCGCCGCGGCCGTGGTCACCACCTTGAACGTGGCCCCCGGCGGATAGACCTGGTCCAGCGCCCGGTTCAGCAGGGGCCGGCCGGGGGCGTCGCGCAGCCGGGCGAGGGCGCCGTCGAGCCGGACGGGGTCGAAGGTGGCCAGCGTGTTGGGGTCGTAGGACGGGTAGCTGGCCAGGGCGAGGATCGCGCCGGTGGCCGGGTCGATGGCCACGGCCGCGCCGGGCACGCCGGTGGCCTCCAGGGCGTGGTAGGCGGCCCACTGGGTGCGCTGGCCGATGGTCAGCCGCACGTCGGCGCCGGCCACGTCGCCGTCGCTGACCATCGAGCGCACCTTGACCTTGGCGTCGTCGCCGGACAGGACGCCGTCCTCGGCCTCCTCCACGCCGGTGGAACGGTAGAGGGACAGGTAGCCGGTCACGGGGGCGTAGAGCTCGCCGTCGGTGTAGACCCGCTGGAACCGGTACGGGCCGCCGCCGGGCGTCGGGCGGCTCCTGGCCACGGTCGCGCCGTCGTAGGTCAGGATGTCGCCGCGCGGACGGGCGAACCGGGCGATGAGCGAGCGCTCGTTGCGGCGGTCGGCGTTGAGCCCCCGCGTCCCGAACGCCTGGACGACCGTGAGGTGGGCCAGCAGCACGAACAGCAGGGCCGCGCAGAGCACGGCCATGCGGCCCAGCGGGACGTCGATCCGCTTCGCCCTGGTTCCCGCCATGGTCCTTGGTCTAACAACCGGACCACCAAGGCAGGGCTACAGGACGCTGCGGTAGTAGGAAATCTTGCGGTGGATGTAGTCCTGGCGCTCGGCCAGGTTGGCGATCTGGGCCTGGACCTGCCGGTCGTGCTCCTCCAGGAGCCTGATGCGGTCGGGGATCGTCTCGTCGCCGCCGCGGACGAGCTCGGCGAAGCGCAGCAGCATGGCGATGGGCATGCCGGTGTCGCGCAGGCAGCGGATCATGCCGAGCCAGCCGACGTCCTCCTCGCTGAACCTGCGCTGACCGGCCGCGTTGCGCTCCACGCGCTCCAGCAGGCCGATCTTCTCGTAGTAGCGGAGGGTGTCGATGCTGAAGCCGGTCTCCTCGACGACCTCGGCGGGGGTGTACACGCTCACGCCTCCCAGTCTTTCACCTGGAGCGCACTCCAGGTCAATGGCTTGACATGGAGTGCGCTCCAGGTCCGAGGGTCTGCCCCATGAACATCGCACTCGGCACCATCCCGTTCGGCACCACCGTCGGCCTGCGGGAGACCTTCGCCATCCTCGACCGCTTCCAGGACGCCGGCGGCACCATGCTGGACACCGCCAACAATTACCCCTTCTGGAACGAGGGCCGCACCGGCGACGAGAGCGAGGAGGCCGTCGGCGCCTGGCTGGCCGCGCGCGGCAACCGGGACCGGATCTTCATCGGCACCAAGGGCGGGGCCCGGCCGACCGTGCCCGGCGACCGCACCCTCGACTCGGCCGAGGGCCTGTCGGCGGCGGCCGTGGCGCGGGCCGCCGAGGGCAGCCTGCGCAGGCTGCGGACCGACTACGTCGACCTGTACTGGTCGCACATCGAGGACCGTTCGGTGCCGCTGCACGAGACGCTCGGCGCCCTGAACACGCTGGCCGAGCAGGGCAAGGTCCGCGCGCTGGGGGCCAGCAACATCGCCGCCTGGCGGCTGGAGCGGGCCAGGAACCTGTCGGGCGCGCGTGGCTGGCTGCCGTACGGCCACCTCCAGCTGCGCCACACCTACCTGCGCCCGCGGCCCTTCACCCGGCTCCCGGAGGGCGGCCACACGCTGGCCTCGGACGACGCCCTCGACTACGTCGCCGCCGAGCCGGACGTGACGCTGTGGGCCTACAACACGCTGATGGCGGGGGCCTACACGCGGGCCGACCGGCCGATGCCGGAGGTCTACGACCACCCGGGCACCGCCCGCCGCCTGGCCGCGCTGCGGGAGGTCGCCGGTGAGCTGGGCGCGACGCCCAACCAGGTGGTGCTGGCCTGGCTGATGGCCGACGGTCACGTGCCCGTGGTCGGCGTGTCCACGACGGCCCAGCTCGACGAGGTCGTCGGCGCGGCGGACGTCAAGCTGGACGCCGAGCTGCGCGCCCGCCTGAACGCCGTCGCCTAGGGGGATCAGGGCAGGTGGTCGGCGAGGTAGCGGCGGACGAGCTGCTTGCACTCGGCGATCAGGTCGGGGTCGCCGCCGGGATCGGCCCGGAAGGCGAGCTTGAGCACGGCGTCGGTGGCCTCGACGGCCACCACGAGCGCCCGGTCGAGCCCGGGGCCCGCGGGCGCGTCGAGCAGGGCGAGGGTGAGGGCGCGCAACCGGTCGGCCACGATGACGTTGTTGTCGAGGGCGCTGTCGAGCGTGCGTTTGGTGCCCTCCAGCGGCGGCCCGCCCGGGGTGGGCAGGACCTCGCCGAAGTCGACCACCGCGAACCCGGGGGTGGTGCGCTTCATGTCGACGAACTCGTCGATGGCCAGGTCGACCAGGTCGGTCCAGTGGCCGAGGTCGGCCTCGGCGATGCACTGGGTGACCCGCTGGAGGAACGCCTCCAGGTTGCGCAGCGCGAGGGCGCGCACCAGGCCCTGCTTGTCGTGGAAGAACTGGTAGAAGGTGCCGATGGGGACCTCGGCGCGGCGCGCGACCTCCTTCGTGGTCAACGCCTCGTAGCCCACCTCGTCGAGCAGGAGCGCGCACTCGTCGAGCATCCGCTCCACCCGCTCCACGCTCCGGCGCTGGGCGGGACGGCGGCGCAAGGTACTCGTCATGCTCCCCATCCTGGCTTATTACCAGCAGGTACAGACCGGCCTCTTTGCCGTCCGTTAACATGAGCCATACTCGCATAAAGGAGCCGAGATGTTCTTATGGGGTACGGCGACCGCCGCCTACCAGATCGAGGGCGCGGTGGCCGAGGACGGCCGGGGCGCGTCCATCTGGGACACCTTCGCCCACGAGCCCGGCCGCACCAGGGACGGCCACACCGGCGACGTGGCCTGCGACCACTACCACCGCTGGCGCGAGGACATCGCCCTCATGTCCGGCCTCGGCGTGAACGCCTACCGCTTCTCCATCGCCTGGCCGCGGGTGCAGCCGCTCGGCACGGGCGAGGTCAACCCCGCGGGCCTCGACTTCTACGATCGCCTCACCGACGGCCTGCTGGCGGCCGGCATCCAGCCCGTGCCGACGCTCTTCCACTGGGACCTGCCCCAGGCCCTCCAGGACCGCGGCGGCTGGACGGCCCGCGACACGGCCGGCCGCTTCGCCGACTACGCCGCGATCGTCGCCGAGCGCCTGGCCGACCGCATCCCGCTGTGGATCACCCTGAACGAGCCGTTCGTCCACATGGCCTTCGGCCACGCCATGGGCGTCCACGCCCCCGGCCAGGCCCTGCTGCTCGACGCCCTGCCCGTCGCGCACCACCAGCTCCTCGGCCACGGCCTGGCGGTCGCGGCCCTGCGCGCGGCCGGCGCGGGGCAGGTGGCCATCACCAACAACTGCACGCCGGTCTGGCCCGCCTCGCGGGAGGAGGCGGACGTCAAGGCCGCCGACGCCTACGATGTCCTGCACAACCGGCTGTTCAACGACCCGGTACTGCTCGGGAAGTATCCGGATCTGTCGGCCTACGCCGCCGGCCTCGACTTCGTCCATGACGGCGACCTGGAGACCATCTCCGCCCCCCTGGACGCCCTCGGCATCAACTACTACAACCCCACCCGGATCGCCGCCCCGCCGCCGGGCGAGCTGCTCCCGTTCACCGACACCGGCGTCACCGGGTATCCCACCACCGCGTTCGGCTGGCCGGTCGTCCCCGACGGCCTGCGCGAGCTCCTGACCGGCCTCAAGGCCCGGTACGGCAGCGCGCTCCCGCCGATCCACGTCACCGAGAACGGCTGCTCCCAGCCCGACGAGCTCACCCCGCGGGGCACGGTCGAGGACCAGGCCCGCATCGACTACCTGCGCGGCCACATCGACGCCGTCATGGCCGCGCGGGCCGAGGGCGTGGACGTGCGCGGCTACTTCGTCTGGTCGCTGCTGGACAACTTCGAGTGGGCCGAGGGCTACCACCAGCGCTTCGGCCTGGTGCACGTGGACTTCGCCACGGGCCGCCGCACCCCGAAGGCGTCCTACGCGTGGTACCGGGAGCGCGTCGCTCAGAACACCGAGACGTGAACGTGGTCGTAGTGGTTGGCGGTCACGCCGCCCCGGTCGGACATGGGGTCCCAGCCTCCGCCTGACCGGATGTCGTAGTAGCGCTGCTTCCAGATGATGTACATGACGCCGATCCGCGCGCCGTTCTTGATGAGCCATTCGGCCAGGGCGTCCCCGCGGTCGGCGTCGGCCCCGGAGGCCATGGTGCCGCCGCGGGACATCATGAAGTCGCAGGCCCGGCCCTTGCCGTGCTCGCCGGGGTCGCCGGGGCGCAGGCAGCCCACGCCGTACTTCATCGGGAAGTTCTGCATGATCTCGGCGCGTACCGCGATCATGCGCGGGGTCAGGCCCTCGGCGCCGCCGGGCTGCTGGAAGCCGTACTTGGCGAGCAGGCGCTCGATCTCGCGCCGCTTGCCCTGCAGGGTCCTGATCTCCTTCTTCAGCTTGTTGATCTTGTCGTTGGCGTTGAGCTTGGCCTCTTTGGACTTCGCGATGAGATTCTGGATGCTCCGGACGCGCTCGGTCCGCTCGGCGGCCATGTACGACATGTTCGCGGCCTGCCCGAGCGCGATGGCCGGGTCGACGCTGAGACCGAACAGCTGCATGCCGTCGAGGGGGCCGTTGACGTACGCCTGGCGCGCGATCTCGGCCACGCCGGCCTGGGCCGCGGCCAGGCGGGCCGCCAGGTCGCCGGAGGTGTCGGTGGCGTTCTTGGCCTGGATCCTGATCTCCTCCAGGCTCTGGATCTGGCCGCGGTAGAGGTCGTTGAGCCGGGACGCCTGCCTGGTGAGCCTGCGCAGCTCGTCGATGTTGGGATCGGCCGACGCCGGTTGCGGGGAGGCGAGCCCGAGCAGCCCGGAGAGGACGACGAAGACCGCGGCGAGCCGCCAGATCCTCACACCCGTCCCCTCCTCGCATAGACGGACCGAAACTATAGAAGATGATCTTGATGGCTGTCATCCGAACCAGCCAACTGACGCACCTTTGGCGAGGTACATAGTCCTTTGTCGGAAATAAGGAAGATCTAAAAGATTGGGCCTTGTGGAGGGCTTGATCCCGGTCTGAGATGGCGATCGAACTCGTCTCTGCGAAGGGGCAGATCGTGTCTCGAATCATCACCATCGCCGCGGCCGTGCTCGTCGGCCTGGGCGCCTCCCTCGTCCCCCTCACCGCCGAGGCGTCGGTCGATCCGCTGCCGCCCGGCGACCGCATCGACCTCTACCAGGTGGACGGCAAGCCGGGCACCGCCCAGTTCCTGCGGGAGAAGGGCTTCGACGTCGTCCAGCACGAGAACGGCGGCGACAAGGAGCACGTCGAGCTGACCGCCGCCCAGGCCGACCTGGCCGGGCTGGCCAAGCTGGGCCTGCGGCCCGAGCCCGTGCGCAACCCGCAGGGCCAGAGCAACCTCCAGGCCGCCAGGGCCCAGGCGGCCGGCGGCTACACCGTGTGGCGGTCGTACTCCGAACGCGGCGGCATCGCCGACCAGCTGAGGGCGATCGCGAACGCCAACAGGGACATCGTCAAGCTGCAGTCCATCGGCAGGACGCTCAAGGGCCAGGACATCCTCGCCGTCAAGGTCTCCACCGGAGCCCGGCTGCTGCCCGACGGCCTCAAGCCCGCCACGCTGTACTCGGCCACCCAGCACGCCCGCGAGTGGATCGCCGCCGAGGTGGACCTGCGGCTGCTGAAGTACGTGATCGCCAACAGGTCGGCGCTGCGGGACCTGCTCAACCGGACCGAGCTGTGGTTCGTGCCGGTGGCCAACCCCGACGGCTACGACTTCACCTTCACCGAGGGCAACCGCCTGTGGCGCAAGAACCTGCGCGACAACGACGGCGACGGGAAGATCACCAACGGCGACGGCGTGGACCCGAACCGGAACTTCCCCACGAACTTCCGCTACGACGAGGAGGGCTCGTCGAGCATCCCGAGCAGCGAGACCTACCGCGGCACCGGCCCGGCCAGCGAGCCGGAGACCAGGGCCATGGACGGCCTGCTCAACCGGGTCAGGTTCGAGATGAACCTGAACTACCACTCCTTCGGCCCGCTGCTGCTCTACCCGAGCGGGTTCCAGATCGCCACGAAGACCGCGGACAACCCGATCTACGAGGCCCTGACCGGCGACGACGACGCCCCGGCCGTCCCCGGGTTCGACCCCGACCTCGGCGCGGAGCTCTACACCACGAACGGCGACACCAACGACCACGCCCACGCCAGGTACGGCACCCTGTCCTGGACGCCGGAGCTCGACGAGGGCTGCGACGGCTGCGGGTTCGTCTTCCCCGACGACGAGGCGGCGGTGCAGGCGGAGTTCGAGAAGAACCTGCCGTTCGCGCTCGACGTCGCCAGGTCCGCTGTCGACCCGGCCGAGCCGGTCAGCCACCTGGGCAACAGGACGCCCGACTTCGTGCTCGACCCGTTCGAGTTCAGCTACGGCGCCGAGCAGGCCGTCCAGGTCACCGCCAAGCGGAAGATCGGCCCCGTCCTGCTCAACTACCAGGTCAACGGCGGCCGGACGAGGATCGCGCCGACCGCCGAGTGGAAGGGCGGCGAGCGGTACGGCAAGGGCTACGACCGCTACTACCACCGGCTGCGCGGAAGGATCACCGGCACCCGGCCGGGCGACAAGGTCAAGGTCTGGTTCAGCGCGATCGGCAGGAAGAGCGGCGACTTCACCTACACCGTGCAGGACGACATCGGCGGCAAGGTGCTGGTGCTGGCCACCGAGGACGTCACCGGCCTCAGCCCGGCCCAGGGCGGGACCGAGGCCAAGTACGCCGCCGACTACGTCAAGGCGCTCCAGGACGCCGGCTACACGACCGACGTCTACGACATGGACAAGATGGGCCGCAAGGCCCCGCACCCGCTCGGCGTGCTCAGCCACTACAAGGCGGTGGTCTGGGAGACCGGCGACGACGTCATCCCCCGCTCCCCCGGCCAGGTCGCCGGCACCACGTCGAAGGGCGGCGTGGACACCGAGCTGGCGGTGCGCGACTACCTGAACGAGGGCGGCAAGCTGCTGCACGCCGGCAAGTACCCCTCGTACGCGGCCAACAACAACGGCGCCTACTACTACGAGCCCGACCAGCCCGGCCACCCCGAGTGCACGGTCCCCGACGACCCGCCGTGCATCCAGGTGTTCAACGACTTCCAGCAGTACTGGCTGGGCGCCTACGTCTTCTTCGACGACGGGGGCGCCGACCCGGCGAGCGGGCAGCCGTTCGCGCTGAAGGGCAACGGCGGCACGTTCGAGGGCTTCACCGGCACGCTGCAGCCGAGCCACACCAACTCGTTCGTGGCCACCTCGGCCATCCTGCCCCCGGCGCAGTTCCCGCTGTTCGCGAGCTCGGCCCAGGTCAAGTGGGTACGCCCCGGCGGCCCGTTCGACCCCCACACCGGCTCCTGGGACGTCTACAGCGGCATCGCCGACGTCTCCTGGAAACGGCTGACCACGACCGTGGACCTGACCGGCAGGAGCTCAGGCGACCTGTCGTTCTGGACCTCCTACGACACCGAGGCCGACTGGGACTTCCTGACGGTCGAGGCGCACACCGCGGGCGCCGACGACTGGACCACCCTCCCCGACGTCAACGGCCACACCTCGCAGAGCACCGGCGAGAGCTGCAAGGCCGCCAACAGCGGCGGCTGGCGGGTGATCCACCCGTTCACCCGGCACTACCAGGGCGCGGCCTGCGAGCCGGCCGGGTCCACCGGCGCGTGGCACGCGGCCTCGGGCAACTCCGGCGGCTGGCAGCAGTGGAAGGTGGACCTGACCCCGTACGCGGGCAAGCGGGTCGAGCTGTCGATCTCCTACGTCAGCGACTGGTCCACCCAGGGCGCGGGTGTCTTCCTCGACGACGCCAAGGTCACCCTGGACGGCGCGGCGGCCGGTGACACCTCCTTCGAGTCCGACCTCGGCGGCTGGGCCGTCGCCGCGCCGCCGGCCGGCTCGGCCCCCTCGATCAACAACTGGTTCCGCACCGACCAGGTCTTCGAGGAGGGCGGCGGCATCGTCACCGCGGACACCGTCTATCTGGGCTTCGGCGTGGAGAGCCTGACCGGCCAGGCCACGCGTACGGACCTGGTCAAGCGGTCGATGCGGCACCTGCTGGGCGACCCCCGCTAGCGACGCCCCGAGGGGCGCGGCACGCCGCTGCCGCGCCCCTCTTGCGCGCCCGGACAGAACATGGTTCGGTCGCCTTGAGGCGTACGCCTAGCAAGCAAGCATTCGGTCAAGCAGGAGGGCTCACGACATGCGCCAGCACGACAAGCTGTTCATCGGGGGCGAATGGGTGACCCCCGCGGGCACCGGGACGATCGACGTCATCTCCCCCCACACCGAGGAGGTCGTGGGCCGCGTCCCCGACGGCGCCGCCGAGGACGTGGAACGCGCGGTGGCCGCCGCCCGCCAGGCGTTCGACCACGGGCCGTGGCCGCGCATGACGTTCGCCGAGCGGGCCGCCGTGATCGAGCGGCTGGCCGCGATCTACAACGAGCGGCAGGGCGAGATGGCCGCCCTGATCACCGAGGAGATGGGCTCGCCGATCACCTTCTCCAACCTCGCGCAGGCGCCGCAGCCGCTCGGCATGCTGCAGTTCTACGCCGGGCTGGGCAAGGAGTTCGCCCAGGAGGAGGAGCGTCCCGGGCTGTTCGGGCCGATCACCGTGCGGCGCGAGCCGGTCGGCGTCGTGGCGGCCGTCGTCCCGTGGAACGTGCCCCAGTTCGTGACCATGACCAAGGTCGCGCCCGCGCTGCTGGCCGGGTGCACGATCGTGCTCAAGCCCGCGCCCGAGACGCCGCTGGACGCCTACCTGCTGGCCGAGTGGGCCGCCGAGGCCGGGATCCCGGCGGGCGTGCTCAACGTCGTGCCCGCCGGGCGCGAGGTGAGCGAGCACCTGATCTCCCACCCCGGCGTCGACAAGGTGGCCTTCACCGGCTCCACCGCCGCCGGCCGCCGCATCGCCTCCATCTGCGGCGAGCAGCTCAAGCGGGTCAGCCTGGAGCTCGGCGGCAAGTCCGCCGCGATCATCCTGGACGACGCCGACCTGCAGGCCGGCATGGGCTTCCTGGCCATGGCCACGCTGATGAACAACGGCCAGGCGTGCGTCGCCCAGACCCGCATCCTGGCCTCCCGCAGCCGGTACGACGAGGTCGTGGACGCCGTGGCGAACATGGTCAACTCCCAGCCCGTCGGCGACCCGGCCGACCCGGCGACCGGCATCGGCCCGCTGGTGGCCAAGCGCCAGCAGGAGCGCGTCGAGGGCTACATCAAGATCGGCATGGACGAGGGCGCCAAGGTCGTCGTCGGCGGCCTCGACCGTCCCCGTGACCGCGGCTGGTACGTCGCCCCCACGGTCTTCGCCAACGTCAGCAACGACATGCGCATCGCCCGCGAGGAGATCTTCGGCCCGGTCCTGGCGGTGATCCCGTACGAGGACGAGGCCGACGCCCTGCGCATCGCCAACGACAGCGACTACGGCCTGGCCGGCACGGTCTGGACGGCCGACCCCGAGCGCGGCATGAACGTCGCCCGCCAGGTGCGCACCGGGACCTACGGCGTCAACTGCTTCATGCTGGAGTCGAACGCGCCCTTCGGCGGCTTCAAGGCCAGCGGCATCGGCCGCGAGCTCGGCCCCGAGGGCCTGAACGGCTACCTGGAGTACAAGACGATCGCCCGGCTGGGCTAGCGGCGGCGAAGAGGGGCCCCGCGCGCCGCGGGGCCCCTCTCGCGGGCCGGGGAAAGGCACCCAGCGTGCCCCCGCGACGCTAGGTGCCGGATCCGCCGCCTACAGTCGGCGACTGCCCGGCTACTGAAGTATGTCCCAGGTCACCGCGAAGGCGGTTTCCTTCCCCGAGGACTTTTCTCCCGGCGGATCCTTTCCATCCGTCTTAGATAGACGGGTATTACTCACGAAAGGTTCGAGGTGATCCATTTACCGATACGCCGGATGAGTTCGGGGCTGGCGGCCGACTCCGCGTGCCCGTAGCCCGGCTCGATCCACAGCTCCTTGGGCTCGCGGGCGCCGTCGTAGAGCTGGTGGGCGTGGTCCAGCGGGAAGAAGGCGTCGGCGTCGCCGTGCACGACCAGCAGCGGGGCGGGCGAGACCAGGGCGGCGGCCTCGTGCGGCGGCATCGGGATCGGGTCCCACTGGCCGCTCGCGATCCTGGTGCGCTTGGCCAGCCGGGCGGCGAACCTGCCGAACGGCTGCTCGATGGCCCAGTGGACCTGGCGCATGGGCTTGGTGCCCCGGTAGTACCAGCGCGCCGGGCCGCTGACCGCCGCCACCGCGTCCACGCCCCGGCGCAGCGCCGCGTGCCGGACGGCCACCGCCGCCCCCATGGAGAAGCCCACGACCGCGATCCGCCGGTAGCCGACCACGCGGGCATGCCGTACGGCGGCCTCCACGTCGAGGATCTCCAGGTCGCCGACCGTCGTCTCGCCGCCCGAGCGCCCGTGGCCGCGGAAGTCGAACGCGAGCACGCCGCCGTAGCCGCTGAGCACGTGCGCGATGCGGCGGGCGGTGCGCTCGCGCCAGGATCCGGTGAAGCCGTGCGCCATGACGATCCCGACGTCCCCGGCCGCCGAGGGGGTGTGGGCGGCGTCGATGCGGACACCGTCCTCGGTTCTGAGCATCACCGGGAAATGTGGCGCGAAAGGCATGAATACCAGCTTATTCGTGGTCCGTTTCCAGGCCGTGCCCGGTGGCCCACACCGCGATCTGGGCCCGGGAGGCGAAGCCCAGCTTCTCCATGATGTTGGCGACGTGCCGGGCCACCGTGGCCGGGCTGATCACCAGCTTCAGCGCGATGGCCCGGTTGCTCAGCCCGCCCGTGAGCAGCGCGGCGATCTCCAGCTCCCGGCCGGTCAGCCCGCCCTGCCAGGCCCCCGGCGGCGGCCCGGACGGCCCCGCGGGAACGGCCTGGCCGGCGTCGAGCACGCGCGCGGCGACCTCGTCGGGCGACTGCCGGGCCCCCTTGGCCCACAGCAGCGACACCCGGCCCTCGCCGAGCCCGGCCCTGGCCCGCGTGAGCAACTCCTGCACCGGGCCGGGGACGCCGTACTGGCCGATGGCCTCGCGCAGCGCGGTCGCGGCGGCGGCGGCCAGCACCGCGCCCTCCAGGTCGCCCTGCTCGGCCGCCAGCGCCGACATGGCCGTCAGCGCCCGCACCACGCCCCTGCGCTGGCCGGTGCGGGTGCTCAGCGCCAGGCTGGCGGCCAGGTGCAGCCGGGCCGCCGGATAGTCGTGCATCCGGGCCGCCACCCGGCCCAGCTTGGCCTGGCAGCGGGCCAGCTCCACCCGGTTGCCCATGTCCTCCAGCAGCGGCAGGGCCGAGGTGTGGCAGGTCATGGCAGCCTCCAGGTCGCCCGCCGCCTCGGCCACCGCGCCCAGGTGGGTCAGCGCCCTGGCCAGCGTCCAGTGGTGGCCGGCCTCCCTGGCCAGGGCCAGCGCCTGCTCGCCGCGCCGGCGGGCCTGGCGGAGCTGGCCGCGGAACAACGCCAGGTTGAGCTGGGCGATGCGGACCGTGGCCAGGTTGAACAGGTCGTCGTGGGCGGTGGCCGCCGCCTCCAGCTCCTCCAGGTAACGCAGCGCCTTCTCGCTCTGGCCGGTGCGGAAGAACACGGCCAGCGCCACGCTGTAGGTGACGCCCAGCCAGTGGGTGTACGGATGCCTCTTCTGCTCCTCCACCCCCTGCACGACCAGCTCCTCGGCGCGGGCCAGCTCGTCGCAGATCTCCAGCCCGTACGCCAGGCCGCCCTTGGCCACCGCGACCACGTCGGAGGGCACCCGGGACAGGTCGAGGGCGAGCAGCCGCTGGTGCCAGCCGACGGTCTCGCCCAGCTCGCCGCGTACGGCCAGGATCGCCAGGGCGGCGCGGGCCAGGCGCAGCCCGAGCACCGGGTCGGGCGACTCCACCGCCCGCTCCACCGCGGCCCGGCAGTCGTCCATCAGCGCGCGGCCCCTGACGAAGTGCGGGACGCGGGCGGACCAGGGCATGCGCGGGTCGAGCGTGCCGGCCTGGTAGCAGTGTTCCATCTCCTCGCAGATCACCCGCAGGTGCCGGTCGCGCAGCAGGGTCAGCTCGCCGGCCTCGGCCAGCCGCTCGGCGGCGTACTGTCTGATGGTCTCCAGCAGGCGGTAACGCCCGTCGTGGTGGAGCACCAGCGACTTGTTCACCAGGCCGTTGAGCAGGTCGAGCAGCTCGGCCCTGGGCACGATGCCGCCGTCGGCGCACACCCGTTCGGCCACGGCCAGGTCGAACAGCCCGGCGAACACCGACAACCGGCGCAGCAGCACGCGCTCCTTGGGCCGCAGCAGGTCGTGGCTCCACTCGACGGTGGCCAGCAGGGTGCGCTGCCGGGCGGGCGCGGTGCGGTCGCCCCTGGTCAGCAGGGTGAACCGGTCGCCGATGCGGTCGGCGATGCGGCCGGGGCTCATCAGGCTCGTACGGGCCGCGGCCAGCTCCAGCGCCAGCGGCAGGCCGTCGAGCGCCCGGCACAGGCGCACGACGTCGTCCATGCTGCCGGTCACGGACCGGGCGCCCGCCGCCAGCGCCCGCTCGACGAACAACAGCACGGACTCGGCGTCGGGATGGTGGTCGTCGGGCAGCTCCAGCGGCGGCACCCGCCAGACCAGCTCGCCGGGGATGCGCAGCGGCTCCCTGCTGGTCAGCAGGAAACGCAGCTGGGGGCAGTCGGCGATCAGGCCGGCGACCAGCTCGGCGCAGCGGTCGACCAGATGCTCGCAGTTGTCGAGCACGATCAGCGCCCTGGCCTCGCGCAGCCGTACGCGCAGGCCGTCGAGCAGCCGCCCCGGGGCCTCGTCGCGGACGCCGAGCACCCCGGCCATCTCGTTGACGATCAGCGCGGGGTCGGCGAGGCGGGCCAGCTCGACCAGCCAGACGCCGTCGGCGAAGCCCGGCGCGGCCCTGGCCGCCACCCGCAGCGACAGGCGGGTCTTGCCGATGCCGCCGACGCCGCTCAGCGTGACCACGCGTTCGTCGTGGACCAGCGTGCTCAGCTCGGTCAGGTCGCGCCCGCGGCCGACGAAACGGTTGGGCTCTGCGGGCAGGTTGTGCGGAACTGGCGAGGTCATGTCGGCGCCCAGGGTCAGCGGAGGATCACAGGTGCGCTCAGTCTCCCCCTCCGGCCGACCTCGTGCGATCACTTTCCGTGGACTGTCCGCGACTGCGCGGATACGGATGCCGCCCGCCCAGCTCGGCCACGCTCATCACGATCCGCACCCGCGACTCCTCGGCCGCCTCCAGCGCCTCCGGCACGTCGGAGATCATCACCCGCGCGCCGCTGGCCCGGATGCGCTCCCCCAGCCCGGCCCGGTCCAGATCGGCGGGCACCGGCCAGACGACGCCGCCCGCCGCCATCACCGCGTCCGCCGCCACCAGCAGGTCGGGCCCCACGGGCAGGCAGACGAGCACCGTGTCGCCCGCGCGCACCCCTCTGCGCCGCAACTGGGCGGTCGCGATCGACGACCGCTCGTCCAGCTGCTTCTCGGTGAGCTCCACGCCCGTGCCGGAGTCCACCATGACGATGTGCTCATCCATGGCGTCCACGGTAGGGAGGGGGTCACGTGCCTACATGGGGCGGAATATGCAGATCCCTATGCAGAAGCGCTGGGGTGCTCGGCGGCCCACACCGCGATCTGCGCGCGCGAGGTGTACCCCAGCTTCTCCATGATGTTGGCGATGTGCCGGGCGACCGTCGCCGGGCTGATCACCAGCTCCTCGGCGATGGCCCGGTTGGACAGGCCGCGGGTGAGCAGGCCGGCGATCTCCAGCTCGCGCACGGTCAGCAGCGAGTGCCTGACCGGCTCGGCCGGCGCGGGCGGCGGCGCCGCCGGCCGCTCCCCCGCCAGCACCTGGCGGGCGGCGGCGTCGGGGCTCATCGCCCGGCCGCGTGACCACAGGGAGGCCGTACGGCCCTCGCCGAGCTTGGCGCGGGCGCGCGAGAGCAGCTCCTCGATCCGGATCGTGGCCGAGTGCTGGCCGATCGACTCGCGCAGCGTGGCCGCGGCGGCGGCGGCCAGCACCGCGCCGTCGAGGTCGCCCTCGTGCTCGGCCAGCACCGACAGGCCGGCCAGGCACCGGGCCACCCCCTGCCGCTGGCCGGTCTGCCGGCTCAGCGCGAGGCTGTCGGCCAGCCGCTCCCTGGCCGGGGCGAACTCCCCCAGCATGGCCGCGACCCGGCCCACCCTGGCCAGGCAGCGCGCCAGATCGGAGTCGCTGCCCAGCTCGCACAACCACGGGACGGCCAGCTCGTAACGGGACTTGGCGGTCTCCAGGTCGCCGCGGGCCTCGGCCACGGCGCCGAGCTGGGCGGCCATCCTGGCCATGAGCCAGCGGTGGCCGTGCTCGCGCGCCCGCGCCAGGGCCTCGTCGCCCAGCCGCTGGGCCTCGCGCAGCCGGCCCCTGGTCAGCGCCACCGCCGACAGCCCGGCCAGCCCCGCCGCCTGGTTCCAGGCGTCGCCCGACGCGGTGGCCTCGGCCAGCCCCCGCTCGGCGTGGTGCAGCGCCTCGTCGATGCGGCCCATGCGGAGCAGGACCACCACCACGAGGCTGTGCATGACGCAGCGGGTGAACACGTTCTCCTCGCCCAGGCCGGCCAGGCTCTCCGTGGCCACCTCCAGCGACCGGCTGAGCTCGTCGCGGGCCTCCAGCCCGTAGGCGAGGTACGCCTTGCCCTGCGCGACCTGCGCGTCGGGCACGGGTTCGAGGTCGAGCGAGAGCAGCCGCTCGATCCAGCCGACGATCTCGGTCAGGTTGCCGGAGATGGGCAGCAGGGCGGTGCTGGCGGCGCACAGGCGCAGGCCCAGCCGCGCGTTGCCGGACTCGGCGGCCCAGTCGAGGGCGGCCCGCTGGTCGTCGAGGAGCTGTTTGCTGGCCGTCAGGCACTCCAGCCGCTCCGGCCAGGGCACGCCGGGCCGGACCATCTCGGTCGTGAAGTGGCGTTCCTGCAGGTCGCACAGGACGGTGAGGTGCCGCTCGCGGACGTCCTCGCGCTCGCCGGCCCGCTCCAGCCGCTTCATCGCGTACCGCTTGATCGTCTCCAGCATGCGGTAGCGCCTGCGTTCCTCGTCGCACAGCACGAGGGACTTGTCGACCAGGCCGCCGAGGAGGTCGACGATCTCGTCCCGGGCGATGGGCCGCTCGGCGCAGACCTGCTCGGCCAGGTCGAGGTCGAAGTCACGGGCGAAGACCGACAGCCGGCGCAGCAGCACCTGCTCCTTGGCCGACAGCAGGTCGTAGCTCCAGTCGACGGTGGCCAGCAGCGTGCGCTGCCGCGCCGGGGCCGTACGGCCGCCCGTGGTCAGCAGCGAGAAACGGTCGTCGAGCCGGTCGGCGATCTGCCCGGGGCTGAGCAGGCTCGTACGGGCCGCCGCCAGCTCCAGGGCCAGCGGCAGCCCGTCGAGCGCCTGGCACAGGCGGACCACGTCGGGCAGGCTGTCGGGGCCGAGCCGGGTCCCGGCGGCGGCGGCCCGGTCCATGAACAGCTGCACCGACTCGGCGTCGGCGTATCCCATCTCGGGCAGGTCGAGCGGCGGCACCCGCCAGATCAGCTCGCTGGCGATGCGCAGCGGCTCCCGGCTGGTGGCCAGGATGCTCAGCCGGGGGCAGCAGGCGACCAGCTCGGCGGCCAGCTCGGCGCACCCGTCGACCAGGTGCTCGCAGTTGTCGAGCAGCAGCAGGCAGCGCAGCTCGCGCAGCCGGGCGGTGACGGTGTCGAGCAGCGGCCGCCCGCTCTCCTCGCGCACCCGCAGCACCCGGGCGATCTCCTGGACGATCTGCTCAGGACGGCTGACCCGGGCCAGCTCGACCAGCCACACCCCGCCCGGATAGCCGTCCACCAGCCCGGCGGCCACCCGCAGGGCCAGCCGGGTCTTGCCGATGCCGCCGACGCCGCACAACGTGACCACGCGCGTCTCGCCGAACAGCCCGCGCAGGTCGTCGAGGTCGCGTTCGCGGCCCACGAACCTGTTGGGCTCTGCTGGAAGATTGTGCCGGGGGGCCTCTGGCATGTGTTCACCCTGCGTCGCCGAAGGATCACACTCTTGCACAGTGTCGCACTTTTCACAGGCCAAGCGAGCTGACGATCGCCCTTTCGTCCACAACGCGCAGAATGGGGTTTCCCACCAGCCGCCTGGCGACGTCATAGGGCGCCACGACCATGGTGGCCCTGCGCTCGGCGGCCAGCACCCGGCAGCCGATGACGGTCGGCTCGTTGGCGGCGATCACCACGTGGGCGCCCGACATCAGCGCCAGGTCGAGCACCCGCAGCCCCTTGAGCAGGTCGCCGGCCGCGTTGACCACGACGTCGTCCTTGCCGACCACCAGGCGGGCGGCCAGGTTGCGCAGGTCGGCGGCGAGCTCGTCGTGGTCGAGCACCCGGCCGCCGCCCGGCGCCAGCGCCGCGCCCGCCAGCGGGCCGAACTCCACCGGGCTCGCGTTGAGCAGCCCGGCGAACGGCAGCGCGCCGGGCGAGGGACGGAAGGCGTAGACCCGGTCGGCGGCGGCGCCGCCGGGTTCGCGGGGACCGCGGGTGATCACCATGCGGACCGGGCCGGGGCCGCCCAGCACGGCGACGCCGCCCGCCCAGGCCACCGCGTGGACCGCCACCGCCAGCGACGCGCCGAGCGGCAGGTCGATGAGGACGCGGTCGCCGTAGCCCAGCCCGTCGCGCCGCAGCCCGCCCGCCGCGCGGGTGACCCGCCTGGCGAACTGCGCGTACGACAGCACCTCGCCGGTCCTGACGTCGCTCACCGCCGGCTGGTCGCCCTTGCTCGGTGCCGAGCCCATAACCAGCTCTGTCCACGTCATGACGACAATGTAGGGACCGCGACGGCTCCTGCCATGCACACAAATGTGCAACCTGCTATGTACGTCCCGGCTCGCGCTCGTACAGCTCGGTGAGGGGGGCGAGCCGGTCGGCGGGCACGTTCAGGCGCAGGCCGGCGCCGGGCTCCTCCGACCAGGAGCCCGCCCAGGCCAGCTGCTCCCAGGCCACCAGCCTGCTGCCCTTGAGGCGGCGCCTGATCAGGGCCTCGACCAGCCAGGGGGCCCGGCCGCCGGGGCCGCGCTCGTACCCGAAGAGCTTGCCGGTGCGGCGCGGCACGACGATGAGGCCGCTGACCCGGAACGCGTTCTGCACGCCCATCAGCAGCGGGCCGTCCTGGCACAGCCGCACGTCGGCGACCCTGCCGACCACCTCGCCGGCCGCGTCGGTCACCGTGCGGCCCTTGAACCAGCTGATCCTCGGGGCGGAGCCGGCGGCGTGCACGACCTCTCCTGCGGGCCGGCGCTCGCCGCCGCTGCCGGGGATCCGGGCGATCACGTTCTCCCGCGCCCAGCGTTCGAGGGCGGGCTCGGCCAGCTCGCCGCTCACCTTGATCGCGCTGCCGATCTCGGTGACCAGGTGCATGGGGACGCGCCGGGGCTGCGGGTGCTCCTCCGGCCGGAACAGCGTGGTCACCGAGCTCATCAGCCAGCCGGGCAGGCCGCCGATGCGGGGGGCGAGCGCGAGCGGCCCGGCGAGCAGGGCCGCCACGTACGGCGGGTCGCCGGCCAGCTCCAGGTCGTCCACCTTGCACACGGGCTCGCCGTCGTCGGCGCCGACCACCTGCCGGTCGAGCAGGTGCAGGTCGGCGTGGAGCTCCCGGGCCCTCATTGGCCCGCCTTCGTGGCGAGCAGCAGCGGGATCGCCGCCACCGCGACCACCGACAGCAGGATCATGTACGCGGTGCCGACGGCGTTGGTGAACCGGCTGTTGACCTGGTCGTTCATGTAGTCGGGATCGTTGGCGATCATCAGCACGGGCAGGTACGTCAACGGCAGCGCGGCGGCCGAGAAGACCAGCGAGTACTCCGTCACCATGACCGGGTCGACGGTCGTCAGGATGAGCGCCGCGGCCAGCACGACCGCGACCAGCACCACGACGTGGAACCGGGCGGCGTCCCTCGGCCGCACCCGCTTGCCCCACCGCCAGCCGAAGTACTGGCTGAGCGTGTACCCCGACGACAGCGCGGTCTCCAGCGTCGCGCCGAACGTGGCCGCGAACACCCCGATGATCGCCATCGCCAGCCCGATCCTGCCCAGCCCGACGCCCACCGGCAGCACCATCTGCGCCAGCGAGTCCACCTGGATCTGCGCGGGCAGGAACACCGCGGCGGCGCAGACCATGATGGTCAGCGACAACAGGCCGCCGAGCGGGAAGCCGACGAACACGTTGGCGCGGGCGGTCACCAGGTCCCCGCGCGTCCACCGCTCCTCGACGCCGCCGGAGGAGAAGAAGAACACCTCGTACGGGGTCATCGCGCCGCCGAGCAGCGCGACCGCGTAGTACCAGTAGGTCGCCGCCCCCTCGGCCTGCGGCGGCGCGGCGAGCTGGCTGCCCAGCTGCCCCCAGTCGGGGCCGAGCTGCCAGGCCGCCACCCCGAAGACCACCAGCGCGAGCCCGGCCAGCCCGAACACCCGTTCCATGGTCTCGAACTTGACGCGCCACATCACCAGCCAGGCGACCAGCGCCACCCCCGGCACCCACAGCAGGTAGTTGACGCCGGTGGCCAGCTCCAGGGCGAGCGACGCGCCGCCGATCTCCGCGGCCAGCGTGAGCAGGTTGATGAGGAACGACGCCCCCAGGTTGAGCAGGCCGGCCCGCGGTCCGAGCCGCTCGCGGACGAGGTCGAACACCGGCCGGCCGGAGACCGCGGCGATCCTGCCGGACATCTCGGCGAACAGGCAGATGCCCACCACGCCGACCACCACGACCCACGCCAGCGACATCCCGAACCGGGCTCCGACCAGCGAGTTGGCCACGAGGTCGCCGATGTCCACGAAGCCGCCGACGGCGCTGAGGATGCCGAGCGTGACGGCGAAGAGCTTCTTCACCCCAGCGCCTCCAGCTCCCGCACCGCCCGGGCGGGGTCCTTGATCCGGTCCCGGCGTACCTGGATGAGCAGGTCGTCCACCAGCTCCTCGGCCCGCTGGATCCGGTCGAGCAGCCGCTCGCGCAGCTGGTCGGACCGCTCGGACGGCGGCTGGACCCCGCCGAACTGGTCGCCGACCGCGTCCAGCTCGCCGGCCGCGTCGGTGAGCACGACCTTGAGGTACGGCCTGGTCAGCCGGTGGGAGTTCTGGACCGCCAGGCGGACGATCCGGATGGTGGAGGAGACGCTCTCGTCCGACTGCTCGGCCTTGAGGGCGTAGTCGTGGTCGTCCCAGGCGGGGCTCACGCAGCCGGCCGCCCCCACGAGCAGCACGAGCAGCACGAGCAGGGCCGCTGTCCGCCTCACGTGCGGCCTCGCAGCAGGAAATAGGCCAGCAGCCCCAGGAGCAGCGCGAACTGCCCCCACGCGACGAGCAGCACCAGCCCTTCGTCCCTCACGGTCGCTCCCTGCCCTGCTCCCCATGATCCATGCGGGACGCCGGGAATCAGACGCGCCGGCCGATGCGTTCACCCCTACAGCGCCGCAGACGCCTTGTCCCGCTCTTGTCACGAGAGGGGATCAACTAGACTTGGTGGGTCGCGACTTCGCGCGGCCGCCCCCACGACACAGAGCGAGAAGTCATCATGCCTTTGAACAGCCGCGACGACCTGCGGAACATCGCGATCATCGCGCACGTCGACCATGGCAAGACCACACTGGTCGACGCCATGCTCTGGCAGTCCGGGGCCTTCCGCGCGAACCAGGACGTCGACGACCGGGTCATGGACTCCAACGATTTGGAGCGCGAGAAGGGCATCACCATTCTCGCCAAGAACACCGCCGTCAAGCACGGCGGCATGACCCTGAACATCATCGACACCCCCGGCCACGCCGACTTCGGCGGCGAGGTCGAGCGCGGCCTGTCCATGGTCGACGGTGTGGTGCTGCTGGTCGACGCCTCCGAGGGCCCGCTGCCGCAGACCCGGTTCGTGCTGCGCAAGGCGTTCGCCGCCAAGATGCCGGTCATCCTGTGCATCAACAAGGTCGACCGCCCCGACGCCCGCATCAAGGAGGTCGTCGACGAGGTCTACGAGCTCTTCATGGACCTCGACGCCACCGAGGAGCAGATCGACTTCCCGATCGTCTACGCCTCGGCCAAGGCCGGCCGCGCCTCCATGAACCGTCCCGACGACGGCGGCATGCCCGACTCGGAGGACCTGGAGCCGCTGTTCGACATCATCAAGTCGACGATCCCGGCGCCCACGTACGACCCCAACGCCCCGCTGCAGGCGCACGTCACCAACCTCGACGCCTCCTCCTACCTGGGCCGCATCGCGCTGTGCCGGATCCACCAGGGCATCATGCGCAAGGGCCAGCAGGTCGCCTGGTGCCGTACCGACGGCACGATCCAGAAGGTGAAGATCACCGAGCTGCTGATGACGGAGGCGCTGGAGCGCAAGCCGGCCGAGGAGGCCGGCCCCGGCGACATCATCGCCATCGCCGGCATCCCCGAGATCATGATCGGCGAGACGCTGGCCGACCCGGAGGACCCGCGCCCGCTGCCGCTGATCACGGTCGACGAGCCGGCGATCTCGATGACGATCGGCACCAACACCTCGCCGCTGGTCGGCAAGGTCAAGGGCTCGAAGGTCACTGCCCGCATGGTCAAGGACCGGCTCGACAAGGAGCTGGTCGGCAACGTGTCGCTGCGCGTGCTGCCCACCGACCGTCCCGACGCCTGGGAGGTGCAGGGCCGCGGTGAGCTGGCGCTGGCCATCCTCGTCGAGCAGATGCGCCGCGAGGGCTACGAGCTGACCGTCGGCAAGCCGCAGGTGGTCACCAAGACCATCGACGGCAAGGTGCACGAGCCGGTCGAGCGCCTGACGGTCGACTGCCCGGAGGAGTACCTCGGCGCGGTCACCCAGCTCCTGGCCGTCCGCAAGGGCCGCATGGAGCACATGACCAACCACGGCACCGGCTGGATCCGCATGGAGTTCGTGGTCCCGGCCCGCGGCCTGATCGGCTTCCGCACCGAGTTCCTGACCGAGACCCGCGGCACCGGCCTGGTCCACCACGTCTTCGACTCCTACGAGCCCTGGTTCGGCGAGCTGCGCACCCGCAACAACGGCTCGCTGGTGGCCGACCGGTCGGGCCCGGTGACCGCGTTCGCCATGCTCAACCTCCAGGAGCGCGGCACGCTGTTCGTCTCGCCGACCACCGAGGTCTACGAGGGCATGATCATCGGTGAGAACTCGCGTTCCGACGACATGGACGTGAACATCACCAAGGAGAAGAAGCTCACGAACATGCGCTCGTCCACGAGCGAGGAGACCGAGAAGGTCATCCCGCCGCGGACGCTCTCGCTGGAGCAGGCGCTGGAGTTCATCCGCGAGGACGAGTGCGTGGAGATCACGCCCGACGCGGTCCGCATCCGCAAGGTCGTGCTCGACGCCGCCGCCCGCGGCCGCGCCGCCGCCCGCGCCAAGCGCGCCTGATTCGTTCTCCCCGCACCACGGCCGCGTGTCACTTTTCCCGGTGACACGCGGCTTTCGTGTCAGCAGATCCTGTCAACGAATGGCCCGAGCACGCGCGATGGAACGCCTCTCCCGGGTCACGGTGTAAAGAAACGCGGTCATGAGACCATCTGTGATAACACCGTGACCCTATGCCATAGAACATTTCGGCATGCCGGAGAATCATCCCCATTGTGGGAAAGCTCCGGATGGCGATTTCATTCGGGCTGGCTCTGGTGTCGTTCGGGGCGATTGTTTGGTGCACCATCGCAGCCAGACCCGTGACCGGGTCCGACAGGCCCAAGAGCACCGTCGTGACCAACCCCTGGGCGGCCGCCGCCGCCCGCGCCGACCCGGCCGCCGGATGGGCCCGTACGGCCGCCACCGAGGTCTCGGTCGCCCCGGCCCGCGCGGCCGACCTCGGCGCCGTCCCCGAGGGGCGGATTGATCCCCGGCAGCGTCAGGTCAGGATCACCGTCAGGCACCGGCTGGGCCTGCGTCCCGACGACCCGCTGGCCGAGGCGCTGCGCCAGGGCGGCGGCTTCCCCGGCACGCTGCCGCAGGTGACCGACTCCGGGTTCGGCGCGCTCAAGGCGGACGGCCAGAGCCTGGCGCCCACCACCCGGCTCGCGCCGCTCATCGTCTCCTCGCCGGGGCACGTCACGGCCGAGTTCACCGTGACGCTGCTGCGTCAGGTCAAGGTCGACGGGCTGCTCCGGCTCGATTTCACCTCGCCGACCGCGCTCCCGCTGATCGTCGTGGTGCGCACGGTCACCGTCCTGCCCGGCGAGTGGACCGTGCTGCGCGTCGAGGGCATCCAGCCGGAACGGCAGGAGCGCGGCCTGCTGCGCTTCTCCGTCGGCGCCTACCCGGTGAGCCTGACGCTGGCCCCCGGCTCCTACGGCTTCCCCGACGTCGCCGAGGAGGACGACTTCTCCTGGGCCACCGCGCTCGGCGTGCTCACGGCGTGCGCGCTGGCGGTGTTCCTGGTGCGCTCGCTCGGCCGGCGGTGGTGGCAGCGGGTGCCCAACAGGGAGCTGGTCGTCGGCCTGGCCATCGCCGCGCCGGCCCTGCTGATCCCGCTGGTCGCCGCGGAGTGGTCGCCGGTCGGGTACGTGATCCTGTTCGTCGCCGTGCCGGTGATGGCCCTGCGGCACGCCGGACGGGTGCTGCCCACCAGCCCGCCGTGGACCGGCCGCGACCTGCTCACGGTGACCGGGCTCGGCCTGCTGGTCGGGCTCGGCATGCTGAGCTGGTCGTGGCTGCACGGCCAGCTCCCCGGACGCGTGCTGCTGACCGGCGGAGCCGTCGCGGCCCTGGCGGCGGCGGGCGCGGCGGTCGGCTTCAGCGTGGACCTCGGGGTCAGGCCGGTGGTCGTGCGCCTGGCCGCGCTGTGGGCCGAGGCCGCGGTCGGGCTGCTGGCGCTGGCCCTGTGGCTGCGGGCGCTCCTGGACGGCGTGTACCCGCCCGACAGCGTCCGGCTGCTGCTGGCGCTGAGCTGGGCGATGATCCCCGTGGCGGCGGTCACCGTGGCGACCAGGCGGTGGAGCCGGGGCGCGGTGGTGGGCGCCGTCGTGGTGAGCCTGCTGGTGCAGGGCTGGCCCACGGAATGGCTGGACGCGGGGTCGTGGAGCCTGGCCGTGCCGCGGGCGGCCGTCCCGACGATCGGGAGCCTGCCGCTGGACCCGCTGGTCCGCGGGGTGCTCGGGCTGCTGCTGCTCGGGTTCGTGATGCTGGTGCTGCGGCTGTGGCGGCTGGGCTGCCGGCCGGCGGCGATGCGCGACCCCGCCGCCGAGTCGACGATGGTCGTCGTGCTGATGGTGCTCTACATCACGCCCGGCGGCAGCACGACGCTGGCCGACATCGACGTGCCGCTGCCGCTGCTGGCCATCACCTCGATCGTGGCCTGGCTGACCGCGCGCTGGCTGCTGGCCGGGCCGCCCGCGTCCGTCGTGGAGCCGGACACGCAGGAGGAGCACCGGCAGTTCGTCCGCGCGGCCCTGCACCGGCGCCTGCTGCTGCTCGCCGAGCAGGAGCTGTACCGCGCGGGACGGACCAGGCTGGCCGCGGACATGTCGATGGCCGAGTTCGACCAGCGGCGGCAGTCGCTGGAGTCGGCGCTGCGCGAGCACGGCCGCCATCCCGAGACCGCCTTCGCCACGGCGGCCGGCTGCACGCCCTGGCACAACGGCGTGTCGGCGTTCACCGTCAGCCTGCTGCTCAGCCTGCCCTTCGCGCTGGTCTACGGCCGGCCGGAGGGCGCGGACCTGACCAGCTTCCTGTTCGACGGCCGCTACCTGCTCACCCTGCCCGCGTTCGGCTTCCTGTTCGGCTACTTCTACCCATGTGTCAGGGGCACCCAGCCGATGACCAAGGCCCTGCACCTGGCCGTCGCGGCCCTGCTGACCAGCCTGGCCGGCTACCTGTCGACGCTGGTCGAGCCGGACATCGGCGCCCTGGACAAGGCGCAGGTCGTGGCCATCGTGGTGGGGCAGGTGATGATGGTCTGCGTCGGGCTCGGGCTGTTCTGGGAGTGGCGGATCATGCACCTGGCCGGCGAGCCGTGGGCCAGGGTGCGCAACCTGCGCAGCGTGCGCAGCCTGGCCGCGCCGACCCTGGCCCTGGCGCTGGCCGTGGGCACGACGGCGGCCAGCTCGGCGGCCGGCCAGACGGTCGACCGCATCCTGAAGGGCGACCAGGTCACCACGAGCCAGCGGTGAGGCTCAGCGGCGCGGCAGCTCGCTGCCCCTGACGTGCGCGCACTGCCAGTCGACCAGCGCGGCGAAGTCGCGCCAGGCCCGCTCGACGCGGCCGCGCACCTCGGCCGTGTGCACCCACGGCTCCGGCTCGTGGCGGACGCCCGCGTACAGGGACCTGTGGCGCAGCAGCTCGATGCGCGGGTGGTCCTCGTCGAAGCCGCGCGGCCTGGTCTTCAGCCGGTCGCCGCCGATCGTGTAGCCGGCGTCGGCGAGCCGGGCCGTGATCGACTCCAGCGGCTTGCCGGTGACGTCCTCGTCCACGGCCGCGCGGTAGCGGGCGATCTGGTCGGCGGCCTGGGTGTAGCGGCCGCCGGCGACGTACAGGCCGGCGGCGCTGATCTCGACGTAGTAGCCGATGCCGGGCATCAGGTCGACGAAGGCGCCCTGATGGGTCTTGTACGGCGTCTTGTCCTTGGAGAAGCGCACGTCACGGTAGGGCCGGAAGAGCTGGGCCGGGCCGAACTCGGCGGCCAGCTCGTCGGTGAGCTCCGTCATGGGCCCGCGCACCGCGTCCTCGTAGAGGTGCTTGTGGCGGGTGAAGTAATGCTTGGAGTTGTCCGCCTCCAGGCCCTCGTAGAAGATGAACGCCTCGTCGGGGAAGCCGGTGAAAGCCATGGCCCAAGGGTGCCATGCCGCTCACCGTGCGGTGTACGTGCGGCCCGGCGTGGGCGGGCGGCCGTACAGCTCCGAGATCGTGACGAACGTGTAGCCCTTCCTGGCGAGGGTGTCGATCACCTTCGGCACGGCCTCGACCGTGGTGGGGTGGATGTCGTGCATGAGCACGATCGACCCCGCCTTGGCGGTGTCGGCCCGCCTGACCACGGCGGCGGGCTCGCGGTGCAGCCAGTCGAGGGTGTCGACGTCCCACAGGATCTGGGCCAGGCCCTCGCGGCGGGTCTCGGCGGCGACGGCGTCGTCGGTGCTGCCGTACGGCGGGCGCATCACCCGCATCTTGACCCCGGTCAGCCGGTGGACGAGCTCGTCGGTGTGCCCCAGCTCGTTGCGCACGCCCTCGCGGGACAGGCCGGTCAGCGACGGATGGGACCAGGAGTGGTTGCCGATCTCGTGACCCTCGTCCACGATGCGGCGGGTGATCCGGCCGCCGCTGTCGGCGGCCACCATCTCCCCCAGCACGAAGAACGTGGCCCTGACGTGGCGCTGGTGCAACAGGTCGAGCAGCTTGCCGGTGTAGGGCCCTGGACCGTCGTCGAAGGTCAGGGCCACACACTTGATCTTTCCGCAGTCGAACCTGCGGCTGCGCGGCCAGTCGGCCTGCTGCGCGATCAGCCGCTTGGCCAGGACCTCAGGACTGACCTGCGGCCGGATCATGGCGGAATGTCGGCGCGGCACCGGCTGGGCGGCGCAGCCCACGAGAACGATCAGGACGAATGGCAAAGCCCAAATGCGCATGTTTTCCCCCGAAACACCGCACGCGGGGGCCTTACGGATAGTCCTGGACCGGTCTCCCCCGTAGTTCCCTGGCCAGGTCGTCCCACCAGAGTGGGATATCCGCGTGCAGCTCCTTGTAGCGGCGCGCCACGCGCATGGCACATCCAACCGGATCCGTACCCAGATGACGACGTTTAACCGGACCTTCCTGCCAACGGTAAAAACCGTCCCTGTAGTGCACGACGAGACCTATCCAGACCGAGATGGTCGCTCCGTCCCCCACCTCGTACGCGCTGGTGACTCCCAGCCCGTGCAGCTCCGCCTGGAGTTTCTCCGCCGCCGCGCGGGCTTCGGTCACACGCCACCCCCTGCCGACGTTTCCGTACACAACAGATGTACCCAGCAACGGGCATCAGCCGTCCAAGACATGGAGTAATCATGAAACTCCGGGGAGTCACGCGCAGGCCGTTCGACGTTTTTGGTCGGCTTCCGCCGTTGCGCGGCCGGGCCGCCCTTGTTACGTTTCGGCCGTGCGCCGGGAGCGGGCACAGTCGCTGAAGCACGTCGCGGTACCGTACGACTCCGATCGGGCCTTCCTCGACCTCGTCGTGCCGCGCGTGCGAACCGCGCTGGACGAAGACCGGCGCGTGCTGGTCGTCAACCGCCCCGACCGGCTGGCGCTGCTGGCCGAGGCCCTCGACGGCGACGCGCGGCGCATCGACAGCCGCCCGGCCGGCGCCTGGTACGACCACCCCCACCGGATGCTGGCCGCCTACCACGAGTACACCCGCGGCCGGCCCACCCTGGTCGTCGGGGAGCCCGTCTGGGCGGAGCTGAGCGAGCCGCGGATCCAGGACCTCATCCGCTACGACTCGGTCGTCAACGCCGCCCTGGCCGCGGCCCCGTCCGTCATGATGTGCCTGTACGACCTGCGCGACGTGCCCGAGCCCGTCCGCGAGCTCACCCCGGTCGTCCATCCCCTGGTGCTGGAGGCGGGGAGCGAGGCGACCAGCGGGCGATTCGTCCAGCCCCACGAGCTGGTGCTCGACGGCGACGACGCGCCGTTCCCCGAGCCGGGCCCCGGGGCCTGCCTGGTGCGGTTCACGGCCCGCGAGCTCAAGCGCCTGCGCCAGACCGTCGGCGACTACGCCAGGACGGCCGGCATGGACCGCAACCTCATCTCCTCGCTGGTGCTCAGCGTCTCGGAGATCGCCGCGAACTGCGTCGAGCACGGCGCCGGGTTCGGCACCATCACGATGTGGGTGGAGAAGCGCGACCTCGTCTGCGAGATCGCCGATCCCGGCGGGGTGCTCGACGACCCCCTGCCGGGCTACATACCGCCGGAGCCCGAGTCCCCGCGGGGGTACGGGCTCTGGATCAGCCGGCAGCTCTGCGACCGGGTGCAGCTGCGCGACGAAGCAGGCGTGTTACGCGTCCGCCTTCGCCTGTCCCTGAACTCGCCCTAGGCCGCGGCGCGGGGGGCGGGAAGGCGCACGGCGCCCTCCTCCCGCGCGTAGTCCTCCAGCATGCCGCGGAGCTGGCGGCGGCCACGGTGCAGACGGGACATCACGGTGCCGATGGGCGTCCCCATGCGCTCGGCGATCTCCTTGTACGCGAACCCCTCGACGTCGGCCAGGTAGACGGCCACGCGGAAGTCCTCGGGCAGGGAGCGCAGAGCGTTCATCACGACGCTGTCGGGCAGCCGGTCGAGCGCCTCGGTCTCGGCCGAGCGCAGACCCGTCGAGGTGTGGGACTCGGCGGCGTGCAGCTGCCAGTCCTCGATGTCCTCGGCGGCCGACAACTTCGGCGAGCGCTGCTTCTTGCGGTAGTCGTTGATGAAGTTGTTGGTGAGGATGCGGTGCAGCCACGCCTTGAGGTTGGTGCCCTCGCGGAACTGGTGGTAGGACGTGTACGCCTTGGCGACCGTCTCCTGCACCAGGTCCTCGGCGTCGGCGGCGTTACGGGTCAGGCGCATGGCGGAAGCGAACAGCTGCGACGTCACGGGCACGACATCGCGCTCGAACCAGTCCTGGCGCTGCTCATCGGTCATAGTGATCAATTCATTCCCCCTTGCGCTATCCCCCGTTCGGCACAAGCCGCCTGACAGCGTTCCTCATCCTCGCAACTCCCGGGTAAGGGACGCGTTAGGAGAGTCCGCATAGGTCAGAAGGGGTTTGTCGTCCATCTGGCTCGCGGCGTGCGTGGTCACGTCCACGGCCGGACAAGTCTCATTATCATAACACTACCCACCCAATTTCATAGGAATAGTGGTCAGAGTCACAGGGGATAGCGTATGGACATGGAATCTGTGGACCGTCACGACACGGGGACACGTCGGTGGGTGGCGGAGGCCATCCGCAAGGTGGAGGCCGACGCCAACCGAAGTTGTGACACTCACCTGCACGTCTTTCCGCTTCCCTCGCACTGGGGCGTAAACCTCTACCTGAAAGACGAATCGGTGCACCCGACCGGTTCACTCAAGCACCGGCTCGCGCGGTCCCTGTTCCTGTACGGCCTCGCCAACGGCTGGATCGGCCCGGCCACCACGATCGTGGAGGCGTCCAGCGGCTCGACCGCGGTCAGCGAGGCGTATTTCGCCCGGTTGCTCGGGCTGCCGTTCATCGCCGTCATGCCCGCGTCCACGTCGCCCGAGAAGTGCCATCTCATCGAGTTCTACGGCGGGAAATGTCACCTCGTCGCCGACCCCGGGGCGATCTATGACGAATCTCACCGGCTGGCCGCCGAGACCGGGGGCCACTTCATGGACCAGTTCACCTACGCCGAACGCGCGACCGACTGGCGTGGCAACAACAACATCGCCGAGTCGATCTATTCCCAGATGTCCATGGAGCCGCATCCCGAGCCCGCCTGGATCGTCGTCGGCGCCGGCACCGGCGGCACGTCGTCCACCATCGGCCGCTACATCCGCTACCGCCGCCACCCCACCCGCCTGGCCGTGGTCGACCCGGAGGGCTCGGCGTTCTACCCCGGCTGGGTCTCCGGCGACCCCACGGTGACGGCCTCGGGGTCGCGGATCGAGGGCATCGGGCGTCCCCGGGTGGAGCCGTCGTTCCTGCCCAGCGTGATCGACCGCATGATCGCCGTCCCCGACGCCCGCTCGATCGCCGCCATGCACTGGACCCGCGAGGTCACCGGCCTGGACGTCGGCGGCTCCACCGGGACGAACATGGCGGCGTGCGTCGAGCTCGTCGGGGAGATGCGCGAAGCGGGCGTCCAGGGCAGCGTCGTCACCCTGATCTGCGACCGCGGCGACCGCTACAAGGGCACCTACGACAACCCGGAGTGGCTGGCCGGCCAGGGGCTCGACCTCGAACCCCACCTGGCCGGCCTGCGGGCGTTCCTGCCGCGCTGAGCGCCCTAGGCCGCCTTGGCGGGGTCGACCGAGAAGGTCTTGGCCAGGTCGTCCAGGATGGCGTGGGCGCCCTGGATGCCCACGGCGCTCATCCAGGTCAGGTCGCTGACCTCGTGCTTGTCCCCCTTGAGCCGCCCCCACAGCGGGTTGCCGACGAACTTCTCCTTGGGGCCGTCGCTGGCCGGGTCGGGGTAGGTGGCGACGAAGATGTGGTCGGCGTCGAGGTCGGCGATGCGCTCCTGGCTGACGTCCACGGCGATGGCGTCGTCCTTGGTCGGCTGGCCCTGCGGGCGGGGGAAGCCGACGTCCTTCAGCACCACCCCGGAGTAGGACTTCTCGACGTAGAGCCGGACGGTGGGCTCACCGGCGAAGCGCACGATCGAGACGGTCGGCAGCTTCCCGCCCGCCTTCTCCTTGATCGCGGCCCCGATCGTGCCCGCGCGCTCCTCGAACGCCTTGATCCGGGAGTCGGCCAGCTCCTCCTTGCCCAGGGCGCGGCCCATGAGCCGCAGGTTCTCCTTCCAGATGGCGCCGGTCGTCTCGCTGAAGACGGTCGGCGCGATCTTCGACAGCTTGTCGTACAGGGCCTCGTGGCGGACCTTGGCCGAGACGATCAGGTCGGGCTTGAGCGCGGCGATCTTCTCCAGGCTGGGCTGCTCCAGCGTGCCGACCGGGGTCGCCTCCTTGCCGTACCGGGCGACGAGCGGGCCGAGGTAGTCGGGCAGCTTGGCGTCGATCGACCGGTAGGTGGTGTAGCCGATCACGGGGGTCTCCAGCGTGAGCACCGCGTCCACGAAGCTCTGGTCGAGCGCGACGACCCGCTTGGGCTGCCCGGAGATCTTGGTCGAGCCCATCGCGTGCTCGATCGTCCTGGCCGCCGGGTCTGCCGACGAGTCTGCCGACGGCGTGGCCGCCGGCTCCGTCGAGCCGCACGCGGCCACCCCCGCCACCAGCAGCACACCGGCCAGCACCCGCCACGCTCTCATCGGAACCCTTTCTCGAAGTAAGGCGAACCTAAATTAGGTTAGCCCTGCCTAACCTGGCATACTTCACCACGATCGGGCAAACAAGGGGAGGAAACTGGTGACCGCGCTCGCGCCCCGCCTCCACGGCATCCGGCGCCGGCGGCTCGTCCTCCTGCTCCTCCTCCTCGCCGCCGTCGCGGCCGGGGTGGTGCTGAGCATCACGGTCGGCTCGAAGTCCGTGCCGCCGGGCGACGCCTGGCAGGCTCTCACCGCGCCCACGGGCAGCGAGAACGACATCATCATCCGCTCGCTGCGCGTACCGCGTACCGTGCTCGGGGTGCTGGCCGGGATCGCGCTCGGCGTCGCGGGCGCCCTCATGCAGGGCCACACGCGCAACCCGCTCGCCGACCCCGGCCTGCTGGGCGTCACGCAGGGCGCGGCGTTCGCCATGGTGGCCTCGATCATCCTGCTCGGCGCCTCCAGCCTGCTCGCCTACATCTGGTTCGGCCTGGCGGGCGCGCTGGTGGCCAGCGTGGCGGTGTTCGCGCTCGGCATGACGGGCGGCAGGGGCGGCCCGACGCCGGTCACGCTGGCCCTGGCCGGCACCGCGGTCAGCGCCCTGCTGTACGCCATGACCTCGGCCATCGTGCTCCTCGACGAGCAGGCCATGGACGTCTTCCGCTTCTGGCAGTCCGGCTCCATCGCCGCCAGGGGCCCCGACGTGGTCTGGCAGGTGCTCCCGTTCATCGTCGCCGGCCTGCTGCTGGCCCTGGTCAACGCCCCGGGCCTGAACGCCCTGTCGCTCGGCGAGGACGTCGCTCGCTCGCTCGGCCAGAACATCGCGCTGACCAGGACGGTCGGCGTCGCCGCCGTCACCCTGCTGTCGGGCGCGGCGGTGGCGGCCTGCGGCTCGCTGGCGTTCGTGGGCCTGATCGTGCCGCACCTGGCCCGGCCGCTGTCGGGCACCGACCACCGGTGGCTGCTGCCGTACTCGGGGCTGGTCGGGGCGGCGTTGCTGCTGGTCGCCGACGTGATCGGCCGCGTGGTCGCCCCGCCGGGCGAGCTGGAGGTCGGCGTGGTCCTCGCGCTGATCGGCGCGCCCTTCTTCGTCGCCCTGGTCCGCCGCAGAAAGCCGGTACGGCTATGACCGCGCTCCCCCTGCGCCTCGGCGCCCTGTCCTGGCGGCTGCGCCTGCGCGCCGTCGGCGTCGGCGTGACCGGCCTGGCGCTCCTGCTCGTGCTCATGGCGCTGAACATGCGCATCGGCGACCTGCCGATGAGCCTGGCGGAGGTGCTCCGGGGCACCTTCGACGTCGACAGCCCAGCCCACTTCGTCATCATGGAGCTACGCCTGCCGCGCGCCCTGACCGGCGCCCTGGTCGGCGCCGCGCTCGCGCTGTCCGGCGCGATCATCCAGTCCATCGCCCGCAACCCGCTGGCCAGCCCCGAGATCCTCGGCGTCACGACCGGCGCCTCGGTCACCGTCGTGGCCGGCGTGGTGGCCAGCGGCAGCGCCTACGGCGGCGCCAGCGGCCTGCTGGCCGACCTGGGCATCCCCGCGCTCGCCCTGCTCGGCGGCCTGCTCGGGGCGTCCGTCGTCTACGGCCTGGCCTGGCGGCGCGGCCTGGACGGCTACCGCCTGGTCCTGGTCGGCATCGGCGTGGCCGCCGTGTTCACGAACGTGAAGTTCTGGCTGCTGACCGTCGGCGACGTCAACGACACCGGCCGGGCCATGGTCTGGATCAGCGGCTCGCTCAACGGCCGCGGCTGGGAGCACGTGGTGCCCGTGGCGCTCGCGCTGGCGGTGCTCGTCCCGGCCACCCTGCTCGGCACCCGCTCGCTCGACGCGCTGCGCTTCGGCGACGACGTGGTCACCGCCCTCGGCGTGCGGGTGAACGCGGCCCGCGCCCTGCTGATCCTGGCCGCCGTGCTGCTGGCCGCGGTGGCCACCGCCTCGGCCGGGCCGATCGCGTTCGTGGCCCTGGCCGCGCCGCAGATCGCGCTCCGGCTGGCCCGCTCGGCCCGGCCGCCGCTGCTGTGCTCGGCGGTCACCGGGGCCGTGCTCACCGCGGGCGCCGACCTGATCGCCCGGACCGTCTTCTCCCCGATCGAACTGCCCGTCGGCATCGTCACGGCCGTGCTGGGCGCACCGTACCTGATCCACCTGATCTGGAGGGCACGCAAATGAGGCTGCAGGCCGCGGGCGTCAAGCTCGGCTACGGCGACCGGACCATCGTGGACGGCCTCGACCTGGGCGTCGAGGCGGGCACGGTGACCACCATCATCGGCCCGAACGGCTGCGGCAAGTCCACCCTCCTGCGCGCGCTCGGCCGCCTGCTCAAGCCCCAGGGCGGCCAGGTGCTGCTGGACGGCAAGCGCATCGACGCCATCCCCACCCGCGAGGTGGCCAAGATCCTCGGCGTGCTGCCGCAGGCGCCCTCCGCCCCCGAAGGGCTCACCGTGGCCGACCTGGTCGCCAGGGGCCGGCATCCGCACCAGACGTGGTATCGGCAGTGGTCCTCCGACGACGAGTCGGCCGTCGCCGCGGCGCTGACCATGACCGGCCTGGCCGACCTCGCCGAACGCCCGCTCGACGAGCTGTCGGGCGGCCAGCGGCAGCGGGCGTGGATCTCCATGGCCCTGGCCCAGGGCACCGACCTGCTGCTGCTCGACGAGCCCACCACGTTCCTCGACCTGGCCCACCAGGTGGAGGTGCTGGAGCTCGTCCGGCACCTGCACGAGGAGGCCGGCCGCACGGTCGTCATGGTCCTGCACGACCTCAACCTGGCCGCGCGCTACGCCGACCGGCTGGTGGCCATGCGCGCCGGCAAGGTCGTGGCCGCCGGCGCCCCGCACGAGGTGCTGACCGAGGAGCTGCTGCGCGAGGTGTTCGAGCTGGACGCGAAGGTCATCGAGGATCCGGTCGCGGGCACCCCTCTCGTGGTGCCGATCGGGCCGCTCGCGGCCACGCGAGCCTGACCCGGCGACGACGCCACGCCCGCTGCGGCGGCCCGGCAGCTCGGCGGACCGGGCCGGCATCCGGACACCGGCCCGCTGCCCGTCTCGGTCACCCTCCGGTGCCCGCACCCGGACACCGGCCCGCCGCCCGTCCCGGTCACCCCTCGGCCAGCGCCCGCCCGACGTCCGGGTCGCCGGGGGCCAGTTCGGCGGCTCTGAGCAGGTCCTGCCTGGCCTCCTTCGCCCGTCCCAGCTCGCGGTGGACCATCGCCCGGTTGAACAGCAGCTCGGCCGTCTCGGTCAGCTTCAGCGCGCGGGTCAGGTCGGACAGCGCGCCGTCGGGGTCGCCGCGTTCGAAGGCGAGCACGGCCCGGTTCCCCCACGCGGCGGCCAGGTCGGGGTCGATCTCCAGCGCGGCGTCGAAGGCCGCGTACGCCTCCGGGTGGCGGCCCTGGGCCGTCTCCACCTGGCCCAGCACGCAGAGCAGGTGGGCGTCGCGCGGCCGGAGCGCGAGGCCGCGCCGCACGTCCCGCCTGGCCTGCTCGTACTCGCCGTGGAGGGCGAGCAGGCCGCACCTGTTCACGTACGCGGGGGCGAAGTCGGGGTCGAGCTCCAGCGTGCGGTCGAGGTCGGCGCGGGCGCCGTCCAGGTCGCCGGCCGCGAACCGCAGCTCCGAGCGGTTGTAGTACGCCTCGGGGAAGGGCGGGCTGAGCCGCATGACGGCCTCGTAGTCGGCCAGCGCCTCCTCCGGTCTGCCCAGCTTGTTCAGCAGGTTGCCCCGGTCGAGGTAGTAGTCCGGATAGCCGGGGTCGGCGTCGATCGCCGCCGTGTAGTCGGCCAGCGCCTCCTCGTGCCGGCCGGCGCCGGCCAGCAGCTGGGCCCTGTTGGCGCGCAGCACGAGCCGGTGGATCGGGTGCTCGTCCGCCAGGTGCTCGTCGGCCAGGGCGATGGCCTGCTCGACCAGCCGCAGCGCGGCGTCCGGACGGCCGGCGCGCAGCTCCACCAGGGCCTTGCCGTTGAGGTCGAAGCCGAGGTGGAAGGCGCGTTCGCGCGGGTCGGGCAGCAACGACGTGATCGTGACGGCCTCGTTGATCCACGCCATCGCCTCGCCGGGGTCGCGGCGGGCGGGGTCGTGGTGGCGTACCAGGATCATCGCGGTGGCGTAGGCGATGGTGGCCCGGTGCTTGGGGTCGGTGCTTAGGCGCCTGGCGCGGTCGTAGAGCGCGCGGGCCTCCTCCTCGCGCTCCACCGCCTCCAGGGCCGCGGCGACGCGCTGCACGAGGGTCCGCCACCCTTCGGGGTCGTCCTCGTAGGCCATGCCGCGCAGCGCCTCGGTGCCCGACTCCACCATCGCGTGATGGAAGCCCTCGTCTCGGTAGCGGTCGAAGTCGGCGCACAGCGGGCCCTCGCCCGGCGACGACGGGCCCTCCTCGACGCGCAGCAGCCCGGGGTCGAGCCGGCGGCGCAGCACCTCGACCAGCTCGCGGTCGGTGTGGTCGGCCTCGCCCAGGTTCGACACGACGAGCGTGAGCGGCCCCGTGACGGCCAGCAGCTCGCGGACGAACTCGGCCAGCCCGTTGGCGATCCTGAGGCTGCGCCGCGCCCCCGGGATGAGGATGCGCTGCCCCCTCGGCAGGTCGTCGGCGAGCGAGCGCCTGCGCGCCGGCACGAGCGGCCGCAGGCGGGGCGCCGCGACCCGGAGCTCCACGTCATGGGCGGCGACCAGGTCGGGCCGCCGGTCGAGCGCCTCGGGGACCAGAAGGTCGAGCAGCCCGGCGGCCAGCGTGTACGGCCCGGCTGCCCGGCGGTCGGCGTCCAGGGCGATCGTCCTCACGACCGCCCCCTTCCCAACGGTCGGCGTTCCCGCGTGGAAACGCCGACCCAGAGACAGGTCAAACGCTGTGCCGCGGCGAGGCGAGCGTGGAGGGCCTGACAGTCCCGGGGCGATGGACGACGATCTTCTTCATGGGCATCCCTTACGTGATCGCGGATAACCCGAACATGTCAGCACAAAGCTAACTAACGACTCAAGACTTTTCTGGTAATGGCTATTTCGGCATGAATTAGGACATGGCCGATAAACGGGGTCAGTCGCCCAGAATCGCGTCCACGAAGACATCCGGGTCGAAAGGCGCCAGATCGTCGGGCCCCTCGCCGAGCCCCACGAGCTTGACCGGCACGCCCAGCTCGCGCTGCACGGAGATCACGATGCCGCCCTTGGCGGTGCCGTCGAGCTTGGTGAGCGCGATGCCGGTGATGTTGACCACCTCGGCGAACACCTGGGCCTGGCGCATGCCGTTCTGGCCGGTGGTGGCGTCGAGGACGAGCAGCACCTCGTCGACCGTGGCCTTCTTCTCGATGACCCGCTTGACCTTGCCCAGCTCGTCCATCAGGCCGGTCTTGGTGTGCAGGCGGCCCGCGGTGTCGACGATGACGACGTCGACCTTGTCCTCGATGCCCTTGGCCGTGGCGTCGAAGGCCACCGAGGCCGGGTCGCCGCCCTCCGGCCCGCGCACGGTCTCGGCGCCGACCCGCTCACCCCACGTCTGGAGCTGGTCGGCCGCCGCCGCGCGGAAGGTGTCGGCCGCGCCGAGCACGACCGTCTTGCCGTCGCCGATGAGCGAGCGGGCGAGCTTGCCGGTGGTGGTGGTCTTGCCCGTGCCGTTGACGCCCACGACCAGGACCACGGCGGGCCGCTCGCCGTGCTTCTGCACGTGCAGGCTGCGGTCGAGGTCGGGGTTGACCTGGGCGAGAAGCTGCTCGCGCAGCAGGGCCCTGACCTCCGCGGGCGTGCGGCTGCCCAGCACCTTGACCTTGGTACGCAGCTCCTCGACCATCGCGCGGGTCGGGGCGACGCCCACGTCGGCGGTGATCAGGCTCTCCTCGATCTCGTCCCAGACGTCGTCGTCGAGCCGGTCGCGGGACAGCAGCTCCAGCAGGCCGCGGCCGAGGGCGCTCTGCGAACGCGCCAGGCGCGAGCGCAGCCGCACCATCCGCCCGGCGGATGGCGGCGGCACCTCGACCTCGGGCGCGATGACCATCGGCTCGGCCGGCTGGACCGGCGGCGGCACCGTGGTGACCGCGCCGTCGGCCTCCTCGACCGGGCCGGCGGGCCGCTTCTCCTCCTCCGGAAGCGGCGGCGCCTCCGGCGGCGGCACGGGCGGCGCCGCCTTGCCACCCGGCCTGAACAGCAGGAAGAGGCCGCCGGCCGCCAGCAGGGCGACGACGGCCACGATCACTATGACGCCGAGGTAACCATCCACAAGATGTCAGTTTTCCAGATCGACCGGCATGGTCATGCCCAAGGCACACGGATGATGACAGGCCGGATCAGGCGGATTCGCGCTCCCGCAGGCGCTGGCTGACCACCTGGGTCACGCCGTCGCCGCGCATCGACACGCCGTAGAGGGCGTCGGCGATCTCCATCGTGCGCTTGTTGTGGGTGATGACGATGAGCTGGGAGCTCTGCCGCAACTCCTCGAACAGGGTCAGCAGCCGCTGGGTGTTGGTGTCGTCGAGGGCGGCCTCGACCTCGTCCATCACGTAGAAGGGCGAGGGCCGCGCCTTGAAGATGGAGATCAGGAACGCCACCGCGGTCAGCGAGCGCTCGCCACCCGACAGCAGGGACAGCCGCTTGACCTTCTTGCCCGGCGGCCTGGCCTCGACCTCGATGCCCGTGGTGAGCATGTCGGTGGGGTCGGTGAGCACGAGCCGCCCGTCGCCGCCGGGGAAGACCCGGCCGAAGATCTGCTCGAACTCGCGGGCGACGTCCTCGTAGGCCGAGGCGAACATCTGCTCGACGCGGTCGTCGACCTCCTTGACCACGGTCAGCAGGTCGCGCCGGGTCTTCTTGAGATCCTCCAGCTGCGAGGTCAGGAAGGCGTGGCGCTCCTCCAGCGCGGCGAACTCCTCCAGCGCCAGCGGGTTGACCTTGCCGAGCTGGGTCATCTGCCGCTCGGCGGCCCTGGCCCGCTTCTCCTGCTCCTCCCGGACGTACGGGACCGGCGGGTCGCCGGGGACGGGCGCGTCGGGGCCGTACTCGGAGACCAGCGCCTCGACCTCGACGCCGAACTCCTCCATCGCCCGCTCCTGGAGCTGCTCCAGCCGCAGGCGCTGCTCGGTGCGGGCCACCTCGCTCCCGTGGACCCGGTTGACCAGCTTGTCGAGCTCCTGGCCCAGCTCACGCACGCGCACGCGGACCTGCTTGAGCTCGGCGTCGACGGCGACGCGGGCGAGGTCGGCGTCGTCACGCTCGCGGGAGGCGAGCCGGATCGAGGAGGCGAGCGCCTCGAGCACCTGCCTGGCGCCCTTGCTGACCGCCTCGGCCAGCACGGCCTGCCGCCGGCGCCTGGCCCGCTGAGCGGCGGCCTGGGCGCGTTCCTGGCGCTCGCGCTGGGCGGCCCGCAGCAGGCCGTCGGCGCGGCCCTCGATGCCCTTGACGCGCTCCTCGGCGGTGCGCACCTGCAGGCGGGTGTCCATCTCGCGCTGCCGGGCCGTCTCGCACGTGGCGGCCAGGTCGTCGCGCAGGTCGGTGGTGGGCTCGGTCTCCAGCTCCTGGGCGTATTCGGCCTCGGCCAGCCGGATCTCCAGCTCGGCCAGCTCCGCCAGCCCTTCGGTACGGGAGCCCTGGGCTGCGGTGACGCTGCGGGCCAGGCGTTCGGCCTCGGCGTGGGCGGCGTGCGCGGCGGCCTCCAGCTGGGCCAGCCGTCTGGCCGCCGCCGCGTTGCGCTGGTCGGCCTCCCGCTGGCGGGCCCTGACCTGGTCGAGGACGCCCTGCGCGGCGCTCACCCGGGCCTGGGCCGCGGTGACCGCGCTCTGGGCCTCGTTGACGTGCGCCTGGGCCGCCTCGACGGCCGTCTGGGCCGCCTGCTCGGCCTCGATCGCCTGGTCGAGCGCCTCGGCCGTCGCCTCCGCCGTGGCCTCGGCCACCCGCAGGTCGCGGACGGCCTCGTCGAGCGCCGCCCGCACCTGCAGGACGGAGGTGCCGCCGGCCGACCCGCCACCGGCCACATGGGCCCCGAGCACGTCGCCGTCCTCGGTCACCACCCGCAGCTCGGGACGCCGCCCCACCAGCTCACGGGCCGCTTCGAGGTCGGCGACCACGACGACCTTCGCCAGGACGTGGTCGAGCGCCGGCCGCAGCTCGTCGGGCACGGTGACCAGATCGGCGGCCCACCGCCCGCCCTCGGGCGCGGCGGGCCGGGATCGCGCAACCTGGGAGTGATGCGCGGTGTCCGAAACCCCGGTCTCGGCGACCAGCAGCGTGACCTGCCCGGCGTCGGCGCCGCGCAGCAGGCCGAGCGCCTCGACGGCGGTGTCGAGCGTCTTGACCGCGACGGACTCGGCGACCGGGCCGAGCACGGCGGCAACGGCCAGCTCCGCGCCCGGCGTGACCTGCATCGAGGCGGCCAGCGGGCCCAGCACCCCGGCCAGGTCGGCGTCGAGCAGCGCGGCGCCGCCGTCGCCCTTGGCCAGGCCCAGCTCCAGGGCGTCGCGGCGGGCCCGCAGCGCGGCCACCGAGCGCTGGGCCTCCTGGTCGGCGGCGCGGGCCGTGGCGACCCCAGCCTTGGCGGCCTGGACGGCGGCCCGCGGCGCGCCGAGCCCGGCCTTGGCCTCGTCGGCGGCCACGCGGGCCTCCTCGGCGGCGGCCCTGGCCTCCTCGACCACGGCCTGGGCGGTGGCCAGCTCCTCGGCCAGCGCCGGATCGGCCGCGGGCTCCTCGGCCCGCTCGTTCTCCAGGTCGGCCAGGGCCTGCCGCTCGCGCTCGGCGGCGTCGGCCACGGCCTTCTCCAGCCGCCCGATCTCCTCCTCGGCCGCGCGTGCCCTGCTGCGCACGGAGTCGACCTGGCCGCGCAGCTTGGCCAGGCCCTCGCGGCGGTCGGCGGCGGCGCGGGCGGCCATCGCCAGGCGCCGCTCCTCCGCGCCCAGCTCGGCCTCGGCCGCGGCCCGCCGCTCGACGGCCTCGGCCAGCAGCTCCTGGGCGTGTTCGAGCTCGGCCCGCAGGATGTGCTCCTGCTCGCGCGCCTCGCCCGCCTCGCGTTCGAGGTCTTCCGGGTCGCGGCCGCGGCGTTCGATGGCGGCGGCGTCGAGGGCGTGGCGGTGGCGTTCGGCGGCGAGCTGTTCCAGGCCGGTGATGCGCTCGCGCAGGGAGGAGAGCCGGAAGAAGGTCTCCTGGGCGGCGCTCAGCCGGGGCTGGGTCTCGGCCTCGGCGGCCTCCAGGGCGGCCTCACGCTGCTGGCCCTCGGCCAGCTCGGCCTCGACCTGGTTGCGCCGGGCGGTGACGGCGGCCTCGTCGGCGGCCTCGCGTTCGAGCGTGGCGCGCAGGATGCACAGGTCGTCGGCGAGCAGCCGCAGCCGGGCGTCGCGCAGGTCGGCCTGGATGACGGCGGCCTTGCGGGCGATCTCCGCCTGGCGGCCGAGCGGCTTGAGCTGGCGGCGCAGCTCGGTGGCGAGGTCCTGGACGCGGGTGAGGTTGGCCTGCATGGAGTCGAGCTTGCGCAGCGCCTTTTCCTTGCGCTTGCGGTGTTTGAGCACGCCCGCGGCCTCTTCGATGAAGGCGCGGCGGTCTTCGGGCCCGGCGTGCAGCACGGCGTCGAGCTGGCCCTGGCCGACGATGACGTGCATCTCGCGGCCGATGCCCGAGTCGGACAGCAGCTCCTGGATGTCGAGCAGGCGGCAGGTGTCGCCGTTGATGGCGTATTCGCTCTGCCCCGAGCGGAACATCAGCCGGCTGATCGTGACCTCGGTGTAGTCGATCGGCAGCGCGCCGTCGGAGTTGTCGATGGTCAGCGTCACCTCGGCCCGGCCCAGGGGCGGCCTGGAGGAGGTGCCGGCGAAGATGACGTCCTCCATCTTGCCGCCGCGCAGCGACTTGGCGCTGTGCTCGCCCATGACCCAGGCCAGGGCGTCGACGACGTTGGACTTGCCCGAGCCGTTGGGGCCGACGACGCACGTGATGCCGGGTTCGAGGCGCAGGGCGGTCGCGGAGGCGAAGGACTTGAAGCCGCGCAGGGTGAGGCTCTTCAGGTACAAACGCCGACCCTCCTCCCCGGCCTCGGCTGAACGGGCTTCGGAAAAGCCTACTGGTCCCGGCCGCCGCTCGTGGGCATGTCGATGACCAGCGCTTTTTCACCAGGGAAAATAACAAGGGACGCCTCTTCGAGACGTCCCTGGGTCTTGCGCTCCGATCACTCTCAGGTGAGTGCCGGCTCGCGCTCCTGCAAGCGACTGAGCGCTTCGTCGCGGGTTTGCGCCGCAAGAGCGTCATTCGTGGCCTGAAGTCGGATGAGTTCTGCCTCCAGATCCCGGATACGCTGCTGCAAGCGGCGCATCTCCGAGACCATCCGAGGGTCAGGACCGCCGACGTGGCCGAGTAGAGCCTTCGCCATGGTAAAGGGTCCTCCACGCTGAGTGACCAGACTGGTTCGCGCACTTCTATTCCGCGGGAGGGGTGCGCGTGGTACTTAACAAGAGTCGCACCGGCAGTGTGGGCGGTCAAGTCGATCCAACCGCAACGCCCTACTGATAGGCACTCCCGACATACAACTATACCCTATTTGGGCCGTTTAGCAAAAGCGACTACCGCTCTACAAAACCGCCCAAACTACCTCGGGGTTCACTCCATCGTTCCACTACTCCATCGACCCTTCCCGGCGTGTCGCAACCTTTGAGCAGCTCCAACAGCTTGACGCACGCCTCCCGCGGGCCCTCCGCGACGACCTCGACCCGGCCGTCGTCGGTGTTCCGCGCCCAGCCGGTCAGGCCGAGCTCCAACGCCCTCGCGCGCGTCCACCACCGGAAGCCCACCCCCTGGACCCTCCCCCGCACCCAGGCGGTTACTCGGACGTTTTCCGAACCTTTGTCGCCATTACTCTTCGTATCCGTCATGCCGCCACCGTCTCATGCCGCCGTACGACTTCCATGGCCAACTCGTTGAAGGCCAGGATCGAGGCCGTACGTCCGGCGCGCAGCCAGGCCAGGCCCAGGATCGACGGAGGCAGGCCGTCGACCGGCACGAACGCGATGTCGGGACGGCGATGGTGGTCGGCGCTCGGCTTGCAGAAGAGCATGCCGCCGCGGTTCAGCGCGACCTGCGTCAGGCCCTCCTGGGTGGTGGCCACCGAGCCGGCCCGCGCGATCGGCCGTCCGGACGGGGTGAGGGTGGGGGCGATGTGCTCCTGCCAGCGGCGCGGCGCGGGGTCGTCGAGGCCGAACAGGGCCACCGAGGCCAGCTCCTCGGCGTCGAGGACGGCGCGGCCGGCCAGCGGATGGCGTACCGACAGCCCCAGCTCGACCGGGCAGTGGTTCAGCTCGGCGCCGCCCTCCAGGTCGGGCTCCTCAAGCGGGAGCAGCGTGAACGTCAGATCCACCCGCCCCTCGCGCAGCTTGCTGAACGGGTCGGAGAGCGGCACCTCGACCAGCTCCACCATGCAGCCGGGATACCGCCGCTCGAACGCCGCCACGCTGCCGGTGACGATCTCGGTCGGCGTGGCCAGGAACCCCACCCGCAGCAGGCCCGCGACCTCCCGCGCCGAGGCCGTGGCCCGCGACACGGCCGCCGCCATGCCGTCGTAGGCGGGCCGCAGGTCGGCCAGGAAGCGCCGGCCGAGCGGCGTCAGGCCCACCCGCCTGCTGGTGCGGTCGAACAGGCGGCCGCCGATCCGGGTCTCCAGCGACCCGATGAGCTGGCTCACCCGGCCGGGCGACAGATAGAGGCGCTCGGCCGTACGCGCGAAGTGCAGCTCCTCGCTCAGCACGACGAAGCACTCCAGTTCCCTGAACTCCATGCCACTCCCCCGGACGCGATCACTTAGCCTGCCTAAAGCAAGGCTTCGAGCTTCGTCATTGTTCCCCTCCCGGCCGATGAGGAGGCTGAACGGCATGACGACTCTTGAGACCTCCACCGTCGCGCGGGCCCGCTGGCTCGCCGTCCTCGCGGTCGCGGTGGGCACCTTCACCATCGTGACCAGCGAGATGCTGCCCGTCGGCCTGTTGACCTCGATCGCCGCCAGTCTGGGGGTGTCCGACGGCACGGCCGGGCTGATGGTGTCGCTGCCGGGGCTGGTCGCGGCCGTCTCGGCCCCCGTGCTGGCCCTGGCCACCCGGCGGCTGGACCGGCGCGTCCCCCTGCTCGGCCTGATGGCGTTGCTCGCGGTGGCCAACCTGGCGGCGGCGTTCGCGACGAGCTTCCCCGTCATGCTGGGCGCGCGGGTGCTGACCGGCATCAGCATCGGCGGGTTCTGGGCCTTCGCGGCCGGGCTGGGCCTGCGGCTGGTGCCCGAGCGCTCGGTGGGCAGGGCCACGTCGGTGATCCTCGGCGGCGTGTCGGTGGCCTCGGTGCTCGGCGTGCCGGCGGGCACGCTCATCGCCTCGGCGGCGGGGTGGCGCACGTCGTTCGCGGTCATGGGCGGGCTGGCGCTGGTGCTGCTCGGGCTGCTGGCCGTCGTGCTGCCGCCGATGCCGGGCGAGGACGCCTCCGGCGGCTCCCGCGCGCCGCTGCCGGGGGCGCTGCGGGTCGTGCTGGCGGCGACCGTGCTGATCATCACCGGGCACTTCGCGGCCTACACCTACGTCCGGCCGTTCCTGGAGCAGGTCGCGGACGCCGGCCCCGGCCTGGTCAGCGTCGCCCTGCTGGTGTACGGCGCGGCCGGCGTCGTCGGCAACTTCGTCGCGGGCGCCAGGGCGGCCCGGGACCCCAAGCCGGTGCTGATCGTCCTGGCTCTGCTCATCGCGGCTTCCACGGCGGCGCTGGCGCTGGTCGGGCTGCCGCTGGTCATGCTCGTCGTGTGGGGTCTCGGCTACGGCGGCGTCGGCGTGGCGCTGCAGCTGTGGATCATGCGTTCGGGCGGCGGCGAGCTGGGCACCGCGCTGTTCGTGGGGGCGTTCAACGTCTCCATCGCGCTCGGCTCGTTCGTCGGCGGCCGGGTGGTGGACGGCGTGTCGATCTCGTCGGTGATGTGGCTGGGCGCCGCGCTGGCCCTGCTCACCGCGGCTTTCGCTGGCATTTGGGGCAGGAGTACGACGACCGGTTCATGAACGCCTCCCGCCTGATGGGCGTGCCGCAGCGCGAGCACGGCAGGTCGCGGCGGCCGTAGACCTCCAGCGACCGGTCGAAGTAGCCGCTCTCGCCGTTGACGTTGACGTAGAGGCTGTCGAAGGAGGTGCCGCCCTGCTGGAGGGCGGCGCCCATCACCGTGCGCACGCCGGCCAGCAGCTCGGCGATCTTCGGACGGGTGAGCGTCCCGGTGGGACGGGCCCAGTGGAGCCGGGCGATCCACAACGCCTCGTCGGCGTAGATGTTGCCGACGCCGCTGATCAGCGACTGGTCCAGCAGCGCCCGTTTGATCTCGGTGCGTCTGGCCCTGAGCCGGCGGGTGAACTCCGCCTCGTCGAACGACGCCTCGAACGGGTCGGGCGCGATGTGCGCGATCGGCGCGGGCACACCGCCGACGAGCGGGGTCAGCATGACGTGGCCGAACGTGCGCTGGTCGACGAAGCGCAGGTCGGGGCCGCCGTCCTCGAAGCGGAGGCGGACGCGCAAATGTTTCTCGGGGGGCGTCTGCGGATCGACGACGAGCAGCTGGCCGCTCATGCCCAGATGGGCCAGCAGGGCCTCCTCGCCGCCCGACAGGGGCAGCCACAGGTATTTGCCGCGGCGCTCGGCCGACAACACCGTACGGCCCTTCAGGCGGGCGGTGAACTCGTCGGCCCCGGGGACGTGCCGCCTGATCGCGCGCGGGTGGAGCACCTCCGCGGCGGCGATCTCGCGGCCGACGACCCATTGCGCCAGGCCGCGCCTGACGACCTCGACCTCTGGCAGCTCAGGCACCGTGCACCAACCGTCCTCTCGACTTCCCCGGCCGCGGGGCATGCCGCGGCGGGGACGGATCCGCAGTCACAACGCCGGACGCGGGCCGGGGCTTCCCGTAGGCCGGGGTCAGCTCGCGGGCTGGCTCTCGCGCTGCTCGCGGCGGGCCCGGATGCGCGTCCAGGCCGCCTCGGCCGCCTGCTGCTCGGCCTCCTTCTTGCTGCGCCCGCTGCCCGAGCCGTAGGACTCGCCGCCCACCCGCACCATGGCCGTGAACGACTTGGCGTGGTCGGGGCCGCTCTCCTCGACGTGGTACTCGGGCACGCCGAGCGCCTCGGAGGCGGTGAGCTCCTGCAGGGACGTCTTCCAGTCGAGCCCCGCGCCCAGCGAGGCCGAGCGCACGATCAGCGGGTCGAACAGCAGGTGGACGACCCGGAACGCCTCGTCGAGGCCCTTGTCCACGTAGATCGCGCCGATCAGCGCCTCCAGCGTGTCGGCCAGGATCGAGGACTTGTCGCGCCCGCCGGTGCCCTCCTCGCCCCTGCCGAGCCGCAGGAACCGGCCGAGCCCCAGGTTGCGGGCGACGTCGGCCAGCGCGCGCATGTTGACCACGGCGGCGCGCAGCTTGGCGAGCTGCCCCTCGGGCAGGTCGGGGTGGTTGCGGTAGAGGGTGTCGGTGACCACGAGACCCAGCACCGAGTCGCCGAGGAACTCCAGGCGCTCGTTGGTGGGCAGGCCGCCGTTCTCGTAGGCGTAGGAGCGGTGCGTCAGGGCCCGCTCGAGGATGTCGGGGTCGAGGCCGACGACCAGGACCCGCTGCAGCTCTTCCCTGGCGACCTCCACGGCCACCGGCTTAGGACCTGCTCCCACGTGTTTCCTCCTCGGACATCTTCACAAGGCGGCCGCGGAAGATGCCCGAAAACGTGGTGGGCGTCGGGGTAACGGGTAGCCCCGGCGTCCACCACGGCCGCGGGCGAACCGCCGCCGTACGCATCTACAGACGTTAACGCCGACCGAGGCACAATGGCACCCGGTCGGCATCACGTCAACTGCTGACGGTGAAACCCGCCGCCGGCATGACGGGCGGGCCTGCTGTCAGTGTGATCAGGCGGACGGCTCGATGACCTGACGACGGTTGTAGGTGCCGCAGGTGGGGCACGCGATGTGCGGCTGCTTGGGCGAACGGCACTGCGGGCAGCTCACCAGGGCGACAGCAGTCGTCTTCCACTGGGAGCGACGGGCGCGGGTGTTGCTCCGCGACATCTTTCGCTTCGGGACGGCCACGTCACTTCTCCTGATCGTTATCGTTCTCGGAAATCAGACCTTGCAACGACGCCCAGCGGGCATCGATCTTCTCGTGCCGGTGATCGGCGCCGGCCTCGGCCAGCTTGATCCCGCACTCCGTGCAGAGCCCCTCGCAGTCCTCGCGGCACACGGGGCTCAGCGGCAGTGCGAGCACCACCGCGTCACGGAACGTCGGCTCGAGGTCGAGCAGCTCCCCGTCGAGCAGTGAGTCGTCCTCCGAGGCGTCCTCGTCGGAGTAGAAGAACAGCTCCTGCAGATCGACCTCGATGTCCGAGGTGATCGGGTCAAGGCACCGCGCGCACTCCCCGGCGAGCGGGGCGTGCGCCGTGCCCGAGACGAGCACGCCTTCCATCACTGCTTCGAGCCGGAGGTCCAGCTCGACTTCGGCGTCCTTGGGGACACCGATCATGTCGACGCCGAGGTTAGCCGGTGCCGGAAGGGACAGGGTCATCTGCCGCATCGTGCCCGGTCGCTTCCCCAGGTCATGAGTGGAGAGCACCCAAGGGGAGCGGGGGTCGAGGTGCTGAGTCATCCTGCTCTCGCTAGGCATGGCGAAGACGCTCGCCGTCGTACAAGGCCGAAATGAAAGGATACCAGGTCGCGGTCAGCCCCTGAGACGCTCGATGAGCAGCTTGTGCACCAGGTCAGGGACCAGGCCGGACACGTCGCCACCATACCGCGCGATCTCCTTGACCCGGCTGGAGGACAGGAAGGAGTACTCGGGATTGGTGGGCATGAAGAGCGTCTCGACGCCCGAGAGACGGTAGTTGAGCTGGGCCATCTGCAGCTCGTAGTCGAAGTCGCTGACGACCCTGATGCCCTTGACGATGGCGGGGATGTCGTTGTGCTTGCAGAAGTCCACCAGCAGGCCGTGGAACTTCTGCACCTTGACGTTGGGGTACTCCTTCGTCACGGTCTGAAGGATCTCGATCCGTTCGTCGACCGTGAACAGGCTGCTCTTCTCGATGTTGATGAGGACCGCCACGACCACCTCGTCGTACAGGCGGGCCGACCGGCCGATGATGTCGAGATGGCCATTGGTGATGGGGTCGAACGACCCCGGGCAGACAACGCGGCGCAAGACGCCTCCCAGGTCTACGGGTTCCCGGCGGCGCGACCGTACCAAACGGATGCTTCGCCGTATCTACGGACCCTCTCCTCAACATAACCTTCCGGCCACATCAAGGACTTTCCCCTCGTTTCCCGCTCGAATGCCACAAGCCCCTCCCCCACCAGCCACCCGTTGTCGCGCAGCAGCTCCAGGACCCGCGTGACCTCGCCGTCACCCAGCGCGTACGGCGGATCGGCGAAGACGATGTCGTACGGCTCCTCCGGCGGCCTGGCCAGGACCCGCTCGACCTTGTCGGCCACCAGCTCGGCGCCTTCCAGGCCGAGCGACTGGATGTTGGCCCTGATCGTCCGGATCGCCTTGGCGTCGGACTCGACGAGCAGCGCGTGGGCCGCGCCCCTGGACAGCGACTCCAGGCCCACGGCGCCGGAACCGGCGTACAGGTCGAGCACGCGGGCCTCGCGCAGGCCGTACAGGGAGTCGAGGGTCAAGAAGATGCCTTCCCTGGCCCTGTCGCTGGTCGGCCTCGTGCCCCGCCCCGGCGGCACGGCCAACCGCCGCCCACCCGCGCTCCCCGCGATGATCCGAGTCATAAGGCCCATTGTTCCGCATGTTCGCCCAGGTCAAGAGTGGACAAGTGTCGGCCTCGACTGCGCAAGGGTGATTCACATCGGCCGGATCGGCCCGCATGATGAGTCTGCGGCCTTCAAGGTGACCCACATGAAGGCCGACCGGCGTGATCGTGAGCCCTTCCGCACGCCGGTTCCCTCGGCACCTGACCCGAGGGTGGGCCCAGCCGGGGACGGCATTCGGGGGGAGGCCGTCCCCGCGGCTGGGCCTTTGACTTCTTCTTTTTTACGGCTTCGCGTGGTCTTCCCACCCGCCTTACTCCGGCTGATGGCCCTCCATGTAACGGCCTCTGACCCTTCACCGGCTCGCCGCCGTCACGCGAGCCTTCGTTGACCGGCTCCGTGGTTCTGCCGGGCCTTCACGTCTTCTCCAAGTATTCCGCCTTCTCGTCCTCCAGGAGGCGGGCTATCTCGGCGCGCAAGCCCTCATGGTGGGCCAGTTCGGGGTCGTCCGACAGGAGCTTTGCGGCTTCGTCCCGCGCTGTTGTGATGACGTCTTCGTCTCTCAGGAGCTGCAGGAGCTTCAGCGAGCTGCGCTTGCCCGACTGGGCCGCCCCCAGGACGTCGCCCTCGCGGCGCTGCTCCAGGTCGACGCGGGACAGCTCGAAGCCGTCGAGCGTGGCGGCCACCGCGTCGAGGCGGGCGCGGGCCGGGGTGCCCTCGGGGAAGTCGGAGACCAGCAGGCACAGGCCGGGCAGGCCGCCCCGGCCCACCCGCCCGCGCAACTGGTGGAGCTGGGAGACGCCGAACCGGTCGGCGTCCATGATGATCATCACCGAGGAGTTGGGCACGTCGACGCCCACCTCGATGACGGTGGTGGCGATCAGCACGTCGAGCTCGCCCCTGGTGAAGGACCGCATGATCGCGTCCTTCTCCTCCGGCGGGAGCTTGCCGTGCAGGGTGCCGACCCGCAGGTCCTGGAACGGGCCCTGGGTGAGCAGCTCGGCGACCTCCAGCACGGCCAGCGGCGGACGGCGGTCGTCGTCGCCCCCGGCCGCCGCCAGGTCGCCCTCGTCGCCCTCCAGGTCGCCGATCCGCGGGCACACGATGTACGCCTGCCTGCCCAGCTCCACCTCCTCGCGCACCCGCTGCCAGGTGCGTTCCAGATAGTGGGGCTTCTCGGCGGCCGGCACGACGTGCGTGGTGATGGGCGCGCGCCCCGACGGGAGCTGCGACAGCGTCGAGACCTCAAGGTCGCCGAAGACCGTCATGGCGACCGTGCGCGGGATCGGGGTCGCGGTCATCACCAGCACGTGCGGACGGCCCCCGCCCGCCTTCTCGCGCAACGCGTCACGCTGCTCCACGCCGAAGCGGTGCTGCTCGTCGACCACGACCAGCCCCAGGTCGGCGAACTGCACGTGCTCCTGGAGCAGGGCGTGCGTGCCGACCACGATGCCCGCCGTGCCCGAGGCCGCGTCGAGCAGCGCCGCGCGCCGCGCCGCCGCGCCCATCGAGCCCGTCAGCAGCGTGACGGCCGTGCCGCCGAACATGCCGCCCTGGGCCAGCTCGCCCAGCATGTTGGTGATCGAGCGGTGGTGCTGCTGGGCCAGCACCTCCGTCGGGGCCAGCAGCGCGGCCTGGCCGCCCGCGTCGACCACCTGGAGCATCGCGCGCAGCGCCACGACGGTCTTGCCCGCGCCCACCTCGCCCTGCAGCAGCCGGTGCATCGGGTGCTCCAGCGCCAGGTCGGCCGCGATCTCCTCCCCCACCTGCGCCTGCCCCTCGGTGAGCGAGAACGGCAGCCGCCCGTCGAAGTCGGCCAGCATGCCGTCGGAACGCCTCGGACGCGGCTTGGCCGGCCAGGCCGTGGCCGCCTGGCGGCGCTGGAGCAGCACCGCCTGCAGCACGAACGCCTCGTCGAACTTCAGCCGCTTGCGCGCCCGGCCCACCTCGGCGAGGTCTTTGGGCCGGTGGATGGCCATCAGCGCGTCGGCGAGCGGCTGGAGGCCGTGCCTGGCCCGCAGGTCGGCGGGCAGCGGGTCGTCGAGCGGGCCCAGCGTGTCGAGCACCACGCCGACCGCCCGGCGGATCGCCCACGGCGTCACGTCCTTGCCCGCCGGGTAGATCGGCACCGGCGCGGACGCGAACTCCTCGGCGCTCGCCTCGGCCTCCTCCTCGAACAGCTCGAACTCGGGGTGCGAGAGCTGCCAGCGCGGCTTGGAGCGCGCCCCGAACAGGCCCACCTTGCCGGCGAACATGCCGCGCCGCCCCGGCTTGAGCCGCGACTCGGCCACATGGGAGCCCTTGCCGAAGAACGCCAGGTAGATGCGGTTGCCGTTGCCGTCGACGACCTCGGCCTCCAGCCACGTGCCGCCGCGGTTGCGCATGGGCTTGCGCATCAGCCTGGTCACCTCGCCGACCACGGTGACGTGCTCGTCGACCTCCAGGGCGTCGAGCGAGGTCAGCTCGCCGCGCTCGGCGTAGCGGCGCGGGTAGTGGCGCAGCAGGTCGCCGACCGTCTCCAGGCCGAGCACGCTGTGCAGCAGCTTGGCGGTCTTCGGGTCGAGCGCTTTGGTCAGGGGCTCGTCGAAACGGCTCACGGGATCCAGTTCTACCGCCTGCGGCCGACAGGAATCCCGCACCGGGCCCCGGAGCGGGCCCGTGCCGGGCCCCGAGCCGCCCGCGGAAGGGGCCGCGCCGCTACTCGACGCCGATCAGCAGCGGGTAGCCGCCCTGCTCGCCGTCGTAGACGACCAGGTCGACGTCCGGCCGCGTGCGCCGCAGGTGGTCCTCCAGCCGGACGGCCAGCCGTTCGGGCAGGCCGGAGCCGGTGACCAGGGTCACCAGCTCGCCGCCGCCGGCCACCATCCTGTCGATGATCAGCCTGGCCACGCGCTCCAGGTCGCCGCCGATCACCGCCACGTCCCCGTCGATCAGGCCCAGCACGTCGCCCGGCCGGCACACGCCCGCGCTGGTGAACGCCTCCCTGTCCGCCACCGCCAGATGTCCGTACCTGGTGTGGCCGGCGGCGTCCGTCATGGCGACCACGTCGTCGTCGAACCGGCGCAGCGGGTCGTGCACGGCCAGCGCCGACAACCCCTGCACGGTCGCCCTGGTCGGCAGGACGCTGACGACCACGCCGTCCTCGCGGGCGATCTCCGCCGCCGCGACGGCGACCGCGAGCACGCCCTCGTCGTTCGGCAGCACGGCCACCTCGGCGCCCGCCTGCCTGATCGCGGCCAGCAGCTCCGGCAGCGCGGGCCGGGTGCCGGGATCGCGGCGCACCACGACCGCGCCGCTCTCCTCGAACAGGGCCGCGATCCCGTCGCCGGCCGCCACCGCCACCACGCCCCTGCCCGCCCTGCCCCGGTGCGTGCGCTCGGCCAGGTAGGTGATCCTGACCCGGTGCGGACGCCCCGCCCGCAGCCCCGCCTCCACGGCCGCCCCCGCGTCGGCCACGTGCACGTGCACGTTCCACAGGCCCTCGCCGCCCACCACGACCAGCGACTCGCCCATGGCGTCGAGCTCGTCGCGCAGCCCGGCCACCGCGCGCTCGTCGGCGTCCAGCAGGTACATCACCTCGTAGCCGGCGCCCACCTCGGTCATCGGCGTGACCCGTCCGGTCGGCGCCGGCACGTCGTAATGGTCGCTGTAGGAGTCGGTGAGCACGGCGGCCAGGGTCTCCAGCACGATCGCCGCCCCCGCGCCGCCCGCGTCCACGACCCCGCTGCGGGCCAGCACGTCGAGCTGCCCCGGCGTGCGGCGCACCGCCGCCCGTGCCTCCCGCGCCGCCTGCCGCGCCACCTCGCACGCGTCGCCGTCGGCGTCCTGGGCGGCCCGGGCGGCCGACTCCAGCACGGTCAGCACGGTGCCCTCGACCGGCCTGGCCACGGCCTGCCTGGCCAGCGTGGCCGCCCTGAGCAGGCCGGCCCGCAGGTCGGAACCGTCCTTGAGCACCTCGGCCAGCCCGCGCAGCGCCTGGCTGACGATGACCCCCGAGTTGCCGTGCGCCCCGACCAGCGCCCCGTAGGCGAGCGTCTGCCACACCACGGCCGCGTCGACGTCGTCGGGCAGGGACTCGACGGCCTCGGCCGCCGACAGCATGGTGAGGTGCAGGTTCGTGCCGGTGTCGCCGTCGGCCACGGGGAACACGTTGAGTGCGTCGATCTCCGGTCTCGCCCGGCCGAGGGCGTCGGCGGCCAGGCGGGCCCAGCGGCGCACCGCGGGCGGGTCGAGGGCCTTCATCTGCGCTCCTTCGACCTCCCCGCATGCGCTACCTTGTTGGAGGAGAATATCCCCGCACCGGCCACCGTCCAGTGCTCTGGTTCGCGCCCAATGGTGTGGATCAGATATTCTCGTCTGGCTGGCCGGTTGTCCCGGCATGCCCTCCGCCCGGAAAGCATCAGCGGACAGGGCTACATCGACTGTTTTAAGGAGCGATACCGTGGCTTCCGTCTGCGATGTCTGCCGCAAGGGGCCGACCTTCGGCAACAACGTGTCCCACTCGCACCGCCGTACCCGTCGTCGTTGGAACCCCAACATCCAGACGGTCCGCGCGGTCGTCGGCGGCACGCCGAAGAAGCTGAACGTGTGCACGTCGTGCATCAAGGCGGGCAAGGTCACCCGCTAGTTCTCGTCTTTCGCGAAGCCCGTCGCTCCTGATCATGGGAGCGACGGGCTTTCGTCGTGCCCGCAGCCCCGCTCGGGGGGCGGGCTCAGATAGGCGCGGTCAGCGCCAGCGCCAGGCGTGGTCCACCGGGCCGATGCCGGAGCCCAGGGGGAAGCCGCGGGCGATCGCGCCCGTCACGTACTCCTTGGCCCTCCCCACGGCCGTCGGGACGTCGTCGCCGAGCGCGAGCCGGGAGGCCAGGGCCGAGGCGAGGGTGCAGCCCGTGCCGTGGGTGTGCCGGTTGTCGAGGCGTTCGGCGGCGAAGCGGTGCTCGGTCGTGCCGTCGGTCAGGAGGTCGACGGGGGCGCCGGGCAGATGGCCGCCCTTGATGAGGGCCCAGGACGGGCCCAGCGCGAGCACGGCGTCGGCGGCCCGGCGCAGATCGTCCTCGTCCTCGACCTTGACGGAGGTGAGCTGCTCCACCTCCCACAGGTTCGGCGTCACGACCGTGGCCACGGGCAGCAGGCGCGTGCGCAGCGTGTCGACGGCCTCGGGGGCGAGCAGCGAGTCGCCGTGCTTGGACACCCCGACGGGATCGACCACCACCGGCGCGTCATAGGCCGCCAGCACCTCGGCCACCGTCTCCACCAGCACCGGCGAGGCCAGCATGCCGGTCTTGACGGCCTGCGCCCCGATGTCGCCCAGCACGGAGTCGAGCTGCGCCCGCACGGCCTCGGGCGGCAGCTCCCAGTAGCCCTGGACGCCCAGCGAGTTCTGGGCCGTGACGGCGGCGATCACGCTCATGCCGTGCACGCCCATCGCCATCATGGTCTTCAGGTCGGCCTGGATGCCCGCGCCGCCTCCGGAATCGGAGCCCGCGACGGTCAGCACACGTGGAGGGGTCGTCATGAACCCCATCCAACCACTCGACCGGCACTCGCCAGGCACTCAGCCGATCGCGCACTCCCCGCCGACCAGCCCGCACGCGCCGGGCTCCTGCGCCTTGCCCGTCGCCGAGTACGTCACGTCCACCGAGTCCCCGGCGGCCAGCGAGCCCGACAGGTCGATGATCAGCAGGTCGCCGTCCTGGGTCCAGGAGCCGCCGTTCACGTCCGTGACGCGGCCCTCGACCGGGACGGAGAAGGTGGCGTTCGCCAGCGGGGCCGGCGACTGGTTGGTGACGCGCAGCGTGGCCGAGTAGGAGGCGAGCCGCTGCTTGACCGTCTGCCGCACGTTGACCGAGCCGCCGCTGGCGCCGTTCCCGGAGGTGGAGGTGGCCGCGGGGGCGGGGCTGCTGCCCACCGTGGGGACGACGCCGGTGTCGGAGTTGCCCAGCGGCGTGCCGTCGTCGGTCGGGGCCTCGGAGATCGTCTCCTGGGGCGGCGGCTCCGGCTGCCGCGTCGGCTTGGCCGAGGCCTTCGTCCGCGTCCTGGTGGGCGTGGGGGTGGGGGCCGTGCTGCGGCGCGGGGCGCGGTTGCCGACCGTGGGGGCGGTGGTGGTCGGGGCGCCGGAGGGCGTGCTCGACTCCTCGTCCTCCGTCGGCTCCTCGGAGGGCTCTTCCTCCTCCGTGCCGGGGTCGGAGACCGCGGCGGTCGAGGGGCTGGTGCTGGTGTGGACGGCGGCGCAGCTCGCGCCCGCGCACTTGCCGGAGTCGCCGGAGGAGCTCATGAGCTTCACCCCGGCGACCGTGCCGCCGAGCACGACGGCCACGGCGGCGACCGACAGCAGCGCCATGCGGGCCCTGCCCTTGCCGCTGCCGCCGCCGGCGGGCGCGTTCAGGCCGTCGTCGTCGCCACCGCCACCGGACGACTTGCGCCGGCCGCCGCGGCGACGGCCACGGGACTCGTCGGACTCGTCCAGGTCGTCGAGGTCCTGGTCGGAGGACCAGCCCGAACGCAGGAAGCCGGTCTCGGCCTCCGCCCAGGCGGGCGTGTGCGCGGCGGTCGGCTCCCCGGCCACCTTCACGTCACCGGGCTCCGGCGGCCTGCCGTGGAAGGCGGTGTCGGACCCGGCGGGCACGTCGAACCTGGCGGTGCTCCCGGACTCCGGCACGTCGAACCTGGCGGTGCCACCAGGACCCGGCACGTCGAACCTGGCCGTGCCGCCCGGTTCCTGCGCGTCGAACGGGCCGGTGTTGCGCCGGGGGGCGTCGAAGGGGCCCGTGGTGCGGCCGGAGGCGTCGAAGCTCGGCGGCGGTCCGAAGGCGGACGTGGCGTCGGGCTGGGCAGAGGGGCCGACGGCGTCCCAGTCGGCCGGACGGGCGAACGCGCCCGTCACCTCGAACGGCCCGGCCCCGTTGGGCTCAGGGTAGGGGGACCCGGAGAACTGGGGGCCGTTCGGCGGCGGAAAGGGGCCGGAGGGGGCGTCGGACGACGGGACCTTCGGGGCGGCGTCGGCGGGCACGGCGAAGGCCCCCGTGGTCTCGAACGGCTCGGGCTGCCTGCCGCGCTGCGGCGGGCCGTCCTCGCGGCGCGGCATCGGGGCCCACTGCCCCGTCACCTCGACCTGGTCCGGCAACGCCGGCCAGCCCGGCGCCTCGGCCGGCTCGTCGGGACCCCAGAAAGCGCTGCCGTTCCCCCGTTCATCCCCATCGTCGGATCCACCGGTGCCGTGGCGGCCCATGGCTGCCCTTTCTCGCGGTTACAGTGGCCGCCAATCTTCATAACACCTTTACTACGTCCTTGTCACAACAATCCCGCTAGTCCTACCCTAAACCGGCAAAATTTCACGTAAATCGGGACAAGTCATCACCGAAAGTGATCCCAACCGCCCTGTCCCACCTGGCGGCCGTGCACCAGGACACCCTCGCCCTCGACCACCCGGCCGACGACCTGCCACGACGGCGGCAGCCGTACGTCAGGAGGGAAGACCGCGGCGAGCGCGTGATCCTCGCCACCCGTGAGCACCCATTCGAGCGGATCCTGCCCCAGCTCCCCGGCCGCCGCCGCCACCGGCTCCCCCACGGCGAACGACCCGGGATCGAGCTCGACGCGTACGCCACTGGCCGCGGCCACGTGCCCGAGGTCCTGCACCAGGCCGTCGCTGACGTCGAGCATCGCGCTCGCGCCCAGCGCGGCCGCCCGCGGCCCCTCCGCGTACGGCGGGCACGGCCGCCGGTGGGCGGTCACCGCCTCCGCCAGCACGCCGGAACCCGCGGCGACCCCGGCGGCCAGCAGCGCCAGCCCCGCGGCGGCGTACCCCAGCCGCCCGGCCACGGCCACCACGTGCCCCGGCCGCGCCCCGGACCGCGTCACCGGCGCCCGCCCGCGCAGGTCGCCCAGCGCGGTCACCCCGATGACCACCAGGTCGGACCGGGTGATGTCGCCGCCGACCACGCTCGCGCCGACCACCGCGCACTCCTCGCGGAACCCGTCGGTCAGGGCGTCGAGCCAGGCCACCGGCAGCTCGGCGGGGATGCCGAGCCCGACCACGATGGACGTCGGGACGGCCCCCATGGCGGCGATGTCGGCCAGGTTCTGGGCGGCGGCCTTGCGGCCCACGTCGCGCCCGCCGGACCAGTCGAGCCGGAAGTGCCTGCGCTCGACCAGCAGATCGGTCGAGACGACCACCCGCCCGTCGGGCGCGGCGACCATGGCGGCGTCGTCACCCGGGCCGAGCATGACCCCCTCTCCCTGGGGCAGACGTCCGGCAATACGATTGACGACACCGAATTCGCCGAGATCTCCGACTGTGATGACGCACCTCCTGACGCTCACAGGGTACGGTGGCCCTTCGGCGTGATCCAATCGCCCGGGAGGACGTGATGGTGCAGGCCTACATCCTTATTCAGACCGAGGTCGGCAAGGCCGCCGCCGTTGCCGAGGAGATCTCCGGAATTCCGGGGGTCACCCAGGCGGAAGACGTGACGGGGCCCTACGACGTGATCGTCCGCGCTGAGGCGCGCAACGTCGACGAGCTCGGCAAGCTCGTCGTGGCGCAGATTCAGGCGGTGGAGGGGATCACGCGTACTCTTACGTGTCCGATCGTTCATATCTGACACATTCGAGGTCCGGGTTCCATGCGCGCCGCCGCCGTCCTGCTCCTTCTTCTCGCACTCGCCGGCTGCGGCGGCGTGGTGCAGGTCGATCCGCCCAAGCCTGCGGGGGAGGCGGCGGCGGCCTGTGACCGGCTCGCGTCCCTGCTGCCCAAGACGCTCGACGGCGCCGAGCGCGGCACCTCGGAGCCGGCCTCGCCGTACGTGGCGGTCTGGGGGGAGGCGTCCATCGCGTTGCGCTGCGGCGTGCCGCGGCCTGCCCGGATGGCGCCGACCGACCAGCTCCAGGAGATCGACGGGGTGGGCTGGTTCGCCGATCCGGACAAGCCCATCCTGTTCACCGCGGTGGCCGCGCCCACGTACGTGGAGGTCACGGTCGGCGGCGACCACACGGCGTCCGACGTGCTGGCCGAGCTGTCGGGGCCGATCGGGCGGGCCGTGTCAACGCAGTCCGGGTGAGCGCGACAGCGCGAGCTGGATCAGCCGGTCGACAAGCTGCGGGTAGGACAGTCCCGAGGCCGCCCAGAGCTGCGGCGCGACCGACAACGAGGTGAACCCGGGCATCGTGTTGATCTCGTTGAAGACCAGCCGGCCGTCGGGCGTGTAGAAGAAGTCGACCCTGGACAGGCCCTCGCAGTCGAGCGCCTCGAAGGCCCGCACGGCCATCGCCCGCAGCTCCTCCGCGGTCTCGGCCGGGATGTCGGCGGGCACGGTGAGCGACATCTGGTCGGGATAGTACTTGGCCTCGAAGTCGAAGAACTCCTGGCCGCCCTCGACCTTGACCTCGCCCGGGATCGACGCGGCGGCGGGCTCGTCGCCGAGCGACTCCAGCACCGCGCACTCGATCTCGCGGCCCTCGATCGCGGCCTCGATCAGCACCTTGGGGTCGTGCAGCCGGGCCGACTCGACGGCCGCCTCCAGCTCGGCGCGGTCGTGGGCCTTGGAGATGCCCTGCGAGGAGCCGGCCCTGGCGGGCTTGACGAACACCGGGAAGCCGAGCTCCTCGGCCTCCTTCAGCACGCACTCGCGGTTGAGCCGCCAGTCGCGGTCGCGGACGACGACGTAACGGCCGATCGGCAGCCCGGCGGCGGCCATCACGGTCTTCATGTGGGCCTTGTCCATGCCGACCGCGCTGGCCAGCACGCCGGAGCCGACGTACCGGACGCCGGCCATCTCCAGCAGGCCCTGGATGGTGCCGTCCTCGGCGAACGGGCCGTGCATGACGGGGAAGACGACGTCGACCGTGCCGAGCTCGACCGGGATGCTGCCCGGGTCGTAGGCCACCAGCCCGGCGCCGCCGCTGGGCAGCGCGAGCGCGGCTCCCGAGGTGTCGACCGCGGGCAGTTCCCCGCCCTCGATGGCGAACCGCTGGTCGGACGCGGCGAGCACCCACCTGCCGTCCTGGGCGATCCCGACCGGGATCACCTCGTACTTACTCCTGTCGATCACATCCAGCACGCTGCCCGCGCCCATGAGGGACACGGCATGCTCAGAATTGCGACCTCCGAAAACGACGGCGACGCGTGGCTTGCTCATGACGTCCGAATCTACCGGGGTGTCCCCCTGACAGCGAGTCGAGCACGCGGTGGCGTCCGGATTCACAAGCCGTACCGTTCGGGTTTGGGCGAGCGGGACATGAGCAGCATGCCCGCCTCCGACGGCGACATGCCGTCGTGCACGACCCCGACGACCACCTCGGTGATCGGCATCTCGACGTCGTGCTTCCTGGCCAGCTCGAGGACGGACTCGCAGGACTTCACGCCCTCGGCGGTCTGCTTGGTGGCGGCGACGACCTCGGCGAGGGTCATGCCGCGGCCCAGGTTCTCGCCGAAGGTGCGGTTGCGCGACAGCGGCGAGGTGCAGGTGGCCACCAGGTCGCCCATGCCGGCCAGCCCGGCGAAGGTGTGGGGGTCGGCCCCGAGCGCGGCGCCCAGGCGGGAGATCTCGGCCAGGCCCCTGGTGATGAGCATGGCGCTGACGTTGTCGCCCATGCCCATGCCCGCCGAGACGCCCACGGCCAGCGCGATCACGTTCTTCACCGCGCCGCCCAGCTCGACCCCGACCACGTCGGTGTTGGTGTACGGCCGGAACCACGGCGGCAGGTGGCAGGCGGCCTGGAGGCGTTCGGCGACCGACTCGTCGGTGCAGGCGACGACCGTGGCGGCGGGCTGGCGGTGGGCGATCTCCTTGGCCAGGTTGGGCCCGGACACCACCGCGACCCGCTCCTCGGGCACCTCGGCGACCTCGCGGATCACCTCGCTCATGCGCTTGGTCGTGCCCAGCTCGACGCCCTTCATGAGGCTGACCAGGACCGCGTCCGGCGGGATGTGCTCGCGCCAGGCGGTCAGGTTCGGCCGCAACATCTGCGAGGGCACGGCCAGCACCACGAAGTCGGCGCCGTCGAGCGCGCGCACGGGGTCGGTGGTGGCGCGCAGCGCCTCGGGCAGCCGCACGCCGGGCAGGTAGTCGGGGTTGGCGTGGTCCTTGTCGATCGCCTCGACCAGCTCCGGCCTGCGCCCCCACAGCGTGACCTCGTTGCCCGCCTCGGCGAGGACCATGGCGAACGTGGTGCCCCACGAGCCCGTGCCGAGAACGGCTGCCTTTGTCATGCCATCACCGCCTGGCGGGATCGTAGGGAGTTTCCGGGGCCTTCTCGCCGCGCAGCTCGGTCAGCTGCTCGGTGATGGCGGCCATGATGTCGGCGGTCGCCTCGCGCAGCACGCTCGCGCGCAGGGGCTGCCCCTCGTACTTGGACAGGTCGACCGGCGGGCCGACGGTGACGTGGAAGGTCTTGCGCGGGAACAGCCTGGGTCTCTTGGCGCCGTACGGGAGCAGCTCGTGGGCGCCCCAGTGGGCGATGGGGATGACCTGCGCGCCGCTCTCCAGCGCCAGCCGGGCGGCGCCGGTCTTGCCCACCATGGGCCACAGCTCGGGATCGCGGGTGCAGGTGCCCTCGGGGTAGAACAGGATGGCCGCGCCGTCGCGCAGCCGCTGGGCCGACGAGCTGAGCGACCTGGCCGCCTCGCTGCTGCCCCGCTCGACCGGGATGACCAGCAGGCCGTTGAGCGCCCGGCCCAGGAAGGGCACCTTGAACAGCGCGGCCTTGGCCAGGATGACCGGCCAGCGCCCGTTGTTGAACAGGAAGTGCGACAGCAGGACGGGATCGCTCCAGGACAGGTGGTTGGCCGCGATGATGATGCCGCCGGTGCGCGGAAGGCGCTCGCCGTTGCGCCAGTCCTTCTTGACCAGGAGCCACGACAGCGGCTTCACCACCGCTACGGCGAATGACTCCCAGAAACGCGAAGGTCGCGTGGGGCGGCTCATGGTCTCCTCCAACCCGTACGGTTTGCGCCCCAAGTCTCCCGGTTGGCCGCGTGGGATGTCGAGGCGAGATGCTTAAGCCTATGAGCAACCGCTGGTCTCTGGTCATTCCGGTGAAGACGCTGGTCGCGGCGAAGACCCGGCTGGCGGCCGCGACGGGTCCCCACCGTACGCGGCTGGCCGTGGCCGTGGCCTGCGACACCGTGGCCGCGGCGCTGGCCTGCCCGGCGGTGGCGCGGGTGATCGTGGTGACCGCCGATCCGGCCGCGGCGGGGCCGCTGGGGGCGCTGGGCGCGCAGGTGGTGCACGATCCCGACCGCGGGCTCAACACCGCGTTGCGCACGGGCGCGGCCCATGCCGTACGCGTCGCGCCCGGCGAGGCGGTGGGCGCCCTCCAGGCCGATCTGCCGGCCCTGCGACCGGCGGAGCTGGCGACGGCGCTGGCCGCGGCGGCCGAGTTCGACCAGTCGTTCGTGCCGGACGCCCAGGAGGTCGGCACGACGTTCTACGGCGTGCTCGCCGGGCGGCCGTTCACGCCGCGGTTCGGCGGCGAGTCGCGGGCCAGGCACCTGGCCGGCGGCGCGAAGGAGCTGTGCGTGCCGGGCATCGACTCGCTGCGGCGGGACGTGGACACCCCCGACGACCTGCGCGCGGCGCTCGCCCTGGGCCTGGGGCGGCACACGGCGGCGGTGGTCGCCGACCTGTGGCCGGGGGCGTGACCCCGCGGGCCGCCTCTCGCCCGCCGGGCGGCGGTCGGCTTAGGCTGGAGGGCGTGCAGGCGACGGTACGCAGCTTCGACGAGGTCACCCGTTCCGGCTCGGTCTTCCTCGACGACGGGACGGTGCTGGAGTTCGGCACGCGCGCCTTCGACGCGGGGCCGCTGCTGCTGCTGCGCACGGGGCAGCGGGTGAACCTGGCGACCGACGGCGGGCAGATCACCTACATCACGCTGTCGACGTTCCCCATTCCCGCGCCCGAATGACGACGCGGTCCCGGAAAACAGCGAACGCCCGGGCGTGGGCCGCCCGGGCGTGATGTCCGCTGAGACTATTTCTTCTTGCCGACCTGCTTGCCGCCCTCGTTCACCAGGTCCTTGAATTCGGAGCCGGGACGGAACTTGGGCGCCCAGCTCTCGGCGACCTTGATCTCGGCGCCGGTCGACGGGTTCCTGGCAGTGCGGGCGGGCTTGTTCACCATCTCGAACGCGCCGAAGCCCGTGATGGAGACCTTGTCCCCGCTCGCCACGGCCTTCTGGATGGCCTCGATGACCGCGTTGACGGCCTCGGTGGCCGTCCTTTTGTCGCCCACCCGATCGGTGATGGCGTCGACGAGCTCTCGCTTGTTCATGAAAGTCCTGCTCCCCCAGTGACGGCTCGGGGTTCCAGCTCTCGAGTTCGACGTAGAAACCCCTTACGCGCTCGAAAGTAGGCGGGATCGCGGGGGAACTCAATCACCCTGCGTGTTTTCCCCCTCGCGTGGCGTGTCGAGAGCGCCCAGAAAGGCGTCGAGCCGGGCGGCCGCCCTTTCCGGATCGCGCTTGGCGAGATCGCAGATGGACAGGTATCGGCGGGCCGCCCGTTCCTTGTCGGCGGCGGGGAGCAGGCGGACGCGGCGGTGCGCCTCGCGCAACCGCCGCGCCAGTTCGTCGTCCTCTAGACGGTCGTCGGCAGCCATGGCTGCCGACCATTCTCGTACGCGGCCACGTCGTCGGCGTGACGCAGGGTCAGGCCGATGTCGTCCAGGCCCTCGGTGAGGCGCCAGCGGGTGTAGTCGTCGATCTCGAACGGCACGACCTCATCGGCCCAGCGGACCTGGCGTTCCAGCAGGTCGACGGTCACCTGCAGCTTCGGGTCGGCCTCGACGGCCGCCTGCAGGGCCTCCACCTTCTCGGCGGGCAGGACGACCGGCAGCAGGCCCATCTTGGTGGAGTTGTTGCGGAAGATGTCGCCGAACCGGGCGGCGATCACGGCGCGGAAGCCGTACTGCTGCAGGGCCCACACGGCGTGCTCGCGGGAGGAGCCGGTGCCGAAGTCGGGGCCGGAGACCAGGATCGAGCCGCCCTCGTAGGAGGGGTCGTTCAGGACGAACGTCGGGTCCTCGCGCCAGGCGGCGAACAGGCCCTTCTCGAAGCCGGTGCGGCTGACCTGCTTGAGCCAGACGGCCGGGATGATCTGGTCGGTGTCGACGTTGCTGCGGCGCAGCGGCACCGCCGTACCGGTGTGGGTGGTGAAGGCGTCCATCGGTCTGGTTCTCCCTTACAGGTCGGCGGGGGCGGTCAGGCGGCCGGTGACCGCGGTCGCGGCGGCGACCTGCGGCGACACCAGGTGGGTGCGGCCGCCCTTGCCCTGGCGGCCCTCGAAGTTGCGGTTGGAGGTGGAGGCGCTGCGCTCGCCGGGCTTGAGCGTGTCGGGGTTCATGCCCAGGCACATCGAGCAGCCGGCCTCGCGCCACTCGGCGCCGGCGGCCTTGAACACCTCGTGCAGGCCCTCCTGCTCGGCCTGGAGCTTGACCAGCATCGACCCGGGCACGATCAGCGTGCGGGTGCGGACCTGGCGGCCGCGCAGGATCTCGGCGGCCGAGCGCAGGTCCTCGATGCGGCCGTTGGTGCACGAGCCGACGAACACGGTGTCGACCTCGATCTCGCGCAGCGGCGTGCCCGCGGTCAGGCCCATGTACTCCAGCGCGCGCTCGGCGGCCGAGCGCTCGACCGGGTCGGCGAAGCTGTCGGGGCTCGGCACGGACTCGCCCAGCGGCAGGCCCTGGCCGGGGTTGGTGCCCCACGTGACGTACGGGGTCAGCGTCGAGGCGTCGATCTCCACGACCTTGTCGAACACGGCGTCGTCGTCGGTGCGCAGCGACTTCCAGTACTCGACGGCCTGGTCCCACAGCTCGCCCTCGGGGGCGTGCGGGCGGCCCTTGAGGTAGGCGAACGTGGTCTCGTCCGGGGCGATCACGCCGGCGCGGGCGCCCGCCTCGATGGACATGTTGCAGACGGTCATGCGGCCCTCCATGGAGAGCTTGCGCACGGCCTCGCCGCGGTACTCGACGATGTAGCCCTGGCCGCCGCCGGTGCCGATCTTGGCGATGATCGCCAGGATCAGGTCTTTGGCCGTGACGCCGGCGGGCAGCTCGCCCGAGACCTCGATGGCCATCGTCTTCGGCCGGTAGGCGGGCAGCGTCTGGGTGGCCAGCACGTGCTCGACCTCGGAGGTGCCGATGCCGAACGCGATGCCGCCGAAGGCGCCGTGGGTGGAGGTGTGGGAGTCGCCGCACACGATCGTCATGCCCGGCTGGGTCAGGCCGAACTGCGGGCCGATGATGTGCACCACGCCCTGGCCGGCGTCGCCCATCGGGTGCAGCCTGATGCCGAACTCGGCGGCGTTCTTGCGCAGCGTCTCGACCTGGGCCTTGGAGACGGGGTCGGAGATCGGGCCGAGCACGGTCGGGACGTTGTGGTCCTCGGTGGCGATGGTGAGATCGGGCCTGCGCACCTTCCGGCCGGCGAGACGGAGCCCGTCGAACGCCTGCGGACTGGTCACCTCGTGAATGAGGTGCAGGTCGATGTAGAGCAGGTCGGGTTCGCCCTCCGCACGGCGGACGACGTGCTGCTCCCAGACCTTCTCGGCCAGTGTGCGGCCCATGATCTCCTCCTTGAGATTGCCTCCGACTTGCTTTCTCATATGTCGAGACGGCAGTATCGGTGTATGGACAACTCTAGCGGAGTCGGAGTACTCGACAAGGCCGTTCTTGTACTCAATGCCCTCGAAGCGGGTCCCGCTTCCCTGGCTCAGCTCGTCCAGGCCACCGGCCTGGCCCGCCCCACGGCCCACCGGCTGGCCGTCGCACTTGAGCACCACCGCATCGTGAGCCGCGACACCCAGGGCAGATTCGTGCTCGGGCCGCGGCTCGCGGAGTTGTCCACGGCGGCCGGCGAGGACCGGCTGCTCGCGGTGGCCTCGCCCGTGCTGATGCAGCTGCGCGACCTGACCGGCGAGAGCGCGCAACTCTACCGGCGCCAGGGTGACGAACGGGTGTGCGTGGCGGCGGCCGAGCGGGCCAGCGGCCTGCGCGACACCGTCCCGGTTGGCTCGGCGCTGCCCATGACGGCGGGCTCGGCGGCCCAGATCCTGCTGGCCTGGGAGGAGCCCGACCGGCTGCACAGGGGCCTGCGCGGCGCCAAGTTCACCGCCGCCACCCTCGCCTCCGTGCGCCGCCGCGGGTGGGCCCACAGCGTCGGCGAGCGCGAGCAGGGCGTGGCCAGCGTGTCCGCCCCCATAAGGGGCAGCGGAGGCAAGGTGATCGCGTCCGTCTCGGTCTCCGGGCCCATCGAGCGGCTCACCCGGGCGCCCGGCCGGTTGCACGCCGTGCCCGTCATGGCGGCCGCCGAACGCATCACCGAGGCCATGCGCCGCACGTCATGATCGGCGAAAGCTCGTATTTCGGGGGCCGACTGCCTCGCGGGCGCACTAGCCTGAGTGCGTGACAGATCGCATCGAGGTAGCCGCCACTGAGCTGCGACCCCTGCTCGAAGAGTTCATCATGTGGGCGCGTTCCAACGCGCCCGACAGCGACCCCGAGCTCGTGGGGCCTGCCGCACTCTGGCACCGTCTCGCCTTCTCGCAGGACCTCGGCACGTGGAAGCGTGCCGACCTGCGCAACCTGCTGCTCGACCGCATGCCGAAGGTCGTGGAGGATCCCGACGCCGCCGCCGACGGCATGCTGCCCGCCGTCGACGCGTACCTGACGTTCCTCTCCCAGACCGGCAGGCTCGCCAAGGGCTCCGACTCCCTCGCCGACCTGCAGGCCGAGCTCGACGACGTCGAGGACGAGTTCGTCGAACTCATGGAAGACCTGCTCGACGACGACGGCGCGGGTGACGACGAGGAGGACGAGACCGGCGACCTCGGCGACTTCGAGGCGTTCGCCGACGAGCTGGCCGAGCTCGACACGATCAGGCTGCGCCCCGACTCCGAGCTGGCCGCGGCCGCCCGCCAGGCCCCGCTGGTCGCCAAGGCCCGCGACCTGGCGCTGTGGGTCGGCTCCGGCCGCCGCGTCGGCGAGGACACCCTGCTCACCGACGCCGAGGTGGAGGAGGCGCTGGCCGCCGTCGGCCTGCCCAGGCCCGAGACCGACGGCCCGGTGGCCGAGGCGGTCCCGCAACTCTGGAACATCTGGAACCTCGCCGTCGACCTGGAGTTCCTCGAACCGGGCGAGGGCAACACCGTGGCCGTCCAGGACGACACCTCCGAGTGGCCGTTCGACGACGACGAGGACGTCCTCGACGCCTGGATGCTCGGCCTGCACTCGGTCGACTACGGCGACCCCGAGCTCGACGACGACGACCTGACGATGGCGCTGGCCGGCCTCACCCGGGGCCTGCTGGTCAGGCTGCTGCTGGCCGGCGGCTCGCGCGAGCGCGACGACCTGGCCCGCGACCTGGCCGAGGCCGCCGCCGACCTCGACGAGCTGGGCGGCGACGCCTGGGAGGCGGCCGGCGACCCGCTGGCCCCCGCCATCGACTGGCTGACCGGCTACGGCATGGTCGAGGTCGAGGGCACGACCGTGCGCCTCACCCCGCTGGGCACCGAGGGCGTCGTCCACCTGGTGGACGACGCCGACATCGAGGTCGACGCCCGGCCCGCGATCGAGTCGATGAGCGCCCACGAGCTGCTCGCGCTGAGCGCCGAGCTGCCCGAGGACGAGGCCGACGCCGAGTTCGCCGCCTGGATGCGGCTCAGGGAGCCGGCCAAGGCCGCCGAGGAGCTGCTCGAAGCGGCGGCCGAGGACGAGAGCGACGCCCTGATCCGGGTGCAGGCGGCCAGCGTGGTGGGCACGCTGGGCGAGGCCGCCGTCCCAGCCTGGCAGGCGGCGCTCAAGCAGCCGTCCCTGCGGCCGTACGCGGCGACGCACCTGAGCCAGCTCGGGGTCGAGGGGGCGCCCGAGCCCACCCAGGACGACACCCACTGGCTGATCCTCGACATGTGGACGATCTCGGCCGGGCTGGGGCGTTCGGAGTTCGTCAGCAGTTTGCAGGACATCGGGCCCGACATGGTCAGCGGGCTTCTCGAGGTGATCTGGAAGATCCCGCACGCGCACGTCGAGGAGCTGCTGGATCTGATCTCCCAGGTCCACCCCGACAAGCAGATCGCCAAGGCGGCCCGCCGCGCCCTGTTCAAGGCCCGCTCCTCGGCCTGATCGCACCCCGGCCAGGGCCCCGCGCGAACCGCGCGGGGCCCTGTTCCGTGCGCAGGCCATTCTCGGCCGCGGCAGCCCGTAGAACGCGAAAAACGCCCCGATGCTTGACGCACCGGAGCGTTTGGGTGAACGTAGTCCCGACCGGATTCGAACCGGCGCTACCGCCTTGAGAGGGCGGCGTCCTGGGCCACTAGACGACGGGACCTTCGCACAGCTTGTGATCGTGGTAGTCCCGACCGGATTCGAACCGGCGCTACCGCCTTGAGAGGGCGGCGTCCTGGGCCACTAGACGACGGGACCTTGTCCACAAGCTGGTGTGCCGGGTCTCCCCGGCGACGCAGGTAACTCTACCGCACCCCGCAGACCACAACCAAACCGCTTATCAGCGCATGAGATCGGGCCTGTGGCGGCGGACCCAGTCGCCCATCGGCCCCCGTTCCCACAGCGGGTCGATCTCGCCGAGCGGGATCGCGACCTCGGGCCGTCCGGTGACGGGGTCGGCGGGCACCCGAGCCAGGCGCTCGCGCATCCACCGCGGCGCCTGCGGCGGGAGCGCGCGTTCGCCCCACCCGACCAGCCCCACCGACCGCAGCGCCTGGACGCGTACGCGTACGCCGCCGGACCGGCCAAGGAGCCGCGGGTCGGCCGGCTGGGTGTCCACCACGCCGATCCGGGTGATGTCGGGCCAGCGCAGGCGCACCTGGAAGCCCCGGGCGTCGGCCAGCTCCACGCCCTCCGGCGAGAAGCGCACCACCGTGCCCGCGACCAGACGGCGGTGCTTGACGACGAGCACGCCGGTCAGCGCCGCCGTGGCGAGCGCGCCGACCAGGACGCCCAGCGCCGAGCTGCCGGTGAAGACGGCCCCGAGCAGCAGGCAGACGGCGAAGAAGAGCGCCAGCGGCGCGGCGAACGGCGCGACGAAACGAGCGAGGCCGCCCTCGCGCATGCGGAATTCCTCCATGAGGCGAGGGAGGCTACCCGCCGAGCACCCGGCAACGGAAGGCCACGACGGCGGCGCGACCTCCCGCCGAGCAGCCCGCGACGGAAGGCCACGGGGGCGCGGCCTCCCCTCGTACGCGGCCCGCACCGCTCGTACGCGACCCGCACCGCTCATTCGTGGCCCGCACCGCACGTGCCGGCTCCTCCCGGCGGGCGTGCAACCGGCCGGCCCCACGTCGAGCGCGGGCATGACGTCGGCCGCCTCGCCCGCGATCTCCGTCCAGCCCGCCGGCCTCCGGGCACGCCTTCCGCCCCGAAGCCCTCAACAGCCTCCTGCGGAACGAAACCGCACCCGCCGTCACACGGATGTCCAGCATGACGACTTCGTCCGCGTACGACAGGGTCAGGGCCGTCCTGGGGACGTCGGCGTGTCCGACGCGGACGCGCGGACGCACATCAGGCACACGGGACCATCTGATCAGGAAGGCGGCCGTGGCCACCCCGGGCAACACGGTCGCGGACCGCCGGAGGATCAGCGAGATCCTGGACGGCCTGGCGATCCGACTGACCGCCGACACGAAAAAACGGATGTCTCTCAGAGAGATATCCGTTTCGTTGACTTGCTGGGGTACCAGGACTCGAACCTAGACTAACTGAACCAGAATCAGTCGTGCTGCCAATTACACCATACCCCACCGCTGCGAACCCCTTCTCGGAGCGCGCTTGGCGACGTCCGAAAGAATAGCCCAGCTCGGGGGGTAAGACCAAAACGATTGCCGAAGCGGCGTCCGGCCGCCTGCGGCACGGGCTCTGACGTGCCAAGCTGAAGAGGACAAAACACCACGTGGAGGAGCCCAAGCGTTGGCCGAGAACCCGTTCTTCGCCCCTAGTAGCCTGCCGTACCAGCTGCCGCCGTTCGCGGACGTCCGCGAGGAGCACTACCTGCCCGCGTTCGAGCGCGGCATGGCCGAGCACCTGGCCGAGGTCGACGCGATCGCGAACAACACCGAGCCGCCCACCTTCGACAACACGATCGCGGCCCTGGAGCGTTCGGGGCGGATCCTCGACCGCACGGCCACGGTCTTCTTCAGCATGGCCGCGTCCAACTCCAGCGACGGGATCATGGAGATCGAGAAGGAGATCTCCCCGAAGCTGACCGCGCACAACGACGCGATCCGCCTCAACCGGGCGCTGTGGGCGCGGATCAAGCAGGTCGGCACGTCCGACGCCGAGGAGGCGTGGCTGCTGGAGAAGTACCGGGAGGACTTCGTCCGGGCCGGCGCCGACCTGTCGGAGCCGGAGCAGGACCGGCTGCGCGAGCTCAACGGCGAGCTGTCGAAGCTGTCGACCGAGTTCGCGCAGACCCTGCTCAAGGCGTCCACCGAGGAGGCCCTGGTCCTCACCGACCCCAAGGAGCTCGACGGCTTCGACGAGGCGAGGATCGAGTCCCTGCGCCAGGACGACGGCACGTACGTCCTGCCGCTGCTGAACTTCACCAACCAGCCCGGCCTGGCCCAGCTCACCGACCGGGACGTGCGCCGCCGCCTGTACGAGCGGAGCGTCGGCCGCGCCCCCGGCAACTTCGGCCGGGCCGCCAGGATGGCCACGCTGCGGGCCGAGCGGGCCGCGCTGCTCGGCTTCCCCGACCACGCCGCCTACTCGGTGGCCGACCAGACGGCCAAGACCGTCGAGGCGGTCGAGGAGATGCTCGGCCAGCTCGTCGGCCCGGCGGTGCGCAACGCCGGCAAGGAGGCCGAGGCGCTGACCGAGCAGGCCGGGTTCGAGATCGAGCCGTGGGACTGGTCGTACTACTCGGAGAAGGTGCGGCTGGCCCGCTACGACTTCGACGCCGACGCCATGCGCCCCTACTTCGAGCTGAACCGGGTCATCAGGGACGGCGTCTTCTTCGCCGCCACCAAGCTCTACGGCATCACCTTCACCGAGCGGCCCGACCTGCGCGGCTACCACCCCGACGTGACCGTCTTCGAGGTGTTCGACGAGGACGGCGGCGCGCTCGGCCTGTTCCTGCTCGACCCCTACGCCAGGGCGAACAAGCGCGGCGGGGCGTGGATGAACAACCTGGTCGACCAGTCGCACCTGTTCGGCGAGCTGCCGGTGGTCATGAACAACCTCAACATCACCAAGCCGGCCTCGGGGCCGACGCTGCTGACGTACGACGAGGTGAACACCGCCTTCCACGAGTTCGGCCACGCGCTGCACGGGCTGTTCTCGCAGGTGCGCTTCCCGCGCGTGTCGGGCACCAGCGTGCCGCGCGACTTCGTCGAGTACCCCTCGCAGGTCAACGAGATGTGGGTGACCTGGCCGGAGGTCCTGGCCAACTACGCCAAGCACCACGAGACGGGCGAGCCGATGCCCGCCGAGCTGGTGGACAAGCTCAACGCGGCCGAGAAGTTCAACCAGGGCTTCGCGACGGTGGAGTACCTGGCGGCCACGCTGCTCGACTGGGCCTGGCACCGGCTGGCGCCCGGCGAGCAGGTGGCCGACGCGCAGGCGTTCGAGCAGCGGGCCCTGGAGGCGGCCGGGATCGACGTGCGGCTCGTGCGCCCGCGTTACCGGACGAACTACTTCGCCCACATCTTCTCGGGCGGCTACAGCGCCGGCTACTACTCCTACATCTGGAGCGAGGTGCTCGACGCGGAGAGCGTGGAGTGGTTCAAGGAGAACGGCGGCCTGACCAGGGCGAACGGCGACCACTTCCGCCGCGAGCTGCTCTCCAGGGGCGGCAGCATCGACCCGCTGACCGCCTTCCGCAACTTCCGCGGGCGCGAGCCGGGCATCGGGCCGCTGCTGGCCCGCCGCGGCCTCGACTGACCGCCGCTCCCCCGCCCCCCAGACTCCCCCGCCTCCCCCGATGAGGCTTTCCCTACGGCTCCGGCAGCTCCTCGATGCGCTGCCGGAGCCATTCCTTCTCCGCCCGGCTCGACGCGCGGGCGATCTCCAGCATCCCCCGCCGGTACGGGTCGGGCTCGTCCTTGATCCGGACCGGCCGGCCGTCCTCGTAGAAGAAGCTCGCCGGGGCCTCCAGGAAGGCCAGCCGGCGGCGCAGCACCCGTGACCGGTCGGCGGGGTCGGGCAGCGCCGACAGGAACGTCAGCAGGGCGAAGAAGCGCGTCTGGTCGCTGACGTCGAGCTCGCTCGGCTCGCGCAGCCGCCGCAGCAGCTCCTCGCGGCCCTTGCCGGTGAGCGTGAGCACCTGCCTGCGGGCCGCCGCCGCGCCCGCCTCCTCGTGCCGCTCGACCAGGCCCTTGCTCTCCAGTCTCGATATGGCGGGGTAGAGGGCTCCGTCGCTGACCGGGCGGAGGTGGCCGGTGAGCGCGGTCAGGCGGGCCTTGAGCTCGTAGCCGTGCATCGGACGTTCGTTCAGGAATCCCAGGATGGTGAGGGACAGATCCCCGCCGCTTGCCATGTCGTGCATCGTAACGCTATACCTCTAAACGAGGTACAACGAAACGAGGTACGCATGTTCAGGCTGGCTCTCCCCATCTACGTGGAGCTGCTCACCGCCGTGGTCGCGGTGGGGGTGATCGACCTGCTGTGGGTCTCGGGGCTCGGGGAGGGCGCCCTCGCGGCCGTCACCGTGGGCACCACGGCCGAATACCTGGCCTACGGGCTGTTCCTGGCCGTCCCGACGGGGGTGACCGTGCTGATCGGGCGGCGGGACGGGCACGCGCCGATCGGACCGGTGATCAGGACGGGCTGGGTGTTGTGGGCCGCGTTCTCGGTCGCCGTCGCCGTCCCCGGCGTGTTGCTGCGCGAGCCGCTGGCGGCCCTGTTCACCGACGATCCCGGGCTGACGGCCGGCTTCTTCCTGATCTCCCTGGCCGGGCTGCCGGTGTTCTTCGCCCAGACCGTCGTGGACGGCATCCTCAAGGGGCTGGGCAACACGAAGACCCCCATGCGGAACGCGCTGATCTGCAACGCCCTGGTGGTCGTCCTGGACCCGCTGTTCATCTACGGCCTCGACCTGGGCGTCCAGGGGGCCGCGCTGGCCACCGTGGCGGCGCGGCTGGTCACGCTCGGGGTGGCCGCGACCTCCCTCGTACGGCTCCGCGCCGCCGGCGGCGACGGCCTGCTCGCCGGCGAGGTGCTGCGGACGGGCCTGCCCATGTCGGGCGACTTCCTGGCCCGCTCCCTGGTGGGGATGGCGCTGGTGGAGATCGTGGCCGGGTCCGGCACGGCCGAGGTCGCCGGGTACGGCATCGGCCAGAAGATCATGCTGGCCGGGGTCATGGTCTTCTACGCGCTGCGCCAGGCGGCGATGATCCGTACCGCGCGGTCGGAGCCGGTCGGGTCACCGCTGCGGCTCGGGCTGGTGACGGGGGCGGCGGTCGCGGTCGTGCTCAACCTGGTGGCCGTGCCCGCGGCCGGGCTGTTCACCGACGACCCGGCGGTGGCCGTGGGCTTCCTGCGCTGGATGGCGCTCTACCTGGTGCCGTTCGGCGGGCTGATCGCCGTCGGCGGGGTGCTCCAGGCGAGCGGAAGGGGCAGCCGCCTGCTCGCCGCCACGCTGGCGGGCTTCGCGGTGCAGCTGCCCCTCGCCTATCTGCTGAGCTCGTGGCTCGGTGTCACGGGGGTGTGGCTGTCGATGGCCGTCGGGTCGTCGCTCAGCCTCGCAGGCGCGCTAGCGCCGCTCGGATCCGCTCCATGGAGCGCTCGCGCCCGAGCACCTCGATCGACTCGAACAGCGGCAGGCCCACCGTCCGGCCGGTGATCGCCACGCGCACGGGGGCCTGGGTCTTGCCCAGCTTGAGCCCGAGCGGCGCGCCGACCTCCTCCAGGGCCTCCTTGAGCGACTCAGGGTCCCAGGCGACCGTCCGGAGGCGGTCGAGATAGCCGTCGAGGATCTCCACCGGGGAGTTCTTCATCGCCTTGTCCCAGGACGGCTGGTCGAAGACGGGCTCGCCGAGGAAGAGGAAGTCGACGTTCTGCCGGATCTCCGACAGCACGCCGATGCGGGTCTGGGCCAGCGCCGCGACCTTGCTGAACAGCTCGCGGTCCCAGGTGGGGTCGAGGTAGGGCGAGCAGCGCTCCTCGAAGGTCTCCAGCGGCAGGGCCCTGATGTACTCGCCGTTGAAGGCCCGCAGCTTCTTCTCGTCGAAGAAGGCGCTGGCGGAGTTGACGTCCTCCAGCCTGAACAGCGGGACCATCTCCGCCCACGGCATGATCTCGCGGTCCTCGCCGGGGCCCCAGCCGAGCAGCATCAGATAGTTGACCATGGCCTCGGCGAGGTAGCCCTCGTCGCGGTAGTCCTCCAGGGCCACCTTGTCGCGGCGCTTGGACAACTTCTTGCGCTGCTCGTTGACGATCACCGGCAGGTGGGCCCAGACCGGCGGGTTGGCGCCGAGCGCCGGCCACAGCAGCACCTGCTTGGCGGCGTTGCCCAGGTGCTCCTCGCCGCGCACGACGTGCGTGATGCCCTGGGTGATGTCGTCGACGGCGTTGGCCAGCACGTAGAGCGGCGAGCCGTCGGTGCGGGCGATCACGAAGTCTTCCTGGGCCTCGTTGGGGAACTCGACGTTGCCCCTGATCAGGTCTTCGACGAGGGTGACGCCCTCGTCGGGGGTGCGGAAGCGTACCGCGCCCTCGCTCAGGCCGCGCTCGCGGCAGAACCCGTCGTAGCCCTTGTGCTCGGAGCCGGTGCGGGCCACCAGGGTCTCGCGGGTGCAGTCGCAGTGGTACGCCCTGCCGTCGGCCAGCAGCTTGGCCACGGCCTCGCGGTGCTGCGGCTCGTAGGCCGACTGGAAGTAGGGGCCCTCGAACACCGGGTTGGTGCCGTTGATGCCGATCCAGTCGAGCGCCGAGATGATGCCCTCGGTCCACTCCGGACGGTTGCGCGTGGCGTCGGTGTCCTCGACGCGCAGGACGAAGCGGCCGCCGGACTGTTCGGCGAGGGCCCAGTTGAACAGCGCCGTGCGGGCGCCGCCGACGTGGAACATGCCGGTCGGGGACGGGGCGAAACGCACCCGTAGATCAGTCACGGGAGACCACCTTGTTCGTGAGAGTGCCGATGCCTTCGATGCCGACGCTGACCTCGTCGCCGATCTCCAGCGGGCCGATGCCCGCCGGGGTGCCGGTCAGGATGACGTCGCCGGGGATCAGCGTCATGACGGCGCTGACGTAGGCGACCAGCGCGGGGATGTCGTTGATGAGCTGGCTGGTGCGGCCGCTCTGCCGGATCTCGCCGTTGACCGTGGTGGTCAGCGCGAGGTCGCTCGCGTCGAGATCGGTCTGGATCCAGGGCCCGAGCGGGCAGAACGTGTCGAAGCTCTTGGCCCGGGTGAACTGCACGTCCTTCTTCTGCAGGTCGCGGGCGGTGACGTCGTTGGCGCAGGTGTAGCCGAAGATGACGTCCTTGACCCGGTCGACGGGCACGTCGCGACAGAGCCTGCCGATCACCACGGCCAGCTCGCCCTCGTAGTCGACCCGGTCGGACAGCGAGGTCGGGTAGGCGATGGCCTCGCCGTGGCCGATCACCGACGTGGACGGCTTCATGAAGATGAGCGGCTCGTCGGGCACCTCGTTGCCCATCTCGCGGGCGTGCTCGGCGTAGTTCCTGCCGATGGCGACGACCTTGCTCGGCAGCATCGGGGCCAGCAGCTTCACCTGGGACAGCGGGAAGCGCTCGCCGGTGAACTGCACCTGGCCGAACGGATGGCCGGAGACCGTGGAGACGAACTCCTCTCCAGGGCCGCCTTCGACCACGCCGAACGACACGCCTTCGCCTGTGGAGAACCTCGCTATACGCACCTGACAAGGCTATCGCCGCCGCCGGAGGGGTCCGCCCACCGCCAAAAAAGTCAGGAACTCTCCATAAATGGCCCCAGAGTCCGTTTTGTAGCGCATCGGCGGTTGTTGGGCGGATATCTCTGCTTATCAGAGACTTCTACGGGGGTGACGGAACGTGCCGGACACGATGGTCAACCAGACTTCTGCCGTACCGCGGGCCAGAACGCAGGAGGGCGGGCCGGCGACTTCGCTGGTCACCGACAAGGGCACGACGAGCATCGACGACGTCGTCGTCGCCAAGATCGCCGGACTGGCCGCACGCGAGGTCTCCGGCGTGTACGCCATGGGCGGCGGCGCCGCCAGGGCGCTCGGCAACGTGCGCGGGATGGTCGGCGGTGAGCGCAGCGTCGCTCAGGGCGTCTCGGTCGAGGTCGGCGAGCGCCAGGCGGCCGTGGACATGGACCTGGTCGCCGAGTACGGCACCGCCATCCCCGACCTGGCCGCGGCCGTGCGCAGGAACGTCATCGCGGCGGTCGAGCGCATGTGCGGCCTGGAGGTGACCGAGGTCAACATCAGGGTGGACGACGTGCACCTGCCCGGCCAGGACCGCGACAGGGACCGCGGCAGGGGCGAGGACGCCGAGCAGCCGGAGCCCCGGGTCCAATGACCGGGCCCGGCGCCACCGCCTACACGCGGGACGACGCCGACGCCGACGCCAAGGCGGAGGCCGAGACGCTGGCCGAGCTCGTACGGGCCTGCCCGGGGGTGGCGGGGCTGTCCGGCGGCCCGTTCGGGACGGTGGCGACGTACCTGCCCGGGGCCCGGGTGATGGGCGTCTCGGCCGACGGGGACACGGTGGAGATCGCCATCGTGGCGACCCTGGAACGGCCGCTGCCCGAGACCGCCGAGGACGTCCGCCGGGCGGTGTGGGAGCCGGGCGGCGGGCGTCCCGTCAACGTACGCATCGACGACGTGATCGACACGTGATCGACACGTGATCGACGACGTGGAGGAATCATGAGCAACGTCCCTTGGCTGCCGGTCATCGGCATGGCGGTCGGCATCATCCTCGGACTCGCGGGGGCCTTCGGCGGCCTCGGCGCATTCCTGCTCGTCCTCGTGCTCGGCGCGGTCGGCTTCCTGGTCGGCAAGGTCGCCGAGACCGGCGAGGTGAACCTGTCCGGCCTGACCGCGAGGCGGCGATGACCACCACTCCCCACGTCACGGTTCCCCGGCAGCGGCTCGCGCCGGCGGCCGAGCCCGAGCGGCGGGGCCGTACGGAGGTTGCCGAGCGGGTGGTCGCCAAGATCGCCTGCTGCGCGGCGCGGGAGGTGCCCGAGGTGCTCGACGTGCGGCTGGGCGGGGCGCCGTGGACGCATTCGTCCAGCGCCGAGGTGCGCGGCGAGCGGGCCACCCTGAAGCTGGACGTGACCGTCGCCTACCCGGCCCCGCTGCACGCCGTGGCCGCGCGGCTGCGGGAGCACGTGCGCAACCGGGTGGCCATGCAGACCGGCCTCGACGTCACCCGCCTCGACGTGATCATGACCGATCTGGCGGGAGGCCCGGCATGACCCGCCCTCTCCCGTCCGGGGAGCCCGAGGAGGCGCGGGGGGCCGTCCCGGTGGGAGCGGGGGAGCCGGGGGCCGCGCCGCCGCGGGACAAGGGCGCCGACCGGGCCGCGGTGCGCGCGTTCCGGCCGCAGCGCCGGGTGCCCGCCATCGTGGTCGCCGTCCTGCTCACGCTGCTGGGGCTGCTGGTCGCCGCCGAGACGATCTCCGCGCTGGCCGGCAGCCCGTTGCGATGGCTGCCCTACGACCGGATGCTGGCGTGGGCGACCACGACGCCGTGGTCCGACCCGCTGTTCCTGACCGGGGCCGCGATCGTGGCGCTGGTGGGCCTGGCGCTGCTGGTCACGGCCCTGGTGCCGGGACGGCCGCGGATGGTCCCCGTGCGGACCGGCGACCCCGACCTGATCATCGGCGTGCGTCCCAAGAGCTTCACCAGGGCTCTGGAGCACGCCGCCGAGGAGGTGCCCGGGGTGCGCTCGGCGCACGCCAGCCTGCGCGGCCACACGGTCGCCGTCACCCCCGCCACGTCCGGCTGGGACGACGAGGGCTTCGGCCGGGCGGTGCGCGAAGCCGTCCTCACCAGGCTCGCCGGGCTGGACCCGGTGGAGCCGTACCGGGTGGCGGTCAACGTCAAGGAGCGCCGATGAACAGGAAGACCGGCCGCGGCAACCGGTGGGGGCTGGCCCTGGTGGGGCTGGTGCTGGCCGTGCTCGGCGGGCTGGCGCTGGCCCGCGGGCTGCTGGGGCCGTCCACCCCGATCGTGGACGCGGGCGTGCGCGGTTTCTTCGCCCGCAACAGCCCGCCCGTGTGGTGGGCCGTGGCCGCGGCGTCGGTCCTGGTCGCGCTGCTGGCCCTGCGCTGGCTGGTCGCGCAGGGCCGCAGGGACGCCCGCACCCGGCTGCGCCTGGAGGCCGGCCCGGACGGCGTCACCGAGATCGCCGCGGGCGGGATGGCCCATGCGGTCGCCGCCGACGTCGCGGCCAGCCCCGCCGTCCTGAACGCCGACGCCGACCTGGTCGGCCCGCGCGGCCACCCGGAGGTGCGGCTGCGCGTGGCCGCCGACGAGGCCGCCCCGATGAGCGAGCTGAGCGAGCACCTGTCCCGGGTCACCCTGCCGAACCTGCGGGACGCGCTGGACAGGGATCACGTGCCGGCGGTGGCCCGCGTTAGCCTGGAGCCCTCACCTGCGACGCAGCGGGTCGTGCGCTAAGGCTTTCGCCGAGAGGGGTCCTCCGTTGTCCATCGTGAAGATCAACGTCCTGACCGTGCCCGCCGAGATGCGGGAGGAGCTGGAGCGGCGGTTCTCCGGCCGGGCCGGGATGGTCGAGTCGGCCGACGGGTTCGAGTGGTTCGAGCTGCTGCGGCCGGTCGAGGGCACCGACCAGTACCTCGTCTACACGCGCTGGCGCAGCGAGGAGGACTTCCAGGCCTGGCAGCAGGGCCAGGCGTTCCAGCGCGGCCACGCCCAGGCCGCCGCGGGGCAGGGTCAGGGGCACGGTCACGGGCAGGGCCCGGCGGCGACGGACTCCCAGGTGTGGAGCTTCGACGTCGTGCAGAGCGCCGGGCCCAAGGGCTAGGCGTCGAGGGGGTTGGCGGCGATGCGGTCGGCGATCCCGCCGCGCACGAACCGGCCCGCGTAGCTCGACGGCTTGCGCGCGCCCTGGTCGGCGATGCAGGCGGCGAACTCCTTGGCGATCTCCAGCCGCGGGTAGCGCTCCAGCACCTCACGCCGCACGCCGTCGGGGATGTCCTCGGTACGCCGGCCGGAGATGTCCATGCCGGTGGAGAGCTCCAGCAGGTGGCCCTCCGGGTCCTCCTCCACCGGCACCTCCTCCCACATGTGCCTGATGATCACCTCGGCGGCGCGCAGCCGGCGCTCGGGCGACCAGCCGGCCCCCGCGCAGAAGGCCCAGGCCACGTGGCCGCCGGCCTCCTCGTACGGCACCGTGTGGCTGTCGAACTCGGCGACCAGGCCGATGTCGTGCAGCATGGACGACACGTAGAGCAGCTCGGCGTCGAAGTCGATCGCCCTGCTCTGGGCGTACGCGGCGGCCCACAGGTACGCACGCAGCGAGTGGTTGAGCAGCGAGGGTGTCTGGTAGCGGGTGGCCACCTCCAGCGCGCCGCGGCAGGCGGGCGTGTCGGGCAGCACGATGTCGTCGAATCTCACGGCTCCAGCATGACATTCACGCCGCCGCAGGCACCGGCGGGCATCGGGCCGTTAACGATCCGGTACGCGACTTGACCGGTTGATCGTGATTCCGAAAGCATGTCCCGCCCTCACTTTCTTGTCCGGAAGGAACCCTGGCGTGCGCCGGCTCGCGATACCTCTTGCCCTCACGCTCGCGCTCGGCGGGCTGACGAGCCCGGCGCAGGCCGCCGACAAGGTGACCCGTACCGCGCAGTGCCAAGGCGACTGGCTGCCGGGCACGCCGACGGCCGAGGACGTCATGAAGGGCGAGATCTCGCTGGTCGGGCTGCCGGCGTACAAGCTGGGCAAGGACGTCGACTGGGGGGCGAGCCCGTACCGGAACCGGTCGTGGGAGTTCGTCTTCCAGTCGTTGCGCTGGATGGGCACGCTGGTCGTGGCCTACGAGAACACCGGCGAGCGGCGTTACCTGGATCGTGCCACCGAGATCACCAAGGACTGGGTGGCGAACAACCGGCGCGGGGCCCCCGCCACCAGGCCGTACGTGTGGAAGGACCACCCGGTCTCGCTGCGCACGCAGCCGTTGTTGTGCCTGAGCATGCACGTCAAGGAGAGCTGGCTGAAGGACAGCCTGGCCGACCACGCCAAGCTGCTGTCGGACGCGCGGCTGTACAAGAAGGGCCACAACCACGGCATCGACCAGGACATCGCCCTCATGGGCATCGGCTGCCGGTACGGCCGCTCCGACTGGTCGAACCTGGCCTCCAGGCGGCTCACCGGCACGGTCAAGCTCGACGTCGACTCCCAGGGCGCGCTCATGGAGCAGGCCCCCCGCTACGCCGTCTACGTGTACGGCCGCCTCCAGGTCGCCATCGCCAACATGAAGGCGTGCGACCGCAAGGTGCCGGCCGAGATCAGCCGGCGGGCCGAGGCGCTGAAGGACTTCATCGCCCACTCCACGATGCCCAACGGCTACATGGTCCCGATCGGCGACGGCAGCGCCGAGACCGAGCCGAAGATGGAGACCGGCACCCCGAAGCAGAAGGTCAAGGTCTACAAGGCCGGTTACGTCTACGGCCGGACGGCCTGGGGCAAGCCGGACTCGTCGTACTACTCGATCAGGTTCGGGCCCGGCATGAAGTTCCACGGGCACGAGGACCACCTGGGCGTGACGTACTACGCGCAGGGCCGCGACATCCTCATGGACGGCGGCTTCCACTCCTACGAGAAGAGCGCCTACCGCTACTGGACGCTCTCCCCCGAGGCGCACAACGTGCCGACGGTCGAGGGGGCCCGGTTCCGGCCGCGCACCTCGTCCAAGCTGACCAAGACCTCCTACGGCAAGGACCGGCAGGCCTTCCGCCTCACGGACCGGGCCTACGGCGTGAGCCGGACGCGTTCGGTGCTGGTGAACCACGGCCAGGACCTGATGGCGGTGCTCGACACGGCCTCCGGGGGCAAGAAGGTCAGGAACGTGTGGCGGTTCGCGCCCTCGTACAAGGTCGTCTCGAACGGCGGCGGCAAGGTGGTGCTGGCCGACGGCGCCTTCAAGGTGACGCTGATGCAGTTCTCCTCGTGCGAGCGGGTCGGCGGCCAGAAGGTGGAGCGCGGCGGCAGGCTGGGCTGGGTGTCGCCCACCTACCTGGCCAAGGACGCGACCAACGTGGTGGTGTCGCCGGCGGCGAAGTCGCTGCTGACGGTGATCGTGCCGGGCACCGGCTCGCCCGAGGTGTCGTGCTCGGGGGGCAAGCTCAAGGTCGAGGGCGAGACCCTCTCCGCGGGCCTGCTCTAGCCGGTCTAGAAGGCGATCCGCCGGTACCACTCGTTGGCGAGCATCTGGGCGCGGGCCCGCTCCGGCAGCCCGGTCAGCATGGTCATCGACGCGCCGCGCTCCACCTCGGACTCGTGGGCGAGCATGGCCGCCCACTTGCGCTCCGACCAGCGCGAGACGTCGATCGCGGCCGAGACCTGGTGGTCGGGGACCCCGGGCAGCGCCTGGCCCGGCTCCGGATCGGCGCCGAAGACCGCCCGCCAGTGGGCCGTCACGACCGAGCGCGGGACGGTCGCCAGGTAGAGGGCGTGCGGCCGCCAGGGGTCGCCCGTGCCGGGGTAGAGCTGGTCGTAGCCGGCCGCCTCGACCGCGGCCAGGGTGACCCGGTGCACGTGCACGTGGTCGGGGTGGCCGTAGCCGCCGAAGCCGTCGAAGGTGAGCACGACGTCGGGCCGGACGGCCCTGATGTGCTCGACCAGCAGGCCCACCGCCTCGTCGAACGGCACGTCGAGGAAGCGCGGACGGCCGGGGGCGGACTCGGGCTTGCCCGCGTCGGCCAGGCCGAGCAGCCGGGGCTTGCCCGCGCCGAGGATGTCGAGGGCCCGTTCCAGCTCCCGCGCCCGCTGGGTGCCCTCGGCCCAGGTGCAGGTGACGACGGCGGTCGTGGCGCCCTCGTCGGCGTATTTGGCGAGGGTGCCGCCGGTCCAGATCGCCTCGTCGTCCGGGTGGGCGTGCACGCCGAGCACACTGAAGCTCATGGGTCACCATCGTATGGAGGCCGGGCACCGGCCGGGACCCGCGTAGGCTCTACGCGTAACCCTCCCCTCCGAAGAGATGAGCCGATGAGCCAGCCCGTGCCCCCTGACCTGCTGGAGATCGCCGACGCGCTCGTGCCCGGCGCTCCCCTCCGCAGTGCGCGGCTCGCCCCCGGCGGGATGCACGACGTCGTGCTGCTCCCCGGGGTGGCGGCCGTGCGGGTCGGCCGGCGGCCGAGCGTGAGCGCGGCGCTGCCGCGGCGGACCGAGCTGCTGCGCGCGATCGCGGCCGCCGGGCTGCCGTTCGCGGTGCCCGAGCCGCTGACGCCGGTGACGACGTTCGGCGAGCGCGCCGCCGTGGCCGTGTCCTGGCTGGACGGCGCCGGTCTCGGCGCTGGCCAGGGCGATCCGGCGCTGATCGGCGAGCTGCTCGGCGCGCTGCGCGAGCTGCCCGTCACCCCGGAGCTGCGCGCCCTGCTGCCCGCCCCGCGCTCGTACGCCGGGCCGGCGAGCTGGAGCACGATCCTGGCCGAAGAGGTCATCCCGCGCTTCCCGGCCAGGTGGCGGGAGGAGGGACGCCGGCGCCTCGACGACGCCCTGGCCCTGGAACAGGTCCCCGACACGCTGGTCCACGGCGACCTCGTCGGCGACAACGTCCACTGGGACGCGAACGGCAAGCTGGTCGGCGTCCTCGACTGGGACCGGGCTCACCTGTTCGACCCGGCGATCGACGCGGCCTTCATGGGCTGGCACGGCTGGGAGCACCTGCGCGACGCCGTCGACGCCGGCACCTACCGGCGGGCGGTCACGTGGGAGCGCGCGTTCGGCGTCAACCAGCTCGTCGCCCTCCTCGTGCTGGCCGGCGAACCCCTGACGCTCGTGGACAGCTTCACCACCCACGTCGTGGCCTGGCTGGACGAGGACGGCGGCCCCGACCGGCTCTAGGCCGCCCGTTCGCGCCGCGCCGGCGTGCGGATGATCGACACGCCGACGGTGCCGAACGCGGCCAGCAGGACGACCGGGCCGCCGATGCCGAGGACCAGGTTCCACGCGCTCGCGCCGAACAGCCACACCACGATGCCCACCAGCACGCCCGCCGGGAACCACCAGCCCGCCAGCCCCGCCCGCGCGTACGCGACCGCGACGAGGACCAGGCCCAGGAAGGACCCGATCATCCCGGGCAGCTGCCAGGCGGCGATGAGGGCGGGCTGCGCCGCGTCCTGCATGAGCTGCTCGGCCTGCGCGGCGGGCAGGGCGTCGAAGAGCACGATGTCGAAGAAGTCCGAGATCATCAGCGACGAGAAGTTGGTCAGGCCGAGCACCGCGAGCGCGCCCGCGACGGTGGCCAGCGCCCTGCCCTTGCCCCGGACGAGCAGGACCATGCCGATCACCCCTGGCACGAACAGCACCCAGCTGTAGTGCAGGAGCGTCGCGCTGACGCCCACGGCGCCCGGGTTGTGCGCGTAGACCAGCGGGTCCTCGACCCCTGGCTCGGACGGGTCGGTGATCATGCCGAGGATCAGGCAGACCGGGGCCAGGACGAGGCTCGCGCCGGCCAGGAAGCGGCGGATGGAGAGTGCGTCGGTGAACATGCCGGGCACGGTAGGCGTCACTCGCCGGGGCCGTCGTCAAGGCAGGCTTGGACTCGGCGTCCCCCTTCCGGCGGATTCCACTGCGTTCGCTGGAGTCCGCCGCCTTTCGCAGGATTGCGCTGCTTTCGGTAGAATCCGCCGCCTTTCGCTGGAGTCCGCTGCCTTTCGGTGGACTCCGCTGCCTTTCGCTGGATTTCGCTGCGCATTGCGACAATCCGGGCGGGCTACTCTCGCCTCATGCTCCACCGCCGTTCCCCCTCCCCCGTCGACTGGCTCGTAGCGGCGGTCGTGGCCCTGTTCGCGGTCGCGGAGGAGGTCAGCGTGCGCTCGATGGCCTCTCCCCGCTCCCATTTGCTCCTGTGGATCGCCGCCGGGCTGGTCACGGCCGTCGCGATGCTGTTCAGGACGCGCGCGCCGTTCGCGATCCTGGCCGTCTACTCGGCCGCCAACATCGCGACGTTCGCGCTGACGCCCGGCTCCCCCGCGGCGTGGCAGTTCTACACCCAGCTCGTGCTGCTGTGCACGCTGCTGGCCGAGGTGCGTCCCGACAGCGCGCGGGCCGTGGCCGGGCTGACGGCGACCGGCGTGTTCGTGGCCGCCATGCTGTCCAGGACCTCCCCTCCGTCGGGATGGGGGGACGTCGCCGTGGCGCTGGTGATGTGCGCCATCGCCGCCGGAGCCGGCCTGGCCGTGCGCCGCCACCGCGTGCTGGCCGTGCAGGCGGCCGAGCGCGGCGCGCTGCTGGCCCGCGAGTCGGTGCAGGAGGAACGTGCCCGCATCGCCCGCGAGCTGCACGACATCGTCGCGCACAGCGTCAGCGTGATGACCATGCACACCGGCACCGTACGGCTGCTCCTGCGCGCGGACCAGGAGCCCGAGCGGCAGGCGCTCACCACGGTGGAGGCGGCCGGCCGGGAGGCCATGGAGGAGCTGCGGCGCATGCTCGGGCTGCTGCGCGGCACGCAGGCCGGCGACCTGCTCCCGCAGGCCGGCCTGGACCGGCTGGAGGACCTGCTGGAGCAGTTCAGGTCGGCCGGGCTCGACGTCACGCTGGCGGTGTCGGGCGAGCGGGTGCCGTTGTCCGCCGGGCTGGATCTGTCGGCCTACCGGATCGTCCAGGAGGCGCTGACCAACACCCTCAAGCACGCCGGGCCGACGCGGGCGGCGGTGCGCGTCTCGTACCTGCCGGCGGAGCTCCGGCTGGAGATCACGGACCAGGGACCGCGCGGCCCCCGGCCGCCGTCGGGCGGGGGCGGCGGCCACGGCCTGATCGGCATGCGCGAGCGCGCCGCCCTCTTCGAGGGCACGCTGACGGCGGCGCCCCTTCCCGAAGGCGGCTTCACGGTACGGGCGGAGCTCCCCCTGTGACCCCCTCCTCCCCGAACACCCCCTCCACCCCTGACGAGCCCGGCGGCGGGGGGATCGGCGTGGTGATCGCCGACGACCAGGCGATGATCAGGGCCGGGCTGCGCCTGATGATCGGCACCCAGCCGGACCTGTCCGTGCTGGGCGAGGCGGCCGACGGCGAGCGGGCCGTGGAGCTGGCTCGCAACCTGCGCCCCGACGTCGTACTGCTCGACATCGCGATGCCCCGCCTGAACGGGCTGGAGGCCGCCCGCCGCATCCTCGCGACCCCGGCGCCCCCGCGAGTGATCATGCTGACCACCTACGACACTGACGAGAACCTCGACCTCGCGCTGCACGCCGGGGTCAGCGGCTTCCTGCTCAAGGTGTCGCCGCCCGAGCACCTGTTCGCCGCCATCCGCAGCGCCGCGCGGGGCGACGTCCTGCTCGACCCGGCGGTCACCGGCCGCGTCGTGGCGGCCTACCGGCGTACGGCACCGCCCCCGGCGCCGTCGGCCACGGGGGTGACCGCCCGGGAGGAGGAGGTGTTGCGGCTGGTGGCGCAGGGCCTGTCCAACACCGAGATCGCCGGCACGCTGTCCATCACGGAGGCGACCGTCAGCACCCACATCAACCGCCTGCTGACCAAACTCGCCCTCCGCGACCGCGCCCAGATGGTCCGCCACGCCTACGAATCCGGCCTCGTCCGCCCCGGCGACCCCCGGACGACGTCCCATCGATCAGATAATCTGATTTCATGAAGGTGATGACCGCCACCGAAGCGTCCAGAAGCTTCGCCGCCGTCCTCGACGAGGCCGAACACGGAGAGACGATCGTGGTTACGCGCGGCGGGAAGCAGATAGCCGTGATCGGACCGGCTCCCACGGCGCCGGGCCGCATGGTCAAGGCGTTCCTGGCGAGAAGCGCGGCCTCCTTGGACGCCGACTTCGAAACCGATGTCGGCGCAGCCCGCGAGGCGTTCGACGACGAGATGAGGGACACGTGGCCCGACGCCTGATCCTGGACACAGGAGTGCTCATCGCAGCCGGACGCGGCAGGGCCGCGATCGACGCAGTGGTCGGGGACACCGACGATGTGGCGATCGCGGCGATCACCGTGGCCGAACTGCTCGTGGGCGTCGAACTGGCCGACGACACCCGACGCCCGCACAGGCAGGCGTTCGTGGACGAGACCCTCGCCCTGATTCCGGTCGAGGAGTACACCACGGACGTCGCCAGAGTTCATGGGCGCCTCATGGCCCATGTCCGGCGGCAGGGGAAGAAGCGAGGAGCCTACGACCTGCTCATCGCGGCGACGGCGGCGGCCACCGCGCGCGTCGTGGTCACCATGGACGCCTCCGCCGCGTTCGACGATCTCCCCGGCGTACGGGCTGTGGTCCTTCCTCACTGACACCCGGCAGCGCCCAGTGGGTCCGCCCGGGTCAGCCGCAGTCGCGGCCCGCGCGCAGCAGGCCGTACGTGACCGCCTGCTCCAGCGCCTGCCAGGAGGCGTCGATGATGTTCTCGGCCACCCCCACCGTCGCCCACTCGGCGGTGTCGTCGCTGGAGGTGATGAGGACGCGGGTGACGGCGTCCGTGCCGTGGGTGCCTTCGAGGATGCGCACCTTGTAGTCCACCAGCTCCAGCCGGGCCAGCTCGGGGTAGAGCTGTTCGAGCCCCTGCCGTACGGCCTTGTCCAGGGCGTTCACGGGGCCGTTGCCCTCGCCGGTGGCGACGATGCGCTCGCCCTTGGCGTGCAGCTTGACGGTGGCCTCGCTGACCAGCTCGCCGCCCTTGGTCCGTTCGACGATGACCCGCCACGACTCCACCTCGAAGTGCCGCCGGCGCGCCCCCTGGACGGTGTCGCGCAGCAGCAGCTCGAACGACGCGTCCGCGGCCTCGAAGGTGAAGCCCTGCGACTCCAGCTCCTTGACCCGCTCGACGAGCGTCTTGGTGTGCTCGGGGGTCAGCTCGTAGCCCAGCTCGCGGCCCTTGAGCTCGACGGAGGCGCGGCCGGCCATGTCGGAGACGAGCATGCGCATGTCGTTGCCCACGGCGGCCGGGTCGATGTGCTGGTAGAGGTTGGGGTCGACCTTGATGGCGCTGGCGTGCAGGCCGGCCTTGTGGGCGAAGGCGGACATGCCGACGTAGGGGGCGTGCGAGTTGGGGGTGACGTTGGTGACCTCGGTGATCGCGTGGGCGATGCGCGTCATGTCCGCCAGCGCCTCCCGCGGCACGAGGTCGAAGCCGCGCTTGAGCTGGAGGTTGGCGACGACGGTGAAGAGGTTGGCGTTGCCGGAGCGCTCGCCGTAGCCGTTGGCGCAGCCCTGGACGTGCGTGGCGCCCGCCTTGACCGCGGCGAGGGTGTTGGCGACGGCGCAGCCGGTGTCGTCGTGGCAGTGGATGCCGACGCGGGCCCCGGTCTGGACGGCCGCGTGCACGGTGTCGGCCAGCTCGTCGGGCAGCATGCCGCCGTTCGTGTCGCACAGGGCGATGACGTCGGCCCCGGCTTCGGCGGCGGTCCGCAGTACCTCCAGCGCGTAGGCTGGGTTGGAGGTGTAGCCGTCGAAGAAGTGCTCGGCGTCGAGGAAGACTCGCTGTCCCTCCGCACGAAGGTGAGAGACCGTGTCGCGGATCATCGCGAGGTTCTCCTGGAGAGTCGTGCGGAGGGCCAGCTCCACGTGCCGGTCGTGGCTCTTGGCGACAAGGGTCACGACCGGCGCGCCGGATTCGCGCAATGCGGCTACCAATGGGTCGTCGGCGGCCTTCACACCGGCCCGGCGGGTCGCGCCGAACGCGGCGAGCTGCGCGTGCTTCAGGTCGAGCTCTGTTCGAGCGCGCCTGAAGAACTCTGTGTCCTTGGGGTTGGCGCCCGGCCAGCCCCCCTCGATGAAACCGACGCCCAGGCTGTCCAGCTGCCGTGCGATGGCGAGCTTGTCGACGACGGTGAGGTTGAGTCCTTCCTGCTGCGCGCCGTCGCGCAGGGTCGTGTCGTAGACGTGGAAGCGGTCGTCGGCCATGAAGTCTCTTCTTTCGGATCCGTGTTCTGGAAAACAAAAAGACCCCTCACGGACGTGAGAGGTCTGCGCGCTGGCGGTGTCCCTTTGTCAGCCAGCGCGCCTGCCGATAATGAGCAGACCGTAGAACATGGTGCCTGTCAGTCTGCCACAGGGATTCACCATCTGGCACATCGGTCTCAACTTGTGGACACGAGCTTTACACTTGCACGCCCGCGCCCCCGGTGACGGCTCGTTCGAGCGCCGCCGGGTCGAACACCTCGTTGCCGAGCTGCTGCCCGTCGAGCAGGACGGTCGGCGTGCCCTGGATGCGGATCTTCGAGGTCTCCGCCAGGTGGGTCTTGGCGTACGACTGCGAGGTCACGCACTCGTCCACCGAGGCGCCGGCCTTCCTGGCGGCGGCCACCAGCTCCGCCACGGTGAAGCCCGAGGCCGAGCCGTGCGGGGCGGGCTGCATGGCGTAGAGCTCGTCCCTGAAGGCCAGCCAGTTCTCCTCCGGCACGCATCGGGCGGCGGCCGCGGCCCTGATGGAGTTGGAGCGCATGGGCTCGTCCTGGAAGATCGTCACGGGGTGGAAGACGACCTTGAGCCTGCCCTCCCTGGCCAGCTTCTGGATCGTGCCGTCGACCTTGGCGTGCATCTCCTTGCAGATCGGGCAGTCGAAGTCCTCGTACACGTCGAGGACGGGTGCGTGGCTGGACCTGTCGGCCAGCACCATCGAACCGTCGAGCTGCCTGGTCAGGCGTACCGACCCGGCCGTCTCACCCGGCTCCGAGAAGGCCAGCACACCCAGCACCACCAGCGCCGCACACGCGACCACGACCGCAACCAACCGCTTCATCATCCGCCCACTTCCAGCTCACCGATCGCGCAGACCCTACCAACGCCGGAACCCCTCTCCGGACAGCCGGCCGGGGCGGCTCCCTCATTGGTACCTGATGACGATGAGAGAACGCTGTGAGGGGAGAATGACCTTCATGAAGGCGAACCTCCTCGACCCCGCGGTGGGCCGGTACATCCTCGACCACTCCACCCCGCCCGACCCCCTGCTCGACGAGCTGGCGCGGGAGACCGCCGAGGCGACGGGCGACGCCGCCAGGATGCAGATCTCCGCCGACCAGGGCCGGTTCCTCACCATGCTGACCCAGCTCACGGCCCCGGCCGTGGCGGTCGAGGTGGGCACGTTCACCGGCTACTCGTCGGTGTGCATCGCGCGGGGGTTGTCCGGCGGGCGGCTGCACTGCTTCGACGTGAGCGAGGAGTGGACGTCGATCGCCCGGCGCTACTGGGAGCGGGCCGGCGTGACCGACCGCGTCTCGCTGACGCTCGGGCCCGCCCTGGAGACGCTGGCCGCGTTCGACGAGCCGATCGACCTGGCCTTCCTCGACGCCGACAAGGGCAACTACCCCGGTTACTACGAGTTGCTGGTCGAGCGGCTGCGGCCGGGCGGCCTGCTGCTGGCCGACAACACGCTGCGCAGCGGGCACGTGGCCGACCCGGCGCACTCGGAGACGACGACGGTGCAGATCCGCGAGTTTAACGACCTGGTGATCGAGGACCCGCGGGTGAGCGTGGTCATGCTGCCGGTCGCCGACGGGATCACGATGATCAGGAAGAACCACTAGATCGCGGGACGCCGCCGCCGTTACTCTGAGTGATCCTTCGGAAACCCCCCGGCGAAGCATGAGGACGGCGGCATGGTCAGGCCCCTGGAAGAGCGCTACCGCACCGTGCGCGAGCTGTTCCCCGAGTTCCGCATCGAGACGGTCCAGGGCAGGATCGTGGTGAACGAGCCGGGCACCTGGCAGCACAACACGATCCTGTCCCGGACGTTGTTCCAGCTCGCCACCGCGGCGGCGGTCCGGGGCTGGGAGATCTGGCCGAACATCACCGTCTACCTGGGCCCCGGCCACGACCTCTACGTGCCCGACCTGGCCGTGGTCCCGCCCCGGCCGCGTCTGCACGAGGAGCACGCCGTCCACGGCGCCTCGACGATCCTGCTCGTGGACGTCGTCTCGGTGGCCACGACGTACGACGTGCACTTCGTCAAGACGGGCGGTTACGCGCGCGGCGGGGTGCCGCTCTACCTGGTGATCGACCCGTTCCAGCGGCTGGTGACGCTGTTCGGCGGGCCGGGCGGGCGGCGCTACCGCAGCGAGAACGTCGTCTCCCTGGGCGAGCCGGTGTTCCTGCCCGACCCGTGGAACCTCCACGTCGACACCGCGGCCCTGACGGAGGCCGGCGCCTGAACGCCGGCCGTCCGCGCGTCTAGCCGATCTTGTGGATCCAGTTGCGGGTGTCGGGGCGGGCGCCGTACTGGATGCCGACGAGCTCCTCGCGCACCCGCATCGTCACCGGGCCGGGGGTGCCGTCGGCGATGGTCCAGGCGCGGTCGTCGCCCCTGACCGACCCCACCGGCGTGACCACGGCGGCGGTGCCGCACGCGAACACCTCGGTCAGCTCGCCGGAGGCGCAGGCGGACTCCCACTCGTCCACCGAGACCAGCCGCTCCTCGGCCTCCAGGCCGAGGTCGCCGGCCATCTCCAGGATCGACTCCCGGGTGATGCCGGGCAGCAGGGTGCCGGTGAGCGCCGGGGTGACGAGCTTGTTGCCGAAGACGAAGAACAGGTTCATCCCGCCCATCTCCTCGACGTACTCGTGCTTGTGGGCGTCGAGCCAGACGACCTGGTCGCAGCCGTTGTCGACGGCCTGGCGCTGGGCGACGAAGGCGGCGGCGTAGTTGCCGCCGCACTTGGCGAAGCCGGTGCCGCCGGGCGCGGCGCGCGTGTACTCGGTGGACAGCCAGACCGAGACGGGCTTGATGCCGCCGCTGAAGTACGAGGCCGCCGGCGAGGCGATCACCATGTACTTGTAGGTCTTCGACGGATAGTTGACGCCGAGCCCGGCCTGCGTGGCGAACATGAACGGGCGCAGGTAGAGGCTGTGGCCCTCGGTGGTCGGCACCCACTCCTTGTCGGCCGAGACCAGCAGCTCCAGCGACTCGACGAACGCCTCCTCCGGCAGTTCGGGCATGGCCATGCGCTCGGCCGAGCGGTTGAAGCGGGCGGCGTTCGCGTACGGGCGGAAGGTCGCGATCGAACCGGAGATCTGCCGGTACGCCTTCAGGCCCTCGAACAGCTCCTGCGCATAGTGGAAGACCGAGGTCGCGGGGTCGAGCGAGAGCGGCCCGTACGGCATGAGCCTGGCGTCGTGCCAGCCCTCGCCGTCGGTGTAGTCGATCGAGATCATGTGGTCGGTGAAGACCTGCCCGAACCCGGGGTTCGCCAGTACCTGCTCCCGCTCGGCCGCGGTGCGAGCGTGGTCGGAATGCTGCACGTCGAAGCTGAGCTTCTGAGCGATGGTCATGACGACGGTCCTTCTCTCTACGAATCTGCGACTCGAAAGCTGATTCTGGTAGCTACTGCCCGCGAGCAGTATTCGTACTTCCTAGTGTCTCGCGATTTGGGATGGCAAGAGGCACTTGGGGGGTTCAATCCCGAAGAACGCGAAAAAGCGCCTGGCAGTCCGCGTTCGGACCGCCAGGCGCGTGCGGGGCTAGGCGGTCCTAGCCGGCTACTCGCGCGGCGATGTCGTCGCCGATCTCGCTGGTCGTGCGGCCGGCGCGGCCGGTCACCCGCTCGGCGATGTCGGCGGCCACGGCCTGCTCGACCTTGGCGGCCTCGGCGTGCAGGCCGAGGTGGTCGAGGAGCATGCCCACGGACAGGATGGTGGCGGTCGGGTCGGCCTTGCCCTGACCGGCGATGTCGGGCGCGCTGCCGTGCACCGGCTCGAACATGCTCGGCGAGGTGCGCTCGGGGTTGATGTTGCCGCTGGCCGCCAGGCCGATGCCGCCGGCGATCGCGGCGCCGAGGTCGGTGATGATGTCGCCGAACAGGTTGTCGGTGACGATCACGTCGAAGCGCTCGGGCTGGGTGACGAAGAACATCGAGGCCGCGTCGATGTGGCTGTAGTCGGTGGTGACGTCGGGGAACTCCGCGGCCACGCGGTTGACCGTGCGCTGCCACAGGTCGCCGGCGAAGGTGAGCACGTTCGTCTTGTGGACGAGCGTGAGCTTCTTGCGAGGCCGCGACTGAGCCTTCTGGAAGGCGTAACGCACGACGCGCTCGACGCCGTGGGCGGTGTTCAGCGACTCCTGGGTGGCGATCTCGTGCGGCGTGCCGCGGCGCATGACGCCGCCGGTGCCCGCGTAGAGGCCCTCGGTGCCCTCGCGGACGACGACCATGTCGATGTGCTCGGCGGTGGCGCCGGCCAGCGCGGTCTCGACGCCGGGGAACAGCTTGACCGGCCGCAGGTTGACGTAGTGGTCGAACTCGAACCGGAGCTTGAGCAGCAGGTCGCGCTCCAGGATGCCGGGCGGCACGCTGGGGTCGCCCACGGCGCCGAGCAGGATCGCGTCGTAGCCGCGCAGCTCTTCGAGCACCGCGTCGGGCAGCGTCTCGCCCGTGCGGTGGTAGCGGGCTGCGCCCAGGTCGTAGTGGGTGGGCTCGATCTTCGTGCCCACGGCCTCCAGGACCTTGAGCCCTTCGGCTACGACCTCGGCGCCGATGCCATCCCCGGGGATGACGGCCAGGCGGATGTTACGCGACTCCATGGGCGGTACCTTACCGGCTCGTCTCGGCTGACGAACACATCATCTCAACAACCGGACAATCCGTTTTGGGGGGATTGCGACCTTTTGACCGTTTCGTTAGAGTCCGACGAGCCTAATCCACGCAGCCGCTGCGTGGAGCCGGGGACCCATCTTTCCCCCCGGGGCGAATCGGCTGCGCCTCTCCCCCGAGAGCGTCGCCGTAGGGCTACTTCCAGGCCCGAGCCCGTCAGCTAACCCGGTCGGCCACGTGGAAGGACAGTCCCCTGTCTAGCATCGCCATCTTTTTGGCGGTGGCAGCGGGCGCCGCAGGTCTCGCGCCTGCCGCCCCCGCGGCTCCCGCCGCTCCGGCCGCTCCGGCCGCCCCCGCCCCCTCCGTCACCCTCACCGGCCCCCAGGTGAAACAGGTCCAGGAACGGCACGTGCCGAAACCGGCCTGGAAGGTCGCCCTCGAATACGCCATGGACAAGCGCGGCACCCCGTACGTGTGGGGCGGCGCCAGCGAACGGGGCTACGACTGCTCGGGCCTCATGCTCCGGGCCTACGAGGACGCCGGCATCGAGCTCCCCAGAACCGCCGCGGAGCAGTACGGCGCCTTCTCCAGGAAGATCTCCTGGAAGGACCTCAAACCAGGCGACCTGGTGTTCTTCAGCGGCCTCGGCCACGTCGGCATGATCTCCAAACCCGGCTACATGGTCCACTCCCCCCACACCGGCGACGTGGTGAAGGAGGAACGCCTGTCGCAGTGGCGCAGGCAGGCCTTCGTCGGCGCGGTACGCCCCGACCCCAAGGGCGTCAAGCGCTGGGCCGACTACAAGCAGCTCCAGAAGGCCCCCGCCCCCGCCATGCTCACCGCGACCCTGTGACGACGACCTTCCCCGGGGCGTGCCCCTCCTCCTGGTAGCGGACGGCCGCCGGGAGCTCGCCGAAGGGGAAGGTCCTGTCGATGACCGGGGTGACCGCGCCCCGCTCGATCAGCCCGGTCAGCGTCAGCAGGTTCGCCCTGTTGCTCCCGCAGCGGACGACGTCCGCCCTGACGATCCGCTGCGGGACGAAGGGCCCCGACGCGAGCGCGGCGAACATGTGGCCGGCCGGCTGCACCCAGCGGCCGGCCGGCCCGCCGACCAGCACGTACGTGCCCTTCCTGGTCAGCACCCGGCGGCAGTCCGCGAGCCGGCGACCGCCCGCCACGTCGAGCAGCAGGTCGAAGCGCCGGCCCGAGGCCGCGAAGTCCTCCTTGGTGTGGTCGATGACGTCGTCCGCGCCGAGCGAGCGCACCAGGTCCGCGTTCCGCCCGCTGCACACGCCCGTGACGTGCGCCCCCAGCGCCTTGGCGAGCTGCACGGCGAACGTGCCCACGCCGCCGGACGCGCCGTTGACCAGCACCTTCTGGCCCGGCTGGAGGCGTCCCTCGTCGCGCAGCGCGATCAGCGCGGTGTTGGCCGCCATCGGCACCGCCGCCGCCTGCTCGAACGACAGTCCCGCCGGTTTGGGCGCCACCTCGCCCTGCCGCAGGCAGACGTACTCGCCGAAGCCGCCCCCCAGCGACATGGCGTACACCTCGTCGCCGGGACGGAACAGCGTGACGTCCTTGCCGGCCGCCTCGACCTCCCCCGCCACGTCGGCCCCGAGGACGGCGATACGCGGCCGGCGCAGCCCGACCCCGCCGCCCATGATCCGGGCCAGGTACGGCTGCCCCCGCATGAAGTGCCAGTCGTAGGGCTGCACGGACGTGGCCCGCACCCGGACCAGCACCTCGTCGTCGCGCGGCACGGGCCGCTCGACGTCGGTCAGGACGAGCTGGTCGGGCGAGCCGAACGAGCGCAGGACGTACGCCTTCATCGTTTTCTCCCTCGTGCCGCTGATGTGCCGCTGATGTGCCGCCAGTGTGGGCGTGACCTGCGCGGACGCTCAACGGTCGAAAGGCGACGGCTCGATGGCCGAAAGTACGACCGCCCGCCCGCCGATGGTGCGAACCGGGACGGGCCGTCCGCGCGATGACCGGGCACGGGCGCGGGCGGCACGCTCTCAGGCATGAGATGGATCGCACCCGCCGGGCTGCTCGCGCTCAGCGTCGTCCCGCTGGTCGCCGGCGCACTCCGGCTGACCGAACTGGCCGCCGGCGCCCCGGTCACGGCGGACAACGCGCGTTTCTTCGCCATGCCCGTGCCGGTGCTGCTGCACATCCCGGCTTCGCTGGCGTTCTGCGTCCTCGGCACGTTCCAGTTCCAGGCCCGGTTCCGGGCCGGGCGACCGGGGTGGCACCGCGCGGCCGGGCGGGTGCTGGTGGCGTGCGGGCTGGTCGCGGCGCTGTCGGGGTTGTGGCTGACGCTCTTCTCCGACCTTCCCGCCGGCGACGGGACGCTGCTGGCCGCCTTCCGCCTGCTGTTCGGGACGGGCATGGCCGTCTGCCTCCTGCTCGGCCTGGCCGCGATCCGGCGGCGTGACGTGGCCCGGCATCGCGCCTGGATGACCCGCGGGTACGCGATCGGGCTCGGCGCGGGCACGCAGGCGTTCACCCTGGCGTTCGGCGCTGCCGCCTTCGGGCCGCCCGGCGAGCTCGGGCGGGCCCTGCTCGTCGGCGCGGGCTGGGTGATCAACCTGGCGGTGGCCGAGTGGGCCGTCCACAGAGCCCGCAGAGGTCGCAGAGGTCGCAGAGGTCGCGGAGATCAGGTGCGTACGCGGTCGGTCTCGTAGGCCCACATGGCGATCTCGACGCGGTTGCGCACGCCGAGCTTGGTCATCAGGCTCGCGACGTGGCTCTTGACCGTGCTGAGCGAGATGTGCAGCTCGCGGGCGATCTCGCTGTTGGTCCGGCCGCGGGCCACGGCGCGCAGGATCTCCTCCTCGCGGCCGGTGAGCGCCTCGACCGGCTGCGCGGGCGCCTCCGTGCGCCCGGCTCCGGCGAACGCGGCAAGCAGGCGCGCGGTCACGCTCGGGGCGATGAGCGCCTCGCCGCCGGCCGCCGCGGTCACCGCCTGGGCGAGCAGCGCCGGGCCGGCGTCCTTGAGCAGGAAACCCCTGGCCCCGGCGCGCAGGGCGGCGTAGACGTACTCGTCGAGGTCGAACGTGGTGATCACGACGACCGCCATGGGGTCGGCGACGTCGGGCCCGGCCAGCTCGCGGGTGGCCGCGATGCCGTCGAGGCCGGGCATGCGGATGTCGAACAGGCACACGTCGGGGCGCAGGCGGCGGGCCAGCTCGACGGCCCGCCTGCCGTTCCCGGCCTCGCCGACGACCTCGATGCCGGGCTGGGCGTCGAGGATCATCCTGAGCCCGGTGCGGGCGATCTCCTGGTCGTCGGCGACCAGCACCCGGATGGCCGCCGCCCCCTCCGGGCCACTTCCCGCAGCCTCCGGCCGCTTGCTCACGCCGCCTCCTCACGCACGCGCGCGGCCTCCCGCCGGGCGTTCATGCGGTCTCTTTCGGCAGGACGGCGGTGACCGTCCAGCCGCGGTTGGGGTTGGGGCCCGCCTCGCAGGTGCCGCCGAGCAGGGCGGCGCGTTCGATCATGCCGATCAGGCCGTAGCCGGGGGCGGCGACCCCGCCGGCGCGGTCGCCGTCGTCGCTCACGGTCAGGCGTACGGCGGCGTCGTCGGCGGTGACCCGGACGGTGATGTGGGTGGCGTGGCGAGCGTGCCGCCGGGCGTTGGTGATCGACTCCTGGGCGATGCGGTAGAGCGCCGCGCCGGCCGAGGGCGGCAGGTCGCCGAGCCCGTCCGCGATCTCCACCTCGACGGCCGGGCCGACGCGCGGGCGTCCGGCGAGCCGCCGCAGGTCGTCGAGGTGGCGGCCCGGGGTCAGCTCCGCCGGCTCGTTCCTGCGCAGCACCCGGACCATGGCCCGCATCTCGGCGAGCGTGCGCGACGCCTCGGCCTCGATCACCCGCAGCGCGTCGGTGGCCGCGCCCGGCTCGGAGGCGGCGGTGGCCAGGCCCGCCTGGGCGCGGATGGCCATGGCCGAGACGTGGTGGGCGACGGTGTCGTGCAGGTCGCGGGCGAGCTGTTCGCGTTCGAGCAGTTTGACCTGATCGAGCTCGCGCAGCCGCGCGCCGGCCCGGTAGCGGAAGGCGCTGCCCAGCCCGACGGTCGCGACCAGCACGCCGAGCGCCGGGACGACGTCGCCGGGCGCCATCCGTCCGGAGGCCAGCGACAGGCCGACCGCGACCAGCCCGGCCGCCATCCCGATCACGGCCTCGCGTCCCGAACCCCACCGGAACAGCGCGTAGAGCACGATCGTGACGAACGCCAGCGTGTACGTCTCCACCGGCTGGCCACCGGTCAGCAGCGGGGCCACGGTGGTGGCGCCGAAGACGAGCGCGACCATGAGCAGCGGCCTGGTCCTGCGCCACAGCAGCGTGGGGATCAGCGCGACCGTGACGGCCGTCGAGATCACCGGCCACCGCAGGTCGGGCCGGAACACGCCCTCGATCACCGCGGCCGGCACGAGCGCCGCGACGAGCGCCCAGTCGCGCCACACCCGCACCGGCGGGCCGGGAGGACGAGGCTCGCGCCACACGGAACGAAGGAGGCCGGCCACCTCCTCATCGTAAGTCCCCCGCATCGCCCCAAACCCCCCAAAGGTGCTCCAGGCTGGGTGTCGGGACCCCAGGGCGCGGAGCCACCGGCCCTGCGGGGGCGGGGCTGGGGTCAGTGTTTGCGGGCGTCGAAGATGAGGTCCCAGGCGCGGGCCTTGGCGTGGGCGACCGCGCCCAGCAGCACGCCGCTGTCGCCCAGCGCGCTGGCCACCACCCGCGGGCGCAACGGCCCGAGCTCGGCGATGCGCCGCTCCACGGACGCGCCCAGCAGGTCGAGGTTGCGCCCCACTCCCCCGCTCAGCACGATCACCTCCGGATCGAGCACGGCGGCCACGGCCACCAGCAGCCCGCCGATGCGGCGGCCCTCGGCCTCCACCACCGACCTGGCCGCCTCGTTCCCCTCGGCGGCGGCGGCGAAGACCTCCCTCGCCGTCTCCAGCTCCAGCCCGGCCGCCCGCGCGGCGCGCACCACACCGGGCGCGGAGGTGGCCGCCTCGGTGGCCCCGTGCGTGAAGGGGTCGCCGTCGTGCGCGAGGAAATCGGCATCCTGCGCGAAAGGGGCGGCGGGCGGGACGGAGGCGGGAGGGTCCTCGGCAGCCGGGATGTAGGAGACCTCGCCCGCCGCCCCCCGCGCCCCGACGTACAGCTCGCCGTTGATCACGATGCCCATGCCGACGCCGGTGCCGATGGACACCAGGGCGAAGTTGGCCTTGCCCCGCCCGGCCCCGTGGACGTGCTCGCCGACGGCGGCCAGGTTGATGTCGTTCTCGATGACGAGGTCGACGCCCAGGGCGGCGTGCAACCGGTCGGCCAGGTCAGGCGGGCCGGGCAGGTTGGGGGCGAAGTCGAGGCCGCCGCGCACGGGGTCGTACACGCCGGGCGAGCCCACCACCGCGCAGGTGATCGAGCGCCACTCGACCTCGGCCTCGCGGGCCGCCGCCCGGGCCAGCTCGCCGACCAGCACGGCCAGCTCGGCGGAGGTGCGGGCCGTGTTGCGGCCGTCGGTACGCCCGGCGAACGTGCCGCGCAGGTCGGCCACGGCGACCCTGATCCAGTCGCGGCCGATGTCGATGCCGGCGACGTGGGTGGAGGCGGCGTTCACGTCGTAGAGCGAGGAGACCGGGCCGGGCCGCCCGGAGACCTCGCCCACCAGGTGGACCAGGCCGTCCTCGGCCAGCCCCGCCAGGGCGGCCGAGACCGTGGGCTTGGACAGGCCGGTGCTCTTGGCCAGGTCGGCGCGCGAGGCGGGGCCGTGCTCGTGCAGCTGGTCGAGCAGACGGCGCTCGTTGAGCACCCGCAGCAGCCGTGGATTCGCCAGGTCGCGTCGCATGTCCGGCCTCCCTCCGAGGTGCACTCTAGCCAACACGCCTGATAGTAAACTACCTTTCTTACCAAGCGGGGGCGGGCATCTTCTGAGAGGACGAAGTGCGATGCACCGAGCTTGGCGACTCATCCCCGCAGCGGCGGTCCTGCTGGCCGCCGCCTGCGGGAACAGCAGCACCACCACCGGCACGACGGCCACTCAGGCCGGCGGGCCGCGGCAGGGCGGGACGATCGCCCTGTTCCTGCCCGAATCCAAGACCACCCGGTACGAAGCCTTCGACCGCCCCCTCTTCGAGGCCAAGGTCAAGGCGTTGTGCCCCGCCTGCAAGGTGATCTACGGCAACGCCGAGCAGGACGCGGCCAAACAACAACAACAGGTCGAGGCTGCGCTCACCCAGGACGCCGACGTGCTCGTCCTGGACGCCGTGGACGCCAACGCGGTCGCGCCCCTGGTCAACCAGGCCAGGCAGAAGAAGGTCCCGGTGGTCGCCTACGACCGGCTGATCTCGGGCATCGACTACGCCTACTACGTCTCGTTCAACAACGTACGGGTGGGCGAGATGCAGGGTCAGGCGCTGCTCGACGCCATGAACGCCAAGGGCACCACGGCCAAGGGCCAGATCGTGATGATCCACGGCTCGCCCACCGACCCCAGTTCGGCCGACTACAAGAGGGGCGCCAAGAGCGTCCTGGACGGCAGGGTCAAGGTCGGCAGGGAGTTCGACACCCCCGACTGGAGCCCCGACAAGGCGCAGCAGCAGATGGAGCAGGCGATCACCGCCATCGGCCGGGGCCAGATCGTCGGCGTGCTGTCGGCCAACGACGGCATGGCGGGCGGCGCCATCGCGGCCATGAAGCGCGCCGGCTACAAGGAGCTGCCGCCTATCACCGGCCAGGACGCCGAACTGGCCGCCGTGCAGCGCATCCTCACCGGCGAGCAGTACATGACCATCTACCTGGACATCAGGAGAGAGGCGGAGAAGGCCGCCGAGCTGGCCGTCGCCCTGACCAAGGGCGAGCAGCCCGCCGCCACCTCCAAGGTGAACAACGGCACGGCCGACATCCCGGCCTTCCTCCTCGACCCCATCGCGGTCACCGCCGACAAGATCAAGGACACCATCGTGAAGGACGGGTTCTACCGGGCCGACCAGATCTGCACGGCCGAGGTCAAGGCCGCCTGCGCGAAGGCGGGCATCGAGTAGATGATCGCGGCGACCGGGATCTCCAAACGGTACGGAGCGGTGCGGGCGCTCGACGGGGCAGGGCTGGAACTGCGTCCCGGCGAGGTCGTGGCGCTCATGGGCGACAACGGCGCGGGCAAGTCGACGCTGGTCAAGACCATCTCCGGCGCGGTCGTGCCGGACGCGGGCGAGATCACGGTGGACGGCGTGCCGGTGCGCGTCGCCACCCCGCACGACGCGCAGGCGCTCGGCATCTCGACCGTCTACCAGGACCTCGCGCTCTGCGAGAACCTCGACGTCGTGGCCAACCTGTTCCTCGGCGCCGAACGCCGCCGCTGGTCGGTGCTGCGCCACCTGAGCATGGAACGCGCGACCCGCGACCTGCTCGCCCAGCTCGACGTGCGCATCGGCGACATCAGGGTGCCGGTGTCGACGTTGTCGGGCGGCCAGCGGCAGTCGGTGGCCATCGCCAGGGCGCTGCTCGGCGAACCCCGCCTGGTCATCCTGGACGAGCCGACCGCCGCGCTCGGCGTCGAGCAGACGGCCCAGGTGCTGGCGCTGATCCGGCGGTTGCGCGAGCGCGGCCTCGCGGTGCTGGTCATCTCGCACAACCTCGCCGACGTGCGCGAGGTGAGCGACCGGGTGGTGGTGCTGCGTCTCGGACGCAACGCCGGTGAGTTCCGTACGGCCGACGCCTCCCGCGAGGAGATCGTGGCCGCGATCACAGGAGCGGGCGAATGACGGCGATGCCGATCACGGTGACCGGACGGCTGCGCCAGGGAGAGGCCGGCGCCTGGCCGGTGGTCGGCGGCCTGGTGGCGATCACGATCGTGTTCAGCACGCTCAACGAGCGTTTCCTGTCGCCCGAGAACCTCACCAACCTGGCACTCCAGATGGCCGCCACGGGCACGATCGCGCTCGGCGTCATCATGGTCCTGCTGCTGGGCGAGATCGACCTGTCGGCCGGCTCGGTCAGCGGCCTGTGCGCCACGATCATGACGATCGCGCACGTCAAGCAGGGCTGGAACGCCCTGCTCGCCATCCTGCTGGCGCTGGCGGCCGGCGCGGCGATCGGGCTGCTGCACGGCCTCATGCTGACCAAGCTGCGGATGCCGTCGTTCGTGGTCACGCTGGCCGGGCTGATGGGCTGGCTCGGGCTGCTGCTCTACCTGCTGCGCCAAGGCGGGACGATCAACCTGCCGTTCAACGGGTTCATCTCGGGCCTGAGCGACACCTGGCTGCCGGGATGGCTGTCCTGGGCGCTGGTGGTCGGGCTGGCGGGCGGTCACGCCGGGATCGCCACGCTGGCCAGGCGGGCGCGGCTGGCCGCCGGGCTGCCCGTGGCGCCGGCCTGGCAGGTTCCCGTGACGGCGGGCGGGCTGGCGGTGGTGCTCGGCGCGGCGGTGGCGGTCATGTCGGCCGACCGCGGCGTGCCGCTGCTGCTGGTGCTCTTCGGCGCGCTGGTGGTGCTGCTCGACCTGGTCCTGCGGCACACCGCGTTCGGCCGTCACCTGTACGCCGTCGGCGGCAACGCCGAGGCCGCCAGGCGCGCGGGCATCAACGTGACCAGGATCAGGATCCTGGCGTTCGTGCTGGCCTCGACGCTGGCGGCGGCGGGCGGCGTGCTGGCGGCCAGCCGGCTGTCGGCGGTCAACCAGGGGTCGGGCGGCAGCGACATCCTGCTCATGGCCATCGCCACGGCCGTCATCGGCGGCACGTCCCTGTTCGGCGGGCGCGGGCGGGCCTACGCCGCGCTGCTCGGGGTGCTGGTCATCCAGTCGATCACCAACGGCATGTACCTGCTGAGCGTGGACTCCTCCGTCCGGTTCATGGTGACGGCCGGCGTGCTGGCCCTGGCGGTGGCGATCGACTCGCTGGCCCGCAGGGGCGCCGCCCGGTGAGCCGGGTCCTGGGCATCGACGTCGGCGGGACCAAGGTCGCGATCGGGGTCTCGGGCTCCGACGGGCCCGTGGTGGCCGGCCGCACCCGGCTGGAGACCGGGCCGGACACGCTCGTCCGGGCCCTGGCCGCCGCCCGCGCCCTGGACGGCCGGCCGGCCGCGGTCGGCTTCTCCACCTGCGGGGTGATCAGGGACGGCGTGGTGCGCCTGGCGCCGAACGTCCCCGGCTGGGAGGGGCTGGAGCTGCCCAGGCTGCTGCGCGAGGAGTTCGGCGCGACGCCGGTGGCCATCGACAACGACGTGAACGCGGCGGCGGCGGCCGAGCTGCGGTGGGGCGCGCTGCGCGGCGTCTCCACGGGCGTCTACCTCAACCTCGGCACCGGCCTGGCGGCGGCCCTGGTGGTCGGCGGCCGGGTGGTGCCCGGCGCGCACGGCGCGGCGGGCGAGATCGGCTACCTCCAGGTCACGCCGGGGCAGGCGGCCTTCGCCGACGGGCGGGTGCCGCTGGAGGAACTGGTCTCCGGCGCGGGGCTGGCGGCCAGGGGCGGCGCGCTGCTCGGCCGCGCGACCACGGCGCAGGAGATGCTCGCCGCGCGTTCCGGACCGCTGGCGGAGCTGGTGGCGCGGGCGCTGTCGGTGCTGACCATGACCGTGGCGAACCTGTGCGTCACCCTCGACCCCGAGGTGCTGGTCGTGGGCGGCGGCATGATGGGCGCGGCCGGGCTGATCGTGCCCAGGCTGGCCGAAGAGGTGCGGCGCGCCGTGCCGTTCCCGCCGGAGATCCGGCCCGGCCGGTTCACGGACGACGCGCCGCTGCTCGGCGCGCTCGCCCTGGCCCACGCCGCGGCGCGGGCCTGAGGGCGGCGCTACCGGGCGGAGTTCTGGGGTGCGCCGCCGTTGTCCCTGCGGTCGAGGGCGGTCTGCAGGGCCTCGGCGGCCTCGTTCTCGTTCTCTTCGGTACGGTTCCAGGCGTACATCTCGTACATGTCGCTCATCTCGTTTCGCTGGCGCGTTCCAGAAAAGGGGCGTCGGACCCCGGTCGCGAATCCGACCGGGCCTGCTCTCGCGGGTCCGGATCACGGACCGTGCGAAGGGAAGGGACTGACCGGCCGACGGCATCACCACTCACCGCGGCGGGTCGTCGGCCTGCCCTAACAGGCCCCGCCGCGGCAGGTAATGAGTACGAGAACCTGGCGCATTTCCACCCACGGTACCCGGCGACTGTTTCGCTGTCTCGTTGGATGTCCTACTATCTCGCATTCTGAGACAAGAAAAGGCCGCCACCCGGAACGGTCCAGGTGACGGCCTTCCCCGCGATCGGGGGCTCAGTCCTCAGGTCGCGAGGTCAGTCCTCCAGGTCGACCGAACGGCCGCTCTCGGCGCCGATCTCGGCCGCGATCTGGTCGATCACGGCGGCCGGGATGGCCGAGTCGACGGTCAGCGCGATGAGCGCCTTGCCGCCCTTGACGTCGCGGGCCACCTGCATCGAGGCGATGTTCACGCCGGCCTCGCCGAGCAGCCGGCCGACCACGCCGACGACGCCGGGACGATCGGTGTAGGCGAAGAACGACAGGTGGGCCGTCGGCTCGATCTCCATCTCGTAGCCGTTGACCTCGACGATCTTCGTGATCTGCCGGGGGCCGGACAGCGTGCCGGAGACCGAGATCTGACGGCCGTCGGCGAGCACGCCGCGCACGGTCACCACGTTGCGCCAGTCGGGGCTCTCGGAGCTGGTCACCAGCTCCACGCTGATGCCCCGCTCCTTGGCCAGCAGCGGCGCGTTGACGTACGTGACCTGCTCCTCGATCACGTCGGCGAACACGCCCTTGAGCGCGGCCAGCTCGATGACCCGCACGTCCTGGGAGGCGATCTCGCCGCGGACCTCGACGTCGAGCTTGGTGGCGACCTCGCCGGCCAGGGCGGTGAACACCCGGCCCAGCTTCTCGGCCAGCGGCAGGCCCGGCTTGACGTCCTCGGCCACCGCACCGCCCTGGACGTTGACCGCGTCGGGCACGAACTCGCCCGCCAGCGCGAGCTTCACGCTCCGCGCGACCTGCGTGCCGGCCTTCTCCTGGGCCTCGTGCGTGGAGGCGCCGAGGTGCGGCGTGGCGACGACCTGGTCCAGCTCGAACAGGGGGCTGTCGGTGCACGGCTCCTTGGCGAACACGTCGAGGCCGGCGCCCGCGACGCGGCCCTCCTTGATCGCCGAGTAGAGCGCGGCCTCGTCCACGATGCCGCCACGGGCCACGTTGATGATCCGCACGGACGGCTTGACCTCGTGCAGCTCCTTGTCGCCGATGAGCCCGAGGGTCTCCTTCGACTTCGGCAGGTGCACGGTGATGAAGTCGGCCTGCTTGAGCACCTCTTCGAGGCTGAGCAGCTTGACGCCCATCTGCGCGGCGCGGGCCGGCGGCAGGTAGGGGTCGTAGGCGATCAGCTCGACGCCGAACGGCTGGAGCCGCTGGGCCACGAGCTGGCCGATCTTGCCGAGGCCGAGGATGCCGACGACCTTCTCGTCCAGCTCGACGCCGGTGTACTTGGAGCGCTTCCACTCCCCGTTCTTCAGCGCGGCGTGGGCCTGGGCGGTGTTGCGGGCGCTGGCCAGGATGAGCGCGATGGTCTGCTCGGCGGCGCTGGTGATGTTGGAGGTCGGCGCGTTGACGACCATGACACCGGCCTTGGTGGCGGCCTCGACGTCGACGTTGTCGAGGCCGACGCCGGCGCGGGCGACCACGCGCAGCTTCGGCGCGGCGGCGATGGCCTCGGCGTCGACCTGCGTGGCGGAGCGCACGATCAGGGCGTCCACGTCGGCGAGGGCGGGCAGAAGCTGGGAACGGTCCGCTCCGTCGGTGTGGCGGACCTCGAAATCGGCGCCGAGCACGGCGAGGCCGGCCTCGGACAGCTCCTCTGCGACCAGAACGACGGGCTTGTTCACAGGCGTGGATCCTTAGGGGCATGCGGCGGGCTGGAGGGACACGTCGCTGGGCCCCTCGGATCCCTCAGAGTCTATCCGCGCTTGTGAACGCGTTCACGAGGGACCCACGATTTGAGACGGCCCGCTCGGCGTCCCGACGCCCTGGACGCGGCTCCGGTACCCGGCCGGCAGCAAAGTCATCCACTCTGCACACATCTTTGTCTTGATCGGGGGATTTATTGGCCATTAGCCTGATAAGCCGTGGCCGACTACCTATGGTTCGTCATATGAGCATCGGGAATCCTGCGCTTGCCGACGTGCTCGCACAGCATGGCACGCCCCATCGCCTGCTGGCGGCCCTCGCCGACGGTGGAGTCCTGGTGGCAGTGCGACCAGATCGATCGGTCGTCCTCGGGACGACCCAGGCGGGTGACCGGGTTCTGCTCGGGTACACCAGCCCTGCTACCTACGCCAGGCACCGCGGCAGTCATTCCCTGTCGGTGTGCGACGCCGACACCATCCTGGACATCCAGCGCGTCACCGGCGTGCCGGAGATCGTGATCGACGCCGCGGGCCCCGCAGCCGCGGCCGTGCCCATCGACGATCTCCAGCGCTTCCTCACCGGCACGCGTTCGGGGCCCACACCCGTGCTGTCGGGGGCGGCGCCCGCCGCCTACGCGACCGGCGCCATGGCCACCGTCTCGCGCGTGCCCGCGCTGGCGCAGGTGGCCCCGCCCACCCCGCAGGCGCCCGCGCTGCCGTGGGTCCCCGCTCCCCGGCCCCACCTGTCGGGGCCGATGCAGCAGGTGGACCCGGGCTACCGCCGGTGCACGCACCCGATCCTGCCGGCGCTGCGGCAGGCCATCGCGCAACTGCTGGGCGACTTCCCGCTCGTGCACCACGTGTGGATCTCCGAGGCCGGCACCGCGTCCGGGGCGACCGGGATCATGCTGCACGTCAAGGTGCACATGTCGGCCGCCGAGGACGTCGTCCGCGACCTGCACCGCCTGGTGCGCGCCCGTCTGCCGCAGTTCGCGGCCAGCGGCGCGCCGATCCTCATGGCCAGGGTCGCCGACGCGCGCAGCGAACGCCGCATGATCGAGATCGGCGCGCACGTGGTCTGCGCCAACGTGCGCGAGTAGCCGTCGCGCGGGACGTATCGGCAGGGCCCGGGAAACTGGGCCCTACCGAACAAGCCCTCGCTCGGCTTGAATGGGCCTCATGATCACATCGCCGGTGAGCGCGCCCACGGTCTCCAGGGGCGTGCGCCTCGGCTACGGCGTGGGCTCCTTCTGCACGGCCACGGTCAGCGCCGTGCCCGGCCTGCTGCTGCTGTACTACATGACCAACTTCCTGGCCGTGCCCGCGTGGCTGGCCGGCGTGGTGGTCACCGCGCCCAAGGTCTGGGACCTGATCATCAACCCGCTGGTCGGCCGCTGGTCGGACCGGACCGTCTCACGGATGGGGCCGCGCCGCCCCTGGCTGCTGGCCGGGTCGCTGACGCTGCCCGTCGCGTTCTTCCTCGTCTTCGCCGGACCGCCGCTGACCGGGATACCGGCCGCCCTGTACGTCGGGCTGTGCTTCATGGCGACGGCGACCGCGTACGCGCTGTACGAGGTGCCGTACAAGGCCATGCCCGGCGAGATGACCGACGACTACCACGAGCGCACCTCGCTGCTGCAGTGGCGGATGGTCTTCATCGGCGCGGCCACCGCGATCAGCGGCGTGCTGGCCCCGATGATCGCCACCGGCCAGGGCGACGAGGGCACGCTCGGCAGCTACCGGCTGATGGGCCTGACGATCGCCCTCATCCTGCTGGCCTCGATGCTCGGCTCGTTCTTCGGCACCGCCCGCGCCCCCATGACCGGCGCGCCGGAGGCCGACCACGGCGGGTGGCGCGAGCAGTTCGCGGCGATCAGGGGCAACCGGGCGTTCCTGTGGCTGACCGTCATGGCCTGCCTGCAGATGCTCGCCGTCAGCATGATGCTGGCCGCGGCGCCGTACTTCGCGTCGTACACGCTGGGGTCGCCGAAGAGCACGCAGACGCTCTTCGCCGCGCTGGTCGGGCCGATGCTGCTGACCATGCCGCTGTGGGTGTGGCTGGCCCGGCGCTTCGACAAGCGCGGCGCGATGATCCTGGCCGCGCTGCTGTTCGGCGGCGGCACGGCGGCGGCCATGGCGACCCCGCTGTTCGGCCCCTTGTACGCCCACCTGACCATCCTGCTCGTCGGCATCGGCATCGCCGGGGTCGAGCTCATGCTGTTCTCGATGCTGGCCGACGTGGTCGCCCAGGACGCCGCCGAGTCGGGCAAGCGGCGGGCCGGCGTGCTGACCGGGCTGTGGACGGCCATCGAGAGCGGGGTCAGCTCGTTCGGGGCGCTGATCTTCGGGGTCATCCTGTCGATCGGCGGGTTCGTCGAGTCCGACGCGAGCACGCCCGTCCGGCAGCCGGACAGCGCCGTGACCGCGGTCCTCATCGGGCAGACCGCGGTCCCGGCGCTGATCATCTTCCTGTCCGTGCTGGTGACGCTGCGGTACCGGCTCAGGCCACCCGGCGGGCCAGCACCAGTCGCGTCCGGGTGAACAGCCCGGCCACCACGGCCGCCACCAGCGGCAGCCCCAGCACGACCGCGGCCAGGAACGACCAGGGGACGTCGATCGTGCCCGGCCCATCCAGCAGCGTGCGCATGCCGCCGGCTCCCATCCTGGTCATCGGCCAGGTCAGCGCGACACCGGCCACCGCGCCGGCGACGAGGCCGGCCGCCGCGCCCAGGCCCGCGATGTAGGCGGCCTGGGCGGCCACCACCAGCCTGCGTACCCGGGGCGCCGCGCCGACCGCCGACAGGTTGTTCAGGTCGGGACGCATGTCCGCCGCCGCCAGCCCGGTGGCCGCGAACGTGCCCCCGAGCACCAGGACCAGCGCCGCGCCGAGCAGCACCAGCAGGGTGACGGCGCGGTCCTCCGCCCTCCCCCGCTCGACGTTCAGGAACAGGTTGCCGTTCACCTCACCCCGCAGGTCGGCCTCCATGCGCCGGTCGTCCTGCGGCAGGGACGCGGTGTAGAGCACCCGCTCCACTGTGCCGAGCCCGGCCTTGGCCAGCGCCTGCGGCGGGATCACGGCGCCTGTCTGCCGGGGGTCGGCGCCGCTGGACACCACGGCCGGGATCCGGATCCGCTTGCGCTCCTTGATGGTGTCGGAGTCCCAGTCGCTCACGGTCAGCTCGATCACGCCGTCGCTCACCACGTCCGCGCTGAACGCCACGGCCTTGCCCGCCGCCAGCGCGGCGGCCGCCTGCGGGTCGCGGCGCTTCTGGAGGAAGGCGAGCAGGTCCGTGCCGCCGATCGGGGGGCGGTCGTAGAACCGCTGCGCGCATGCCGGCTCGCACGTCCGCGGCACGGTCAACCAGAGGGTTCTGCCCTTGGCGTCCGTCGCCTCCTGACCGGCGACGACGTCGGTGCCGGGGAAGCGGGCGCGGACGGCGTCCTTCAGCCTGGCCCACGTCTGGCCGTCCATCCACGTGGCGCCGCCGATCACCGTGGTGCCCAGCGGGAACACCTTGACGCTCTGCTCCTCCTGCTGGGCGTACGCGCTGCTGCTGCCGATGCCGAGTGCGACCGCCCCCATGGTCGCCGCCATGACCGCGGCCGTGGCCGAGGCCGTACGGACGCGGTGGCGCGCGGCGTCGCGCACGGACAGGCGCAGCGGGAGCGGCAGCCGGGCGGCGATCCGCGAGGTGGCCTGGACCAGCCAGGGCATCAACGCCACCATGCCGAACACGAACGGCACGAAGGCCGCGATCATCGTCACCGTGCCCCTGGTCATGGCGTAGCCGATCGCGCCAAGCCCGGCCGCCACCAGCACGATCCCGAGCACCGGACGCCGGGCCCGCCCCCGGACCTGCGCGGCCCGGCCGGCCAGGACCTGCGCGGTGTTCTGCCGGCTCGCCTGCACCGCCGGCACGATCGCCGCGATCAGCCCGCTGACCAGGCCGAGCGCCGCCACGCCGAGCACCGGCAGCCACGGCACGTCGGCCGGCCCGTGCGACCAGTCCAGTTCCCTGGCCGCGATCGACTCGACGAGCAGGCCGGGGCCGATGCCCAGGGCGCCCCCGAGCACGGCCGCCGCGCCGCCGAGCACCAGGCCGTCGGCCAGCACGATCAGGCGCAGGTGCCAGGGCGAGCCGCCCTGCGCCGAGATCACCGCCAGCTCCCTGCGCCGCCGCCGCAGCCCCACGGCGAACGCCGGCCCGGCCAGCAGCACGGTCTCCATGACGACGAGCACGATGATCACGCCGAGCTGGACCAGGTCGCGGGTGTTGGTCGGGTTACCGCGGGAGTCGTCCTTCTGGGCGTCGAGCACCGCTCGGGAGGTGACGCCGAGGCCCGCCTCATTGAGCTGCGACATCTTCGACCGCAGGACCGGACCGGCGGTGTCGACCAGCCAGCCGCTGCTGTTGCCGTCGTTCTGGTGGTTGAGCAGACCCTCGGGCAGGGCGGTCAGCTCCAGGTTGCCGGGCCGGTTGGGGTGCTCGGCGACGCCGACCACCTTCGCGGTCCGGTCCGGCCGCCGCACGGTGAGCGTGTCGCCCACCCGGACGCCCAGGCCGGCCATCTTCGGCGAGATCGTCACCTCGCCGGGCGCGGCGGCGTAGCGGCCCTGCTCCAGGGTGCGCATCCCGGCCGTCATGGGGTCGCGCAGGTCGACCTCCACGACGTCCGCCTGGTTGAAGCCGTCGGGCAGCCGGACGCTGGCCAGGCCCGTCTGGTAGCGCAGCAGGCGGCCGGGGAGCAGCGTGTTGATCTCCGCGGGCGTCCACGGCCGCTGCGCGCCGCCGCTCTTCGGCTGGTACGCGGAGTCGCCGGTGTCGTCCTGCCGGACCGGGGTGCGGTACGCGAAGGTGAGCAGGCGAGCGTCGGCCGCTCCTAACCGCGTGACCGCCCGCTCCTTCGGAGTGACGCTGGTCGTGGCGGCGCCGGTGAGCACCGCCGTGATCACCAGCACGGGCAGGCCGATCATCACCATGATCAGGGCGCTGCGGCCCTTGCAGCGCAGCGCGTCCCTGCGGGAGATCCGCAGGGCGGCGAGGAAGGCGCTCATCGCGAGCTCTCCATCCGCACCGCCGACGCCTCGGCGACCAGGCCGTCCCGCAGGTAGACCACCCGGTCCGCCCAGGCGGCGTAGCGCGGCTCGTGGGTGACCAGCAGCACCGCCGCGCCCTCGTCGCAGCGGTTGCGCAGCAGGTGCAGGATCTCGTCGCCGGTGGCCGTGTCGAGCGCGCCGGTCGGCTCGTCGGCCAGCAGCAGCCGCCGCTCGCCGACCAGCGCCCTGGCGATGGCCACGCGCTGGCGCTGGCCGCCGGACATCTCCTCGGGGAACCGGTCGGCGATCTGGTCGACGCCCACGTCGGCCAGGACGGCCAGCGCCTCCCGGCGGGCCTGGCCGGCGCGGACGCCGTCCAGCTCCCTGGGCAGCATCACGTTCTCGGCGGCCGTCAGGGACGGGATCAGGTTGAGGTCCTGGAAGACGTACCCGACGCTGCCGCGTCGCAGCGCGGCCAGGTCACGGACCCCGGCCAGGTCGCGGCCCTCGATCCGGACCGTGCCCGACGTGGGCCGGTCGAGGCCGCCGGCCAGGTTGAGCAGCGTCGACTTCCCCGAGCCCGACGGGCCCATGACCGCGACGAGCTCCCCTTGTGCCACCTCCAGGCTCACGCCGCGCAGGGCGTGCACCTGGCCGTGCTCGCGGGTCACGTCCCGCAGCTCCATCACAGTCATTGGTTCTTCTCCTTGACAACGGCCTCGCAGTGGTCGAGCCAGCGCTGCTCGGCCTCGGCCTTGAAGATCATCGATTCCAGGACGAGCCGCTGGGCGAGGCCGTCACCGGCGGCCCTCTTGGCCCTGGTCAGGTCCTGGAGCGTGCGCATGGTCGCCATCCGCTGGGCCAGGATGACCGCGCCCACGTCCACGTCGGTGGCGGCGACGGCCATCGCGATCTTGATGGCGAGTTCGTCCCGAGGCCGGTCGGAGTGGTCGACGGGGGTGCTGAACCATCGCTCCAGTTCCTCCCGACCGGCCTCGGTGATCGTGTAGACGGCCCTGCCCTGCTCGTCGGCTCCGCCGGGCGCCACCAGGCCGTCACGCTCCAGGCGGGCGAGCGTCGTGTAGACCTGGCCGATGTTGAGCGGCCAGGTCGCCCCCGTCGACGCCTCGAATTCCACCCGGAGCTGATAGCCGTAACGCGGCGCACTGCTCAGCAGGGCGAGCAGTCCGTGTCTGATCGACATGAATACTGAGTATGCATACTGAGTATGGCCATCGCAACTGATCCGCGTATTCTGGACATGGAACGCCGTTCAGGCCGATACTCGGGACATGAGCTCCACCCAACCGCCGTTCCGCGCCTCCGACGGGGAACGCGACCGCGCGATCGACGAGCTCAAGCACCGGGCCGTGGAGGGCCGGATCTCCCACGACACCTTCGTCGGCCGGGTCGACCAGGCGCTGCGGGCGCGCAACCAGCACGAGCTCGACGAGCTGGTCGCCGACCTGCCGCGCCGGCCCACGATCAGGCAGCGCCTGACGGACGCGGTCTCGTCGGTGTCGGAGCTCACCACCCGGCTGCAGGCGGCCTGGCGGCGGCCGCGGCTGCCCCGACTGGCGCTCCCGGACGACGACCGGCTGCGTTACGTCGTGGGCCGGGGGTCGGCCTGCGACCTCGTCCTGTCGGACCTGACGGTGTCGCGCGTGCACGCCGAGCTGCGGCGGGAGGGCGACGGCGGCTGGATGCTGGTCGATCTCGGCTCGCTCAACGGCACCCGGCTCAACGGGTGGCGGCTGGTGGGGCCCGTCCGGGTCAAGTCGGGCGACGAGATCTCCTTCGGCGACTGCGGCTTCCTCCTCGCCTCGGGCCACCCCTCCTCCTGACCCTGCTCCCCCGCGTCCCGCGCCGAGCCGGCTCCAGAAATACGGATATTTGCGGATTACACGGCGACTGCGCTGATTCATGCTCACATGCGATCCCCCAGTCCCTTGGAGACCACATGCGGCGCACCTCAGCCTCCCTCCTCGCGGGCACGCTCGTCGCGGCACTCGCGTGGGCGTCCGGCCCCTCCACACCGGCGGTCGCCCTCGACCCCTCACCCGGCGTGGCCGACCTGACCCAGGACATCAACCAGATCCTCGGCGACTCCCGGCTCACGATCGCCAGGGCGGGCGTCGTCGTGAAGAGCGCCGCGAACGGCGAGCAGCTCTACGCCACCGACGCCGGCAAGCTGCTGACCCCGGCGTCCAACACCAAGCTGTTCACCTCGGCCGCGGCGGTGGAGACGCTCGGCCTGGACTACCGCTTCCCGACCACCGTGCTGAACGCCGGCCGCAAGGTCGGCTCGGTGCTCTCCGGCGACCTCGTGCTGCGCGGCACCGGCGACCCGACCATGCTCGCCGAGGACTACGACGCGCTGGCGGCCAAGGTCGCGGCGGCCGGCGTCAAGGTCGTCACCGGCAAGCTGATCGCCGACGACACGTGGTTCGACGGCCAGCGGCTCGGCACCGACTGGGCCTGGGACGACGAGACCGCCTACTACGCGGCGCCGATCTCCGCACTGACCGCCTCCCCCGACCGCGACTACGACGCCGGCTCGGTGATCGTCTCGGTCGCGGCCGACGGCGGCCAGGTCAAGGTCTCGACGACCCCGGAAACCGACTACCTGAAGATCGTCAACAAGGCCACCGTGGGCGCCGAGACCGACGTCCTCATCGAGCGGCAGCACGGCACGCGGACGGTCGTGATCACCGGCACGGTCGCCGACCCGTACCAGGAGTGGGTCGCGGTGGACGACCCCACGGCCTACGTGTCCGCGCTGTTCCGCAAGGCGCTGGCCGCGCACGGCGTACGGGTGCTCGGCCCGACGGCGGCGGGCGCGGCCCCCGCCGGGGCGGCCGAGCTGGCCAGGCACGACTCGATGCCGCTGAGCGAGCTGCTGGTGCCGTTCCTGAAGCTGAGCAACAACATGCACGCCGAGATCCTCACCAAGGCCATGGGCCGCAAGGCCGCGAACCAGGGCACCTGGTCGGCCGGGCTGAAGGTCGCCACGGACTTCGCCAAGGCCAACGGCGCCAAGGTGATCAACATGCGGGACGGCTCGGGCCTGTCGCGCCGCGACGGCTTCTCGCCGGACTCGATCGTCCAGCTCCTGACCGCCGTACGGGCCAAGCCGTGGTTCAGTACCTGGTACGAGGCCCTGCCCATCGCCGGCAACGCCGACCGTCTCACCGGCGGCACGCTGCGCAGCCGGATGCGGAACACCCCGGCGGCCGGCAACGTGCACGCCAAGACGGGCTCGCTGACCGGCGTGACCTCGTTGTCCGGCTACGTGACCAGCGCCGAGGGCGAGCCGCTGGTCTTCTCGATCATGCTGAACCAGTACCTGTCCGGCTCGCCGAAGGACATCGAGGACAAGATCGCCGTACGGCTCGCCCAGTTCTCGCGGGCGACGGCGACCGACGTCACCGCCCAGCTCAAGGCCGCCGACCAGGGCACGGCGGGCGACCTGGAGTGCTCGTGGCTGAAGCCGGCCCAGTGCTGACGAACCGGTGCTGACGAACCGGTGGACCACCCCGGCGGCCTCCGGACACGGGACGGACTGACCCTTCGACGGGCGGCGGCCTCCGGGCGTCCGGCGGGCCGCCGCGGTCGACCCGGCTCGACAGGATGGTCATCACGATCTGATCACCTGGAGCTCCAGATATGGTTCGCATTTTCACTACATAGCCGACATGGGCGCGCCAGACTTCGGTTCAACGCCGTGGCGGACCCCTGATCCCGGGAGCGCCGGGCCGTCGCCGGCCCCACCCCCAAGCCGGTCGTCCCACCACATGCCCGGCACGCTCCCCTCCCGGCGGGCCCGCGCCGCACGTCCCCCCGCACACCGGACCGCGGCCGGGCCCGCCCCCCTTCGGCAGCGGACGACCCGCACCTTCGGCTTTTCGCACCGGGACCCGAGAAAGGGCATGACTAAAGGGGCCTGTCCTTGCGGACAGGCCCCTTAGTCGTGCAGTTCAGCCGCTGAGGAATGACTTCAGCTGACGGCGCACTTCGTGTCTTTGCTCTTGATGCCGAGGATCTGGCTCAGGATGTCGCCGGTCTCGAGGACGAGCACGCCGCTGGTGCTGTTGTCGACCTCGCCACGGGCGAAGATGTTCTCGTCACCGCAGACGAAGAGAACCCGGCCCGGGTCCTCGTCGGAGTGAGGGACGAAGGCCATGTGAGGGGTCGCCGCTAGAGCGGAGCCGCCGACCATGACCATCCCGCCGACGAGCCCGGCCAGGATGAGCCCTTGTCTGAACATATCGATTCTCCTTGATACCTATCGACTACTCTCCGTAGCTATCGGGAGGAGATTTGCCCTAGGCCCTCTTTCAACAAACGCCTGCATTTCTGTCTTTACCAGCGAAAATACGCCGCTTGAGCGAAGGGGGACGCAGCCGGTCCTTCTTGACCGATCGGTGTACGCGGCAGAGGAATATCCGGGCCCGCCATGACCCCGCGCTGACGGCGGGCGTCAGGGGAGGGTGAGAACCACCGGGCCGTCAGCGGTGATGGCGACCGTGTGCTCGACGTGCGCACTCCTGCTGCCGTCGGACGAGCACACCGACCAGCCGTCCTCGGCCATGACGTACTCGTCGCCGCCGCCCGCCATCAGGCTCGGCTCGATGGCGATCACCAGTCCGGGGCGAAGTCGCAGGCCGCGCCCGGGACGGGCCTCGTTGGGCACGAACGGCGACTCGTGCATGGCCCGGCCGATGCCGTGGCCGCCGAAGTCGTTCTGCATGCCGTAGCCGGCGCCGCGGCCGACCAGCGACATCGCGTGCCCGATGTCGCCCATCCGGCCGCCCGGCACGGCGGCCGCGATGCCCGCCGCCAGCGTCTCCTCGGCCACCCGGATGAGCTTGAGGTCCTCGGCCCGGCCGGGCCCGACGGTGAAGGTGACCGCGCCGTCGGCGTGCCAGCCGTCGACGTGCGCGCCGAAGTCCACGCTCAGCACGTCGCCCTCGCGCAGCCGGTACGGCGTGGGCAACCCGTGCAGCATGACCCCGTTCACGGACGTGCACACCACCCCCGGGTACGGCATGGCCCCGAACGACGGGTGGTAGCCGAGGAACGACGACCGCGCCCCCGCCTCGTGCATGACCTCGCGGGCCACCTCGTCGAGCTGCAGCAGCGACACCCCGGCGGCGGCCCGCTCCTTGACGGCGGCGTGCACGGCGGCCACGACGCGGCCCGCCTCCCGCATGGCGTCGATCTCCCCGGCGGTCTTGAGCGTGATCACAGTGGCCTCCCAGCCCTCGGCGCGATAACTATACCGGTATTATTATCACGCTTCACCGTGAGCTCGCAGCCGCCCGGCCGCCCGGTTGACTAATCACCCAGAGTAATCGTTATAGTGCTCAGAGTATGCGTTTCGGACGGTTCTCCATGCTCGCTCTGGCGCTTGCGGCAGGGGCCGTCGACGCGCTGAGCTTCCTCGCGCTCGGACAGGTGTTCACCGCGAACATGACCGGCAACATCGTCCTGCTCGGCCTGGCGCTCGGCACCGGCGACACCTCGCACGTCATCCGCTCGGGAATCGCCCTGACCACGTTCTGCCTGGGCCTGACGATCGGCTTCGCCCTGCTGAACGACCCAGCCGGCCGCGCTCCCCCGCCGACGGGGGCGCCGGACCGGGTGCCCGTGCGTCCGCTGGCGGTGTTGCTCGCGGAGCTGGCGCTGCTGGTGGTGGTGGCGGCCGGATGGACGGCCCGCGCACTGCCGCATGCGGCGCTGATCGCCGCCTCGGGAACGGCGATGGGCCTGCAGAGCGCCGTCACGCGCTGGGCGGGCGGTCCCGGCCTGTCCACGACGTACGTCACGGGCACGCTGACCAGCCTGGCGGGCCGGGCGGTCGGCCCGCGCTCGGGGGTGCTGCGCCCGCTGGCCGTGGTGCTGTGCGTGGTCTCGGGCGCCGTCGTCGCTGCCTCGGCGCTGCGCGTGCACGCCGCCGTCACCCCGTTCATCGCCCCGGCAACGGTCGCGGCGGCCACCGCCGCCTGGGCCCTCACCGCGACCCACCGCGCAGCACCGCGCCCGCGCGGCCGGTCGGCCCCGTGACGGAGAGGCAGGCGCCGTACGGCAGCCAAGCGCCGCAACCCGCAGCCGGCCCGCCCTGCGACAGACCTCGGAAGCCGCGAGGCAGCGCGCCCTGCGACAGGTCAGCCGGGAAGCCCCGGGGTGGTGGGTTTGCGGTAGGTCAGGAGGTAGCGCCAGAAGAGCAGCCTGCGCAGGGAGAAGCCGGGCAGCAGGGACGCCGCTTCCCGCCGTACCTCCGCGAAGGACATGTCCGGCGGCCGCACCGGCGCGCGCACGGACCCGGCCCGCGGCCCGCCGACGCGCTCCCCCGCCGCCACCACCACCCGGGCCGCCGCGTTCACCGGTACGGCGGCCAGGCTCCACGCGAAGTCGACGGCCGTGCGCTCCGCGTAGCACCCGAGGACGGCCAGCACCCCGCCGGGCGCCAGCGCGTCCCGGAAGGCGGCCACGGTCCCGAACGGCATGTGGTGCAGGCTCGCCAGGCAGGAGATGTAGTCGTAGCGCCCCGCGGGCAGCTCCATGCGCGTGACGTCGGCGCACAGGAACCGCACCCCGCTCACCGGCGCCGACGAGGCGGCCTCGATCACCTCGGGCGCCGGGTCGACCGCGTCGACCTCGATCCCGAGGCCCGCCAGCCGCCGCGCGAACCGCCCGGTGCCGCAGCCGACGTCGAGCGCCGTCCGGGCCCCCTTGGGCACGAGCCGCGCCATCGCCGGGTGGTAGTGGTCGTTGTGATCGAAAGGCATCCCGGCATCATGCCATCGGCTCGCCGGCGAACCCTAGAAAAACGGGCGAAAAGCGTCGCCCGCCCGCTGAGCGTGCAGCGGGCGGGCGACGTACGGCGAAGGGTCAGCCCTTCAGCCAGCTCATCATCGGGCGCAGCTTCGCGCCCGTCTTCTCGATCGGGTTCTCGGCCAGCTCCTCGCGGTGACGCGTGAACTCCTTCTGGCCGCCGTCGAACTCCTCGACGAGCTGCCGGGCGAAGGTGCCGTCCTGGATCTCGCCGAGGATGCGGCGCATCTCCTGACGGGTCTCGTCGGTGATGACGCGCGGGCCGCGGGTGTAGCCGCCGTACTCGGCGGTGTCGGAGACCGACCAGTACATCTTGGAGATGCCGCCCTCGTACATGAGGTCGACGATGAGCTTCATCTCGTGGAGGCACTCGAAGTAGGCGACCTCGGGCTGGTAGCCGGCCTCGATGAGGGTCTCGAAGCCCGCCTTGATCAGCTCGGAGACGCCGCCGCACAGCACGGCCTGCTCGCCGAACAGGTCGGTCTCGGTCTCCTCGGTGAAGGTGGTGCGCAGCGCGCCGGCGCGGGTGCCGCCGATGCCCTTGGCGTACGACAGCGCCAGGTCGAGGGCCTTGCCGGAGGCGTCCTTCTCGACCGCGACCAGACACGGGACGCCGCGGCCGGCCTCGAACTGGCGGCGGACCAGGTGGCCCGGGCCCTTCGGGGCGACCATGCAGACGTCGACGCCCTCGGGCGCCTCGATGAGGCCGTAGCGGATGTTGAGGCCGTGGCCGAAGAACAGCGCGTCGCCCTCGACGAGGTTGGGGGCGACGTGCTCGGCGTACAGGTGGCGCTGGATGTGGTCCGGCGCGAGGATCATGGTGAGGTTGGCCTCCTCCACCGCCTCGGCCGGGGTGACGACCCGCAGCCCGTCGTTCTCCGCCTTCTCGCGGCTCTTGGAGCCCTCGGGAAGGCCGACGCGCACGTCGACGCCGGAGTCACGCAGGGAGAGCGCGTGGGCGTGGCCCTGGCTGCCGTACCCCAGCACGGCCACGTGACGCCCCTGGATGATCGACAGGTCGGCCTGGTCGTCGTAGTAGATCTCGGTCACTTGAATAAAACCTTTCAGGCGGTACGGTCCAGTGCCCTGAGGGACCGGTCTGTGATGGAACGGGCGCCGCGGCCGATGGCCACCATGCCCGACTGGACGAGTTCTTTGATCCCGAACGGCTCGAGGACCTTGACGAAGGCCTCGAGCTTGTCGGGAGTGCCGGTGACCTCTATGGTCACCGCGTCGGCCGCGACGTCCACGCAGCGGGCACGGAAGAGGTTGACGAGTTCGAGGACGTGCGACCGGTTCTCGGCGTCCGCCTTGACCTTGATCAGCATGAGTTCGCGCTGGACCGACTGTGACGGATCCAGTTCGACGATCTTCAGGACGTTGACCAGCTTGTTGAGCTGCTTGGTGACCTGCTCAAGGGGCAGCTCCTCCACGCTCACCACGATCGTGATGCGCGAGATGTCGTCGTGCTCGGTGGGCCCGACGGCGAGCGAGTCGATGTTGAACCCCCGCCTGCTGAACAGCGCCGAAACCCGAGCGAGAACACCTGGCTTGTTCTCGACGAGCACAGACAGAGTGTGTCTACTCATCCTCGTTCTCCCACTTCGGCGCCATGTCACGGGCGATCTTGATGTCGTCGTTGCTGGTGCCGGCCGCGACCATGGGCCAGACCATGGCGTCCTGGTGGACGACGAAGTCGATCACGACCGGCACGTCGTTGATCTCCATGGCCTTCCTGATGGTCGCGTCGACGTCCTCGGCGCGCTCGCACCTCAGGCCCACACAACCATAGGCCTCCGCCAGCTTGACGAAGTCGGGGATGCGACGCGCGGTCTGCAGGTCGGTGTTGGAGTACCGCTCCTCGTAGAAGAGCGTCTGCCACTGGCGGACCATGCCGAGGTTGCCGTTGTTGATGACGGCGATCTTGACCGGCACGCCCTCCAGGGCGCAGGTGGCCAGCTCCTGGTTGGTCATCTGGAAGCAGCCGTCGCCGTCGATGGCCCACACCGTGGCCTCCGGCCGGCCCATCTTCGCGCCCATGGCGGCCGGGACGGCGAAGCCCATCGTGCCGAGGCCGCCGGAGTTGATGAACGTCCCGGGGTTCTCGTAGTCGATGAACTGCGCGGCCCACATCTGGTGCTGGCCGACCCCGGACACGTAGTAGGCGTCGGGCCCGGCGATGGCGCTCAGCCGCTCCATCACGTACTGGGGGGCCAGCGTGCCGTCCTCGAAGGTCTCGTAGCCCAGCGGGTAGGTTTCCTTGTAGCCGTTCAGGACGGTCCACCAGTCGGTGTAGTCGCCCTTCTGGCCGGAGGCCTGGATCGCGCCGACCAGGTCGCTGATGACCTCCTTGCAGTCGCCCACGATGGGCACGTCGGCGTGCCGGTTCTTGGAGATCTCGGCCGGGTCGATGTCGGCGTGCACGACCTTGGCGTGCGGCGCGAACGAGGCCAGGTTGCCGGTCACCCGGTCGTCGAAGCGCACGCCCAGCCCGATGATCAGATCGGATCTCTGCAGCGCGCCCACGGCCGAGACGCTACCGTGCATGCCCGGCATGCCCATGTGCTGGGGGTGGCTGTCCGGGAACGTGCCACGGGCCATCAGGGTGGTGACGACCGGGATGCCGGTCAGCTCGGCGAGCTGCAGCAGCTCGGCCGACGCGCCGGCCTTGTGCACGCCGCCGCCGACGTACAGGACGGGCCGCTGGGACTCGGCGATCAGCTTGGCGGCCTCGCGGATCTGCTTGGAGTGCGGCCTGGTGACCGGGCGGTAGCCCGGCAGCTGCATGACAGGCGGCCAGCTGAAGGTGGTCTGGGCCTGCAACGCGTCCTTGGAGATGTCCACCAGCACCGGCCCGGGACGGCCGGTCGAGGCGATGTGGAACGCCTCCATGATCGTGCGCGGGATGTCCGCGGGATCGGTGATCAGGAAGTTGTGCTTCGTGATCGGCATGGTGATGCCGGAGATGTCGGCTTCCTGGAACGCGTCCGTGCCGATCATCGGCGCGGCGACCTGGCCGGTGATCGCCACGATCGGCACCGAGTCCATGAAGGCGTCGGCGATCGGCGTCACCAGGTTGGTGGCCCCGGGACCGCTGGTCGCCATGCAGACCCCGACCTTGCCGGTGGCCTGCGCGTAACCCTCGGCCGCGTGGCCGGCGCCCTGCTCGTGCCGTACAAGCACGTGCCGGACCTTGGTCGAGTCGTAAAGGGGATCGTAGGCGGGCAGAATCGCGCCGCCCGGGATCCCGAACACGGTGTCGACTCCCACGTGCTCCAGCGCCCTCACCAGGGCCTGTGCACCTGTCATCCGTTCGGTCATCGGCTCGTTCCTTGCGTGGCTACTCACTTAAGGACATAAAAAATGCCCCTTCCCACCGGCGGGGGTGGGTCTGGGGCGGCGCGCAGGTCGGAGTGCTTCGCTATCGGCCTGCGCGCCGGCGAAGTACTACGAGAATCTCACTGCGAAGCATGGCTTACACCATAGCCGCTCAGAACGCCCCGATGTCAACTTGGCGGGACGCGAGTCTCAAACGGTGAGACTCGTCCGCATGAGGCTGTCCACGCCGCGGGCCGCCATGGGACGTGCCACCAGGAAACCCTGCCCCCTGGTGCAGCCCATCTCGCGCAGCAGCTCCAGCTGCTCGGGCCGTTCGATGCCCTCGGCCACCACGGTGAGCCCGAGGTCGTGGCCGAGCCGCACGATCGTCCGGGTGAGCAGGGTCAGCGTGTCGTCCCGGCCCAGGCCCGACACGAACGACGGGTCGATCTTGATCATGTCGACCGGGAGCTGCCTGAGGAAGGCCAGCGAGGCGTAGCCGGTGCCGAAGTCGTCGATCGCCAGCCGCACGCCCAGCGCGCGCAGCTCCGACAGCCGCCTGATGGTCTCCTCGGCGTCCTCGACGAGCATCTCCTCGATCACCTCAAGGGTGAGCGCGGAGGCGGGCAGGCCGCTCTCGGCCAGCGCCTGCTCGACGGTCTCGACGAAGCGGGGCGCGGTGATCTGCCGGGCCGACAGGTTGAGCGACAGCCCGATGTCCCAGGACGAGGCCCGCCAGGACGCCACCTCGCGGCACGCCTCGCGCAGGATCCACTCGCTCAGCGGCACGATCAGCCCGGTGTCCTCGGCCGGGCCGAGGAACTGCTCGGGCGGCACGAACACCGAGCCGCGCCACCACCGCACCAGCGCCTCGACCGCGGTCACCCGGGACGTGGCCAGGTCGACCACGGGCTGGTACTCGATGGCGAACTGCTGCTCGATGAGCGCCCGCTGCAGGTCGGCGGCCAGCTCCAGGCGGCGCACCACGTCGGCGTGCATCTGCGCGGCGAACACCTCGACCCGCCGCCCGCCCAGCTCCTTGGAACGCGCCATGGCCACATCGGCGTTGCGCATCAGGTCGCCGGCGGGCAGGCCGTCCTCGGTGAAGGCGACGCCGACGCTCGCGGTCAGCGCCACGTCGCGGTCGGCGACCCGGAACGGCTCCTGGGAGACCGCGCGTACCAGGCGCTCGGCCATGTCCACGGCCATCTGGGCGTCGCCGCCGGTCTCCACGAGCACGGCGAACTCGTCGCCGCCCCACCGGGCCAGCGTGTCGTCGGCGCGTACGGCCCCGCGCAGCCGGCGGGCGGCCTGGCCGAGCAGGTAGTCGCCGCTGGCGTGCCCCACCGAGTCGTTGACCGAGGTGAACCCGTCGAGGTCGAGGAAGATCACCGCGACGTTGCCGGACGTGCGGCCGGACAGCACCTCGCGGGTGCGCTCCTCGAAGTAGGCGCGGTTGGGCAGCCCGGTGACGCCGTCGTGGAAGGTCAGGTGGGCGACCTGGTTGCGCAGGGCCTCCTCGTCGCTGACGTCGCGGGTGGTGACGAGCATGAGGTCGTCGCCGCCGATGTGGCGGGTGGCGACGGACTCGGTGGGCCGCCAGGTGCCGTCGGCGGCGCGCACCCGGCAGGCGATCATGCAGGCGCCCGGCGCGGCGCCCTCCTCGTCGGTGGTCATGGCGCGCATCGCGGCCTGGATGCCCGGGACGTCCTCGGGGTGGATGTAGTCGAAGATCGAGCCGCCGACCAGGTCGTCGGGCGGGTAGCCGTACGTGACCTCGACGCCGGCGCCGATCTCGTGGACGACGCCCTCGTAGTCGCACAGCAGCACCACGTCGCCGGTGCTCTCGGCCAGCTCCCTGAGCTGCCGCTCGCCCAGCGAGACCAGGCCGCGCAGCCGGATGGACGCCGCCGAGAGCACGAACAGGCGGACGAGCAGGAGCAGCACCACGGAGACCGCGACCACCACGACGCCGGTCACCGGCTGCGCGGCCCGGGAGCCGGCCAGGTGGGCGAGCAGCGTGCAGGCGGCCACGGCGACGAGCGCCAGCGGCATCATCGCGACCACGTTGCGCACGACGGGACCGGCGACCGGCCGCGCCCGCGGCCCCCAGGGCACGGCGGCCAGCAGCAGCAGCGCGACGGGCACGAGCATGACGGTCCACATGGGCGGCGGGTCGCCGGCCAGGCGGGCCATGGCGGCCGACAGCCCGCCCACGGTCATGGTGGCCAGCACGCCCACCCCGGCCAGGCCGAGCAGCCAGGAGCCGGCCCGGCTGGTGAGCACCGAGGGGATCACCCCGCAGGTGACGAGCAACGCGATCATCGGCGGCACCATGGCGAAGGTGAACGTGGGCGCGTCGCCCGCGTCCTCGTAATAGTGGCGCAGCGCCACCACCCAGCCGATGAGGAAGAGCGAGGCCGCGCACAGGTACGCGTCCGTGAGATGCCTCAACACGACCTTGGCCGGGAACCTGCGGTCGGCGGCGATCAGCGCGCCGCCCGCGATGATCACGGTGCCGAGCAGGACGAACAGGTCGGCGAAGCTGACGACGAAGCTGGTGGCGACCGCGCGGAGCGCCACGCCGGCGAGCCACACGACGGCGCCGCCGCCCATCCAGCGCGCGGCCATCGCCATCGAGCGGTGTTCGGCCGACCTGACCGAGGCCACCAGCAGCGAGGCGGCGGCGGCCAGGGCCGCCACGCCGCCGGCCACGGCACCGGTCAGCACGGCCGGCCCGCCCGCGAGGAGCGCGGCGGCGAACGCCACCACTCCGGCCGCCCCTGCGGCGGTCAGCGGCGCCCGTGGATCACGCCAGCGGATCACAGTCGTTGCCCATCCTGTCTTGAACCCTGCACCAGTGACCGCCGAAGCCCGGCGCTCACATCGCCAGTGTGTGCGGTCGCGGATGCGCGGGTGGTGACAACGCCGATGTCGTCACCGATCTGATAACCACACAGACCAATTTCCGCCAAGAGTTCCTTGACAGCGAGTCAGGAACTCCCTGCAGACGCCACCGTACGCACGAAAGGTCACGGACCAGCCACGTTCCGGGATCCTCTCAATACGAGTCGGTAATGACGTTGATCAACTCTTCACCTGCGAGGTAGCGCCCGAGCTGCTCGCGGATCAGCCGGAGCGTGCGCCGTACGGAGGCGGGGGTGCTGCCCGCGATGTGCGGCGTGATCAGCACGCCCGGAGCGCTCCAAAGGGGGTGGCCCTGCGGCAGCGGCTCGGGCGCGGTGACGTCGAGCGCGGCGCGTAGCCTACCGGTTTTGAGCTCGGCGATCAGGGCTTCGGTGTCGACCACGCCGCCCCTGGCCGCGTTGACCAGGACGGCGCCGTCCTTCATCCGGGCCAGGAAGGCGGCGTCGACCATGCCCGCGGTGTCGGGCGTGGCGGGCACGAGCAGGACCACGACGTCGGCCGACGGCAGCAGCGCGGGCAGCTCCTCCATGGCGTGCACGCCCTCGCGCGCGCTCCTGGCCACCCGGACGACCTCGACCTCGAAGCCGCTCAGCCGCCGCTCGACCGCCGCGCCGATGGACCCGTGGCCGACGATGAGCACGGTGGAGTCGGCCAGCACGCCGGTGTGGTGGTAGGTCCACTCGCCGCGGCGCTGGGCGTCGGCGAACCCGGGGAACTCCCTGAGCACCGCGATCATCGCGCCGACCGCCCACTCGGCGGTGCCGGCGTCGTGCACGCCGCGGGCGTTGCACAGCACCACCCCCTCGGGCAGGTGCGGCCGGTACGGTTCCACCCCCGCGGTGACGGTCTGCACCAGCCGCAGCGAGCGCATCCGCGCCAGCGTCCCCGGCACGTCGGGCACCACGACCAGCGGCGGGATCCAGACCTCGACGTCCTCGATGCCGTCCGGCATGGCCGAACCATCGTAAACAGCGCATTCGACGCCCGGAATGTCAGACAGGACATCCGCCGCCGCTTCGGACGGAACCCAGATCATCATGCCGAGAACCTTACGACCCGCGGGGAAGTATGGAACACATGAGGAAGCTCTGGACGATCGTGCTCCTGGCCGCGCTCGCCGCCTGCTCGGCCGGCGGCCAGGCGCCGCCGGCCACGAACCCGGCAGCCACGGACCCGACGGCGTCTCCCCCGACGGCCTCGGTCCCGGCGGCCGGGGCGCCCCGCGCTCCCGCGGACGTGGCGACCGGGCTGGCCGTGCCGTGGGCGATCGCGTTCCTGCCCGGCGGGGACGCCCTGGTCACCGAGCGGGACACGGCCAGGCTGCTGCGCGTCACCCCCGCGGGCAAGGTCACCGAGGTCGCCCGGATCGGCGCGGCGCGGCCCGGCGGCGAGGGCGGCCTGCTGGGCGTGGCGGTCAAGGACCGGCAGGTCTTCCTGTACTACACCGCCGAGCAGGACAACCGGATCGTCCGTTACCGGCTCGGCGACGACGGCCTCGGCGACGAGCGGCTCCTCGTCCAGGGCATCCCCAAGGGCGGCATCCACAACGGCGGCCGGCTCGCCTTCGGCCCCGACGGCTACCTGTACGCCACCACCGGCGAGACCGGCGACCGCGGCCTGGCCCAGCGGCGCGACTCGCTCGGCGGCAAGATCCTGCGCCTGACCGTGGACGGCGCCCCCGCCCCCGGCAACCCGTTCGGCACACTCGTCTACAGCTACGGCCACCGCAACGTCCAGGGCCTGGCCTGGGACACCGCGGGCCGCCTGTACGCCTCCGAGTTCGGCGCCAACACCTACGACGAGATCAACCTGGTCCGGCCGGGCGCCAACTACGGCTGGCCGGTGGTGGAGGGCAAGGGCAACGACGCCCGGTTCGTCAACCCCATCGTCACCTGGTCCACCGGTGAGGCGTCGCCGTCCGGCATGGCGTACGCGGACGGCGCGCTGTGGGTGGGCACGCTGCGCGGCCAGCGGCTGTGGCAGGTGCCGCTGGCCCGGGACGGCGCGCCGGGCACGCCCGTGGCCCGCTACGCCGGCCGCTACGGCAGGCTGCGCGCGGTCACCGCGGCGCCCGGCGGCGGCCTGTGGGTGAGCACCAGCAACAAGGACGGCCGGGGCTCACCGCGTCCGGGTGACGACCGCATCCTGGCGGTCGCCACGTCCTAGCCGGCCGTGCCGCAGGTGAGCGCGGTCTGCGGCCGGTACTTGGTGACCAGCTTCTTGTCCTTCTTCACGATCTCGCCGCCCTTGTGGAACACGCGGGTGACGTCGATCGTGAAGCCCTGCTGGCCGGCGGCGGGCACACAGCCCGGCTCGTCGCTGGTCGCCCGGCCGAACGGCTTGAAGTCGCGCCGCTCGGACTCGACCGCCTCGACCTTGTCGTACCGCTTGGTGCTCCACAGGGTGACGCTGACCGTCGTGGCGGTGGTGGCGGTCTTGATCAGCACGCCGTACTCGGAGTCGTTGCGCCACTTGAGGTCGCGGTCTGGGTAGAGCAGCGCCACGTCGCGCCCGGCCGGGTAGGAGGGCGCGTAGTAGTCCATGGGCTCGTGCTCGACCAGGTCGAAGCCGCCGAGGAAGACCGCGTTGTACATGGTGGTGGCGAACTGGGAGACACCGCCGCCGACGATGTCGACCATCCGGCCGCCGACGATCTGGCCGGCCCGGACGTAGCCGTCCTCGACCGTGCGCTCGCCGGTCGCCTCGTTGAGCGAGAGCGTCTCGCCCGGCTTGACCAGCCTGCCGTCCAGCTGCTGGGCCATGCGGCGGATGTTGGTGACGCGCGGCGGGCAGCAGTCGAAGGACGTGGTGAACGTGCCGACGTTCTCCTTGATGCCGAGGCCGCGGATCTGGCTCGTGGTGACCTCGGGGGTGACCACGCCCAGCTTGACCTCCACGGTCCGCGGGCCCGCGGCGGTGAGCAGCTTCTCGACGTCGCGGGCCAGCAGCTTGGCGTTCACGCCCCGGCCCTTGCGGGCGGGCACCAGCACCGGCTTGTCGCCGACGATCTGGTACGTCGCGTCGCGCGGCTGCTGGGTGGCGTCCACGAGGCTGTTCTCCACCGGCGCGAGCGCGGCCTCCGCGTCGAACTGGGGGACGAGCGCGCCGTCGTCGCCCGGCACGTAGGTCAGGTGGGCGGCGATCATGGCCGGGGTGAGCTGGGCCTGCTTGCCGGCCAGGGTCAGCGTGACGGGCGCGGAGACGGCCTTCCTGGCCGCGGCCAGGGCCGACTCGACGCTCTCGGCCGAGGTGACGGGCTTGGCCGGGCGCATGGAGAGCACCACGGCGCCGCCACCGCGCAGGAACGCCTCGCCGATCCGGCGCACGGCGTCGTCGCGGTCGAGGAGCACGCCGTCCTCGGGCATGCGGGCCTTGGGCTCCAGCCCCGAGAAGGTCACCCTGCCCTCGCGGGCCTGCTTGTCCACGCCCTCGGCCAGGCCCTCGACGGTCCTGGTGAGCTGGGAGGAGTCGATAGTGATCTTGGGCGGGACGTCGGTCGTGCCGGTCAGTCCGCGCCAGACCTCGACGGGGCCGGGGAAGCCGCTGGGGGCCTGCCCGATGGTGCCGACCACGTCGAGTTCGAGTCCGGCCTCGTCGGGCTGGACGGTGTCCTTCTTGCCGTTGATGTTCACCGTGACCGGCCGGCTGAGCCTGGGGCCCAGTTCGGTGCGCAACTTGTCGGCCGCCTGGGTGACGGTCAGGCCGCCGATCTCCACGCCGCCCACCCGGGTGCCGCGCAGCACGGCCCCCGACATCATCACGGCCGGCACCACGTACGCCAGCGTGGCCAGGACGAGCACCAGCACCAGCACCCCGGGCAGCAGGCGGCGCCGGCGGACGGGCTCCGGCTCGAAGGCGGGCGACCGGTCGCCGCCGCTCCCGCCGAACACGGGGGCGGGCCCGGCGGGGTCCTTGTCCTTCATGGGCCATGGCTGCGCGGGCGGCGCCTTCGGTGGCAGCGCGCCGCCGGTCTGACCGCCGGGCGCGCTCGGTCCTGGGGCCGGCCGGGGCTCCTGCTGGTCCTGCGGGCCGAAGATGTCACGGGACACGCCCGGAGGTAATCCTTCGATCCGCGGCTTCTTGGAGACACCCGACGTGGGCATCGGCACCGAGGCGAACGGGTCGGTCGGTGATTCGATCGGTCCGGCGTTTCGCACGCCTCAATCTCCTCCCGGTCCGCAGCCAAGTCTCAGGCAACAGTAAGGCACGAGTATCCGACTATGTCACCAGAAACGAATACGGAAGTGTGTCAACCTAGCCACCGGTAGCGATGTTCCGGCCGTCCGGCGGTGCCGTACCTGGGGTGGAGCTCGGCCCGGCCCGAGGCGCACAGGTGCTCCAGGTACCGGCGCGCGCTCACCCTCGACAGGCCCGTGAGCTCGGCCGTCTCGGCCGCCGACAGGTCGCCTCCGGCCTCGCGCAGCGCCTGCGCCACCAGCGCGCAGGTGGCCGGCGACAGGCCCTTGGGCACCGGGACGGGCTGCTTGGGCGCGCCGAACAGCCGGTCGACGTCGTCCTGGCGGGCCTGGGGGCCGATGGCGGTGAGCCGTCTGCGGGTGTCGGCGTACTGGCGCAGGCGTTCGGTGAGCGCGGCGGCGGTGAACGGCTTGATCAGGTAGTTGACCGCGCCGCCGCGCATGGCCTCCCGGACCGTGGCGACGTCGCGGGCCGCGCTGATCATCAGGACGTCCACGTCGTCGATGGCCTTGAGCACCTCCAGGCCCGACATGTCGGGCAGGTAGATGTCGAGCAGGACCAGGTCGGGCCGGAGCTCGGCCACGGCGGCGAGCGCGTCGGCCCCGGTGTGCGCCACGGCGACGACCTCGAAGCCGGGCACGCGCGAGACGTAACCGCCGTGGATGCGGGCGACCATGAAGTCGTCGTCCACCACCAGGACCCGTACGTCGTTCACGCGCGGGCCTCGGCGGGCAGCAGGGCGGTGAAGACGGCGCCGCCGGCGTTGCGCACCCGGACCCAGCCGCCCCGGCGCAGGCACGCCTGCCGGGTCAGCGCCAGGCCCAGGCCGCGCGGCCCCGACAGGGCGGCCTTCGTCGTGAACCCCTCCCTGAAGACCTCCTCCACCAGCTCGGGCGTGATGCCGGGCCCGGAGTCGCCGACGCGGACGTGCAGGCCCTCGGCGTCGGCCACGACCGAGACCTCGATCGTGCCGCCCGCGCCGTCGAGCGCGTCGATCGCGTTGGCGACCAGGTTCCCCACCACCAGGACGGCGTCCTGCGGGTCGCCGAGCGCGCCCTCCGGCACGGCGGAGTCCTCCGCCAGCACCAGCCGCGCCCCGCGCTCGGCCGCCTCGGCCGACTTGGCCAGCAGCAGCGCGGCCAGCGTGGGGTCCTGGACGCGTTCGCGCAGGCCGGTGGCGTACGCGCCGGCCGTGGTGCGGGTGATGAAGCCGATCGCGGCCTCGTGCTCGCCGAGCTCCAGCAGGCCGACGACGGTGTGCATGCGGTTGGCGAACTCGTGGGCCTGGGCGCGCAGGGCCTCGGTCGCGCTGCTGGTGTCGTCCAGCTCGCGGGCCAGGCGGACCAGCTCGGTGCGGTCGCGCAGGGTGACGACCCAGCCGCGGTGCCGGCCGCGTACCGCGACCGGGGTCCTGTTGAGCACCAGCACGCGCTCGCCGTGCAGCACCACGCGGTCCTCGCCCGGGTCGGCGCCGGTCAGCACGTCGCGCATGCGCTCGGAGACCGGCATGCGCGTCACGTCGGTCCCGAGGTCGCCGAGCAGGTCGCGGGCCGCGTCGTTGACCAGCGTGACCCGCCCGGCCAGGTCGAGGGCCAGCACGCCCTCCTTCACGCCGTGCAGCACGCCCTCGCGCTGCTCCAGCAGCGCGGCGATCTCGCGCGGCTCCAGCCCGAACGTCTGCCTGCGCACCCGGGCGGTGATCAGCGCGGCCAGCGCAAGACCGGCCAGCAGCACGGCCAGCGCGGTCCAGATCAGCGGCGGCAGCGCGCCGCCGAGCTGGCCGGTGACCGTGGTCTGCAGCACGCCGACCGACACCAGGCCGATGACGTTGCCGTATTCGTCGCGGATGGGGGTCTTGCCGCGGACCGTGGTGCCGATCGTGCCCGTCTCGGTGCCGACCCAGCTGCGGCCCGTACGCAGGACCGCGGTGCCGTCGGTGGACAGCCGCTTGCCGATCAGAGCGGCGTTGGGATGGGCGTAGCGCTTCTGCTCGGCGTTGGCGATGGCCACGTAGTCGGCTCCGGTCTCGTGCTGGACGCTGAGCGCCAGCGGTTGCAGCACCGACTCCGGGTTCTCCAGCCGGAAGGCGTCGCGGACCTGCGGAAGGGCGGCCACCGACTGGGCGATGGCCAGGGCGCGCTGCTGGTGCAGCGCGTCGAGCTGCTCCCTCGTGTGCCCCGCCCACACGCCTGCCGTGCCGCCGACGGCGAGCAGCACGATCACCATCTGGAGCACGAACAACTGGGTGCCGAGGGGGGCGTCGGTAACCCTGCGCACGCCCACATGGAAACAAAGCCAGGTCACGGCCAGGTCGCGACCAATACGACCACTATGACGGCAACCGCCCAAAGCCTCGACCAGTCGGGGAACGGGCATCACCATCGCAGGCCAACGACTGTGCGAATCCCCCACTGGAGTGATCATGCGCTTGCGCGTATTCGCCGCCGCCCTGGCGGCACTCTCCGTCGCCGCCCTGTCCGGCTGCGCCGAGACCGGCGCCTCCGGCGGCGACGGCTCCCTGCGGATCATGGCCCCCGCGGCGGCCGGCGGCGGCTGGGACCAGACCGCCCGCACCGCCGAGCAGGCGCTCAAGACGGCCGACCCCAAGCGCAAGGTCGAGGTCTACAACGTGCCGGGCGCGGGCGGCACGATCGGCCTGGCCCAGCTCGCCGGCGAGAAGGGCAACGGCAACCTGCTGATGACCATGGGCCTGGTCATGGTGGGCGCGATCGAGCAGAACAAGTCGAAGGTCACCCTGGCCGAGACCACCCCCATCGCCAAGCTGACCGAGGAGTACGAGATCGTCGTGGTCCCGGCCGACTCCCCGTTCAAGACGCTGGCCGACCTGGTCGCCGCGTGGAAGGCCGACCCGGCGAAGGTCTCCGTCGCGGGCGGCTCGGCGGGCGGCACCGACCACATCGTGGCCGGGCTGATGGCCAAGGCCGCGGGCGTGGACCCCAAGCAGGTCAACTACATCGCCCACTCCGGCGGCGGCGAGGCACTCAACGCGCTGCTGGGCAGCAAGGTCAGCGCGGGCATCTCGGGCGTCGGCGAGTTCGCCGAGCACGTGAAGTCCGGCAAGCTGCGGGCGCTGGCCGTCAGCAGCGGCTCGCGCGTCGCCGGCCTCGACGCCCCGACGCTGAAGGAGGGCGGCCTGGACGTCGAGCTGGCCAACTGGCGCGGCTTCGTCGCCCCCGGCGGCCTGGACGACGCCGCCAAGAAGTCCCTCACCGACCTGGTGACCAAGATGCACGACTCCCAGCCGTGGAAGGACGCCGTCGCCAAGAACGGCTGGATCGACTCCTTCCAGACCGGACAGCAGTTCGCCGACTACCTGAAGTCCGAGGAGACCAAGGTCAAGGGCATCATCGCCGAAATGGGGCTCGTGTCCTGATGGCTCGCCGGTGGCGGCCCGAACTCGGGCTGGCGGTCGTGGTGCTCGGGCTGGGCGTGCTCGTGATGGTCGGCACGCTCGACGTCTCGGCCGCGGCCTCCCAGCTCGGCCTCGGGCCGCGCTTCTTCCCCATGCTGGTCGGCGCGGCCATGGTGCTGATCGGCCTGTTCTACGTGATCGACGTGCTGCGCGGCGGCGCCGGCGACCCCGAGGAGAGCGAGGACGTGGACGCGGACGCGCCCACCGACTGGCGCAGCGTCGGCCTGGTCAGCGGCGTCTTCCTGGCCTTCGCCGCGCTGCTCGACGTGCTCGGCTGGGTCATCGGCGCGAGCCTGCTGTTCTTCGGCCTGTCGGTCGTGCTCGGGGCCGAGCACAAGGCGCGGGCCGCCGTGGTGGCCGTGGTCCTCGGCGTGACGACGTACCTGCTGTTCGTCAAGGGCCTCGGCGTCTCGCTGCCGGCCGGCCCGCTCGGCGGGGTGATCTGAGATGGGCTCGATCGACCTCCTCATGGACGGCTTCGCCGCCGCCCTCACCCCCGTCAACCTCCTGTACGCCCTGATCGGCGTCACCCTGGGCACCCTGGTCGGCGTGCTGCCCGGCATCGGGCCCGCGATGACCGTGGCGCTGTTGTTGCCGATCACCTTCACCGTGCCGCCGGCCAGCGCGTTCATCATGTTCGCCGGCATCTACTACGGCGGCATGTACGGCGGCTCGACCACCTCCATCCTGCTCAACACGCCGGGCGAGTCGTCCTCCATGATCACTGCTCTGGAGGGCAACAAGATGGCCAGGCGCGGACGGGCGGCGCAGGCCCTGGCCACGGCGGCCGTCGGGTCGTTCGTGGCGGGCACGATCGCCACCGCGCTGCTGGTGGTGGCCGCGCCCGCCGTGGTGAGCTTCGCGATCTCGTTCGGCCCCGAGGACTACTTCGCGCTGGCGATCCTGGCCTTCACCGCCGTGTCGTCGGTGTTGTCCCGTTCGGTCGTGCGCGGGCTGGCCTCCCTGGGGCTGGGGCTGGTGATCGGGCTGATCGGCATCGACCAGCAGACCGGTCAGGCGCGGCTCACGCTGGGCGTCCCGCAGCTGCTCGACGGCATCGACGTGGTGATCGTCGCGGTCGGCCTGTTCGCGGTGGGCGAGGCCCTGTACGTGGCCTCCCGGCTGCGCCACGCCGCGCCCGAGGTGGTGCCCGTGGGCCGGGCGTGGATGGGCCGCGCCGACTGGCGGCGCTCCTGGTTGCCGTGGCTGCGCGGGACCGCGCTCGGGTTCCCGTTCGGCGCGCTGCCCGGCGGGGGCGCGGAGATCCCCACGTTCCTGTCGTACGCGGCCGAGAAACGCCTGGCCAAGGGCGTGGCCAAGGAGGAGTACGGCAGGGGCGCCATCGAGGGCGTCGCGGGCCCGGAGGCGGCCAACAACGCCTCGGCCGCCGGGACCCTGGTCCCGCTGCTCACGCTGGGCCTGCCCACGTCGGCCACGGCCGCCATCCTGCTGGCCGCCTTCCAGCAGTACGGGCTGCAGCCCGGCCCCCAGCTGTTCGACCACAACCCGGCCCTGGTGTGGGCGATGATCGCCTCGCTGTTCGTCGGCAACACGATGCTGCTGGTGCTGAACCTGCCGCTGGCTCCCCTGTGGGCCCGCGTCCTGCGCATCCCCCGGCCGTACCTGTACGCCGGGATCGTGCTGTTCGCCGCGCTCGGCGTCTACGCCCTCAACGGCACCGTCGTGGACCTGTTCGTCCTGTACGTCCTCGGTCTGCTCGGGTTCTCCATGCGCCGCTTCGGCCTGCCCGTCGCGCCCGCGGTGATCGGCATGATCCTCGGGCCGATGGCCGAGATCCAGCTCCGCCGCGCGCTCGCCATCGGCGCGGGCGACGTCAGCGTGCTGGTTCGCAGCCCGATCGCCGCCGCGCTTCTCGCCCTGGCCCTGCTCGCGCTGCTCACGCCGGTGTTTCGGCGGCTGATGGCACGCCGGGGCGTCGATGCGGTCACACCCGTGTCACGCGAGGACTGACCGGCCCGCCCACCGGGAACGTCGCCCGGTGGTTCTTGGGACCCGCCTTCCGCGGCAGGACACGCGGCAGGCACGGCGCCCGCGAGCGCGCCTCCTCGGTGGCCCCGCCGATATGTCCGGATCGGCGGGCCCACCAGGGGTCCCGCCGACGACTCCGAGACGGCCGGACCACCACGGGCCCCGCCGACGGCTCCGGGACAGCGGGACCACCACGGGCCCCGCCGACGGGCACGGATCCGCGGGACCGCCAGGGTCCCGCAGATGTGCCGGACCTACTCCGAGACGCCCAGCTTCTCCAGGATGAGCTGCCGGGCGCGGGCCGCGTCGGCCTTGCCGCGGCTGGCCTTCATCACGCCGCCCACCAGCGCACCGGCGGCGGCGATCTTCCCGGACCGCACCTTCTCGGCCGCGTCCGCGTTGTCGGCCAGCACCTGGTCGATGATCGCCGACAGCTCGCCCTCGTCGTTGACGATCTGCAGACCGCGCGCCGCGACCACCTCGTCGGGCGTGCCCTCACCGGCCAGCACGCCTTCGAGCACCTCCCGGGCGAGCTTGTCGTTGACCGCGCCCGAGGCCACCAGCTCGGTGACCCTGGCGATCTGGGCCGGCGTGATGGGCAGCTCGCCCAGCGCGACGCCGCTCTCGTTGGCGCGCCGCGCCAGCTCGCCCATCCACCACTTGCGCGCGTCGGCCGCCGGGGCGCCGGCCGCGACCGTGGCCTCGACCAGGTCGATCGCGTCGGCGTTGTGCATGGCCTGCATGTCGAGGTCGGACAGACCCCACTCGGCCTGCAGCCGCTTGCGCTTGACCGACGGCAGCTCGGGCAGCGCCGCCTTCAGCTCGGCCACCCACGCCGGGTCGGGCTCGATCGGCACCAGGTCGGGCTCCGGGAAGTACCGGTAGTCCTGGGCCTCCTCCTTGGACCGCCCGGACGTGGTGGTGCCGGTGTCCTCGTGGAAGTGCCGCGTCTCCTGGATGATCTTGCCGCCCTCGGCGAGGACCCCCGCCTGGCGCTCGATCTCGCTGCGCACCGCCCGCTCGACGCTGCGCAGCGAGTTGACGTTCTTGGTCTCGGTGCGGGTGCCCCACTCCGACGACCCGCGCGGCATGAGCGAGACGTTGACGTCGCAGCGCAGCGAGCCCTCCTCCATGCGCACGTCGGACACGCCGAGCGAGCGCATGATCTCGCGCAGCTCGGTGACGTACGCCTTGGCCACCTCCGGCGCGAGCCGGTCGGTGCCCGGGATGGGCTTGGTGACGATCTCCACCAGCGGGATGCCCGCGCGGTTGTAGTCGACGATCGAGTAGTCGGCCCCGTGGATGCGGCCGGTCGCGCCGCCCACGTGGGTGGACTTGCCGGTGTCCTCCTCCAGGTGCACGCGCTCGATCTCGATGCGCACGGTCTCGCCGTTGACCTCGACGTCGACGTAGCCGTCAAAGCAGAGCGGCTCGTCATACTGGGAGATCTGGTAGTTCTTCGGCATGTCCGGATAGAAGTAGTTCTTCCGGGCGAAGCGGCACCATTCGGCGATCGAGCAGTTCAGCGCCAGGCCGATGCGGATCGTCGACTCGATGGCCATGGCGTTGGCCACGGGCAGCGAGCCGGGCAGCGCCAGGCAGGTCGGGCAGACCTGGGTGTTGGCCGGGGCGCCGAAGGTGGTCTTGCAACCGCAGAACATCTTCGACTTGGTGCCGAGCTCGACGTGCGTCTCCAGCCCGAGCACCGGCTCGAACCTGTCGAGCGCTTCGTCATAGACCATGGTCATAGCGACGGGGCCTCCTTCAGCAGCGGGCCGCCCCAGCGGCTCTCCAGGGCCTTCTCGACGGCGGCGCCGACGCGGTAACAACGGTCGTCGGCCAGAACCGGGGCCATGATCTGCAGGCCGACCGGCAGGTTGTCCTCGTCGGCCAGGCCGCACGGCACCGAGATGGCCGCGTTGCCCGCGAGGTTGGACGGGATGGTGCACAGGTCGGCGAGGTACATCGCCATCGGGTCGTCGGTGCGCTCGCCCAGCCGGAACGCCGTGGTCGGCGTGGTCGGCGAGACCAGCACGTCGACCTGCTCGTAGGCCGCCTCGAACTCGCGCGAGATGACCGTGCGCACCTTCTGCGCCTGGCCGTAGTAGGCGTCGTAGTAGCCGCTGGACAGCGCGTACGTGCCCAGCATGATGCGCCGCTTGACCTCGGGGCCGAACCCGGCCGCCCTGGTCAGCGCCATGACCTCCTCGGCGCTGCGGGTGCCGTCGTCGCCGACGCGCAGGCCGTAACGCATGGCGTCAAAACGGGCCAGGTTGGACGAGCACTCCGACGGCGCGATCAGGTAGTACGCCGGCAGCGCGGTCGTGAACGACGGGCAGGACACCTCGACGACCGTGGCGCCCAGCGACTCCAGCAGCTTGACGACCTCGTGGTAGCGGGCCAGCACGCCCGGCTGGTAGCCCTCGCCGGCGAACTCCTTGACCACGCCGATGCGCATGCCGGACACGTCGGGGTTCCTGGCCGCCTCGACGACGCTCGGGACCGGCGCGTCGACCGACGTGGAGTCCATCGGGTCGTGCCCGGAGAACGCCTCCTGCAGCAGCGCCGCGTCGAGCACGTTCCGCGCGAACGGCCCCGGCGTGTCGAGCGAGCTCGCGAACGCGATCAGCCCGTACCGGGACGAACCGCCGTAGGTGGGCTTCATGCCCACGATGCCGGTGACGGCGGCGGGCTGCCGGATCGAGCCGCCGGTGTCGGTGCCGGTGGACAGCGGCGCCTCGTACGCGGCGACGGCCGCGCTGGACCCGCCGGACGAGCCGCCCGGGATCCTGTCCAGGTCCCACGGGTTGCGGGTCGGGTGGTAGGCGGAGTTCTCCGTGGAGGAGCCCATGGCGAACTCGTCGAGGTTCGTCTTGCCGAGGATGACCAGCCCGGCCTCGCGCAGGCGCGCGGTCACGGTCGCGTCGTACGGCGGCCGCCACCCTTCGAGGATCTTGGACCCGGCCGTGGTCGGCATGTCGCGGGTGGCGAAGATGTCCTTGTGCGCGACCGGCACCCCGGCCAGCGGCCCGAGCTTCTCGCCCGCACGCAGCCGGGCGTCGACCGCCCGTGCCTGCTCAAGGGTCGTCTCCCGGTCGACGTGCAGGAACGCCTGGACCTTGGGCTCCACCTCGGCCATGCGGTCGAGGTGCGCCTCGGCCACCTCGGCGGCCGACACCTCACCCGCGGCGATCATCGCGCCCAGCTCGGCGGCGGTCTTGCGGATCAGACTCATGCCTCCTCCCCGAGGATGCGCGGCACACGGAAGCGGTCGTCCTCGACGGCGGGAGCGCCGGAAAGGGCCTGCTCGGGCGTGAGGGACTGTCGCACCTCGTCGGCACGGAAGACATTGGTCAGCGGAAGCGCGTGCGACGAAGGCGGCACGTCCTCGGCGGCGACCTCAGCCACCTTCGCGACCGACTCGATGATGGCATCGAGCTGGGTGGCGTAGTGGTCGAGCTCGTCGTCGGTGAGCGCCAGCCTGGACAACCGGGCCAGGTGCGCGACCTCGTCGCGGGTTATGGCGGACATGAGTCGTTGAACCCGTTTCGTGGATGGAGTTTGGGACACTGCCATCCTAGGGGGCTTGACGCCGCAGGCCCGAACCCTTAACCCGGCGGAAACACACTCATCCGTAGAGCTCGTCCAGGCCGATCGCCAGCACGTCGCTCTCCTGGGCCAGCGCGGCCTCGAATCCGGCCCCGCTGTAGCAGACCAGCTTGGCGTCCCGCACGTCGAATCCCTTGGCGTCGAGCAGGTCTCGCGCCCTCCTGAGCCGGGCGACGTGCCGGGGCCCCATGACCTTGCCCCATTTCACCTCGCCCAGCGACAACACCCGCCTGCGCTCGCCGCGCATCGCCGGCGCGAAGACCGCGACGTCGATCTGGATCTGCTCGTGCCGTACGGGATCGACGACGGTTCCCGCGCCGATCTCGCCGGGCGAGTTTCCCAGGGCGTCGAGTTCCAGCAGGTGGAACTGACGGCACATCTCCTCGAAGTGCGGGCCGAGCACCTGGTCGGTGAAACCGGCCCGGCCGTCCTGCCACACGAACTCGGCCCGGCCGCTCTCCAGCGGCCCCCACTGGGGTCGCATCACAACCTCGTAGAAGTGGATGAGCGGCTCGCACACGTGGTAGACCGACCGCGAGGAGCGGAAGACGTCCACCTCCCTGCGCAGCAGGTTGCTGTCCTCCAGCACGTTGAGGTGATGGCCGATGTCGGACGCCTTGCGCCCCACATAGCTCGCGATGCCGCCCCGGGTGCCGTTCCCGGTGGCCACGGCCGCCAGCACGGACTTGTACATGGCGGCGTCCCGCACCTCCGCCTCCTCTTCGAGGAGATAGCGGGCCTCCTTGAAGAGCGGGGTCAAGGGCGAGAGCACCGTGCGCTGCACCCAGGCGTCGAAGTCGGCCAGGCCGTCCGGCCTGTCGTCATTGGCCAGGGGCAGGTACGCGGGCGTCCCGCCGGCGATCGCGTGCACCTTCACGGCCAGCTGCGGATCGGTGATCCCCCAGTACCGTGCGGCGAGGCGGTAGTCGAACGGCCGGACCACGAGTTCCATGGAAGCCCGCCCCCTCAACGGCGCGTCGCCTGCCAGGAGCCGGCCCATCACCGACATCGCCGAGCCGCACAACAGCAGGGACGCCGGCACTTCGTCGAAGACGGCCCGGTCGATGGCCTGCTGGATGATCGAGGGCAGGGCCGGCGACGCCTTGCTGAGGTAGGGGAACTCGTCGATCACCATGAGAGCGCGGCGCTCGGCGCTGACGGCGAAGAGCTGGCCGATCGCCTCGTCCCAGGTCGTGAAGCGGAACGGCGCCGAGGCCCCCACGTACCGGGCCAGAGCGGCGGCGAAGAGGTTCAGCGACTCCGTCGGGGTGCCCTCTGTCGCGCCGAAATAGAAGCCGCCCGTCTTGCGCGCGAGCGACTCGACCAGGAACGTCTTGCCCTGGCGGCGCCTGCCGCTGACGACGCCGAGCCGGGGCCGGGGCCGGGGACCGGAACGCTCGACGAAGTCGGTCAGAGCCTCCCACTCGAAGTCGCGCGCGAAGATCCGTTCAGGCTTCGGGATCAAGACGCCCCCAGAGACATCGAAGTGTACTTCGACGAAGTGTACTTCGACGAAGTCGACTCCTGTAATCGTTCAGGCCGTCTGGGTGACCTCGGACTGGTAGCCGAACTCGATGGCCGGCGCCGCCTCGCAGCGGCCCCTGAGCCAGACGGTGGCCTCGGCGGCCGGCATGGGCTGGCAGAACAGCCAGCCCTGGCCCAGGTCGCAGCCCATCTCGGCCAGCCGCAGCGCGACGTCGTCGGACTCCACGCCCTCGGCCACCGAGCGCAGGCCGAGCGAGCGCACCAGGTCGACGATCGAACGGACGATGCGGTCGTCGTCGTCGGACTCGGCGATGCGGCGGACGAACGAGGCGTCGATCTTGACCTCGGAGACCGCCAGGCGCTGGAGCCTGATCAGCGAGGAGTAGCCGGTGCCGAAGTCGTCGAGGGACAGCGGGACGCCGAGCGCGGCCAGCGCCTTGATGGTCTCCTGGGTGTAGGCCTGGTCGCCGGTCAGGATGCGCTCGGTGACCTCCAGCTGGATGGCCGCGGGCGGCAGGCCGTACCGGGTCAGGCCGACCTCCAGCTGCTCGGGCAGCGCCGCGTCGAGCAGGTCGCGGGCGGAGATGTTGACCGAGATCTGCACCTGCAGGCCGGTGTGCCACCAGCGGGCGGCCTGTTCGAGCGCGGCCTCGATGACGTATTCGGTGAGCTGGCGCATCAGGTACGTCTGCTCGGCCAGCGGCACGAAGTCCGACGGCGGGATCGGCCCGTGCACCGGATGGCACCAGCGCAGCAGGGCCTCCACCCCGGTCACCGCGCCGCCGGCCAGGCTGACCTTGGGCTGGTAGTGCAGTTGCAGCTCGCGGTTGTCGATGGCGCGGCGCAGGTCGCCCAGCAGGTTGAGCCGTTCGGGCGAGTTGCGGTCTTTGTCGGGCTGGTAGAGCTCTACCCCGGTACGCCCTTCCTTGGCCAGGTACATGGCCACGTCGGCGCGTTGCAGCAGCAGCTCGAAGTCGGGGGCGTGGTCGGGGAAGAGCGCGATGCCGACCGAGCCGTCGAGGTCGAAGCTCATGCCCTCCAGGCGGACGGGCTCGGTCAGGGCGGCCCGCAGCCTGGCGGCCACCTCCCTGGCGGCGTTGGCGTCGCGGATCGAGGGCAGCAGCACGGCGAACTCGTCGCCGCCGAGCCTGGCCACCACGTCGCCCGGACGCACGGAGTGGGTGAGCCGGTGGGCCACCATCTGCAGCAGGCGGTCGCCCACCGGATGGCCCATCGTGTCGTTGACCTCCTTGAACCGGTCGAGGTCGAGGAGGAACAGCCCGACCCGCTCGTCGTGGCGGGACTCGGCCAGCGCCTCTTCGGTGCTGACGATGAGCATCTTGCGGTTGGGCAGGCCGGTCAGCTCGTCGTGCATGGCCTGGTGGTCGCGGCGCATGGACAGCGTGGCGGTGAAGTAGACGGCGGCGAGAGGGGCGACGAAGAGCGGCACCAGGCCGGGCGAATGGTCCATCACCACGACGACCAGCGGCGCGAGGCCCAGCAGCGCGGTGTAGACGAGCCCCTGCGGCCCGGCGGTGACCCGCAGCACGCGGACGATCGAACGCCGCTCGTGCAGGGCGACCGCCCCGGACACGAGCGCGGCCCTGGTGGCGAAGTAGGCCACCCCGGCCAGCGCGATCGCCGGCAGGTCGCCCCCGCTGGGCGTCCACGGCAGGGCCGGGCCCGGCACGACGCCGAACAGCCCGAGCACCACGGCGGCCGCGGTGAGCGCGAGGGTGGACTGGGCGACGTTGAACATGACCCGGTGCCACGCCTTGCGCGTCACGACGCCGTTCATGGCGATGGCGACGGCCTGCATCAGCACGGCGGTGGACAGCCCGAAGTGCAGCAGCACCGCGAAGGTGAACATGGTGGACGGGTACGTGCCGCCGACCGCGGTCGCCGAGGACACCATGACGGGCCGCAGCTCGCCCAGCATCACCAGCACCGCCAGCACCCAGAACAACGGGGTACGGGCGAGCTCCGCCAGCGCGGCCGGATCCAGCCTGAGCATGGCCACGATCAGCGCGGTGAAGCCGATCACGGTGATGCCCGCGAGGAACGCCCAGAGCGGCGTGCCGACGCGTGGACCGGTGTCACGGGTGTCGGTTGGGTCAGTCATCGGTAACAGAACCCCCATTAGGTCACTATGGGAGGGTACGACCTTCACCCCACTTCGCGAAACCAAGCGCGTACGTTCCGTCACTTCTCCTTTCCGACATATACCCAAAAACCACTATGGGTAGCGCGGCCATCGACAGTCCGTACACGACTCTGATCCCCAGCCCGCCGGCTGCGCATCCGCGGGGCCACGGAACACCAGCCCCGCCGCAAGGGCGAGCCGGGGCCCCGCTACGTCTCCTCGACCACCGCCACGCGCGCCGCGGCCTCCGGCCCCTCCTTCAGCAGCAGCTCGAACCCCTGCTCGTCGAGGATCGGCACCTTCAGGCTGACCGCCTTGTCGTACTTCGACCCGGCGTTCTCCCCCGCCACCAGGAAGGACGTCTTCTTCGACACCGATCCGGCCACCTTCCCGCCCCGGCTGGTCAGCGCCTCGGACGCGGTGTCGCGAGTGTAGGACTCCAGCGTCCCGGTGACCACGAACGTCAGCCCCTCCAGGATCTGGGGCTCCGTCTTCTCCGGAGCGGGGCCGTCGTCCATCCGCACCCCGGCCCGCCGCCAGCGCTCGACGATCTCCCGGTGCCAGTCGACCTCGAACCACTCCCGGATCGTCGCCGCCACCCGCGGCCCGATGCCCTTGACCGAGGCCAGCTCCTCCTCCGAGGCGTTCATGATGGCGTCGATCGACCGCATGGAGTCGGCGAGGTCGCGGGCCGTCGGCGGGCCGACGTGCCGGATCGACAGCGCGACCAGCACCTGCGCGAGCGGCGCCGACTTGGCGCGGGCGAGCTCGTCGACCAGCGTGCGGGCGGCCTGACTGGGCCCGCCGTCGAGGTTGGCGAACAGCGAGACGACCTTCTGCTCGCCGGTCTCGGGGTCGAGCTTGGGCAGGCCGGTGTCCTGGTCGCGGACGACCGACCGGATGGGCATGAGCTGCTCGATCGTCAGGTCGAACAGGTCGGCCTCGGTGCGCAGGACGGGCTCCTGCGGCGGCACCGGCTGGGTGAGCGCGGTCGCCGCCACGTAACCCAGCCCGTCGATGTCGAGCGCGCGCCGGCCGGCCGCGAAGTAGAGGCGCTCACGGATCTGGGCGGGGCAGCTGCGGGCGTTGGGGCAGCGCAGGTCGGCGTCGCCCTCCTTCTCGTAGGCCAGCTCAGTGCCGCACTCGGGGCAGTGGGTCGGCATGACGAACTCCCGCTCGGAGCCGTCGCGCAACGCCGTGACCGCGCCGACGATCTCGGGGATGACGTCGCCCGCCTTGCGCAGCACCACGGTGTCGCCGATGAGCACGCCCTTCTTGATCACTGTGGCCGCGTTGTGCAGGGTGGCCCGCTCGACGGTCGAGCCCGCGACCACGATGGGCTCCATCACCGCGTACGGCGTGACCCGGCCGGTGCGGCCCACCCCCACCTGGATGTCGAGCAGCTTGGTGTTGACCTCCTCCGGCGGGTACTTGTAGGCGATCGCCCAGCGCGGGGCCCGCGAGGTGGACCCGAGCTCCCGCTGCGTGCGGAAGTCGTCGACCTTGACCACGACCCCGTCGATCTCGTACGCCGGATCGTGCCGGTGCACCCGGTAGTGCTCGATGAACTCGTCGACCTCGGTGAGGCCGGGCACCACCTTGAACAGGTCGCTGACCGGCAGCCCGAACTCCCGCAGCCGCTCGTAGACCTCCGACTGGGCGCGCGGCACGGCCGAGCCCTCCCAGACGCCGATGCCGTGGACGAGCATGCGCAGCGGGCGCTGGGCGGTGACGCGCGCGTCCTTCTGCCGCAGCGTGCCCGCCGCCGAGTTGCGCGGGTTGGCGAACGGCGGCTTGCCCTGCTCCACGAGCTGCTCGTTGAGCTGCCTGAAGCCCTCGACCGGGATGTAGACCTCGCCGCGCACCTCGACCAGGCTCGGCACGCCCTCGCCCTTGAGCCGGTGGGGCACGCCCTTGATCGTGCGCACGTTGGCCGTGACGTCGTCGCCGATCCGGCCGTCGCCCCGGGTGGCGCCGCGCTCCAGCTTGCCGTCGCGGTAGACGAGCGCGATGGCCAGCCCGTCGATCTTCAGCTCGCACAGGTAGGGCCCCGGGTCGCGCTCGGCCAGCCGCTCGACGCGGGCCATCCAGGCGGCCATGTCGGCCTGGTTGAAGGCGTTGTCGAGGCTCTCCATGCGGTTGAGGTGGCTGACCTTGGCGAAGTCGCCCGAGACCGGCGCGCCCACCTTCTGGGTGGGCGAGTCGGGGGTCTGCAGCTCAGGATGGGCCTGCTCCAGCGTGAGCAGCTCGCGGAACCACTCGTCGAACTGCGCGTCGCTGACCGTCGGCTGGTCGAGCACGTAGTAGCGCCAGCGCGCGTCCTCGACCAGCTCGCTCAGCTCCGCATGCCGCTTGAGCGCGGCCACGGGCACGCCCCCGACCTCGGTGTCACGCTCGCTCACGCTGGGTCTCCTTCCACGTCGGACACGCTGAGGAAACGCTACCGCCGGGCTCCGACAGGAACGACTCCCCCGGTCATCCGCCCTGGGCCCAGACGCCTTCCCAGACCGAGCAGTTACCGGTGATCTTCCTTGCCGTGCCCCGGCAGACCCTGCCCTCGACGGAGAGCATGTAGCCGGTCTTGAGCGAGAACTCCAGCGGCTTGGTGCCCGAGCAGTTGCGGTACGTCTTGCGCCCGTCGCCGCCGCCGTCCTTGACCCAGCGCAGCTGCAGCCACGAGCAGCCGGCACGGCCGGGGAAGTCGTACAGCCTGCCGCTGACCACGAACCCCGGCCGGTCGAGCAGGACCTTGCCCTTGGCCTTCCCGGCCCGGTCGGCGGAGTAGATGGACCCCCAGCTCCAGATCTCGGGGTTGACCGAGGCCCGGGCGGGGACGGCGATCGAGGCGGACGCGATCAGCATGGCGGCACCGGCGGCCAGAACGCGAGCAATCATGGCAAGGACGCTACTCAGCCGCCTTGCAGCCCGCTTGCCGGATCATCCTTGAGCACCTGGGCGGCCTTCCTGCACGCCGCCAGGGCGGCACGCGCGTAGCGGGGCGAGGCTCCGGCCAGGCCGCAGGCGGGCGTCAGGGTGACCTTGGCGGCCAGCCCGTCGGGGGCGAACCCGAGCCGCCGCCACAGCTCCACCGCGGGCCTGGCGACCACCCCGGTGTCGGGCAGCGCGACGTCCCTGCCCGGCACGACGCCGAGCAGCAGGCCGGCACCGGCCTCGAAGAGCTCGCCGAGCTGGTCGTCGTCCCTGCGGCGCAGCAGCGACGCGTCGACCGACACCGCGCGCGCCCCGGCCCGCCGCAGCAGCGCGTAGGGCACCCCGGGCGCGCAGCAGTGGACCACCGGGTCGGGGAACAGCCGCAGCGACTCCTCCACCCGCCACTCCTCGACCGCCGCCAGCCGCCCGAACCCGGACGCGGTCGGGACCGTGCCCGCCAGCACGCCCGGCAGCCCCGGCTCGTCGAGCTGCAGCACGATCTCGGTGACGCCCGGCAGCCGCCGCCGCACCTCGGCGCAGTGGTCGGCGACCCCCTGGGCCAGCGACGCGACCAGGTCGCGCACGGCTCCGGCGTCGGAGAGCATCTTGTCGCCGTACTTCAGCTCAAGGGACCCGGCCAGCGTCCACGGCCCGCACACCTGCAGCTTGAGCGGCCCTGAGTAGTCGTGCGCGACCTCCTCCAGCCCGTCGAGGTCGCGGCGCAGGTGATCGACGGCCCGCTGATGGTCGCGGCCCGGCCGGTCGGCCAGCCGCCACCCGGACGGCTGCACCTCGACCGGCAGGTCGATGAGCAGCCCGGCCGTCCTGCCGACCATGTCGGCGCCGACCCCGCGGGCCGGCAGCTCCGGCAGGTACGGCAGGCCGGGCAACTCGCCGAACACGACACGGATCGCCTCAAGATGATCCTCACCCGGATGCGACCCGACCCCGGTGGCTTCCCACGTAGACATGGGCACAAGCGTAGGCTCTGCCGGATGGAGCTCACCAAACTCACGCACGCCTGCGTACGCCTTGAGAAGAACGGCAAGGTCCTGGTCATCGATCCGGGCACCTTCTCGCAGGAGCCGGTGCTCGACGGGGTCGACGCGGTCCTGATCACCCATCAGCACTTCGACCACTTCGACATCGAGAAGCTGAAGGCCGCGCCCGCCGGGGTCGAGGTCTGGACGTGCGAGGGCGTCGCGGCCCAGCTGACCGACGTGCCGGTCAAGGTCCAGGTGGTCCGGCACGGCGACGACTTCGACGCGGCCGGTTTCCGGGTGAAGGCGTTCGGCGAGTGGCACAGCAAGAACCACCCCGATGCGCCCATCGTGCAGAATGTCGGGTTCATGCTCGACGACGAGGTGTTCTACCCCGGCGACGCGCTCACCCTGCCCGGCGTCGAGGTGCCCACCCTCCTCGCGCCGACCAACGCCCCCTGGATGAAGCTCAGCGAGATGGTCGAGTACCTGCGCACGCTGCGCCCGGCCCGCGCCTTCTCCACGCACGACGGCCTGCTCAACGACATCGGCCTGTCGCTGGTGGACACCTACCTGGAGCTGGAGTCGGACAAGCAGGGCGCCGACATGCGCCGGCTCAGGGTCGGCGAGTCGGTGACGCTCCCCTAGGCGGCCGAGACGATGGTGGCCGAGCCGATGACCGTGTCGCCGGAGTAGAGCACGGCCGCCTGGCCCGCCGCGACGCCGGTGGCCGGGCGGTCGAGGTCGATGCGCAGGCCGCCGCCCGCCTCCTCCTCGAAGCGGCAGCCGTAGACCTCGCCGTGGGCCCTGAGCTGCACGGTGAGGTCGTCGAGGCGGGACGGGCCGTTCCAGACCGGGCGCACGCAGGAGATCGAGGTGACCTCCAGCGCCGAGCGCGGGCCGACCGTGACCGTGTTGGAAACCGGCTCGATCGACAACACGTAGCGCGGCCTGCCGTCGGCGGCCGGACGGTCGATGCGCAGGCCCTTGCGCTGGCCGACCGTGAAGCCGTGGGCGCCCTGGTGGGTGCCCACCACCGCGCCCTCCTGGTCGACGATCGGGCCCTCCTCGGCGCCGAGCCGGCCGGCCAGGAAGCCGCGGGTGTCGCCGTCGGCGATGAAGCAGATGTCGTGGCTGTCGGGCTTGTCGGCGACGGTCAGGCCGCGCCGCGCGGCCTCCTCGCGCACCTCGGCCTTGGTGGAGCCGCCGAGCGGGAAGATCGCGTGGCTGAGCTGCTCACGGGTGAGCACCCCCAGCACGTACGACTGGTCCTTGCCCTGGTCGACGCTCCGGGACAGCACGCCGTCGGACAGCTTGGCGTGGTGGCCGGTGGCGACGGCGTCGAAGCCGAGGGCGAGCGCCCGGTCGAGCACCGCCTCGAACTTGATCTTCTCGTTGCACCGCAGGCACGGGTTGGGTGTGCGGCCCGCGGCGTATTCGGCCACGAAGTCCTCCACCACGTCGCGCTGGAACCTCTCGGCCATGTCCCAGATGTAGAACGGGATGCCGATCACGTCCGCGGCCCGCCGCGCGTCGCGGGAGTCCTCGATCGTGCAGCAGCCCCGCGCGCCCGTGCGGTGGGATTGGGGGTTGGCCGACAGGGCCAGATGCACACCAGTGACGTCGTGACCGGCCTCGGCGATCCGGGCGGCGGCCACGGCGGAATCGACGCCGCCCGACATGGCGGCAAGCACACGCAGTCCCATGACCGTTCCAGCGTACTGTCCGGCGGGGAGTGCGCGGCCATCGGCTCCGTCTGGAAGGATTCAGCGCATGCGACTGTTCGGGCGCAAGGACGAAGAGGAAGAGGCCGGCCGGCCCGGCGACGGCGTGGCCGCGTTCTGGGCGTGGTGGCAGGAGGCCAGGCCGCGGCTCGACTCGCTGGTGGCGGCGGGCACGGCCGACGGCATCGAGGAGCTGGTCGCCCCCGCCGTGGCCGCGATCGACCCCGGCCTGGTCTGGGAGGTGGCGCCCGGCAGGAACGCCGCGCACGCCCTGGTGGTGACCGCGGCCGGCGACGCCGAGCTGCGCTCGCTCGCCCACCGCTGGGCCAGGGCCGCGCCGCCGGCCGACCTGCTGTGGGAGTTTCATCCGTCCCGGCAGGCCAACCCGCAGGCGCTGGAGCTGACGCTCGACGTGGGCGGGTTCGAGTTCGCGCTCGACAAGCTGGTCTTCGGGCTGCGCGTGCCGCGCAACCAGCCGCGCGTCGACGTGACCGCCCACCACCCGATCTTCGGCGAGCTCGACGAGGAGACCCGCCTGGAGGCGACGCTGCTCGCCCTCGACTGGCTGCTGGGCGAGGACGACGTCGCCAGGTGGGTGGGCGAGATCACACCCGCCACCTTCCAGCCGATCGACGCGGTCGCCGCCGTCCACCTGCCCGCCGTGGTCGCCGACCTGGCCTCGGGTCACCAGGGCGAGGAGTGGCTGCTGCTCGAAGGCCGGACCGGCGAGGGCGCGTCGCTGGTGGCCACCGCGCGCTTCCCGCTGCGGCCCGTCGACCACCCGCTGCTCGACCAGCACATCGAGATCACGCTTCCGTACGCCCACCGCGACGCCGCCGGCCTGCCCGTCGGCGATTCGCTGAAGGCGTTGCGCGACTTCGAGGAGCGCCTGGCCGCCCGCCTGCTCAAACTGCGTGACGACGCCCTGCTGGCCGCGCACCTGAGCGCCGCCGGCCGGCGGGTCATCCACGTCTACGCCGACCCGGCCTCCGACGCGGCGATCCACGCCAAGGAGCTGATCGTGAGCTGGGAGGAGGGCGAGCCGCGGGTCGACGTGGGCCACGACCCCGCCTGGGCCGCGGTCTCCCCCTTCCTCAGCTGAGCCCGGCCCTGCGGGCCCGCTCGACGGCCGCCGGCAGCACCTCGATCAGGCGGTCGACGTCGGCGGCGGTCGAGGTGTGGCCCAGGGTGAACCTGAGCGAGCCGCGTGCGGCCGCCGCGTCGGCGCCCATCGCGAGCAGCACGTGCGAGGGCTGCGCCACGCCCGCCGAGCAGGCCGAGCCGGTCGAGCACTCCACGCCCTTGGCGTCGAGCAGCATGAGCAGCGCGTCGCCCTCGCAGCCGGGGAAGGAGAAGTGGGCGTTGCCGGGCAGCCGGCCGGTCGGGTCGCCGTTGAGCACGACGTCGGGGACGGCCTGGCGGACGCGCTGGATGAGCTCGTCGCGCAGCGCCGTCAGGCGGCGGCCCAGGGCCTCCTGCTCCTTCACGGCGGTCCGCACGGCGGCGGCCAGGCCCGCGATGGCGGGCGCGTCGAGGGTGCCGGAGCGCACGTCGCGCTCCTGACCTCCGCCGTGCTGCACCGACACCGGGGTCAGCCCCCTGGTCAGCAGCAGCGCGCCCACGCCCATCGGGCCGCCGACCTTGTGGCCGGTCAGCGTGAGGGCGTCGGCGCCGGAGTCGGCGAAGGACACCGGGAGCTGCCCGATCGCCTGCACCGCGTCGGTGTGGAACGGGACGCCGTGGTCGTGGGCGACGGCCGCCAGCACGTGGACCGGCTGGACCGTGCCCACCTCGTTGTTGGCCCACATGACGCTGATCATGGCGACGTCGTCGGGGTCGCGCTCGATGGCGGCGCGCAGCGTGTCGGGATGCACCCGGCCGTACTCGTCGACGTCGAGCAGCTCCACCTCGGCGCCCTGGCTCTCGGCCAGCCACGCGGCCGGGTCGAGCGCGGCGTGGTGCTCGACGGAGCTGAGCAGGATGCGCCGCCGGGGCCTGCGCGCCCAGTAGAGGCCCTTGATGGCCAGGTTGTCGGCCTCGGTGCCGCCCGAGGTGAACACGACCTCGCTCGGCCGGGCCCCCAGGGCGTCGGCGATGCTCTCGCGGGACTCCTCGACGACCCTGCGCACCTGACGGCCCGCGGCGTGCAGCGAGGAGGCGTTGCCGACGCGTTTGAGTTGCTCCGTCATGGCCTCGATCGCTTCGGGCAGCATGGGCGTGGTCGCCGCATGATCAAGATAGGCCGACGGTCGTGTCACCAGATCAGGGTATCTCGTTTGCCACTGTACCGTCCGGACGGTACAGTTGAGGCATGCGAAGGGACGAGCTGTTGGACGCGGCGGAAGACCTCCTGTGCGACCAGGGGTCGGCCGCGCTGACGCTGTCCGCCGTGGCCGACCGGGCCGGAGTGAGCAAGGGCGGCCTTCTTTACCACTTCGGCACCAAAGAGGCCCTGATCAAGGGCATGGTCGAACGGCTGATCGAAGAGTTCGACGACCTGATGGCCGCGCAGCCGGACGGCACGTACACCGAGCGGTACCTCGGTGCCACGCTGATCGCCGTGCGCTCGGGGCGGCTGCGACGATGGGCGGTCGTGACGGGCGCGTCGGGGAACCTCTTCCTGCTCGCGCCGCTGCGTGAGGCGATGTCGCGATGGCACCGGGAGGGGTTGGGCGACGAGCCCGACCCGCTGGCCGCGCAGATCGTCCGCCTGGCCTGCGAGGGGTTGTGGGACGTGGCCAGCCATGACCCGCAGCTCAACTCGGAAGCGGACCTGCGCGCCCTCGAGGCCCGGCTGAGAGCGCTGCTCAAACCCGGCTGAACCGGCCGGCCCGCGTGTGTCGCGAGTCACCCTGGTCACGGGAATGTGCCGGGGTCACTCGTGGTTCAGGTGTCGGAGCTTCGATCACGAAGCTTCCGCGGTTCTCTGCTGTGTCGGCCGGAACGGATGGGAGGGCGGTCTCGCGATGACGATCCCGTGCTCCCACGCCCCCTGTCCCGGGGGCCTCGCCCGTTTCCCGTCCGGACCGAGCGCCTCGGCGGCGCCCGCCGTCCCCGTCAGACGGGTCCGTACGGGCTGGGCAGGCCGGACGCGCAGGCCCCCGTCAGGCAGACGGTAGGCCGGAGGGCGCGGACGGCGGCCGGGCGGTGGAACCGACCGTCCTGACCGTCAGGGCCCGCCGCGGGGCCATGACGCGGGCGATGATCGAGCGCCCGGGTCGCTCACCAGGCAGCACGAGCCGCCCCAGACCGGCGCCGGCCGGCCACCCGCTCACCTACACCGACCACTCGCCGCCCTGAGCCGCGCCTCAACGCACCCCAGGGCCCCGAACCACCCCGTCCAACGGCCGAGGCCGCTCGACCAGACCTCGGCCCGCCGACGCCCCAGCAGGCCCATGGACCGCCCAAGTCGCTTTGTCCCCGCACAACCGGGCACTCGGGAGGCGGGCCGTGAGCCGGGGCGGCGGGCCGGACCGGTGCCGACCGGCGGTCTTTGTCCCTTCGAGTGTTCATCCCCCCAGATCTCCTGGGCGCCCCCACCAGGGGAGCGCCTGATTTGTGACGCAATAACGAGTTTGTGAGAGGTGTGCCTTATGACCCGCGACCTGAGGACGGCCCGCTACGGGGCGATCCTCACCTTCGTCCTCGGCGGCCTGATGGTGGGCACGATGACCGTGCGCATCCCCGCCCTGACCGACAAACTCGGCCTGTCCGAGTCCACGGTCGGCGCGGTGCTCCTCGCATGGGGCCTCGGGGCCCTCGTGACCATGCAGTCCATGCGACGGATCATGGCCCGCGCGGGCAGCAGGGCGGTTCTGCGGATCGGCGCCCCACTCACCGCGGTCGGCCTGCTGGCCGTCGCCTTCGCCCCCAACCTGCCCCTCCTGATCGTGGCCGCCACGTTCTTCGGCATGGCCTTCGGCACCGTGGACGTCGCCATGAACGCCCAGGGCTCCACCGTCGAGCAGGCGTACGGCCGGCCGCTGATGAACGGCATGCACGCCGGCTGGTGCGTGGGCGCCATCTCGGCGGGCGCGCTCGGCAGCCTGTCGATCGCCGCCGGCCTGTCGTTCACCGCCAACCTGGCGCTGGTCGCCCTGGTCTCGCTGCCGGTCGCGCTGCTGATCGGCCGTACGTACCTGCCGGAGACCCCGGCGACGGAGTCGGCGCGCACGGCCCGGCACCGCATGCCGGCGATCGTCTACCTGCTCGGCGCGATCATGTTCTTCGCCTTCATGGTCGAGGGCGTGGTCGCCGACTGGAACGGCCTGTACATGCGCAACGAGCTCGGCGCGCCGGAGGCGCTGGCCGCGCTCGGCTACCCGGTGTTCGAGGCCGGCATGCTGCTGGCCAGGCTCACCGGTGACCGGCTGCGCTCCCGGTTCGGGGTGCGCGGCATGCTGGGCGTGTCCGGCGTGGCCACGGCCGGGTTCTTCACGGTCGTGCTGATGGCGCCGGCGGCGCTGGTGGCGGTGCTGGCGATGTTCTTCGTCGGGCTCGGCGTGGCGACGATCGCGCCGCTGACGCTCTCCCTGGCGGGCACCGCGACCGACGCACCCGGACCGGCCATCGCCCAGGCGGGCGCCATGGGCTACGCGGGCCTGCTGCTCGGCCCGGTGGTGATCGGCTTCCTGTCGGACGCCACCTCGCTGCGCGGCGCGCTCGGCATCGCGGTCCTCCTGGGCGTGCTGATCGCCGTGGCGTCGCGGTTCCTGCCCAGGCGGGAGGCGCCGGTGTTCGACGCCGTTCCCGTGCGGGAGCCGGTGAAGGTCGCCGCGTAGGACATTTGTCATGCCAAGCCTCGTACATCCGTCCATGTCCGATTCATGGAGAGCGTGCGAGGCTTAGGCGGTGTTCAAGCCATATGTCACCGCGGTCGTCCTCGTCAGCACGGCGGTTCCGAGTCTTCTGCAGTTCGCCGTCCCGGGGCTGGAGGCCGCGTGGATGCGCGATCCGGCCGCGATCTCCGGCGGCGAGTGGTGGCGGCTGGGGACGGCGCTCGTCGTCCAGGACGGCGGCGTGTTCGGCACCCTGTTCAACCTGGCGTTCCTCGCGGTGCTCGGCTACGTCGCCGAGCGCGCGCTCGGCCCCGGGCGCTGGCTCCTGCTGTACGTCTCGGGCGCGGTCGCGGGCGAGGCCGCCGGCTACCTCATGAACGACCCCGGCGCGGGCAACTCGGTCGCCCTCTGCGGCCTGGCCGGCGGCCTCGCCGTGGCCGCCGCCGGCCCCCTGGAACGCTCGCTGGGCGCGTTCTACGCGGTCCTCTCAGGGGCCTGGGCCTTGTCGGCGTCCGGCACGGCCGGCGTCGTGCTGATGGTCGTCCTGGCCGGAGCCGGCTTCCAGCTCGTGGCGCACCGCGACCGGGTCCCCGCCCCGCTGTTCCCCGCGGTCGCCGCGGTGGCCGCCGTCGTCCTGTGCGCGCTGCTGGACCTGCACGGCTTCGCCCTGCTGGCGGGCGTCCTCGCGGGATGGGCGCTGAAGGCGGCCGGCGCCCGGACCGCGCCCGCCGCGTCGGCCTGAGACGGCGGAGGCGGCGCCGCACGTCGTGCGGCGCCGCCTCCGATCGGCGCTGTGCGCGCCCGCTGATCCCTGACGCTACTTGCGCTTGCTGATCTCTTCGGTGAGCTGCGGGACGACCTGGTGCAGGTCGCCCACGACCCCGTAGTCGGCGAGCTCGAAGATCGGCGCCTCGGGGTCCTTGTTGATCGCGACGATGGTCTTCGCGGTCTGCATGCCGGCCCGGTGCTGGATGGCGCCGGAGATCCCGGCCGCGATGTAGAGCTGCGGCGAGACCGTCTTGCCCGTCTGGCCCACCTGGAACTGGTGGGGGTACCAGCCGGCGTCCGTGGCGGCGCGCGAGGCGCCGACGGCCGCGCCCAGCGCGTCGGCCAGGCCCTCGATCACGGAGAAGTTCTCGGCGGAGCCCACGCCCCGGCCGCCGGAGACCACGATCGCGGCCTCGGTCAGCTCGGGCCTGGCGCCCTTCTCCTGCTTGACGCGCTCGACGATGCGGGCGGCCCTGGCCGCCTCGCTCAGCGCGACCGACACCTCCTCGACGGCGCCGGCGCCCGCGGCGGCCTGCGGGGCCGTCGAGTTCGGGCGTACGGCGACGATCGGGGTGCCCCTGCGCACCCTGGAGTGCACGTTGACGCCGCCACCGAAGATCGACTGGTCGGCCACGAAGCCCTCGGACAGGCCCACGGCGTCGGTGATGACGCCGGAGTCGGTCTTGACGGCCAGGCGACCGGCGACCTCCTTGCCCTCGGCCGTGGCGGCCACGAGCACCGCGGCGGGCGACTTCTCGGCGACGAGCTGGGCCAGCAGCTCGGCCTTGGGCGCCACCACGTGGTCGACGATGTCGGCGGACCCGGCGTTGTAGATCGTCTCGGCGCCGTACTCGGCCAGCCTGGCCTTGGCGGCGTCGCCGAGGCCGGGGCCGGCCCAGACGGCTGCGGGCGTGCCGAGCGAGCGGGCCAGGGTCAGCAGTTCGAGCGTGACCTTCTTGACCTCGCCGTCGACCTGCTCCACGAGAACGAGAATCTCCGACATATCAGTAAAACCCCCTTTCTCAGATGAACTTCTTGGAGGCGAGGAAGTCGGCGGCCTTCGAGCCTCCGTCGCCCTCGTCCTTGACGATCGTGCCGGCGGCGCGCGGCGGCGCGGCGGCGAAGTCGACCACCTCGGACCAGGCGGCGCCCAGGCCGACCTGGGCGGCGTCGATCTCGGCGTCGGCGATGGCCAGCGTCTCGACCGGCTTCTTCTTGGCCGCCATGATGCCCTTGAAGGACGGGTAACGCGGCTCGTTGATCTTCTCGACCACGGACACGACGGCCGGCAGCGAGGCCTGGACCTTGTCGAAGCCGTAGTCGGTGATGCGCTGGACGCTGATCGAGGAGCCCTCGATCTCGACCTTGTTGGCCAGGGTGAGCTGGGCCGTGCCCAGGCGCTCGGCCAGCATCGCGGCCAGCACGCCGGTGCGGGCGTCGGTCGACTCCGAGCCCAGGACGACCAGGTCGAACCCGATCTTCTTGAGCACCTGGGCCATCGCATACGAGGTGGACAGCGCGTCGGAGCCGTGCAGCGCGTCGTCGCTCAGGTGGACCGCCTTGTCGGCGCCCATGGCCAGGGCCTTGCGGATGGTCTCGGTGGCCTTGCCCGGGCCCATGGTGAGCACGGTGACCTCGCCACCGTGCGCCTCCTTGAGCTTCAGCGCCTCCTCGACCGCGTACTCGTCAAGCTCGTTGACCACGCCGTCGACGGCGTCACGATCGAGCGTGTTGTCATCGGACCGCAGCTTGCGCTCGGTCGCCGTATCGGGGACCTGCTTCACGCAGACGACGATGTTCATGGCCGGTGGCCGACCTCCCGTGTTCGCGTGCGCCCACCGCGTCGCTGCGATAGGCGCCGAATGCAATGCTGACCAGACTGCCAGGTTCCCGACGGGCTCCTGACACGGGGTGGGTCAGAGTCGTGCCCTGGCTCCCGCGGTCATGTTACCCGTGGGTAGCTTACGCGCAAACCGGCGGTTCCCGCGTCAAGCCCCTACCCTTCCCACCATACCGAACTTTATTCGGTACGTTCCGATCGCCCCCCAGGGGAACTCAGGCGGACAACAGGAACACGATGCCCACCACCAGGGCCGTACCCGCGAACAGGGCCAGTGTGAACGTGCTGAACACCGCGGCCAGCCCGAAGCACAGCCCCACCGCCCCCGCCACGCTCACCAGGTCGGCCACCATCCGGCCGCGCCGGTACGGCCCGCGCGAGAGCAGCGCCACCCCCGCGTCGCTCACCACCGCCAGCACGTAGGCGGCCAGCAGGAACAGCGCCACCTCGGGCAGCGGCTCGCGGGCGGCCGCCGCCAGCAGCGACACGAACAGGCCCGAGCCGATCAGCCACCGCCTGCGCACCTTCTCCCGGTGCCGCGCCCTGGACTCCTCCACCGAGCCGCGCCGGCCGTCGCCCGGCCGCCACTCCCTCGTGCTCAGGTCGTCGGCCGGCCGCGGACGCGCCGCCGGGGCCGAGGGACGGGGGCCGGCCTGCCGCACGTGCGGGACGGGGGCGACGCCCAGCCGGGCGCAGATCTGCGCGGCCGTGGGCCGCGCGGCGGGATCGGTGGACAGGCACTCGCGTAACAGCGGCGCCAGCCAGTCCGGCACGCCCTCCAGGTCGGGCGGGTGGTGCACGACCCGGTAGGCCACCGCCGAGGCCGGCCCCTGCCCGTACGGCTGCCGCCCGGTCGCGGCGTAGGCGAGCGTCGCGCCGAAGGAGAACACGTCGGCCTCGACGCCCGCGCCGCCGCCTTCGAGGATCTCCGGAGCCAGGTAGCCGGGCGTGCCGACCACCGCTCCCGACGCCGTGACCGACAACGTGTCGAGCGCGCTGGCGATGCCGAAGTCGATGACGACCGGGCCGTCCTCGCTCATCATCACGTTGGCCGGCTTGAGGTCGCGGTGGACCACCCCGGCCTCGTGCATGGCCAGCAGCGCGTCGGCCAGCCCCGAGGCCAGGGGGCCCAGCTCTTCGACGGGCACCGGCACGGCGCTGAGCGGGCGGCCCTGGACGTAGCGGGTCACCAGGTAGGGTCTGGGGCCCTCCAGCGAGGCGTCGAGCACCTCGGCGACGTGCGGCCCGCCGACCCGGCGCATCGTCTCCACCTCGCGGTCGAGCCTGGCCAGCGCGAGGGCGTCGGCCGCGACGTGCGGATGCAGCACCTTGACCGCGACCGTGCGCCCCTGGGCGTCGAGCGCCAGATGGACCTCGCCGAAGCCGCCCGCGCCGAGCCTGGAGAGAAGCTCATAAGGGCCGAGGCGCTCGCTCATACCTCATCTCTCCCCCGTCGGACCGAGGGGGACACTCAGGACCACGGAGTCAGGAAGCCCAACCCCAGCCCGTCCAGCAGACTTTCGATGAGGCCGGTGATCAGCCCGATCGTGCTCTGCCTGGCGTCGCTCGCCAGGTCGTCGATCACACTCTGCGGGGCCCGCCAGGGCGTCCAGACCGGGTCCTGGCCGAGCGCGAACATCGCCGCGAACAGCGCCGCCGTGCCCACCGCGACGACCGCGACCAGCGCGGCGCCGGGGCTGCGCAGCACGCCGGTGAGCGTACGGGTCACGGCCTTGCGCGGCGCGCCGCCGCCCGGGAGCACGAACAGGCCCCCGGCGAACGCGCCGGCCGCGAAGGCGGCGGCCTGGTTGGTGCCCATGCCGCCGGCCCAGTGGAGCGCCCCCCACACGCACGCGCCGAACAGCAGCGCGAGCGGCACGTGCACCAGGGTCACCAGCGCGGCCTTGACCAGCGCCCACGGCGTGCCGACCAGCGCGAGCAGCGGGTCGGCCGAGCTGCTGCCGCGGATCTGGCGCCGCTTGACCATGTCGCCGGAGAGGTATTCGCCCACGCGCAGCACCACCGCCAGCGCGACGGCCACCGCCCCCATGACGACGGGCATCATGACGGTCAAAGCCACCAGCGTGACCAGCAGCAGCAACCCGGTCACCTGGGCGCCGAACAGGTACCTCTTCCGCTCCGCCGGCGGCACGTGGCCGCGTGGCTGGGGCGGCGGCGTGTAGGGGCGCGGTTGCGGCGGCGGCGCCGGGTAACCGGCCACCCGCTGGTCGGTGCGCGGCACCGGGCGCGCCGAGGTCGGCGCGGGCACGTAGGGCGGCGGCCGCTCCTCCCGCCGCGCGGGCGGCGGCGGGGGCGGCGGCGCTGGCTTGCGGTACTCGACCGGCGGCAGCAGGTCGGAGAACGTGTCCATGGCCCGCGTGCCGCTGCCGATGCGCTTGGTGCCGGTCGGGCCCTCGATCTCGTTGAACGTCGTCACCGACGGGTCGAGCTCCCTGGCCATCCGCAGCAGCTCCTGCGCGCCCGGCCGGGCGGCGGGATCGACCCGCAGCGCGCGCGACAACCAGCCGCGCAGCCACGCGGGCGCCCGGTCGAGCTGGGCCCGCCCCTCCATGATGTTGAAGCAGACCGCCTCGAACGTCCCGGTGCCGAACGGCGGCGCGCCCGTGGCGGCGAAGAACACCGTCGAGGCCAGCGCGTGCACGTCGGCCGCCTGGGTGATGTCGGAGTCACGGATGATCTCGGGCGCCAGGTAGCCGGGGGTGCCGACGAACATGCCGGTCTGGGTCAGCCGGGTCGCGTTCACCAGGTGGGCGATGCCGAAGTCGATGACCAGCGGCTCGCCGTCGACCAGCATGACGTTGGACGGCTTGAAGTCGCGGTGGATCACGTCGGCCGCGTGGATGGCGACCAGCGCCTGGCACAGCCCCTGGGCCAGCCTGATGACCTGCCGCGCCTCCAGGGCGCCCTCGGTCAGCACGGTCTCCTCCAGCGTGCGCCCCGGGGCGAAGCGGGTCACGACGTAGGGCTGGCCCCCCACCAGCTCGGCGTCGATGACCTCGGCGACGTACGGGCTGCGCACCCGGCGCATGGTCTCGACCTCGCGGGTGAGCCGGTCGCGGGCCTTGAGGTCGGCGGCCACGTGCGGGTGGAGCACCTTGATGGCGACCTCGCGGCCCTCACCGTCGAGACCCAGGTGGACGACCCCCATGCCGCCCTCGCCGATCTTCCTGACGATGCGGTAGGGGCCGAGGCGTTCCGGCGCTTGGATGCTCATCGCCACCTTCCTCGGCTCAGCCGCCGCCCTTCAGGCTGCTGAGTTGCTCTGTCACGGGTGTGACGTCCAGTGGACTCCATACACTCCCCCTTGGCGTGTCCCCGAACGTGCCGTAGGCGAGGATCAGCGAGAGCGCGGCGCCCGCCGCCAGCACTCCCGCCATCGCCATGGCCGCTGTCCTAGAGGGTACGAGCGATGAGAGCGTTCTGCGCATCTGCCGCCCCGGGCCCTCGACGCCCGGCCCCGCGCAGAGGGTCCAGAGCGCGACCGCCGCCCCCCACGCGAGGGCGTTGGCCGAGTTCATCTTGACCACCACGCTGAGCAGCAGCGTCACCGGCAGGCCGAGGATCAGGGCGTACAGGACGAGCGCGACCGTGATGCCCACGGACTTGGCCAGCGCCTGCGGCTGGGCGAAGACCCTGAGCACGTCGAGTGCGGCGGACGCGGCGGGCCGGCGGCCGCTGAGCACCGGCTGGGCGAGGTCGGCGGCGCGCAGCAGCACGGCGATCGGGATCGCCACCACCGCCACCAGGACGGGGGCCGTCACCGCCGCCACGATCATGAGGATCAGCAGCATGGCGCTCGCCACCCCGTACGCCTTCGAGCGCTGCAGCGCCTGCGCCGGACGCCCGCCCTGGTTGTACGGCTCGCGAGCGGCCTGCGGCTCCTGCGGCGGGTACTGCGGCTGCGCCGGGATGTAGGGCGGCGGCTGCACGGGCACCGGGCCGTAGTTCGCCGCTTCCTGGCCGGCGTTGAACCGGCCGTGGTCCAGCGGCTGGGCGCCGGACCCGAGACGGCCGTGGTCGACCGGCTGCGGGCCGGAGCTGAGCCGGCCGAACTCGGCCGAGTCCGGGCGCACGCGCCGGGTGGGCACGTCGGCCTCGTGCGGGTTGACCTGCGGCAGCGACTGCGACTGGGGCTGGGGCTGTGACTGCGGCTGGGGGTGGAGCGGGGGCTGCTGCTGCGGCCAGGGCTGGCTGGGCCCGGCCTCGCGCTGGATCTGGCGCAGCTCCTCCGGCGAGACCCGGCGGGTCGGCCACGGGTCGCCCGCGCCCTGGTCCGCCGGCGCCGCGCCCGGTTCGGGCAGCCCGGCGCCAGGCAGCCCGGCGCCGGGCAGCGGAGCCGCCTGGTTGGGCAGCCCGGCCGCCTGGTTGGGCAGCCCGGCCGCCTGGTTGGGCAGCAGCGAGACGAAGTGCGGGTCGGCCGGCGGCGCGACCGGCTGCTCCTGGCCGTCGATCAGCCGGCGCGGCGTCATCGGCGGCGTGGAGACGTCGTAGGACGGCTTCTCCCCCACGAACGGCGGCCGCCTGGTCGGGAAGTCGTCGGGCGCGTCGGGCCGCGGCACGGTGGAGATCTCGTCGGGCACGCCGCGCGGCGGCCTCGGCAACATGCGGGCCGTCTGCTCGGCCAGGTCGGCGGCCTTGGGCCGCTTGGCCGGGTTGCGCTGGAAGCCCGCCTTGAGCAGCGGCTGCAGCTCGGCCGGCACGCCGCTGATGTCGGCCTTGCCGGCGGTGATGTTGTAGAAGATCATCTCCAGCGTGCCCTTGCCGAAGGGCGGCTGGCCGGTGGCGGCGTAGAGCAGCGTGCCCGCCCAGGCGTGGATGTCGACCTCGGGGCCGGCCTCCTGGCCCTCGATGATCTCGGGCGCGAGGTAGCCGGGCGTGCCGATGAACATGCCGGTCTGGGTCAGCCTGGTCGCGTCGACCGCCTGGGCGATGCCGAAGTCGATCAGGACGGGCTCGCCGTCGAGAATGAGCACGTTGCCCGGCTTGAGGTCGCGGTGGATCACGCCGACGGAGTGGACCACGGCCAGCGCGGAGGCCACGCCGTGGGCCAGCCGGACCAGCGCGGGCAGGTCGAGCGGCCCGTCGTCCTTGACGATCTCGTCGAGAGGACGGCCGGGCACGTAACGCGTGACGATGTAAGGACGATGAGCGGTTACATCCGCATCGACCACTTCTGCGATGAATTTGCTGCGGACCCGGCGCATGGTCTCGACCTCACGCGAAAGCCGTCGCCTGGCGACCTCGTCGCCGGCAACCTCTCCGCGCAGGACCTTGACCGCCACCTGTCGCCCCTGGGGGTCGACAGCGAGGTGGACAACGCCCATCCCGCCTTCACCGAGCCGCCTGAGCAGCCGGTAAGGGCCTAGTCGGTCATCGTTCATGGCATGAAGCACCATACCGGCTTAATCCCCGCCCACGAGATGAACCATGAGGCCACATTCCCACTCGTACAACGTCCGATACGGCCTCATCGGTTTCCCATCCAACGGTCTCGAATTGGCTTCAGTTCGGCTTCGGGGCCTTCAGGTCGTCAGGGACAGGACCTCGGCGCCCTTCAGCCCGGCCAGCGCGGCGCCCGGCACGGCGAGCTTCGACCCGCGCACGCCGCTGCCGATCACCACTCTGGGATGTTCGGCGACGTGCACGTCGACCAGGACGGGCCAGTCGCCGGGCAGCCCGAGCGGGGTGATGCCGCCGTACTCCATGCCGGTCAGCTCGACCGCGTCGGCCATCGGCGCGAAGCTCGCCTTGCGGGCGTCGAGGTGCCTGCGCACCACGCCGTTGACGTCGACGCGCATCGTCGCCAGCACCATGCAGGCGGCGTAACGCGTCTCGCCGCCGCGCTTGGCGGCCACGACCACGCAGTTGGCCGACTCGTCGAGCCGTACGCCGTAGCGCTCGCAGAACGCGGCCGTGTCGGCCAGGTCGGGGTCGATCTCCGCCACCTCGGCGCCCTCGACGCCCGGCACGGCGAACGCCACCGGACCGGCCAGCAGGTCGGCGCGCTCGGTCGCGGGCACCCAGTGCAACGTCATCCTCGTCTCCTCGATCGCTCTTCCTTGACCGACCCTATGCCGGTCGAGGAAGTGGCGTGCGACGTCACGTGGACTGCAGCACCCGCTGGTGCAGCATGGTGACGGCGCTGCGGGCCGACTCCATGGCGCCTGCCTGCCAGGCGATCAAGTGGGTGAGCCAGTCACCCGCGAAGTAGACCCTTCCGGCGGGGCGTTGCAGAAGAGTGAAGGACGAATCAAAGGACGGCCAGTACATCCAGCCTCCCTGGATGTGCTCCTGGCGGTGCCAGGCGATGGACACGCTGGACAGCAGGTTCTGGCGGTACTTGTCGCCGTGGATCTTCCTGCCCTGGGTGAGGGCCTTGCGCCTTCTGTCCTCGGGGGTGAGTGAGCCGTACAGCTCGGCGTTCTGCTCGGTGTTGTAGTAGCCGACGATCAGGCCGCGTTCGGAGTGGTAGCCGTGGGAGGGGTACCAGATGTGGGTGATGTCCAGGTCGGTCTCGGTGACGCCGCCGTAGATGCGGTCCTCCAGCTCCCACCAGCGCCTGCCGTACTCCAGGCCGATCTTGCCGGCGGCGACCGGGATGGGGGTGCTCAGGGCGCTGGTGACCTGCGCTCCCAGGTTGTGCGGGATCTTGGCGAGGAGGTGCGGGGGGAGGGTGGCGATGCAGTAGTCGGCCTTGACGCTGCCGCCGTCGTACGTGACCTCGACGCCGTCGTCCAGGGTCGTGATCCTGGTGACCTTGGCGCCGGTCCTGATCCGGTCGGCCCCCACGGCCTCGGTCAGCTTCCTGACGATCGCGTCCATGCCGCCGACCGGCTGGAACATGGGGGTGGCCATGTCGTAGCCGAAGTCGTTGGTGATGGCGCGGCCGGTGGCGGCGGCCAGCACGTCGTGGAGGGTGCCGGGCGGCGGGATGGGGGTGCCGCCGTCGAGGGCCGGGTACTTGGTGAAGCCGCGCCGGGGTGAGCCCTCGTAGTCGAGCTTGGGGCCCAGGTCGCCGAACCGGCGGAGGAACTCCAGCAGGCGCTGCCGGTCGTCGGCGGTGATCGCCTTGTCGAGCGCGCCGATATTCGTGGCTTTGGCCAGCAATTCTGCGACATATCCGTACATGTCGGCTCGGGCGGTGCGGGCCCGCACGGTCTTCCCGTTGGTGTGGACGTACGCCGAGGCGTTGTTGTTGACGAACGTCTCGATCGGGACGCCCAGCTCCCTGCAGTAGTCGAGGGTGACCATCCAGGGGGCGATGCGGCCGGGCCCGGCGTTGAAGTAGACGCCCTCGCCCAGCTTGACGTCCTGGGCCGGGCCGTTCAGCTCGGTCAGGCGGTCGCCGCCGCGCAGCGTCAGGTTCCGGCCGCCGGCCCTGCCCCTGGCTTCGAGCAGGGTGCAGTCGTAGCCGGCCTTGCCCAGCTCGTACGCGGCGGTCAGCCCCGCCACGCCCGCGCCGAGGATCACCACCTTGGCCGCGCCCTTGCCGCGCAGGGAGAAGTCGCCGGGGCGCGGCGCGGCGAACTCCTTGTCCTGCTCCGAGGGGGCGAGCCCGAGCGCGCCCATGGCGGCGTACATGGCGCCCGCGCCGCCCACCGCTCCGATCCCGACGAGCAGCCCCCGCCGGGTCAGCGCCGCGCCTTCCACCGTCACCCGCTCCCTAAATCAGCAGTTACCGACATCTCAGCCGTACGGCCCGCTGCCGCAGGCCACCTGGCCGCCGATGGTGGCGAAGATCCCGAGCAGCGCCATGATCTGGCGGAAGTCGTCGGTGGTGAACTCGGTGTGCCGGGAGCCGGCCGTCTTCACGCCGGGCACCAGCGCCACCGCCGCCGCGATGGCGGTCGAGTTCCACTCCACCCCCAGCGTGTACGGCGCCTCCACCCGATAAGGCGTGAAGTCGCTCAACCGGGAGAGCCCGCGAGCGGCGGCCTCACGGATCCTCGCCTGGGCGACGCTCGGCGGCAGCAACTCGGCCGAGAACTTGTCGATCCCCTTCTTGACCGCGACCGTCTCGACGTCGCCGAGCAGCTCGCGCGCCTCCTCGCCGACGGCCTCGTCCCCGGTCACCAGCACGACGGGCACCCCGTGGAAGCCCGCGCACGCCGCGACCAGCCGGGTCTCGCCGCACGGCTCGCCGTTGAGGTAGACGTTCTGGATCTCCTTGCCCATCCACGTGTGGTTGAGCACGCCGTGCTGGACGCCGGCCATGGCGTGGTAGCCCACGAAGCACGCGGCCTGGAACGTGCCGTCCAGCCCCTGGGCCATGCGCTGGGCCTTGCCCGGCCCCCGGATCAGGGTGGCCCGCGGGTCCAGGAGGTCGATCCGCAGGTTCTTGGTGGACCCGTGGGCGTCGTTGACCAGCACCGAGCCCGCCCCCGCGGCGAACGCGCCCTCGACGGCGGCGTTGGCGTCGGCGGTCATCAGCTCGCAGCCGCGGTCGTAGCCGCGTTTGCCGGCGTGCATCTCCTCGGGGTCGGTCAGCCCCGTCACGCCCTCCATGTCCACCGACAGGTAAACCTTCACGCAGTCAACTCCTCGCACTTCGCCGGATCCGTCCCGCGGACGGTCACGCGCCCCACGTCTCCACCCGCCGTACCTCCGCCTCGGTCATGAGGCCGACCTGGGAGGTCAGGAAGGCGGCCGCCTCCGCCCGCCACTGCTCGGGGATCTCCTCGATCGCCAGCGGGTAGCAGTGGTCGAGCCAGCTCGTGGACTCCTCGGTGGCCTCGAAGTGGTCGAGGGCCTTGGCGAACAGGGACCGTTCGACGCCGGGGATCCGGGCCAGGCCGTACTCGACCATCTCCTGGCCCCCGAAGGGGGGCGGCCGCAGCCACTTGCGGGCCACGGGACGGTCGGCGGTGAGGGGCGTGTCCAGGGGACGGCGCTCGACGGCGGCCTGGATGAGCTCCTTGTACAGGCACTTGCCGCAGGTGCGGCAGGGGCCGTCGGTGCCGCGCAGGCACCAGCGCACCTGGTCCTTGAGCTCGGAGTTCAGGGCCAGCCGCATGGTGACGGCCTCGCTCACCCCGCCTACCGGGAGCACGATGTGCACGCCGGCGGCGGCGAACAACCGGCCCCACGCGCCGTGCGGCGCCCACATCGGGTTGTCAGGCGTGAACCGCAACAGGTAACGGTCACCGCCGAGCCAGCGTGAACCCAGTTCATAGCCGAAGCCCAGGCCACCGAGGTTCATCCGGTCGGCCAGCAGGAGCGCCCCCGCCGCGACGGCGTGGTGCTCCGGATAGCCCGGACGCGGCTCGGCGAGCGTGAACTCCAGGTCGGAGGTGACGGTGGTGAGCTCGCGGCCGGTCCGCTCGGCCAGCTTGGCCAGCACGTCGGAGCGGTAGTGCGGCCACCGGTTGGGCACCCGCGGATGCGGCACCCGCCGGAAGTGCACGAACGGCGCCGACGGATGGATGGCCGCCGCGGCCACGGAGTCCGCGCCGCCGCTGTAGGAGAGGGCGAGCCGGTCGCCGGCCCGGCGCGGCTCGGCCCCGACCGGCCCCGCCTCGATGCCCCACCCGTCGTGCAGGGCCGCGGCCACCTCGGCGGAGACGGCCCGGTCGAACGTGATCCGCCGCCTGGTCCAGGGCGCCACGATCGTCCAGGCGGCCACGGCGAACAGGTCGGGGTGGGCGTCGTCGGGCACGCCGCCGATCGAGCAGGAGTTGGTGGCCAGCTTGACGGGATGGTCGTCGGCCGCCCTGCCGGTGATCTCGTCCTCAGGGTCGAGGCGGAAGGTCAGCTCGGTGCCGGACCAGGTCACGCGCACGGCCGGCCCCCCTCGGGGACGCGGGCCCGCAGGTCGTCGATGGCCTGCCAGACGAGCACCTCGTTCTGGAGCACGCCGTCGAGGGCCTGCGCGGTCTCCTGCGCCAGCCGGTACGTGTCGTCGACCCTGGCCTTGTCGATCACCGGCCCGGCCGGCGGACGGGCGTTCCGCAGCCGCTCGACCTCGCCCTGCAGGGTCGCCATCTCCCTGCGCAGGGTCTGGACCTCCCAGAGCGCGTCCCGGATGTCCTGCCGGTGGTCGGCGACGGAGATGTAACGGGAGTCGAACCACGTACGCACGGCTTTACGCAGCCGGGCGGGGACCGGGACGCGCATCATGAAACGCCACCATACTGGCAAACCCGCTTCCCCTTGGACGGCCTACTCCAAAGGGTTGCATTCGCATGGCGGCCGGGCGGTCACCGTCCGGTGAACTTGGCCTTGGCCTTCTCCGCGAAGGCCCGCATGCCGATCCGGGCGTCGTCGGTGGCGAACAGGCCGGAGAAGTGCAGGCGCTCGATCTCCAGGCCGGAGTCGAGGTCGACCTCGGCGCCCTGGTCGACGGCCTGCTTGGCGGCGCGCAGCGCCACGGCCGGGCCGCCGACGAACGTGGCCGCCCACTCCAGGGCCGCCGTGTAGACCTGCTCGTCCGGCACCACCCGGTCAACCAGCCCGATGGCCAGGGCCTCGGCGGCGGGGACGTGCCGGCCGGTGAAGATCAGATCCTTGGCGCGGGACGGGCCGACGAGCCGGGGCAGGCGCTGCGTGCCGCCCGCGCCCGGGATGAGCCCGAGCAGGATCTCCGGCTGGCCGAGCCGGGCCGACTCGCCCGCCACCCGGAAGTCGGCGCACAGGGCCAGCTCGCAGCCGCCGCCCAGCGCGTAGCCGGTGACGGCGGCGATGACCGGCTTGCCGATGCGGGCCACCGTGGTGAAGCACGCCTGGAGCGTGCGGGAGTGGGCAGACATGTCGGCATAGGACATGTCGGCCATCTCCTTGACGTCCACGCCGGCGGCGAAGACCCGCTCGCCGCCGTAGAGGATCACCGCCTGCACCTGGTCGTCGGCATCGACCTGCAGCGCCGCCTCGACGAGCTCCCGCTGCGTCTGAACGTCGATCGCGTTCATCTTCGGACGGTCAAGACGGATCGTGGCGATCTGGTCGGCCACCTCGACGCTCACAAACTCACCCATGAGCCGAACCTAACAGAGCGCTCCCGCTCACCCCCGCGGCCCACCTCGTCGCCCGCCTTGTCGTTCACCCCGCCGCGGCCGACCTCACCTCGTCGGCGGCCTTCTTGCTGGTCGACACGCGTACCAGAGCCGCCGACAGGCGGGCCAGCTCGTCGCCGGAGCGGGCCAGGCGGGCCAGGCCGCGTTCCTGGCGCGGCAGGCCGAGCCGGGCCGCGCCGTCCAGCACCCGCCCGTCCAGGTGCGGCGCGACCTGCGGCCAGACGCCCTGGACCTCGCGCAGGAAGATGTCGGCGCCGGTCGGGCCGATGCCGGGGAACTCCCGCAACAGCTCGCCGATACGGGAGGGGCCGCCCCCGGCCTCGTCGCGCAACCTGCGCAGGTCGCCCTTCCAGCGGTCGAGCAGCAGCTCGGCACCCCTGCCGAGCATGGTCGAGGTGCGTTCGTCGTAGCGCCGGTAGTGGCCGCGGCCGAGGGCGTCCACGCGGTCCTGCCAGCTCGCCCGCGCCATGTCCCGCGGCGTGCGGTACCCGGCGGCGAACAGCTCGCGCGCCGCCGCCACCGCCACCCCGGACGAGATGCGCGCGCTGAGCAGCGTGGCCAGCACGAGGAGCTGGTACAGCGGCCGCGGCCGGTCGGCGAGCCGGATGCCCGCCTCCGCGGCGAACGTCTGGCCGCACTGTTCGAGCAGGGCGTCCAGCACGCCCTTGTCCTTGTCGGCGTCCTTGTCAGCCATGACGTTCCGCTACCCCCACGGCGGGCGCTCATCCCGGCCCGGCGCGTTTGCCGCCCTGGTCGCGGGGGAGGCGGGGGGTCTCCAGCGAGAAGGAGCGCATCGTGCTGACTTTGACTGACAACGCCGTGGTCGCGATCCGTGACCTGATGGTCGGCGAGGACGTGCCCGCGCACGCCGGCCTGCGAATCGCCGCCAAGCCGGACGAGGCGGGCGCCTTGGAGGTGTCGCTGGCGAGCACGCCGTACGCCGGGGACCAGGTCATCGAGCAGGGGGACGTGCGCGTCTTCGTGGCCGAGGACGCGGCGCCCATCCTCGACGACAAGTCGCTGGACGCCCAGCCGGGCACGCCGGGACATCCGACGTTCCGGCTGGACCGCCGCACCTGAGCGGCCCTGCCGGACCTTCCGGCGGCCCGCCCACCGGGCCGCCGGGAGGCCGTCAGCCGGCGGCGCGGCCGGCGCGCACGGCGTCGGCCAGCTCGGCCAGCAGGCGCTCGGTCTCCTCCCAGCCCACGCAGGCGTCGGTGATGCTCTGCCCGTACGTCAGGCCCTCGGCCGGGCCGGGCTCCTGCCGCCCCGGCACCAGGAAGCTCTCCACCATCAGCCCCGCGATGCCCTTCTCGCCCGCCGCCAGGCGTCCGGCCACCTCGCGCACCACGGCCGCCTGCCGGACGTGGTCCTTGCCGCTGTTGCCGTGGCTGGCGTCGATGATCAGCCGCTCCGGCAGCCCGGCCTTGGCCAGCAGCGCCAGCGCGTCACCGATGGACTGGGGGTCGTAGTTCGGGCCGGTGCGCCCGCCGCGCAGGATGACGTGGCAGTCGGGGTTGCCGGTGGTCGAGACGACCGCGGCCCGGCCCTCGTCGTCGATGCCGAAGAAGACCTGCGGGTGCGCGGCGGCGTTCACGCCGTCGATGGCCACCTGCACGTCGCCGTCGGTGGCGTTCTTGAAGCCGACCGGCATGGACAGGCCGGAGGTGAGCTGGCGGTGCACCTGGCTCTCGGGCGTGCGCGCGCCGATCGCGCCCCAGGTGACGGCGTCGGCGATGTACTGCGGGCTGGTCGGCTCCAGGAACTCGCAGCCCACCGGCAGCCCGGTGTCGAGCACGTCGAGCAGCACCGTCCTGGCCAGGCGCAGCCCGCGCTGGACGTCGTGGCCGCCGTCGATGTCCGGGTCGTTGATCAGGCCCTTCCAGCCGATGGTGGTACGCGGCTTCTCGAAGTACACCCGCATGACCACGCACAGGGCGTCGCCGAGGTCGCGGGTGGCGGCGGCCAGGCGGCGGGCGTAGTCGAGCGCGGCCTCCGGGTCGTGCACCGAGCACGGGCCGACGATGAGCAGCAGGCGGTCGTCGTCGCCGGCGAGCACGTCGCGCACGGCGTTCCTGCTCGCCGCCACCAGCGCCTCGCGCTGCGGGCCGAGCGGCTGTTCACCGATGAGCTCGCGGGGCGTGGGCAGGGGTTCGAACGAGGTGATGCGCAGGTCGCTGGTCGTGGTCATGGGCTGGTCCTCCGCTTTCGATGGAAGTTCGAAGGCGGTACGGCCCACATCCGTGGCCCCCGGAGCCGTCCGCCTGAACGACGAAAGGCAGAGACGGGACGTCTCTGCCTTTGGGCTCCGGGTGATCAGTAAGTCAGCGCATGTGACCTTCGGCTCCACCCGGAGCCGCCACATAGCGCCAAAATCGGCTGATCACTGACATGCTGTTGACGCTAGCAGACACCGGGTGACGGCTCCAAATCCCGTCCGCTATCCGAGATCGGATTCCCAGCCGGGTTCGCGCAGGTCGCCGAGCCCGTAGAGGCCGACCAGGGTGCCGTCGGCGCGGGTGACGACGACGTGGTCGACGTTCGCGCCCTCCATGCGGCCGGCCAGGGCGTCGAGCTGCTCGCTGGGCCGTACGGTGGTGACGCCGGTGTTCATGGCGGCCTCGGCGGTGCCGGTCAGGTCGGCGCCCTTGAGCTCGCGCGACCCGATGACGCCCTGCACCACCTCGTCCCGGTCCACCACGACCGCGAGCCCGGCCGGGTCGGCGACGATGCGCTCGCTGAGCTCCTCCAGCGGGTCCTCCAGGTCGGCCGTGACCGGGTCGCGCCGGGCGCCGGAGCCCACCAGGAGGGCCTCCCCCTCGTACGGCAGGTCGGCCGACAACCAGTCCATCTTGCCCAGGCCGTAGTCGTGCACGTCGGCGAAGCCCAGCCGGGCCAGCCGGTGGGCGGCGCGCGGGCTCAGGTCGCAGAGCCAGTCGTGGCAGTAGACGACGACCGGACGCGACCGGTCCAGCAGGTCGTCGGCCAGCCGGTCGAGCGAGCCGAGCGGCAGGTGCACGGCGCCGGGCAGGTGCGCCCAGGCGTACTCGCGTTCGGGCAGCACCTCGGCGAGCTGGGCGTCGCGCGTGGCGAGCAGGTCCTGGACGCCGACGCGGTCGATGATGCCGATCATCAGGGCCTCAGCGCTCCCCCCGGCGGGGCCGTTCGGACTTGGGTCCTTCGGCGCGGTCGCCGCCCACCTTGCGCGGGCTCTTGTCCGGATCCGACTGGAGTTTCCTGGCCACGCGCTTCTTGAGCTCCTGCTCGCTCATCCCCTGCCGGTCCAGTTGCTTGCGCAGCCGGCGGCGCTCGTTGTCGTAGGAGTGACTTCCGGGTCGAGGCATGACAGCTCCCCCTCTCCTCCGGGAGCCGCCTACCCAGCCCGTCACCTGCTAGTCCTGGCCGGCGGGCGGCCTGAGCCGGGCAGGCGGTCTGTTAAGGGATGAAAAATATCTTCGCAAAGTTCTCGCCAGAGAAGGAAAATGTTGAGACGCTGAACGCGCACCACGCCCCCCAGTCAAGGAGCGGTTCATGCGCAGAGCGCTGGCGATCGCCGTCGTCGCCTTGTTGCCCTTAACCCAAGTGTCCGCGGCCAACGCCGCAGAGCCCGCCGACCGGCAGCAGGCGTTCGCCGCGGCGGCCGACGAGTTCAAGGTCCCGCAGAGCGTCCTGCTCGGCGTCTCGTACCTGGAGTCGCGCTGGGACGCCCACGCGGGCCAGCCGTCGAGCGACGCCGGGTTCGGCCCGATGCACCTGACCGACGCGGCCGCGTACACCGGCTCGAACCACCACGGAGAGGGCGAGGAGGACGCCCGCGGCGACGAGAGCAGGCCGCTCGCGCCCACGGCGACCCCCGCCCCGGCGGAGATCCCCGCCTCGCTGCGCACGATGGAACGCGCCGCGCAGCTCACCGGCGAGAGCCACGAGCGGCTGCGCACCGACGACGCGGCCAACATCCGCGGCGGCGCGGCGCTGCTCGCCGACTACCAGAAGAGCCTCGGCGCGCCCCTGAGCGCTAACCCCGGCGAATGGTACGGAGCCGTCGCCAAGTACTCCGGCGCCGACGAGGCCGACGCGGCCAAGTTCTTCGCCGACGAGGTCTACGCCACCATCCAGGAGGGCGCCGAGCGCACCACGGACGACGGGCAGAAGGTCACCCTGCCCAAGGTCCCGGACCTGGAGAAGATCGAGAAGTGGCTGGAGAAGCTCGGCCTGCGGCCCGCGCGGCGCGACGGCGTGGAGTGCCCGGCCTCGATCTCCTGCGAGTGGATCCCCTCGGCCTACCAGGAGCTCCCGCCGGACGACTACGGCCACTACGACCTGGCCAACCGCCCGGTCAGCCAGAAGGTCGACTACATCATCATCCACGACATGGAGGGCTACTTCCTCCCGTCGATCAGGCTCAACCAGGACCCGAACTACGGCGCGAGCTGGCACTACTCGGTCCGGTCCAGTGACGGGCACATCGCCCAGCACATCAAGACCAAGGACGTCGGCTGGCAGGCCGGCAACTGGTACATCAACGCCAAGTCCATCGGCATCGAGCACGAAGGCTTCCTGGCCGAGGGCAGCACCTGGTACACCGAGGCGATGTACCGCTCGTCGGCCCGGCTCGTCCGGTACCTGGCGCTCAAGCACGGCGTGCCGCTCGACCGCGCCCACATCCTGGGCCACGACAACGTCCCCGGCACGATCCCGAGCACGGTCCGCGGCATGCACGAGGACCCGGGGCCGTTCTGGGACTGGGCGCACTACTTCCAGCTCATGGGCGCGCCGCTGCACCAGTTCGGCGGTCCGCAGGCCGGCTCGGTCATGATCAAGCCGGACTTCGCCACCAACAAGCCCTACTTCTACGGCTGCGACCGCAAGAACCCCGAGGCGGCCTGCCCGCCGCTCAGCGCCGGCACCGTGTGGCTGCGCACCGAGCCGCGCGACGACGCCCCGCTGATCAAGGACATCGGCAAGCACCCGACCGGCGGCTCGCTCTACAGCGTGTACGACCACAGCGCCAGGGCCAGCACCGGCCAGCGCTTCGCCGTCGCCGACCGCCAGGGCGACTGGACGGCGATCTGGTACCTCGGCCAGAAGGCGTGGTTCCACAACCCGGCGAGCGCCCCGACCGCGATCCCGTCGATGGGGCTCGTCGTCACGCCCAAGCCGGGCAAGGCGACCGTGCCGGTGTTCGGGCGGGCCTACCCGGAGCAGGAGGCGTACCCGGCCGGCATCCCGTACCAGGCGGTGACGCCGCTGCAGTACACGTTCTCGGCGGGCGAGAAGTACACGCTGGCCGGGCCGGCCGCCACCGAGTACTACCGGGCGGTCACCTTCAACCTGGAGGACCACACGGTGGTCAGGGGCAAGACGAAGTACCTGGAGATCCAGTTCGGGCACCGCGTGATGTACGTCAAGGCTGACGACGTGCAGGTGACGTTCTCCGGGTGAACTCCTTGACGGCGCGCCTGGTGCTCGCGAGCGCCTCCTGAGAGGAGTCGAACGTGCGCTGGGCGACGCCGACGAACACGCAGTCGACGACGAGGAGCTGGCTGATCCGGCTGGCCAGGGCGCCGGGACGGAACTCCGTCTCGCGCCCGGCCGAGATCAGCACGTGCTCGGCCAGCTCCGCGATCGTCGAGCGCGGGTTGTTGGTGACAGCCACCGTGGTGGCCCCCGCCTCGCCCGCCCGGCGCAGCGGCTCGATCACGTCGGGGGTCTCCCCCGAGGTGCTGATGCCGATCGCCACGTCGCCCGCCTTCAGCAGGACGGCGCTGGTCAGGGCCAGGTGGGCGTCCTGGAAGGCGTGGCTGGACAGGCCGATGCGCAGCAGCTTCTGGGCGACGTCCTCGGCGACTAATCCCGAGGCGCCCACGCCGTAGGCGTCGATGCGCCTGGCCCCCACGATCGCGTCGACGACCAGGCCCAGGCGCTCGCTGGTGAGCTGGGCGACGGTGTCGTTGATGGCCTCCGACTCGGCCCTGGCGACCTTCTGGATGACCTCCGACAGCGGGTCGTCGGGCGCCAGGTCGCCGGGCACGAGCCGGTCGGGCTGCGCGGCCGCCGCCGCCAGAGCCAGCCTGAGCTGGGGATATCCGGCGAAGCCGAGCAGCCGCGCGGTGCGCACGATGGTGGCCTCGCTGGTGCCGGAGGCGGCCGACAGCTCCGTGATGGTGCTGCGCGCGACCGTCGCCGGATCCTCCAGGATGAGCCGGGCGACGGTCTGCGCGGCAGGCGTCAGGGACGGCAGGACACCGCGGACCGTGGCCACCAGATTGTCGGCCCGCAGGCCGTTCCCGCTGTCGTCCACGGTCCTGATTATGCACCGCCCGACCACCGGGCCGACCTCGTCCGGATATATCAGCGCAAGGTGCCGTTCGTCATTCCCACCGGCTCCTCCGGGACGGCGATCAGCCCCAGCTCCGCCGGAGTGGCAGCGAACGGGTGATGCGGGACAACCCGGACGGTGTATCCGAAAGCCCCCGTACGGTCGAGCGGCACCCGGCCCGTGAAGTGGGCGTGGCCGTCGTCCTCCAGCGACTCCACGGCCAGCCGCGCGTACCGCGGCCGGACCAGCTCGTCGTGCGGCCCCACCTTGCCGTACGCGGCCTCGACCAGCACGTCTCCCGGCTCCAGGTCGCCGAGCGCGATCGTGGCCCGCAGCTCGACCGAGGCGCCCACCTCGGGGGCGTCGCCCACGCCGGACGCCTCGACGTGCTCGACCCGCACGCCCGGCCAGGCCCGCGTGACGCGCACCCGCCAGGCCGCGAACGCCCTGGCCGCGGCGTAGTTGTCGGCCGACAGCGCGCGGGCCGACTTGGCGGCCGGGGTGTAGAGGTCGACGACGTAGTCGCGGAGCATGCGTCCGGCCAGCACCTTGGGCCCGAGCGAGGCCAGGGTGTGCTTGACCATCTCCATCCACCTACGCGGCAGCTCGTCGAACGGCCGGTCGTAGAAGCGGTCGGACACCTCGTGCTCGATCAGGTCGTACAGGGCGCCGGCCTCCAGCTCGTCGCGCCGGTCGGGGTCGCTGACGCCGTCGGCGGTGGGGATGGCCCAGCCGTTGGTACCGTCGTACCACTCGTCCCACCAGCCGTCGCGGATCGACAGGTTGAGCCCGCCGTTCAGCGCCGACTTCATGCCCGAGGTGCCGGACGCCTCCAGCGGCCGCAGCGGGTTGTTCAGCCACACGTCGCAGCCCTGGACCATGAGCTGGCCGAGCGTCATGTCGTAGTCGGGCAGGAAGACGATGCGGTGGCGCACGTTGTGCTGGTCGGCGAACTTGACGATCTGCTGGATCAGCTTCTTGCCGCCCTCGTCGGCCGGATGCGCCTTGCCGGCGATCACGATCTGCACCGGCTTGTCCGGGTCGAGCAGCAGCCGGGCCAGCCGCTTGGGGTCGCGCAGCATGAGCGTGAGCCGCTTGTAGGACGGCACCCGCCGGGCGAAGCCGATGGTCAGCACGTCGGGGTCGAGCGCGTCGTCGATCCAGCCCAGCTCGGCGACCGAGGCGCCGCGCTCGCGCCACGACCTGCGCAGCCGCTCGCGCGCGCCCTCGACCAGCCGCCTGCGCAGCTTGCCGCGGATCTCCCAGATCTCCCGGTCGGAGATCTTCTGGATGCCCTCCCAGCCGCGGGCGCGCTCGATCAGCGAGGGCAGCTCGCGGCCGGCCAGCTCCATGAACTCGCGCCCGACCCACGTGGGCGCGTGCACGCCGTTGGTGATCGAGCCGATCGGCACCTCGTCGAGGTCGAAGCCGGGCCACAGGTCCTTGAACATCTCCCGGCTGACCGCGCCGTGCAGCTCGGAGACGCCGTTGACGCGCTGGGCCAGGCGCATGCCCATGACGGCCATGTTGAAGCGGCCGGGCTCGGCCTCGGCGCCCAGGGCCAGGATGCGCTCGACGGGCACGGTCGGCCAGGCGGAGTCGCCGCCGAAGTGGCGTTCGATCAGGTCGCAGGGGAAACGGTCGATGCCGGCGGGCACCGGCGTGTGCGTGGTGAACACCGTGCCGGCGCGGACGGCCTCCAGCGCCTCGTCGAACGACAGGCGCGACTCGGTCAGCTCGCGGATGCGCTCCAGGCCGAGAAAGCCGGCGTGGCCCTCGTTGGTGTGGAAGACCTCGGGCTCGGCGTGGCCGGTGATGCGGCAGTAGGCCCTGATGGCGCGTACGCCGCCCACCCCCAGCAGCAGCTCCTGCATGAGCCGGTGGTCGGTGCCGCCGCCGTAGAGGCGGTCGGTGACGTCGCGGGCGGCGGTGTCGTTGTCGGCCACGTCGGAGTCGAGCAGCAGCAGCGGCACCCGGCCCACCTGCGCCACCCAGACCTGGGCGTGCAGGACGCGGCCCTCGGGCAGGCCGAGACGGATCTTGACGGGCTCGTCGCCGTCCTTCAGCAGGGTCAGCGGCAGCCCCCCGGCGTCGAGCGCCGGATAGTGCTCGAGCTGCCAGCCCTCGGGCGACAGCGACTGGGTGAAGTAGCCGTGGCGATAGAGCAGGCCGACCGCGAGGATCGGCACGCCCAGGTCGCTGGCCGCCTTGAGGTGGTCGCCGGCGAGGATGCCGAGACCGCCTGAGTACTGGGGCATCGCGGCGGCGATGCCGTACTCGGGGGAGAAGTAGGCGATGGCGCGTGCGACGTCGGGCAGCGTCTGGTACCAGCGCGGCGATGTCATGTATTCGCGCAGGTCGTCGGCTGCGTCGGCCAGGCGGCGGAGGAAACGGCGGTCGGCGGCCAGCTCGTTGAGCCGGGCCGGTGTGACGGCGCCGAGCAGGGCCACGGGATCGTGCCCGACCTGTTCCCACAGAGCCGCGTCGACCTCGGCGAAGAGGTCGAGCGTCTCCGGGTGCCAGGACCAGCGGAGATTGTGCACGAGCTCGCCCAGGGCGACCAGCTCCGTGGGCAGGACGGTGCGGACGGTAAACCGGCGGATAGCTCTCACGTTTCTGCACCCTACGGGCTAGGAGGGACCTCTCAGTCCTTCACCCCCAAGAAGCCCCTTCAAACCCCAGCCCGGAACAAGCATGAAGCCGGACGATTGGGGCAACTTTCCTCTTTGTTGGCTCTCCCGGGAACACACTCGGGAGGTCTATCCGCTGCTGCCCAGTATTTACGTGCAAGGATCGTTACTGCCGGGGTAGGCCGTATCCAGCGGTCCCACGCGGTTGCGCAATCTTGCACATACGGAAAGCCTCCGGCGGCGCCGAGCGCGCCGCCGCAAACCCTGCGAATGCGATGATCGGACGAATTCCCATCACGGACATCTCCCCCGTCGTCGACTGCGGGCAGTGGCCCGCCAAGGCGGTCGCCGGCGAGACCTTCCAGGTCTCGGCGACCGTCTTCCGAGAGGGCCATGACGCCGTGGCCGCGGGCGTGGTGCTCACCTCGCCCGACGGACAGCGTGGCCGCCTGAAACCCATGCGCGAGCTCGCCCCCGGCACCGACCGCTGGGGCGTCGACGTGTGCCTGCCGGCCGAGGGCGACTGGATGTTCCGCGTGGAGGCGTGGAGCGATCCGATCGCGACCTGGCTGCACGACGCCGAGATCAAGATCCCGCGTGGGCTGGACACCGATCTCATGTGCGAGGAGGGGGCCCGGCTGTTCGAGCGGGCCGCCAAGGCCGTCCGTACGGCCGAGTGCCCCGCGCCCGGCGGCCAGGGCGGCCCCGGCAACGGTCACTCCAGGAACGGCACGGGCAACAGCAAGGGCAACGGCAACGGCGACAGCGCGTGCGGCCACCGGGCCGCGCTGCTGTCGGTGGCGGCCACGCTGCGGGACGAGGAGCTCGACCCGCGCGCCCGGCTGTCCATCGCCCAGCTCCCCGAGACGGCCGCGCTGCTGGCGGCGCATCCGTTCCGCGAGCTGGTGACCAGGGCCAAGCCGTACAAGGTCAGGGTCGACCGGCGCAGGGCGCTCTACGGCTCCTGGTACGAGTTCTTCCCCAGGTCCGAGGGCGCGGTCGTCACCGAGTCCGGCGTCTCCAGGTCGGGCACCTTCCAGACCGCGGCCAAGCGGCTGCCCGCCATCGCCAAGATGGGCTTCGACGTCGTCTACCTGCCGCCGATCCATCCCATCGGCCAGACCTTCCGCAAGGGCCGCAACAACACGCTGAGCCCCGAGCCCGACGAGCCCGGCTCGCCCTGGGCGATCGGCTCGGAGGACGGCGGGCACGACGCCGTCCATCCCGACCTGGGCACCCTCGAGGACTTCGACGCGTTCGTCAGCCGCACCCGCGAGCTGGGCATGGAGGTCGCGCTCGACTTCGCCCTGCAGTGCTCCCCCGACCACCCGTGGGTCAAGGAGCACCCGGAGTGGTTCACCATCCGGGCGGACGGGACGATCGCCTACGCCGAGAACCCGCCGAAGAAGTACCAGGACATCTACCCGATCAACTTCGACAGGGACCCCGAGGGCATCTTCGCCGAGGTCCGGCGGGTGCTGCGGCACTGGATGGACCACGGCGTGCGGATCTTCCGGGTGGACAACCCGCACACCAAGCCGGTGGCGTTCTGGGAGCGCCTGCTGGCCGACATCCACGCGACCGACCCGGACGTGGTGTTCCTGGCCGAGGCGTTCACCCGGCCCGCGATGCTGCAGACGCTCGCCAAGGCGGGGTTCCACCAGTCGTACACGTATTACACGTGGAAGAACTCCAAGTTCGACGTGGAGACCTACCTCTCCGAGCTCGCGCACGAGACGTCGGCGTTCCTGCGGCCGAACCTGTTCGTCAACACCCCGGACATCCTGCACGAGTACCTGCAGCACGGCGGCGTGCCGGCGTTCCGGATCAGGGCCGTGCTGGCCGCTCTCACCTCGCCGACCTGGGGGGTCTACTCCGGGTACGAGCTGGCCGAGAACGTTCCGGTGCGCCCGGGGAGTGAGGAATACCTTGATAGTGAGAAATATCAGTACAAGCCACGCGACTGGGCGGCAGCCGAACGCGACGGAAGGACCCTCGCCCCGCTCATCACCCATCTGAATTTGTTCCGAAGAGCGCATCCGGCGCTGCAGGAATTGCGTAACCTACGGTTCCACAGGGTCGACCATCCGGACATCGTCTGCTTCTCCAAACGGCTTCCGGGCGCCTATGACACGGCCACACGAAGGCACGGGCTGGGCGACGTCGTTCTGGCGGTTGTCAATCTGGATCCTCACCACACCCACGAGGCGACGGTAGATCTCGACCTGCCCGCCATCGGTCTCGACTGGAACGCCGAGTTCGTCGTGGACGACGAGCTGTCGGGCGAGTCCTACCGCTGGAGGCAGAGCAACTATGTGCGTCTCGACCCTCACATCCAGCCTGCCCACATTCTCACCGTACGAGCCGCGCCACGGTAGAACAGAATTCAGCGGGAGTCTTCAACGTGTGTGAAAGCGCCCTCCTCATGAGCCCCCTCTGGGGGAGCCCATGAGCTCCACACCCATTCCCAACACCTTTGACGAGGAGAAGCCGCGCGATCCTTACTGGTACAAGCGCGCCGTCTTCTACGAGGTTCTGATCAGGGGATTCGCCGACTCCAACGGCGACGGGACCGGAGACATCAAAGGCCTGATCAGCAAGCTCGACTACCTGCAGTGGCTGGGCGTCGACTGCCTCTGGCTGCTGCCCCTGTACGAGTCGCCGCTGCGTGACGGCGGCTACGACATCGCCGACTTCATGAAGATCCTGCCCGAGTTCGGGGACCTGGGAGACTTCGTGAAGCTGGTCGACGAGGCGCACAAACGCGGCATGCGGGTGATCGCCGACCTCGTCATGAACCACACCAGCGACGCCCATCCCTGGTTCCAGGCCTCCAGGCACGACCCGGAAGGCCCGTTCGGCGACTTCTACGTCTGGTCGGACACCGATGAGAAGTACCAGGACGCCCGGATCATCTTCATCGACACCGAGACGTCCAACTGGACCTACGACCCGGTGCGCGGCCAGTACTACTGGCACCGCTTCTTCCACCACCAGCCCGACCTCAACTACGAGAACCCCGACGTGCAGGAGGCCATGCTGGAGGTGCTGCGGTTCTGGCTGGACCTCGGCATCGACGGCTTCCGCCTGGACGCGGTGCCCTACCTCTTCGAGGAGGAGGGCACCAACTGCGAGAACCTGCCCAGGACGCACGAATACCTCAAGAGCATCAGGCGTGAGGTCGACCGGCTCTTCCCGGACCGGGTGCTGCTCGCCGAGGCGAATCAGTGGCCTTCGGACGTGGTGGAATATTTCGGCGATCCGGTAGGCGGCGGGGACGAATGCCACATGGCCTTCCATTTCCCGCTCATGCCCCGCATTTTCATGGCGGTCCGCCGAGAGTCCCGCTACCCAATTTCCGAAATTTTGGCACAAACGCCGAAAATTCCGGAACATTGCCAGTGGGGGATTTTCCTGCGGAACCATGATGAGCTGACGCTCGAAATGGTGACCGACGAAGAACGCGACTACATGTACACGGAGTACGCCAAAGATCCGCGTATGCGGGCGAATGTCGGCATCCGCCGGCGGCTGGCTCCCCTGCTGGAGAACGACCGCAACCAGATCGAGCTGTTCACCGCGCTGCTCCTGTCGCTGCCGGGCTCTCCCGTGCTCTACTACGGCGACGAGATCGGCATGGGCGACAACATCTGGCTCGGCGACCGCGACGGCGTCCGCACCCCGATGCAGTGGGACCCCGACCGCAACGCCGGGTTCTCCGACTGCGACCCCGGACGGCTCTACCTGCCCGTGATCATGGACCCGATCTACGGCTACCAGGCGATCAACGTCGAGGCCCACCAGAAGAACGCGGGCTCGCTGCTCCACTGGACCAAGCGGATGATCGAGATCCGTAAACGTCACCCCGTCTTCGGGCTCGGCGAGTTCGCCGAGCTCAACTCCTCCAACCCCAGCGTGCTCGCGTTCGTCCGGGAGCTGGGCGACGACCGGATGTTGTGCGTCAACAACCTGTCGCGCTTCCCGCAGCCGGTCGAGCTTGACCTGCGCAGATTCGTCGGCGTCTCCCCCGTGGAAACCATGGGAGGGGTCCCATTCCCGGCAATTGGCGAACTACCGTATCTTTTGACGCTTCCCGGGCATGGGTTCTATTGGTTCACACTCCCACCGGCACACACCCAGGAGGAGTAGGGCGTGATAGACGAGCTCCTTGCCGCATGGATCGGCCGCCAACGATGGTTCGGCGGCAAGGGGCGCCCGATCGACGATCTGTCGATCGAGTCGGACGTCGAGCTGAGGCCAGGGCTCCGGCACCTGATCGTGGCCGTCTGGCAGGAGGGCGCGCGGGACCGGTACCAGGTCTTCCTGGGCGAGCGGCACGACCTGCCCGACCGGCTCAACCACGCCCTCATCGGCACCCTCGGCGACACCTGGTTCTATGACGCCGTCCACGACGCCGACGCCATGAGCTGGCTGCTGGAGGGCATGGCGGGCGACGAGACCCGCAGCGGGCTGCGCATGCGGCACGCGCCCGGCGTCGTCATCGACACCTCCCAGCGCAGCCTGGTGCTGGGGGCCGAGCAGTCGAACACCTCGCTCGTGTACGGCGACTCCTACATCTGCAAGCTGTTCCGCCGGCTCGTCCCGGGCGTCAACCCGGAGCTGGAGATCATCAGCGCGCTGGCCGCCCGGAGCGCGCCGAACATCGCCCAGCCGTACGGGTGGATCGAGGCCGACGTGGACGGCACGGACACCACGCTCGCCTTCATGCAGGAGTACCTGTCCAACGCCAACGACGGCTGGGACCTCGCGCTGGCCAGCGTCCGCGACCTGTACGCCTCGCTGCCGGAGGTCACCGCCGCCGAGGCGGGCGGCGACTTCGCCGCCGAGTCCGTACGGCTGGGCGTCGCCACCGCCCGCGTCCACCACGAGCTGGCCGCGGCGTTCCCCACGGACCTGGTCGAGATCCCCGAGGTCAAACGCATGGCGGAGGGCTTCCGGCGGCAGCTCGGGCGGGCCATGGCCGAGGTGCCCGAGCTGCGGCGGCACGTGGCGGCCCTGGAGGACGCCTACCACCAGGTGGAACTGCTCACCAGGGAAGTGCCCGTACAGCGCGTCCACGGGGACTACCACCTGGGCCAGGTGATGCGCACGCCCACCGACTGGGTGGTGCTCGACTTCGAGGGCGAGCCGGGGCAACCGCTGGCCGAGCGCCGGGCGCTGTCGTCGCCGCTGCGGGACGTGGCCGGGATGCTGCGCTCGTTCGACTACGCGGCCAGGCACCTGCTGGCCGACCACCCGCAGGCCGCCGAGCTCCAGCCCCGGGCCGAGGCCTGGGCCGACCGCAACCGCACCGCCTTCCTCGACGGCTACCGCCAGGGCGGCGGCGTGATCACGGTCGGGGACGCGGCGCTGCTGCGGGCGTTCGAGCTGTCCAAGGCGGTGTACGAGGTGGTCTACGAGGCCCGCAACCGCCCGTCGTGGGTCTCCATCCCGCTGGCCGCCTTCCACCCCCGCCCCGTCTGACCGGCTGGGCCCGGGGGTCAGCGCAGCTCTTCGACCAGGCCGGGCAGGCCCTCGGCGCCGTGGCCGCGGGCGACGCGCTGGTCGACGATCGCCTTCAGCGGCAGCAGGAGGTCGGGCTTGACCTGCTGCTCCCTGAAGGCGCGCACCAGGTTCTCCAGGCCGGACCTGTTGATCTCCAGGTTCGACACCAGCGTCGTGTAGTCGCGCGACTCGACGGACTTGACCCACTCCGGTTGCGCGGCGGCCATCGCGTTGAGCCACGGGACCAGGAGGGTGCTGGTGAAGTCGGTCAACGAATAGCCGGCCGAGTCGACGAGCGTGACCGCCTCCAGGAAGCCGGCGATCTGGCCGTACATGCCGGTCAGCATGGCCAGGTCGAGGAGTGGGGCCAGGCCGGGGTCCGTGCCGACGAAACGCGGCTCGGCCATCGCGCCGAACGCGTCCTCGAAGCGGTCGAAGGCCGCCTGCGAACCGCTGTAGAGCACGAGCGCGCCGGGCCGGCCGATCATCTGGGGCACGGCCATGATGCCGCCGTCCACGTAGTCGCCGCCGCGTGCGGCCACCCATTCGGCCGCCTGGCGGGCCTCGACCGGCCGGCCGGTGGTCAGGTTCGCCACGACGCGCCCCTCCAGCGGCACGTCGGCCAGCAGCTCGTACACGGCCGGGTAGTCGAGCACGCAGACGATCACCAGCGGGCTGGCCGCGACCGCCTCGGCCACCGTCGCGGCGCGGGTGGCGCCCCTGGCGACCAGCGGCTCGGCCTTGTCCGCCGAACGGTTCCACACGGTGACGCGGTGTCCGGCGTCCAGCAGGCTGCCGGCGAGCGCCGCGCCCATGAGGCCGAGACCGATGATGGAAATTTCTTCTGACATTTCGGGATTCCTTAGGTTCTGACGGATGCCTTCACCCTGCCCGCAGGGGGTTATGGTCTGATTCGGAGTTGCTTATGGGGGGCGGAGTGCGTTTCGGGGTGCTGGGAGCGCTCGCCGTGTGGGGGCCCGGCGGCGAGCCCGTCCAGGTGCTGGAGGTCAAGGTCCGGGCGCTGCTGGCCGACCTGCTGATCCACGCCGGGCGGCCGGTCTCCGCCGACCGGCTGATCGAGGACCTGTGGGGCGGCAGGCCGCCGGCGAACGCCCTGGCCGCGCTCCGGGTGAAGGTGTCGCAGCTGCGCCGGGTGCTGGGCGACCGGGAGCTGGTGGCGTACCGGGCGCCGGGGTACGTGCTGCGGGTCGAGCCCGAGGACGTGGACGCCGGACGGTTCGCCGCCCTCCTCGCGCAGGCGCAGCGCAGCGCCGACCCGCGAACCCGCGCCGGGCTGCTGCGGCAGGCGCTCGACCTGTGGCGGGGGGCCGCCTTCGCGGAGTTCGCCGACGAGGAGTTCGCCAGGGCGGCCGTGGCCAGGCTCGACGAGCAGCGGCTGGTGGCGCTGGAGGAGCTGGCCGAGGCGCGGCTCGGGCTGGGCGAGCACGGGCTGCTGGCGGCCGAGCTGGCCGACCTGGTGGCCGAGCACCCGTTCCGCGAGCGGCTGCGGGCCGCGCACGTACGGGCCCTGTACCGGGCCGGACGGCAGGGCGAGGCGCTGGCCAGCTACGCCGACCTGCGGACGCGGCTGGCCGACGAGCTCGGGCTCGACCCCGGTCCCGAGCTGGCCGCGCTGCACCAGGCGATCCTCGAGCAGGACCCGGCGCTCGACGGGCCGGAGCGGCGGCGGACGAACCTGCCGGCGCCGCTCACCGGCCTCGTGGGCCGGGAGGAGGCGGTGGCACAGGTGCGCGCCCTGCTGCGGGCCAACCGGCTGGTCACGCTGACGGGCCCCGGCGGCGTCGGCAAGACCCGCCTCGCGCTCGCCGCGGCCGACTCCCCCGGCCCGCCCGGCTTCGGCGGCGGGGTGTGGCTGGTGGAGCTGGCGGGGCTGCGCGCCGGGGCGCCGGCGGTCGAGGTGGCCGAGGCCGTCGCGGGGGTGCTCGGCCTGCGTGACGACGTGGGCGGCGCGGCGCAGGACCTGACCGCCCGGCTGGCCGACGTCCTGGAGGGCACCCGGACGCTGCTCGTCCTGGACAACTGCGAGCACGTCGTCGAGCAGGTCGCCGCGCTGGCCGGACGGCTGCTGCGGGCCGCTCCCGGGCTGCGCGTCCTGGCCACCAGCCAGGAGTCGCTGCGCACCGAGGGCGAGGCGCTGTGGAGCGTGCCGCCGCTGGGACCGCGGGCGGCGGCGGAGCTGTTCGCCGCCCGCGCTGGCATCGAGCCGGACGCCGACGTCGCCGAGATCTGCGCCCGCCTGGACGGCATCCCGCTGGCCCTGGAGCTGGCCGCGACCCGGATGCGCACGCTCACCCCGCGCCAGCTCGCCGAACGGCTGGACGACCGGTTCCGGGTGCTCGCCTCCGGCCGGCGCGGCGCGCCCGCCCGGCAGCAGACGTTGCGCGCGATGATCGACTGGAGCTGGGAGCTGCTGGGCGTGGACGAGCGCGTCGTGCTGCGGCGGCTGGCCGTGCACGCCGACGGGTGCACGCTGGAGGCGGCCGAGGAGGTCTGCGCCGAGCCGGGCGTGGACGTCCTGGACGCGGTGGCCAGGCTGGTGGACCGCTCGCTGGTGGTGCGGGCGTGGGGCGACGGTGAGCCGCGGTTCCGGCTGCTGGAGTCGGTGGCGGCGTACTGCGTGGAGCGGCTGGAGGCGGCCGGCGAGCCGGCGGAGGTGCGGCTCCGGCACGTGCGCCACTACACGGGCCTGGCCGAGCGGGCGGAGCCGTACCTGCGGGGGCACGGGCAGCGGCGCGCGCTCGCCATGCTCGACGCCGAGGGCGGCAACCTGCGCGCGGCGCTGGAGACGGCGGTGCGGCTCGGCGCGGCGGCCGAGGCGCTGCGGCTGGTGAACGCCCTGGCCTGGTACTGGGTGCTGCGCGGCCGGCTGGGCGAGGGCAAGCGGGCGCTGGAGGCGGCGCTGTCGATCGCGGCGGACGACGACCCGGGCGCCCCGCGGGCCAGGGCGTGGCTGGCGGGAATGCGGCTGCTGGTGGGCCGGCCGCCCGGCCCCGACGTGACGCGCCTGTTCGCGGCGGTCGAGGACGCCAGGGAGCGGGCCAGGGCTCGGTGGTTCGTCGGCTTCGCCCTGTTCGGGTACGACGATCTGTCGGTCAGCGCCGGAATGATCGAGACGGCGTTGTCGGAGTTCGCCGAACTGGACGACGAGTGGGGCATGGCCGCCACCCTGACCGTCCGGGCCAGGTGGGCGGGGATGCGCGGCGACCTGGAGGGCATGCGGCGCGACGGCGAGCGCGGCCTCACGCTGTTCCGGCGGACCGGCGACCGCTGGGGCGAGCTGCGGGCGGCGGAGTGCCTGGGCAGCCACGCCGAGATCACCGGCGACTACGACCGCGCCGCGGCGCTGCGCGCGGAGGGCCTGCGCATGGCCGAGGAGCTGGGCCTGTGGAGCTCGGTCTCCGACGCGCTGTCCCGCCTGGGCCGGATCGCCATGTTGCGGGGCGACCACGCGGCGGCCGACGACCACCACGAGCGGGCCAGGCGGCTGGCGGTGTCGCAGTCGAACCGTCCGGCCGAGGAGTTCGCCGAGATCGGGCTGGCGCTCGGCGCGCGCCGCCAGGGACGCCTCGACGAGGCAGAACGGCTGCTGCTGAGCTGGCTGGACTGGGTGCTGGACGTCTCCGGCGAGCCGGGCGCGGCGCTGATCCTGGCGGAGCTGGGCTTCGTGGCCGAGCTGCGCGGCGACGCGGCGGGCGCGCTGGAGTTCCAGCTTCGCGGGCTGGCCGCCGCCCGCAAGGTGGGCGACCCGCGCGCGACCGCACTCGGGCTGGAGGGGCTGGCGGGGGCGCGGGCGCTCGGCGGCCGGCACGCGGACGCGGCGCGGCTGCTCGGGAAGGCCGCGGCGCTCAGGGCGTCCGTCGGCGCGCCGCTGCCGGCGGGCGAGCGGGGCGACGTGGACCGGATCACGGCGGTCGTGACGGTGGCGCTGGGGGCGGCGGCGCTGGCGGCCGGCCTGGCCGAAGGGGCCGGCATGCCGGTGGACGACCTCCTGGCGGACACCGCGGGCGCCTGATCGCCTCGTACGGGGTCTGTCCGGCCACGACACGGCCAAGGATCATCCATGACGATCCCGCATACTTCTGCGATCATCCCGGGATTTTGCACATTCGGTGATTGTCGCCGTGAAAGCGGGCAGTGCCTGAGATGGACGGTCATCATAAGGCAGGGTTGGGAGCATGCCCATGAGGACAGAGCTCGACCGCCTCGCTGGCGGGGCGCACCACGATCCGCACTCCGTGCTCGGAGCACACCCGGTCTCGGGCGGCGTGGTGTTCCGCACGCTGCGCCCGCTGGCCGAGCGGGTGCAGGTGGTGCTCGACGACGGCACGGCCCACGACATGAGACACCAGGCCCACGGCGTGTTCGAGGCCACGGTCACCGGGCTGGACAAGGTGCCCGACTACACCCTGCGCGTCCGGTACGCCGGTGGCGAGCCGTACGAGGTCAGGGACCCGTACCGGCATTGGCCCACGCTGGGCGAGGTGGACCTGCACCTCATCGGCGAGGGGCGGCACGAGCGGCTGTGGGAGGTCCTGGGCGCCCGCGTGATGGAGCATCAGGACGTGCGGGGCACCGCGTTCGCCGTCTGGGCGCCGAACGCGCGCGGCATCAGGGTCGTCGGCGACTTCAACCACTGGGACGGCACCGCCTACCCGATGCGCTCGCTCGGCCGGTCGGGCGTGTGGGAGCTGTTCGTCCCGGGGCTGGAGGCCGGTGAGCGGTACAAGTTCCAGATCCTCGGCGCCGACGGGCTCTGGCGCGACAAGGCCGACCCCATGGCCCGGCGCACCGAGGTGCCCCCGATGACCGCCTCCGTGATCGACGAGTCCGCCTACACCTGGGCCGACGACGAGTGGATGGCCGCGCGGCGCGAGCGTCCGGCGCAGCTGGGGCCGATGAGCGTCTACGAGGTGCACCTGGGCTCGTGGCGGCCGGGGCTGTCCTACCTGGAGCTGGCCGACCAGCTCTCCGAGTACGCCGCCGACATGGGGTTCACGCACGTCGAGCTGCTGCCGGTGGCCGAGCACCCGTTCGGCGGCTCGTGGGGCTACCAGGTGACGTCCTACTACGCGCCGACGGCCCGGTTCGGCACGCCCGACGAGTTCCGGCACTTCGTGGACCGCATGCACCAGCGCGGCATCGGCGTGCTGCTGGACTGGGTGCCGGCCCACTTCCCCATGGACGAGTGGGCGCTGGCCCGCTTCGACGGCACCCCGCTGTACGAGCACGCCGACCCGGCCAGGGGCGAGCACCCCGACTGGGGCACCTACGTCTTCGACTTCGGCCGCAGGGAGGTCAAGAACTTCCTGGTCGCGAACGCCCTCTACTGGCTGAAGGAGTTCCACGTGGACGGCCTGCGCGTGGACGCGGTCGCCTCGATGCTCTACCTCGACTACTCGCGCCGCGAGGGCGAGTGGACCCCCAACGTCTACGGCGGCCGGGAGAACCTCGACGCGGTCGAGTTCCTCAAGGAGATGAACTCGGTCTGCTACCGGGAGGCTCCGGGCATCTCGACCGTCGCCGAGGAGTCGACGGCCTGGCCCGGCGTCTCGCGGCCGGTGCACCTGGGCGGGCTCGGCTTCGGGTTCAAGTGGAACATGGGCTGGATGCACGACACGCTCGAATACCTGCGCCGCGAGCCGATCTTCCGCCAGTACCACCACCATCAGATGACGTTCTCCCTCATCTACGCCTATTCCGAGAACTACGTGCTGCCGCTGTCCCACGACGAGGTGGTGCACGGCAAGGGCTCGCTGCTGGGCAAGATGCCCGGGGACGAATGGCAGCGCTTCGCCCAGCTCAGGGCGTTGCTGGCGTTCATGTGGGCGCATCCGGGCAAGCAGTTGTTGTTCATGGGCGGCGAGTTCGGCCAGGGCTCGGAGTGGTCGGAGGAGCGCGGGCTCGACTGGTGGGTGCTGGAGTTCGACGGGCACAAGGGCGTGCAGCGGCTCGTCCGCGACCTCAACAGGCTCTACAAGGAGACCCCGGCGCTGTGGGAGCAGGACGCCAGGCCGGAGGGGTTCCGCTGGATCGACGCCGACGACGCGTCGGGGAACACGTTCTCGTTCGTCCGGTACGCGGCCGACGGGTCGGCGGCGGCCTGCGTGGTCAACTTCAGCGGCGGCGCGCACGAGAGCTACCGGCTCGGCCTGCCCTACGGCGGCCACTGGGCGGAGGTCGTCAACACCGACGCCTACGACTACTGGGGCAGCGGCGTGGGCAACATGGGCGGGGTCGAGGCCGCGGCCGAGCCGTGGCACGGGCTGCCGTTCTCCACGACGTTGCGGGTGCCGCCGCTGGGCGCGGTGTGGCTGACCAAGGAGGCGCCGACGGAGGCTTCGGAGTCCGCGGGGCCGGCGGGGTCGTTGAACGTTTGAGGTGCGTGCGCTGAAAGTTCGATGAGAAACAGGGCCAGGCTCTGTGCTGGCGGGATAAATCGCCCTAAACTCCGAGATCATCCCCTTCGGAGGACGCGTGCGATTTCGCCCCCTGATCGTGTGCTCGATCGTGCTGGCCCTGTTATCGGCCTCCGTCCCGGCGTTCGCCGACGACCCCGCGGCGACGCCGACGCCGGCGCCCTCCCAGAGCAAGCTGGAGGAGGGCCTCGCGCTCGACGGCGACACCACCCGCGCCATCGTGGAGCTGACCGACGCCGCGCAGCACGAGCCGGTGGCCGGCGTGGCGGCGGCCCAGAGCGTCGACGTGCTGCTGCAGCCGCAGAGCCAGTCGTTCATGGTGGTGGAGGGCACCGCCGAGGAGCTGGCGAAGCTGGCCGAGGACCCGCGCGTGACCTCCATCCACCGCGACCGGACGTACGCACCGGCCGAGGTGGGGTCCAACATCACCCAGATCGGCGCGGACAAGGCCCACGAGAAGAACCTCACCGGCGCGGGCCAGAACATCGTCGTCCTGGACACCGGGATCGACCGCGACCACCCGTACTTCGGGGGCAGGCTCGTGGGCGAGGCGTGCTTCTCGGCCGTGGAGAGCGGCGTGGAGTCGCTGTGCCCGAACGGGCAGCCCCAGCAGACCGGCGAGGGCGCGGCCGACGCCACCACCGCCAAGTGCCTGTCCGGCGGCGTGAACCTGTGCGAGCACGGCACACACGTCGCCGGCATCGCGGCGGGCAGCGGCGGCGTGGCCCCGGGCGCCGGGATCATCGCGGTGCAGGTGTTCAGCCGGGTGAACGACGAGGACATCTGCACGGGCGAGTCGTCGTGCCTGCTGGCCTTCGAGTCGTCGCTGCGGCTGGCCATGGACTACGTGGCCACGCTCACCGAGCCCGTCGCGGCGGTGAACCTGAGCCTGGGCGGCGCGTTGTCGGAGACCGACTGCGACGCCACCGAGGAGGGCGCGGTCTTCAAGCCGAAGATCGACGCCCTGCTGGCCAAGGGCATCGCGACCGTGGTCGCCGCCGGGAACGAGTTCTTCGAGGGCGCCTCCTACCCCGCGTGCGTCTCCTCGGCGGTCGCGGTCGGCGCGAACGACGGCGCCGACGCCATCGCCGACTTCTCCAACCGGGGCTCGCTGGTCGACTTCTTCGCCCCGGGCGTGGACATCCAGTCCTCGGTGCCGGACAACCAGATGGCCACGCACAGCGGCACGTCGATGGCGACGCCGCACGTCGCCGGCGCGCTGGCGCTGATGAAGGCCGCCGCGCCGCAGACGCCCGTCGCCGACCTGATCAACACGCTGAAGACCACGGGCCGCCCCTACCAGTACGAGGCCAACGGCGCCCAGGTCACCACCCCCCGCCTGGACGTGGGCGCCGCCCTGGCCGGCACCGGCACCCAGCCGCCGATCACGCAGGAGCCGACGACCGGCCCCACGGGCGGCCCCGAGCCCGACCCGACGGACGGCAGCGGCCCGACGCCCCAGCCCGACCCCACGGACGACGGGCGGCCCGCGCCGGCCCCGACGTCCTCGGTCACGCCGGTCCCGCTGCCCACGGTCACGGTGACGGTGACCGTCACGCCGACCCCCGCCCCGTCGGCCGCCGCCGTCTGCACGCGCGGCACGGCCGGCGCCAGGTTGACGGCCGGCAAGTGGGCCGTGGAGATCCACCGCAGCAGCGGGACGATCCCCGACGCCACGCTGAACTGCTACCTGAAGCTGATCGGCAAGGCCAGCAAGGTGTTCCCCGAGCTGACCAAGGCGTCGTCGCTGGGCAAGGCGTACCGGGTGCTGAAGGGCACGAAGACGTCCCGCGACCAGCTGGACCGCGCTCTGCTGACGGCCTGGCTCAACTGGGCGCACGGCAGGAACGGCACCACCGTGCTGACCGCCGCCGAGAAGGTGCGGCTGAGCGGCGCGGCGTCGAAGGCGGCCCTGAAGAAGGCGACGAAGAACGTGCTCAAGTCGCTCTGAAGCAGCCTCGCTTCGCTCCGAAGCAGCCTCGCTGAAAGGGGCCGGTCGTCTCCGACCGGCCCCTTTCGTCTTTCCCGTCACAAGGCAAAAAGCAGCTCAGCGTTCACTGCTTTCCCATGGGTCACCGACATCACACTTGTCACACCAGGGGATGGACACCTCACACCGGACGGTCTGACCCTCGGAGGACTAAGTGAGGCTACGGTCCCTGCTCGCCGGCGCTGCCGCGCTGGCCACGACATCCGCCGTGCTCTGCGCGGCGCCACCGCTGAGCGCCGACGCGCGCGACACCGGCGACCCGGTCATCAGCCCCGCCCTCGTCGCGGAGGTCCAGGCCAAGAGCAAGGTCCGGTCGATCATCCAGCTCAAGCCGGGGCAGAACGTGCAGGCCGTGGCCAAGGACCTCGAACAGGCCTCCGAGGGCAGCCGGGTGCTGGAGGGGGCGCAGTCGTCCCACTTCTTCGTCGCCGAGCTGGACGGCAAGACGCTGGCCCAGCTCAGGAAGGACGACCGCGTCCAGGCGGTCTACAAGGACGAGCTGCGCCCGGCCGTCCTGGACACGAGCACCCGGATCATCGGCTCCGACCGGGCCAACGCGGCCGGCTGGACGGGCCGGGGCTTCACGGTGGCCGTCCTGGACACGGGCATCGACCGCGACCACCCCTTCTTCGCCGGCCGGATCGTGGACGAGGCGTGCTTCTCCTCCTCCGACGCCAGCGACGGCTCGGTCTCGCTCTGCCCGAACAACCAGCCGAGCCAGACCGGCCCGGGGTCCGCGGACGCCGAGACCGCCCAGTGCGTCGTGAACGGGGTCAACGCCTGCTCGCACGGCACGCACGTCGCGGGCATCGCCGCGGGCCGGATGACGACGGGCGCGCCCTCCAACGGCGTCGCGCCCGCCGCCGGCATCCTGCCGATCCAGGTGTTCAGCCGCATCGACAGCGCGATGACGTGCGCGGTCATCGGCACCCAGGCGCCCTGCTTCCTCAGCTACACCTCCGACCAGAAGCTGGCGCTGGAGTACGTCGCGCGGGTGGCCGCGGCCCAGCACGTCGCCGCGGCGAACCTGAGCCTGGGCGGCGGCGGGCCGTACCGGGAGAACTGCGACTCCGACCCGAGCGCCGCGGGACTCAAGCCGGACTTCGACACGCTGATCTCCCTCGGGGTCGCGCCCGTGGTCGCGGCCGGCAACAACGGCTTCCCCGACGGCGTCGCGGCGCCGGCCTGCATCTCCTCCGCCGTCGCGGTGGGCGCCACCGACGACCGGGACGCGGTGGCCGGCTTCTCCAACCGCGGCCCGCTGCTCGACCTGCTCGCGCCCGGCGTGGGCATCAGGTCGTCGGTGCCGGACGACACCTACGCCGACAAGAGCGGCACGTCGATGGCCGCGCCGCACGTGGCGGGGGCGTTCGCGCTCATGCGGCAGGCGCACCCGGACTTCACGGTGGCGCAGAACCTGCAGCGGCTGCAGGCCACGGGGCGCGGCATCGGCTACGGCTCCGGCGGCGCCCAGGTGCGCACGGCCCGCATCGACGTGTTCGGCGCCACGGCCCAGAGCACTCCCTGAGCCTGGGAGCAGCGTCAAGGAGAGGGCCGGACCCGACGATCCGGCCCTTTCGCGTACCAGGACAAGAAGCGATAACAGAACACAAGCGTCCCTCTGACATCTCTTGTCCAATATCTACACTTCTTTACACAAACGCCCCCCGACCCCCCGGAGGATCAGTTGAGACTCATGTCTCTGCTGGCCGGTGCGATCACCCTCGCCGCCACCGCTGCGTCGCTGGTCGCCACCCCCGCCCTGGCCGACCCCGAGTCCAAGATCGACCCGGCCGTCACCTCGACGGGTGAGCACCGCGTCATCGTCCGCGTCCGCCAGCCCGCCCAGGTGCAGTCGGCCCTGGCCGGCGCGGAAGGGGTCAGGCAGGACAGGCGGAACGTCGTGGCCACGCCGCCCGCCGAACTGGCCGGCAAGCTCGACTTCTTCGTCTACCGCGGCACCCGCGCCGAGCTGGAGAAGGTCGCCGAGCAGGCGGACGTCGTCTCGATCCGCAAGGACCGGCTCAACGAGCCCTCGCTGGCGCAGAGCGTGCCGCTGATCGGCGCCGACCGGGCGCACCGGCAGGGCTTCACCGGCAAGGGCACCGCCGTCGCGATCATCGACTCCGGCATCGACAACGACCACCCGGCCTTCGGCCGCAGGATCGCGGCGCAGGCGTGCTTCTCCGCCACCGACCCGGCCGACGGCTCGACGCCGCTGTGCCCCAACGGCAGCCAGTTCCAGATCGGCGACGGCGCGGCCAGCTCCGAGACCGAGGCGTGCCTGCGCAACGCCCCCAGGCCCGAGTACGGCCTGTGCTACCACGGCACCCACGTCGCGGGCATCACCGCGGGCCAGGCCACCAAGGAGTTCCCGAACCCCGGCGTCGCCCCCAAGGCCAAGATCATCGCTATCCAGGTCTTCAGCCGCTTCGACAACTCCCCCTACTGCGGCGCCGCGGCGTCCTGCGTGCTCGCCTACGACTCCTCGGTCCTGACCGGCATGGCGTACGCGAACGTGCTGGCCGACCAGTACGACATCGCCGCGGTCAACCTGAGCCTGGGCGGCGGCAGGTACGACACCTCCTGCGACGAGGGCGACGGCGCCGACTTCAAGGCCGAGGTGGACCAGCTCCAGGCCAAGGGCGTGGCCACCGTCGTGGCCGCGGGCAACAACGGCTTCGACGCCGCCGTCTCCTGGCCCGCCTGCGTCTCCAACGTCGTGACCGTGGGCGCCACCGACAAGCAGGACGCCGTGGCCTCCTTCTCCAACCGGGGCGCCCTGCTCGACCTGTTCGCGCCCGGCGTCTCGATCACCGCCGCCATCAGCGGCAACGCCTACGCCACGCTGAACGGGACCTCGATGGCCGCCCCGCACGTCACCGGCTCGTTCGCGCTGCTGCGGCAGAAGCGCGCGCACGCCACCCCCGACCAGCTCCTCGACGCCCTGAAGCGCACCGGCAAGCCCATCGCGTACACCAGCGCGGGCACCCAGCTCACCACCCCCCGCATCAACGTCTACGCCGCCCTGCACACCCGCCGCTGACCCGGCCCCGGCCCAGCTTCCAGGCGGAGCCCCTACCCGGGCGGCCGCCTGGAGCTCTTCCGGGCCCGACACGAAATGTGTCGCTTAGGGTGGCTATATGGACGCAGGCAGGGCGATCTTCGAAACCGTCGACAAGCTTCGCCAGCGGCGCACCGGCCCGCTGGTCCTGGAGCTCGATCTCACCGAGGGCCTCACGGAAGGACCGCCGTCCGACCCGGTCGCCGCGGTGTTGTCCATGCGCAAGACCCGTCTGTCGGACGTGCTGTCCGGCCTCCGGCGGGCCGCCCGGGACTCCCGGGTCAAGGCGCTGGTGGTCAAGCTCGGCGGCAACCCCATGGGCCTGGCCATGGTCCAGGAGCTGCGCGAGGCCGTCACCCGCTTCCGCGCCTCCGGCAAGCTGACCGTGGCCTACGCCGAGACGTTCGGCGAGTTCAGCGGCGGCACGGTGCCCTACTACCTGGCCACCGCGTTCGAGCGGGTCTACCTCCAGCCCAGCGGCGACGTCGGGCTCACGGGGGTGGCGATGGAGCAGCGGTTCCTCAAGGGCGCGCTGACCAAGCTGGGCGTGCAGGTCGAGGCCGGGCAGCGGCACGAGTACAAGACCGCGGTCAACACCTTCACCCAGGACCACATGACCGAGCCCCACCGCGAGTCGATGACCCGCATCGTGGAGTCGGTCGCCGAGCAGCTCGTCCACGGCATCGCCGAGGGCCGCAGGCTCGACCCCGCCAAGGTGCGCGAGCTGATCGACCGCGGCCCCTTCACCGCCTCCGAGGCGCAGGAGACCGGTCTGGTGGACGCCCTCGCCTACCGCGACGAGGTCTACGACGAGGTCAGACGGGCCACGGGCGGCGAGGCCCACCTGCTGTTCGTCTCCCGGTACGCCAGGAGCGCGGCGGTGCGGAAGCTGCCGCATCCCATGGCCGACGGCATCGCGCTCGTGCACGGCAGCGGGCAGATCAGGAGCGGCCGCAGCGGACGCAGCCCGCTCGGCGGCGGCGGCGCGATGGGCTCCGACACGATCAGCGCGGCGCTGCGCGCGGCCCGCCGGGACGAGCACGTCAAGGCCGTGGTCTTCCGCGTGGACAGCCCCGGCGGCTCGTACGTGGCCTCCGACACGGTGTGGCGGGAGGTGACGCTGACCCGCCGGGTGAAGCCGGTGATCGTCTCCATGGGCGACCTGGCCGCGTCCGGCGGATACTTCGTGTCCATGGGCGCCGACGTGATCGTGGCCCAGCCCGGCACCCTGACCGGCTCGATCGGCGTTTATGGCGGCAAGCCCGTCATGACTGACTTGCTCCAAAAAATCGGGATAAATACTGAACTGGTCGCCGACGGGGTGAACGCCGGCATGTTCTCCACCGCCCGCGGCTTCTCCCCCGAGCAGTGGGACCGGGTGAACGGCTGGCTCGACCGCATCTACGACGACTTCGTGGGCAAGGTCGCCCAGAGCCGCGACCTCACCCGCGAGCGCGTCCACGAGCTGGCCAGAGGCCGGGTGTGGACCGGCGCGGACGCCCACGCCAACGGCCTGGTCGACGAGCTGGGCGGTCTGGAGCACGCCCTCGGCCTGGCCCGCGAGCGCGCCCGGCTGGCCGACGACGCCCCCGTGCGCGTCTATCCCAGGCTCAACCCGCTGGAGCGCCTGCGCGGCCCGGAGTCCAGCGAGGACAAGTCCGCCGCCCTGGCCAGGATGCGGCTCGACGCCTGGGGGCCGCTGGCCCGCCTGTCGGCCGAGCTGGGCCTGCCCGCCGCCGGTCCGCTCTCTCTGCCCGGTTGGTACATCATCGGGTAGTTCGATCTTGTACGCTCGCCCGTGCCGGCAAGGCCGTCACCCGGATCAGGCCGGCCTTCAGCCCGGTGCGGGGTCCGACGCCCGGCTGGCACGACGAGCGGCTCCGGGGCCGAAGAAGGCCGCGGCCCGCTCCAGGGCGCCGGTGTCGCGCAGGATGTCGCCGGGGCGGTTGGCGTAGCCGACGAGCGCGCCGCCCCACGACCCGAAGTACTCGGCCGACAGGCGCAGCGTGCCGATCAGCGGATCGGCCACCGACTCGTCCTCCTCGCTGATCGTGGTGACCGCCCAGACGGTCTTGCCCGCCATGCGCGCCCTGAAGTCGTAACCGGGGACCCGCATCCAGGCCGACCAGTGGTCCAGGTAGAGCTTGGTGGTGGCCGAGACGCTGTACCAGTAGAGCGGGGAGACGATCACCAGGTCGGTGGCGTCGAGGGTGGCCTCGGCGAGCAGTTTCGCCGCGCCCTCGGGCACGGGGTAGAGGCCGTCGCCGGTGTGGCGGATGTCCTGGAAGGGCGGCAGCGGGTGGTCGTCGAGGCGCAGCCAGCGTTGCCCGACGTCCGGCGGGAGCGCGGCGGCGGCGTGCCTGGCCAGGGTCTCGGTGTTGCCGTCACGGCGGTTGCCGCCCAGAAGGAAGAGGAAACTGCGCATTCAGCATCCCATCGGCCGGTAGCGGGCGCGCAGCCGTACCAGCGGCTGGAGCGCGGGGGTGACATAGGGGACGGCGAGCACCTGGGCGACGAAGAGCGTGTGGTCGCCGGCCGGGACGACCTGGGTCGTCTCGGCCTCCAGGGCCGCCACACCGCCCTCGACCACCAGCGCCTCGGTCTGCGCCCCCCGGTGGTGGGGGGTGCCCGCCAGCAGCAGGCGGGCGCTGGGACGGCCGGCGGTGGCGAAGCGGCTGGCGATCGCGGCCTGGCCGGAGGACAGCAGCGAGGCCGCCCACCGGTCCTGCCGGAGCAGCACCTCGCAGAGGTAGCCGCGGGAGGTCAGGCTGATCAGCACGAGCGGCGGCTCGGCCGAGACGGACATCAGCGCCGACACGGTCACGCCCAGGTCGTCACGCCCGTCCCGGACGGTGATCACCGCGACGCCCGCGGCCAGTTGCGCCATCGCCTCCGTGAACTCGCTCACAGCGGAGACCTCCGGCCGGAGGCCCCCGCCGCGGGCGTCAGGCGAGGCCGTTGGAGGTCAGCCATTCCTTGGCCACCGTGGCGGGCTCGTCCTTGTTGACGGAGATCTTCTGCATCATGTCGAGCAGGGACTGGGTGCTCAGCTTGGCCGAGATGCCGTTGAGCGTGGTGCGGATCGTGTCGTTCGCGCCGGCCTTGAACAGCAGCGGCGTGACGTTCTGGGCGGGGAAGATGTTCTTGGTGTCCTGGAGCGGCACCAGGTTGTTGGCCAGCATCTTGGGGTCCGTGGTGAACACGTTGCCGACCTGGATCGAGCCGTCCTTCAGGGCGTCGGCCGTGGCCGGGCCCTTCGGCTCCCACTGCTTGAACTCCAGCCCGTAGACCTCCTTGAAGCGCGCCTCCCACCGCTTCTTGAACTCGGGCGGGCCGCCGACGACCATGTTCTTGGAGACCTTGGCCAGGTCCTCGATGGTGTTCAGCGACTGCTTGGTCTGGGTGTCCTTGGTGACCGAGAGGCTGTCCTTGTCCTCGGCGGGCGAGGAGTCGAGCACTTCGAGCTCGGCCGGGAGCTTCTCCTTCAGCGCGGCGTTGACCTCGTCGGTCGTCGAGGCGGTGTTCTTCAGGTCGACGAAGGCCAGCAGGTTGCCGTTGTACTCCGGAACGATGGTCAGGCCGCCGTTCTTGACCTGGTCGTAGACCGCCTCGCGGCTGCCGATGCGCGGCTTCTCCTCGACCTGCACGCCCTTGGCCTCAAGGGCTTGGGCGTAGATCGACGCGAGCAGCACGCTCTCGTCGAAGTCGAAGGAGCCGATGACGGCCTTGCCCCCGGCCGCCGCGGCCGACCCGCTGGGCGCCGCGCTCGTGGTGTCGAGCGGGTTGGCCCCACCGCCGCTCCCGCCACCGCAGGCGGCCAGCGCCAGCGTCGCCGACACGAGCACCGCCGCGGTGCCGATCATGCGTCTCATCTCTGAATTTCCCTTCTAAAGCGGCAGGTAATACCGGAGACTATCGAACCTTCAGTCTCTGGCTCACCCCCGGCGAAACGGTCACCCTCTGGATGAGGGCGAACACGATCTGCACGACAAGCGCGAACAGCACAATCAGTACTGAACCCCCCACAACGCTCGCATAATCCTTGGTGGCGAAACCGTCGATCACGAACCGGCCGAGCCCGCCGAGCCCCGTGTACGCCGCGACCGTCGTGGTGGAGACCACCTGGATCGCCGACAGCCTGAGCCCCAGCAGGATCAGCGGCAGCGCCACCGGGACCAGCACCCGGCCGAGCACCTGCCCGCCGCGCAGCCCCATCCCGTACGCCGCGTCGCGCAGCTCCGGATCGACGCCCTTGATGCCCTCGTAGGTGTTGACCAGGATCGGCGGCACCGACAGCAGCACCAGCGGGATGATCACCGGCCAGATCGAGGACGTGCCGAGCAGCAGCACGAACAGCACCAGCAGGCCGAGCGTCGGCAGCGCCCTGGCCAGGTTCGCCGAGATGACGACCACGACCTCGCCCCTGCCGGTGTGGCCGATGGCCAGCCCCAGCGGCACCGCGATCAGCATCGCCAGCACCAGCGCCAGGGCCGAGAACTCCAGGTGCTCCAGCAGCCGCGCCGGGATGCCGTCGGGGCCGGCCCAGTTCGCCCCGGTGCCGAAGAAGTCGGCCAGCCAGCCGAAGAACGAGCTCAACCAGCTCACGACGTCCCCTTCCGCGCGCGCACCCAGGGGGTGAGCAGGCGCTGGGCCAGGACCAGCAGGCCGTCGGCGACCAGCGCCAGCGCGACGATCAGCACGATGCCGGTGACCACCGGCGGCATGAACGGGTTCTGGTAGGCCCGGGTGAACAGCCCGCCGAGCCCGCCCTGGCCGATCAGCGCGCCCACGCTGACCAGGCTGATGCTGGAGACCGCGACCACGCGCAGCCCGGCCAGCACCACCGGCGTGGCGATGGGCAGCTCGACCTGCAGCAGGCGGCGCATGGGCGTGAAGCCCATCGCGACGGCCGACTGGCGCACATGGTCGGGCACCGAGTTCAGCCCGTCGACCACGGCCGGGATGAGCACGGCCATGCCATAGAAGGTCAGCGGGATGATCACGGTGGTCTGCGACAGCCCGGTGACCGAGATCAGCAACATGAACACCGGCAGCGACGGCAGCGCGTAGACGACGTTCATCAGGCCCGAGGTGGGCTGGTAGAGCCACCGCCAGCGCACGCAGGCCAGCCCGAGCGGCAACGCCAGCACCAGCGCGGCCAGGATCGGCACCAGGGACATGGTCAGGTGGTCGGTCAGCAGGTTCCTGATGCTGTCGGCGCGGCCGGTGTCCCAGTTGCGCGCGATCCACTCCCAGATGCTGGGCGGACCCTCACGCATCGGCGGCCTCCGCCAGCGCCTCGTCCAGGGCCTCCCTGGTCGCCACGCCGACGACCCTGCCGTCCTCGTCCACGGCGACCGAGCAGCCCGAGGGCGACAGCAGCGCGGCATCCAGGGCCGAGCGCATCGAGTCTCGGCCGAGCACGAACGTCCCGTACGGCTCCAGCTCGTCGGGCCGCGACCCGGCGAACCAGCCCAGGGGCCTGTTGTCGTCGGTCACGACCAGCAACCACGGCTCGTCGCTCGCAGCCCGTTCGCGCACGGTCAGGTCGGTACGCAGCCGCAGCCCCTTCGTGGAGATGAACTGCAGCCGCCGGATCCCCCGGTCGTGGCCCAGGAACTCGCGGACGAAGTCGTCGGCCGGCTCCGACAGCAGCGTCTTGGGGTCGGCGAGCTGGGCCAGCCGTCCGCCCACGCGCAGCACGGCCACCCGGTCGCCGAGCTTGATCGCCTCGTCGATGTCGTGGGTGACGAACACGATGGTCTTGTTCAGCTCCGCCTGCAGCCGCAGCAGCTCGTCCTGGAGGCTGGTGCGGACGATCGGGTCGACCGCGCTGAACGGCTCGTCCATGAGCAGCACGGGCGGATCGGCGGCCAGCGCCCTGGCCACGCCCACGCGCTGCTGCTGCCCGCCGGAGAGCTGGAAGGGATAGCGGCCGGCGAAGGCCGGGTCCAGGCCGACGCGTTCGAGCAGCTCCATGGCCCGCGCGCGGGCCTTCTTCCTGTCCCAGCCCAGCAGGTACGGGACCGTCGCGATGTTGTCGACGATCTTCCGATGCGGGAAGAGGCCGGCCTGCTGGATGACGTACCCGATGCCGCGGCGCAGCGTGGGCGGGTCGATGCCGCTCACGGGCACCCCGTCGAGGAGGATCTGTCCCTCGGAAGCGTCGATCATGCGATTGATCATCCGGAGGGACGTCGTCTTCCCGCAGCCCGAGGGGCCCACCAGCACGGTGATCTCGCCGGTGGGCGCCTCAAGGGAGAGGGCGTCCACGGCGGTGGTGCCGTCTGGATAGCGTTTGGTGACAGCGTCGAATGTGATCACGCGTGACCTCTCGCTCGATGGCAGGGCCGCGGCCCCCCTGCCACGACCGCCGCATGATCTCGGTGGCCCACAAGACTACGGCGACCCTCACCCCTGTGTCCCCACGGGGATCGGCTTAAACGTTTCACTGACCAGGGAGATTTACCGGAATTTCCGATCAAGTGGTGCGCCGGGCCTGGGTGAGTTGGCATGATTACCTCCACAAACTCCAGACGCGTACCCCTCACCTCAGCGTCCGCACATTTAGCAAGAGGATCGGCCCCGTGTCCCAGCCGCTCACCGGTCAGCGCCCCCGCACAGAACTGATCGCAGAGCTCTACGACCGCCATGCCGCCGGGCTGTTCGCGTACTGCGCCGACCAGCTCGGCGATCCGGGCACCGCGTCCGACGTCCTGGCGTCCGTGCTGTCCGGCGTCCCCGACGTCGCCCCGCCCCGTGCCGCCCTGTACGCCTACGCCCGCCGCCAGATCCGCCGGCGGGACGTCGTCTACGCCCCGCCCGTCGTGGACCCGCTCATCGACCCGGCCTCGGCGCTGGTCGAGCGCGTGCTGCGCGAGCTTCGCCCGCAGCAGCGCGAGGTGCTGGTGCTGTGCGCGGTGTGCGGGCTGAGCCGGGCCGAGCTGGCCTGGGTGCTCGACGTCGCCCCCGACACCGCCGACGAGCTCGCCTTCGGCGCGGGCCACCGGTTCCGCGAGGTCCTGGACATGGCCCTGACCGCGCTGGCCGGCGGGCGGGTGCCGAAGCCGGTCGCCGACGTGTACGGCGCGCTCGCGGTCGCGCCGCTGCGGGACGTCCTGGGACGTCTGCCCTGGCCGGAGCCGCCCGCGGTCCTGCGGGTGCACGTCGCGGGGTCGGTGCCGGCCGAGCCCGCGCCGCTGTTCGTCAAGCCGCTCTGGCCGGCGCCGCCGCAGTGGCCGCTGCCGCTCGCCGAGGCCGACCCGGCGACCAGCACCGGGATCTTCCCGGCGGACCTGCTCACGCCGCCGCCCGCCGGACGGCCGTCCGTGCACGAGGCGACGACCGCGCCGATGCCCAAGCTGCGCGACCCGCTCGGGGCGCTGGACTCGATGGGGCCGCTGCGGGACCCGGCCGCGCGGGCGGCGGCCGTACGACCGTTCCTGCCCAAGCCGCCGCAGCCCCCCGCGCCCCCGCAGCCCTCCGAGCCCCCGCAGCCTGAGTCCGTACGGCCGTTCAGCACGGGCGACTTCACCGCGCCGCCCGCCGCTGCGGCCGAGGGCCGGCCGGCGGGGGCCGCCGTTCCCCCGGCCGGGGAGCGGCCCTTCTTCCTGGCCGCGCCCATCCCCGCGGACGTGCTGGACGACGAGCCCATCACCCAGGAGATGCCCGCGATCAGGGACGTCCCGGCGCGTCCGGAGCCGGCCCCCGCTCCCCGGCGTCCCCTGGCGGCGGAGCAGCCGGCCAAGGAGGCGGCGCCGCTGTTCACCCCGAGGTCCCGGGCCGCCGCCGAACCGGTCTACCGCATGCCCGCCCCCGAGCCACGCCACGCCCCGGCCTCATCCGCCCCGGCCTCACCCGCCCCGGCCCTGTCGGACCCGGTCCCGCCCGCCTCGGCCCTGTCCGACCCGGCCCTGTCCGACCCGGCTCTGTCGGAGGCGCCTCTGTCGGATGCGGCTCGGTCCGATGCGGCGGCGTCCGGGCGCAGCCGTGCGGCGGACTTCGCCTTCGAGCTCGCCCGCGAGCTGGAGGCTGACCGGGCGCGCTACCCGGACCCCGCGCGCGACCTCCAGGAACCCTCCCGCCGCAAGCCCGGCGCAGAACCGGCCCGCTCGCCGGGGAGAGGCGGCGCCAAAACCGGCGGCCGCAAACAGCCGGCGGGCAAGAAGAAGGCCGCGGCCAGGAAGAAGAAGGCGCTCAAGCGGCGCAGGGAGCGGCACTACGACTGGGCCTGGGAGTTGATCGGGTTCCTGATCTGCGTGGCCATCGCGATGATCGTGTTCTTCTCCGTGCCGATGTTCATGGGCCCATGAGCGCCTACATGGTGTTGACGATCAGCCCGATGTGGGTGAAGTAGTTCAGCGCGCCGAACAGCAGGAACGCCGCCCCGGCGAGCCCCCAGCACACCCCGGTCACGGTCGTGACCGGGCCGCCCCTGGCCCGCAGCGCGAACGGGAACAGCACCGCCCCCACCCCGACCAGCACGTACAGGCCGGAGATGAAGGTGGCCTCCAGCAGCGGCTGGCCGGCGAAGGCCCCCGAGATCGGCTCCTGCGGCGGCGCGGCGAACAGCGTGTACGTCCACCCCGCCGCCGCGATGCCGAAGCAGGCCAGCCCCATGGCGAAGACGAACAGCGAGATCGGCCCGGCCGTGCGCGCCACCAGCTTGCGCCGGTCGGGCGCCACGGTGCTCAGGCCCCAGCGTTTCCACAGGTAGAGCGCGGCGGCCAGCAGCAGCACGCCGAACGCCAGCGAGGGCTCCCCGAAGATGATGTTGTCGAACGGGAAGCCCTGCCCGGCCAGCGGCCAGGTGAGCGTCATGTGCAACCCGGTGACCGCCAGGATCGTCCCGACCGCGCCGAACGCCAGCGCCCAGCCGTCCACGTGCTCCAGCGGGTCGCCCCTGAGCAGCCGGCGGCCGAAGGAGACCACGAGCAGCAACCCGACGCCGGCGGCGACCGCCATGATCGTGTTGTAGGTGGGCATCCTGGCCCAGTCGATCTTCAACTCCGGCTGTGCCAGGATCCCCCAGAATCCGCTCATGCAGTGACAATTACCCTGAGTGTCTTTTAGTTAACTAATCGTCACGACGCCGACAGGATCAGGCCGCTCGTCGGCACCCCGGTCCCCGCCGTGACCAGGACGTTCCGCACCCCGGCCACCTGGTTGGCGGCCGTCCCCCTGATCTGCCGGACGGCCTCGGCGATGCCGTTCATGCCGTGGATGTACGCCTCGCCCAGCTGGCCGCCGTGCGGGTTGACGGGCAGGCGGCCGCCCAGCTCGATGCCGCCGTCCCGCAGGTAGCCGGGGGCCTCGCCGCGTCCGCAGAAGCCCAGCTCCTCCAGCTGGGCCAGGACGAACGGGGTGAAGTGGTCGTACAGGATGGCCGTCTGGATGTCCGCCGGGGACAGCCCGGACATCTCCCACAGTTGCCGGCCGACGACGGACATCTCCGGCAGGCCGCTCATGTCGTCCCGGTAGTAGCTCGTCATCATCATCTGGCCCGCGCCCGCCCCCTGCGCCGCCGCCGTGATCACCGCGGGCGACCTGCGCAGGTCGTGCGCGCGTTCGGCGGACGTCACGACCAGGGCCACCGCGCCGTCGCTCTCCTGGCAGCAGTCGAGCAGGTGCAGCGGCTCCACGATCCACCGGGACGCCTGGTGCTCCGCCAGCGTGATCGGCCGCCCGTGGAACCAGGCGGCCGGGTTGGTGGCGGCGTGCCTGCGCATGGCCACCGCGACCCGCCCGAAGTCCTCCGACGTCGCCCCGAACTCGTGCATGTACCGCCGCGCGAACATGGCGACCCACGCGGCCGGGGTCATCAGCCCGTACGGCACGTGCCAGCTCATCTCCAGGCCCTGGGAGGTGGGCTCCCCGCTCAGCCGGGCGTTCGGCTGGCCGAAGCGGCGGCCCGAGCGCTCGTTGAAGGCGCGGTAGCAGACCACCGTCCTGGCCATGCCGGTGGCCACGGCCATCGCCGCGTGCGCGACCGTGCCGCAGGCCGCGCCGCCGCCGTACTCGACGCGGGAGAAGAAGGTGAGGTCGCCCACGCCGGTCTCCCGGGCGACGGCGATCTCCTGGTTGGAGTCCTGGGTGTAGGTGACCATGCCGTCCACGTCGGACGGCGGCACCCCGGCGTCGTCCAGGGCGGCGAGCACGGCCTCGGCGGCCAGCCGCAGCTCCGACCGGCCGGAGTCCTTGCTGAACTCGGTGGCCCCGATACCCGCGATCGCGGCCCGCCCGCCGGTCATCCCGCGCTCCCGGGCAGGACGAAGGTGACGTTGCCGGTGGCGTGGTCGCCCAGGCTCACCCTGCCGCGCACCTGCGCGGTGTACCGGTCGCCGTCGCGCTCGACGATCACGCCGCTGAACCTCAGCCGGTCCCCCGCGTACGCCGGGACGCCCAGTTTGACGTTGATGCCGGTGATGACCGCCTCCGGGCCCGTCCAGTCGGTGACATAACGTTCCACCAGGCCCATGGTGGTGAGGATGTTGAGGAAGATGTCCTTCGAGCCCTGGGCGCGGGCCTTGGCGGTGTCGTGGTGCACGGGGGTGAAGTCCCTGGTGGCCAGGGCGGTGGCGATCACCGTCGTGGGCGTCAGGTCCACCTCCAGCTCGGGCAGGGCCGTTCCGGCGGCGGGGGTCACGGCTCCTCCGGCGTCCACATCGGCAGGACGAGCTCGTCGTCCATCGACCGGTACGTCACCCGCAGGGCCATCCCGACCTCCACCTTCTCGACCGGGCAGTCCACGACGTTGCCCACGATCCGTACTCCTTCCGGCAGTTCCACCACGCCCACCACGAACGGGACCTCGCGCCCCGGCACCGGCGGATGGTGGTGGACGACGTAGCTGTAGAGGGTGCCGCGGCCGCTCACGACGACGTGCGACCGGTTCCCCGAGCGGCAGTTCGGGCACATCGGGCCGGGCGGATGGCGCAGCTCCCCGCAGTCCGCGCAGCTCTGGACGCGCAGCTCGCCGTGCCGCGCCCCCTCCCAGAAGAACGCGGTGTCCGCGTTGACCGCCGGCCGCAGCGGGTACGGCTCCCGCTCGCGCGGGGCGGGCGCCTTCGGGCGGAACTTCAGCACCCGGAAGAGCATCTCGGCGACCGGCTGATCGTCGTCGCCGTACCAGGTGACGTTCCAGGTGGCGAAGTAGCCCTCGCCCAGGGCGGTGCGCTTCGGCCCGGCCAGCGACGTGAAGCGGGTGGCGGGGGTCAGCAGCTCGCCGATCCGGGCGTACCGGTGGTAGGTCTGCTCGCAGTTGGTCGCGACGACCCCGGTGAAACCCGCGGCGTCGAGCGCGGCCAGCAGGTCGTCCACCGGCGAGCGGTCCCTGGCCTGCGAGCCCGGCCCCTGCATGGTCCACACCTGGGCCATCGCGGGCGGCGCCACGCCTTCCTCCAGGTAGCGCGGGTTGGCGTCGCCCATGGCCGCCAGCCAATGGCGGATCATGGGCGCGTTCACCGGGTCGGCGGCGGGGGCGCCGCGCAGCTCCCCCATCGCCGTCTGCTTGCCGGCCAGCTCGTGCAGCTCCGCGTCGGTCATCGCGGTGGTCGTCGTGTCAGTCGTCGCGGTGGTCGTCGTGCCGGTTGTCGCGGGGGTCGTCGCGGGGGTCGTCGCGGGGGTCGTCGTGTCGGTCATCGCGGCGGCCTCGGCAGGTTCAGGCCGAGCATCGCGATCAGCTCGCGCTGCACCTCGTTGACCCCGCCGCCGAACGTCAGCACCACCGCGCCCTTGACGCCGTGGTCCATGCGCTCGGCCAGCTCGGCCGTCTCCGGGTCGGCGGGGTCGCCGTACCGGGACACGACGTCGCAGACCAGCCGGCCGATCTCCTGCATGCGCTCGGAGCCGTAGATCTTGGTGGCCGAGGCGTCGGGCGCGCCCAGCCAGCCGAGGTCCATGTTCGCCGCCACCTGCCAGTTGAGCAGCTCGTTCGTACGGAAGGCGGCCCACACGCGGGCGAGGGCGCGGCGTACGTCCGGATGGTCGGTCAGCCCTGCGTGCCTGGCCCAGGCCAGGAAGCGGTCGTAGGTCTGGCCGAGGTTGCCGGCCGGGCCGAGGGTGACCCGTTCGTGGTTGAGCTGGTTGACGATCAGGTCCCAGCCCCGGTCCACCTCGCCCACCACCATGTCCACCGGGACGCGCACGTCGGAGTAGTAGGTGGAGTTCGTGTGGTGGCGGCCGTCCATGGTGACGATCGGCGTCCAGGAGAAGCCGGGGTCGTCGGTGGCGGCGATCATCATCGTGATGCCCTTGTGCTTCTTGGCCTCGGGGTTCGTCCGGGCGGCCAGCCAGATGTACTGGGCGTAGTGCGCGCCGCTGGTGAAGATCTTCTGGCCGTTGACGACGTAGTGGTCGCCGTCCAGAACCGCCGTGGTGCGCAGGGAGGCCAGGTCGGTGCCGGCCTCGGGCTCGCTGTAGCCGATCGCGAAGTGGCACTCGCCGGCCAGGATGCGCGGCAGGAACCGGTCCTTCTGCTCCTGGGTGCCGTACTGCATCAGGGTCGGGCCCACCGTCTGCACGGTGATGATGGGGTACGGCACGCCGGCGCGGGCGATCTCGTTGGCGAAGATCTGCTGCTCCAGGGGGCCGTACCCGCCCCCGCCGTACTCCTTGGGCCAGCCCAGCCCGAGCTTGCCGTCGCGGCCGAGCCGGCGGCAGTGCTCCATGTACGCCTCGCCGAACGGGTCGTCGGCGATCTTCGCGCGGTCCTCGGCGGTCAGACAGCCGCGGAAGTACTCGCGCAGCTCGTCGCGGAGCGCGCGCTGCTCCCGGGTCAGGTCGATCAGCATCAGACGAGGGCTCCGATCAGGTCGAGCTGGGCGTCAGCGCCGCCGAGCAGGTGGGACAGGTGCTTGGCCTGCGCGAAGTGGCGGTGCAGCGGGTAGGTGACGTCGAGCCCGAGGCCGCCGTGCAGGTGCTGGCAGGTGTAGAGCGCCTTGACGGCCTCGCAGACGTGGAACGCGGCCAGCGCCACGTCCTCGTCGGCGGGCAGGCCCTCGGCCAGCCGCCACGCCGCCGACCACATGGCCACGTCGAGGGCCCGTCCGGCGATGTAGACGTCGGCGATCTGCATGGTCACGGCCTGGAACTCGGCCAGCGCCCGGCCGAACTGCCGTCTCGTCCTGATGTAGGCGGTGGTCAGGTCGAGCGCCCCGGCCAGGACGCCGCTCGCCTGCGCGGCGACGGCCACGGTGAACAGGCGTCCGGCGTCGGCGGCCGCCTCGGGGCCGGCCACCGCCTCGGCGGGCGTGCCGTCCAGCACGACCGTGGCGGCCGGTTCGCCGGTCGAGGTGAACTCGGGGCTCGCGGGCGGCGAGGCCACCAGGAACAGCCCCTCGTCCGCGGTGACCAGGACGTCGTCCGTCGGGTAGGGCACCGCGACCTTGCGCCCGGTCAGCGACCAGCCGTCGCCCTCGCGCCGGGCGGCCGTGGCGGGCGGATCGGCCGGCGCCCGGCCGGGCTCGCGCCGGGCCAGGGTGCCGCGCGTGACCCGCCGTCGCTGGTCCGGGCTGCCGTGCCGGGCCAGGGCCAGCGTGCTCACCAGGACGGGCAACGCCGGCACGGCCGCCGCCCGCGCGCCCACCTCGCGCAGCACCACGGCCATCTCGACCGGGCCGAGCCCCGCGCCGCCCGCCTCCTCGGCCGCGCACACGCCCATGAGCCCGGCCCGCCACAGCCCGTCCTCGGCCGCCGAACCGCCCGCACCCTGCTCGGCCGCGGGGCCGCCCTCTCCTTGCTTGGCCAGGACTTCGGCGGTCAGCTTCTTCAGGTCCTGCTGGGTCTCGTCCAGATTGAAATCCATCAGCTCTCCAAGAGGTGGTGCCTGCCGTGCTCGACGAACTCGTCCTCGATCGCCTTGACGTCCACGCCGGTCAGGGGGCGCAATCCGGACGGCGAGCGCCACCAGACGGGGTCGCCGGTCCGCCACGCCTCCCTGGCCAGGATCCGCTTGATGACCTTGTGGGAGGGGGTCAGCGGAAGTTCTCGACAAATCCGGATATAGCGGGGTAAGGACTTGAGGCCCAGGTCGGTGCGCCCGGCCAGGAACGCCGCGAACGCCTCCGCGTCGAAGGGGACGTCCATGACCAGCGCCGCCATCACCTGGTCGCCGGCCGCCGCGTCCGGCACCGGGTAGACGGCCGCCTCCACCACGCCGCCGAACTCCCGCAGGGCGGCCTCCACGGGGGCGACGGCCAGGTTCTCGCCGTCCACGCGCAGGCGTTCGGTGCCGCGTCCGGCGAAGAAGACGTGGCCGGCGGGGTCGGCGTAGGCCAGGTCGCCGGACCAGAACGCGCCGTTCCTGACGCGTTCGGCGTCGGCGTCCGGGTCGTTGTAGTAGCCCTCGAACAGGCCGGGGCCGGCGGTGTTGACCAGCTCGCCGACGGCCTCGTCCGGGTTGAGCAGGCGGCCGCCCTCGATGCGGGCGGGCGGGCACGGGCGGCCGGTGGCGGGGTCGAGGATCTGCACGCCCGCGCCCAGCCTGCCCAGGCTGCCGGGCGGGGCGCCGGGGTCCGGGCTGAAGGAGATGGCCGTCTCGGTGGAGCCGAACGCGTCGATCACCCGGCAGCCGAACCGCTCGCCGAACCGCCTGGTCGCGACCGCGCTGCCCTCGTTGCCGAAGGCGATCCTGAGGGGGTTGTCGGCGTCGTCCGGGCGTTCGGGGGTGGCCAGGACGTAGGAGAGGGCCTTGCCGACGTAGTGCAGGTAGGTGCAGCCGTGCCGCCGTACGTCCGGCAGCAGGCCGGAGGCCGAGAACCGCCTGCGCACGGCCAGCGCCGCCCCCGAGGCCACGGCCGGGGCGTAGGCGGCCATCAGCGCTCCCGAGTGGAACAGCGGCATCGAGCAGTAGACGACGTCCGCGGGCGTGAGCAGCGCGGCCAGGCTCAGCCCCGGCAGCGCCAGCTTGCGCTGCGTGATCCGGACGGCCCTGGGCCGCCCCGAGGTCCCCGACGTGAAGATCAGCATCACCAGGTCGCCGGGCGCGGCCGCACCGGCCCGCCCGCCGTCCTCCCCCAGGGACGACACCAGGGACAGCGGCATGCTCTCCACGCCCAGCGCCTCGGCGACCGTCGCGGCGGTGGCGGCGAAGGGGGCGTCCCAGAGCAGGAGGTCCACGTCGGTGGCGCGGGCGTCGCGGACCAGTTCCCCGGCCGGGCGCGTCGGATTCAGCGCGACCAGCACGTGCCCGTCGAGCGCCGCCCCGCCGAGCACGAGAAGCAACTCCGGGACGTTCTCCGCCAGCACGCCCACGTGCAGCCCCGTGCCGCGCCCGCTCAGCCAGGCCCCCGCCGCCCGGCAGCGGGCGACGTGCTCGCGCCACGACCACACCGCGTCCTCGAACATCAGCCCAGGTCGGTCGTCCCGCGCCCGGTCGAGGAGCAGGGCGGCCAGCGTCTGCGCGATCATCGAGCCTCCAGCAAGCGCTAGGTAAGCCGAATGGCAAACTAGAACAGATTCTAATATCTGTCCAGTGCCGGCCTTCTTGGCAATGTTCCGACATAGCCCTGTAACGCCGTAGACATGGGCCGATACGGCCTGTTTGTGACTCGCGAGTAACAAGCCGCGTTGCCGAGAAATCAGATAACGTGTTCTTATGCGTACCTCGCCCGGGTCATTCTCCGCGCCCCCCAGCGACACCGAGGGGGCCGCCGAGGGCCGCGCCGCGGCGGGCGGTCGCAGCGTCCGCACCCGCAGCCAGCACCAACGCCGCAAGCGCATCGTCCAGGCCGCCGCCGCGCTGGCCTCGCGCGGCGGCGTCGAGGCGATGCAGATGCGCACGGTCGCCGAGCGCGCCGGCGTGGCGCTGGGCACGCTCTACCGCTACTTCCCCTCCAAGATGGACCTGGTCGTGGCGGTCGTGGGCGAGGAGATCGACCTGCTGGAGAGCAGCATCGAGCGCCGCCCGCCCGGGGCGTCCACGCCGGCCAGCCGGGCCGTCGACGTGCTCATGCGGGCCACCCGGGGGCTGATGCGCGAGCCGGAGCTGGCCGACGCGCTGATCCGGTCGTTGATCATGGCCGAGGTCCAGACACCGTTCGGCGACCGCATGACCGGGCTGCTGCTGCGGGTGTCCGCCGACGGGCTGACCGTCGACCAGGCCGGCGAGGAGCAGCTCGACCTCGCGGGCTCGCTGGCCAGCGTGTGGGTGCAGGAGCTGCTGGAGATGTTGCGCGGGCGGCGCACGTACGACCAGATCCAGCGGCGCATCGAGACCGCCGCGAATCGCCTCCTGGCCGACATTTAGCCCCTTCCGGACATCTCCGTCATGCCCTAATCGGCTTTTTGTCGGTGGCGGAAGCTATACAGGGGGCATGAGCGACAAGCCGACGAGCGAAGACTTCCTCCGGCTGGCCGATCCGATGCGGCGCGAGCTGTTCGCACACTGCTACCGCATGCTGGGTTCGGTGCACGACGCCGAGGATCTCGTACAGGAGACCTATCTGCGGGCCTGGCGGGGCTACGACGGGTTCGAGGGGCGGTCGTCGCTGCGCACGTGGCTCTACCGCATCGCCACCACCGCCTGCCTGACCGCGCTCGACAGCCGCGGCCGGCGGCCCCTGCCCACCGGTCTCGGCGCCCCGAGCACCGAGCCGGCCGAGCCGCTGGTCCAGGACGGCGAGGTGCCCTGGCTGGAGCCGGTGCCCGACACGCTGGCCGGGGTCGAGGCGGCCGGCGACCCGGCCTCGATCGTGACCTCGCGCGAGAGCATCCGGCTCGCGCTCGTCGCCGCGCTCCAGCACCTGCCGCCCCGGCAGCGCGCCGTGCTGATCCTGCGCGACGTGCTCAGGTGGCGGGCGGCCGAGGTCGCCGAGGCGGTCGGCCTGTCCACGGCGGCCGTCAACAGCATCCTGCAGCGGGCCCGCGCGCAGCTCAGCGAGGTCTCGCCGAGCCTCGACGACCAGGTCGAGCCGCTCTCCGCCGAGCAGCGACACCTGCTCGACCGCTACGTCGCCGCCTTCGAGAACTACGACGTCGACGAGCTGGTCTCGCTGTTCACCAAAGACGCGATCTGGGAGATGCCCCCCTACGTGGGCTGGTACGAAGGCCCCGACGCGATCGGCGAGCTCGTCTCCACGCAGTGCCCCGCCAGCCGGCCGCACGACCTCAGGCTGCTGCCCGTGGCCGCCAACGGCCAGCCCGCGTTCGCCGTCTACTTCCGCGAGCACGACGTCTACCGCCGCTTCGCCATCATGGTCCTGACGTTGCGCGAAGAAGGCGTCAATCACGTCGCCATGTTCTTTGACCTGCGGCTTTTCGACACTTTCGGGCTGCGTGCCGAGTTCCCGGCCGGAAGCGAGGCTTCCACCAGAAAGTAGAACGCGTTACAGTCGCGGCCAGAGCAACGTTCTGGAGGCGACTGTGGGCATACCTGTGATCGTCGAAGCCGTTCGCACGCCCATCGGCAAGCGGGCGGGCTGGTTGTCGGAGCTCAAGCCGCAGCAGGTGCTGGCCGCCGCGCTGAACGGCCTCATCCAGCGCGCCGGCATCGATCCGGCCACGATCGGCCAGACGTTCGCCGGGTGCGTCACGCAGGCCGGCGAGCAGGGCGGCCACGTCGGCCGCCACTCGTGGCTCTACGCCGGCCTCCCCTACCAGACGGGCGTCACCACGCTCGACGCCCAGTGCGGCTCCTCCCAGCAGGCCGTGCACCTGGCGGCGGCGATGATCAGGGCGGGCGTCATCGAGGCCGGCGTCGGATGCGGGGTCGAGATGATGAGCAGGGCGCCGCTCGGCAGCAACGTGCGCCCCGCGCGGCCGCGTCCCGACGACTGGAGCATCGACCTGCCCGACCAGTTCACCGCGGCCGAACGCATCGCCCAACGGCGCGGGCTGACCAGGGAGCGGCTCGACTGGTTCGGCGCGCGGTCGCAGCGCCTGGCGGCCAAGGCCTGGGCCGACGGGCGGTTCGAGCGGGAGATCGTGCCCGTCGGCTCCGTCCGCAGGGACCAGGGGTTACGCGAGACCACGGTCGAGAGCCTGGCCGCGCTCAAGCCGGTCGCCGAGGGCGCCCTGCACACCGCCGGCACGTCCTCGCAGATCTCCGACGGCGCGGCCGCCGTGCTGGTGACCAGCGAGCAGGAGGCCCGCCGGCAGGGGCTGCGGCCCAGGGCGCGCATCCTGGCGCAGGCGCTCGTCGGGGCCGAGCCCTACTATCATCTCGACGGTCCCGTGGAGGCGACCGCGAAGGTGCTGACGGCGGCCGGGATGACCATGGGCGACATCGACAGGTTCGAGGTGAACGAGGCGTTCGCGTCCGTGGTGCTCTCGTGGGCCGCGGTGCACGAGCCCGACCTCGACCGGGTCAACGTCAACGGCGGGGCCATCGCGCTCGGCCATCCCGTCGGGGCCACCGGCGCCCGGCTCATCACCACCGCCCTGCACGAGCTCGAACGCTCCGGCACCACCACCGCGCTGGTCACGATGTGCGCGGGCGGCGCCCTGGCCACGGCGACGATCCTCGAACGCCTGGCCTGATCCACCATTCACACGCACGTGCTCGATCGGGGGAACCGGTGGGGAAGACCAGGCGCAGGCCGTACGCGGAACAGCGGCCGCAGGAGCTCGGCGGCGGGGTGTGGAGCGTGCCGGTGCCCATCCCGGGCAACCCGCTGGGCTACACCCTCGTCTACGCCGTCGAGTCGCCGCGCGGGCCGGTGCTGGTGGACGCCGGATGGAACCACCCCGACGCCTGGCAGGCGCTCAGCGGCGGCCTGGCCGCGCTCGGGCTCGACGTGGGGGCCGTGAGCGGCGTGGTCGTCACCCACTTCCACCCCGACCACGCCGGGCTGGCCGGGCAGGTCAAGGAGGCGTCCGGGGCCTGGATCGCCATGCACGAGGAGGACGCGGCGCTGGTCCGGCTCATGCACCGGTTCGCCGCTGAGGAGCACGCGAGCTTCCAGTCCGACATGCTCAGGCGGGCCGGCGCCGGCCCCGGCGAGGTGCGCGAGGCGATGGGCACCCGGCCGACGCCGCCCGCGCTGCCCGACCGCGAGCTGCGCGACGGCGACCTGGTGGAGCTGCCCGGCCGCAAGCTGCGCGCCGTGCACACCCCGGGCCACACGCCGGGCCACATCTGCCTGCACCTGGAGGACGCCGACCGGCTGTTCACCGGCGACCACGTCCTTCCCGACATCACCCCGCACATCGGGATCTATCCCTACGACCGCGACGACATCGATCCGCTGGGCGACTTCCTGGACTCGCTCGACCGGGTCGGCGAGCTGGGCCCCCTGGACGCCCTGCCGGCGCACGAGTGGATATTTCCCGATGTTGCCGCGCGCGCCGCCGAGATCCGCCACCATCACGAGGAGAAGCTGATCCGGTTGCGCACCCTCATGGCCGAGCGGTCGCGACCGCTGACCATCTGGGAGGTCGCCTCGATGATGACCTGGAACCGGCCCTGGGACGACCTGGCCCCCGTGCTGCGCGGCATGGCGGCCGGCGAGGCCGCGGCCCATCTGCGCACGCTGGAGACCCGGGGCATGGTCCGCCGCGTCCCGGACGTCGATCCCGTACGCTTCCAGGCTCTAGACTCCTAGACATCCGATGTCTAGGGAGAAGAGTGTGGCGGTCACCGACGCGGCCATCGACAAGATCAAGCAGATGATCCTCTCCGGGGAGCTGACCCCGGGCGACCGCCTGCCGAAGGAGGCCGACCTCGCCGAGCGGCTCGGCCTGTCGCGCAACTCGCTGCGCGAGGCCGTGCGCGCGCTGGCCCTGATCAACGTCCTCGACGTGCGCCAGGGCGACGGCACGTACGTCACCAGCCTGGAGCCGCACCTGCTGCTCGACACCATGTCGTTCGTGCTCGACCTGCACCGCGACGACACGGTGATCCAGTTCTTCGAGGTGCGGCGCATCCTGGAGCCGGCCGCGACGGCCCTGGCCACCGAGCTGATGCGCGACGAGGACATCGAGGAACTGCGGCGCATCCTCGACTCGCTGCCCGCGCAGCCGACGGTCGAGGAACTGGTCGCCAACGACCTGGAGTTCCATCAGCGCATCGCGCGCGGGTCGGGTAACAGCGTGCTCTGCTCGTTCATCGAGAGCCTGTCAGGTCCGACCACTCGGGCCCGGGTGTGGCGCGGCCTCACCCAGGAGGGCGCGATGGAGAAGACCCGCGAGCAGCACACCGCGATCTACGAGGCCATCGCCGCCCGCCAGCCGGACGTGGCGCGGTCGTGGGCCACCGTGCATGTGGCGGGCGTGGAGGCGTGGCTGCGCAAGGCCCTCGACTGATCGGCGGCCGTTCCCCGGGTAGTAACCGTGTCGTGGCCGACAAACTGGAGCGATACCGCAGCAAACGCGACCCCAGCCGGACCCCCGAGCCCGTGCCCGCCACCCCTCCCCGAGACGGTGGCGGCGCCGCGTTCGTCATCCAGGAGCACCACGCCCGGTCCCTGCACTGGGACCTGCGGCTGGAACGCGACGGCGTGCTGGCCTCCTGGGCGGTCCCCAAGGGCCTGCCCGCCGACCCCGGCACCAACCACCTGGCCGTGCACACCGAGGACCATCCGATGGAGTACCTCACCTTCCACGGCGAGATCCCGAAGGGCGAGTACGGCGGCGGCACCATGACCGTCTGGGACACCGGCACGTACGAGACCGAGAAGTGGTCCGAGCGCGAGGTCAAGTTCGTCCTGCACGGCCGGCGGGCCTCCGGGCGGTTCGTGCTGTTCCGGACGCGGGGCAAGAACTGGATGATCCACCGCATGGACGCCCCCGTCCGCGACCCGTTCCCCGACGTGGAGCCCATGCTGCCCACCGAGCGCGCCCGGCCGCCCAGGGACGCCGCCGCCTACGCCTTCGAGTTCGCCTGGGGCGGACGCCGGCTCCTGGTCCCCGTCGACGGCGGACGCACGACGGCCGCCCGCGAGCATCCTTGGCTGCGCCCGCTGGCCGAGTCGTTCGGCAGCCGGACGGCGGTGCTGGACGGCGAGGTGGTCACGCTGGCCGGGACCGAGATCCTGGTCGTCCAGGACCTGCTGTACGACGAGGGCCGCTCCCTGGTGGACGAGCCGTTCGCCGACCGGCGGGCCGCCCTGGAGTCACTGGGGCTGGCCGGCCCCCGCTGGCAGACAGCGCCCTCGTGGCCCGGGGAGGCCGGCGCGGTCCGGCAGGCGGCGCGCGAGCAGGGCCTGCCCGGTGTGGTGGCCAAACGCCTGGACTCCCGCTACGAGTCCGGCATGTCCACGTCCTGGCTGTTCATCCCCTCCTGAGGCCGCAAGCCCGCAGAGCACAGCGCGGGGCGGTACTTGGACGCGGAAGGCGTGCCGGATCGCCTGCTGTGATGGCCCCTCATCCAGACATGGGGGGATCCATGCAGAACATCCGCTTACGCCGTACGGTGCTGATCTTGACGTGCGCCGTCGTGCCCTTCCTGGGCGCCGGAGCCGCCTCGGCGGTCACCGCCTCCGGCCCCGACCTCACCCGGCAGTCCGCCGACGCCGGAGGCAAGCCGCCGGCCAGGGACTCGACCGGCCCGCGCGGCCAGGTCCCCGGCGGCTTCGCGAGCTGGGACGCGCTCTTCGCCGAGCAGACCCGGCTGAACGCCGTCGCCGACCGCGTCACGGCCGTGGCCGAGACCTCCGACGGGTACGGCGGCGTGGTCGTCGCGCCCGAGAACCACGAGGTCCGCCTGTACTGGAAGGGCCAGGTGCCCGCGCCCGTGCGGGCCGTGGTCGACGAGGGCCGGCTGACCGCCCCGGTCTCCGTGCTCCCGTCCGCCTTCTCCTACGCCGACCTCCTCACCGAGGCCGACAAGTGGAGCGAGTCCGGGCAGGTCACGGGCGCCGCCCCGCAGGCCGACGGGAGCGGCGTGCGGCTCTCGGTCCCGGACGAGGACACCGTCCCCGACCAGCTTCAGCGGCCCGGCGGCGCGACCGCGCCGATCACGCTGGAGCGCGGCGAGCGCTTCGACCCGGCCTACAGCAGGCAGGACGACGTCCCGAGCTACTACGCGGGCGGCCGGACCTGGAACGCCAGGACCGGCTCCGGCTGCAGCTCGGGGTTCGCCGTCTACGACAAGAACGGCAATCCCGGCTTCCTGACCGCAGCCCACTGCGGCGAGTTCTGGGACTCCTTCTACGACGGCGGCGGCTCGGGCAGCCCGGCGAACCGCATGGGCGACCTGCAGTGGCGGCTGCCCAAGCGGGACGCCGCGATCGTCCTGGCCGACGCCACGGCCGACGTCTTCGACGGCGGTCCGGCGGCCTCGACCAGCAACCGGGTGGTCGCCTTGTGGAAGGCGTACGTCGGCAACTTCGTCTGCAACTCGGGGGCGTCGCTGGGCGAGTACTGCCTGATCAAGGTGACCGAGACCGGGTGGAGCGGCACGTACACGAACGGGCAGTACGTCAAGCACATGGTCAGGGCCAAGAGCGTCGTCGGCGGCTGCGCCGTGGCCCACGGCGACAGCGGCGGCCCGGTCTACTCCTACACCAACTGGTTCGACGACGTCGCGGCGCAGGGCATCACGTCGGCCATCAGCAAGCCGGTCTCCTGCGGCGGGCTGGACGGCGGCCGGGTGATCGTCTTCTCCCGGGTGTGGGACGTGGCGCTGGCCTTCGGCGCGTCCGTACAGGTGCACTGAACCAGGTGCACTGAACGAGGACGGCGGCCGGGCGGGGGCCCGGCCGCGGTCAGCCCAGCAGGCCCTCGCCGGCCAGCTCCAGCCACAGCTCCTCGGGGACCGGACGGGACCACAGCGCGGCGTTGGCCACGACCTCCTCGGGCGCGCGGGCGCCCAGCACGATCGTGGCGACCGCCGGATGGCGCAGCGGGAAGGCCATGGCCGCCTGCGGCAGGGAGACGCCGTGGCGCTCGCAGACGCCGGCGATCCGGGCGGCCCGGTCCAGCAAGTGCGCCGGCGCGGGTGCGTAGTCGAAGGTGCCGGACGGGGCCGCCGTGGCCAGGAGGCCGCTGTTGAAGACCCCGGCGGCCAGCACCCGGACGCCGCGTTCGGCGCATTCGTCCAGCAACGGCAGCCCCGACTGGTCGAGCAGCGTGTAGCGCCCGGCGAGCATGACGACGTCGATGCCGGTCTCCCGGACGAAGCGCAGCGGCGCCTGCCACTGGTTCATCCCGACGCCGATCGCCTTGACCACGCCCTGCTCCCGCAGTTCGGCCAGCGCCGGGTAGGCCTCGGCCAGCGCCTGCTCCAGGTGGTCGTCGGGGTCGTGGATGAGTGCGATGTCGATCTCCGGCAGGCCGAGCCGGGCCAGGGAGTCCTCCAGGGAGTCGCGCACGCCGTCGGCCGAGAAGTCCCATTCACGGCCCAGCCCGACCGGGACGTCGAACATCTCGTCGTCGTCGCGCACCTGCGCGGGCACCACCAGCCGGCCCACCTTCGTGGACAGGACGTAACCCGACCGCTCCGCGAGCGCGGCGCCCAGGCGGCGCTCGGACAGCCCCAGCCCGTAGTGGGGCGCGGTGTCGAACAGGCGCACGCCGCTGTCCCAGGCCGCGTCGACCGTGGCCCGCGCCTGCTCGCCGGAGACCGCCTGGTAGAGGTTGCCGAGCGGGGCGCCGCCGAGGCCGACGCGGGGCAGGTCGATCACGTCAGCTCCCAGACCTGGCGCAGGCCGCCCGCCGACTTGTCGAAGTCGCCGTCGAGCAGGCGGTTCATCTGGCGCTGCCAGGCCTGGTCGGCGGGGTCGTCCTTGAGCGCGGCCTGCAGCGCGGCGTAGTCCTCGACCTCCACGAAGTGGAACAGGTCGAGGCCGTCGCGGAAGATGCGCCACGAGATCACGCCGTGGGCGCGCATGGCGGCCTCCAGGGCGGCCGGGATCGTGGCGTGCTCCCGGTCGTAGATCTCCTCGCATCCGGGCCGCAGCCTGGTGCGCAGGGCGAGGCGTTCCATCAGTCCTGCGCCTTTCCGCCGGCGATCCTGCTGATGATCAGTGCGATGAGAATGATGCCACCGTAGATCACCGGTTGCCAGAAGCCGGAGACCCCGATGAGGGTGAGGATGTTCTGGACCAGGCCGATCACCAGCACACCGGTCAGCGCGCCGAGGACGGTGCCCTTGCCGCCGTCCATGCTGACGCCGCCGATGACGGCCGCGGCGAAGACCATGAAGATCCAGCCGTCGCCCATCTCGTTGCCGATCGCGCCGAGACGCCCGGTCTCCAGGATGCCGGCCGTGGCGGCCAGGATCCCGCCGAGCACGAACACGCCGAACAGCACGCGGTCCACCCGGATGCCGGCGGCGCGGGCGGCGTCGGCGTTGCCGCCGATGGCGTACAGGGAGCGGCCGAGCCGGAGGTAGGTCAGGCCGAAGACGCCGGCGGCGAACAGCACCGCGGCGATCCAGATGGCGGCGGGCAGGCCGAGCCAGGTGGCGCTGCCGAGGTAGAGCATCGAGTCGGGGAGCTGGAACAGCGTCTTGCCCTGGGTGAGCCCCTGCTGGAGGCCGTCCACGATGATCAGCATGGCCAGCGTGACGATGAACGCCGACAGCTGGAACCTGATGATCAGGAACCCGTTGAACGCGCCGATGGCCGCGCCCACGAGCAGGGCCAGCGGGATCACCAGCCAGCCGGGCAGCCCGAGGCCGAACCCGCCCGCCGAGGCCGGGACGGCCAGCATCACGGCGATGCCGGGCGCGGTGCCGACCGTCGACTCCAGCGACAGGTCGAACTTCCCGGCGATCAGGATCATCGCCTCGGCCAGCACGAGCAGCGAGATCGCCGCCTGCTGCTGGAGCACGTTCGTCAGGTTGCCCGCCGTCAGGAAGGTCGGGTCGAGGAACGCGCCCACGACGAGCAGGAGCAGGATCACCGGCACCAGGGTCAGGTCGCGGAACCTGGCCAGCCTCAGCCGGGGGGCCGGAGCAGTCAAAGTGGTCACTCTTGTATGCCTTCCATCACGGCCACGAGCTCGTGGTCGGTCCAGCCACGCGGCACGTCCTTGACGACCCTGCCGTGGAACATCACCAGCACCCGGTCGCAGATGCGCAGGTCGTCGAGCTCGTCGGAGACCACGACGGCCCCCGCGCCCCGGCCGACCGCGTCCTCGACCGCGCCTAGCAGGGCCTGCTTGGCCTTGACGTCGACGCCCGCGGTCGGGTTGATCACGACCAGCGCCCTCGGGTCGTCCACGAGCGCCCGCGCGAACACGACCTTCTGCGCGTTCCCGCCGGACAGGTCGCCGACGGGCTGGTCGGGCCCCTCGGTCTTGATGTCCAGGCTCTCGATCATCTGGACGGCCCTCTCCCGGCGCCGCGCGGGCGAGACGATGCCGTAGGCGCCCAGCTTGTGGGCGATCGGCAGGGTCGCGTTCTCCCCCACCGACAACATCGGCACGAAACCCTCGTGGTGCCGGTCCTCGGGCACGAACCCGAGCCCGGCGCGCATGGCGGCGGGCACGTCGCCCGGCCTGACCCGGGTGCCGTCGATCGTGACCACGCCCGTGTCCGGCTTGCGCAGCCCGACCAGGGTCTCGGCCAGGCCGACCTTGCCGCTGCTCGCCGAGCCCGCCAGGCCCACGACCTCGCCGGACCTGACCGAGATGTGCACGTCCTGGTAGCGGCCGGTCAGCGACAGGCCCGCGCCGGACAACACGACCGCCTCGCCCGGCGTGCGCTGCCGGGACTCGTAGGCGGCCGTGGCCTCGCCGGTCATCGCGTCGACCAGCTCGTCCTGGGGGAAGCCGGCGACCGGCCGGGTCACGATGTGCCGGGCGTCGCGGAAGACCGTGACGCTCTGGCAGATCTCGTACACCTCGTCCAGGTGGTGGGAGATGTACATCATCGTGACGCCCTGCTCGCGCAGCGAGCGCATACGGGTGAACAGCCGCTCGATGGCCGGGCCGTCGAGCCTGGCGGTGGGCTCGTCGAGGATGATGAACCGGGCGCCGAACGACAGCGCCCGCGCGATCTCCACGAGCTGCCGCTGCTCGACGCCCAGCTCGCCGGCCAGCGCCTGCGGGTCGACGTCCACCTCGTAGGTGTCCAGCAGCTCGCGCGCCTTGGCCCGCAGCGCCCGCCAGTTGATCATCCGGCCGCGGCCGGTCTGGCGGTTGAGGAACAGGTTCTCCGCGACCGTCAGCGCCGGGATGATCGTGGACTTCTGGTACACGCAGGCGACGCGCTGCCGCCAGGCGTCGCGGTCGGCCAGGGCGGGCGCCGTCTCGCCCGAGAACAGCACCTCGCCCTCGTCCGGCCGCTGGAGCCCGGTGAGGATCGACACGAGGGTGGACTTCCCCGCGCCGTTCCGGCCGACGAGGGCGTGGGTCTGGCCCTCGGCGATGGCGATCTCCGCGCCGTTCAGCGCGGTGGTCGGGCCGAAACGCTTGACGACATTTCGGGCTTCAACGTGATATTTCATCACTTGACCTGGTTACCCCAGAGGTTCTGGTCGTCCACGTTGTCCTTCGTCACCAGCGGCGCCGGGAGCTGGTCCTCGAGGCCGTTGGGCAGTTGGATGATGTTGCTGCCGTGGTCGGTCGGGCCCGGCTGGAACGTCTTGCCGTCGACCGCCGCCTTGGCGTAGAAGATCGCGTACCGGGCGTAGAGGTCGGCCGGCTGCGACACCGTGGCGTCGATGTTGCCCTTGCGGATCTCCTCGAACTCCTGCGGGATGCCGTCGTTGGAGACCACGAAGACGTGCTTGGGGTCGGTCGGCGGGACCAGCAGGTTCTTCTGCTTGAGCACCTGCAGCGTCGGGGCCAGGTGCACGCCGCCGGCATGCATATAGATGCCCTTGATGTCCGGGTTCTGCTCCAGGCGGGTCTGGAGCATGGACGCCGCCTTGCTGCCCTCCCACTCGGTCGGCTCGCTGAACACCGTGATGCCGGGGAACTTGCTCTTCATGCACTCGTTGAACGCCTCGGACCGGTCGCGGCCGTTGATCGAGCTGAGCGCGCCCTCAAGCTGCACGACCTTGCCCTTGCCGCCGAGCTTCTCGCCGAGGAACTCGCACGCCTTGGTGCCGTACGCGCGGTTGTCGGCGCGGACGACCATGTAGACCTTGCCCTTGTCGGGCCGGGTGTCCACGGTGACCACGGGGATCTTCTTGTTCTCCAGCTGCTGGAGCGTGTTGGCGATGGCGCCGGTGTCCTGGGGGGCCATGACGATCGCCTTGGCGCCCTGGCCGACCAGCGCCTGCACGTTGTTGACCAGCTTGGAGACGTCGTTCTGGGAGTTGGTGGCGGGCATCAGGTCGGCCTTGAGCTCGGTCGCCATCTGCGGGACGTACTTCATGTAGGAGTTCCAGAAGTCGGAGTCGGCGCGCGGGTGGTCGATGCCCACCTTGCCGCCGCCTCCCCCTTCCGCCGTGGAGCCGCTCGTGCCGCTCGTGCCGCTCGTGCCGCTCGTGCCGCTGGAACCGCAGGCGGCGACGACCGCCAGCAGGGCCGCGCTCGCGACCACCGGACCGATCTTCATGGGGGGTTACCTTCCTTATTTGGTTGGCCGGAGCCGTAGCCCCTGCATGCCGCCGTCGACCGCGAGCGCGGTGCCGGTGGTCGCGGCGGCCTCGGGACCTGCGAGATAGGCGATCGCGGCGGCGACCTCCTCGGCGCTGACCAGGCGGCCCATGGGCTGCCTGGCGTTCAGCGCCGCTCGTTCGGCCTGCGGATCATCGGCCGAGTCGAGCAGCCGCCCCACCCACGGGGTGTCGGCGGTGCCCGGGTTGACGCAGTTGACGCGGATGCCCTCGCGGACGTGGTCGGCGGCCATGGCGAGGGTCAGCGACAACACCGCGCCCTTGGTCGCGCTGTAGAGCGCCCGGTTCGGCAGCCCCGCGGTGGCCGCGATCGAGCAGGTGTTGACGATGGCCGGGTGCGCCGACCTGCGCAGGTACGGCAGCGCCGCCCGGCTCACCCGGACGATGCCGAACACGTTGACCTCGAAGACCTTCCGCCATTCCTCGTCCGGATTGTCCTCGACCGTGCCCTGGGCGCCGACGCCCGCGTTGTTGACCACGATGTCGATGCCGCCGAGCCGTTCCGCGGCCTCGGCCACCGCCGCGCGCACGGACGCGTCGTCGGCCACGTCCGCCCTGATGCCCACGAAGGGGTCGCCGGGCGGGGCGAGGTCGAGGCAGGCGACCTGCATGCCGCGCGCCGCGAGCAGGGTGGCCGTGGCCAGGCCGATGCCTGAACCGCCGCCGGTCACGATGGCCTTGAGCGTCATGACGTGGCCCTCCATACCTGGCCGTCGGGGAAGGTGTGGGCGGCGATCGACGCCGCGTGCATCTCGGCGCTGAAGCCGGGGGCCGTCGGGGCGGTGTAGCGGCCGTTGACGATGACGACCGGGTGCACGAAGTGCTCGTGGAGGTGGTCGACGTACTCGATCACGCGGCCGTCCATCGTGCCGGTGATCGCCACGTAGTCGAACATCGACAGGTGCTGCACCAGCTCGCACAGCCCGACACCGCCCGCGTGCGGGCAGACCGGCACGCCGAACTTGGCCGCGAGCAGCAGGATCGCCAGGTTCTCGTTGACCCCGCCGACCCTGGCCGCGTCGATCTGCAGGTAGGAGATCGCGCCGGCCTGGAGCAGCTGCTTGAAGACGATGCGGTTCTGGACGTGCTCGCCGGTGGCGACCGGGACCGGCCTGATGCCCTCGGCGATGGCGGCGTGGCCGAGCACGTCGTCGGGGCTGGTCGGCTCCTCCACCCAGTGCGGCCGGTACGGGCTCAGCGCGCCGACCCACTCGATGGCCGAGGCGACGTCCCAGCGCTGGTTGGCGTCGATCGCGATCGGGTAGTCGGGGCCGCAGACCTCGCGGGCCACGCGGAAGCGCCGCAGGTCGTCGTCGAGATCGGCGCCGACCTTGAGCTTGATCTGGCCGAAGCCCTGGTCGAGGGCCTCCTTGCAGAGGCGTCGCAGCTTGTCGTCGTCGTAGCCGAGCCAGCCGGGGGAGGTGGTGTAGGCGGGGTAGCCGGTCTCGATGAGCCGCTGGATCCGCTCTTCCTTCCCCTCTTCCGCATTTTTCAGGATCTGGAGGGCTTCGTCCTGGGTGAGCGCGTCGCTCAGGTAGCGGAAGTCGATCAGCCCGACGATCTCCTCGGGCGACATCTCCGACAGCAGCCGCCACACCGGCTTGCCCGCCCGCCTGGCCTTCAGGTCCCACAGGGCGTTGACCACGGCGGAGATCGCCATGTGCATGACGCCCTTCTCCGGGCCCAGCCAGCGCAGCTGCGAGTCGCCGACCAGCTCCTTGTACAGCGCGCCGAGGTCTTCGACGTCCCGGCCGAGCACATGGGGCTCAAGCGCCCGGATCGCTCCGGTCTGCACGTCGTTGCCGCGTCCGATGGTGAACGCGAACCCGTGCCCCTCGACCCCGTCGTCGGTCTTCAGCACCACGTAGGCGGCGGAGTAGTCGGGGTCGGGGTTCATCGCGTCCGAGCCGTCCAGCTCCCGCGACGTGGGGAAACGCACGTCGTGCGTCTCCAGCGCGACGATCCTGTACGCCATCAGGCCTGCCCCACCGTCTGCCGCTGGCGGCCGAGCCCGTCGATCTCCAGCTCCATCACGTCGCCCGCCCGCAGGTACGGCTGGCCGGGCATGCCCATCGCGACCCCGGCCGGGGTGCCGGTGTTGATCACGTCACCGGGTTCGAGCACCATGAACCGGCTCAGGTACCGCACGATCTCAGCCACGTCGAAGATCATGTCCTTGGTGCCGCCGTCCTGGCGCGGCTCGCCGTTCACCCAGAGGCGCAGCCCCAGGCTCTGCGGGTCGCCGACCTCGTCGGCCGTCACCAGCCAGGGCCCCAGCGGGTTGAACGTCTCGCACGACTTGCCCTTGTCCCACTGGCCGCCGCGCTCCAGCTGGAACTCCCGCTCGGAGACGTCGTTGGAGATCGCGTACCCGGCGATCACGTCGAGGGCCTCGTCCCGGCTGTCGAGGTAGCGGGCCCGCCGGCCGATCACGACCGCCAGCTCCACCTCCCAGTCGGTCTTCACGCTGCCACGCGGCACCAGCACCTCGTCGTACGGGCCGATCACGGTGTTGGCGGCCTTCATGAACACCACGGGCTCGGCGGGCGGCTCCGCGCCGGACTCGGCGGCGTGGTCGCGGTAGTTCAGCCCGATGCAGACCACCTTGCCCGGACGGGCGATGGGCGCGCCCACCCGCAGCCCCGCGGCGTCGACGACGGGCAGGTCGCCGCGCTCCAGCGCGTCACGCACGCGCGCCACTCCCCCGGAGGCGAGAAAAGCCCCGTCGATCTCGGGCTCCCCGATGTCGCGCAGGGTGCCGGAGGCGTCCATCACCACCGGCCGCTCCTGTCCGACAGGTCCCACTCGCAGCAGCTTCACACCGCACCCTTCACTCATTCATCGGATGTCTGTGCCTCCGATGCTGCTGGGACAGGGCGGCGCATGTCAAGGGCGTGCAACGGGATACATCCGATCCGTAACCCAGAGACGACACTTCGAACCCCACCCAACCACCCTCACCAGCCCCCATACCTCCGAAGATTCCTCTCCTTCGTCGATCCGCGCCAACCTCCATAAACATCGGAGGTACCTCCCACCCTTCGCCCTCCTCCCCAGCCCCTGACCGCCTCGCCCTCAGACGCCTGGATCCAGGGCGACTCCAGCGGCGCCTCGGGCATGGACGTCCCCCAGCATCCGACCGGGTGAGCCAAGAGACGCTGGTCGGCGGGCGGTGCACGTGGAGACGGGGGATAGGCGGTCGGCCACGTCCGGCCGGGCGGGGTCTGATGCGTGCCGTGGTCGTCGGACGAGGTGCACCCGTAGGCGAGCCGGCTGTCGGCTGGGGGAACGGAAGGGCTTCAGCGGCCCGGCTCGTAAGCGGTGGGCCCAGGGTGGCATGCCGCCCGCTCTCGCGCTCCCTTGCCGTACCGGAGCAGTATCAGCCCGCTGACGGTGAGCGTGCAGGCCAGGATGACGAGTTGCACGCCGTAGTGGACGGCCTCCGTCGGGAGTAGCAGGTTGCCGAGGTGCAGGCCGAGGTGCACGCCGACGGCCATCCACAACGCCCCCGTGCGCGCCCGCGCCGCCGCGCACGCGAAGCCGAGTGCGACGGCCTGCACCACGTAGAGCAGCCGTTCGGCCGGCGAATCGGCCGAGCTGTTGGAGAGGATGTGCAGCGCGCCGAACCCCACCGACACCACGATCAGCACGACTCTCGGCGACAACCGTGCCGACATCGTGTCGAACAGGTGCCCCCGCCACAGTAACTCCTCCGGAAACGCCTGGCTGAGCAGGGCGAACGCGATGCCGTACGGCACCAGGCCCAGCTCGCCGAGGATCGTCTCTCCCGGCGCCAGGGACGTCACGCCGAACGCCAGCGACAACAGGATGGCGGCCACCGTCGGGACCGCGCCCGCCACGACCCCCAGCAGCAGCTGCGGCACGGCCCGCCGGGATCGTTCCATGCCCACCCCGGCCCAGGACTGCCCGCCGAGGAAACGCCGGATCAGGTAGACCAGCGCGAGCGCGGCCAGCGTGACGCCGATCATGCCGAGCGGCCGGTAGAGGGGATGGTCCGAGGCCAGCAGCAGGGTTACCGGGATGGTGCCGACGAGGACCTGCGCGAACGTGGCGGCCACGGTGATCAGCACCGCCCAGACGGGATGTGTGGCTCTGTTCATGGAACAACACGCTAGGTAACCAGGCCGGGTCGGCACATCAGCCCGGAGTCTGAATCCCGCATGACAATCGTCATGGGCCTCAGGGAGGATCACAGCCCCCACCTGCCGTCGGGCATGCCGCCCTCTCCGGCCAGGCCGCGCGCCCCGACCGGCCGGCGCTGTTCGGCGGGGTGTTTCGTCTGCTGCCGGGTTATAGGGGGCGGGAGCAGGCGCCCGGGGCGGGGTGGAGATGGTGGTGGGGTGGGGCTACTTGACGGGCGTACAGTGGCGTAATAGAACACGTTTCAGTACGAATAAACCAAGCGCTTGATCAAGAGGTGACCGCGCGTGCATATCGACCTCGTCGACAGGGACCGTTACGCGACTTCCGGCCCACCCCACGAACAGCTCGCCTGGCTGCGCGCCAACTCCCCCGTGCACTGGCACGAGGGCGAGCCCGGGTTCTGGGCGGTCACCCGCTACGAGGACGTCGTGCACGTGTCCCGCCACTCCGACCTGTTCTCCTCGGCCAAGAAGCTCGCCCTCTTCGACGAGATGCCCGAGGACCAGATCGCCCTCCAGCGGCTGATGATGCTCAACCAGGACCCGCCCGAGCACACCAGACGGCGTTCGCTGGTCAACCGAGGCTTCACCCCCCGGACGATCGGCGCCCTCGAACAGCACATCCGCGACATCTGCGACGACCTGCTCGACAAGTGCTCGGGCGAGGTGGACTTCGTCACCGAGATCTCCGCCCCCCTCCCCCTGTACGTGATCTGCGAGCTGCTCGGCGCTCCCGCGACCGACCGCGACAAGTTGTTCTCCTGGTCGAACCGCATGATCGGCGCCCAGGACCCCGACTACGCGGCCACGCCCGAGGAGGGCTCCGGCGCCGCCATGGAGGTCTACGCCTACGCCAACGAGCTCGCGGCGCAGCGCAGAGCCGCCCCCAAGGACGACATCATCACCAAGCTCCTCCAGCCCGACGACAAGGGCGAAACCCTCGGCGAGGACGAGTTCGACCTGTTCGTCCTGCTGCTGATCGTCGCGGGCAACGAGACCACCCGCAACGCGGCCTCCGGCGGCATGCTCGCCCTCTTCGACCACCCCGACCAGTGGGACCGCCTGGTGGCCGACCCCACGCTGGCCAGGACGGCGGCCGACGAGATCGTCCGGTGGGTCTCGCCGGTCAACCTGTTCCGGCGCACGTCGATGGCGGACCAGATGCTCGGCGGGCAGCCCGTCAAGGACGGCGACAAGGTCGTGGTCTTCTACTCCTCCGCCAACCGGGACGCCTCCGTCTTCCCGGACCCGGAGGTCTTCGACATCGGACGCACCCCCAACACGCACATCGGGTTCGGCGGCGGCGGCGCGCACTTCTGCCTCGGCAACCACCTCGCCAAGCTGGAACTGCGTGTCCTGTTCGAGCAGCTGGCCAGACGCCGGCCGCGCATCCGCCAGGCCGGCCCGGCCCGCCGCCTGCGCTCGAACTTCATCAACGGCATCAAGGAGCTCCCGGTCACGATCGCCTGACCCGGGCGAAGCGCTCCGAGCCGCCGGGGACGCCCTCACGAGAACCGCCGGCGCCGGGGGTGGCGAGCGGTTCCGCGGCGGGCCGCCCTGATCTGGCGGAGGACGCGGACCGTGCCCTCCGGGCCGGGTTCCCAGCCGCGCTCGATCAACGCGTCGGCGACGTGCCGGAGCAGGCCGGCGATCTGGCGGGGGATGACGTCGCGGCGTACGGCGATCACCCGCCAGCCCAGCCGCCGCAGCTCCTCGCGGCGGGCCGCGTCACGCCGCCGGTCCGCCGGCGAGGTGTGGTGCTCCCGGCCGTCGTACTCGACCCCCACCTGGTAGGGCTCCCATCCCAGGTCGAGGTAGGCGCGCCGGCCGCCGCCCAGGGGAACGGCGAGCTGCGTGGCGGGCCTGGGAAGGCCGCCGTCGACGAGGACGACCCGCAGCCAGCTCTCCCGGGGCGAGGCGGCGCCCGCGTCGGCCAGGCTGAGCGTGTCGCGCAGCCGCCAGGAGTTGAGCGGACGACGCCACAGCGCCTCCATGTCGACGCCCCGCCGGGCGAACTGGTCGAGCGCCGCCACCGCCTCAGGACGCGGCAACGACCGGGCGCAGTCGAGGGCCGCGCGCCGCCATGGTGGTGAGCCGGACGCCCCGGTGGCCGGTGACGTCGTCGGCGGGCGGTTCGCCCACGTACGTGACGCAGCCGGGGATCGCCAGGTGAGCGGGGGCGATCACCTCCACCGGCCAGTCGGCCTCGGGGACGGAGAGCACGCTCAGGCCCCAGACGTGTGCGGCCGTCTGCCGGCAGACGACGGCCTGCCGGCAGGACCGGGTGATGCGCTCGGCGCGGGCGAGCAGCGAGAGTGCGGCGTTCACGGGGTCCAGGCTGACGGCCTCACCCCGGCCCCCGCGGCGCCGAACCGCGTTCTGTGGACAACCGGCGATCCCCGGCTCAGCGCGGCGGCCCGTCGGTCCAGGCGGCGGTCACCCGGCAGGCCGCTCGCCGGTCAGGAGGCTCGCGCGCGCAGGGCGGGCAGGACGTGCTCGGCCAGGCGTTCGGCCTGGGCGCGCGGACCGGGGCCGAGGGGCGTGAAGTTCATCGACGTGAACCCCAGGTCCACGAACGCCGCCAGGCGCTCGGTCACCTCGGCCGCCGAACCGGCGACCACGCCGTCACCCACACCGGCGCCCACACCGTCGATCTCGGCGGGGGCGCCGATCCGGAAGGTGACGTTGTAGACGCACTCGACGGCGCGACCGGCCGACAGGATCCGGTCGCGCATGGCCGCCGCCCGCTCCGGCGGCGCGAACCCCAGGGACGGGATCCAGCCGTCCGCCAGCCGGCCGGTGGCGTCGAGGGCGCGCGGCCCGTACGTGCCCAGCCAGATCGGGATGGGGCTGAGGGGCTTGGGCTCGATGGTGGCCCGATCGGTGCGGTAGCGGGAGCCTTCGTAGCTGAAGTCCGACTGCGACCACAGGCCGCGGATGACGTGAACGGCCTCGACCATGCCGTCCACCTTCTCGCGAGGCGTGGGCACCCCCAGCCCGAACGCGCGGAACTCCTCGTCGGAGTAGCCGCCGCCGAGGCCGAGGATCAGCCGGCCGCCGGAGAGCCGGTGCAGCGTCTCGGCCATCTTGGCGACCATCGCGGGCGGCCGGTACGGCACCCCCAGCACCCGCGTCGCCACCCTGATCCGCGAGGTGGCGGCGGCCACCCAGGTCAGCATCGTCCACAGCTCGTACGTGGGCTCGACGCCGCACGGGTGGTCCGAGGCCGAGACGAAGTCGAAGCCCAGCTCCTCGGCCGCGCGGGCGTCGCCCACGGGATCGGCCCCCGGCGCCGCCGACGTCGACATGCCCAGTCCGAACACGACCTGACCCCCTCCGGTTTGGTTTACATGTAAACCTAGAACGGAGGTCGGTTACACGTCAACTAAACTGCCGGATCATGAAGCCCAACTGGCTGGACGACGCCGAGTTCCGGGCCTGGATCGGCTATCGCAGGATGCGCCTGCTGCTCGACGCCCAGGTCAGCCGCGACCTCGCGAGCGACTCGGGGCTGTCGGCCCCCGACTACGACGTCCTGTCGGCGCTGACCTCCACGCCCGGCCATCGGTGGCGGCTCACCGCGCTGGCCGACCGCATGCTCTGGTCGAAGAGCCGCCTCTCCCGGCACATCTCGCGGATGGAGCAGCGGGGGCTGGTCACCCGCGAGGGCTTCGAGGGGGACGCGCGCGGAGCCGTGGTCGTGCTGACCGACGGCGGGTTGCGGGCCATCCAGGAGGCGGCGCCCGCCCATGTGGCGTCGGTGCGCAGGCACTTCATCGACCTGCTCTCGCGGGAGCAGATCGAGGTGCTCGCCACGATCGCCGAGACCGTCCTCGCCCACCTGCCGGACGGCGAGCAGGACAGACCGGGCTGACCCGGCGCGGTCAGGCGACCCACATCGGACGCCAGTCCGGCGCCTCGTGGAAACGCCGCAGCTCCGCCACCCCGGACAACATCCCGCCCCAGGCCGCGTACGGCGGGCGCTCGGCGTCGAAGCCGCTCTGCACGAGCGTCAGCCGCGTCCGGCCGGCGGACCCGGCGAGCTCCCAGGAGCTCACCCCGGCGCCGCCCCAGTCGACGGAGAACCGGCGCTCCGGCTCCAGCTCCAGCACCTTGGCCGGCGACGGGTCGTTCGCGAAGCCGCCCATGGCGAACCGGCCGCCGACGTACGGCTCGATCTCGATCGGCATCCCGAACCACTTGGTCACCGTCTCCGAGTCGACCAGCGACTCGAAGACCTGGGCGGGCGCCGCGTCGATGGTGACCTCGGCGCGCAGCTCGCGCGCGGTGAAGTCGGCGCGCGGCGTGAGCGGGCGGCCCTCGACGTGCTCGGCCAGGCCGGCCAGCACCTGGAACCAGTACGTCTGCAGCACGCCCCGGATGCTGGCGCCGGTGACGACGTCCTGGAAGTCGAAGTGCGACTGCGTCACCGAGACGATCGTCGCCGACTCGCCGTCCTCCTCGACCGCGAGCTCGGCGGTCGTCTCGACGCCGTCCAGCAGCCAGGCGAACCGCACGCCGCGCTCGTCGGCCGACAACACCCGCTGGTGCGGCGCGTCGCCCTCGGGCGTCGTACGGCCCCAGAACGCGAACCGGCCCGGCAGGTCCACCTCGACGTGCTCGGCCAGCCAGACCCGGGCCGCGGCCGGATCGGTCAGCGCCTGCCACACCTCCTTGACCGGCGCCTGGACGCGGACCTTGGCGATCATCGGCTCACTCATGCTCTTCTCCCTTGGGGTAACAGGCGACGGCGAGCTTGAAGGCGTCACCCTCAGCGCCGCCGTAACGAGTGAAAAGCTCCTGCAGCATGCCCTGCAGGTCGTTCAGGAACTGCTGGCGGCTCTCCGGACGCACGTGGATCTCTCCGGACAGGCCGATGGACGGCAGCTCGGGCGCGTCCCGGTCGAGCGCGGCGATGTCGGCCTGGACCTCCTCCATGAGGTCGAGCAGGTAGCCCAGGCTCAGCTCGTCGCGCGCCTTGCGCAGCCCGATCCGGCCGACCAGCCGCGGCGACAACCAGTACGACCGGGCGCCGGCCTGGTAGATGCCCTCGTGGACGCCGCGCACCTTGCGCTCGGACACCAGCTCCACGAGACCGGCCTCGACCAGCCGCTTGACGTGGTAGTAGACCCGCTGCGGCGTCTGCCCGAGGCGTTCGGCGACCTCCGAGCACGTACGCGGCTCGGCCAGTTGCCTCAGCACCTCGACCCGTTGCGGCTTGAGCAGCGCCTCGGCCTGCTCGATCTGTTCCAGATACAGGACGTCTCTCATCGCAAAAACAATCTTTTACGTAAAAATCCTCTTTGTCAATGGGTCACGCCAAGAGCGGCCGTAAGCAGCAAAAAGGCCCGCCCCGGACCGGGCGGGCCAAGGGGTGCCGAACCGGCTCTAGGGCCAGGAGCTGTCCTGGTCGGGGTCGCCGCCGGCGGACAGCAGGCGCAGGTCGCTCTCGACCATCATCGCCACCAGCTCGTCGAACGACACCCGCGGCTCCCACCCGAGCTGCGCCCGCGCCTTCTTCGGGTCGGCGCACAGCAGGTCCACCTCCGCCGGGCGGTGCAGCGTCCGGTCGACCACCACGTGCCGCTCCCAGTCCAGCCCGGCGGCCGTGAAGGCGGCCTCCACCAGCTCCCGCACCGACTTCATCCGCCCGGTGCCGATCACGTAGTCCTCGGGGGTGGCGGCCTGGAGCATCAGGTGCATCGCCTTGACGTAGTCGCCCGCGTAGCCCCAGTCGCGGCGCGCCTCCAGGTTGCCCAGCCGCAGCTCCGTGGCCAGGCCGAGCTTGATCCGGGCCACCCCGAGGGTGACCTTCCTGGTCACGAACTCCGCGCCGCGCCGGGGCGACTCGTGGTTGAACAGGATGCCCGACACCGCGAACATCCCGTACGACTCGCGGTAGTTCTGCGTGAGGAAGTGCCCGTACGCCTTGGCCACCCCGTACGGCGAGCGCGGGTGGAAGGCGGTGCGCTCGTTCTGCGGGGTCTCGGTGACCTGCCCGAACATCTCCGAGGACGAGGCCTGGTAGAAGCGGATCTGCCCCGGGGACGACGATCCCCCGCCGCGCGACACGCCCGAACACACCCGGATGGCCTCAAGCATCCGCAGGACCCCCATACCGGTCACCTCGGCGGTCAGCTCGGCCTGCTCCCACGACATGGGCACGAACGAGATCGCCCCCAGGTTGTACACCTCGTCCGGCTGAACGCGTTCCACCGCGGAGATCAGCGACCCCTGGTCCAGCAGGTCGCCCCGCACCACCTGGACGTCGGCCAGCAGCTTGCGCATGCGCGAGACGCGCGGGTTCGCCTGCCCGCGGGCCAGCCCCCACACCTCGTAACCCTGGTCGAGCAGGTGCTCGGCCAAGTAGGAACCGTCCTGGCCGGTGATGCCGGTGATCAGAGCGCGCCTGGCCAAGGGGTCCTCCAACTATCACGTAGGTACGGTGGCCCGCACCGCGTCCCTTTGGGACGGGAATGTACAGCTAAGCGCCTGGACGCAGCACCAAAGCCCACTAGAACCTGTTCCACCGAACCACGCTCGGTTACCTTAATGTCGCAGTTCGCACGGCCTGTGGAGACTGTTGTGAACAATTCCAGGTGACCTACCGAATGGTAGCCTTCTCGGACTAAGGTCATCTTTCACGGTACACGCCCGCCTCTTGGGGCCTTACCGCAGAAAACATGGGCCTACCGGCGGAGAAAGGGGTGTCCGTGAGCGAGGCGCTGCGGATCGCGCTGCTGTCCTATCGCAGCAAGCCCACCTGCGGCGGGCAGGGCGTCTACCTCCGGCACCTGAGCCGTGAGCTGGTCGCGCTCGGCCACCACGTCGAGGTGTTCTCCGGACCGCCCTACCCCGAGCTGGACGAGGGCGTCGTCCTGCGCGAGGTGCCGAGCCTCGACCTCTACCGGGACGAGGACCCGTTCAGGACCCCGAAGCTGGCCGAGTACCGCGACTGGATCGACCTCCTGGAGGTCGGCACCATGTGGACGGCCGGCTTCCCCGAGCCGCTCACCTTCACCCTGCGCGCCTACCGCGAGCTGAAGAAGCGCGTCGGCGACTTCGACGTCGTCCAGGACAACCAGACCCTCGGCTACGGCCTGCTCGGCATCCAGAAGCTGTTCCCCGTGGTCGGGACGATCCACCACCCGATCAGCGTCGACCGGCGGATCGAGCTGGAGGCCGCCACGGGCTACAAGAAGCTCACCATGCGCCGCTGGTACGGGTTCGTGAAGATGCAGTCCCGCGTCGCGCCCAGGCTCAGCCCGATCCTCACGGTCAGCGAGTCGTCGCTGGCCGACATCCACCGGGACTTCAACGTCCCGCAGGCCAACATGCGGCTGATCCCGCTCGGCGTGGACACCCGCTACTTCCACCCGCACCCGGACAAGCCCCGCCGCAAGGGCTCGATCGTCGCGGTGGCCAGCGCGGACTCGCCGATGAAGGGCGTGGCCACGCTGCTGCGCGCGGTCGCCAAGCTCGCCACGGAACGCGACGTGAACCTGACCGTGGTCAGCAAGCCGACCCCGGGCGGCCCGACCGAGCGGCTCGTGCAGGAGCTGTCGCTGCAGGACCGGGTGCGCTTCGTGCACGGCATCTCCGACGACGAGCTGGGCGAGCTGATCGCCACCTCCGAGATCTCCGTGGTCCCCTCGCTGTACGAGGGCTTCTCGCTGCCCGCCGTCGAGCACATGGCCTGCGGCACGCCCCTGGTGGCCAGCCGGACGGGCGCGCTGCCCGAGGTCGTGGGCGACGCGGCCGTCCAGGTGGCGCCGGGCGACGCCGAGGAGCTGGCGGCCGTGCTGCGCCGCCTGCACGACTCCCCCGAGGAGCGCGAGCGGGTGGGCAAGGCCGGCTACGACCGGGTCATGGAGCGCTACACCTGGCACGTCGTCGCCAAGCGGACGGTCGAGGCGTACCGCGAGGCGATGGCGGCGCACAAGGCCCGCCGCTGACCCCCGAACGAAAAGCCCCCAAGAGCTGATCAAGGAGAAGCGACAAAGTGCTGACCGTGGACTTCGACCGGCTCCCCGTGGGCCCCGGCGTGCGCGTGCTCGACCTGGGCTGCGGCGGCGGCAGGCACGCCTTCGAGGTGCTGCGCCAGGGCGCCGACGTCGTCGCCTTCGACATGGACCAGGCCGAGCTGGACAACGTGGCGGCCATGTTCGTGGCGATGGACAAGGCGGGCGAGGTGCCGCTGGGCGCGACCGGCGAGACCGTCCAGGGCACGGCGCTGGACATGCCGTTCGAGGACGGCGGCTTCGACCGGGTCATCGCCGCCGAGGTGCTGGAGCACATCCCCGACGACATGACCGCCATGCGGGAGATCTTCCGCGTGCTCAAGCCGGGCGGCACCGCGGCGATCACCGTGCCGAGCTTCCTGCCCGAGCGCATCTGCTGGGCCCTGGACGAGGACTACCACACCGCCCCCGGCGGCCACGTGCGCATCTACACGCTGGCCGAGCTGTCGGCCAAGCTCAAGTCCGTCGGCTTCGAGATCGGCCCGCACCACCACGCCCACGGCCTGCACGCGCCCTACTGGTGGATCAAGTGCGCGGTGGGCGTCAACAACGACGACCATCCGGTCGCCAAGGCGTACCACGAGCTGCTGGTGTGGGACATCATGAAGCGCCCGGCCGCCACCAGGATCGCCGAGGCGCTGCTCAACCCGCTGATCGGCAAGAGCGTGGTCCTCTACGTCAAGAAGCCATGATCTCCCGCGAGGAGGTCGTCCGCACGGCCCTCAGCATCGCGGCCATCCAGCAGGACGACGGCGGCGTGCCCTGGCCCGAGGGGCACGTGGACGCGTGGAACCACGTCGAGTGCCTGATGGGCATGTGCGTGGCCGGGCTGGCTGAGCCGGTGCGGCGCGGCTGGGAGTGGCTGGCCCGCCACCAGCGACCCGACGGCTCCTGGCCGATGAAGCTGCTGGACGGCGTGGCCGTCGAGGCGGGCGGCGAGTCCAACCACGCCGCCTACGTCGCCGCGGGCGTCTGGCACCACCATCTCGTCACCGGCGACCGCGAGCACGCCGAGCGCCACTGGCCCATGGTCAAGGCCGCGCTCGACTACGTGGTGGGCCTGCAGACCGAGCGGGGCGAGATCGTCTGGGAGCGGGACGCCCACGGCCGGGCGGCGGCGGACGCGCTGCTGACCGGGTGCGCCTCGATCCACCAGGGCCTGCGCTGCGGCGTGCTGCTCGCCGACCACCTGGGCGACCAGCAGCCGCACTGGGAGCTGGCCGCCGACCGGCTGGCCCACGTGTTGTCGGCGCATCCGGAGGCGTTCGCCGACAAGAGCCGGTTCGCGATGGACTGGTACTACCCGGTGCTGGGCGGCGCGGTGCGCGGGCGGCAGGCGGTCGAGCTGCTGGAACGCGAGTGGTCCACGTTCGTGGTGCCGGGGCTCGGCATCCGGTGCGTGTCCGACCAGCCGTGGGTGACCGGGGCCGAGACGTGCGAGCTGGTGCTGGCCCTGGACGCCATGGGCGACCGTACGCGGGCCGCCGCGCTCTTCGCCGACGTGCAGCACCTGCGCCACGAGGACGGCTCGTACTGGACCGGCTGGCAGTTCGTCAACCGCAAGCACTTCCCGCACGAGCGCTCCGGCTACACCGCGGCCGCGGCCATCCTCGCCGCGGACGCGTTGCAGCGCCTGTCCCCCGGTTCCGGGCTGTTCCGCGACATCGCAGGCACGTCGGTGTCCGACCCGGAGGCCTGCGGGTGCGTGGAACGTCAGTCGTTCAGGCCGGCGCCTCCCGGCTGATCCGGCAGGGCGGCGGCGCAAGGGCTTTTGCGGGTTCTTTGCCGGGGACATCCGGTGCGCCGCCGGTGAACGGCGCAATGGGGTTACTAGCTTCGTGTCTGGCCGTAGGAGGCGTCTTCGGGGGAAGCGTGGGCGACACGGGCACAACAGCGTTCTTGGACCAGGTCAGGATCGAGCCGACACTGTCCCCGGCGAGGGGACTGCGGAGGTTTCTGGCCAAGGATCCTTCGGAGTCCGATCTGGGCCGGCGCAGGTTCCGGCTGCGCCCCGGCGCTCCCCGGACGGTCTTCGCGGATTCCGAGCAGTCGTACGTGTTCGGCTTCAACGCGGTCATGTCGCGGGAAGTCGAGAAGATCGAAGACCTTCCACCTGAGCAGCGGCCTTTCGGCCACGAGGGCGCGGCGGCCGCCTGCACCGTGCTCGACCTGCTCACCTTGACCCGGGGCCGGCGCCTTCACGAGCTACTGGCCGGCCCCGCCCAGCATCACCGCCACGCCGCGTACGTCGGCGCCGGACGCGGCTACGCGCTGCTGCGGCTGCGTCCGGTCTGGGGCGCGCGGCGGGCGCACCCGCTGATGCGCTGGCTGGCCGTGGACGGGTTCGGCTTCCAGTGGAGCCTGTCGCGCGCGGACCGCATGGTGGGCCGCAGGAGCATGCCCGACCTGCTCACCCGCGCCCACTGCGCGGTCTTCGACCAGGGCCTCGGCCGGCTGCTGTGGTACCACGACTGCGCCTCGCCGGACGACGTCGGCGCGCGCATCGCGGGCTTCCCGGCGAGCCGGCGGGCCGATCTGTGGAGCGGCGTGGGGTTCGCGGCCACGTACACGGGCGGCGCCGACAGCGACGAGCTGTGGTGGCTGACCGAGCACGCCGGCGCCGACGGCTTCCGCGCCCACCTGGCCCAGGGCTGCGCCTTCGCGGTCACCGCGCGGCTGCGGTCGGGGGCGCTGCCGGACCACGCGCGGCTGGCCGTGCCGATCCTGGCCGACGCCGCGCCCGACGAGGCGGCCGCCTGGACCGACCAGGCGCTGCTGGCCCTCGGCCACGACGCCCACACCCACGAGGACTTCCAGCGCTGGCAGGCCCACACCCGCCGGTCGTGGAACCGCCGCCACCGGCGCTAGACGCCCTGGCCGACGCGTTCCAGCACGCGCAGCGAGCCCTCGGCCGACACCTCGCGGAAGGCGCCCGACGCAAGGGCCCGCAGGTAGACCCGGTAGGGGGCCTGCCCGCCGTCGGCCGGGTCGGGATAGATGTCGTGGAAGACCAGCGCGCCGCCCTCCATGACGTGCGGCGCCCAGCCCTCGTAGTCGCGGGTCACCGGCTCCTCGGAGTGGCCGCCGTCGATGAAGAGCAGGCCGAGCGGCGTGTTCCACAACGCGGCCACCCGGTCGGACCGCCCGACGACGGCGATCACCTCCTCCTCCAGCCCGGCGGCGGCGACGGCGGCGCGGAAGAAGGGCAGGGAGTCCATCCGCCCGAAGCGCGGGTCCATCAGGGCCGGGTCGTGGTGGGCCCAGCCGGGCTGGATCTCCTCCGAGCCCCGGTGGTGGTCGACGGTGACGACCACCGAGCCGGTGTGCCGGGCCGCCGCGCCGAGGTAGATCGCCGACTTGCCGCAGTAGGTGCCGATCTCGCAGAGCGGCCCGAGGCCGCCGTAGCGGCAGGCCGCCTCGAACAGGGCCAGCCCCTCCTTCGGCGGCATGAATCCCTTGGCGTGCTCCGCTGCCTGCAGCAGCTCCGGCGGCATCGTCATAGGCATGCACCCTAGCCGAACCGAACAACATTCCAGCGACCTCTTGCCGTGCTTCTTTGGAACCTGTTCTACTTGGCACGTGAATCAGCGCGCTCGCATCGCGATGTCCGACGACGAGGTCACGGCGTTCCTGGAGGGTTCGCGCAAGGTCCAGCTCGCGACCATCAACCCCGACGGGACACCGCACCTGGTGACCATGTTCTACGGGCTGGACGAGGGCCGCATCGCCTTCTGGACGTACGGCAAGGCGCAGAAGGCCCGCAACCTGGCCCGCGACCCGCGGGTGAGCTGCCTGGTCGAGGCGGGCGACGACTACGACCAGCTCCGCGGCGTCCTGGTGTACGGCGTGGCCGAGCAGGTGGACGACCGGGACCGGGTGCTCGCCATCGGCATGATGATCGCGCGCAGGATGACGCCGGGCGTGCCGGACGACCTGCTGACCCCCTACGTCGAGCAGACCGGCAGAAAACGCATCGCCTACGTCGTCGAGCGCACCAAAGTGGTCTCATGGGATCACAGGAGGCTCACATGAAGGTCAAGGTCGATGAACTGGTCTGCGAGGCCAACGCCGTGTGCATGGGGCTCGCGCCCGAGGTCTTCGAGGTGGACGACGACGACCAGCTGCACATCCTGCTCCCCGAACCACCCCCCGAGATGCAGGATCGCGTCCGCAGCGCGGTCAGGTCCTGCCCGAAAGCCGCCCTGTCGCTAGAGGACTAGCCGTAGCCGGAGGAGGAACCCCATGCGCGCCGCGATCCTGCACGCCGTAGGCAACGACAAGCTGGACATCCGCGACGACATCACCCTGGCCCCCGTCGGGCCGACCGATGTCCGCGTCCGGATCAGAGCCACGGGCGTGTGCCACTCGGACCTGTCGGCCATGTCCGGCGTGCTTCCGCAGCCGGTGCCGCTGATCCCGGGCCACGAGGGCGCGGGCGAGGTGGTCGAGGTGGGCGAGCACGTCACGTCGGTCGCGCCGGGCGACCACGTCGTGATCAGCTGGCGTCCGGCCTGCCAGTCCTGCGACCTGTGCGTGGGCGGGCAGCCGTACATGTGCATGAAGTACGTCATCGAGTCCTTCAGCAAGGGCAACTTCCGCTTCGGCGGCGACAACGCGACGGCGTTCGGCATGGCGGGCTGCGGCACCTGGGCCGAGGAGGTCATCGTGCCCTGGCAGGGCGCGATCAAGATCGACGACGACGTGTCGTGGGAGGCGGCGGCGCTGATCGGCTGCGGCATCACGACCGGCGTGGGCGCCGCGATCAACACCGCCAAGGTGCGTCCCGGCTCCACGGTCGTGGTGATCGGCTGCGGCGGCGTCGGCCTGTCGGTCATCCAGGGCGCGCGGGTCTCCGGCGCCAGGACGATCCTCGCCGTCGACCCGCTGGAGTCCAAGCACGCCCTGGCCAGGAAGGTCGGCGCGACGCACGCGATCACGCCGGAGCAGGTCCCCGAGGCCCTGAACGAGCTGACCGGCGGCAGCGGCTTCGACTACGGCTTCGAGGTCGTCGGCAAGTCGGCGACCATCCAGAGCGCCTGGCAGCTCACCCGGGCGGGCGGCGACGTCATCGTGGTGGGCGCCGGCGCGGTGGACGACATGGTCTCCATCTCCGCCTTCAGCCTGCTGTTCGAGGGCAAGAGACTGCTGTCCAGCCTGTACGGCGAGGCCGACGTGCGGCACGACTTCCCCTACTTCGCCAAGCTCCACAAGGCGGGACAGCTCGACCTGGAGTCGCTGATCAGCGCCCGCATCCGGCTCGGCGACCTGAACGACGCCGTCGCGGCCCTGCGCGGCGGCGAGGTGCTCCGCCAGATCGTCATCATGGACTGACCCGGGTCCGGGGCCGGAGAACGGGCCCCTGCTCTCCGGCCCCGGGCAGGTCAGGCCGCGATCGGCGGAACCGGTCGCGCACCCATTGCTAAGGAAAGTTTCCTAACGGATACTCCGGGATGAGTGCCCACCACCCCCCCAAGGAGTAACCATGCTTCGTCGCGGCCTCGCCCTGCTCTCCATCGCCGCCGCCGGCCTGCTCGCCCTCGCCGCGCCCGCCCACGCGGCCGTCGTGGACGTGACCTTCGGGCCGGTCTCGATCGGCGACTACTGTCACGCCAAGGTCAACTCGTCCTCGTGGATCGGCTTCTACGAGTCCGGCGGCCTGCGCTGCTACACCGGCGGCCCCGGCCCGATGACGTACGCGGGCTCGGGCGACCCGTACCTGGCCTGCAAGTTCCTCACCACGGACGTGGTGATGTCCGCGCTGCGCGGCGCCTCCGACGCCCTGGTCTGCCGCGTCGTGCGCTGACCCTCCTCCGGGAGCGGCACGGGACGGGCCGTCCCGTGCCGCTTGCGGCGTCAGGAGGGCAGGAGCTGGTCGAGCGGGGTGCCGGGGTCGGCGAGCGCGGCGCGGTCCACGGGCTTGCGGGACCGGATGAGTGCCTGGGTGTGGTCGGTGACGTCCCAGATGTTGACGTTCATCGCGGCCAGCACCCTGTCCTGCTCGTCCAGCCAGAAGGCGATGAACTCGCGGGCGTCCAGGTCGCCGCGGACCACGACGTCGGGCGTGCGGCCGGGCGGGACGTGGCCGGCGTACTCCATGCCCAGGTCGTACTGGTCGGTAAAGAAGTAGGGCAGGTTGTCGTATTCGGCGGACCGGCCGAGCATCGCGCGGGCGGCGACGGCGGGCTGGTTGAGCGCGTTCGCCCAGTGCTCGACCCGGACGTGCCGGCCCAGCAGCGGATGGTAGGCGTTGGCGATGTCGCCGGCCGCGAAGATGTCGGGGTCGGAGGTGCGCAGGTCGGCCCCCACCTTGACGCCGTCCTCGACGGTCAGCCCGGCGGCCCGCGCGAGGTCGGTGTCCGGTTCGGCGCCGACGCCGGCCACGACGACGTCCGCCTCGACGTGGGCGCCGCCTTCGAGCAGCACCCCTGAGCCGGTGATCTCGGCGGGACGGGCGTCGAAGAGGAAGGTCACGCCGTGCTCGCGGTGCAGCGCGGTGAACACCCCGGCCACGTGCGGTCCCAGCACGCGCAGCAGCGGCGCGGACGCCGTCTCGATCACGGTGACCTCGGCCCCCGCGGCGCGGGCGGCGGCGGCCACCTCCAGGCCGATCCAGCCGGCCCCGAGGATCGCGACGCGGCCGGCGCCGGCCAGGGTGGCGCGCAGGCGTTCGCTGTCGTCGACGGTACGCAGGTACAGCACCTCGGGCCGGTCGGCCCCGGGGAGGTCAGGGCGGCGCGGCCGGGAGCCGGTGGCCAGCAGCAGCCGGTCGTAGCCGAGCTGCTCGCCGTCGCTGAGCGTGACCCGATGGGCGGCCGGGTCGATGCCGGTGACCTCGACGCCCAGCCGCAGCTCGACGTCGTGCTCGGCGTACCAGGAACGGTCGTGGACGAAGATCTTGTCGCGTTCGCCGGTGCCCTGGAGGTAGTCCTTGGACAGCGGCGGCCGCTCGTACGGCAGGTGCGTCTCCCTGCCGACCAGCACGAGCCGGCCGTCGAAGCCCTCGCCGCGCAGAGCCTCTGCGGCCTTGGCGGCGGCGAGGCCGCCGCCGGCGATCACGATGGTCGCGGGTGCAGGCATGTCGGATCTCCTCTTCCTGTTCCTGGACGAAGGGCGTGGTGATCGCGGCGCACGTCAGCTCCCGCCCACGCCGAGCGCGGTGAGCAGCACCAGGACGACGGTCACGACCGCGAACAGCCCGTGCCCCGCCACGACCGCGACGGGGAAGTGCCGTTCGGCCGGAACCGGCGCGCCGGCCGCCGCCGGGCCGGAGCCGAGCCGGGCGACGCGCGCCCGATGGACGGGGATCCACCGCGCGAGCATGACGAACCCGAGCAGTGCGACCGGCACGAGCAGCGCGAACGCGAGCCAGGCCAGCCCATGGGCGTCGGCGAACAGGTAGATGATCCACACGACCAGGCCCGCCGCGGCGAGCAGGAAGTGCCCGAAGAGCGCCGGGGCGGGCAGCCGGGACTCGCCGGCCTTCTGCTGGGCCACGCCGCCGCGGGCGATCCAGGTGCCGAGCATGTAGAAGCCGCCGACGGCGGTGACGAGCCAGGTGATCAGTGCCGCGATCTCCACGATCTTCCTTCTTTCCAGGATGAGCCGTTCGTATGTCAATAGGCGGGTGTCCGAAGGGGGCGCCTCACCGTGGCGGGGTGGTGGTGAACCCCTCGGCCTGGGTGTCCTCGCCGGCGACCCGGACGCCGTAGCGGAAGGCGAGCTTGCCGCCCAGGTGGCCCGACACCGCGAGCACGGCCAGGCACACCGCCGACAACACGATCTGCCCCGCCGGCACGGGCCCCGGCGGGCCGCCGCCCAGCCGCCAGGCGAACCCGGCCGCGTACCCGGCGGTGACCGCCAGGTTGAGCGCCATGTGCACCAGGCCGGTACGGAATGCGGGCGTACGGGGTGGGATGGCGAACAGGTCCAGGAACCCGACGGAGGCGGCGGCCAGCGCGCCGAGGCCGCCGAGGGCGATCAGCCAGACCGACCCCTGCGCCAGGAAGCCGCCCGGCGACACCACGTGCGAGGCGACGTCGAAGACCAGACTGGCCACCCATGCCCCGATCGGCACCGTCACCAGGATCGGGTGCACCGGGTGCCCGTACGGCCCGGCCAGCGCGGTCACCGGCCGCTTGGCCCGGCCGGTCAGCTCGTCCATGACCCACCTCCTATTTCACCAACAAGTCTTGGACATATTCGATGGCGGCGTCAACCTCCCCAGCACAAAGGCACGGCTTCCGATGATTCACAAGTTTTCTAGGCGTTAAGGTGGATGCGTGACGTCCGACTCCACGAGCCTCGCGGCGGTCGCCGCGCTCAGCGACGACCTGCGCCGCAGCATGTACGAGTTCATCCGCCGCGCCGGGCGGGCCGTCACCCGCGACGAGGCTGCCCAGAGCGTCGGGATCTCCCGCAAGCTCGCCGCCTTCCACCTGGACAAACTGGTGGACGCCGGGCTGCTGGCCACGCGCTACGAACAGCCGGGCGGGCTGCGCCGCGTCGGCCGCGCCCCCAAGGTGTACGAACCCTCCGACCTCGACGTCCAGGTCAGCATCCCCCAGCGGGAACCAGTCCTGCTCGCCGGCATCCTGCTCGACGCCGTGCTGGCCGAGACGCCCGGCGAGAGCGCCGGCCAGGCGGCCCGCCGCCTGGCCCGCGAGCGCGGCCACGACCTCGGCCACACCGAACGCGGCCGGCTGCGCGGCGCCCGGCTCGGCCCCGAGCGCGCCCTGACCTGCGCCCAGCACGTCCTGGAACGCCACGGTTTCGAGCCCAGCCGCGACAGCCCGACCCTGGTCCGGCTGCGCAACTGCCCCTTCCACCCCCTGGCCGCCAAGGCCCCCGAGCTGGTCTGCGGCATCAACCACGCGTTCCTGGCCGGCTTCCTCGACGGCCTCGACGCGCCGGCCGTCCAGGCCACCCTGATCCCGCGGCCGGGCCACTGCTGCGTCGAACTGGGCGTCCCACGGGGCCCCGGCGGCGACGAGAGCGGCGACGAGGGCGGCGAGGGCGGGGCGGAGGCGGACGCGCCGGCGTGCGCCAAGGACGGGGACGGCCCGCCGCCCGCGTCCTGAACGGTTCCGGCAAGGGTTCCCCATGTCCCCGGCCACGGCCCGCCGGGCTCTCTAGCGTGGGGTCGCCGGAGCGGTGACATGGCAGGGGAAGGCGTCCGATGATCGCAGCCATCGCCAGGGTCCAGGGACTGTCGGCGGCGGCGCTCGCGCCGGGCGCGTACGGGGCCGCGGTGCTGACGCTGACCTGGCTGACCCAGGACGGCCGCCTGGGCGACGGCCGGTACGGCGACCTGGCCATGGTCGTCATGGCCTTCCCGCTCTACCTCGCCGCCGGCCCGCTGAACGGCGCGCTGCGCGCCCACGCGCCGGGCCCCGCGCACGCCTGGGACCTCGTCCTCATGGCCTGGCCGGGGATCCTGCTGGCGGTCCTGCTGGCGGCGCTGCGCGCCCGCGTGGCCGGGCGGGCACTCGGGTGGCTCGCGGCGGCGGCCGTCACCCTGGTGGGGGTGGCGACCACCTTCGACGGGTGGGCGCCACGACGGCCGTACGGCTGGCCGTTCCTGGTCTGCGGGCTGATCATGATCGTCGGGCTGATGACCGCGCGCCGGCCCGCCCTGGACGTCCGGCCCGCCCCCGACGACCGGCCCGCCCCCGACGACTGGCACGGGCCGGGCGCGCGGTCGCCCGGCCCGTGACCGGCAGGCCCTACGTGGTGGAGAAGGCCGCGTCGAAGGCCGTGGCGGGCGGCGTGATGGAGTTCAGCCGCCGGATGTACCCCAGCGCCTCCCGGGCGCCGTCCAGCCGGTCCATCCCCGCGTCCTCCCACTCGATCGAGATCGGCCCGTCGTACCCGATCGAGTTGAGCGCCCGGAAGCAGTCCTCCCACGGCACGTCACCGCGCCCGGTCGAGACGAAGTCCCATCCCCGGCGCATGTCCGCCCACGGCAGGTGCGACGACAGCCGCCCCTTGCGCCCGTCGCCGATCCGGACCCGGGTGTCCTTGCAGTCGACGTGGTAGATGCGGTCCTTGAAGTCGAGGATGAACGCCACCGGGTCGAGGTCCTGCCACACCATGTGCGACGGGTCCCAGTTCAGCCCGAACGCCGGACGATGCCCGATCGCCTCCAGCGTCCGCTGCGTCGTGTAGTAGTCGTAGGCGATCTCGCTCGGGTGGATCTCGTGCGCGAAGCGCACCCCCACCTCGTCGAACACGTCGAGGATCGGGTTCCAGCGGTCGGCGAAGTCCTGGTAGCCGGCCTCCACCATCGACGCCGGCACCGGCGGGAACATGGCCACGGTGTGCCAGATCGACGACCCGGTGAACCCCACCACCGTGTCCACGCCGAGCGCCGCCGCCGCCCGCGCGGTGTCCTTCATGTCCTCGGCCGCGGCCCGCCGCACCGACTCCGGGTCGCCCGAGCCCCAGATGCGCGCCGGCAGGATCGCCTTGTGCCGCTCGTCGATCGGATGGTCGCAGACGGCCTGGCCGACGAGGTGGTTGGAGATCGTCCACACCTTCAGGCCGTGCTTGTCGAGCTGGGCGCGCTTCTGCTCCACGTACGACGGGTCCGCCACCGCCTGCGCCACGTCGAAGTGGTCACCCGAGCAGGCGATCTCCAGGCCGTCGTAGCCCCATTCGGCCGCCAGCCTGCACACCTCCTCGAACGGCAGGTCCGCCCATTGCCCGGTGAACAGCGTTACTGGTCTCATCAGTCCTCCACAGGGGTGTACCGGCCGCCGTCGGCCGCGCTCGCCTCCACCGCCGCCAGCACGCGCTGCACCCGCAGCCCGTCGGCGAACGACGGCGAAGGGTCGGCGCCGGTCGCGACGGCCTCCAGGAAGTCCTTGATCTCGTGGGTGAAGGTGTGCTCGTAGCCGAGCCCGTGCCCCGGCGGCCACCACGCCCCCACGTAGGGATGGTCAGGCTCGGTCACCAGGATCCGCTCGAACCCGCGCCCGCCCTCGCTGAACCACAGCTCGTTCATGGACTCGAAGTCGAACGCCAGGCTGCCGAGCTGCCCGTTGACCTCGATGCGCATCGCGTTCTTGCGCCCGGTCGCGAACCTGGTGGCCTCGAAGGAGGCCAGCGCGCCGCCCGACATCCGGCCGATGAACAGCGCGGCGTCGTCGACCGTGACCGCCCCCCGCTCCTCGGCGCGGGACGCCGCCAGCCCCGCCGACTCCCCCGCCAGCGGACGCTCCTTGACGAACGTCTCCGTCAGCCCCGACACGCCTGCCACGCGCTGGCCGGTGACGAACTCGGCGGCGTCCACGATGTGCGAGCCGATGTCGCCGAGCGCCCCCGCCCCCGCCTTGTCCTTCTGCAACCGCCACACCAGCGGGAACTCCGGGTCCACGATCCAGTCCTGGAGGTACTGGGCGCGTACGTGCCGGATCTCGCCGAGCCTGCCCTCCTCGACGTACCGGCGGGCCAGCGCGACCGCCGGGACCCGCCGGTAGTTGAAGGCCACCATGCTCCTGCCCGGCGCCGCGGCCGCCGCCGCGACCATGGCCTCGGCCTCGGCGACGGTGTTGGCCAGCGGTTTCTCACAGATCACGTGCTTGCCGGCGCGCAACGCGGCGATCGCGATCTCGGCGTGCGAGTCGCCCGGCGTGCAGATGTCGACGATCTGCACGTCGTCCCGCCGGACCAGCTCCCGCCAGTCCGTCTCGACGTCGGCCCAGCCGAGCCGGGCCGCCGCGGCGGCGGTCTGCTCCTTCGACCGGCCCGCCAGCACCGCCATGCGCGGCGCGAGCGGCAGGTCGAAGAACGCCCCGACGCTCCGCCAGGCCTGGGAGTGGACGCGGCCCATGAACGCGTAGCCGATCATGCCCACGCCGATGGTGGTCTTGTCTGACATGCAACCCCCGATCAGGATTCGAATCCGAGCGCCAGATACTTGTCGACGTTCTCCTTGGTGATCGTCTCGGACGCGAGGGTGATCGACTGGGGAACCTGGTTCTCCACGAGGTCACTCATGCCCTTGCCCTGCGCGATCAACCTGGCGAGCTTGACGGCCGAGGAGGCCATCGTGGGGCTGTAGGTGACGGTGGCCTTGAGCACCGACGTGCCGGCCTGGATCTCCTTCATGGCGTTCAGCGAGCCGGCGCCGCCCACCATGACGAACTCGTCGCGGTTCGCCTCCTTGATGGCGGCCAGCACGCCGACGCCCTGGTCGTCGTCGTGGTTCCACAGGGCGTCGATCTTCTTGTGCGCCTGCAGCAGCGAGGTCGCCACCTGGTTGCCGGTCTCGACGGTGAACTTGGCGTCCTGCTTGGCCGTGACGCTGAACCCGTACGTCTTCAGCGCGTCGGCGAAGCCCTTGCTGCGGTCCTGGGTCAGCGGCAGCGTGGCGATGCCCTGGATCTCGACGATCACCGGGTTCGCGACGCCCTTGTCCTTGAGCTGCTTGCCGATGTAGTGCCCGGCCGCGACGCCCATGCCGTAGTTGTCGCCGCCGATCCACGTGCGGTAGGCCAGCTTGTCGGGGAACACCCGGTCGAGGTTGATCACCGGGATGCCCGCCTGCGTCGCCTGCAGCGCGACCTGGTTGAGCTGCTGGCCGTCGTTCGGCAGGATGACCAGGGCGTTCACCTTGGCCGCGATCAGCGACTCGACGGCGGAGATCTGCTGGTTGATGTCGTTGGTCGGCTCGACGGCCTTGAAGTCGACGTCGCCGTACTGCTTGGCCGCGCTCTCGGCGTTCTTGGCGATGGCCGCGATCCAGCCGTGGTCGGCGGCCGGCGCGGAGAAGCCGATCGTCACCTTCTGGCCGGGCTCGTCGTTGCCGCTCGCGGCGGGGGCGGGCGCGGGCGCCGCCGACGAGGGAGCGGCCGCCGGCTCGTTGCTGGTGCAACCCGCCGCTAACAGCACTGCCCCGCCGACGAGGAATCCCCTGCGCGCGACGTTCTCACTCATGATGCTCTCGCTTTCAGGTTCCGCCGCTGGAGAAGGACGGCGACGACGATGATCAGGCCCTTGGCGATCAGCTGGTCGCTGGTGTTGAGCCCGTTGAGGATGAACAGGTTCGTGATGAGGGTGAAGATCAGCAGGCCCAGGATCGAGCCGATGATCGTGCCCCGGCCTCCGGTGAGCAGGGTGCCGCCGATGATGACGGCGGCGATGGCGTCGAGCTCGTACAGGTCGCCGTGGGTGGACGAGCCGGTCGTCGTACGGGCCATGATGAGGATCGCGGCGACGCCGCAGCAGAAGCCGGACAGGGCGTACAGGAGCATCGTGTGCCTGCGTACGTCGATGCCGGCCAGCCTGGCCGCCTCGGGGTTGCCCCCGACCGCGTACGTGCGGCGGCCGAACGTGGTGCGGTTCAGGACGATCCACCCCAGCACCACGACCAGGGCGAACACGTAGACCAGCAGCGGGATGCCGAGCAGCCGGGTGGTGGACAGCTGCACGATGCCCTCGACCTGGATGAGCTGCGTCTTCCTGTCGGACATGCGCTGGGCCAGGCCGCGGGCGGCCACCAGCATGGCCAGGGTGGCGATGAACGGCACCATCCGCCCGTAGGCGATCAGCAGCCCGTTGACCAGGCCGGCCCCGGTGCCGACGAGGATCGCGCAGACGGCCATCACCACCGGCCCGTACGACTGGGTGGCCAGCGTGGTCGCCCAGACCGAGGCGAGGGCCATGACGGCGCCGACGGACAGGTCGATGCCGCCGCCGATGATCACGAAGGTGGCCCCGACGGTGATCACTCCGATCGTGGCGGCCAGGGCCAGGATGCTGACCAGGTTGGAGGTGGTGGCGAAGTTGTCGAACCGGGTGACCAGGCCGACGACGACGAGCAGCGCCAGCGCGCCCAGCAGGCCGAGGTGGCGGATCTCGGCGACCCCGTTCAGCAGGGACGGTCTCGGCCGGGAGAGCCCGGCGGCGGGTCGTTCTGGCGCCTCTATGGGGTCGCTCATCACGCGGCCCTCCCATCCATGATCATGTCCAGTACGCGGTGCTCGTCCAGGCCGGCCGCCTCGCCCTCGTGGATGACGGCGCCCTCGCGCAGCACGAGCACCCGGTCGGCGAGCCCCAGCACCTCGGGCACCTCGCTGGAGACCAGCAGCACGCCGATGCCCTGGTCGGCCAGGTCGCGGATGACGGCGTACAGCTCGGCGCGGGCGCCGACGTCGACGCCGCGGGTGGGCTCGTCGAGCAGCAGCAGCTTGCGTCCGCCGAGCAGCCAGCGGGCGAGCACGGCCTTCTGCTGGTTGCCGCCCGACAGGGTCCTGATCGGGCGCTCGGGGTCGGGCGGGCGGATGTCGAGGAGCTGGGCCAGGCGGGCGGCCTCGGCCCGCTCGCGGCCGCGGTCGATCCAGCCGAACCTGGCGAACTGCGGCAGCGTGCCGAGCGTGATGTTCGCGGTGACGCTCTGGTCGAGCAGCAGGGCCTGGGCCTTGCGCTCCTCGGGGGCCAGGCCCATGCCCTGCCGGACGGCGCCGGTCACGCGGCGGCGGGCCGGGCGGCCGTCGAGCGTGACCCGGCCGGTGGCGGGCCGGGCTCCGTAGACGGCCTCCAGGATCTCGGAGCGTCCGCTGCCGACCAGCCCGGCCAGTCCGACGATCTCCCCGGCGCGCACGGAGAAGGAGACGTCGGCGAAGAGGCCGGGCGCGGTCAGGCTCTCCACGCGCAGCACCTCCTCGCCGGGCGGCCGGGTGGGGCGGGGCGGGAAGACGTACTCGACGTTGCGGCCGGTCATGAGGGAGACGATGCGGGCGGTGGGCGTGTCGCGGGCGGGCAGGCCGACGGCGACGGTGCGCCCGTCCTTGAGCACGGTGACGCGGTCGCCGATCTCGCGGATCTCCTCCAGCCGGTGGGAGATGTAGACGACGGCGACGCCCTGGGCGGTGAGCTCGCGGATGATCCGGAACAGGTTGGCGACCTCGTCGTGGGCCAGGGCGGCCGACGGCTCGTCCATGATGATCAGGCGGGCGTCGTGGGAGAGGGCGCGGGCCATCGAGACGACCTGTTTGGCGGCCGGTGAGAGCCGTCCGACCTCGGTGGAGGGGCGGATCTCGCCGTGGCCGAGGCGTTCCAGCACCTCGCGGGCGGCCCGGCGGCCGGCCTGGCGGTTGACGAACCCGAAGCGGGCGTGCTCGTGGCCGAGGAAGATGTTCTCGGCGACGCTGAGGCCGTCGACTAGGTCGAGTTCCTGGTAGATGGTGGCGAAGCCGAGCCGGATGGCGTCGATGGGGCCGGCGGGCCGGACGGGCGCGTCGTTGAGGACGATCGTGCCCTCGTCGGGCTGGTGGACGCCGGCCAGCACCTTGATCAGGGTGGATTTGCCGGCGCCGTTCTGGCCGAGCAAGCAGTGGACCTCGCCCGCCCGTACGTCGAGATCGACCCCGTCGAGCGCGCGCACGCCGGGGAACTGCTTGACGATGCCCTTCATGACCAGCATCGGGGGTCCCCTTCAGGCGTTGACGATGCGGTTGATGTTGTCCGGTGACAGGTAGTGCTCGATGGCGAGCAGGCCCGCGCCGAGAGCGGCGGCGTTGATCCCGGTGCGGCTCGGGGTGATGGACAGGTGGTGGGTGGCCAGCGGCAGGGACCGGCGGTAGATGGTCTCCCTGATGCCGGCCAGGAGGTGCTCGTGGACGCGGGACAGCGCGCCGCCGATGACGATGACCTCGGGGTTGAAGAAGTTGACCAGGCCGGCCAGCACCTCGCCGATGAGCCGGCCGGCCTCCCTGACCAGCCGCAGCGCCTGGGTGTTGCCCGCCTGGACGAGCGCGACGACGTCGGCGCCGCTCTCGGCGGCCAGGCCGAGCTCGGCGAGCCGGCGGGCGATGGCGGCGCCGCCGGCCACGGCCTCCAGGCAGGCGCTGTTGCCGCAGCGGCAGCCGGCGTCGTCGTGGCCGCTGACGCGGATGTGCCCGATGTCGCCGGCCGAGCCCTGGGCTCCCCGGTGGAGCTTGCCGTCGGCCACGATGCCGCAGCCGATGCCGGTGCCGACCTTGACGAACAGCAGGTGGCTGGTGCCGGCGAAGGCGTTGCGATGCTCGCCGAGCGCCATGACGTTGACGTCGTTGTCGACCAGCACCTGGATGCCGTCGAAGTACTCGGGGACGGGGTAGTCGTTCCAGCCGGGCATGATCGGCGGGTTGTTGGGGCGGCCGGTGGCGAACTCCACCGGGCCGGGCACGCCGATGCCGATGGCGCGCAGCGCGGCGCGGGGCCGCCCGGCCTCAACGAGCAGCCGGTCGAGCCGCTGGTCGACGTGGGCGAGCACCTTGTCGGGGCCCTCGCCGATCTCCAGCGGGTCTTCGCACTCGGCCAGCAGGCCGCCGGTCAGGTCCATGAGCGCGACCCGGCAGTGGGTGGCGCCGAGGTCGACGCCGGCGAAGGCGTGCTCCTCGGTGTGCAGGCGGAGCTGGCGCGGGGGACGGCCGCCGGTGGACTCGCCGCTCTCGGTCTCCTCGACCAGGCCGCGCTCGATGAGCGCGTCGACCCGCTGGGAGATCGTGGATCTGGCCAGTCCGGTGAGGCGCGCGAGATCGGAACGGGTGGTCGCCGATCCGGCGCTGATGAGCGTCAGGACGTCGGCAGCCGAGCCCGGCTGGGGGGTCATGCGGGAACAATAAGATCACTCATGTGGCAAATCAAGAGTCTGATTCGACCGAACCTCGCGGACTTATGCCGAAGATCGAACAAAGCCTGGCATGAGACGTTCGCCGGGACCCTCCCGAACGCACGGAAGCCGGCCACCGCCCCGGCGGGCGATGACCGGCTTCCGGCAGGCCGCGGCGCTAGAGCATGGCCTTCATCGAGTCGCCGGCGGTCAGCACGTACGGCTGCTCGGCCATCACCGAGCCCCAGTTGTCGGCGATCGCCTCGGGGGTGAGGTCGTCGGCCTTCCAGCCGGGCCCCTCGGCCACGAACACGCGGGCCACCCGCCCGCCGCCGACGGTGAACACCTCCCCGCTCGACTCGCACGAGTCGTGCACGAGGTAGGCGACCAGCGCGCTCACCCGCTCGGGCGTGAACTTGGCCTCGAACTCGGCCGGCAGCAGCGCCTCGGTCATCCTGGTCCAGGCGATGGGGGCGATGGCGTTGGCCTTGATGCCGTTGCGCGCGCCCTCGACGGCCAGCGTCTTGGTCAGCCCGACCAGGCCCATCTTGGCCGTGGAGTAGTTGGCCTGGCCGAAGTTGCCGAACAGGCCGGCCGGGCTGGAGGTGTTGACGACGCGGCCGTACCCGGCCTCCTTCATCAGCGGGTAGGCGGCCTGGCTGACCAGGTACGACCCGCGCACGTGCACGGCAAGCACGCTGTCGAAGTCCTCGACGGTCATCTTGCCGAACGACCGGTCCCGCAGGATGCCCGCGTTGTTGACGACGATGTCGACCCGGCCGAACGCGTCGACGGCCGTCTGCACGAGCGCCCTCGCGCCCTCGGGGGTGGCGACGTTGTCGGCGTTGGCGACGGCCTGGCCGCCGTTCTTGGTGATGAGCTCGACCACCTCGGCGGCGGGGCCGGTGGAGGCGCCGGTGCCGTCGAGCGCGCCGCCGAGGTCGTTGACCACGACCTTGGCGCCCCGCTCGGCGAGCAGGAGCGCGTGCGCCCTGCCGAGGCCGTGCCCGGCGCCCGTGATGATCGCGACCCTGTCATCGAACCGAAGCATCGAACCTCCAGAGCAAGAGAACAACATTCTGGTAGGAGTACGATAACCGACTGGCTCAGGCGCGTCTCCAGAGCTCGGGCTCGCCCTCCTCCCGGCGTACCCTGCCCCGTCCGGCCAGCCATACCAGGTGGGCCAGCGTCTCGTTGTTGGCCGCCCGGCGCATGAACGGCGGGATCGTCTCCCAGGGGCGCGACCAGCTCAGCCGGGTGGCGACGTCCCAGCAGGTCACGCCGTCGTCCTCGCCGACGACGCGCTCGATCTCGGCCAGCCGCTCGTCGTGGTGCGCCAGCACGTGGTCGACGCGTCCGGCCAGTTCCAGGAAGCGGTACTCGTGGCCGGGCAGCACCTCGTCCACCTCCAGCTCGCGGACGGCGGCCAGCGAGCCGAGGTAGTCGGCCAGCGGATCGGGACCCGACTGGGGGTGCACGGCCACGATCGGCGTGATCTTCGCCAGCACGTGGTCGCCGGAGAGCAGCAGCCTGCGCTCCGGCGAGACGAAGCACAGGTGGCCGGGCGTGTGGCCGGGGGTCCAGACGGCCCGCAGGTCCCAGCCGGGCAGGCCGAGGTCCTCGCCGTCCTCGATCAGCCGGTCGGGACGGGCCATCGTGACCATGTGCCTGATCATCATGGAGGCTCCGGCCAGCTCGTCCAGGCTCAGGTCGGGCACGCCGGAGCGCCGGAGCAGGGCCCGCTCCCGCTGGACGAGCGAGTCGATGGCGTCGTCGTCGTACCGTTCGCGCACGAGGTTGGCGTCGGCCGGGTGCAGCCCGATCCAGGCCCCCGACGCCTCGCGGACGCGTCCGGCCAGGCCGTAGTGGTCGGGGTGCAGGTGGGTGACCAGGACGGCCCTGACGTCGGCGATCCCGTAGCCGGCCACGGCGAGCCCGGCGGACAGGGCGTCGTAGGCCTCGTCGGTGTTCCATCCGGCGTCCACGATGGCCACGCCGCCGGGCAGTTCGAGGGCGTAGACCAGCACGTACCGCAGCGGGTTGACCGGGATGGGCACCGGGATCGACCACAGCCCCGGCCGGACCCGCTCGACCGCCGGAACCGCCCCGCTCATCCATGCCTCACGCTGCGCCACGCTGGAAGGAGTCACCACGAACTTAGCCATGGCCCCGAATATAGTTCTGGTCCCGAATCATGTTCTACTAGGGGTCATGAAGCTGAGCCGCGAGATCTCAGACGATGGCCGCTTCGTCCGGCAGCCGAACCGCTTCACCGAACGGCTCGGGCCGCCCGAGCCCGGCCGCTACCGGCTCTACGCCTCCTACGCCTGCCCATGGGCACAGCGCGTGCTGATCGTCCGCGCCCTGCTCCGCCTGGAGGACCTGCTGGACGTCACGATCGTCGACCCCATCCGCGACGAGAAGGGCTGGCGGATCCCCGACGGCGACCCGCCGTACCTGTCGGAGCTCTACCACGCGACCGAACCGGGCTACACGGGCCGCTACACCGTGCCGTGCATCTGGGACATCCAGGAAGAACGCCTGGTCACCAACGACTTCCCGCAGATCACCCTCGACCTGGAGACGTCGTGGGGCAGCGCGCCCGACCTGTACCCCGAACGCCTGCGCCCGGACATCGACATCATGAACGACCGCCTCTACCACGGCCTCAACAACGCGGTCTACGAGGCCGGCTTCGCCCGCGGGCAGCAGGCGTACGAGGAGGCGGTCACCCGGGTGTTCACCACGCTCGACCTGCTGGAGGTGCGCCTGGCGGAGTCGGAGTTCCTCTTCGGCACGCTCACCGACAGCGACGTGCGGCTGTTCACCACGCTGGTCAGGTTCGACACGGTCTATCACAGCCATTTCAAGTGCTCGATCAGGCGGCTGACCGACTATCCGGCGTTGTGGGCGTACACCCGCAGGCTCTACGCGATCCCCGCCTTCCGCGACACCACGGACTTCGACCACATCAGACGCCACTACTACATGACCCAGACGAACATCAACCCGAGCAGGATCGTTCCGGTAGGACCGGAACTCGACTGGAGCCTGTGACCCCCGGCCTCGGCATCGCGACGAACAGCAGCGCCGAGGCCAGCACCACCCCGGAGGCCACCCACCAGGCGGCCGACGCGCCCGCCTGCGCGGCCAGGACGCCGAGCGTGGAGTTGGCCAGCACCCCGCCCGCCTGGAGCGAGAGCGAGGACGTCGAGGTGACCGTCGTGCGCTCGGCGGCGGAGACCGCGTTGTGCTGCATCTCCAGGCAGAGCAGCCCGGTCACCGACAGCCCGGCGAACATGACGAGGTAGGCCAGCCCGGCCGCCACCAGGCCGGGCACGCCGTCCACCCCGGCGGTGGCGGCCAGCAAGCCGACCGACAGCGCGCAGAGCACCGCGCCCGCGACGGCCCCCCTGGCCGAGCTCCCGGCCAGGCGCGCCACGCGTGGGGCCAGCACGCTGCCGGTGGCGCTGGCGGCGTAGCCCAGGGCCGCCACGACGGCGTAGAACAGGCTGCCGCGCTCGGCCGTGCCGGCCAGCTCGGCCAGGCGGCCGGGGGTCAGCAGCTCGATCGTCATCAGCAGCACGCCGGACGCCGCCGCGGCGGCCATCAGGCGGCGCAGCACCGCGCCCCCGGCCGCCAGCCGGATCCCGGCGACCACCGTGGCGGGCACCTCGCGCAGCACGCCGCCCAGCGACCGCCGCGCGTGCGCCGGCTCGGGCAGCGCGAACATCACCACGACCAGCAGCACGACGGCCGCGCCCGCCCCCAGCAGCGGCGGCACGGCGAGCGGCGTCACCAGCTCCGGCGGCACCAGCATCGGGACCGCCCCGCCCAGCAGCACGCCGACGCACAACGCCACCGACTCCATCGCGCCGCCGCGCGCGAGGCCGGGCTTGAGGTCGGCCCCCTCGCCCTCGATGCCGTGCAGCGTGTCGACGTACCAGGAGGTCGCCGGGCCGCTGGACAGGGCCCTGCCCACCCCCTTGAGCACGCCGCTGACCAGGAACATCCAGAACGCGGTGGAGACGCTCATCAGCGCCAGGGCCGCCGCGGTGAACACCGCCGAGCAGGCCAGCACCGCGCGCCGCCCGACGACGTCGGCCAGGCCGCCGGTGGGCAGCTCCAGGCTCGCGGTGACCACCGAGAAGACGGTCACCGACAGGCCGACCTGGGCCAGGCCGAGCCCTCTCTCGGTCATCAGCAGCACCATGCAGGCGACCATGAGCCCCAGCGGCAGCCAGGTCAGGAAGCTGACGAGCATGTAGCGCCGCAGGGCGGAACGAGCGGTCATCGGTTCTGCTCCTCTTCGTCGTCGCCGGCCCGGGGGAAGCCCTCGCGGGGGAAGGCCCCCCGCCAGACGTGCACCTGCCGGGCGTCGGGGTCCCCGGCGTAGCGGGCGGTCAGCTCGCGGAGCAGCTCCTCGACCCGCTCGTCGAACTCCAGCAGCCCGGCCGGCGGCAGCCGCACGAAGTCGTCGCTCATCCCCGCCGCCCGCACCCACTCCGGCGGCCAGCGGCGCTCGTCGTAGTCCTGGGCGACGCGGGCGAGCGCCTCGACCTGGCGCATCCGCATGATCCGGACCGCCTCGCGGCCCTCCGCGGTGCCGGACAGCTCGCCGCTGTCCCAGGAGGTGTAGCGGTGGCGGGCCCGCCAGCGGCGCTCGCGGCCGTCGCGCCGGTCGGGGTCCTCCTCGATGAAGCCGTACTTGAACAGCTCCCGCAGGTGGTAGCTGGTCGAGCCGGAGCTCTCGCCGACCTTGCGGCCCAGCTCGCTGGCGGTGGCCGGGCCGTCGCTGCGCAGCAGCCCGAGCAGCCGCACCCGCAAGGGGTGGGCGACCACTTTGAGCACCTGCGGGTCACTGATCCTGTACTGCTCCTCCATGAGCACGACCCTAGACCGCAAAGGCTTTTTTGCAAAGTGATTTTTGCGAATTCGCCCCCCTTCTAGACTGGGCGCATGCTCGACGACATCCGCGTGGACGACGCCGTCCTCGCCCTGCGCCCCGACTTCGCCGTGCTGGTGATGCTGGCCCACGGCCTGCGGAACGGCCCCACCGACGACCGCACCCGCGCCTGGCTGGCCGAGGCGTCGGCGTGCGAGGTCCAGGCCGACAAGATCGACGCCTGGAAGGACGCCTACCGCGCCTTCGGCGCCAAGCCGCAGCGCACCCGGCCCTCGGTCGACGCCCTGACCCGGCGCATGCCGCTGCCCGAGATCAACCGGGTGGTCGACGCGTACAACACGATCAGCGTCAAGCACGCGCTGCCCATCGGCGGCGAGGACCTCGACCGCTACCAGGGCCCGGCCCGGCTGGTGCGGGCGACCGGCGACGAGCACTCCGAGGAGGCGCTCGGGCAGCCCGAGCCCGGCGAGGTGATCTGGCGCGACGACGCCGGCGTGACCTGCCGCCGGTGGAACTGGCGTCAGGTGGCGCGCACCCGCCTCACCGAGGAGACGACCAACGCGATCTTCCTCCTCGAACGGCTGGAGCCGATGTCGATGGAGGAGCTCCAGCAGGCCGGCAAGGAGCTGGCGGAGCTGCTGGAGGAGCTGTCACCCGGGGTGCGGATCACCAGCAGAATCGTGCCCGGAGGGAAATAAACCTGCCGGCCATACGTTGATACCAAACAGTAACAATGGCGGCTCTCCCTGGATTGACTAGGCGGGCGTGACCTCTTCGGCGTGTCCTGAGAGGATCGTTCGAGGCGGCGCGTGCTCTTCGGCGCGCGCTGCCGGTCCGGGCGAGTAGCCTTGGACAGGTTCTCTAACATCAACGCCGATCTGCGGAAGAGGGCGATTTCCGCCGTGTCGTCTGAGTCGTCGCGGACAAACCCGCTGGCAAGCTTTGGTCAGAACGAGTGGCTTGTCGACGAGCTGTACCAGAAGTATCTTCAAGATCCAGAGTCTGTCGACAAGGCCTGGTGGAACTTCTTCGCTGACTACAACCCTGATTACGGACCGGGCCGGACCCCGGTCAGGGAGGCGGCGAACGGCACTGCGACCGCGCCCGCACCTCCCAAGGCGCCGCCGAAGGCGCCTCCGGCAGCCGAGAAGCCGAAGCAGCCGGCCACCCCGGTGCCCAAGGGCGCCGAGGAGGTGAAGCTGCGCGGCGCCGCCGCGCGCACGGCCGCCAACATGGACCTGTCCCTGACTGTCCCCACGGCGACCAGCGTCCGGGCCATCCCGGCCAAGCTGCTCATCGACAACCGCATCGTGATCAACAATCACCTCAAGCGGGGGCGTGGCGGCAAGATCTCCTTCACCCACCTGATCGGCTTCGCGATCGTCAAGGCGCTGAAGGCGATGCCGGAGATGAACTACTCCTACACGGAGGTCGACGGCAAGCCCACGCTGGTCAAGCCCGAGCACGTCGGGTTCGGCCTGGCGATCGACGTCCAGAAGAGCAACGGTGAGCGCCAGCTCCTCGTGCCCTCGATCAAGGGCGCCGAGGAGATGGACTTCCGCCAGTTCTGGGTGGCCTACGAAGAGGTCGTCCGCAAGGCCCGCGCGGGCAAGCTGGGCGTCGACGACTTCTCCGGCACCACGATCTCGCTGACCAACCCCGGCACGATCGGCACCGTCCACTCCGTTCCGCGCCTCATGCCCGGCCAGGGCACGATCATCGGCGTCGGCGCGATGGAATACCCGGCCGAGTACCAGGGCGCCTCGCCCGACACGCTGTCGCGCCTGGCCGTCTCCAAGGTCATGACGCTGACCAGCACCTACGACCACCGGATCATCCAGGGCGCCCAGTCGGGCGACTTCCTGCGCCAGATCCACCGGTTGCTGCTCGGCGAGGACGGCTTCTACGACGAGATCTTCGAGGCGCTGCGCATCCCGTACGAGCCGGTGCGCTGGGTCCAGGACATCTCGGCCTCGCACGACGACGACGTGGCCAAGTCGGCCCGGGTCATCGAGCTGATCCACGCCTACCGCGTGCGCGGCCACCTGATGGCCGAGACCGACCCGCTGGAGTACAAGCAGCGCAAGCACCCCGACCTCGACATCCAGTCCCACGGGCTGACCCTGTGGGACCTCGAGCGCGAGTTCGCCACGGGCGGTTTCGGCGGCCGTCCGCTGATGAAGCTCCGCGAGATCCTGGGCGTGCTGCGCGACTCCTACTGCCGCACGGTCGGCATCGAGTACATGCACATCCAGAACCCCGAGGAGCGGGCCTGGATCCAGGCGCGGGTGGAGAAGCCGCACGCCTCGCCCGAGCGCGACGAGCAGCTCAACATCCTGTCCCGGCTCAACACCGCCGAGGCGTTCGAGACGTTCCTGCAGACGAAGTTCGTCGGCCAGAAGCGCTTCTCGCTGGAGGGCGGCGAGTCCCTGATCCCGCTGCTCGACTCGGTGATCAGCGACGCCGCCGACGAGGGCCTCGACGAGGTCGTCATCGGCATGGCCCACCGCGGCCGGCTCAACGTGCTGGCCAACATCGTGGGCAAGTCCTACGCGCAGATCTTCGGCGAGTTCGAGGGCAACATCGACCCGCGCACCGCCCACGGCTCCGGCGACGTCAAGTACCACCTGGGCGCGAGCGGCGAGTTCACCGCCCCGAGCGGCAAGACGATCACGGCGTCCGTGGTGGCCAACCCCTCCCACCTGGAGGCGGTCGACCCGGTGCTGGAGGGCGTCGTCCGCGCCAAGCAGGACCTCCTGGAGCGCGGCGAGGAGGGCTTCACCGTCCTTCCCGTCCTCGTCCACGGCGACGCGGCCTTCGCCGGCCAGGGCGTGGTGGCCGAGACGCTCAACCTGTCGCAGCTGCGCGGCTACCGCACCGGCGGCACCGTGCACGTGGTGGTCAACAACCAGGTGGGCTTCACCACCTCGCCGGCCTCCTCCCGCTCGTCGGTCTACGCGACCGACGTCGCGCGGATGATCCAGGCGCCGATCTTCCACGTCAACGGCGACGACCCCGAGGCCGTGGTGCGCGTGGGCCAGCTGGCCTACGAATACCGCCAGGCGTTCCGCAAGGACGTCGTCATCGACCTCATCTGCTACCGCCGCCGCGGCCACAACGAGGGCGACAACCCCGCCTTCACCCAGCCGCTGATGTACGACCTGATCGACGCCAAGCGCTCCACCCGCAAGCTCTACACCGAGGCGCTGATCGGCCGGGGCGACATCACGGTCGAGGAGGCCGAGTCGGCGCTGCGCGACTACCAGGCCAAGCTGGAGCAGGCGTTCACCGAGACGCGCGAGGCGGCCAAGAAGCCCAAGGAGGCGGCCGCCATGCGGGTGCCCCCGGCCGAGGTCGTCAAGTGGTCCCACGCCGACACGCCGACGGCGATCAGCGACGAGACGCTCAAGCGCATCGTCGACACCCAGCTCAACCTGCCCGAGGGCTTCACGCCGCACCCGCGCCTGGCGCCGGTGCTGCAGCGCCGCGGTCAGATGGTCGAGACCGACTCGATCGACTGGGCGATGGGCGAGACGCTGGCGTTCGGCTCGCTGCTGATCGACGGCCACCCGGTGCGCCTGGTCGGCCAGGACTCCCGGCGCGGCACGTTCACCCAGCGCCACGCGGTGCTGGTCGACCGGATGACCGGCGCCGACCACACGCCGCTGAAGCAGTTCAACGAGGGCACCACGAAGTTCTACGTCTACGACTCGCTGCTCAGCGAGTTCGCGGCGCTGGGCTTCGAGTACGGCTACAGCGTCGTGCGTCCGGACGCCCTGGTGGCCTGGGAGGCGCAGTTCGGCGACTTCGTCAACGGCGCCCAGACGATCATCGACGAGTTCATCTCGTCCGGTGAGCAGAAGTGGGGCCAGCGCTCCTCGGTCGTGCTGCTGCTGCCGCACGGCTACGAGGGCCAGGGCCCCGACCACTCCTCGGCCAGGATCGAGCGGTTCCTGCAGGTCTGCGCGCTCGACAACATGACGGTCGCGCAGCCGTCCACGCCGGCCAACTACTTCCACCTGCTGCGCTGGCAGGTGGAGTCGAACCGGCGCAAGCCGATGGTGGTCTTCACGCCCAAGTCGCTGCTGCGGCACAAGGCGGCCACGTCGAAGGCGTCCGACTTCACCACCGGCACCTTCCAGCCGGTCATCGGCGACACCACGGTCGACCCGGCCAAGGTCACCCGGATCGTCCTGGTCTCGGGCAAGCTCTACTACGACCTGGCCGCGCAGCGCGACAAGACGGGCCGCGACGACGTCGCGATCGTCCGTCTCGAGCGGCTCTACCCGTTCCCCACCGAGGAGCTCACCGCCGAGCTGGCCCGCTACGGGCAGCAGGCCGAGCTGGTGTGGGCCCAGGACGAGCCGGTGAACATGGGCCCGTGGCCCTACCTGACGCTGAAGCTGGCCGAAGACCCGCAGACGCTCGGCGGCCGGTCGCTGCGCCGCGTCTCGCGGACCCCGAACAGCTCGCCCGCGACGGGTTCGCACAACTCGCACGACACCGAGCTGGAGGAGATCCTCCACCAGCTCTTCGGCTGAGCAGGCCGCCAGTGAGCCCCCGGCCGTCCGGCCGGGGGCTTCTGTGTTGACCGGCAGGGTGCCGACCCTGCCTGCACGAAGGAGAAACCCATGTACTTCACCGATCGAGGGATCGAGGAGCTGGTCGATCGGCGGGGCGAGGAAGAGGTCAGCGTGCTGTGGCTGGGCGAGCGGCTGCGCGAGTTCGTCGATCTCAACCCCGAGTTCGAGACCCCGATCGAGCGGCTGGCCACCTGGCTGGCCCGCCTCGACGACGAGGACGACGACTGACGGGATTCCGCCGCCAAGACGCGATACATCTTGAGTTTTCGAGTAACGCGACATATCGTGTTCTCGTAGGAGACGTACTCGTCGAGGAGGCATACGTTCATGGAGAAGTGGACGCTGAACGCTCCCGAGCAGCTCACGTTCGGGCCGGTTGAGTCACTTGACGTGCGGATCGTCGCCGGCAGGCTGGCCGTCCTGGCCAGCGAGGGCCCGCCCACGCTGGAGCTGACGGAGATCGAGTCGGCCGCGCCGTTGCTGGTCAGCTACGACGCGCTGACCAAGGAGCTGGTCGTCGCCTACGAGGGCCTGACCCTGGACGGGCTGCTCGGCTGGCTGCGGCGCGACAAGCGCAGGACCAACCTCACGCTCACCGTGCCCAAGGGCTGCCGGGTGAACACGGAGGTGGTCTCGGCGTCCACGGTGCTGGCCGGGTTCGAGCGGTCCACCCGGGTCAAGAGCGTGTCCTCCGAGGTCGTCCTCGACGGCGTGAGCGGCGAGGTGAGCGCCACCACGGTCTCCGGCTCGATCGAGAGCCGGGCCATGGAGGGCGACCTGGCGCTGAAGACCGTCTCGGGCGAGCTGACCCTCGCCGACGGCAGCCCGCGCCGGCTCAAGGCCAGCACGGTGTCCGGCCGCATCACCGCCGACCTGAGGCTGCGGCCGACGAGTCATGTGACGCTCAACAGCGTCTCGGGTGCCATCCTGGTGCGGGTGCCGGAGAACGTCGAGTCCGACGTCACCATGAGGTCCACCTCCGGCAGGCTGAGCTCCACGTTCGGCGGCCTGTCGGCGGACAACAGTCCCGGCTCCAAGACCCTGTCCGGACGGCTGGGGGGCGGCATGGCCTCACTGTCGGCGTACACCGTCTCGGGCGAGGTCGCGCTGCTCAAGGGAGAGAAGGAATGAGCCCTGTCTTCGGTCACGGCCGGCTCCGGCTGTACCTGCTCAAGCTGCTGGAGGAGAGCCCGCGGCACGGATACGAGGTCATCCGGCTGCTCCAGGACCGCTTCCTCGGCGTCTACTCGCCCTCGCCCGGCACGATCTACCCGCGACTGGCCCGCCTGGAGGAGGAGGGCCTGGTCACGCACGAGGTGATCGAGGGCAAGAAGGTGTTCTCCATCACCGACAAGGGCCGCGAGGAGCTCAACGCCCGGCTCGACGAGCTCGACGACCTGGAGCAGGAGATCTCCGCCTCCGTGCGGGACATCGCCCGCGAGGTCAAGGAGGACGTCCGCGACACGGTGAAGTCGCTGCGCGACGAGCTGACCCGGATGGCCAAGGACGTGCGCACCGGCGCCCACGACGACGCCAAGGCGCGGGCCGAGGAGCTCAAGCGGCTCAAGGAGCAGCAGAAGCGGCAGTGGATGGCGCACGCCAACCAGTGGCAGGTGGAGAGCGACCGGCTGGCCGGCGAGTGGCGCCGGATCTGGTCGGACATCTGGACCACGCTCGGCGGCGACACCGTGCGCCGGACCGAGCTCGACAGCGAGCTGGGCGAGCTGCTCGCCGACTTCGTGGCCCAGGCCCGCACGGAGGCCGCCGACGCCGCCCTGACCACGCAGAAGCTGCACGAGCTGCACACCGTGCTCGACGAGGCGTCCGCCCGCATCCGCGACATCCTCCAGCGCTGAGCCGTCGCCGGACCGTCGCCGGACCGTCACTGGGCCGTCGTTGGGCCCTCGCTGAGCCGTCGTCAGGCCGAGCGCAATGAGCGTTGGGGGCGTCCGTGGCCGCGGGCCGCTCTGCGGGCGTGGTAGGCGACCGGCATGTAGCGCAGGCGCTCGGGCAGGCGCGCGGTCAGCATCGCCACAGCGTGCCCGAGGTGCCGCAGCCGCCGCTCGTCCCGGGCCGTCCAGCGCAGGCCGAGCTTCCGGCGCGCGGCCGGCGGCAGGGTGCCGACCGTGACGAAGTGGTTGAACTCCCCCGACCCCAGCCCCACCGGCGTCCACAGGCGGCGCAGCGGCCCCGGCAGGCCGGGCGGGGCGGGCGTGCCGCGCATGACGGCGAGCACCTCCAGCGCCGTCGGGTGCGGCTCCAGCCGTTCGGCGACCATCGTGTCGAAGTAGCGCCAGAACGCCTCCAGGTCCGCCGGCATCTCCCGCTCCGGCACCCGCAGGATCGCGCCGAGCTGCCGCGACTCTGCGTACATGCGGCGCTGCTGCTCCTCGGTGTACGGGGTGCCGAAGTAGCGGTTGAGCGTGACGAAACGCTCGAACAGCGACAGGTGCACCCAGGCCCACGCCTCGCCGTTCAGGGCGTGGTAGGCGCGGCCGTGCTCGTCCACGCCGCTGATGGAGCGGTGCAGCTCGCGCAGCCGCCGTCCCTCGGCCAGGCCGCCCGCACCGCCGTAGACCCACTTCTGGACGGAGGCGAGCGTGCGGTTGAGCCGCCCCCACGGGTCGTCCTTGTACGTCGAGTGCTCGGCCACGGCCGCGCCGACCGCCGGATGCATGGTCTGGAGGACCAGCGCGCTGCCGGCCACGAGCAGGTTGCGGTATTCGCCCGCGGTGTCCCAGTGCATCGAACCCGGGCCGAACGGCTCAACGTTCATGGCGAACGCCTCCAGGGTGATACGACGTCATTCTTCCTGTATCACCCGGAAGGCGGACAAGTAACCCTGCACTTATTCAGCCGGTAAAGACGATCTTCCCGAAGATCTCCCCCTCGGCCATGGCCGCGAAGCCGTCCCGGGCCTCGGTCATCGGCAGCGCCCGGTCGATCACCGGCCGCACGCCCGTCTGCTCCAGGAACACCGCCAGCCGCTGGAGCTGGTCGCGGGTGCCCATGGTGGTGCCGACCACGGACAGCTGCAGGAAGAAGACCCGGTTGAGGTCGGCGGGCGGGACCGCGCCGCTGGTGGCCCCGGAGACCACGATGCGGCCGCCCGGCCTGAGCGACTTGAGCGAATGGTCCCAGGTGGCCTGGCCGACCGTCTCCATGACCGCGTCCACCCGCTCGGGCAGCCGCGCGCCCGTCTCGAAGACCTGGTCGGCGCCGAGCTCGCGGGCCCGCTCGCGCTTGGCCTCCGACCGGCTGGTCGCCCAGACCCGGAAACCGCCCGCGCGGCCGAGCGCGATCAGCGCGGTGGCGACGCCCCCGCCGGCGCCCTGCACCAGCACGGTCGAGCCCGGTTCGAGCCCGGCCTTGTCGAACAGCATGCGGTACGCGGTCAGCCAGGCCGTGGGCAGGCAGGCGGCCTCCTCGAAGCTGAGCGCGGCCGGCTTGGGCACGAGGTTGCGCCGCGGCACGGCCACCCGCTCGGCGAACGTCCCGTCGTGCACCTCCGACAGCAGCGAGCGCCTGGGGTCGAGCGTCTCGTCCGCGCCCGTGCCGATGACGGCGTGCACGATGACGTCGTTGCCGTCCTCGTCCACGCCGGAGGCGTCGCAGCCGAGCACGATCGGCAGGCGGTCCTGCCTGATGCCCACGCCCTTGAGCGTCCACAGGTCGTGGTGGTTGAGGGCGGCGGCGCGTACCGAGACGGTCGTCCAGCCGTCGGGCGCCTTCGGCTCGGGGTGCTCACCGAGCGTCAGCCCGGCGAGCGGATTGTCGGGATCGGTCTGTGTGGCGGTTACGGCGAACATGGCCGCACCCTACTAACCGACCGGCCGCCACCCACGACACCGCCCCGCCCGACCGGGCCACCGGCCGGGCCTCAGTGCTTGACCGTCACCCGGATCCCGGCGAGGGCGCGGCGCCGGAACTCCTCGGGGCCGGCGACGGCGACCTCCACGTCGCCCCGGCACGTCCACTCCCCCGGACGCCCGCGCCCCTCGATCGCCTTCGGCAGCCGGGCCTTCCTGACGCAGTCGGGCGTGGGCGCCAGCACCACCATCTCCCGCACTCCCCCGCCGAACCAGAGCTGCGGCCCGGCCGGCCCTTCCTGGGTCATGGTCCCCGGCCGGGCCAGCCGCACCGATCCCTCGCCCGACAGCACCAGGTAGCCGTCCCTGGTCACCTTCCCGTGCAGCTCCCGCGCCAGGGCCGCGCGCTGGTCGAAGGTCAGCCCCTCGCCCCTGTCCTGCATCGCCACCCGCCAGCGTCCGAACGCGAAGAGCAGCACCTGCCCGCTGCCCCCGCCGGGCTGAGGCGGCCACAGGGTGACGCCGGGGCCGTAGCTCCTGATCGGCCGGCCGCCGCCGGTCACCTCGGCGACCCCGTTGTACGGCACGCTGAACTGCCGGAACCGCCCGTCGACCCACCCGCCCTGGAACGGCCGCACCCCCAGCTCGTTGAGGTCGAGGTCGGCCGGGTAGCGCACCTCGGCCTTCAGCCCGTCGGGGAAGACGACGTCGATGATCTCGTCGTGGCCCTTGGTCCTGGCCGGGATCCGCAGCGCGTTGGGGCCGTTCTCGATCGTGGTGAGGGAGCGGATGGGCGTGGTGGCGGACGGCGGGGGCGGCTCCGGCCCGGGGTCGCGGCTGAGCAGCAGGCTGACGGCCGGGACCACCAGCAGAGCCAGCAGCACCGCGAGCCCGATCCACCGGCGGCGGCCGCGCTCACCTGCCTCGATGACGTCGAACTGGTCGGACACGACGTGCCTCGCCGGGTTAGTGCGGGTTGCGCCCTTCACCCCCAGTTCAGTTGAGCGACATCCACCCGCGCAAGCCCTCGAACCCGGCGAAGTCCCCGCCTGAGGTCACAACTTCACAACCTCGGCGCGATCACCAGGTGGCCACGTTGGGCCCGTCGCCCGCGACCAGGCCGACCCGCTGCCCCACGAGCTCCCGGGACATGGCGTCGGCCAGCAGCTCCGGCTCCCGCACGTGCGCGTGCGCCCGCCCGCCGGCCGGCAGGTCGACGACGAGGATGCCCTTGTCCGGCTCGCCGTCCGGGCCGTGCGCGACCGTGTAACCGGCCACGGTGGCGGGCCCGGAGTACGAGCCCACGACGGGCACCCCGGCCGCCGTGAACACCGGGACGGCGTCCCCGGACGACCCGCCGGGCTCACTGGACCACACCGCGTACGTGTGCTTCGTCAGGTGCATGCCCACGCCGGTCACCAGCCCGTGGCCCCGCTGCGCGCGCAGCAGCCCGGCCATCGTGGCCGTCGAGTGCAGCACGTAGTCGCTGGCCGGGCCGCCGGCGTACGGCAGGCCGCCGGTGACCGTCAGGCCGCGCCGGTCGTACGGGTCGAGCCCGATCGCGTCGCACGCCTGCCGCAACGCGACGGCGAAGCAGCTGTACAGGTCGAGGGCGTCCATGTCGGCGAGGCCGAGCCCGGCGCGCCGGAAGGCGGCCGCCGCGGCGGCGCCGATCGCCTGCGACGAGCCGAGCGCGGGCCGCGCCGCCACCTCCCAGGTGTCCTCGGCGTACGCCCAGCCGCGCAGGTAGACCCGCCGCTCGTCCGGCACCCCCAGCCGGTCGGCCAGCTCCGCGCAGGCCAGGACGACGGCCGCCGCCTGGTCGACCTCCATGACCGCCACGGTGTTCCTGGTGTACGGCCAGCCGACGAACCGGTTGCCCTTCACCAGCTCCTCCGGCGTGCGCACGGTCCGCCGCCACGCATGCGGGTTGGCCGCGGCCACCTCCGTCATCGGCGCCATCATCCGGCCCCGGTCGAGCATCTCCTCCTCGACCGTCATCCCGGCCGCCGCCCGCCGCGCGGTCTCCATGATCGCGTACGTGTGCACGGGCAGGAACAGGTCGTGCGCCAGCTCGGCGGGGTGCGGGGGCCGTTCCCAGCCGTAGGGCGGCTTGGGATCGGCGGCGTGGCTCCACGGCACGTGCTCGCCCGCCCGCCGGTAGGCCCGCCGGGTGGCCAGCGCCTCCGCCCCGGTGATCAGCGCGCAGTCCAGGTCGCCCGCCGCGATCCGGGCCGCGGCCGCGCCGATGAGCAGCTGCGGGGCCGTGCCGCTGACCTTGGAGTAGGCGGTGTGGCGCGGCGTGGCGCCCAGACGCTCGGCCAGCCGCCCGGTCGGCGAGTCGTACTGCCAGGAGTCGGTGTGCACGATCTGGATCGAGTCGAGCCGGCCGGCGGGCAGCCGGGCGTCGTCGGCCGCCTCACGGGCGACCGATTCCCACAGATCGAGCGGTTCCGGGCCGGGCTGTTCGCGCACGGTGCGTTGCGCGATGCCGATGAGACAGGGGGTGCGTGGATCCATACGGACATCTAACCAGAACAACATTCGGTTGATAAGTGGTGGCGTTTGATAATCAGCGTTACCGATGTTGCCACAGACTCTTTGTCGCGCCCGTGAGCTGGGAAGATGCCCTTCCTGAATACATGCGATCTCGCTATTTCCATAACGAAACGGCACCGGGGCCGACCTTTTCGTGTCGCTTTCTGGCTGGCGGGTTGCGCCATTCATTAGCGTTCTCACCGTTTTCCTGGCCCACCGGGGCGCAGCACCCCGCTCTGGGCCGCCGAGAACCGAGAGGAGTTCCATGTATTCCCGAGCAAGGCGCATCGCGATCCCCCTCGCCGCGCTGGTGGCCGCCGGCACGACCACAGGCGCCGCGGCGGAGGCGACCTCGCCTCCCGATGTCGTGTCCAGGAACGCCACGACCCCCGCCGAGCAGGCCGTGCGGTTCTGGACGCCCGACCGCATCAAGCTCGCCACCGACCACGACGGCGCGCTCGACGTGTCGTCCAGGGGCGTCAACGGCGGCAGGGACGGCAGAGGCGGCGACCAGACCCCCGACGGGCCGCCCGGATCCGTCCCGCCGATCGGCGGGGAGAAGGCCAAGGCGGGCAGGAGCCGGCAGGTCAACCTGCCCGACACGGTCGGCCGCGTGTTCTTCACGCTGCCCCGCACCGACCCGCGCAACCCGAAGAACTGGCGGTACTGCTCGGCCACCTCCGTACAGGGCAAGTACCGCAACCTGGTGGCGACCGCCGCCCACTGCGTCTACGACACCCGGAAGAACGCCTTCCACGACAACTGGATCTTCATCCCGTCGTACTGGGACGGCGACCATGTGTGGCAGGGCAAGGCGCCGTACGGCGTCTACGCCGCCAGGACGTTCAACGCGCACGACGACTTCGTGGTGAAGGAGGACCACGACTTCGACTACGCGTTCGTCAACGTCTACAACGGCATCAAGGTGAGCTGGGAGAAGACCGGCAACCGGTGGCACCGGACGGTCCAGGACGCCGGCCGCCTCGGCGACAACGTCGGCGGCCAGGGCTTCACCTGGAACCGCGGCACGAAGCTGAACGTGTTCTCCTTCGGCTACCCGGCCGGCGGGCACCCCGACGGCGACAAGCCGTACACCGGCCGCACCATGAAGTGGTGCTACGGCAGGACGGCTCCGATGCCCGAGGCCAGGAGGTACGACCTGCAGGAGCAGATCGGCTTCCGGTGCTCCTTCACCGCCGGCGCCGACGGCGGCCCGTTCCTCTACGACTACCGGAACTCCTCACGCATCGGCTACCTGGTGGGCGTGAACAGCGTCGCCTGGGACACCGACGGCAACGGCCGCTACGACCACCTCTCGTCGCCGTACTTCAACACCGACACCTACGACGTCTACAAGGCCGCCGCCAACCGCTGGACCGGCGCCATGCCGTGATCCGGCCCCGCAGTCGAGGCCCCGGATCCTCCTCGGCGGGATCCGGGGCCTTCCCCGGTCCTCGGCGTTTCGGACGTACGCCTCGAACCCGCGCTTCAGACGCGGAAGACCGGGCCCGTGGCGACGGCGAGGGCGCAGGCGTTGGGGAAGGTCTGCGAGTAGCGGTAGCGGTCGCCGTCCCAGACACCCTCCGCCCGTACGTCCACCGGCTCGTAGTCGGCGGTGCAGGAGACCCCCGTACGGCCGCTCAGACGGGCCGGGTTCCCGCCCACCTGTTCGAGAGCGGAACAGGCCGCGACCTGCCCCGGCGCGACCCGGCCGGGGGTGCACTCCAGCACGCCCTGCCGATCTCCGACGCTGATCCGGAAAAGCCTTTGGTCCTTGTGCGACGTCCGGACATCGGGCGGTCCGGTCGTGGCGTTCGCCACTGGAGCGGCGGCGAATGCGGCGCAGGAAAGCGCGGCGATGCAGAGAATTCGGTGCATAGGCGCAGCCTCTATCAGCCCTCCGACCTGCGGCAACGACCGACACGCGTGATCATTTACGCGTATCGGGAGGGATCGGCTGATGGTGTCCTTATCGCACAGGGTGCACTCTTGATCAGGTAACGAATCTCTATCCGGGCTGCAATACAGGCAGTTGATCTGGAAAAATCCACCCTTACGACCCTAAGAAAGGCATTTCATGATCTCCCGGGCCAGGCAACTGGCGGCGGCCGCCCTGGGCGGCGCGCTGCTGTTGCTGCCTGCCCTCACGGGGGTCGCGAACGCCGCGCCGACGAGCAGGGTCTTCGGCGTCACGCTGGCCAAGACCGCCGCCGACATGAAGAAGGTCGCCGACTACTGGCGCCCCGACCAGCTCAAGCAGGCCGACAGCTACAGCCCCGCCACGCCGGGCGCGCAGGCGGCCCCGACGTCCTCGGCCGGCGCCGTCTCCGGGCCCGCCTCGCCCGTGACGGCGGTGCGGCGGACGTCCGCGACGCAGGGCACGGCGCCCGTGCCGCCCAGGCGGGGCGGCGCCGCCAAGACCATGGGCAAGGTCTTCTTCAAGTTCGGCGCCAAGCAGTACTGGTGCTCGGCCAGCGCGGTCGCCGCCCGCAACCGCAGCGTCGTGGCCACGGCCGGCCACTGCGCGTACGACTCCCGCCAGGCCAAGGCCGCCGAATACTGGATCTTCGTCCCCAATCCCGGCCCCAACGGCGAGACGCCCGACGGGATCTACGTGGGCGCCGCGCTCAGCATGCACGAGGACTGGTCCGGCAAGGGCGACTACGACTTCGACTACGCGTTCGTGACCGTGCACCGCGGGTTCGTCTGGGAGCAGGCCAAGGACGGCACGTACACGATGAAGGACGTCGGCCGGCTCCAGGACAACGTGGGCGGCCAGGGGCTGGAGATCAACAGGAAGCCGGCGGCCACCCCCATGACGGCGTTCGGCTTCCCGGCCGGCGCGCAGCCCGACGGCTCCCATCCGTTCGACGGCAAGACGCTGCGGACGTGCCAGGGCAGCGTCACGTACTGGACCGTGGCTCCCGCGCGGGACCTGCAGAAGGGCGTCCGGCTCCAGCCATGCGGCTTCAGCCCCGGCGCCAGCGGCGGCCCCTGGCTGGTCGGCTACGACGCGGCCCGCGGGCTCGGCAGCATGAACGGCGTCAACAGCCTGACCTGGAACACCGACGCCAAGGGCGCCTACGACGCGGTGTCGTCGCCGTACTTCGACACGACCACCGCTGAGGTCTACCGACGCGCCGCCTCGCTCACCACGCCGGGAAATGTGGCGTAAGTCACATGCAACCAGGTGATCACAAGACGTGATCAGCCGATCCATTGATCTCGGTACGGTAACGGGGCTACCTGGGAGCGCTGACACGATCTACCGAAAATTTCCAATCGCCCTGTCAGCGTTATAGGTTCCGGGTCGTCCGTTTGCTGAATTTCGGGGTGCAAGAGGCGCCTCCTGTCAGCGCAACCTGGAGTTACCTTGAAGCGAATCCTCCTCCCCGTCGGCGGCGCGGTCGTGGCGACCGGCCTTCTGGCCGCCGGGCTCTCCGCCACCGCCCAGGCCGACGGCGGTGTCTCCCACGACCCGATGGCCGGCAGCAACTCCCAGGCCGCCTCGATCGCCTCCTTCTGGATCGCCTCCAACGGCGCCGCCCTCCGCCAGGCCACGCAGTACACCTGGGACTCCAAGGAAGTGCGGAAGGTCGTCTCCAAGGGCGGCTACGACCCCGACGGCCGTCCCGGCATGACCGCGCCGACCGGCGCCCAGAAGGCCGGCGCGTCCCAGAACGTGAACCTGCCCAAGAGCATCGGCAAGGTCTTCTTCGTCGACGGGTCCGGCAAGTTCCGCTGGTGCTCGGCCACCTCCATCCAGTCGGGCAACCGCAACCTGGTCGCCACCGCCGGCCACTGCGTGTACGACACGGACAGCAACCGCGACACGCTGTCCAACTGGGTCTTCGTCCCGGGCTACTACCAGGGCAAGGCCCCCTGGGGCATCTACGTGGGCAAGCAGGCCTTCACCCACTACGACTTCGACAACTACGAGGACTACGACCGCGACTACGCGTTCGTCACCGTCTACAACGGCATCCAGTTCGACGGCGTGAAGCAGGTGGACCGCAAGGACTTCGAGCGCTTCAGCGGCCCGAAGCGCGCATGGGGCGGCCACTACTACATCCTGCTGTCCAAGGACGCCGGCCGGCTCGGCGACGCCGTGGGCGGCCAGGGCTTCGCCTGGAACCAGCCGACGGGCAAGTTCGTCCGCACCTTCGGCTACCCGGCGGCCCCGCACCCCGACGGCAGCAAGCCGTACAGCGGTGTCACGCCGAAGCACTGCTACGGCAAGACGACGGCCAAGGCCGTGGGCGCGTCCTGGCTCAAGATCGAGGAGCACGTCGGCCTGAAGTGCGCCGTCACCCCCGGCTACGACGGCGGCCCGTGGCTGCTGAACTACAGCAACGCCAAGCGCCTCGGCTACGTGAACGGTGTCACCAGCACCTTCGCGGACCAGGACGGCAACGACCGCATCGACTACATCACCTCGCCGTACTTCGACGGCGAGACGGCGGCCGTGTACAAGGCGGCCACCAACTTCCCGTCGGGGAAGATCGTGGGGCCTGACGGAGAGCTCTACAAGTAGACCCTCACCAGGGGAGAGAGGGCCCCGGCGTTGCTCCTTGCCGCCGGGGCCCTCACCTGTCCCCACCGGAAAGCCGCGGTCACCCACCGCGCCCATCTCCCGGCTCCGCGTTCTCGGCAAGAAGCCGTGACCCCCTGCGCCCGTTGCGCACCCCTCATTTGCCGGGCTTCCTGGGAGCCCATGCCCGACGAACCCGGATCTGGCCGCAACGGCCCGGGTAGCGCCTGTCGAATATGCAGCGTTTCGGGGCGTGATTCGCCAGTCCTTGTGGCGCAAGATGTCGGTATGACCGAGGACCAGGACGAGCCCGCGATCGCTCCCGCCACGACGGCCCCGGAGGTCACGATCACCCTCGACCCCCACGTCAAGGCGTACGTCGACCGAGCGGTCGAGGACGGTGAGTTCGCCTCCGTGTCCGCGGCCTTCAACGAGGCGATGCTGGAACGCATGCGCCGCCGCCCCCGCGTCCGCAGCTGGTGACCACCCAAGACAGAACGAGCGGGCCAGACGGCTCGCCGGCGCCAAGTAGCGGGCGCCCCAGCGCCAGGCCCACCTACGCGGAGCCGCGCGACACGAACGTCCCCCGCCCATGGACGACGACCAGCAGGCCGCGCTCCGCCAGATCCTTGACCGCGCGCCGGACCGTCACCCGGGAGACGCCGTACTGGCTCGCCAGCTCCAGCTCGGCGGGCAGCTTGGCGCCGGGAGCCAGCGCGCCGGAGGCGATGTCGTTCTCGACGTCCTCGGCCAGTTGCCGCCACACCAGGTTCGGTCCGACATGGTCGATGCGGTCGCTTTTGTCCACCAAGGCCATAGAAAAACGCTAAGGGACGCAGAACCTACAAGGACAAATGACGACCTCGTTCAAGGTATGGGGAGGTCTTATCATGTCTAGTGCTTGTATCTTCCAGGCGATCCCCCCGAGGGCCGCTGACGAGACGAAAGGAAGCACTCATGACAGACCTGTACGTCGGCAACCTCGATGACGTGCCCTTCACCCAGCTTCGCGGCGGCGGTCCACAGGGCGAGCACGTGGAGACCTGCGTCCTGATCGCGCAGATCCCCGGCATCGACGACGCCTACGCGCTACGCGACTCCAAGAACCCCGACGCCGGGACGCTCCGCTTCACCGGCACCGAGCTGCGCGCCGCCGGAATCGCCACCATCTAGCCGAGACCGCGACAGCCGGCCCCTGCCCGAAACCCCGGCCCAAGGACCGAAACGAGCAGGGGCGGCCCCGCCGACCACAGGCAAGCGTGCTGCACTGGCACGCCCACCTGTGGACCGCCCCCACGGACAAAGACCCCCTTCAGCCCCATAGCGCCCGATGTCTAGCATGAGACCCATGCTGATCGACGCGGTGACCGAGATCCTTCGCGAGACCGCCGAGATCGCGATCCTCCCCCGGTTCCGCGCCCTCTCCGCCGGCGACGTCTCGGAGAAGACCCCGGGCGAAGTGGTCACCGTGGCCGACCGCGAGGCCGAGGAGCTGATCAGCCGCCGCCTCCGCGCCCTCCTGGACGCCCCCGTCGTCGGCGAGGAGGCGGCCTCCGCCGACCCGGCGCTCCTGTCCGCCCTGCACGACGCCCCCACCGCCTGGCTGGTCGACCCCCTGGACGGCACGGCCAACTTCGTCGCGGGCCGCCCGGAGTACGCGGTGATGGCAGCCCTGGTCCGGTCGGGCCAGACGGTCGCGTCCTGGATCGTGCGGCCGGCCGAGGACGACGTCTACGTCGCCGAGCTCGGCTCCGGTGCCTGGCGGAACGGCATCCCCGTCCATCGCGCCGCGCCTCCCGCTGACCCCGCCCGGCTGCGCGGCGCCGTCCTCACCCGCTTCCTGGACGACGACGCCAAGGCCCGCGTGGCGGCGGCCGAACCCCGCTTCGCCGCCCTCACTCCGGGGACTAAGTGCGCCGGCGTGGACTATCCCCGCCTCCTGAACGGCGATCAGGACTTCCTGCTGTTCCACCGGACGCTCCCCTGGGACCACGCGCCGGGCGTCCTGCTGCTGACGGAGGCCGGCGGCGCCGCCCGCCACCTCGACGCCACCCCGTACAGCCCGTCCGTCCCCAAGCTGGGCCTGCTGAACGCGGCCGACGCGGCCTCCTGGCGGACGGTCCGCACCATCCTTCTGCCCTGACCCTTCAGGTCCCCCAGCGCCACCCGCCCTGGCTTCGCCATGCCCAAAAGCGACAAACACCCCAAATAGCCACACACCACGCAGGGCAGGCAGGACCTCAGAGCCCTACAAAATCGGGCAGATTGTCGAAACCTGAAGGCCTCTGCGGCGAACCCGAAGATCACCTGTGAGCGGCGGGCCGATTTAGACGGATGGGGCCCCAATCTGGTTCCTGTGATCTGGCTCACATTCATCCGGTCACAGAGAGCAACAGATCCCTAACGGAACTTTCGTCCCGATCGACAGATTCCCCTCAGGGCCAGCGGAAACATCTCTTTCCGGTAACATCACGCCAAAGCCTCTGACAGATAACAGCACGGTAACGGCGAAACGGGCCCTTACCGATCCCCTCAGAACGGCTTTCACCTGCGGAGATCACTGGCTATGTTCCTTGCTATCCCTTTACTGACGCATGGGACACCTGTTGCGTCCCACGACAGACCAAGGAGCAGTTCCCTTGAAGCGCATCCTCATCCCCGCCGGTGGCGCCATCCTGGCTACCGGCCTCCTGGCCGCCGGCCTCGCCGGTACGGCCTCGGCCGACAGCGACATCTCCACCGACGCGATGGCGGCGAGCGCGGCCAACGCGAAGGCCATCGCCCAGTTCTGGGCCGAGAGCAACGGTGCCGCCCTCCGGGCCGCCACCGAGTCCAACGTCTGGGACAAGGCGGACGTCGCCAAGCTGCAGAGCAAGGGCGGCTACAGCGCCGACACCAAGCCGGGCACCACTGCCCCGATTGGTGAGGAGAAGAAGACCACCGCCAAGACGCAGAACGTCAACATGCCGAAGACCATCGGCAAGGTGTTCTTCGTCAACGGCAAGGGCGAGAAGAAGTGGTGCTCCGCCACCTCGCTCCAGTCGAAGTACCGCAACCTGGTCGCCACGGCCGGTCACTGCGTCTACGACACCGGCGCCAACGCCGACGTCATGTCCAAGTGGGTCTTCGTCCCCGGCTACTACCAGGGCAAGGCTCCGTGGGGCATCTACGTGGGTAAGCAGGCCTTCACCCACTACGACTTCGACGTGTACGAGGACTTCGACCGCGACTACGCGTTCGTGACCGTGTACAACGGCGTGCAGCTCGGCAGCGGCACCTCCAAGCAGGTCTCCAAGGCCGAGTTCGACAAGTACCAGGGCGTCAAGGACGCCAAGGACGTCGAGATCAGCCGCGAGGAGTTCCGCAAGGGCAAGCTCGACCCGACCTCCACGGAGGCTTTCTGGGTCAAGCGGGGCACCGCGCCTGAGGCGACCGGCCCCGACTTCCCCGGCGCCGAGGCCGGCAAGGTCGAGGTCAGCGAGAGCACCTACCGGGCCGCTCGGGTCGGCAAGGGCAACGGTTTCAAGTTCGGTGAGCCCGTCACCGAGATCGTGACCGACTCGCAGGCTTCCACCTACCTGGAGAACCAGAAGAAGGACGCCGCGAAGTACCCGGCCAAGGTCGTCAAGGACGCCCGTGGCAACTGGACCATCACGCACTTCTACGTGCAGCAGTGGTACAAGCCGGGCTCGGACACCAAGTACTACAAGACCGTCTTCTTCATCGTCGAAGGCTTCGCCAAGGACGCCGGTCGCCTCGGCGACAACGTCGGCGGCCAGGGCTTCGCGTGGAACCAGCCCACCGGCAAGTACGTCCGCGTGTTCGGCTACCCGGCCGCGCCGCACCCCGACGGCCACAAGAACTACACCGGCATCACGCCGAAGTGGTGCTACGGCAAGACCACCAAGAAGCTGGTCGGTTCGGCCGCCAAGAAGATCGAGGAGCACGTGGCGCTCAAGTGCGCCATGACCGAGGGCGCCGACGGTGGTCCCTGGCTCCTCAAGTACAGCAACGCCAAGCGCCTGGGCTACCTGAACGGTGTCACCAGCACCTTCAACGACCAGGACGGCAACAACCGCGTGGACTACATCTCCTCGCCGTACTTCGACGGTGAGACGAACGTCGTCTACAAGGCTGCCGCCAACGTCTGGTCCGGCAAGATCGTCTGAATGACGGCTTCCGACGACCGGTCCTGACCGTTCGTAGGTACCGTCAGCAACCGAAGGGCCCGGCATCCGCCGGGCCCTTCGGCGTTTCCGGGCCGGAAAGTGAAGGCGTTTGGACGCATGCGACGCCGAATCGGTGCCATCAACCCAATGTGATCTGCGTCACACTGCCCGAGTGAACCGGATCAAGGGCAGCCGCCGGGCCCGCCGAACCGGCTCACACCTTCTTTATGTTGATCAGGGCAAACAGCCGGAAGCCCGACTTCTACCGACTCCTACGCACCAGGGACCTAAACATCACAGAACGATAACGCCCGGCTTGTCGCATCTTTTCCTCTCAAAGCGGCTACCCGAGTTCAAGATCGACACTGTATGTTCCTGGCTATCCCTTTACTGACGCATGGGACGCAAGAGGCGTTCCACGACAGCGCAAGGAGTTACCTTGAAGCGCATCCTCCTCCCCGCCGGTGGCGCCCTGCTGGCCACCGGTCTGCTGGCTGCCGGCCTCGCCGGTGCCGCCCAGGCCGACCCGGACGTCGACGCCGCCGCTCTCGCTGCCAGCGAGCAGAAGGCCGCTGAGGTCCTGGACTTCTGGACCAAGTCCGACAACGCTGCCCTGAAGGGCGCTACGGCGTACTACTGGGACAACAAGGACGTCAAGAAGATCGTTCAGAAGGGTGGGTACGTCGCTGACGGCAAGCCCGGCCAGTCTGAGCCGATCGGCGCCGAGAAGACCACCACGGTCAAGTCCCAGAACGTGAACCTGCCGAAGTCCATCGGCAAGGTGTTCTTCGAGGGCCGCGACGGCAAGCTGTACTGGTGCTCCGGCACCTCCATCCAGTCCCAGTACCGCAACCTGGTTGCGACCGCTGGTCACTGCGTGTACGACATCGCCGCCAACGACGAGGTCGTCTCCCGCTGGGTCTTCGTCCCGGGTTACTACCAGGGCAAGGCTCCCTGGGGCATCTACGTGGGCAAGCAGGCCTTCACGCACTACGACTTCTCGAACTACGAGGACTTCGACCGCGACTACGCGTTCGTCACCGTTTACAACGGTGTCGGCGGCGTCCTCAACAAGGCGAAGCAGGTCACCAAGGCCGAGTTCGACGCCTACAAGGGCGAGAAGGAGCCCAAGGTCACCCAGGTGACCCGGGAAGAGTACGTCAAGGGCAAGCTCGACCCGAAGACCACCGAGTACTACTCGGTCGACCCGGGCAGCCGCGCTGAGAAGGTCGGCCCCGACTTCCCCGGCGCTGTTGTCGAAAAGGTCGAGGTCAGCAAGTCCACCTGGTGGAGGGCTCCCGTTGGCAAGGCCAACGGCGCCAAGTACGGCGAGCCGGAGACCTCGCAGGTCACCAAGCACGAGTACCTGCAGTACCGTGGCCCGGGCGAGAAGAACGTGGACTCCGCCGGCAACTACACCATCACGCGTTACTACACGCAGCAGTGGTACAAGCCGGGCACCGAGTTCAAGTTCCTCCGCACCGACTTCTTCATCTACGTTCACGAGATCAAGGACGTCGGCCGCCTGGGCGACAACGTCGGTGGCCAGGGCTTCGCCTGGAACCAGCCGACCGGCAAGTACGTCCGTACCTTCGGCTACCCCTTCGCCAAGCACCCCGACGGTTCGAAGCCCTACTCCGGCGTGACGCCGAAGTGGTGCTACGGCAAGACCGGTGCGAAGGCCACCAAGGTTCCGAGCCTGAAGATCGAAGAGCACATCTCGCTGAAGTGCGCCGTCACCGGCGGCTACAACGGCGCCCCGTGGCTCCTCAAGTACAGCAACGCCAAGCGCATGGGCTACGTCAACGGCGTGACCAGCGTTCTGTACGACACGGACGGCAACGACCGCTGGGACTACATGTCCTCGCCGTACTTCGATGGTGAGACCAACGCGGTCTACTCCTCGGCGGCGAAGGTGTGGTCGGGCAGCCTCATCCCGAAGGCCGACAGCTGATCTTCGGTATGACACCGGGCTGAGGGTCCAAACCTCCGCTCAACCCCGCTTTACCCGAAGGGCTCGGCATCTGCCGGGCCCTTCGGCCTTTCCGGCGACAAACCGAGAAGAACCCTTACCAGAGTGACTTAAGGGTCGATAGGGTTTTGACGCCCTTCTTGACAACCCGTGTGGAGCCTCCCTTGAAGCGCCTGCTCATCCCCCTCGCTGCTGCCAGCTTGAGCGCCGCCGCGCTTGCCGTCCCCGCCGACGCCAACCCCCATTGGGTCACCGACGACCTCACCGCCAAGCCCTCGGACGCCTACAGCGCCGCGTACTTCTGGCTCGACGCCAACGGCGCCGCGCTGCGCAAGGCGACCGAGTACCAGTGGGACGCCAAAGACGTCACCAAGCTGGTCGCCGCCCGCGGCGAGGAGAACGCCGCGCCCGACGGCAAGCCCGGCCTGACCGCCCCCACCGGCGCTCCGAAGCCCAGCGCGAGCAAGAACGTCAACCTGCCCAAGACCATCGGCAAGGTCTTCTTCGTCGACAGCGCCGGCAAGTACCGCTGGTGCTCGGCGACCTCGATCCAGGCGCGCAACAGGAACCTGGTGGCGACCGCCGGCCACTGCGTCTACGAGACCGCCAAGGACGTCTACAGCAAGTGGGTGTTCGTACCCGGCTACTACCAGGGCAAGGCCCCCTGGGGCGTCTACGTCGGCGCCTACGCCTTCACCGCCTATGACCTCGACACCTACGACGACTACGACGGGGACTTCGCCTTCGTCGCCGTCCACAACGGTTTCGCCCTGGCCGGCGAGAAGCAGGTGGAGGCCAAGGAGTTCAAGGCGTGGGGCGGCGACAAGTGGATCAAGCCGCGCGAGATCGACGCCAAGGAGTTCGAGAAGTGCCTGCTGAACCTGGGCGACTGCTGGTCGGAGGGCGAGGACAAGCCGGCCGACGTCGTCGGGCCTGACTATCCGAACGCCGTGCTGGAGAAGGTCGAGGTCGGCGAGGAGGCGTACAAGGCCGCCAAGGTCGGCAAGGGGAACGGCTACAAGTTCGGCGAGCCGGTCGTCGAGCAGGTCACCAAGACCCAGCTCGACGCCTACAAGGGGCTCGGCAAGAAGGGCACCGACAAGTTCGGCAACTTCACGATCACCCACTTCTACACGCAGAAGTGGGTGAAGCCCGGCACGTCGCGCAAGTACTTCATGCCGGAGTACGTCATCGGCGTCGCCAAGGACATGGGCCGGCTCGGCGACGTCGTCGGCGGGCAGGGCTTCGCGTGGAACCAGCCGCGCGGCCAGAAGGTCACCGTCTTCGGCTACCCCGCCGCCCGCCACCCCGACGGCGACAAGCCCTACACCGGCGTGACCCCGAAGTGGTGCTCCGGCAAGACCGGCACCAAGACGTACCAGGTCAACACCTTCCGGGTCGAGGAGCACCAGGTGCTCAAGTGCTCCATGACCGGCGGCGCCGACGGCGGCCCCTGGCTCATGAAGTACGACAACGGCAAGCGCACCGGTTACGTCAACGGCGTGACGAGCCTGTTCCACGACCAGGACGGCAACGACCGGATCGACTTCATCAGCTCCGCCTACTTCGACGGCGAGGTGGCCGACGTCTACAACAAGGCCAACTACGCCGAGACCAAGAGCGTCGTCGGCCCGAACGGCGAACTGCTCAAGTAGGACCACCGGCGAAGCCCCGGACCGCCACAGAGGCGGCCCGGGGCTTCGCCCGTCCCGGGGCCGTCACACGGACGTGAGCTCGCGCGTACGCTCCCGCAGCGCCATGACGGCCCGCTCGTTCTTGTAGGGCTCCAGCCGCCGCCGCAGGTCGGCCGCGTACGACCGGGACCGCGCCGACTGCAGCTCCCCCGCCAGCGCCAGCGCGTTGCCCGCCGCCTGGCACGCCTCCTCCAGCTCGCCGCACTCCAGCAGCCCGGCAGCCAGCAGGGACAGGTTGAACATGCGCCCCCGCACGTACCGGGTGTCCATGTCGAGGGAGCGCCGCGCCAGCCGTACGGTGCGCTCCCCCTCCCCCAGGTCGCGGAAGCAGTGGGCGAACTTGGCCGACAGGTAGGCCTCGTCGAAGTAGCTGAGCCAGCGCGGCTCCTCGGTGGGCCTGCGGGCGTCGAAGGCCAGTTCGGCCTGGTGCAGGGAGGCCCCGCAGGACCTCGGGTCGCCGAGGCCCGCGTGCGCGTGGGCCTCCAGGACCTGCGCGGAGGCCAGCAGGGTCTGGACGCCGGCCCGCCGGGCCGCGAGCTGGGCGGCCCTGGCCAGGTCGAGGGCGTGGGCCGGCTGGCCCATGTAGATGGCCTGGTGGGCCATGCCGGCCAGGATCTCGCCGCCCAGGGTGTGGTCGTCGGCGCCCCTGGCCAGGCGGAGGGCCTGGATGAGGTAGCGCTGGGCCAGGCCGTGCTGCTCCATGTCGTAGGCCATCCAGCCGGCCAGACGGGTGAGCTCGGCGGCCGCGGCGGCCAGCTGCTTGCCGGTGGACTCCCCGTAGCTGCCGTCCTTGAGCAGCGGGGAGACGGCGGTGTCGAGGTACTTCACGACGGACGAGCGGACGCGGCCGCTGCCGAAGCGGTTGTCGAGCTCGCCGAAGGACCGGGTCACCTCGTGGATCGCGGCGATGTCGGCCCTGCCCACCCGGCGCGCCCCGGTGCCGTTGGGACGCCCTTCGGGAGGCGCCGTCAGCCAGCGGATGGCTCCGACGGATCCTGCCCCGATCGCGAAGGTGGAGTCGATCAGAAACCTCCGTCGCTCCACGTCGGCCCGCCACAACGCCGTCACGGTCGCGACCCCCTCCTGCCACGTGTGGGTGAACTCCTGACCGAGATCGAGGGGCGTGAGGTTGGTCGGCATGCCCAGGTCCTCCGAGCTCACCGGGCGGCCGAGCCGCAGCGCGAATATCTCCGTGAGCAGGCACGGGACGGGATCCCGTGGCTTCTGACCCCCGATCCACCGCAGCACAGAGCTGTGGTCGTACTTCAGACCCGGGGTGCCGCGCGCGGCCCCCAGGTCGTTGAGGCGCCTGGCCAATCCCTTGTGGGAGAAACCCGCCTCCGCGATGAGCTGCTGGAGCAGTCGGTTAGGCTCGCGTTCCATCGCTCTCCTCGTCACAGGAGTCGGCGCCCGCATCCTTACAGAGAGCTATTTTTATAGCACGTTGCGTAAAGGCTTTTCGGCAGTTCCCAAAGGTCACGCGAACTCCATCGCAATCCCTTCGCCGGTCCTGCTCGGGGTCAGGACCTGGACCCGGCTCACCTGGACGGGGAACTCACCTACCCATGCCGCGGGCGGGAAACCGCAATGTCGTCTGACCTGGGCGGATGCCGGAAAAGAACGAGCGGGGGCCGATCGGCCCCCGCTCGTGACGGCGGATCAGGCGCGCGCGACGCCGTCGGCGCGGGCCTGGGCGGCCACGGCGGCGGTCACCGCGGGGGCCACCCGCCGGTCGAACGGGCTCGGGATGACGTACGTGGCCGACAGGTCGTCGCCGACGACGGCGGCCAGCGCCTCGGCGGCGGCCACCTTCATGTTCTCGGTGATCGTCGTGGCCCGCACGTCGAGGGCGCCGCGGAAGACCCCCGGGAAGGCCAGGACGTTGTTGATCTGGTTCGGGAAGTCGGAGCGCCCGGTGGCGACCACCCTGGCGTGCCTGGCGGCCACCTCGGGATGGACCTCCGGGGTGGGGTTGGACAGCGCGAAGACGATGGCGTCGGGCGCCATGGACGCGATGGCCGCCTCGGACACGGTCGAGCCGGACAGCCCGAGGAAGACGTCGGCGCCGGCCAGGGCCTCCTCGGTGGAGCCGGTGTGGCCGGCCCGGTTGGTCTCGCGGGCCAGGGCCTCCTTGACCGGGTTGAGCCCTTCGCGGCCCTCGTAGATCATGCCCTTGGAGTCGGCGACCGCGATGTCGCCGATGCCGGCCCCCAGCAGGATGCGGGTGACGGCGACGCCGGACGCGCCGGCGCCGGCCACGACGGCGCGCAGGTCGCCGAGCGCGCGGCCGGTCAGGCGGGCGGCGTTGCGCAGGGCGGCCAGGGCGACGATGGCGGTGCCGTGCTGGTCGTCGTGGAAGACCGGGATGTCGAGCAGGTCGCGCAGCCGGTCCTCCACCTCGAAGCAGCGCGGGGCGCTGATGTCCTCCAGGTTGACGCCGCCGAACGACGGCGCGAGGCGCACGACGGTCTCGACCAGCGCGTCGACGTCGGTGCAGTCGAGGCAGATCGGGACGGCGTCGACGTTGCCGAACTCCTTGAACAGCAGCGCCTTGCCCTCCATGACCGGCATGGCGGCCGACGGCCCGATATCGCCCAGGCCGAGCACGGCGGTGCCGTCGGTGACGACGGCGACCACGTTGGAGACCCAGGTGTAGTCGTTGACCAGCGAAGGATTGTCGGCGATGGCGGTGCAGACCCGGGCGACGCCGGGCGTGTAGGCGAGCGACAGGTCGTCGGCGTCGCGGACCGGAATGGTCGAGCGGACCTCCAGCTTGCCCCCGCGGTGGAGCGCGAAGGCCGGATCGAGGTCGAGCGGTTCGACGGAAGCAGAAGCGGGCGTGGCAGACACAGCGACCCCTGTATTCATCGGAGCGGAAGAGACCTTCGGCGTACGAGCGCGAGTGGGCTGGCTTCGGTAGCTGCCAAGCTCCCCCTCGTCGGTCGTCTCTGAGGGGTTACGGGGGTCACCCGTCTCCCCATAGTGCCACATGGTGAGATGGTCGATGGTGTCGGAGCCGACGCCGTTCCGTTGACGCATCGTTAAACGCAGGATGACGGACCGCAGCTAAACCCCATTTAAACTGCACAAAACGCAAGTTACGTGGCATAACTCTTTCGAGGAGGCCGTACATGGCCCTCAGCCCCAAGGGCCGCCGTGGCTACGCTGTCGGCGCGCTCGCCCTGACCGCCGCTCTCGCCCTCAGCGCCTGTGGCAGCGACACCGGAGGCTCCTCCGGCAGCACGACCGGCGCGAGCGCCTCCGCGGCCGGCGGCGTGAAGCTCGTCCAGCCCGGCAAGCTCACGGTCTGCACGAACATCCCGTACGAGCCGTTCCAGTTCAAGGACGACAGCGGCAAGATCGTCGGGTTCGACGTGGACATCGTCGACCTCGCCGCGAAGAAGCTCGGCGTGACCCAGAACATCGTGGACATCGACTTCGCGGTGATCAAGAGCGGCGCCGCCATGGCCGCGGGCAAGTGCGACGTGGCCGCCGCCGGCATGACGATCACCGACGAGCGCAAGCAGAACATCGACTTCTCCGAGCCCTACTTCGACGCCACCCAGGCGCTGCTGGCCAAGAAGGGCTCGGGCGCCAAGTCCCTCGAGGACGTCAAGGCCAAGAACCTCAAGCTGGGCGCGCAGGCCAGCACGACCGGCCTCGACTACGTCAAGAAGCAGGGCTTCAACCCCACCGAGTACGCCGACTCGGCCAAGGAGCTGCTGGCCCTGCAGGCCGGGCAGGCCGACGTGATCGTCCAGGACCTTCCCGTGGTGCTGACCTGGCTGAAGAAGCCCGAGATCGCCGAGAAGTTCGAGCTGATCGCCAGCCTGGACACCGGCGAGCAGTACGGCATCGGCCTGAAGAAGGGCGCCGACCCGACCCTGCTCAAGACGATCAACGAAGAGATCACCAAGGCCAAGCAGGACGGCAACTACGAGAAGATCTACGTGAAGTGGTTCGGCAAGAAGCCCGGCGAGCTGGGCTGATCCATGGCCGACCAGCCGACGACCGCTGAGCCCGGCCGGGCCGGGCTCAGCCCTCGGAAGAAACAGCGCATCACGCGGGCCGTCCAGTACGTCGTGCTGGCCGTCGTGCTCGTCGCTGTCGTCCTGTACGCCGACTGGGCCAGCCTCGCCCAGAACTTCGCCAAGGCCGACGTGGCCAAGCAGGCGCTGCCCGACCTGTTCACGATCGCGCTGCGCAACACGATCATCTACACGGTGGGCGGTTTCGTCTTCGCGTTCGTGCTCGGGCTGCTGCTCGCGCTCATGCGGTTGTCGCAGGTGCGGCCGTACCGGTGGATCGCGACCGTCTACATCGAGATCTTCCGCGGCCTGCCGGCGCTGCTCATCTTCCTGATGATCACCTTCCTGCCGCTGGCGCTGCCCGGGTTCGAGGTGCCGTTCGGCACGTACGGACAGGGCATCCTGGGCCTCGGCCTGGTCGGCGCCGCCTACCAGGCGGAGGTCTTCCGGGCGGGCCTGCAGGCGGTCCCCAAGGGCCAGACGGAGGCCGCCAGGTCGCTCGGCATGTCCGCGACCCGGGCGCAGGTGACGGTGGTCATCCCGCAGGCCATCCGCATGGTGATCCCGCCGACCACCAACCAGTTCGTGTCCCTGCTCAAGGACTCCTCGCTGGTGCTGTTCCTGGGCGTCTCGGGCGAGTACGTCGAGCTGGCCAAGTTCGGCAACGACCTGGCCTCCCAGTACGCCAACGCCACGCCCATCATGGTCGCCGGCGTGACGTACCTGATCGTCACGATCCCGCTGGGCTACCTCGCGTCCCGGCTCGAGGGGCGTAAGCGGAGGAGCCAATGACGCACGCCATCGAGCTACGAGGGCTGCACAAGTACTTCGGCCGGAACGAGGTGCTCAAGGGCATCGACATGACGGTCGAGCCGGGCCAGGTGGTGTGCGTCATCGGCCCGTCCGGCTCGGGCAAGTCCACGCTGCTGCGCTGCGTGAACCTGCTGGAGGAGCCCACCAAGGGCAAGGTGTTCGTGCAGGGCGTGGAGGTGACCGACCCCGACGTGGACATCGACGCCGTACGACGCCGCATCGGGATGGTCTTCCAGCAGTTCAACCTGTTCCCGCACATGACCGCGCTGCAGAACGTCATGATCGCCCAGCAGCGCGTGCTGAAGCGCGGCAGGCGGGAGGCCGAGGTCGTGGCCCGGGAGAACCTGGAGAAGGTGGGCGTCGGCGCCAAGTGCGACTCCTACCCCACCCAGCTCTCCGGCGGGCAGCAGCAGCGGGTGGCCATCGCCAGGGCGCTGGCCATGAACCCCGACCTGATGCTGTTCGACGAGCCCACCTCGGCGCTCGACCCCGAGCTGGTCGGCGACGTGCTCACGGTCATGCGCAAGCTGGCCGAGGAGGGCATGACCATGCTCGTGGTCACCCACGAGATGGGCTTCGCCCGCCAGGTGGCCGACCGGGTGGTCTTCATGGACGGCGGCGTCGTCGTCGAGGACGGCGAGCCCGCCCAGGTGATCGGCGACCCGCGGCACGAGCGCACCCGCACGTTCCTGCACCGGGTGCTGCACCCGGAGGAGTGAGCCGTCCGGGCCCCCGGTGGTGCCGGGGGCCCGGCGACTCGTGTAATACTCCCGCATGGACCTGACCTCTTACGCAGAGTGGGCGGTCCGCCTGATCAACGATCCCGCCCCTCCCCCGGAGCTGACCGCCCTGCGCGCCGAGCTGGCCGCCGTGTTCGACGTCGCGGGCGACGCGCGCGCCGTGGCCGAGCGCCTCAACGCCCTGCTCGTGCGCTATCCGGTGCACCCGCGGCTGTCGGACCACGACGGCCAGGGCTGGCACCTCCACCTGGCCGAGGACTCCGCCGCCAGCGCGGTGATGGGCCTGGCCGCCGTCGTCGCCGAGGTGGGCGCCGACCGGCTGGGCCGCTGCCACGAGCCGCGCTGCGCCCGCGCCTTCCTCGACACCTCCTCCAACCGCTCCCGCCGCTACTGCTCCCCCCGCTGCGCCACGCGCGCCAACGTGGCGGCCTACCGGCGCCGCAGGAGCGCCCAGGAGGGCTGAGGGGGCCTCTGGGAGGTCACCTGCGGCGCACCAGCGGCCAGTAGCGCAGGACGACGCGCCCGACGATCTCCTCGACCGGCCCGAAGTCCCAGCTGTCGCGGCGCCCGCCGGCGCGCTGGTTGTCGCTCTCCAGCCACCAGCCGCCCTCGCCGTGCCACTGGGCGCGTTTCACGATGAGCTGATCGGGGTCGCCGGGCAGCCGGGCCACGACGAGGTCACCCGGATGGACGGCGGCTCCCCGGCGGACGAGGAGCCAGTCGCCGGGAACCAGCGCCGGACGCATCGAATCGCCCTCGACACGCACTCTCATGGGCAGAGACCCCCTACTCCACAGGCGTTGGGACCCGAGTAAGGTCGGTTGTGGACCAAGCTGATTCAGCATCAAGGAAGGACTTTCTGATGCTCGCACGACTGCTACGACCCAAGCATGTCGCCTCCGCCCACTGCGACCTGCCCTGTGGGGTCTACGACCCCGCCCAGGCCCGGATCGAGGCCGAGTCGGTCAAGGCGATCATGGAGAAGTACGAGGCCAGCGACGACCCGGTCTTCCGCACCCGCGCGCTCATCATCAAGGAGCAGCGGGCCGAGCTGGTCAAGCACCACCTGTGGGTGCTCTGGACCGACTACTTCAAGCCGCCGCACCTGGAGCAGTACCCCCAGCTGCACCAGCTCTTCTGGGAGGCCACCAAGCTCGCGGGCGCCGCGGCCGCCAAGGGCACCGTCGACGGCGGCAAGGCCGACGAGCTGCTGGCCAAGATCGACGAGATCTCCAAGATCTTCTGGGAGACCAAGGCCGCCTAAACGGCATAAAAGGCTCTGTGCGGTCCAGACCGCACAGAGCCTTTTCCGTTGATGGCGAGTCTGAATCCGCCAAGGACCTCCCGGGGACGGTAAGTTGCAGTTGGCGTCGGAAACGCGAGGAGGAACGTGACCGAGGAAACCGAGACGCGTGCGGAGGGTGTGGCGGGCATCCGCGATGTGGTGAGCATCAGGCTCCCCGCCGCGAGTGCTTACCTGTCGGTGCTGCGCACGGCCACCGCCGGCCTGGCCGCCCGGCTTGACTTCACCCTGGACGAGATCGAAGATCTGCGCATCGCGGTCGACGAGGCGTGCGCCATGTTGCTGAGCGAGGCGGTTCCGGGCACCGACCTGACCGCCGAGTTCGAGCTGACCGGCGACGTGATGAAGGTCGGCGTCGAGGTGGCCACCGTCGGCAGCTCCGCCCCCAAGCGCGACGACTTCGCCTGGATGGTGCTGACCGCCCTGGCCGACGACGTCGACGCCGTGACCGACTCCCCCGACCGCATGGCGATCGTCCTGCGTAAGCGCCGAGGCGCAGCGAGGCCGGCGTGACGGAAAGGACTGGAGCCATGGCCACCAGCGAACACGCCGTACCCGACAGGGTTCGTGCCCGCTTGCTCTTCGCCGAGCTGGCCGAGCTGGGTCCCGAGGAACCGCGACGCCAGCGCATCAGGGACGAGCTGGTCGAGCTTCACCTTCCGCTGGTCGAATACCTGGCCCGCCGCTTCCGCAACCGGGGCGAGTGGCTCGACGACCTCACCCAGGTCGCCACGATCGGCCTGATCAAGTCGATCGACCGATTCGATCTCAAGCGCGGGGTGGAGTTCTCCACCTACGCCACGCCCACCATCGTCGGCGAGATCAAGCGGCACTTCCGCGACAAGGGCTGGGCGGTCCGGGTGCCGCGCCGCCTGCAGGAGCTGAAGCTCTCGCTGACGAAGGCGATCAGCGACCTGTCGCAGCGCGAGGGCCGCGCGCCCACGGTCGCCGAGCTGGCCTCCTACCTCAAGATGACCGAGGAGGAGGTGCTGGAGGGCCTGGAGTCGGCCAACGCCTACTCCACGGTGTCCCTCGACGCGCCCGACTCCGGCGACGACGACGCCCCGGCGGTGTCCGACTCGCTGGGCATCGTGGACGAGTCGCTGGAGGGCGTCGAATACCGCGAGTCGCTCAAGCCGCTGCTCGAACGGCTGCCGCCGCGCGAGAAGCGCATCCTGCTGCTGCGGTTCTTCGGGAACATGACGCAGTCGCAGATCGCGACCGAGCTGGGCATCTCGCAGATGCACGTGTCCCGGTTGCTGGCCCGTACCCTCGCCCAGTTGCGCGAGGGGCTGACCGCGGAGGACTAACCGTCCCCGTAGAGAGCATGGGTGGTGGGGGGCGCGAGCAGCGCCACCAGCCCGGTCAGGGCGACCACGATCAGCGGCACGCCGATCAGTGGCTGGTCCGACTGGATGAGCGTGACCCCGACGGGCAGCAGGAAGATCTGTGCCAGCACGCCCGGCGACCTCCCCCACCGCTCCGCCCGCAGCAGGCCGCCCCAGGCGACCCAGAGCAGCCCGGCTCCGATGAGCAGCCCGAAGACCGACTCCGCGATGGCCGTGGTGAGACTGTCAGGCGTGCTCACCACCGTCTCCACCGCGACGTAGACGCCGAGCCCGAGCGCGACGAGCCCCTCCAGGGCCACGACGACGGCGGCGACGAGCAAACTCCACGGACGCTTCGACACAGCCAAACCCTATCCGCCCCCGGGCCCGGTCCCGCCGGTGATGTTCCCCCACCCCGAACGGGTCGGCGATCAGCGACTACGCTGGCGATATGCGCGCAATGTTGCTGGTCAATCCCAAGGCCACCACCACCAACGCCCGCACGAGGGACGTGTTGATCCGCGCGCTGGGCGCGGCCGTGGAGCTGTCGGTGGAGGAGACCGGCTACCGGGGGCACGCCGCGACGCTGGCGGCCACGGCCCGCGCCAAGGGCTTCGACGTGGTCGCGGTGCTCGGCGGCGACGGCACGATCAACGAGACCGTCAACGGCCTGCTCAACCCGGTCAACGGCCACGACGTCCCGCCGGCCGACGATCCGAGCTCCGGCCGTCCCGGACTGATCGTGATCCCCGGCGGCAGCGCGAACGTGTTCGCCCGCTCCCTCGGCCTGCCGAACGAGCCGGTCGAGGCCACCGGCGCGGTCCTGGAGGCGCTGCGAGAGGGCCGGCGCCGGACCGTGGGCCTGGGCCAGGCGCTCTGGGAGGGAGAGAGCCGGTACTTCACGTTCTGCGCGGGCATGGGCTACGACGCCGAGGTCGTACGGGCCGTGGAGGGCCTGCGGGGCACGGGGCGGAAGGCCACTCCTGCCCGGTACGTGAACACCGCTCTGCGGCACTATCTGGCCACGGACAAACGGCACGCCCCGATGACCCTGTCCGGGCCGGGCATCCCGGCGGCCGAGGGCGTGTTCATGGCGATCGTCTCCAACACCTCGCCGTGGACGTACCTGGGGGCCAAGCCGGTGACGCCGACGCCGTGGGCGAGCTTCGAGACCGGGCTCGACCTGCTCGGGCTGAGGCGGATGGGGCCCGTCCAGATCGCCGGGCTGATCCGGCAGATCCTCACGGAGAGTGACGCCGTCCCGTCCGGCAAGCACCTCGTCCAGCTGCACGACGAGGCCGAGTTCACCCTCGCCGCCGACCGTCCCGTGGCCTTCCAGCTGGACGGGGACTACCTGGGAGAACGCGAATCCGTAACGTTCCGGTCTACCCCGAACGCGTTACAAGTTCTGGTCTAGCTGGTTACATTCGGTCATTGTGTGACGCATCCGACATCCATAACCGCCAAAACTTCGCCCCAACCCCCTTGCGTGCACTCTCCGTGGCTGGAAGGCTCAAGACTGACGTCGGAACGTAGGACCTTTAACAACCCCAAGGCCCTCCGGCCGTCAGGCGGACAACCCCGGTCCAACACCTGGATTCGGGTAATTGTTCGCGCGAGTTAGTGAAACTCTTCACAAAGTAGTAGCCGCACGGAGCCGACCAAAGGTTCCATCTACTAAGGAGTGGACGCATGGACTGGCGCCACCGAGCTGCCTGCCGTGACGTGGACCCCGAGCTGTTCTTCCCGATCGGCAACACCGGCCCTGCCCTGAGCCAGATCGACGAGGCCAAGCAGGTCTGCCGGTCCTGCCCGGCCGTCGACGCCTGCCTGAAGTGGGCGCTGGAGTCCGGACAGGACGCCGGCGTCTGGGGCGGCCTGAGCGAGGACGAGCGTCGCGCCCTCAAGCGCCGCACCGCCCGCGCCCGTGCCCGCGCCTCCGCCTGACCTGCCTCATCTGATCTGCCCCGCCTGATCCCCCTCCGATCGACCCTGCCTTCCCCGCAGGAGCCGCCCAGCTTGGCGTGATCGATGTGTCCGCCAAGACCCCGTCGCGACGCGTACGCGGCGGCCAGGCTCGTACGGACCGGGCGCCGCCCTCGACGACGGCCGCCCGGCCCGGCGGACTCTCAGGCGGACGGCAACGGGATCGACAACCCGACGTGCGTGCCGCCGCCCTCCCGCGGCTCGATCGTGAGCTTGCCCGACAGCTCCCCCTCCACCAGCGTGCGGACGATCTGCAGCCCCAGACTGGTGGACTTGTCGAGGTCGAAGTCCGCGGGAAGGCCGCGCCCGTCGTCCCAGACGGTGACGTTGAGCCGGTCGGGGGCGGGCTCGACCAGCACCTCCATCCGCCTGGGACGCCCGTGCTGCAACGCGTTCTGCAGCAGCTCGGTCAGCGCCATGGCCAGCGGCGTGGCGATGAGCGAGGGCAGCACGCCGAACGCGCCCACCCGGCGCGGCGTGACCGCCGCCTCGGCCGCCGACACCTCGCCCGCCATCGCGATCACCCGGTCGGCGATCTCGTCGAAGTCGACGAACTCCTCCGGCGCGTGCGACAACGTCTCGTGCACGATGGCGATCGAGCCGACGCGGCGCACGGCCTCCTCCAGGGCCTCGCGTCCTTCGGGCACCTGCAGGCGCCGGGCCTGGAGGCGCAGCAGCGCGGCGACCGTCTGGAGGTTGTTCTTCACGCGGTGGTGGATCTCGCGGATCGTGGCGTCCTTGGTCATCAGCTCGCGCTCGCGCCGCCGCAGCTCGGTGACGTCCCTGATGAGGACGAGCGCGCCGATGCGGCCGCCGCCGACGATCAGCGGGATGGCCCTGAGCTGCACGATCGTGCCGCCCGACTCGACCTCGGTCTCCTTGGCCGCGCGCCCGCTGGCCACGATCATCAAATCTTCGTTGATCGGCTCGTCGGAGTAGCACAGCGTCGCCGTCACCCGGCCCAGCTCGGCGCCGACCAGGTCGGCGTGCAGGCCCAGCCGCCGGTAGGCCGACAGCGCGTTGGGCGAGGCGTAGGTGACCCGCCCGGCCCGGTCGAGCCGCAGCAGGCCGTCGCCGACGCGCGGCGAGCGGACCAGGATCGGCTCCTCCCCCGAGAACGGGAAACGCCCCTCGGCCACCATCTGCGCCAGGTCGGACGCGCTCTGCAGGTAGGTCAGCTCCAGCCGGGACGGGGTGCGGGCCGAGGACAGGTTCGTGGAGCGCTGGATCACCCCGAGGAAGCGGCCCTCGCCGTTGTCGACCGCCCGGCGCACCGGGATCGTCTCCTCGCGCACCGGGACGCCCGTGGACCAGTCGGGATCGCCCTCGCGGCAGATGCGGCGCTCGTTCCAGGCCGTGTCGATGAGGTGGCGCTCGCCCTTGGCGGCCACGCTGCCGACGATGTCGTCGTGGTAGACGGTGGGGCCGGTGGTGGGACGCATCTGGGCGATGGCGATCCAGCCGTTCTCACCGAGCAGCGGCGCCCACAGGATGAGGTCGGCGAAGGACAGGTCGGCCAGCAGCTGCCAGTCGGAGACCAGCGAGTGCAGCCAGTCGAGGTCCGCCTCGTCGAGTGCGGTGTGGCGGGCGACGAGGTCGCTGAGAGTCGGCACGAGTGCATCATGCGTGCTTTCGCCGCCAACAGCCAAACCGACCCCCTGATCGAATGCGCAGCTCCTGGCCGGGGAAGGACTCCGCACGGCGGGACACGGGCGCGGCACGGGTGCGTCGTCGTGCACCCGGTGCGACTTTCGGGGAATCTCATACTGTGAGAACCGTCACACGGCGGGATCGCTCGATCCCCATGACGGGGCTTCACGGGCATTGCCGGAGGTGATCGACACGGGCGGGGGGCTCCTCGACGACGCGGGCCTGACACCGGCCTCGGTTGCGATCGCGCACGCTGCTGTGGATATCCTTCACAATCAGTCTGAGCTGCCCGGATTCGCGCGTACTTGGCGGTGTGCGCGCTCCGTGCGGATATGCCGTCCTCCCAGGTGGTTGACCGCTCGGGCCGATATGAGTTCCGATGATCTCGCGGTGATCAGACACGCCCTCACCGCCGTGCCAGAAGTGAAGGTGAGAGCGTGACCGACGACGGCCCCCGCGTTCCCAAGTACTACGACGTGAAACGCAGTCTTCTGGAGCTCACCAAGAGCCTGCCCGCGGGCACCGCCCTGCCTCCTGAGCGCACGCTGGCCGTGCGGTTCGAGACCTCGCGCACCACCGTCCGCCAGGCGCTGACCGAGCTGGTCGTGGAGGGCAGGCTGCTGCGCATCCAGGGCAAGGGCACGTTCGTGGCCCAGCCGAAGGTGGCGCAGGTGCTCCAGCTCACCTCCTACATCGGCGACCTGCGCACGGCGGGCCTGGAGCCGGACACGAAGATCCTGGAGATCGGCTACATCACCGCGGACGAGGCCCTGGCGCGGCGGCTGGCCATCAACCCCGGCGGCCGGGTGCTGCGCATCCACCGGCTCCGGCTGGCCAACGGCGAGCCGGTCTCGATCGACACCACCCACCTGTCCGCGCGGCGCTTCCCCCGCCTGCGCCGGGAGCTGGAGGTGCACGCCTCCCTGTACGAGACGCTGCACAACGCCTACAACGTACGGCTCACGGACGCCGAGGAGATCATCGAGACCGTGCTCGCCACCCCGTACGACGCCAAGGCCCTGGGCGTGGACGTCGGCCTGCCGATGCTGCTGCTGACCCGCCACGCCTTCGACGCCGACGGCCACCCGGTGGAGTGGGCGCAGTCCCTCTACCGCGGCGACCGGTACAAGTTCGTCACGCGGCTGCGGCGTCCCTGACCGGGATGGCGGGCGGCGGCTTCTAGGCTGGGACGATGAGCGTTCTCGTCGTGTCCGGCACCGACTTCGGCGTGGGCAAGACCGTCGTGACGGCCGCGGTGGCCGCCCTGGCCAGGGAGCGGGGGGCGTCCGTCGCCGTGGTGAAGCCGGCGCAGACCGGCGGCGGGCACGACGTCGACGAGGTGATCCGGCTCTCCGGGGCGAGCACCACGTTCGAGCTGGCGCGCTTCGGCGAGCCGCTCTCACCGGCCGCCGCGGCGCGGGTGGCCGGGGTGCCGCCGGTGTCGCTGACGGCCGCCGCGCGGTTCGTCGAGGAGCTGGCCGAGAGCAACCGGCTGGTCGTCGTGGAGGGCACCGGCGGCCTGCTGGTGCGCTTCGACGAGGACGGCACGACGATCGCCGACCTGGCCCGGCTGGTGGGCGCGCAGGTGCTGGTCGTGGCGGGGGCCGCGATCGGGGCGCTCAACCACACGGCGCTGACCCTGGAGGCGCTGGCGCACCGGGGGCTCGACCCGGCGGGCGTGGTGATCGGGCGCTGGCCGCGGGAGGCCGGGATCGCCGAGCGCAGCAACGTCGCCGACCTGGAGATGCTGGCCGCGCGGCCGCTGGCGGGAGTGCTGCCCGAAGGGGCCGGGCGACTCGGCCGCGAGGCGTTCGCCCAGCTGGCGCGCGAGGGGCTGGGCGCCACGCTGGGCGGTTCCTTCGACCCGTCCGCCTTCAAGCGGCGGGTGGGGGTGCTCTAGCAGGCGGCCTCGGGCAGGCGGCAGACCTTGACGGTCATCCGGCGTGCCTGGTCGATCAGCCCGCGGAAGCCCTTGAGCGGCAGGCTCTTCGTGGGCCAGGCCGACTCGCCGGCGATGTAGAGCGCCGCGCCGCGCCTGACCGCGATCGCGTGCTCGCCGCTCTCGAAGAACCGGCCGCCGGCGCGCAGGCCGTCGTCGCCGACGTCCAGGGGCTTGGTGAAGTAACGGTGGCGGTTGACGCCCTTGCCCACGTCGGCGCAGCGCCTGAGGTCCGCGCGCAGGACGCGCATGGCGGCCTCGGCGTGCCGGACGCTCCGGTAGACGACGAGCTGCTCGTACTTCATCTCGTCCTCGCTGGAGTACAGGACGGCCCGCGCCGTGAGCCGGCCGCCGTCCCGCCGCCGGTGCGACAGGCACGGGTCGAGCTGGAGCGGCAGCGTGGCGGAGTTCTTGACGGTGTAGGTCTCCCACTGCTTGGCGGGCGGGTGCTTCTCCAGGAACAACATGCCGTGCGGTAAGCCGCCCAGGACCGTGGACGCGGCCGCCAGCGCGGCGACCCCTGCTGCGAACATCCGAACCTCCCCTTGGTCTGTTGGGGAGTGAGATGTTCGGTTTGCGGCAATTGTTCGAGGGTGGGGTTAGCTCTACCGTCCACCGGCACACCAGGCCCATTTCGTGGGGGTCTGGTGGGTCAATACCTTTGACGCATGAAAGTCCCCCGTCCCTGGTCGGCGCGTGCCTGGCTCGACACGTCCCACGTGATGATCGGGCTGCCGGTCGCCGTGGTGCTCGGCGGGCTCACGCTGCTGCTGGCCGTGGCCCCGCCGGTGCTGCGGCGCGGCATCCCGGTGTTCACCCGGGTGCAGCGGTCCAGGTTCGCGGCCTTCCTCGGCGTCCGCATCCCGCCGCCGGTGGCGCCGGCCGGCTGGCGCAGGGCGGCCACCTGGCGGCAGATCGCCTACCACCTGCTGTCGCCCTTCGTGGGCGCGGCGGCGGCCTTCCTCGTCGCGCTGGCGTGGGGCGGGGCCGTGGTGGGGCTGCTGTCGTTCGTGCCGCCGCGGGTGCAGGCGCCGCCGCTGGTCTTCCTCGTCGATCTGCGCGATCCGGTCATCATGGGGATCACCACGGCGACCGGCCTGGCGCTGCTGCTGCTCGCCCCGGTCCTGGCCAGGGGCATGGCGGCGCTCGACCTGTCGGTGGCGCGCACGCTGCTCGGGCCCAGCCGCACCGAGCTGGGGCAGCGCATCGAGACGCTGACCGAGAGCCGGGCCGGCGTGATCGACGCCGCCGACGCCGAGCGCCGCAGGATCGAGCGCGACCTGCACGACGGCGCCCAGCAGCGCCTGGTCTCGCTCGCCATGAACCTCGGCCTGGCCAGGGCCACCCTCACCGACCTGCCCGAGCCCGCCCGTGAGGCGATCGAGCGGGCCCACGAGGAGGCCAAGCAGGCGCTCAAGGAGCTGCGCGACTTCGTCCGCGGCCTGCATCCGGCCGTGCTCAACGACCAGGGGCTCGACGCGGCGCTGTCCGGCGTCGCGGCCCGCGCCCCGCTCCCCGTACGCCTGCGCGTCGACATCGACCGGCGCGCCTCCCCGACCATCGAGGCGGTGGCCTTCTTCATCGTGTCCGAAGCACTGACCAACATCGCCAAACACGCCGCCGCGACCAGGGCCGAGGTGACGGTCCGGCGCGAGCGCGACCGCCTGCACGTGCTCGTCCACGACGACGGCTGCGGCGGCGCCCGGCTCGACGGCGGCACCGGCCTGCGCGGCCTGGCCCAGCGCATCGACTCCGTGGACGGGACGCTGCGCCTGTCCAGCCCGTTCGGCGGGCCGACCACGATCGAGGTGGAGCTGCCGTGCGAGTAGTGCTGGCCGAGGACTCCGTCCTGCTGCGCGAGGGGCTGGTCAGGCTGCTCGACGCGTCCGGCATGCGGGTGGTGGCGGCCGTGGACGAGGCCGAGGGCCTGCTGCGGGCCGTCGAGGAGCACCGGCCGGAGCTGGTGATCACCGACGTCCGGATGCCGCCCACGCACACCGACGAGGGGCTGCGCGCGGCTCTCGTGCTGCGCCGCCAGCATCCCGGCCTGGCCGTGCTGGTGCTCTCCCAGTACGTCGAGGAACGCTACGCCGCCCGGCTGCTGTCCACGGCGGCCGGCGGCGTCGGCTACCTGCTCAAGGACCGGGTGGCCGACGTGGCCGAGTTCATCGACGCCCTGCGCAGGGTCGCCGGCGGCGGCACCGCCCTCGACCCGGAGGTGGTCGCCCAGCTCCTGCTGCGCGGCGACAGCGACCCGCTGGAACGGCTGACGCCCCGCGAGCACGAGGTGCTCAAGCTCATGGCCGAGGGCCGCTCGAACGCCGGCATCGGCCAGGCCCTCGTGCTCAGCGAGGGAGCCGTGGGCAAGCACATCGGCAACATCTTCACCAAGCTCGACCTGTCCCCCGCGGAGGGCGATCACCGCCGGGTCCTCGCCGTCCTGCAGTTCCTCAAGATCAGGAGCATGCCGTGAGGACCATCTGGCTGACGGCGGGAGCCGTGACGACGGTGGCCGCCCTGCTGCTGTCCGTCCTGCTGGTCTGGAACGGGTTCGCCCGCGCCACCGCGCCGCAGGAGACACGGGCCAGGACGGTCCCGTTCGCGCTGGACACGCTGAAGGTCACCACGGGCAGCGGCGAGGTGAGCGTCGAGATCGTGCCGGGCCCCGCGGGAGAGCTGACGATCGCCCGGTCCGTGAACTGGACCTCGATCGACCGGCCGGTGATCACCGAGGACTGGACCGGCGACACCCTGCGGCTGGACATCCGCTGCGGGGCCGCGCGGCAGCCGGACGGCCCGGTGTGCCGGGCGGACTACACGCTGCTGGTGCCCTTCGAGACCGGGGTCGAGGCCAGGACGACCGTCGGTGAACTGGGGGTCAGCAACGTGGTCGGCGACGTGCGGCTGACGACCGTGTCGGGGAACGTGCGGGCCGACGGCGTCACCGGCGAGGTCTGGGCCAGGTCCGGTTCCGGGTCCGTCTCCGGCAACGTGATGCTCGGCGGCAAGGCCGACGTCGAGACCGGCTCGGGCGACGTACGGCTCGACTTCGCCAACCCGCCGCTCACGGTGAGGGCCGTCGCGCGGGCCACCGGCGACGTCGACCTGCGGCTGCCGCCGGAGGCCTACGACGTGACGACCGAGGGCCGCCGCACCGAGGTGGAGGTCGACGCGGTGAAGGGCGCGCCCCGGAAGGTCGAGGCGCGGGCGCCGCTGGGCTCGGTCCGCGTCTGCTGTGGACAGGGCTAGGACGCGGCCGGACGCAAGCCTTGAGATCTGTTTACTCTTGTCACTGGTTGGTAAGTTCCCGGCATGGAGTCTGCGAAGCACGCCGGTGACGTCGCCGTCGCCGTGTCCAAGGCCTACGGCGTCGAGACCATGTTCACGCTCTCGGGAGGCCACGTCTTCCCGCTGTACGACGGCGCGGTCCACGAGGGCATGCGCATCCTCGACGTGCGCCACGAACAGAGCGCGGTCTTCGCCGCCGAGGCGACGGCCCGGCTGACCAGGAAGCCCGGCCTGGCCGTGCTGACCGCCGGGCCGGGCATCACCAACGGCGTCAGCGGCATCGCGACCGCGCACTTCAACGGCTCGCCGGTGGTCGTCATGGGCGGCCGCGCCCCGCAGTCGCGCTGGGGCAGCGGCGCCCTCCAGGAGATGGACCACCCGCCGCTGCTCGGCCCGATCACCAAGCTGTCGTTCACCGCCTCCGGCGCCGACTCGATCGGCCAGGACGTCGAGTCCGCCTTCCGCACCGCCGTCGCGCCCCAGCGCGGCCCGGTCTTCCTCGACTTCTACATGGACCACCTGTTCGCCCCCTCGCCCGCCCACGAGGTGCACACGCAGTCGCCCTCGCCGCTGGAGCCCGACCCCGACGACCTGGCCGCCATCGCCCGGCTGCTGTCCGAGGCCGAGCGTCCGGTGCTGGTCTACGGCTCCGACGTGTGGATGGACCGGGCCGAGGAGGCCGCGCGCGACTTCGCCGAGACCTGGCGGCTGCCGGTCATCCCCAACGGCCAGGGCCGCGGCATCCTGCCCGCCGGGCACGAACTGCTCGTCACCCGCGCCCGCAGCGTGGCCTTCTCCCAGGCCGACCTGGTCATCGTGATCGGCACCCCGCTCGACTTCCGGCTCGGCTACGGCCAGTTCGGCGGCAAGGACGGCGCGCCGGCCCGCGTCGTGCACATCGCCGACGCGCCCTCGCAGCTCGCCACCCACATGCAGCCCGCCGCCAAGGCCGCGGGCGACCTGTCGGTGGTGCTCTGGAGCCTCGGCGCGGCCTGCGGCGACGCGGGGGTCAAGCCCAGCTCGTACGCCTCCTGGCTGTCCACGCTGTCCGAGGCCGCCGCCGCCGCGATCGAGGGCGACGCCGAACTGCTGGCCGCCGACACCGACCCGATCCACCCCATGCGCATCTACGGCGAACTGGGCAAGGTCCTGGCCGACGACGCCGTGGTGATCGGCGACGGCGGCGACTTCGTCTCCTACGCCGGCAAGTACGTCGAGCCCAGGCAGCCGGGCAACTGGCTCGACCCCGGCCCGTACGGGTGCCTCGGCACCGGGCTCGGCTACTCCATCGCCGCCCGCCTGGCCCGCCCGTCCTCGCAGGTCGTGCTCCTGCTCGGCGACGGCGCCGCCGGCTTCTCCCTGATGGACGTCGACACCCTCGTCCGCCACCGGCTGCCGGTCGTCATGATCTGCGGCAACAACGGCATGTGGGGCCTGGAGAAGCACCCCATGCAGTTCCTGTACGGCTACGACGTGGCCGCCGACCTCCAGCCGCAGTGCCGCTACGACCAGGTCGTGACCGCGCTGGGCGGCGGCGGCGAGCTGGTCACCAAGCCGTCGGAGATCGGGCCGGCGCTGCGCAGGGCGTTCGACTCCGGCATCCCGTACATGGTGAACATCGCCACCGACCCGCAGATCGCCTACCCGCGCAACACCACCGGGATCTGACCCCCTACGACTTCGGCGTGGCCGTGGGGGACGGCGACGGCGTCGGCGTCGTGCAGATGCCGTCGATGACGTAGAGCGTGACCACCTTCGTCTCCGGGACGACCGTGCCGCCGGCCGGCACCGTCTTGGTGATCCTGCGGCAGGCGGGGTCGTCGGTGGTCACGGACGTGTCGCGGACGCGCACCAGCAGCCCCGCCGCCTCGACCATCTCCTGGCCCTTGAGGAAGGGCAGCCCGGCGACCTTGGGCACCGTGATGTGCTTGACCGTCGTCGTCGGCGTGCTCGACGGCGACTTGGTCGGTCCCTTCGTGCTGGTCGGGGTGGTGGTGGGCGTGGTCGTCGGTTCCGCCGTCTCCGTCGGCTCCTCGGTCTCGGGGTGCGTGGGCGGCCGGGTCGTGGGCGGCACGGCCGTCTTCGTGGGAGGCGTCGTCGAAGGCTTGGGCCTCTTGGAACCGGTCTTCGTCGGGCCGGGGATGTCGTCGCTGTCGCCATCGTTGGAGGCCGTGACGGTCGGCGTCGGCGCGCCGGGCACCATGCCCGTCAGCGCGACCGCCCCCGCGCCCACGCCGAGCACCACCGCGACCGCGAGGCCGACGACCAGGCCGGTCCTGCGCGGCGCCTTGGCGGCGCGGCGGCCACCCGGACGGCGCTCGCCGACGGCCGCGGTGGTCTCCTCCGACGACGCGGGCAGGTGCGCCCCGGTCTGGAACGCACCGGCCCCGGCCGGCGGCTGCCCTCCCGGGTAGGCGGGCGGCTGGCCCGGCTGGTGGGCGCCCGTCGGCTGCGAGTGGCCCGCCTGGTAGGCACCGGTCTGGTACGACTCGGGCGGTGCGGCCATCGTGGCGCCCGTGGCCGGCGGCGCGATCTCGGCCACCGGCGTGATCGGCTGGCCCTGGCCGGCCGCGCGGGCCGCCTCGCTCATGGCCTTCGCCGTCGGGAAACGCCGGGCGGGGTCCTTCGACAGGGCCACCTCCACCAGCGTCCGGATCTGCGGCGGGATGTCGGCGGGCAGCGGCGGCGGGGCCTCGCGGATGTGCTTGAGCGCGATCGTGACCGCGCTGTCACCGTCGAACGGCCGCTGTCCCACCAGGCATTCGTAGGCGACCACGCCGAGCGCGTAGATGTCCACGGCGGGCGTGACGGGCTCGCCCTCGGCCTGCTCGGGCGCGCAGTAGGCGGCCGTGCCGAGCACCATGCCGGCGTCGGTCAGCCGGTTTGCCAGGTCGGAACGGGCGATGCCGAAGTCGGTGAGCACCAGCGTGCCGTCGCGCTGCACGAGCAGGTTGCCCGGTTTCACGTCTCGGTGCACGATTCCCTGGTCGTGCACCGCCTGCAGGGCCGAGGCGGCCTGCGCGATGAGTTCCATGGCCGCCTGTGGCGGGATCCGGCCGAGCCGGGCCAGCAGCCGGTCGAGCGGCTCCCCGTCCACGAACTTCATCACGAGGTAGACGGTGTCGCCGCTCACCCCGTAGTCGTAGACGTCGACCACGCCGGAATGGTTGATCGTGGCCATCGCCCTGGCTTCCCCCTGAAACCTGGCGACGAACCCGCGATCATCCATGCGGCCTGGGAGCAGCACTTTGACGGCGACGGTGCGGGCGAGCACGATGTCCTCGCCTCGCCACACCTCGCCCATGCCGCCGGCGCCGATGCGGGTATCCAGTCGATACCGCCCCGCCAGCGTCGTGCCTTGGGCCACCATGACTCCCCCGCTACCCCCCTACATCGGTAACCTCGCCCACCCCGCGGTTCTCCAACAAAGCGAACTTTTGTCGCGGTGAGGTAACACAGTGGTCACGGAAACTCCGAGAGTGTACCTGTCTCAGCAGCCCCATATGCCACTCATATGCCGCAAGCCGTACAAACCCTATCCTGGAGCCTTATGGGCGGTGTTGTCCGCGTTTCCTGGAGATCAGGACCGCCCTCGGTAGGCTGACCCCCATGACGCTCTCACCTGGCCTCCGCTCGCAACTGCTCACCATGGTCGAGAGATCGGACACAGCCGAGCGAGCCGGCAGCGGCGACGTTCCCGTGCTGGCCACGCCCAGGCTGCTCGCGCTGGCCGAACGGGCCACCGTCGAGGCCGTGCGCCCGCACCTGGCCGAGGGCGAGACGTCCGTCGGCACCCGGGTCGAGCTCGAACACCTGGCCGCCAGCGCCGTCGGCGACCACGTCCAGCTCACCGCCGAGCTCACCGGCGTGGACGGCCGCCGCCTGGTCTTCGCCTTCGAGGCCCGCGACCTGAAGGGCACGCTCGTGGGCCGCGGCACGGTCGAGCGGACGGTCGTCGACCGCGCCAGGTTCCTGGCCCGCCTCAGTCGATGACGGCGATCAGGTCGCCCTCCTGGATCACGTCGCCCTCGGCCACCTTGAGCTGCGACACCACGCCCCCGTCCTCGGCGAGCACGGGGATCTCCATCTTCATCGACTCGAGAATGACCAGCGTGTCCCCCTCGGAGACCGCCTCGCCCTCCCGGACGACCACTTTCCACACGTTCGCCACCATCTCGGCGCGTACCTCGGCCACCGGCGCTCTCCTCTTCCGACGTCACCAACAATGTCGACCGGGTCAGGGCCGCATTCGCCCGACCAGACCCGTGTCGTAGTCTCCCGCGACGAATGCCGGGTTCTCCAGCAGCTCGGCACAGAAGGGCAGATTGCTCTTCGGCCCCTCGACGACGAACTCCGCGACCGCCTTGCGGCCCAGCTCCAGCGCCTCGGTACGGTCGGCCCCGAGCACGCACAGCTTGGCCATCAGCGGGTCGTAGAACATGGTCACCGTGTCGCCCGCCGCGTAGCCGGAGTCGACGCGGATGCCGTCGCCGGCGGGCTCGTCCCAGGTGGTGATCCGGCCGGGGCCGGGCAGGAAACGTCTGGGGTCCTCGGCGTAGACCCGGAACTCGATCGCGTGCCCCTCGGGCGCCACCGTGATCTCCGGGCTCTCCCCGGCGGCCACGCGGAGCTGCAACTCCACCAGGTCGAGGCCGGTGACCAGCTCCGTGACCGGGTGCTCGACCTGGAGCCTGGTGTTCATCTCCAGGAACACGAAGTCCTGGGCGTCGGCGTCGACCAGGCACTCGACCGTGCCCGCGCCGAGATAGCCGACGGCCTCGCCGGCCCGCACGGCCGCGGCCAGCATGCGTTCGCGCAGCTCGGGGCCGATGCCGGGGGACGGCGACTCCTCGACGACCTTCTGGTGGCGGCGCTGCACCGAGCAGTCGCGCTCGCCCAGGGCCAGCACCCGGCCGTCGGGCAGGCCGAGGATCTGCACCTCGACGTGGCGGGCACGTTCGACGTAGCGCTCCAGCAGGACCGCGGGCCCGGCCAGCGCGTCGCCCGCGCCGCCCGCCGCGGCCGCCGCGGCGAACCTGGCCGCCGCCCTGGCCGCCTGCTCGAACGCCTTGGCCAGCCCGGCGTCGTCACGGGCCACGCTCATGCCGATCCCGCCACCGCCGCCGGCGGTCTTGACCATGACCGGATAGCCGATCAGCTCAGCCGCGTCGAGCGCCGCGACCAGGTCGGTGACCGGTTCCCTGGTGCCCGCGGCGACGGGCACGCCCGCCCGCTCCATGAGGTTCCTGGCGTTGATCTTGTCGCCCATGCGGTCGATGGACTCCGGCGACGGCCCGATCCACACGAGCCCGGCCTCGATCACCGCCCGCGCGAACGCGGCGTTCTCCGACAGGAAGCCGTAACCGGGATGGACCGCGCCCGCTCCCGTGGCGCGGGCCGCGTCCAGCACCCTGGCGGGGTCGAGATAGCTCCGCGCGGGGTCGGCCGGGCCGATCAGCACCGCCTCGTCGGCCTCGCGCACGAACGGCAGCCCGGCGTCGGCCTCGGAATGCACGGCGACGGCACGCAGTCCCATCCGCCTGACCGTACGGATGATCCGCCGGGCGATCTCACCACGGTTGGCGATCAGAACGGGTCCGAGCGTCTCAGCAATCACGCGGACAACCCTATGACCGGCGGCGGCTCGTCCCTTTTCCCGTGAAGTACCGATCAGCGGAGAATGATCTGTAGGAACCCCACAAAGGTGGGCAATCAGTTACACGCGGCCTCTGCCGACCACCCGGGTCAGGGCGTCGAGCGCGGCGGCGTCGTACGCGCTGCCCGCCGTGAGCCTGATGCGCTCCAGCGCCGCCCCCGACCGGTCGCGGTCGGTGGACGGGCCCACCAGGTCGTCGTAGGCGTTGGCGACCCTGATGATGCGGCTGGACAGCGGCGGGTCGTCGGCGATCTCGTCGCACTGCCGGCGGACCACCTCGGCCACCCGGTCGAGCACGCCCGTCTGCCTGATCACCTCGGCCCCCAGCTCGGCGATGCGCCGCGCCTGCTCCGGGTCGGCCAGCACGGTGGCGCCGCCCGGGATGGGGTCGCGCAGCGAGAGCTGGCCGATGTCGTGCATGAGAGCCGCGTACTCCAGCTCCAGCAGCTCGGGCTCGGCCATGCCCAGCTCCCGGCCGACCGCCACGGCCAGCCGGGACACCCGGCGCGAGTGGCCTGGCTCGACGTAGCCGCCGACCTCGGTGACCCGCGACAGGGCGCGGACGGTCTGCAGGTAGGTGGCGCGGATGCCGGCGTACTTGCGGAAGGCCACCTGCGTGACCAGCAGCGGCGCGGCGAACACCAGCAACGCCACCAGGTCCATGCTGTGCGTGGCGAGCGCCAGCAGCACGCCGGAGGCCGCCACCGCGGCGCCCAGCGGGAACGCCATGTTGATCTCGTCGCGCACCGCCACCCGGAACGCCGTGCGCAGCCGCTCGGCCCGCAGCAGCGCCGCGATCAGCACGTCGACCAGCAGCGTCACCGTGATCAGCGAGACCATCACCACGAGCGCCGGCCACCAGGTGTGGGCGCCCGGCGGCGGCTTGGTGAGCTGGTAGAGCGGGTCGGCCAGCGGGCGGAAGGCGAAGGCCAGCAGCGCGCCGGTCAGCAGGCGGCGGGCCATCGCGTCGAGCCGCGGCGGCCGGCCGACGGCCAGGTGGGGCAGCGCGCCCGCGATCATCCCGGCCGCGATCACGGCCACGACCTGCAGCGCGGAGTGGCGCAGCTGGTTCTGGCTGAGGTCGAGCAGCAGGGTGTAGCCGAGCGCCGCGGCGGCGCCGATGGGCGCGACCTCCCGGTTGCCCGGCATGGTCAGCCGGGCCAGCTCGCCGACCGCGATCAACGCGCCGAACCCGATGGCGATCTCCGGACGGTCGAGCCCCACGGCCGCCGTGTGCGCCACGCCCGCGACGGCGACCAGCCCGGCCGCGCAGATCAGCAACAACTGGCCGGAGTCGAGCCGGCGCAGGACGGTGGCCGGTGCCCGGTCGGCGCGCCGGACGCGCTCTGTGGTGGTCATGGCCCGCTCACGACCTGGATCGGCATCGTCGGGTCGTCGTGGTCCTTGATCGTCGCCTCGGCGGCGTCGGGCGGCGGCGCCTCGACCCGGCGCGGCGGCTGCCAGGGCGTGCGTTCCAGCGCCCTGATGAACGCGGCCACCATGACCGGGTCGAAGTGCGTGCCGGCGCACTTGCGCAGCTCCTCCACGGCCACCTCGACCGGGCGCGCCCCCCGGTAGGAACGGTCGGAGGTCATCGAGTCGAACGCGTCGGCCACCGCGATCACCTTGGCGAACTCGGGGATCTCGTCGCCGGCCAGGCCCATCGGGTAGCCGGTGCCGTCGTGGCGCTCGTGGTGGTGCATGATCCCGGCGTAGGCCTCGTCGAGGAAGCCGATGCCGCGGACGATCTCCAGCCCGCGCATCGGATGGAGCTGGATCGCGGCGAGCTCCCCCTCGGTGAGCGGGCCGTCCTTCTGCAGCACCTTGGTGGGCACGCCCAGCTTGCCGACGTCGTGCAGCATGCCGGCGTAGCGGATGGCGCGCAGGCGTTCGAGCCTCATGCCGATCTCCTCGGCGATCATGCTGGAGGCGAGCGAGACGCGGGTGCAGTGGCCCCGGGTGTAGTAGTCCTTGGTCTCGACGGCCTGGCAGAGCGCGGCGATGGTGGCGTCGTAGGAGCGCTGCTGGGCGTGGTAGTGGCCGAACGCCCACCGGGCCACGAACAGCGGCATCAGCACCAGCACCGCCGAGATCGACTGCACGGTCGCCCACAACCCGGCCACCAACAGCCCGAACGTGCCGTAACCGAGGTAGGACAGCAGGAACTGGACCATCCCGCGCAGCGGCACCTCCGTGGCCCGCACGCTGGTCGCCAGGCTGATCATGGTCAGCGTGAGCACGATGTTGAGCGGCACGAACACGGCGGTCGCGGCGGCGTAGGGGCCGATGAGGCTGTCGAACTCGTTGACCCGCGGCACCCCGACCGTGCCGTGCAGCCACTCGTAGACCCAGCCGGAGGCGTAGCCGCAGATGGCGAACTGCGCGCCGTTGAACAGCCGCTTGATCAGCGGCAGCCCCGGGCGCACGCTGACCGCGGCGGTGAGCCCCACCAGCGCCGCGCCCTCCGGCCCGATCAGCACGACCGCGGCCAGCGACGCCGAGAAGCTCACCGACACCGCGAACTGCTCCACGTTGAGCAGCGTCGGCATCGACTCGCACACCAGGAAGAGCAGCGCGAGCACCAGCAGGATGTCGAGATTCTCCGGCGCCACGAGCGGGCCGGAGACGATCGCGCTGTGCCCGATGAGAGCGGCCGCCGCCGCGATCACGGCGACCAGGTAGACCCTCGCGGGCCAGGGCAGGTCACGCATTGCGGCCCCCTACGGCGGTCAGGTCCAGGAAACCCCTGGCGGAAGCGCGCCGATGCCGGCCAGGACCACCGTCGAGGTGACCACGATGACGGCGGCGAGCGACCGGGTGAACCTGTCCTTCAACATCCCACATGCCTCCACGTCGACTTCTGGAGCTCACGCTACAGAACAGGACGTCACCGTACGGGCCGAGCGGGAAATCGCAAGCAAAGTGTAATCAAGCAACTACCTGGCGCGACTCCGCGCCCAGGCCACGGTGCTCTTCACGCCGGTCGGCAGGTCGGTGCGCGGCTCCCAGCGAAGCCCCTCGTGGGCGGGCACCGGATCGACGGCCATCGCCGGCAGGTCGCCGACGCGCGGCTGCGCGAAGCCCGGCTTGTCCGGGGCCCCGGCCGCGTCGGCGATCAGCGAGTGCAGGCGCCTGTCGGTGGTCTGGATGCCGGTGCCGAGGTTGAAGCGGCGGCCGTTGCCCTCGCTGCCGCAGGCCCGGACGAAGCCGTCGACCACGTCGTCGACGTAGACGTAGTCGCGGGTCTGGGTGCCGTCGCCGTAGAGGACGGTGGGGGTGCCGTTGAGCAGGGCGTCGGTGAAGATCGACACGACGCCGGCCTCGCCGTCGGGCGACTGGCGCGGGCCGTAGACGTTGGAGAGCACCAGCGTGGTGTACTCCAGGCCGTAGAGGGCGCGGAAGGTCGCCAGGTAGATCTCGGCGCTCAGCTTGGAGGCCGCGTACGGCGAGCGCGGGTCGGTGGGCGCGTCGCCGGGCACGGGGATCGTGGCGGGCCGGCCGTAGACCGCCACCGACGAGGCGAACACCACCTTGCGCGTGGTGCCCTCCTTGGCCGCCGTCAGCACCGACGCGGTGCCCTCGACGTTGAGCCGGGCGTCGTGCACGGGGTCGGCGACGCTCCTGCGTACGCTGATCTGGGCGGCCAGGTGGCAGATGACCTCGGGACGCAGCTCGGCCGCCAGCCCGATGATCGCCGGGTCTCGCACGTCGAGGACGTGCAGGCTGAAGCGGTCGCTCTCGGCGGCGTTGACCAGGTTGTCCCTGCTGCCGGAGGACAGGTCGTCTACGGCCACGACCTCGTGTCCGTCCGCGAGCAGGCGGTCGACGAGGTTCGACCCGATGAAACCGGCACCACCGGTGACTAGGACGCGCATGGCGTGAATCCTAGTCGGCCAGCTCCGACCTCACCTGCTCGATGCGAGCCAGCACCTTGGAACGCAGATCGGCGGGGACGGGGTCGCAGCCGCAGTGCTTGGCCACGAGCGCCTTGACCGCCTTGTCGAGGTCGTACTCCTTCAGGCACGGGCTGCACTCGTCGAGATGCACGCGGATGTCGGAGACGTCACCGTCGGTCAGCTCGCCGTCGAGATAGGCGTAGACCTTGTCCAGCACCTCGCGACAGTCGGTGTCGTGCGGGTTGCCACAGCTCATTTCGATCCCTCCGAGGGGACCAGGCCGCGCTCGCGGGCGTAGTCCTCTAGGAGGCCCCGGAGCTGCCTGCGTCCCCGATGCAGCCTGGACATCACGGTGCCGATGGGAGTGCCCATGATGTCGGCGATCTCCTTGTAGGGGAAGCCTTCGACGTCGGCGAGGTAGACGGCGATCCTGAACTCTTCCGGCAGCGCCGCGAGCGCCTGCTTGATGTCGCCGTCGGGGAGGTGCTCCAGCGCCTCGACCTCGGCCGACTTCAGCCCGCTGGAGGTGTGGGACTCGGCGCGCGCGAGCTGCCAGTCCTCGATCTCCTCGGTGCCGGACTGCTTGGGCTCACGCTGCTTCTTGCGGTAGCTGTTGATGAACGTGTTCGTCAGGATCCGGTAGAGCCACGCCTTGAGGTTCGTGCCCTCCTGGAACTGGTGGAACGACGCGAACGCCTTGGCGAAGGTCTCCTGAAGCAGGTCCTCCGCGTCCGCTGGATTCCGGGTCATCCGGAGCGCGGCGGAGTAGAGCTGTTCGAGATACGGCATGACGTCGCGCTCGAACCGCTCGCTGCGCTGCTCCAGAGTCTCCGCGCCTGTCGCGGGCACCGGACCCACCCCCCTAAGATCACCGGTGGCCGGCTGTGGCGGTACACCGTACTCAGGGGAGAATACCCGCTGGCCGATGACCTCCTGGTCATCGGGGCGCGGTCTTTCCAATGTGAGCATGCTCGTCGCAACACGCCCGCGCCCTTGTCTGTTCCCGCAAGATAGAAGGTACAGAGGACCCGGTGCGGGGAACGTCCATACGTACCGGCTGGTAGCCCTTTTTCCGGAACTCAGGAGTCGCGTGTGCTGCCCATTCCGGCCGAGGAACTGAACGGCTCTGGGACGCTCGGGCCGTACTGGACCTTCTACCGCGCCGTCGCCGCCGAGCAACTGAACCGCTGGCTCCCCGGCGAACCGTCGGTGATCCTCGATCTGTCCGGCGGCCGCGGACGCTGGTCCGGCCAGGCCGCGAGGGCGGGACACCGGGTGATCGAAGTGCTCGACTTCCGCCGGACCGTGGACGCGCAGTCCCGTTTGCGGGACGCCGACCGGGTTCGGCACGTACGCGCCGACGATCTGGCGTTTCTTCCCGATGAGAGCGTTGACGCGGTGGTCGCCGAGGAACGCGCGATGTCGATCGAGCTCATGGCCGAGTCGGCGATGAGCGACGTGGCCAGGGTGCTGCGTCCGGGCGGGCGGGCGCTGGTGTGCGTCGACTCGCTGGTGCTCGGCATGGCGATCCTGGCCGAGCAGGAGCAGTGGCAGCACCTGCGGCAGACCGGCGAGGTCATGCTGGTGCCCTGGCCCGACGGCAGCATCACGCGCTGCTTCAGCAGCGGCCAGCTCCGTGAGCTGCTGATGGGGGCGGGGCTCGAGGTGGAGTGGATGCGGCCGCGCACGGTGTTGTCGCCGTCCACGGTGGACCACGTGCTCGGGTCCGACGGGCGGGCCCTGACCTGGCTCGTGCGCACCGAGCTCGACGCCCATCCCGACGACGACGACACGGTGGGCATCCACCTGGTGGCCAGCGCGCGCAAGAGCTGAGCCGCCTCCCGGCTCCCGGCGGCCGCCGGCTTCCGCGCGGGTGTCAGCGGCGGCGTTCGCGTCTTCCCTGGCACTGCACACAGCGGGCGGCCTCCGGCCGGGCCTCCAGCCGGCCCTCGGGCACCGGCTGGTCGCAGTCGACGCACCTGCCGTACGCGCCTTCGTCCAGGCGCCTGATCGCCTCGGTCACCGCGCGGCGTTGCGCGGTCGCCACGGTGAGCATGGCCTGGGCGCGGTCGGCGTCGGTGAGGTCGGAGCCCGCGTCGGCCGCCGAGTACTCGCGGATCGCGACGGGGTCGCCCTGGAGCACCCCGATCGAGCGGTCCAGCTCCGCGAGCATGTCTTCGAGCCGCTGACGAGCGGTCGTGACGTCCACGAATCCGCACCTCCGGGTGAAAAGGGGGAAGCCCGCGGCCAGGACTCCCCGGTTGTCCCGCCCGGCGCGATAAGGGGCATGTTGTGGCGGTGACACCGAGTGAACGGTCGCATCGCTTTCCTCACCGAATGCCCACTTACCATGCTTCTTACACCTTTAGAAAAGGCCGGCTTCCTCCTCGTCGGGAAGCGGTTTGATGAGATCCGGCCCATTGTTCCGGACATTATTGACATCAGTAGAAACGGGATATGCCGCCAGCCTCCCGGCCTCCGCGGGCACCAGGAGTCGTGAGGCGCGCTCGGTGTCGGTGAGGCCCGGGTCGAGCCAGTCGGCCCAGCGGTCGCGTTCGATCATCATGGGCATCCTGTCGTGGATGCGGCCGAGCTGGTCCTCGGCGTCCGTGGTGATGACCGTGCAGGTCACCAGCCACTTGAGCGGGTCGTCGTCGTCGCGGGTACGGTCCTTCCAGAACTCGTACAGGCCGGCCATGGCCAGCACGCCGCCGTCGGCCGGATGGATGAAGTACGGCTGCTTCTTCTTCTCGCCCTCGACGGCCATCCACTCGAAGTAGCCGTCGGCCGGGATCAGGCACCTGCGCTTGGCGAACGCCTGCCGGAACGACGGCTTCTCGGCCAGCGTCTCGGCCCTGGCGTTGATCAGCCGGGAGCCGATCGACGGGTCCTTGGCCCAGACCGGCACCAGGCCCCACCTGACGATCCGCAGCTGCCGGACCGGGTGCTCGTCCTCCTTGGAGGACCGGCTCATGACCGCGTAGACGTTCTTGGTGGGGGCGACGTTGAAGTCGGCGCCCAGCTCCTTGTCGGGCTCGCCGTCGAGCTCGACCTGGAACTCCTCCAGCAGCTCGTGCTTCTTGCGCGCCGAGGCGTATCTACCGCACATGTCCCCACATTGCCATACGTCCGGGTCTGCGCTCGCGGCTTCGCCTCCGGCCGGGGCGGTCCGGGCCGGCTCGGCGGGAGGGCGGCGCGTCCGGCCGGGGCGGATCGGCCCGGCGGGAGGGCGGCGCGTCGTCCACAGGCCGTGAACGGGCCGTACCAGGGCCAGTAGGCTTTGGAACATGCCCGCTCAGCACTGGCCCGCGCCGACGGCCGACACGCCCGTCAACGCCTCCGTCCGCCTGCCCGGCTCCAAGTCCGTCACCAACCGGGCGCTGCTGCTCGCCGCGCTGGCCGACGGTCCGGGCGTCGTCCGCCAGGCGCTGCGCAGCCGCGACGCCGACCTCATGGTGGCGGCCCTGCGCGCGCTCGGCGCCACGCTGACGGCCGTGCGCGAGACCACCGACGCGGTCGACTGGGAGGTGCGGCCGGGCCCGGTCCGCGGCGGCGCGCGCATCGACGCCGGGCTGGCGGGCACGGTCATGCGGTTCGTCCCGCCGATGGCGGCGCTGGCCGACGGGCCGGTCTTCTTCGACGGCGACCCCTACGCCCGCAGGCGTCCGATGGGCCCGATCCTCGACGCCCTGCGCACGCTCGGGGCCCGCCTCGACAACGACGCGCTCCCCTTCACCATCACCGGGCCGCTGACCGGCGGCGAGGTCACGATCGACGCCTCCGGCTCCTCGCAGTTCGTCTCGGGGCTGATGCTGACGGCGGCGCGCTTCGCCAAGGGCGTGACGATCCGGCACGTCGGCCCGCCGGTGCCCTCCCAGCCGCACATCGAGATGACCGTCCACATGCTGCGGGAGGCCGGGGTCACGGTCGACGACACCGAGCGCGACGTGTGGCGGGTCGAGCCGGGCCCGATCGCGGCCAGGGACATGACGGTCGAGCCCGACCTGTCCAACGCGGCGCCGTTCCTGGCCGCCGCGCTGGTCACGGGCGGCACGGTCACCGTCCCGGGCTGGCCGGCGGAGACCACCCAGCCGGGCGACGCGCTGCGCGGCCTGCTCACCACCATGGGCGCCACGGTGACCCGCGACGGCGCCGACCTGGTCGTCACCGGCACGGGCGAGGTCAAGGGCCTCGACGCCGACCTTCATGAGGTGGGCGAGCTGACCCCCACGATCGCCGCGCTGGCCGCCCTGGCCACCACGCCGAGCCGCATCCGCGGGGTCGGCCACCTGCGCGGCCACGAGACCGACCGGCTGGCCGCGCTGGCCGCCGAGATCAACGCCCTCGGCGGCGACGCGGAGGAGACGGCCGACGGCCTGCTCATCCGTCCCCGCCCGCTGCACGGCGGCGTGTTCCACAGCTACGACGACCACCGCATGGCCACGGCCGGAGCCGTGATCGGCCTCGCCGTGCCGGGCGTGGAGGTGGAGAACATCGCGACGACCGCCAAGACGTTGCCCGAGTTCGTCCAGATGTGGGCGGCGATGCTGGAGTCCCGATGAGCGGTGATGGTCGCGCGTTTCGGGGCAGGCGGCGGGGGCACTTCGCAGGAGGGTCCGGCGTGAGAGGAAGCGAGCGCATGGGAGCGGACCGCTGAGAAAGCGGGAGTACGACGAGGACGACGTACGGGTCAGGCCGGGCAAGGGCTCGCGCCCGCGCACCCGCATCCGTCCCGCGCACGAGGACGCCGTGGAGGGCTTCGTGGTCGCCGTCGACCGGGGCCGCTACACCACCCTGGTCGAGCCCGACCGCGGCCACAGACGCAAGCAGCAGCAGCGCCGGCTCGTCGTCGCCATGAAGGCCCGCGAGCTCGGCCGCAAGGGCATCGTGGTCGGCGACCGGGTGGCCCTGGTCGGCGACGTGTCGGGCCGCCCCGACACGCTGGCCAGGGTGGTCCGCGTGGAGCCGCGCACCTCGATGTTGCGCCGCTCGGCCGACGACACCGACGACACCGACGGCATCGAGCGCCCAGTCGTGGCCAACGCCGACCAGCTCGTGATCGTCACGGCGCTGGCCGACCCGCCGCCCCGGCCCCGGATGATCGACCGGATCCTGGTGGCGGCGTTCGACGCCGAGATCGACGCCCTGCTCTGCCTGACCAAGTCCGACCTCGCCCCACCCGACGAGCTGGTCGCCCTGTACGAGCCGCTGGGCGTGCCGCACATCGTGGTCCACAAGGGCGGCTCGCTCGACGAGCTGCGCGACCACCTGGCCGGCCGCATCAGCGTGCTGGTGGGCCATTCGGGCGTGGGCAAGTCCACCCTGGTCAACGCCCTGGTCCCCGACGCCAACCGCGCGGTCTCGCACGTCAACGCGGTCACCGGCCGCGGCCGGCACACCTCCACCTCGGCCGTCGCGCTGGAGCTGCCCGAGGGCGGCTGGATCATCGACACGCCGGGGGTGCGCAGCTTCGGCCTGGCCCACGTGTCGGTCGAGACCGTGCTGGCCGCCTTCCCCGACCTGGTGGAGGGCACGGTCACCTGCCCGAAGGGCTGCACCCACCTCGGCGACGGCTGCGCGCTCGACGCCTGGGCGGCCGCGGGCAACGCCGACCCGGCCCGTCTGGAGTCGCTGCGCCGCCTGCTGTCCAGCCGCGAGGGCGCCCCCGACGAGCCCGCCGCCTGATCGTCGGCCGGTCAGGGGCGGTTGGGGCGCAGCGTCCAGGTGACGGTGAGGCTCGAGACCAGGGCGCCGGCCGCGTCGCGCACGTCGACCAGCACGTCGAAGACCGGCCGCTCGCCGGCGTCCAGCCTGCCGACGACCTCCTCTCTTGAGGCGGCCACGCGCGCCTGCGCCCGCACCTCCCCCAGGGCCACCTTCCGGAACTCGATGGTCGCCGTCGTGGGCAGCGGCACGCTGCGGCTGAGCTGGTCGCCGAACCTGGACAGCACCGCCGCGCCCGACGCCGACTCGGCCAGGGTGAACAGCGTGCCCGCGTGCGGCCCGGCCACGTGGTTGTGCAGCTCGGGCCGGTCGGGCAGCCGGCATTCCGCCCGGCCGTCCTCGACCGCGTCGAACACGATCCCCAACGTCCGGGCGAATGGAACGGTTTCGAGAAGGAAGGCACCTACATCAGTGGACATAGGAGACATGTTACTGGTCAGTAGGTGAAAAGGGAGTTACCAGAAAAGGGTCGCCGGTGACTGATGTCCGGCACGACCGACGCGATAGCGTGGCTGACCGTGCAGGGTTACAACGACGATCTACGCCTCGCTCACGTCATGGCGGACGCCGCCGACGACCTGACCATGCGGCGCTTCAAGGCGGTCGACCTCAAGGTCGAGACCAAGCCCGACCTGACGCCGGTCAGCGACGCCGACCGCGCCGTCGAGGAGGCCATCCGCGGCACGCTGCGCCGGGCCCGGCCGCGCGACGCGGTGGTGGGCGAGGAGTTCGGCAGGACCGGGTGGGGAGCCCGGTCGTGGATCATCGACCCCATCGACGGCACCAAGAACTACGTGCGCGGCGTGCCCGTCTGGGCCACGCTGATCGCGCTCATGGAGTACGGCAAGGTCGTCGTCGGCCTGGTGTCGGCCCCCGCGCTCGGGCGTCGCTGGTGGGCGGCGACCGGCGGCGGCGCCTGGACCGGCAGGAGCCTGGCCAAGGCCACCAGGATGAGCGTCTCCTCGGTCACCGCGCTGGAGGACGCCTCCTTCTCCTACTCCAGCTTCGGCGGCTGGGAGGAGCTCGGCAAGCTGGACAACTTCCTCGACCTCGGCCGCGCCTGCTGGCGCACCCGCGCGTACGGCGACTTCTGGTCGCACATGATGGTCGCCGAAGGCTCGGTCGACGTGTCCGCCGAGCCGGAGCTGTCGCCCTGGGACATGGCGGCCCTGACCGTGATCGTCGAGGAGGCCGGCGGCGTCTGGACCGACCTCGCCGGCGTGCGGGGCCTGGAGGGCGGCAGCCTGGTCTGCACGAACGGCGCCCTCCACGACGAGGTGCTCAACCGGCTCAACGGCACCACGATCACCTCCTGAGCCCGCTTCAGGCCGTCTCGAAGTCGGTGCACAACCAGCGGTGGCCGTGCCGCTCCAGCCGTACGGCCAGGACGTGGCTGCGCTCGCCGCAGTGCACCAGCACGCACATCTCGACGGCCCCTTCCCTAGGCTCCTTGACGTGCGGGCTCCCGACGAACGGCGGCCGATCGGCGGAGATCATCCGCCCGGCCCTGACGAGGTCGCGGTAGGCCCCGCCGGTGAGCCGGTCGGCCACCGACTCCGGCGGGCGGCGGCCCGTCAGCACCTCGGCCAGCGCCTGCCCGAGCTGACGCAGCCTGCGTTCGTCGGGCCGGGCTCCGGGCGGGCCCCAGACCAGCGGGGTCAGGGCCAGTGCGCCGTGCGTGGAGTCGTCCGCCATGCGCCCTCCAATTGACTCAGGGGGAAGAAGGAAACGCCTTAATGAGTTTTCGGCCGGGGCCGCCGGATACGAAATCCGCCAACTTTACCCGGCCGCCGTCCTCTTTTCTCCCCTTGGGCGGAGAAATGCTTACCGGGGCTGGATCCCCTATTTCTTTATCGGTTGTTCAGAGCGACAACACCCGGGCGACCGCATCCAGCAACGAGTCGCGGTAGGAAGCTCCGTACAACACCACGTGCACCAGCAGCGGATGGAGCTGGTGCAGCGGCACCCGCGCCCGCCACCCCGGCGCGAGCGGGAACTCCTCCTGGTAGGCCCCCATCACCCGGTCCAGGTACGGCAGCCCGAACAGGGCGAGCATGGCCAGATCCGTCTCCCGGTGCCCGCCGTGGGCCGCCGGATCGATCAGCACCCCGGTGCCGCCGGACCACAACACGTTCCCGCTCCACAGATCCCCATGGAGGCGGGCGGGCGGCTCCGGCGGCCCGGCCACCTCGGCGAACCGTGCCACGGCCCGCTCGACCAGCGTCACGTCCGCGGCCGGCAGCCGCGCCCTGCGCAGGAACGGCAACACCCGCCGGGAGGCGTAGAAGGACGGCCAGTCGCCGTCGGGCGAGTTGTCCATGGGCAGCTCGGCGATGAACCCCGGCCAGGGCGCGCCGAACCCGGCCGCCCCGGCGCGGTGCAGACGGGCCAGGTCACGGCCGAACCGCAGGGCCGCCTCGGCGGTGGGCGCCTCCTGCGGCACCCACGACAACACCAGCCGGTCGGGACCGGCCTCCACGACCTCGGGCACGGTGATCGCCTCCCCCAGCCAGCGCAACCCGGCGGCCTCGGAGGCGAACACGCCGGAGGCAGGCCCGATCTTGGCGAACACCTGCCGCCCGTCCTCCAGGACGCCGCGCTGCAGCCGCCATCCGTGGGAGGAGCCGAGGTCCTCAGTCGATCTCATCGGCGATGTGCGCGGCCACGCCCTTGGCGGCCGTCTCCAGCATGGTCAGCACCTCCTCGAAACCCTCGCGGCCACCGTAATAGGGGTCGGGCACCTCGGCGCCGTCCGGCGCGCCGGGGTCGAACGAGCGGAACAGGCGCACCTCGACGCCGGCGGGCGCCAGGCGGCGCAGGTTGGCCGCGTTGTCCCGGTCCATCGCCAGCACCAGGTCGTAGCGGTCGAACCAGTCCCGCGTGAACTGCCTGGCGCGGTGGGCGGCGCCGTCGTAGCCGTGCTCGGCCAGGATGCCCAGCGCCCGCTCGTCCATCGGATCGCCGGCGTGCCAGCCGCCGGTGCCCGCGCTCTCGACGACCACCCGGCCGCCGAGCCCGCGCTCCTCCAGGGTCCGGCGGAGCACCACCTCCGCCATCGGGGAACGGCAGATGTTGCCCATGCACACGAGACACACGCGATAGCTCATGTATCCCATCTTCGCTGGTCAAATTGATGGAGAGGACCAGGCGCGTTCACCGAACGTTCACCCTTGTTGGGGGGTCTGAGTCACTTTGCCTGCATAACTTCATGGACGACTAAGGACCAAGTGAGGGGAACCAACCGTGAAGTATGCAGGCCGGCTCGCCGCCGTCGCCGTCGTCGGCGCGCTCTCGCTCGCTGCGTGCGGCACAGACAACAACAGCTCCGGGAGCACGACCGCCACCAGCTCCGCCGGCGCTCCCGCCGCGGGCAACGACAACGGCCTGAGCGGCACCATCAACGCCGCCGGCTCGTCGGCCCAGGCCAACGCGATCGACCAGTGGAAGAAGGACTTCCAGGCCAAGAACTCGGGCGTGAGCCTGAACTACCAGCCGAGCGGTTCGGGTGCCGGTGTGCAGTCGTTCATCGCGGGCACGGTCGACTTCGCGGGTTCGGACTCCGCTCTCAAGGACGACAAGGGCGAGCCCGCCCAGGCCGACGCCCGGTGCAAGACCGGCAAGGCCATCAACATCCCGATGGTGACCGGCCCGGTCGCGGTGGTCTACAACCTCCCCGGCGTGGACGGCCTGCAGCTGTCGCCCAAGACCATCGGCGGCATCTTCGACAGCAAGATCACCAAGTGGGACGACGCGGCCATCAAGGCCGACAACCCCGACGCCAAGCTCCCGTCCACGCCGATCTCGGCCTTCCACCGCTCGGACGAGTCGGGCACCAGCGACAACTTCACCAAGTTCCTCAAGGCGACCGCCGGCTGGCCGTACGAGCCCGCCAAGGCGTGGCCCGCCGAGGCCAAGGGCCAGGGCGCCAAGGGCTCGGACCAGGTCGCGGCCAGCGTCAAGAGCACCGAGGGCTCCATCGGCTACGTCGAGCTCTCCTTCGCCGAGAACTCCCAGCTCAGCAAGGCCAAGGTGGCCAACGGCTCCGGCGAGTTCGTCGAGCTGACCGCCGACAGCGCGGCCAAGACGGTCGAGACCGCCGAGATCACCGGCACCGGCAACGACCTGAAGCTGAGCATCGACTACGCCACCAAGACGGCGGGCGCGTACCCGATCGTGCTGGTGACGTACGAGATCACCTGCGAGAAGGGCCTCGCGCCCGAGCAGGCCAAGCTCGTCAAGGAGTTCCTCACCTACACCTCCAGCGACGAGGGCCAGGCCGCGCTGAAGGACCTCGGCTACGCCCCGCTCGCGGGCGAGCTGCTCACCAAGGTCCGCACCGCCGTCGGCGCGATCTCCTAGCAGAACATGACGACCAACGTTCGTACCCGTGGGGGCGGGCCGGCCACGCGCCGGTCCGCCTCGCGGCGCAGCCATGGTGAAGGCCCGTTCAAGTTCGTCTCCACCGGCGCCGGCGTCCTGCTGCTCGGCATCATGGCGGCCATCGCCGTGTTCCTCATCAGCGAGGCCGTCCCGGCCCTGCAGGCGAACAAGGGCAACTTCTTCACCGACCTGATCTGGGAGCCCAACGGCAGCCAGGTCTTCGGCATCGGCGCGCTGGCCTTCGGCACCGTACTCAGCTCGGCGATCGCGCTGGTCATCGCCACCCCCATCGCGGTGGGCGTGGCGCTGTTCATCTCCCACTACGCGCCCCGCCGCCTGGCCGGGCCGCTCGGCTACCTGGTCGACCTGCTGGCCGCCGTGCCCAGCGTCGTCTACGGCCTGTGGGGCGTGACGTTCCTGGTGCCGCTGCTGCGCACGCCGTCGCAGTGGCTCAACGAGCACCTCGGCTGGTTCCCGCTGTTCTCCGGCGAGGGGGCCATCGGCGGCAAGACCATGCTCGCCGGCGGCATCGTCCTGGCGATCATGATCCTGCCGATCATCGCGGCCATCTCGCGCGAGGTCTTCCTCCAGGCCCCGAAGATGAACGAGGAGGCGGCCCTGGCGCTCGGCGCCACCCGCTGGGAGATGATCAGGATGGCCGTGCTGCCGTTCGGCCGGCCCGGCGTCATCAGCGCCGCCATGCTCGGCCTCGGCCGCGCGATGGGCGAGACCATCGCGGTCGCGCTGATCTTCCCCGCCACCTTCGACATCAGCTTCGAGATCCTCACCCCGCACGCCAACAGCATCGCGGCCAACATCGCCAACGGCTTCGGCGAGGCCACGCAGGTCGGCCGGGGCGCGCTGATCGCCTCCGGTCTGGTGCTGTTCGTCATCACGCTGCTGGTCAACATGGGCGCACGCATGGTGATCAACCGGCGCAAGGAGTTCAGGGCGGTGGGGGCATGACCATCCAGCACATCTCAACCGGCCGCCGGATCAAGGACAGGTTCGTCCAGGGGCTGGTCTACCTGGCGTTCGCGCTGGCCGTGGTGCCGCTCGTGTCGGTCCTCTGGCTGGTGATCTCGAACGGCCTGGCCCGCTTCGACCTGGAGTTCCTCACCCACTCGATGCGGAACATCGGCGCCCGCGACGTCGGCGGCGGCGCCTACCACGCCATCGTCGGCACGTTGGAGCAGGTCCTGCTGGCCTCGCTCATCTCGGTCCCGATCGGCCTGTTCACCGCCATCTACCTGGTCGAGTACGGCCACGGCGGCCGCCTGAGCCGGGCCATCAGCTTCTTCGTGGACGTCATGACCGGCGTCCCTTCAGTCGTTTCCGGCCTGTTCATCCTCGCCTTCTGGGTGCTCTTCCTGGGCAACCCGTTCTCCGGCTTCGCCGGCGCGCTGGCGCTGTCGATCCTGATGATGCCGACCGTGGTCAGATCGGCCGAGGAAATGCTCCGGCTGGTGCCCAATGACCTGCGCGAAGCCTCGTACGCGCTGGGCGTGGCCAAGTGGCGCACGATCCTGAAGGTCGTGCTGCCGACCGCGTTCACCGGCATCGTCACCGGCGTCATGCTGGCCGTCGCCCGCGTGGCCGGCGAGACCGCGCCGCTGCTGCTCACGGTGTTCTTCACCGACTCCATCAACAACGATCCGTTCAGCGGGCCGCAGATGGGCCTTCCGCTCTTCGTCTTCGACCAGGCGGCCCGTCCCAACGACACCGCCATCGACCGCGCCTGGGCCGGAGCCCTCACGCTGATCCTGATCGTCATGCTGCTCAACCTGGTGGCGCGCCTGATCGCCTGGTGGCGCAGGCCCGCCAGGGGCCGATAGGGGGTAACCGCCACAATGTCCAAGCAGATCCAGGTCTCGGGCCTCGACGCGTACTACGGGTCGCACAAGGCGATCGAGGACGTGTCGATGACCATCGAGCCGCGCTCGATCACCGCGTTCATCGGCCCGTCCGGATGCGGCAAGTCGACGTTCCTGCGCACGCTCAACCGCATGCACGAGGTGATCCCCGGCGCCCGCGTCGAGGGCAAGGTCATGCTCGACGGCGAGGACCTGTACGCCCCCACCGTCGAGCCCGTCTCGGTCCGGCGCATGGTCGGCATGGTCTTCCAGCGCCCCAACCCGTTCCCCACGATGTCGATCTACGAGAACGTGGCCGCCGGGCTCCGCCTCAACGGCCGGGTCGGCAAGTCCACCCTCGACGGCATCGTGGAGGAGTCGCTGAAGGGCGCCAACCTCTGGAACGAGGTCAAGGACCGGCTGAACAAGCCCGGCGCCGGCCTGTCCGGCGGTCAGCAGCAGCGTCTGTGCATCGCCCGCGCGATCGCGGTCAAGCCGCAGGTCCTGCTCATGGACGAGCCGTGCTCGGCGCTCGACCCGATCTCGACGCTGGCCATCGAGGACCTGATGGCCCAGCTCAAGGAAGAGTTCACGATCGTGATCGTGACCCACAACATGCAGCAGGCCGCCCGGGTCAGCGACCGGACCGCGTTCTTCAACCTGGCCGCCCAGGGCAAGCCCGGCAAGGTCATCGAGATGGACGAGACCTCCCGCATGTTCACCAACCCTTCAGAGAAGGCGACAGAGGACTACATCACGGGACGCTTCGGCTGATGACCCCACAGCAGGCGGCATCCACGATGAACGGGGACACGCGGACCAAGCCCGTACTGCTCATCGCCGACCCCGACGACGCCGTGGTCGATGACCTGGCCACGGCGCTGGAACGCGAGGGCGTGGCCGTCACCGGCGCGCCGGACGGCGCCCAAGGGCTGCTGCAGGCGGGGGCGCTGCAGCCGGACGTGGTGCTCGTGTCGGCCACGCTCCCGGTCATCGACGCGGTCGACTTCGTCCGCGCGGTACGGCTCGCGCGAGCCGTGCCCGTCCTGCTCGGCGTCGGCGAGGGAAACGCCGAACAGGCCGTACGCGCGCTCGCGGCGGGGGCGGCGGCCTGCGTGGCCCGGCCCTACCGGGTGCCGGAACTGCTGCCGTTCATCCAGGCGGCCTCCCCCGAGTCCCGCAAGGTCCTGGCCGTCGGCGGCGTCGAACTGGACGTCCACGCCTACCAGGTACGCGTCGACGGCCGCGCCGTACACCTCCCGCTGCGCGAGTTCGAGCTGCTGCAGTACCTGATGCGCAACGCCGACCGCACGGTCACCCGCGAGCAGATCATGCGGCACGTGTGGCACGCCGCCGCGACCACGTCGACGAACACGATCGCGGTGCACGTCAAACGGCTGCGCGCGCGCCTCGGCGACAACGACGACCAGCTCATCCAGACCGTGCGCGGCGTCGGCTACCGGCTGGTCACGCCGGGCACCTCCGGAACTCCCGCATGATCCGCGCGGCGACGCCCTCGACGGTCGCGATGCCGTCCCCCACCTCGGCGCTGCCCTCGGTGAGGACGGCGACCGCGTAGTCGTGCCCGCGGCCCCGGATCAGCCCCACGCTGACCGTGGCCCAGCGCCCGTTGGAGACGCGCTTCAGCCAGCCGTTCTTCAGGCGCACCCGCTCGCCCGCGCAGGCCGCGGCGGACAGGCCCCAGTCCTGGCCGCGGACGACCGCGCCCATCAGCCTGAGCACCTGCGCGCGCTCCTTCGACTTGAGCGGGCTCTTCCCGGACACCAGCGCCTTCATCAGGCGGACCTGGTCGTCCACCGACGTCTCGGTGATGCCCCAGCAGTAGAGGTCGACGCAGTCCCCCGGCACGCCCCTGGTGTGCTTGAGGCCGAACCTCCGGCCGGCCTCGGTGAAGCCCGCCGCGCCGCCGATCCGCAACCAGAGGCGGTCGGCCGCGTGGTTGTCGCTGTAGCGGATCATGAGCTCGGCGTCGCGCCTGACGGACTCGGGCAGCTTGCGCCACCGTTTCCCGAGCAGCAGCGCCATCAGGATCTGGACCTTGGCCGTGCTGGCGGTGATCAGCCGTTCGCCCGGGTGGTAGCGGTAGACGCGGCCGGTCGTCAGATCCCTGACCATGGCCGTGACCGGGCCCGGCCGGCCCGCCAGGAAGCGGTCCAGCCGCTCGGTGATCTTCTTGGCCGGGACGGGTTTCACGGCCTTCGGCTTCTCGGCCGGGACCTTTCCGGCGATCGCCGGGGGGCCGAGGCGGTGCGGCATGCGTACCGGCCCGGGCGCGGCGTGCACGGTCACCGGCTCTGCGTGCCTACTCACCGTCCCCGGCGTCACCGCCCGCGCGCTCACGGTCCCGCGCGCCGCGTGGGTGGTCAGCGCCGCGCCCGCGGCCGTGTCCGGGGCGAGCAGCGGCGGCGGCAGGAGGGCGAGCGCGATGGCCAGCCGTGGAAGCGTCCTCAGGCTGCCCGCGATCATGCGGTGAATTATCACGAAAAATGGCAACACCGCGCTACGAGTCGCCGGAAATCATCTTCACCTACTCACCACTCCACAAAGACCCCCACCACCCCGAAGACGCGCGATGTGGCCACTGGTACGATTCCCCTCTTTCGGGGTTTGTCAGCACTCTCGGGGCAAAAGTGACAACGGGGCCGACTTTTCCGCAGTATCAGGGGCAACAGCAGCAGCAACAGTGGCCGGCCATGCAGCCGCCGCCTCCACCACCTCCATCCAGTCCTCCTTCTCCACCCAGGCGCCGGACCGGCTTCTGGGTCACCATGGGCATCGTCTCGCTCGTGGTGGCGGTCGCCGTGGGCGCCGGCGTCGGTCTCGTCCTGCGCGGCCGCATCAACGGCGCCCAGGACCCGCTGCGCCGCCAGGAGGCGGCGGGTAAGAGCGACCCGAACGCCGTGATCGTCACCGACCAGGAGATCGAGAAGCTGGTCTACGAGCACGGCAAGGCGCTGAGCAGCGGGAACGCCGACGCGTTCACCTCGATCTTCGACAAGGGCAACGCGGCCCTCGTCCGCGACCAGCGCAAGGTGTTCACGAACCTGCGCAAGGTACCGCTCAGCGAGGCGTCGTACAAGGTGATGCGTCGCGAGGGCCGCGCCGAAGACAGCTTCGGGCGGGCCCTGAAGTTCACCCAGGACGTCGCGTTCGTCCACCGGTTCGCCGGCATCGACCTGCGGCCGGTCTCGGAGTGGTACCGCTGGACGCTGGAGAAGGCGTCCAAGGACGCACCACTGGTCGTCACCAAGGTGGACGGCGCGCCGCCGCCCATGGTGACCGAGGGCAGCAAGTCCGTGTACTACCCGGGCCCATGGGACATCTGGCCCGACATCACCGTGGTCCGCGCGGGCGCCAGCATCGTCCTGTCCCGTCCCCAGGACGCGGCCATGGCCAGGCGCGTCGCCCCGGTGGTCGCCAGTGCGGCGAAGAAAAACCTGGACTTCTGGAAGCGCAACGGCGACGCCACCGCACCCGTGCCGGCCGGGTTCGCGGTCGCGCTGGTCGAGGGGCAGAACCAGCTCGGCAACCTGTTCCGCAAGGAGAAGGCGCACGAAGCGGGCGTGTCCATCCCCATGCTCGCCTGGGCCTCCCTGGGCGACGACGTCAAGGTCGGCGGCACCCGGGTGGTCATGGACACCACCACGTCCTTCTTCCGGTCGTCCGAGGGCATCCTGGAGATCAGCACGCACGAGCTGGCCCACTCCCTGCTGGCCGGGCTGGACAGCGCCGACTTCTCCCTCTTCGGCAAGCCCAACTGGGTCATCGAGGGCTTCGCCGAGTACTCCGCCAACCGCGGCCACCCGATCAACCAGAACATCCGCTTCCAGGAAGGCCGCGCCTACCTGGCCGGCCGCCTCAGCACCCGCTTCTCGGGCCAGCTTCCCGACAACCCGTCGTGGGACTCCAACGGCATGACGAACGTGCACTACCTGATGGGACACCTGGCCATGCGCTACATCGCCCAGCGGTACGGCGAGCAGAAGCTGACCAGCGCGGTAATCGCGGCCTACCGGGCCAAGGGCGACGACAGCGAGGCGGCACTGTTCAAGGTGCTGGGCGTGAGCAAGGCGGACTTCGAACGGCAGTGGGCGTCCTACGTCCGCGGGCAGCTGGCCTGAACGGGGAACAACCATGACCGACCACTCCAACACCCCACCCGGCCCGTACGGCTCCCCACCCCCCAACCCGTACGGCCAGCCGGCTCCCAACCCCGGCGCCTACCCTCCGCCCGCGCAGCCGTGGCCCCAGAACCCGGCCGCGTACCCCCCGCAAGGCACGGGACCGGCCGCCTACCCACCCGCCGGCTACCAGCAACCGCCCGCCAACCCGTACGCCCCTTCTCCTGGCGCGTACGCCCCGCCAACGGGCAACCCAGCCGCATACCCACCGCCACCAGGCAACCAACCCCCCTACTCACCACCACCGGGCAACCAACCCCCATATCCGCCTCCCATGGGCAACCAGCCCACCTACCCGCCGAACCCTCCCTCCCCCGGCGCACCCTCGCCCTACGGCCAACCCCCGCAGCCCCCCGCACCCGGCAGCGGCACACCGTACGGCAGCGTGCCCACGCCCACGCAGCAGAGCCCCCGGCCCAAATGGAAGACCGCCCTGCTGGCCACCGGCGCGGCCGTGGTCCTCCTCTCCGTCAGCACGGGCACCGCCTGGTTCGTCGCCACCACCGGAACGCCCGGCGGCGGCATCACCGCGTTCGGCGACGGAGGCGGCGACGGGGCAGAATGGGACGTCCCCCTCCCCAACGCCGGAAGCTGGGACTTCACCACCGCCCTGGCCTTCGGCAGCTGGCTGACCGACAAGGTCGTCATCCGCGCCCAGAAGGACGGCGTCCTCGCCTACGACCTGACGTCCGGAAAACGCTCCTGGGGCATCCCCTCGCCGGGCGCCCAGCTCTGCGGCGCCACCCCGGACCTGTCCGGCGGCAAGGCCGCCATCGCGTACGGCAGCAGCAACTCCTGCGACCACCTGGCCGGCATCGACGCCACCACGGGCAAGCTCACCTGGAAGATCAAGATCCCGGCCGAGAAGTCCAACCTCGCGAACTCCATCAACGTCCCCCGCATCATGAGCGCCGAGGGCGTGGCCGTCACCGAGCTGGACGACGCGGTGGTCGCCTACCGCCTCTCCGACGGCCACAAACTGTGGAGCGCCGCCGCGTCCGCCGACGACGGCTGCCACATCAAGGACATCAACACCGCCGCCACCCGGGTCGCCGTCATCCTCGACTGCACCTTCCGAGGCGGCACCCGCCTCCAGTACATCGACCCCAAGACCGGCAAGATCACCAAGCAGGCCACGCTGGGCCAGCTCAGCCTCATGACCAGCCTCCTGTCAGCCTCTCCCGCCATCATCCGCAGCGAGTCCGGCGGCCAGAACAACTTCACGGTCTACTCCGACGCCGCCACCAAGGTGACCGAGTTCAAGACCCCCGAGGTGGACATGCTCGCCATGAACACCGTGGCGATGGTCAACGGCCTGTTCGAACAACGCCGCTACACCATCCACGGCGACCGCCTCTACCTGGCCACGTTCCCGGAGAACGTCCCGCAGAGCATGCGCTCCCGCAACAAGGCCCTCGCCTACGACCTCAAGACCGGCAAGCAGCTGTGGGAGTCGTCCGGCACCCACGACACGATCCTCACCTACGTACGTGCCGACGACCAGGGGCTGCTGGCCGTCGAAACCGGCGACCGCCGCGACCTGGCCCCCCGCCTCATCCGCCTGGACGCCGCCACCGGCAAGGCCACCGAACTCGCCACCCTCCCCCAGAAGTACGGCACCGAGGCCGAGAAGGCCCGCGTCTTCGAACGCAACGGCGTAGTGATCACCGTCCCCTGGACCTCCGTGGCCACCAGATACGCCGTCACCTACGTCAACACCAAATCCTGACCCCAACAACAGAAGGGCCCCACGCACCCAGCGTGAGGCCCTTCTCCCATCTCCCCACCATCACCCCCACAGCCCCCAACCCTGCACCGCGTGAGGTGGCGGGTTGTGTGTGCGCGGTAGGTGGGCCTGTGAGCGACTCTGCTGGGGAGAACGATCCGAGGGCACCCCAACCCACTGCTCCCGCCAGCAGGGCCCCCAGCGCCACCCCATAGGTCGACGGCGCATCGAGGCCAGCCAGCCTCCTCGCCGCGCGCCTGGTCAGGAGGCTGGGAGGCCCCGAGAGCCCGTAGAAGCCTCAGGGTGCGGTGGAAAGTCCGGGGACGCGGTGGACAGTCCAGGGCGTGCGGCTATAGCCCGGGGATGCGTGGCGTATGCCGGGGATACATCAAGTGCCGAAGGGCACGCCGTACCCCCACTCGTCCCCAACGCCTCCGTCTGCTCCCCTCGGCTGCGTTGGCGGGGACCGGCCTCGAAACGCGAACATGTGCCGCGCGTCTGCGGACTGATGACACCTGAAGTCTGTCTACGGTCGCGGGATTAGCCCACCGCACGCAGGCGGATAACGGCCGACATTCAGCGGAGGCGTAGGGCCGTGCCCAAGGACGGCGCTGAAGGAACATCGGACCGGAGGCCGGATACGAACCCCACGGGTCTCCTGCAAGGCGGAACTGACTAAGCCCCCTCAGACTCCTCCGAGCAGGGCGGGACACGAGCCCCCAGTCTCCGAAGTGGGCCAGCTCGGACTGACCAGAGGCAGAACCCACTAAGACCCACCGGAAGCCGTACCTGCGCCTTACACCAGCGCGCCTCCAGCCGCGAGCCGATCCGGCACCCCACCGTCCCATCGGGCCACCGGCCCATCGGCCGTCGAGGCCCCCCAGGAGCCGGTCCCCTGAGCCGGCGCCCGCCCACCCCCCCGGCACCCGCGGCGCCCCGCGACAAACACCCTGGAAAGAGGAACACCCCGCCGGAAATGCGGAAAAGAATTCCGGCCGAAGCCGGAACCCTCCCCGAACGCGAAGAAGCCCCACACGAACCGTGTGGGGCTTCTTCGAAAGATTGTCCGGCGGTGACCTACTCTCCCACACCCTCCCGAGTGCAGTACCATCGGCGCAGAGAAGCTTAACTTCCGGGTTCGGAATGTAACCGGGTGTTTCCTTCCCGCCATAACCGCCGTAACCCTATGAAACTATCAAACGGGAACACCGCTTGTTGTTTCAGAATTGCCTAGTGGACGCGAGCATTATGCTTTGTGGTCAAGTCCTCGGCCTATTAGTACCGGTCAGCTCCACACATTACTGTGCTTCCACCTCCGGCCTATCAACCCGGTCGTC
>NZ_JBFAOR010000007.1:243231-680998 GCF_040675255.1 Nonomuraea sp. NPDC049624 | reverse complement strand
CCCAGCGCGTCCGCATGCACCTTGCCGTGCTCGGCCGAGATCAACGCGGCCAGCTCGTCCCGATGGGCGTACATCAGCTCACGGAACCGGAACAGCACCCGGCCGCGCTTGATCAGCGAGGCGTCGCGCCACGCCGGGAAGGCCGCCACCGCCGCGGCGACCGCGGCGTCCACGTCGGCCGCCGACGCCAGCGCCACGTGACCGCTGACCTCACCCGTGGCCGGGTCGAAGATCTCCGCCGTGCGGTCGCCGCCGTCCGTCAGGGCGCCGTTGATCCAGTGCTTGACCGACTTCACCGTTCTCCCTCTCCCAGTGCCAGTTCCACCGCGTCCACGAGCGCGCCCTCGGCGCAGGGACGCGAGACCACGTCCGCGGCCGACAGGACGTCGGGATGGCCGTCGCCGACCGCGATGCCCAGGCCGGCGGCCTGGATCATGTCGATGTCGTTGGGGTTGTCGCCGATGGCGGCGACCTGCTCCAGCGGCACCCCCCGGGCCTGCGCCAGCTCGCGCAGGGCGCTGCCCTTGGTCGCGCCCTCCGGCAGCACCTCCAGGTACGTCGCCTCCGACCGGACGGTGACCGTGCCCGCGATGTCCAGGTCCGGCAGCCGGTCGCCGATCAGCATGCACTTGGTGATCCCGTCGGGGGGCAGCGCCGCCCAGTCGCCGGGGTCGCGCAGCGTGATGCCGTCGCGCCGGGCGTAGTCCCGCAGCTCCGGGACGTCGTCCACGGCCAGCGCCGCCCCGCCGGAGAACGCCACCGGGTACACGCCCGCGGGCAGTTCGCCGAACAGGCCGAGCAGCGTCTTCCAGGCGGTGGCGGGCAGGTGGCGGGAGCGCAGCACCTCGCCGGTCGCCAGGTTCACGGTGCGGGCGCCGTTGTAGAGGATGGCCGGGCCGTCCAGGCCCAGCTCGTCGTAGTAAGGGCGGGCCGAGCGTTCCATGCGGCCGGTCGCGATGACGACCTCGCCGCCCGCGGCCCGGTAGCGGCGCAGCGCGTCCCGGGCGGCGGGCACCATGGCCAGGTCGCGCCCGACGAGCGTGCCGTCGAGGTCGGTCACGATCCAGCGGATCACGTCGCGCTCCCCGCCCCGGCGACGCCGACGGCCCCGGCGCCCCCGTCGGCCCCGGCGGCCCCGTCGGCCACGTCGGCCAGCACCGAGGAGGCCAGGTCGAACCCGCCGACGCAGGCCAGGTAGCCGCCCGGCTCGAAGATGCTGCCCGACAGCGGGAGGTAGACGCCGCCGGCCTGCCTGACCAGCAGGGACCCGGCCGCGACGTCCCAGGCGTTGACGCGGGTGCCGTACGCGACGTCGGACCAGCCGGCGGCGACATGGGCGAGCTTGAGCGCGGCGCTGCCCGGACGGCGGATCGTCGCGAACGACTGGGTCATCCTGGAGAAGCGGCGCAGCGCGCCCTCCTCGTCCTCGGCCAGGTCGCGCGGCGTGGGATAGCTGGACAGCAGCACCGCCTCGCGGTCGGTGCGGGCGCCCGCGCTGCGCAGCGGCTCGCCGTTGCAGACGGCCCCGCCGAGCCAGGCGGTGAACTCGTCGTCGCGCACCGGGTCGTAGATCACCCCGGCCACCACCTCGCCGTCCACGGCCGCGGCGATCGAGGTGCAGAAGAACGGCAGGCCGACGGCGAAGTTGGCGGTGCCGTCGATGGGGTCGACGTACCAGCTGATGGCGCCCTGTCCCCTGGTGCCGCCCTCCTCGCCGACCACCACGCTGTCGGGGCAGAGCCGGTCGAGCACCTCGCGGATGCCCTCCTCGGCCGCCTTGTCGTGCTCGGTCACCGGGTCGTGGAAGTCGCGCTTGGTCTGGATCTCGGGACGTGAGCGGAAGGCGCCGCGCAGCCGGTCGCCGACCGCCCTGGCCGCCTCGGCCGCGATGGCGGCCAGTTCGCGAGAGGTGTTCACGTCCATGTCTCCTCCAGGAGGGTCAGCAGGGCGCGGGGGTCCTCGACCGTGGCCTGAGGGCTCTGCCGCACCCGGTACGGGATCTTGTCGGTGCTCGCGGAGACCATCAGGACGGTCGCCCCCGCCCCGGCCCGGGCGCCGCAGATCACGTCCCGGTCGTAGTTGTCGCCGACGTACCAGGCGTCGGCCGGGTCCACGCCGAGGGCGCGGCAGGCGAGCAGGATCATCTCGGGGTTCGGCTTGCGCACGCCGACCTCGTCGCTGTAGACCTGCGCCGCGAACAGGTGCTCCAGCCCGGTCCCGGCCAGGTAGTCGCGGTGCACGGCCCCGCACAGCGCGTTGCTGACGACGGCGGGGACGACGCCGTTGCGCAGGCAGGCGTTCAGCAGCTCGGCCATGCCGGTGCGCAGCTTCCGGTCGCTGCGCAGCTCGCCCATGCGCTTGCACAGGGGCGTCGCCTCGACGGTGACCAGCGTGCGGGCCTGCTCGGGCCAGTCGGTGGCGACGAACTCGGCCCAGAACCGGCGGTGGGTCATCTCCTCGGGCGCGAACTGCCGGGACGTGGAGTCCTTCCAGTACTTGTCGGCCCGCGCCCCGGCCCGGATGTCGCTCTCGACGTCCTCGGCCGTCAGGCCGTCGAACCCGGTCCTGGCCAGCATGGCGTGCACCTCGGCGGCCAGCTCGGCCGCCCAGGACGGGCGTTTGGCCGTCTCGACGATCACGCCGCCGAAGTCCAGGAGCAGCGCCTTGGGGCGGATCACGCGGTCACCTCCGCCCGGTCCCAGGAGGAGATGCGGGCGCCGTCCGCGCCGAACAGGTGGAGCTGCTCGGTCCAGCAGGGCAGCACGTCGCCGGGCGCGGCCCGCACCGGCGTGTACGACAGGGCGAACAGCTCGGTGTCCAGGACGCGCAGCCGTACCGTCCAGGAGGAGCCGGCCGGCAGCACGGCCTCGACCAGCGCCTCCTCGCTCCAGGCGGCGGCGGGCGGCGTGCCGAGCCGCAGCGCCTCTGGCCGGATGCCGACGGCGGAGGGGGTGACCCCCGAGCCGCGCGCCTCGACGAACCGCAGCAGGGATCCGGCCAGCCCGCCGGGCGCCGGACCGGCGTCCACGATGGCCATCGGCGGGCTGCCGACGAACTCGGCGACGAACCGGTTGGCGGGCCGCTCGTACATCTCCATGGGCGCGGCGAGCTGCTGCAGCTCGCCCTCGTTCATGACGGCGACGTCGGTGGCCATGGTGAGGGCTTCGAGCTGGTCGTGGGTGACGAAGACGATCGTCGCGCCGGACTCCTCGTGGATGCGCTTGAGCTCGGCCCGCATCTCCAGCCGCAGCCGGGCGTCCAGGTTGGACAGCGGCTCGTCCAGCAGCAGCACGGACGGGTTGACCGCGAGCATCCTGGCCAGCGCGACCCGCTGCTGCTGGCCGCCGGACAGCTGGGACGGGTAGCGGTCCATGGCGGCGTCGACGTGCACCATCTTCAGCGCGGCCTCGGCCCGCGAGCGCCGCTCGGGGGCGGGCACCTTGCGCATGCGCAGCCCGAACTCCACGTTGTCGCGCACGGACAGGTGCGGCCACAGCGCGTAGTTCTGGAACACCAGCCCCATCGCCCGCTTCTCGGGCGGGACGTAGACCCCCTGCTCGACGGAGTCCAGGACGCGGTCGCCGACGGCGATGCTGCCCGCGGTGGGCTGTTCGAGGCCGGCGATCATGCGCAACGTGGTGGTCTTGCCGCAGCCGGAGGGGCCGAGCAGGCACATGAAGGCGCCGTCGGGGACCACGAGGTCGAGGTTCTTCACCGCGTAGTCGCCGCCGCCGTAGCTCTTGGAGACTGCGCTCAGGGTGATGTTCGGCATCTATCCTCCTAGGCCGGACGCCAGGCTGCTCTTGGTCAGCCGCTGGGTCAGGGAAGTCATGGTGAAGGAGAGCAAAGCGATCATGAGGACGACGCCGTTGGCGAGCTGCGTGTATCCGTAGTCGACCAGGCCGATGGAGAGCGTCGTGAGAAGCTGGGTGCCGGTGGTGGTCAGCATCACGACGATGCTGAGCTCCTTCAGCCCCGAGATGAACGGCAACACGATGCCGGTGACCAGGGCGCCCTTCTGGATCGGGAAGATGATCCGCCGCATCCGGTGCCACCAGGACGCCCCGGCGATCTGCGCGGCCTCCTCCGGCTCCCGGCCGAGCTGCATCATCGCCGCGATGCCCGAGCGCGAGCTGTACGGCAGGTGCGTCACCGCCATGACCAGGATCAGCAGGAACGTCGTCCCGTACAGCGCCGGGACGGGCCCGCGGGCGACGGCGAACAGCGACAGCGAGGCGGCGGCGAAGGCGATGCCGGGGATGAGGTACGGCAGGAACGACACCTGGCGCAGGAACCCGGCGATGCGCGGCGCGGTGCCGCGGACGACGACGTACCCGATGAGCAGGCCGGCGACCGCGCAGATCAGCGAGGCCAGGCCGACGATGCGCAGCGAGTTCCAGGCGGCCTGCCACAGCTCGGAGCCGCGCAGGATGCCGTGCGGGAACCCGACCGCGCCGGGCAGCCGGTCGGCGATCCAGTAGTCGAGCGTCAGGGTCGACAGGTCCAGCGGCGTGCGGGTGAGCGTGGACAGCAGCAGCGTGAGCACCGGGATCAGCACGCTGACCACGAAGACCACCGCGCCGAGCGCGAACGCGGGCCAGCGCCAGCCGCGCAGGTCGCCCAGCCGGTCCATCGCGCCCTTGCCGCCGACGGTGACGAACCTGCGCTGCTCGCGCATCAGCCGCATGTCGGTGAAGACGATCAGCACCCCGATGATCACGATGACGGTGGCGAGCACGGAGGCCACGCCGGTGCTGCGGTCCCTGATCGACTGGAACAGGCCGGTGGACAGCACCTGGTAGTCGGCGGGCAGGCCGAGCACGTACGGGGTGCCGAACGTGCCGAGCACCCGCCCGACCACGAGCAGCACGGCCGAGGAGAGCGCGGGCAGCATCAGCGGCACCACGATCCGCCGCACGACGACCCGCCGCGGCGCCCCGAGGATCCGGGCCGAGTCCTCCAGCTGCACGTCGATCCTGCGCAGCGCGTTGCCGACCAGCAGCAGCACGAACGGGTAGTAGTGCAGCCCGAGCGTGACGATGATCGGCAGCGGGCCGTAGGCCAGCCAGTCGGGGGTGCGCACGCCGGCCGACTCCAGGAAGCCCACCTGCCCGCCGGCCCGCTCGTTCTTGAACAGCGTCAGCCAGGCCAGCGAGAACGTCCACGACGGCAGCATGTACGGCACCACCAGCGCCCCGGCCAGCCACTTGCGGCCGGGCACGTTGGTACGCGTCACCAGCCAGGCCATCCCGCCGCCGAGCAGCAGCGCGAACAGCACGGTGCCGACCGCGACGACCAGCGTGTTGACCAGCGGGCCCCAGAACAGCAGGCCGCTGATCTGGGAGCGGAAGACCCGCCACAGGTAGTAGCCGGTCCACTCGCCCGGCTGCTGGCCGGCGTGCAGCTCATCGCCGAACTGAAGGCGGAAGGCGTCCGACAGGACCGCGATCAGCGGGGCGACGACGAGGTAGGCGAGCAGGACGACGAGGATCAGGCCGAGCGCGGCGGTCGGGTCGTGCCGCAGGACCTGCAGGCGGTAGCGGAGTCGGCGCCGTCTCGGCGGGCGAGGCGGCGGCTCCGTCTTGGTCAGAACAGCCATGGTCTTCCTTCGGGGGGTTTTCAGTGGCTTCGTTTGAGCATGGCGTCGGCGAGGGCGTCGGCGGCCTCGCCGAGCCGGCGGCCCACGGCGTCCAGGCGGGAGAGCAGTTCGCGTTCGCGCAGGGTGTCCATGTCCAGCGGGCCGGCGAACAGCTCGGTGAGCCGGGCCTGGTGGAGCTGGCGGACGCGGCTGCGGGACTTGCGGGTGGCGAGCACGGCCACGGTGACCGAGCCGGGATCGCCGGTGATCTTCAGCAGGGCCTGTTCGAGCTGGTCCAGGCCGTCGATGACGGCGCCCAGCGGCTCGGCGGCGAAGGTCAGGTCGGCGGGCCCGAACAGGTCGGCCTCGCGGACGAAGTCGCGTAACTGGTCCAGCACGTCGTCGATCGAGCGGGAGAGCCGGAACAGGTCCTCCCGGTCGATGGGGGTGGCCAGCACCCGTCTCAGCGCCCGGACGAGCTCGGCGCGGGCGGCGTCGCCCTCGTGCTCGACCTCGGCCATGCGGGCGCGGGCGGCGGCCTGGCCGGTCGTGCCCGAGGCGGCAGAGCGGGCCAGCACGGCGCCCTCCCTGGCCACGGCGACCTGGCCGCGGATGAGGTCGATCACCCGCCGTCCGGACCGGCCGCGCAGCTCGTCCCAGGCGCGGGCGAGCCGGCGGGGCCGTCCGCCGCTCACAGCAGCCTCAGGCCGAGCCCGGCCAGGGCGCCCAGGGCCATGGACGACGGCAGCGTGACCAGCCACGCCGTACCCATGTTCAGCACTCCTTGCCATCGCACCCTCCTGCTTCCTTCGCTTGCCACCACGCCGACGACCCCGGCGGTCACGGACTGGGTCATGCTCACCGGGCTGCCCAGGGCCGAGCTGCCGAGGACGGCGCCGGTGGCCGCCGTCTCGGCCGACAGCACGTGCAGCGGCCGGGTGATGACCAGGCCGCGGCCGACCCGCCCGCCCACCCGGGGCAGCGTGGTCAGCGCCCCGGCGAGGAACAGCGCCACCAGCACGGCCATCCACCCGGGCGCGAGCTGGACGGGCCCGACCCGGCCGAGCCCGTTGCGGCCCACGTCCACGGCGACGCTCACCACGGCGATCATCTTCTGGCCGTCGTTGACGGCGTAGGCCAGGCACTGGGCCGCGTACGCCACCAGGTGGGCGGCCAGCACCAGCCCCGGCATCCGGCGCGAGGACGGCACCCGCCGCGACGCGGTGCCCAGCAGGTAGCCGAGCACCAGCCCGACCAGCGGCGCGCACGCCCCGATCGCCAGGACGGTGACCAGGCTCGGCCAGGCCACCGGCAGCCCGGCGCCGAGCCCGGCGCCCGCGATGCCGCCGATCACCGCCAGCGTCAGGCTGGTGGGCAGCCCTTTGCCGGTCAGCGCCGCCACCACCACGACGGCGATCACCACGCCGGCCAGGAACACGGCCGCGCCGCTGCCCGAGTCGAGCCCCGCGAGCCCTTCGGTGAAGGTCCGCGCGACCGCTACGCCCAGCACGTACGGCCCGGCGAACAGGACCGACACCAGCAGCGCGGCGGCCAGCCAGCCGGGCGTGCGCGGGAAGCGCAGGCCGAGGCCGATCAGCGTGGCGCCGTCGTTGGCCCCGCTGATCAGCACGAACAGGACGGCCACCGCGGCGAAGGCCAGCGTCCAGCCCATCAGAGGTAGAGCCGCTGGTCGCGCTTGGCCTCGTCGTAGCGCTCGCGCGCGGCCCTGACCTCGGGCAGGCCGGACACCTGCGCGACCGGCACGTCCCACCAGGCCTGCGCGCCGGGGCCGCCGCCGGGGACGGGCTCGACGTACACGACGGTGGTCCTGGCCGACTCCTTGGCCTTGACCAGGGCGGCCCGCAGTGACTCGGGGCCGTCGGCGCGCAGCACGTCGGCGCCCAGGCTGGCGGCGTTGGCGGCGAGGTCCACCGGCAGGGGCTCGCCGTCCAGCTCGCCGCCGGGCCCGCGGGTGCGGTACGCGGTGCCGAGCCGCCGGGCGCCCACCGACTCGCTGAGGTTGCCGATGGAGGCGAAGCCCCGGTTGTCCACCAGGACGATCACCAGCTTGATCCGCTCCTGCACGGCGGTCGCGATCTCCTGCGCCATCATCAGGTACGACCCGTCGCCGACCAGCACGAACACCTCGCGGTCCGGCGCGGCCAGCTTCACCCCGAGGCCGCCGGCGATCTCGTAGCCCATGCACGAGTAGCCGTACTCGACGTGGTACTGCTCGGGGTCGGCGGGCCGCCAGAGGCGGTGCAGGTCGCCCGGCATCGAGCCGGCCGCGTTGACCACCACGCCGCCTTCCGCGACCTCGTTGACGATGCCGAGCAGGACGGGCTGGGTGAGCTCGGGGCCCGCGTAGGTGTGGCCGATCTCCGACTGCCAGGCGGCGGCCAGGGCGGCGGCCCGGTGGGTCCACTCGGGGTCGGCCCGCCAGTCCACGTCGTCGAGGGCGCGCAGGGCCTCGCGGGCGTCGGCGACGAGCGTGGCGCCCGCGTTCTTGGCCGCGTCGAAGGCGGTGACGTTGACGTTGAGGAAGGCGGCCTGCCCGAACAGCGTCCTGGAGGCGGTGGTGAAGTCGGTGTAGCGGGTGCCGACGCCGATGACCAGGTCGGCCTCGCGGGCCAGGGTGTTGGCCGCGTCGGTGCCGGTGTGGCCGATCGCGCCGGCCGCGCAGGGGTGGTCGTAGGGCAGCGCGCCCTTGCCCGCCTGCGTCTCGCCCACCGGCACGCCGTGGTTCTCGGCGAAGCGGGTCAGCTCCGCCCACGCCCCGCTGTACCTGACCCCGCCGCCGGCCACGATCAGCGGCCTGCGGGAGCCGCGCAGCAGCTCCTTCGCCCTGGCCAGCGCGGCCGGCTCCGGGACCGGGCGGGGAACGTGCCAGACCCGCCTGGCGAACAGCTCCTCGGGCCAGTCGTACGCCTCGGCCTGCACGTCCTGTGGCAGCGCGAGCGTGACCGCGCCCGTCTCGGCGGGGTCGGTGAGCACCCGCATCGCCGCCAGCAGCGCGGCGGGAAGCTGCTCGGGCCGGTTGATCCGGTCGAAGAAGCGCGACACCGGGCGCAGCGAGTCGTTGACCGACACGTCGTAGGACCGGGGGTCCTCCAGCTCCTGCAGCACCGTGCCGGGGGCGCGGGTGGCGAAGACGTCGCCGGGCAGCAGCAGCACCGGCACCCGGTTGATGGTGGCCAGCGCCGCGCCGGTGACCAGGTTGGTGGCGCCGGGCCCGATGGACGTCGTGCAGGCGAAGGTGGACAGCCGCGCGCGGGTGCGGGCGTAGCCGACGGCCGTGTGCACCATGGCCTGCTCGTTGCGGGCCAGATAGTACGGCAGCGCGTCGCCCGTGCCCGCGCCCTGCTCGGCCAGCGCCTGGCCGACGCCCGCGACGTTGCCGTGGCCGAAGATCCCGAGCACGCCGGCGATCAGCCGCTGCTCGACGCCGTCGCGCTCCGACCACTGGGCGGCCAGGAAGCGGGTCAGCGCCTGAGCCGTGGTCAGCCTCATGAGGCACCTCCTTGCACGAGATCGGGCACGCCGCCCTCCAGCAGGCCGAGCGCGGTGTCCACGGCGGCGCCCACGTCCCCGTCGGGCGGGTAGAGCAGCGCCCGGCCGACCACCAGGCCGCGCACGCCGGGCAGGCGCAGCGCCTTGCGCCAGGAGTCGTACATCTCGCCGGCGTCCTGGCCGGAGTCGCCGCCCAGCAGCAGCACGGGCAGGGTGGTGGACTCCACGACGCGTTCCATCTCCGGCACGACCGGGATCTTCAGCCAGGTGCGGGCGGAGGTCGCGCCGAGGCCCTGGCCGACGCTGATGGCGTGGATCACGGCCTCGGGCGACAGGTCGTGCCGCACCACGCCGTCCTGCCGCCTGGACCAGAACGGCTCGACCATCGCCATCAGGCCGTGCCTGGCCAGGTCGGTGACGGCCTGGCCGCAGCTGGCCAGAGTGGCGGCGGTGGCGCTGTCCTCCAGCGCGATCCGGCACAACATCTTGCCGCCGTCCAGGCCCATCGCGGCGATGGTGGGGGCGTCGTAGGCGGTGAAGCGGTCGTCGAACTCGAACACCGAGCCGTGCACGCCGCCGCGGTTCATCGAGCCGATGACGATCTTGTCGTCGAGCGCGCCGAGCAGCAGCAGGTCCTCGACGATGTCGGGGGTGGCCAGCAGGCCGTCCACGCCGGGCCTGGCCAGGGCGGTCATGAGCCGGTCGAGCAGGTCGGCGCGGCTGCGCATGGCCATCGGGTGGCCGGCCACGCCGAGCGCGCCGCGGGCCGGATGGTCGGCCGCGATGATGAGCAGCTGCTCCCTGCCGTTCCTGAGGGGCCTGCGCCGGCGGGCGGCCGCCGCCTCGGCGACGCGCTCCGGCTGCCAGGCGCGCTGGTCGAGCAGCCGGCGGTAGTCCTGCTCACGCATGCGTGACGGCTCCTTCCGAGAGGGTGGCGGACAGGACGGCCTCGACCTCGTCCGCCGTGGGCATCGCGGGTGCGCAGGCCAGGCGCCCGGCGACGATCGCGCCCGCGGCGTTGGCGAAGCGCAGGGTGCGTTCCAGCGGCCAGCCTTCGAGCAGGCCGTGGCAGAGCGCGCCGCCGAAGGCGTCGCCGGCGCCGAGCCCGTTGACCACCTCGACCGGGACGGGCGGCACCCGTACTGTCTCCGTGGCGGTCATGCCGAGCACGCCGTCCGCGCCCTGTTTGACGATGGCCAGCTCGACGCCCGCCGCCAGCAGGCTCTCGCCGGCCGCGCGCGGGTCGCGGGTGCCGGTGGCCACCTCGACCTCGTCGAGGTTGCCGGCCGCGACGGTGACGTGCGCCAGCGCCTCCCGCACCCGCTCGCGGGCGGTGGCCGCGTCGGCCCAGAACATGGGCCGGTAGTCCAGGTCGAGCACGGTGTGCCGGGCGCGCCCGCGGGCCTGCCAGGCGGCCAGGTGGGCGGCGTGGGACGGCTCGGCCGACAGGCCGGTCACGGTGGCCCAGAACAGCCGGGCCCCGGTGACGGCCGCCAGGTCGAGGTCGCCGGGCGCGATCTCCAGGTCGGGCGCGTCCTGGCGGTAGAAGTAGAGCGGGAAGTCGTCCGGCGGCCTGATCTCGCAGAACGTGACCGGCGTCGGCCGGCCGGGCACGGCGCCGACCAGGCGGTCGTCCACGCCGTAGGAGCGCAGCGCGTCGCGGACGAACGCGCCGAACGGGTCGTCGCCGGTCCGCGTGATCACCGCGCTGGAGCGGCCCAGGCGGGCGGCGGCCACGGCCACGTTGGTGGGGCTGCCGCCCAGGTACTTGCCGAACGTCTCCACGTGCCGCAGTGACACGCCGGTCTGGAGCGGGTAGACGTCCACGCCGACCCGGCCCATCGTCAGCACGTCGAGGGCGCTCACGCCAGGCCCCGCAGGAACGCCACGCCCGCCCGCACGTCGTCGGCCGGGCCGGCGCCCGCCGGGGGCTCGGCGTCGAGGACGACGTCCTGCTCCATGACGTACCAGCCGTCGTAGCCGGCGGCGGTCAGGCGGTCGACGATGCCGCGGACGTCCACGTCGCCGCGGCCGAGCCGGCGGTAGATCCCGGCGCGGACGGCGTCGGTGTAGGTCAGCTCACCGGCCCGGACGCGGGCGGCGAGCGCGGCGTCGACGTCCTTCAGGTGCACGTGGGCGATGCGCTCGGGGACGCGGGTGACCAGCTCCAGCGGGTCGCCGCCGCCGATGAGCAGGTGCCCGGTGTCCAGGCAGAGCGGGACGGCGCTGCCGCCGAGCACCCGGTCCACCTCCTGGCCGGTCTCGACCATGGTGCCGACGTGGGGGTGCAGGGTGAGCGCGCGGCCGTCGCCCTTGGCCTCGTGGAAGGCGCGGTCGAGGTTGCCGAGCAGGGTGCGCCAGCCGGTGTCGTCCAGCTCGGGACGGGCGTCGTAGCCGTCGGCGCCGGTGGCGGCGGCCAGCACGACGACCACGTCCGGGTCGAAGGCGTTCCAGGTGGCGCGGAGGGCGGGCAGCGGGTCGTGGGCGGGGTCGTGCAGGACCGCGGGGACGAATCCGCCCACGGCGCGCAGCCCGTACCGGCCGAGCAGGTCGCGGTCGGCGGGCAGGAAGCCCTCGGGGCCCAGCTCGGTGGCGGTCAGGCCGAGCTCGGCCATCTCGGCGAGCACGCGGTCGGCGGTGAGCTGGTGTCCCCATCCGGGCACCTCGCACACGCCCCAGGAGATGGGTGCGGCGGCGATCCTCACTTGGCCACCTCCAGCACGCGCACCGGACGGCCCTCGCGGCGCGCCAGGTCGGCGGCCTCGGCCAGGTAGAGCGCGGCCAGGGCGTCGCGGACGGTGCAGGGGCTCTCGCTCTCGCCCCTGGCCATCGACAGGAACGCGCCCATCTCGGCGACGTAGGCGTCCTCGAACCTGGTCTGGAAGTCCGGCCACGGCGGCCCGCCGGGGCTCAGGCCCTCGGCCGAGCGCAGCGGGGTGCGGTCGCCGAGCCCGACGGCGCGGGTGCCGAGCGTGCCGGCCAGCTCCATGCGCACGTCGTAACCGGCGCCGTTGTAGCGGGAGCCCTGCAGGGTGACCAGCGTGCCGTCGTCCATGACGATCAGGGCGGCGCTGTTGTCGACGTCCTCGGCGGCGGCGAAGTACGGATCGCCGCGGTTGGCGCCGACCGCCTGCACGACGTCCGCCTCGCGGCCGGTGACCCAGCGCAGGATGTCGAAGTCGTGGATGTGGCAGTCGCGGAAGATGCCGCCGGACTGGGCGACGTACTCGGCGGGCGGCGGCGCCGGGTCGCCGGTCAGCATGTGCACGCGGTGCAGCTCGCCGAGCTCGCCCGCCAGCAGCGCCTCGCGGGCGGCCCGGTAGCCGGCGTCGAAGCGGCGCTGGAAGCCGATGTGCACGCCGATCCCGGCCCGTTCGACGGCCTCGGCCACCCGCAGCGTCTCCTTGACGGTCGGCGCGGCCGGTTTCTCGCAGAACGCCGGCACTCCCCGCTCGCACGCCCTCAGCAGGCCCTCGGCGTGGGCGGAGGTCGGCGTCGCGAGCACCACCGCGTCCGCGTCGAAGGGATCGCCGGTACGGGCGCCGAGCCGCCGGGCCACCTCCTCCGCCCTCGCCGTGTCCACGTCGGACACGACGAGCTCGTCAACCAAGGCGGACAGGGTTGTGGCATGGAACATGCCTATACGTCCAAGGCCCAGCAGACCCACACGCATGATCGCTCCTCATCCAGGGGGGCCTCCAGTTCTAGATGAACAGGAGATGAACAGTCAAGACTTTGTCCTGACATAAGGATGAACTGTCGTAGCTGGGAGGCTAGGTCCTGGCTCAGCTTGCACGTAAGAATGTCTTGACAAATTATTCACGTGACGTTCATCGTGAGCACACAATGGCGCCGGTCGGGGCTGGCGCGGCGCCTTGCGAACCCGAGAGGCAAGAGGAGTGACGCCATCATGAGGCGTACCGGGAAGATCATCTCCATGGCGTTGCTGGCGTCCGCCGCCGTGGCGTGCGCGCCCTCCACCGCAGGCGGAGGACCGTCGGCGGCGGCGACGGCCAAGGCGCTGCCCGGCCCGTCGCTCGATGCGAACTTCGACCTGGAGGCGCTGGTCGCCGCGGCGAAGAAGGAAGGCAGCGTCCTGGTCTACGACTCCAGCGGCGACATCGAGGAAGTGGCCAAGGCGTTCACCGCGAAGTACGGCATCGCCATGGAGGGGGTGAAGTCCGACACCCCGCAGACGGCCGAGAAGATGACCAGGGAGCACGCCGCCGACAACGTCACCATCGACGCGGCCATGTACGAGGACGGCGGCGTCCTGGTCGGCCAGCTCGCGCCGCAGGGCGTCACCCAGACGTGGATCCCCGGCGACCTGAAGGACCAGATCCCCGCCGAGAACCAGAACCCCCTGCTCGCGCTCTCCAAGGCGACGGTCTTCGGCTACAACACCAAGCTGTCCCCCGACGGCTGCCCGGTGAAGAACGTCTGGGACCTGACCGACCCGGAGTGGTCCGGCAAGCTGGTGATGCAGGACCCGCTGGGCAAGCCGACCGTGCTGTCGTTCTTCACCCAGCTCGACGCGTACGGCAACCAGGCGCTCGAACAGGCCTACCAGGCCAAGTACGGCAAGCCGCTGAAGACCGAGGAGAAGAGCGCCGCGCAGGAGTGGATCAAGCGCCTGTCGCTCAACAAGCCGGTGCTGACCGGCTCCGACGAGGACATCTCCGCCGCCGTGGGCGCGCCGGCCGCCACGGACAAGAAGATCGGCTTCATGTCGATCTCGAAGTTCCGCAACAACGAGGACAAGGGCTACCACCAGGCCGCCTGCGAGGGGATGACCCCCTTCACCGGCTTCAGCTACCCCAAGTACGCGGCGATCGCCACCAAGAGCAAGCACCCCAACGCGGCCAAGCTGTTCGTGCACTTCATCATGACCGAGGAGGGCGTCAAGCACGAGATCGGCGAGGGCGGCGTCTCGGGCAACAGCACGGTCAAGCCGATGGTCACCCCGCCCGGCCTGTCGGACTGGCAGGGCCAGCTCTTCCACACCGACCCCAAGGGCCTGCTCGGCGACCTGCAGAACCGCCAGGCCATGTCGGACTTCTGGCGCGTCAACCGCAGCTAGCGCGGGCCGTCGCACAGCCCGGCCGGGAGGATCCCCGGCCGGGCGCGTCGGCATGTCTTGGCAGCCGTGCAACACCTAATGTCCTGACATAAGGACGACCTATTGATTTCTTGTAAACTGGTCGTTACGTTTTGGGGCAACATCAACACCCCGAACGAGGAGGCGCAATGCGTCCCCTGTCCAGGCTCTCCCTGGCAGCCCTGATGTTGACCGTGTTGGGCGGGATCGCCGCACCCGCGTCCGGCGCCGGCGTGGCGACCGTGTACCCCGACGTCGAGACCCCTTCCCTCTACGACGACGAGGCCGGCGGCGACGCCAACGGCGACGACCCCGCGATCTGGGTCGACCCGTCCGACTCCGAGGACAGCGTGGTGATCGCCACCGCCAAGAAGGGCGGCCTGTACGTCTACGACCTCGACGGGCAGCAGCTCCAGCACCTGCCGGCGCCCGCCGCCCCCGGGCCGGACGACGAGGCGGGCCGTTTCAACAACGTCGACGTCACCTACGGCTTCGGCGGCAGGGACCTGGCGATCGTCTCCGACCGCGGCCGGGACACGCTGCGCATCTACGCCATCTCGGACGGCCACCTCACCGACGTGACCGACCCGGCCGCGCCGTTCGTGTTCAACACGACGCAGCAGCAGGTCAACGACGCCGAGACGGCCTACGGCCTGGCCGCCTGGAAGGACTCCACCGGCACGTACGCGCTGGTCAGCCGCCGGCACAAGACCTCGGTCGGCCTGGTCAAGCTGCTCGCCAAGCCGGGCGGCAAGATCGGCTACCAGCTCGTGCGGACGCTGAGCCTGCCCAACTCCTTCACCCTGCCGAACGGCCAGACCTGGTCCCCCTGCCTTGAGCCGGACGAGCAGGCGCAGGTCGAGGGCATGGTCGTGGACCAGGAGCGGGACGTGCTCTACGCCGCCCAGGAGGACGTCGGCATCTGGCGGATGCGCGCCGACCTCACCGGCACGCCCGTCCTGGTGGACAAGGTCCGCGAGTACGGCGTCCCGGGAACCTACGACCCCGCGACCGAGGAGTGCACCCCCGGCGCCGACCCCGGCTACGGCGGCAAGCACCTCACCGCGGACGCCGAGGGCCTGACCATCTACTACCGCGAGGACGGCAAGGGCTACCTGCTGGCCTCCAGCCAGGGCGACAACACCTTCGCCGTCTACCGCAGGGAGGGCTCCAACTCCTACCTCGGCCAGTTCCGGATCGGCGAGGCGAACGGCATCGACGGCTCGGAGGTGAGCGACGGCTCGACCGTGCTCAACGTGCCGCTGGGCGAGTTCGACGAGGGCATGTTCATCGCCCACGACGGCGTGAACACGCCGGCCACGGCGGACCGTGAGAACACCAACTTCAAGTTCGCCGACTGGGGCGACATCGCCGACGAGCTGGACCTGGACGTGGACACCGACGGCTGGGACCCGCGCGACTGATCATCGCCGCCCAGCGGTCCCGCGAACCGGGGCGCCGTCCAGCCGGACGGCGCCCCTTCGCCGTTCCAGAGGCACGCCCTTCGCTGAGGCACGCCCTTCGCCGAGGCGCGCCGTTCGTTTGGGCGCGCCCTTCGCTTGGGCGCGCCCTTCGCCGTTTCGGGCGTTATTCCGCTGATTTGGGCATGCCTTCGCGGAGCGGGGAGAATGGGGTGCGCGTGCGGAGGAGGAGCGTGACCGAGAGCCAGTCGCTTGACCACCTCGCCCGCCGCCTGGAAGAGGTGGTCGGCGAGCTGCGCGGCATCCCCGTCGACGTCGAGCGGCTGGAGGACCCCGAGCTCGTCCGCCGGCAGATCCTGCGGGCCACCCGGTCGTCGGCCGAGCTGCGGGCCATGCACCCGGTGGGCTCGCGCGAGCAGGGCCGCGAGGAGCAGCGCAGCCGGCGTACCGTGCTGGACGCCCTGCGCGAGGGCCTGTCGATGCGCACGATCGTCCATTCCAGCGTGCTGGACGACCCGCGCAAGGCCGCCCGCATCAAGGAGCTGCACGCCGCCGGCGACCTGCACCGGGTCATCGACGAGCCCATCCAGCAGCTGCTGATCTTCGACCGCTCCGTGGCGTTCGTCCGGATCACCCCGATCGCCTACACGCCGGGCGCGTTGATGATCAGGCAGCAGGGGCTGATCGCCACCCTCATCGACCTGTTCGAGCTGTCGTGGGCGCGGGCCAGGGAGGTCACCGAACCGGCCCACCGGCTCTCGCCCCGGGAGCGGGAGGTGCTGGCGCTGATCGCCGAGGGCCGGTCCAACAGCGCCGTGGCCCGCGCCCTGTCGATCACGGAGGCGGCCGTCGGCAAGCACGTGGCCTCCGTGTTCGCCAAGCTCGACCTGCCCGCGACCGACGACGCCAACCGGCGGGTGCTGGCGGTGCTGGCCTACCTGCGCGGCGTGGCGAGGTAGGGCCAGGGCTACCTCGTCCTCGCCCAAGCACCCGTGCGGGCGGGCCGCGGCGGGCGCTTCGATGGACGTCATGCAGAGAATGACTGGATTGCTGGTCGGCGCGGTGTTCGGCGCGGTGTTCGTCGTCGTCAACGCGGGCGGCCCGCTCGACGGCGTGACCGCCGGCGTTCTGCGGGCCGTCGCGTGCCTGGCGGCGGCGGCCGTGCTCGCGATGTGGTTCGGCGCCGCCCGCGCCGAGCGCACCGCCCGCGCCGAGCCCGCCGAACCCGCCCGACGCCTGGAGTCCGCCGAACCTGCCCGACGCCTGGAGTCCGCCGGCCCTCGCGCAGGGGCGGGCCGGCGGAGGCCCGGCGGGCGTGGCATGTTCGGGGGCGGCTACGTGGCCGTGGTGGTGGCCGAGGTGGTCCTGCTGTTCGGCGGGCTGCGGGTGCTGGCCGCGCTCGGGCGTCCCGAGGAGGGGAACGTGGCGTGGGTGGCGTTCGTGGTGGGCGTGCACTTCGTCGCGCTCGCACCCGTGTGGAGGGACTGGAGCATCGCCGTGCCGGGCGCGGCGCTCACGCTGCTCGGGGCCGGCGGGCTCGTCCTGGCCGCCACGCCCGCCGTGGCGTGGGTGCCGGTCGTCAGCGGGGTGCTGTCCGGCGTGGTGCTGCTGGCCGGCAGCCTCACCCTCGGCCTGCGCGGTACGGCGCGGGCGACGGCCTGACCGTCCGCAGGCGCGCCTTCACCCCCGGCACAGACCCTCTGATACTCTCTGTGCTGAATTGATTACTTTCTGTCGCTAGGGGAGCTAGTGTGAAGGTCGCCTGCGTCGGCGGTGGGCCCGCCAACCTGTACTTCTCGATCCTGATGAAGCGGGTCGACCCGTCCCACGAGGTCGCCGTCTACGAGCGCAACCCGGCCGGGACCACCTACGGCTGGGGCGTGACCTACTGGGACGACCTGCTCAACAACATGCGCGCCGCCGACCCGGAGTCGGCGGACGTCATCCGGGAGAACTCGATCCGCTGGGACAGCTGGGTCACCCACATCCAGGACCGCGCGACGGTGACGCTCACCGAGTCGGACGAGGGCTTCGGCATCTGCCGCCACCGCCTGCTCGACATCCTCGCCGACCGGGCCCGTTCGCTGGGCGTGCACGTCGAGCACGGCCGCGAGATCGCCTCGCGCGAGGAACTGGACGCCGACCTGGTCGTGGCCGGCGACGGCATCAACAGCACGCTGCGCGCGCCGCACGCCGACCATTTCGGCACCGAGATCGCGGTCGGCCGCAACCACTACATCTGGCTCGGCACCACGAAGGTCTTCGACGCCTTCACCTTCGCCTTCTCCGAGACCCCGCACGGCTGGATCTGGTGCTACTGCTACGTCTACAGCGGCGACCACAGCACGTGCGTCGTCGAGTGCTCCCCCGAGACCTGGAAGGGGCTCGGCCTCGACCAGGCCAGCGCGGCCGACGGCCTGGCGCTGCTGGAGAAGATCTTCGCCGACGTCCTGGACGGCCACCCGCTCATCGGACGGGCGCACACCGACGGCAGCGCGTACTGGCTGAACTTCCGCACGCTGACCAACCGCACGTGGTACCGCGACGACCTCGTGCTGCTCGGCGACGCCGCGCACACCACCCACTACTCCATCGGCGCGGGCACCGCCCTGGCCTTCGGGGACGCCGCCTTCCTGGTCAACGCGCTGAACCAGGAGCCGGAGCTCCCGGCCGCCCTCGCCCGCTACGACCGCGAACGCCGCAAGGCGATCCTGCCGCACCAGAAGTCGGCCCGCCTCAGCGCCCAGTGGTACGAGAACCTGACGCGCTACATCGACCTCTCGCCGATGGAGTTCATCGCGCTGCTCGGGCAGCGGCACTCCCGGGTGCTGCCGCACATGCCGCCCCGCGTGTACGCCCGGGTCGACCGCGTCCTCAGCTGGTTCGGCGGGTTCGGCGGCTCCGGCAAGGACTGACCGGGAGGCGCGCCCGCTCAGGCCTCGATCAGGGGAAGTCCTTCGGGTTCACGGGGCTGGTGCGGGCGTTGCCGCCCCTGACCGGGTTCAGGGTCAGGGTCCAGATGGTGTACTGCGTCGAGGTCGTGCGGAAGCGCAGCCGGTCGTTGAACTTCTGGTACGTCGCGCCCCTGGTGAAGCGGCCCTTCGACACGCTGAACCGGTAGCCGGTGGTGAAGAAGATGCGGTACGTGCCGTCCCGGACGTCCCGGATGCGGGCGGTGGACCGCGCGCGGACGTAGACGCTGACCGCCTTGGTGCGGCCCTTGACGATGGTGACGACGCCGTCCTTCGACGTGCCGTTCTTGATCTTGAGTACGCCCCGGCCGCCGCTGAGACGGTCGTAGACGATCCGGCCGTTGGCCGGGCGGGAGGCGGCCTCCTGGACGACCGAGGAGGTCTGGACGGCGGCGGCCCGCAGGCCCGTCGTGGCGGCGCCGGCCGGGGCGGAGGTCAGCAGCGTGCCGGTCAGCGCGACGGCCGCGACGACCCCCGCGCGTAACGAGGTCGCTTCGAGGAGTCTCTTCACCATGGTCTTCTCCTTGGGGGCATGGTCAGACTGATCGCGTACCCGTGTATATCAGGACAGACCGCTTCTACGCTCGTAGACTTTAAGCCGTCCGTTCGGCTCCGAGAGGCGGCACGATGAACTACGTCCCCGTTCCCTACGACCCTGAGCTGGCGGAAGGTCTCGCGGCGTTCCTGGCGGCGGTCGAGGGCGTTCCGCTGCGCGCGGACACCATCCAGCGCAACCGCGAGATCTTCGCCGGGCTCATCCCGCCCATGGAGGCGATCGTCGCCGGCCGTCCCGTCGAGTGGTGGGACGTGGACGTGCCCGGCCCCGAGGGCGCCCCCGACGTCACCCTCACGGTCGTCCGTCCCAAGGGCGGGCCCGCGCCCGGCGCGGCGGCCGTGTACGAGATCCACGGCGGCGGGATGATCCTGGGCACCCGCTTCTTCGGCATCGAGGGCCTCATCCAGGCGGCCCTGGAGCACGGCATGGTCGGGGTGACGGTCGAGTACCGGCTCGCCCCGGAGAACCCGGCCCCGGCGGCGGCCGAGGACTGCTACGCGGGCTTCGTCTGGACCGCCGGACACGCCGAGGAGCTGGGGTTCGACCCGGGGCGGCTGCTCGTGTCCGGTTTCAGCGCGGGCGGGGGGCTCACGGCGTCCGTCGGCATCATGGCCCGCGACCGGAACGGCCCGGCCGCCGCCGGGCTCTACATCGGCGCACCCATGATCGACGACCGGAACTCGACCGTGTCGAGCCTCCAGTACGACGGCATCGGCGCCTGGGACCGCAACAACAACGACACCGCCTGGACCGCCCTGCTCGGCGACCGGCGGGGCGGCCCGGACGTGCTGCCGCACGAGGTCCCGGCGCGGGCGGCCGACCTGTCCGGGCTGCCGCCGGTCTTCATCGAGGTCGGGGCCGCCGAGGTGTTCCGGGACGAGTCGGTCGAGTTCGCCACGCGCATCTGGGCGACCGGCGGCCAGGCGGAACTGCACGTATGGGCCGGGGGGCACCACGGCTTCGCGAGCACCCCGTCCGCCCGCGTCTCCCGCGCCGCCCAGCAGACCAAACACTCCTGGCTACAACGCACCCTGGGCATCTGACCCCACCCCCTCCCCACAACGAGGTGGGCGCCGGCCCGGAAGCCGCGGGCACCTCCCCCTGCCCCCACCAGGGCAATGTGGGGTCAGGGGGTGAGGGTGCGGTGGAGCCAGGAGAGGCGGGTGGCGAGGGCGGCGTGGGTGATCTCGTGGTCCGGGGCGAAGATGTCGAACCCGTGGAAGGCGCCGTTCCAGATGTGCAGCTCGGCCTGCCCGCCGGCCGCCCAGATCCGCGTGGCGTACGCGACGTCCTCGTCGCGGAACAGCTCGGCCGCCCCCGCCTCGATGAACGCGGGCGGCAGCCCCGACAGGTCGGCCGCCCGCGCCGGGGCCGCGTGACAGGGCACGTCGGCGTCGGGGTCGCCGGCCCGCTCGCCGAGCAGGGCCCGCCAGCCCAGCAGGTTCAGGGCGCGCGGCCAGGTGCCGAGGCCGTCGTACTGGTGGCTGGAGACGGTGGTGTTGCGGTCGTCCAGCATCGGGCACAGCAGGAGCTGGCCGGCCAGGCGCGGGCCGCCGCGGTCGCGGGCCAGCAGGGCGACCCCGGCCGCCAGGCCGCCGCCGGCGCTGCCGCCCATGACCACCACGCGCCCGGGGTCCACGCCGAGCTCGGCGGCGTGCCGCGACATCCAGGTCAGCCCGGCGTAGCAGTCCTCGACCGGCGCCGGGTGGGGATGCTCGGGGGCCAGGCGGTACTCGACGTTGACGGCGACGACGCCCAGCTCCTCGACGAGCGCGACCAGGCGCGGCGTGTCCATGGCCCGGTGGCCGGTGATCATGCCGCCGCCGTGGATGTTGTACAGCCCGGGGACCGGGGCCCGCAGGCGGCGCGGGCGCAGGACCGTGACCTCCAGGTCCGGCGCGCCGGCCGGTCCGGGGACGAGCAGCTCCTCGGCGTCGATCTCGCGGTCGCCGATCACCTCGGCGACCGGCGGCATGGGCATGGCCGCCCCGGCGGCGCGCATCAGGGGGATGGTGTCCAGGGTGGGGGCGGGACCGTCCGGCCGGGGCATGCCGTCCAGGACGGCGGCCAGCGCCGGGTCGAAGGGCACGGGGACGGGAGGCACGGAGGTGGAGGGCCCGAGGGTGGAAGGCGCAGGGTCGGGGGGCACGGGGATGGGGGGCATGGTTCTCCTGGTCACTGCGGTGCGGCGAAGGCGAGTGCCCGTGCCGGGTTCTCGACCATGATCATGTGGATGGCCTCGGGGCTGACGCCGAGGCGGCGCAGGGCGGGCAGGAAGTGCCGCGGGATGTAGTCGTAGCCCTTGCCGCCGTACCGCTTGAGCTGGATCTTCTGGCACACGTCGTGGCCGAGCACGATCTGGCTCGCGTAGCCCCGTTCGACCAGGTCGGCGATGCCGCGCAGGACCTTGTGGTCGCTGCCCAGGACGAGGTGCCCCCACGGGCTGCCCGGCGCGGCCAGGAAGTCGAACTCGACGAAGACGCCGCGGGCCAGCAGCCGCTCGGCGAACTCCGGGCCGGACAGGACGTCCGTGCAGTGGCCCAGGACGACGTTGCCGGGGGCGACGCCCTCCTCCTGGAGGATGTCGAGCACCCGGAACTTCTCCTCGCCGACGCCGCCGACGTGGAAGGTGAGCGGCGCGCCGGTGACGCGGGCGGCCCGCCCGGCGGCCCGTACGCTCTTGAGCTCGCCCCTGGTCAGCGGCACCGACTCCGCGCCGACCTCGCCGATGATGCCCGCGCGCACGCCGGTGCCGTCGGCCCCGAGCACGACGTCGCGCACGATGACGTCGGCCAGCTCGTCCACGGTTCGCTCGTCCATGTCGGCCGGATGGAACGCCGGCGTGTACCAGCCGCCGCCCATGACGATGTGCATCCCGCTGGCCCGGGACAGCCGCAGCAGCGCCTCGGGGTCGCGGCCGAGGCCGATGGGCGAGACCTCGACCATGGTGCGGCCGCCGCTGTGGGCGAAGGCGAGGGTCTCGGCGAGCATCTCGTCGAAGTCGCCCAGCAGGTCGTTGTCGGCGTTCGGCCCGCCGTGGCGGGTGCGGGCGAGGTTGGCCAGGGTGAGCGGCTCGGCTGCCGCCGGCGCGTCCTCGCCGGGCCGGCGGGACCGGGCGGGCCTGCGCAGGTCGATGAAGATGTGCTCGTGCATGGACGTCTGCCCGAGCAGCGCCGGGTCCACCGGGCCGGCGACGGTGAGCGCCTGCCCGGACAGGTCGGGGATGGGGAAGGGGTAGCGGCTCACGAGCCCGCCTCCTCGGTCCGGAACGTGAGCAGCCGCCTCGGGTTGCGCACGGTGACGGTCTCGATCAGCTCGTCGTCGGCTCCGAGCATCCTCAGGTACGGCACGAACTGCCGCAGCACGAACGCGTAACCGCCGCCGCCGTAGGCCAGGAGCTGGGACTTGGCCCGTACGCCCTGCGACAGCAGGAGGCGTCCGGCGTGGCCCCGGCGGGCGAGTTCGAGCACGGCCGCGGCGACGTCCTGGTCGTCGGAGACGCTGAGCGCGGTGGGCAGCCTGCCGAGCTGGTCGAACTGCACGAAGACGCCGCGTCCGAGCAGCGGTTCGAGGTCGTCGGGTCGCGGGGAGAGCGCGTCGCAGTGCCCGACGGCCACCCGCGTGAGGTCCGCGCCCTCCTCGGCGAGCAGGTCGAGGACGCGCTGCTGGACGGCCGGGTCCTCGTTGCGGGCCAGCGAGACGGCGGCGCCGGTGGCCGCCGCCGCGCGGGCCGCGGCGACCAGGAGCGCGCGCTCGGCGGGCACGCCGGGGTCGAGCGCGGCCAGCTCGCCGATGACGCCGGCCCGCACGCCGCCCACGCCCTCGGTGAGGTCGCGCATCAGCTCCTCGGCCAGTTCCTCGGCCGGCGCGGCGACGTCCCGGGCGGAGGTCGGGGCGGCGGTGTCCCGGGCGGCGGTCCGTGCGGGGTGGTGCCGGCCGCAGCCCATGACGACGGTCACGCCGGTCTCCTCGGCGAGCCGGCGCAGCCCGGCCGGGTCGCGGCCGAGCCCGTCGGGTGTCAGGTCCACCACCGTGCCGCCGCCTGCCTGCCGGAAGGCGGCCAGCTCGGCGGCGGCCAGGCCCGCGTCGCCGAGCAGCAGGTCGTCCCGGTTGACGGCGCCCATGCCGACCTCGCCGAGCAGGTCCATCGTCAGCGGCGCGCGGTAGAGCCACAGGGCGCCGGCCGCCGTGGGGCGGGTGCGGCCGGTGCGCGCCCATGACTCGGGCGTGTCGTCGGGCGGGGCGAAGTCGCTCAGCAGGTGCTCGTGCGGCAGGACCGCGCCCAGCGAGGCCGCTGGGACCTCGCCGGTGACGGCCACGACCGTGGCATCGGTGGTGGACACACGAGCAATATAGCCCCAGAGCGTCTACAAGTGTAGATAAAAGCGTCAGGCGACTCCGTCCACCGTCCGGGGGACGCCGAGCGGGTTGGCCTCGCGCAGCTCCGGCGGCAGGAGCGGGTCGGGGGTGTCCTGGAAGCACACCGGGCGCAGCCAGCGCTCGATCGCGGTGCCGCCGACCGAGGTCGAGGTGCTGGTGGAGGCGGGGTACGGCCCGCCGTGCTGCATCGCGGGCGCGACCGACACGCCCGTGGGCCAGCCGTCCACGACGACCCGCCCGGCCAGCCCGGCCAGCCTGGCCACCAGGCCGGCCGCCGCGCCCTCGCGCTCGTCGGCCGCCAGGTGCACGGTCGCGGTGAGGTTGCCGGGCAGCGCGTCGAGCACGGCGTCCCGCTCGGACTCCGAGCCGTACCGGGCCACCACGGTGACCGGTCCGAAGCACTCCTCCAGCAGCTCGGCGTGGGCGTCCCCGTCCGCGAGCCGCCCGGCTGCCACGGTCAGCACGCCCGGCCGGACGGCCAGCGGCGCGGCGTCGTCCTCGCCCGCGGCCAGCGCCTGCGTGACGCCGGGCAGCTGGGCGCGGGAGCGCACGCCGTCCAGGAAGGCCGCGCGCATGCGCGGGTCGAGCAGCGGTCCGGCGGGCACGGCGGCCGTGACCACGGCGTCGAGCACCGCGTCGCCCGCCGGGCCCGCGGGCAGCAGGACCAGGCCCGGCTTGACGCAGAACTGGCCGAGGCCCTGGGTGTAGGAGGCGGCCAGGCCCGCGCCGATCTCGGCCGCCCTGGTGGCGGCGGCCCGCTCGGTCACCACGACCGGGTTGAGGCTGCCCAGCTCGCCGTGGAACGGGATCGGCCGCGGCCGCGCGGCGGCCAGGTCGTGCAGCGCCCGCCCGCCGCGTACCGAGCCGGTGAAGCCGACGGCGGCGGTCAGCGGGTGCCGGACCAGCTCCGGGCCCGCCGCGAAGCCGTGCACCAGGCCGACGACGTCGGCCGGCAGACCGGCCTTCTCCGCGGCGGCGCGCAGCGCGCGGGCGGTCAGGACGCTGGTCGCCGGATGGTCCGGATGCGCCTTGACGACGACCGGGCAGCCGGCGGCCAGCGCGCTGGCGGTGTCGCCGCCCGGCACGCTGAAGGCCAGCGGGAAGTTGCTCGCCGCGAACACCGCGACCACGCCCAGCGGCACCTTGTAGCGTCGCAGGTCGGGGCGGGGGGCCGGGCGGGCGGCCGGGTCGGCGTGGTCGATGATCACGTCCAGGAAGGCGCCCGACTCGGCCACGTCGGCGAAGGCCCGCAGCTGGTAGCAGGTGCGGGCCAGCTCGCCGGTGAGGCGGACCCGGCCGAGCGCGGTCTCCGCGTCGGCGGTCGCGATGATCTCCTCGCCGCCCTCCTCCAGCAGCGCCGCGGCGGTACGCAGCAGGTCGGCGCGTACGGACCGGTCGGCCAGCGCGGGGGCGGCGGCGGCAGCGGCGCGCACGGCACGGTCCACGTCCTGCGGCGTCGACTCCGCCGCGACGCGCTCGCGGACCTGTCCGGTACGCGGATCGACGCTCAGCACGTCACTCACGGTCTCGTCCTCTTTCATGATCTTCGTCAGGGTTGTCGTCGGCGAGCGCGGCCAGCTCGCCCAGGGGCACCGGGGCCGCCAGGCTCCGGGTGGACAGCGGGCGCAGGTCGCCGGCCGTGCTCTCGCGGCGGCCCAGGCAGGCCGCGACGCCGGCGGTCGCGAACCCGCACACCCGTCCCTGGCACCAGCCCATGCCCGGCCTGGCCAGCATCTTGAGCGTGCGCGGATCGTCGGCGCCCAGGTCGTCGTGGGCGCGGCGCAGGTCGCCGTAGGAGACCTCCTCGCAGCGGCAGACCAGCGTCTCGTCCCGCAGCCAGGCCGTCCAGGCGCGCGGCACGGGGTAGGTCCGGTGCATGGCCGCGGCGAAGCGCCGCCCGCGGGCGATCGACCGGCGCAACCGGCCCATGAGCGCCGGGTCGGCCCGGCGGCCCAGCGTACGGGCCAGGGCCAGGGCGCTCAGCCGGCCCTCCTGGCGGGCCAGGACCGCGCCGCCCACGCCGGTCGCCTCGCCCGCGACGTACAGGCCGGGGACGCCGGTGCGCTGGAAGGCGTCCACGGTCACGACGAGCGAGCCGTCGACGTCCTTCCTGGTGCCGGCGCCGAGCATGAGCGGCAGTTCGAGGGACGGCGTGAACCCCCAGCCGAGCGCGACGAGGTCGGCGGGGATCTCGCCGGCCGGCCCGGCCGGGCGGCCGTCGCGGCCGAGCCGGGCGAGCCGGACGGCCTCGACCCGGTTCTCCCCGAGGATCTCGGTGACCACGGTCCCGGTGCGGTACGGCACGCGGTGGCGGGCCATCAGCGCGGCGCACCGCAGCGCCTCCAGCCCCTTGGCCGGCACGGACGCGGCGCCGCGCGGGTCGCGCAGCCAGCCGAGCGTGGCGTTGGCCTCGGCGACCGCCGCCACCCGCGCCCCGGCCGCGGCCAGGCCGGTGGCGACCGGCAGCAGGAACGGCCCGGTCCCGGCGACGACCGCGCGGCGGCCGGCGAGCGTGCGCTGCCCCTTGAGCAGGGCCTGCACTCCCCCGGCGGCCATCACGCCGGGCAGGTCCCAGCCGGGGACGGGCAGTTGCCTGTCGTAGCCGCCGGGGCACAGGATCAGCGCGCGGGCGGTCACCGTCGTGCCGGACGCCCCCTCCTCGGGGACGGTGGGCGTCGTGCGCAGCGTGAACGTGCCCGTGCCGTCGCGCGTCGCCAGCCAGACCTGGTGGCCGGGCAGGTAGCGGACCCGTCCGGCGGCGGTCAGGGCGCGCAGCCGGTCGCGCAGCCGGGTGAAGACCGGCCAGTCGTGGTGCCCGGCGGCGTCCTCGGGGCGGGCGTGGCGTTCGTCGTAGTGCCGCCAGAACTGGCCGCCCGGCTGGCGGGCGCCGTCCACCAGGGCCACGTCCAGCCCGGCCGCGGCGGCCTCGACGGCGGCGGCCAGCCCCGCCGGGCCCGCGCCGACCACGGCGACGTCGTGCGTCTCACGCATGTGGGCCTCCCTGCTCGCCGTCTTGCTCGCCGGCTGCCGGGGCGTCGTCGCCGAGGCGCATGCCGTCGCGCGCCGGGACCAGGCAGGCGCGCAGGTCGGGGACGCCGTCGACGGTGATGAGGCAGTCGAAGCAGACGCCGATGCCGCAGAACAGGCCGCGCGGCCGGCCCGCCCCGCGGGTGCTGCGCCAGTCGAGGATGCCGGCCGCGACCAGGGCGGCCCCGACGCTCTGGCCCGGCTCGGCGGGCACGCTCGCGCCGCGGAAGGTCATCTGGTGGGTCATCGGCGCCCCTCCTCGGTCGCGGCGGACCCGGCGCCGGGAAACCCGGTGCCGGAAGAACGGTCGGGGGCGGGGAAGCGGTCGGGGGCGAACGGCTTGAGGTCGAGGTCCGGGGTGCGGCCGGTGAGCGCCTGGGCGACGAGCCTGCCGGTGCCCGCGGACAGTCCGATGCCCGCGCCCTCGTGCCCGCAGGCGTGCCACAACCCGGGCGCGCGCGGGTCGGGCCCGATCACCGGCAGATGGTCCGGGCAGTACGGCCGGAAGCCCAGGTACGTGCGCATGGCGCGGACGTCCCGCAACATCGGGAACAGCGCGATCGCCTTGGCCGCCAGCGCGCCGGCCGCCCGCGGGGAGAACGTGCGGTCGAAGCCGACGCGCTCCCGGGAGGCGCCGATGAGGATCGTGCCGCTGCCGGTGCCTTCCACGACGGGCGAGGTCTGCAGGGCGGCGTCGGAGCTGGCCACGTCCCCGACGTACTCGGCGGCGTAGACCTTGTGGCGGATCGTCCGGGGCGGCATGGGCTGGGTGACCAGCACGAACCCGCGCCTGGGCAGGACGGGCACGTGCACCCCGGCCAGGGCGGCGACGTCGCCGGCCCACGTGCCGGTCGCGTTGAGCACCGCCCCGGCGGGCAGGTCGCCGGCCGTGGTGCGCACGCCGGTCACGCGGCTCCCGTCGCGCAGGAAGCCGGTGACGCCGGTGCGGGTGCGCACCTCGGCGCCGTGCGCGCGGGCCAGCCGCAGCAGGTGGGCGACCACCAGCATGGGCTGGACCTGGGCGTCCTGGGGGTAGAAGGCGGCTCCGGCGAGTCCGGGGGCGAGGTGCGGCTCGTAGTCGCGCAGCTCCTGCGCCGCCACGTCGCGCACCTCGACGCCGTGGCGGCGCTGGTGCTCGCCCAGCTCGCGCAGCGAGGCCAGGCCGGGCCCGGACGCCGCGACGACCAGCCCGCCCTTGGCCTCGAACTCCCACAGCCCGGCGTGCTCGGCCAGGTCCTCGCGCCACACCCGCTGGGAGTAGAGCGCGAGGTCCAGCTCGGGCCCGGCCTCCTTGTCGGACACGAGCAGATTGCCCTCGCCCGCGCTGGACGTGCCGCCGGCGATGGCGCCGCGCTCGACGACCACCACGCGCAGCCCGGCCAGCGCCGCGAAGTACGCGGCGGCCGCGCCCACCACGCCGGCGCCGACCACGACGAGGTCGGCGCTCACGGCGTGGCCTTCGCGCCGCCCGCCCGGCGGCTCACAGCAGGAACCCCGCCGGGAAGGGGTCGGTCGGGTCGAGGTGGAACTGCGAGGTGCCGGTGACCCAGGCGCGGCCGGTGATCGAGGGCAGCACGGCGGGCAGCGGGCCGACCGTGGTCTCGCCGAGCAGCCGTCCGGTGAAGCGGGTGCCGATGAACGACTCGTTGACGAAGTCGTCGCCGAGCGCGAGCTCGCCGCGGGCGTGGAACTGGGCCATGCGGGCGCTGGTGCCGGTGCCGCACGGCGAGCGGTCGAACCAGCCGGGATGGATGGCCATGGCGTGCCTGGACAGTTGCGCCGTCGAGCCGGGGGCGGCCAGGTAGACGTGGTGGCAGCCGTTGATGTCGGGCCGCTCGGGGTGGACCGGGCGGTCGTGCTCGTTGACGGCGTCCATGATCGCCAGCCCGGCCGACAGCAGGTCGCCGGCGCGGGCCCGGTCGAAGGGCAGCCCCAGCTCGGCCAGCTCGACGAAGGCGTAGAAGTTGCCGCCGAAGGCCAGGTCGTAGCCGATCTCCCCGAAGCCGGGCACCTCGACCTTGCGGTCCAGCGCGTACGCGAAGGAGGGCACGTTCTGGATGGTCACCGAGGTCGCCGCGCCGTCCTCGACCGCCACGGACGCCACCACGAGCCCGGCCGGCGTGTCGAGCCGGATCGTGGTGACCGGCTCGACCACGGGCACCATCCCGGTCTCCACCAGCACGGTCGCCACGCCGATCGTGCCGTGGCCGCACATCGGCAGCAGCCCGGAGACCTCGATGAACAGCACGCCGTAGTCGGCGTCGGGCCGGGTGGGCGGCTGGAGGATCGCCCCGCTCATCGCGGCGTGGCCGCGCGGCTCGTACATGAGCAGCGTGCGCACGTCGTCGCTGTTCTCCATGAACCACAGCCGGCGCTCGGCCATGGTCGCCCCCGGGATGGCGCCGACGCCGCCGACGATCACGCGGGTGGGCATGCCCTCGGTGTGGGAGTCGACGGCGTGGAAGGTGCGGCGTGATCTCACTTGTAGCCCTTTTCCAGGACGGCCTCGGTGTCGGCGGTGATGCGGGCGACCAGCTCGGGCGCCAGCGGCAGGCGCGGCGGACGGCAGGCGCCGCCCCTGCGCCCGGCCAGGTCCATGGACAGCTTGATCGACTGCACGAACTCGGGCTTGGAGTCCCAGCGCAGCAGCGGGTGCAGGTCGCGGTAGACGCGCAGCGCCTCGGGCAGGTCGGCGGGGTTGCCCGAGGTGGCCAGCCGGTACAGGCGGGTCGTGGACTGCGGGATCATGTTCGGGTACCCGGCGATCCAGCCGACGGCCCCGGCCAGGCCCAGCTCCAGCAGCACGTCGTCGGCCCCGATGAGCAGGTCGAGCTCAGGCGCCAGCTCGGCGATCTCGTACGCTCGGCGCACGTCCCCGGTGAACTCCTTGACGCCGACGATCAGGCCCTCGTGGTACAGCTCGGCCAGCAGCGCGGGGGTCAGGTCGACCTTGGTGTCGAACGGGTTGTTGTAGGCCACGACCGGCAGCCCGGCCTTGGCGACCTCCCGGTAGTGGGCGACGACGGCCTCGCGCGGGGCCCGGTAGGCGTTCGGCGGCAGCAGCAGCACGGACGTGGCCCCCGCCTCGGCGGCCTGGTCGGCCCACCGGCGGGCCTCCATGGAGCCGTACGCGGCCACGCCCGGCATGACGCCGAATCCGGGCGGCGCGGCCTGGACGGCCGTCTCGACGACGCGGGCCCGCTCCTGCGGCGTGAGCGTCTGGTACTCGCCCAGCGAGCCGTTGGGCGTCACACCGTCACAGCCGCCTTCGGCCAGGAAGCGCACGTGCTCGGCGAACCCGTCGTAGTCCACGGAGAGGTCGTCGGCGAAGGGCAGGGCCGTCGCGACGTGGATGCCGCGCCACGGCGTGGCGGAGGTGGTCATGCTGAGGTCTCCTCACATGGGGATATTCGAGAGATTATGCGGTGCAATGTCACAGCGACTACCTACCCGGCGGCCATCCACTTCTCCAGGCCGTCGGCGTCCAGGGGCAGCGCGGCCGACAACACGTCGGCGCCCTGCTCGGTGACCACCAGGTCGTCCTCGATCCGGACGCCGATCCCGCGCAGCTCCGGCGGGACGGTGAGGTCGTGCGGGTGGAAGTACAGGCCGGGCTCCACGGTGAGCGCCATGCCGGGGGCCATGACGGCGTCCTGGTAGGCCTCCTGGCTCGCCCGGCCGCAGTCGTGCACGTCCAGGCCGAGGTGGTGGCCGACGCCGCAGACCAGGTGGCGGCGGTGGTGCTGGCCGGCGTCGGACAGCGCCTCGTCCACCGAGACCGGCAGCAGGCCCCAGCCGGCCAGGCCGTGCGCGACGACCTCCATGGCGGCGTGGTGGAAGTCGCTGAAGCGGCGGCCGGGGGCCACGGCGGCGAGCGCCGCCCGGTGGGCGCGTTCGACCAGGTCGTGCACCTGCCGCTGGGCCGGGGTGAAGCGGCCGGAGACGGGGAAGGTGCGGGTGACGTCGGCGGTGTAGCAGCTCTCCGCCTCGACGCCGAGGTCGAGCAGGAGCAGCTCGCCGGGGGTCACCGGGCCGTCGCAGCGCACCCAGTGCAGGGTGGGCGCGTGCGGGCCGCCGCCGACGATGGAGGGGTAGCCGGGGCCGTTGCCGTAGGCGCGGGCGTACCGGTCGAAGGTGCCCTGGAGCCATCGCTCGCCGCGCCCGGCCACGGCGGCGGGGATCTCGCGGACGACCTCGGCGAAGCCCTCGACGGTGCGGTCCACCGCCTCGCGCAGCTGGCCGAGCTCCCAGTCGTCCTTGTACATGCGCAGCTCGGCGAGGACCCGGGCGGCCTCCTGGTCGTCCGTCACCTCGATGGTCAGCTCGGCCAGCGGCTTGACCGGGACGCCCAGCGCCTTGGCCCAGTCGTCCAGGCCGGGGGCGGCGCCCACCCACAGCTCGCCGTACCTGGAGTCGGTGAAGAACGCCGGGTCGCCGGGGCGGGCGGGCGGCGGCACGTAGAGCGTGGCCTCGGCGCCCTCCAGCACGACGACGGCGTTCTCGATCTGGCAGCCGGTCAGCCAGACGAAGTCGCTGCCGGCGCGGAAGTCGTAGGCCATGTCGTTGCTGCGGATCGGAGCCTGCCCCGCGGCCAGCACGACCTTCCGGCCGGGCAGCGCCTCGGCCAGCCGCGTCCGGTGGGCGGCGGCGGCCTCGGCCGCGCCGGGCACCACGCGCGGCGTGCGGTCGGGGGCGCCCCAGCCGGTGTTCATGTACGCGGTGAACGCGGGAATCTCGGACAGCCTCGGGGGCCTGCCGTCACGCACCGGGATCACTCCTTCCATAGGGCTCAGTAATGTGTGGCATTGCACTGAACACTAAGACGGCGGAAGCCCGCCGCCAAGAGGTGACCAGAAAAATCCGCATATCGTGACAAAGGCTCGGTTACGCTGCGGGAGCCACGCGATCAACGAGCACACCCAGACCCCGCAAGCGGACGAGCACGGCGGGACGAGAGACGGGAAGAACGATGACCTCTTGGATCCTCATCGTCGTCGGCGTGCTGCTGGCCCTGGTCGGCGGGCTCTGGGCGCTCCAGGGACTGGGCGTGGTGGGCGGCAGCGTGATGACCGGCGACACCGCCTGGGCGGTCATCGGTCCGGTGGTCCTGCTGGTGGGCGTCGCCGTCGTGGTGATCGGCCTGCGCCTGCGGCGTTCGCCGTCGCGCTGAACGCGTCGATCCGGCCCGGGGAAGCGTGAAGCCGGCCGCGAGCCGGCCCGGGGAAGCCTGAAGCCGGTTGCGACCGAACGCGGCGAGCCGGCCCGGGAAGCCTGAGCCGACCGCGATCCGGGCGGCCGTCCGGTCAGGAAGGTTCTGTCGCAAATGGCCTAGAATCCGACAGATGTCCCCCGCCTCCGCCCGGCTGGCCTGGCTGGACGCCCTGCGGGGGCCCGCCGCGCTGGCCGTCACCGCGCACCACGCGGGCTGGTCCTTCGTCCCGGCCGCGTGGGCGGTCGTGGACCGCAGGATCGACCTCGGCACGTGGGGCGTCTTCGTGTTCTTCCTGGTCAGCGGCTACATCATCCCGGCGTCCCTGGAACGGCGCGGCGACCTGCGCGCCTTCTGGACCGGGCGGGCCTTCCGCCTGCTGCCGCTGCTGCTGGCCGCCCTCGGCCTGGCGTCCCTGCTCGCCCTCGCGGGCCTGTTCCCGCTGGATCCGCGCCTCGGCGAACGTCCCGCGCCGCTGGTCGCGCTCGGCAACCTGACGATGCTGCAGGAGCTGCTCAACCTGCCGCCCGTCATCGGCGTCACCTGGACGTTGTCGTACGAGATGGCGTTCTACCTGATCAGCGTGGCGCTGTTCGCGACCGGCCAGGCCCGCAGGTCGGCGGGGATCGCCGTCGCGCTGGCGGCGCTGGCCGTGCCGGCGGGGCTGCTGCTGCCGGGCGCGTCGATCAACGGCGGTGCCGACCTGACCGCCGCGCTGCTGGTCCTCGCGGTCGTGGCGGCGATCGCGGTCACCGCCCTCGGGGACGGCCGGGCCCGTACGGCGGCCGCCGCGGCGGGCGGGCTGCTCGGCCTGGCGCTGGTGGTCCTGGGCAGCCGGGCCGGCACCTGGCAGGGCGTGATCATCCTGGCGGCCATGTTCGCCGGGACCGCGGTGCACCGCGCCGAGCAGGGCGCGATCTCCTGGCGGACCGCCGGGCTCGCCTGCCTGGCGGTGGTGGCCTGCGGCGTCCCCGCCAAGGACGACCCGGGATGGGCGCCCGCGCTCGTGCTCGCGTTCGCCGTGTTCGGGGTGGGGCTGGCGTTGCGCCACAGGACGTTCCCGCGCGTGCTGACCCGGCTCGGCGTGATCAGCTTCTCCGTCTACCTGCTGCATCCCCTGCTGCTGCGCCTGCTGCCGAACCTGGTGCTGTACTACCTGGTCCTGATCCCGCTGTGCCTGGTGACGTACCACGTGATCGAGGCCCCGGCCCAGCGGCTCAGGCGCCGGCTGAGCGGGTCACGCGCCCCCGTCCAGAAGTAGGGACCGACGCCGCGGGCGGGCACCCCCCAGCCCCCGCCCGCGCGTCCGGTGCCGCGAGCGGGTCCCGCTCGCGGAGGTGGCCGCCGTCGTCAGGCGACCACGAGTGACTGCGCCCTGAACTCCCTTCCGGCCACGATCTCGGAGACGAACCCGTCGGGTCCGACGGGACGGTCGCCGATCAGCGTGACCCGGTGCAGCGTGCGCGGCACGTCGAGGTGGTCGAGGTCGGACGGGGCGAGGTGGGCGGTGGCGCGGTTGTCCCAGAAGGCGACGCTGCCGGGCTGCCAGCGGAACCGCACGGTGTACTCGGGCCGGGTGAGCTGCTCGTACAGCAGGTCGAGGATGCGGCGGCTCTCCACGGCCGACAGGCCCACGATGTGGTCGGTGAAGCCGGGGTTGACGAACAACGCCCGCTCACCGGTCTCCGGATGCACCCGCACCACCGGGTGCACGGAGATCAGCAGGTTGTCGTTGATGCGCTTGACCAGCTTGCCGTCCTCGTCGGCGGCCTGGTAGCCGGCCAGGAAGCGGTGCTCGGCGCGCAGGCCGTCCACCAGGTCGCGCAGCGGCGCGGACAGGCCCTCGTAGGCGGCCACCAGGTTCGTCCACTGGGTGTCGCCGCCGAACTCCGGCACGATCTCGGCCCGCAGGATCGAGGCGGCGGGCGGGTTGACGGCGGCGGTGACGTCGGTGTGCCAGCCGGAGAAGTAGGAGTAGCGCCTCCGCTGGTAGAGCTCGCGGTAGTTGACGCCGTAACGCTTCTCGTACCGGCGCGGGTCGATGGTCAGGATCTGCGGGAACTCCTCCGGCGGCGCGTCCTCGTGCGGGTGGGCGTGGGTCAGCTCGCCGAACTGGCGGGCGAAGGCGATCTGCGCGGCGTGGTCGAGCTCCTGCCCGCGGAAGAACACGACTTTGTACGCGAGCAGCGCCTGGCGGATCTCCTCGACCACGGACGGATCGAGCGGGTGGGCCAGATCGACGCCGGTGATCTCGGCGCCGATGTGCCCGGCGACGCGCCGGACGGTGAGCACGCTGGTGGGGGTCGACATGGTTCGGCCACTCCTCTGAGCTTCGGGGAAGGTCTGGGGGAAGGACGCTCGCGCGTCCGAGGAGAGCGGGGACCCGGAGGTCACCGCACGGCACAGAGCGCGCTCGCCTGCCGCCGGAGGTCGACGTGGAGGCGGGCCACCAGAAGGCTCTTCACGCCTCTGATCCTGCGCGAAATTTCCCACAAAAGCAATAGGTAATACATGAAAACTGGTCAGCTCGTGCCGGGGCCGCCGTCCGTCACCGTGACCCGGCCCGAGTACGCCGAGGTGCCGTCCGGGTTGAGCTGGAGGATCGGGATCTCCTTGGTCTGGCGGGCGCCGCCCTCGACGATCCTGATCGGGCCGCTGGCGCCCTCGACCGACACCGTGCCGCTGGTCAGCATGTTCGCCATGTCCTGCGGCGAGGGCACGTCCGGCTCGCGGGCGAACGCCTTGGCCGTCTCCAGGGCCACGAACATGGCGTCGTGGTGCATGATGGCCATGCCGTCGTCCAGGCTCTCGTGCGGGAACAGGCGCCGGAAGCTGTCGGCGTCGTCGCCCTCGAACCTGGCCCGGATCGCCGTGAGCACCCCGCCGCCGGGCAGCGCGAGGCTCGCCGGGTGGGCCAGGGCCGTGTAGAAGAGCCGGATCCGGGTGTCCCCCCACATGCCGAGGTCGACCTTGCGGTTCATCTCGCTGGCGTCGTCGCCGGTGACCACGGTGACGCCGGGCCGCACGCACCGCTCGCGCTGGCTGAGCGCCTGCATCAGCGCGGGCAGCTGCTCGCTGCGCCCGGCGTACAGGACGGTGTTCGCGCCGGAGTTGCAGACGCGCTCGGCGATGACGTCGAGCACGGTGCCGGAGAACCTGGTCGAGGAGTCGAAGGACAACTCCATCACGCTCTCCCGGCCGGCCAGCGAGCCGGTGTAGAACCGGGCGAGGGTCTTGACGTAGCTGTCGGCCGGGTTGAGATCCTTGATCACGACCGCCTTGAGCCGGGGGTTGACCTTCCTGGCGTGCACCACCCCGGCCTGGGCCTGCTCGCTGTTCAGCGCCGCGACGCGGGCCAGCCCGGGGAAGCCGGTGAGCTCGTCGGAGGTGATGACCGCCGAGACCATCGCGTACCGGCTCGCGCTCAGGGCGGCGACCGTCCTGCGGGTCGCGCCGGTGCTGGCGCCCAGCCCGGTCACCGCCACGATGTGCTCCTGCGCGGTCCGGTCCCGGACGGCCTCGACCGTCGGCTCCCAGTCCTGCGGCCCGTCGCTGGCGACCAGCACCCGCACGTACGGCGGCGAGGAGGGCTGCCGGTTGCGCCACACCTGCGCCAGGTGGATGCCCTCCAGGCCGTGCCTGATGCTCTCCCGGTTCAGGGCGATGTCGGTGAGCGAGCCGGTCATCGGGAACATCGCGACGACGGTGACGTAGTCGTCCGGGTGCTCCTTCTCCACCGCGGCGTTCTCGGCGGCGATGCGGCTCATGACCGGGACCAGGTCGGGGCCGAAGGCGTCGCTGTCGTCGGTGAGCCGCGACGTCCTGACGTACAGCCCGAGGACGACGACGGCCGCCACGACGAGCACCCCGGCCAGCGCCCTGCGCAGCAGGACGCGGTTGCGGCGGCCCGCCGCCCACTTCGCACCGACCTCCGCCGGCGCCGGATCGCCCGCCCCGGCCGTGCCGAGGTCACCGTCGTCGCTCATACCTGTCGGCCTCCCGTAACAAGATCGCCGGACTGGTGGTCGACCGCCTGGCCAGGTCCCGCAGCCCGCGCGCGACCTGCTCGGCCCGGCTCCCGGACGGGTCGAGCAGCGGGTCGAGCCAGAACCAGCGGTCCACGACCAGGGCTCTGACCACGACGAGCCAGTCCCCGCGCTCGTGCGGGGCGGCGGTCGCCACCAGGGAGTCGTACAGCTCGTCCAGGGGGGTGACCAGCGGCAGCCGGTTGGGGGCGGTGGTCACCTCGTTGAAGCCGGCCAGCCATTCCGGCAGGCGGCTGCGGCCGTCCTCGCGCACGTCGAGCCGGTCGAAGAGCCGGTGCAGGTGATCGGCGACGTGGGTCAGATGGCCCTCGGGGTCGCCCCGGCCGACGCGGGCCAGGCGGTGGTGCAGGCTGCGCGGGTTCTCCTCGCCGCCGGGGCCGAGGTGGAACCGTTCCAGGTCGCCGTGCACGTCGTCCCAGCGTCCGGTGACGGCGAGCCGGTGCAGCAGCAGCCGCCGCAGCCACGGATGGATCACGGTGACCTGCGGGCCGCGCGCCCCCTCGTAGCGGCCGTGCGGGTCCCGCTCCTCCGGGCGGCGGTCGAGCCAGAGCTGGTCGGCCAGCTCGTTGCGCAGGTTCGGCGTCCGGCCGGCCCGTTTGAGCAGGGCGCTCTCGGCGTCGTCCACGTTCCTGGCCGCCGCCCAGTCGGTGAGCTCGTCCAGGTGGGCCAGGTGCAGCCGGTCGGGCCAGCGCAGCAGGTCCTCGCGGCACACGACGGCGCGGAAGGCGTCGTCGTCCTGGGCCGTGGCGGCGAGCCTGCCCAGGCGCCGGGTCACGGCCGGATGGCCGCCGGTCAGCTCCCGGACGGCCGAGGCGTAGGCGCGCGACCTGTCGGCCTCCAGCGGCGGCATCAGCACGGGGTACCACCACGGCTGCTCCCGGGCGTCGTAGCCGGCCCGCCAGTCGCGGTAGCTCGCCTCCGCCAGCGTGGGCGGGTGGGCCGCGCCGGGCACCACCGTGCCGGGACGCGCCCACGAGCCGCCCATCGGCAGCCACTCCCTCGACTCCGCCACCACCAGCAGCGGGTCGGCGCCCTTGGCCGGGCCGAGCGCCCTGAGCAGCGCGCGGCCCGCCGCGGTCTCGGCCCCCTCCAGCAGCAGCAGGCAGCTGCGGGCGTGGCGGTGGCTCTTGGACCAGGAGTCGGTGAGGTCGGCGACCAGGGCCCGGCACAGGATCGCCCCCGCGGACCCGGACGGGTCGCCGCCGTGGCCGTCCCGCCGTCTGGCCAGGTCGATCACGTTGCCGTTGGCCATCTGGGCGGCCAGCCACGTCCTGCCCTTGTCGTTGAGCAGCCTGACCACGCGGCGGCGCTGGCCCCGGGCGGCGTACTGGAGCACCGAGGTGAGCGCGGCCAGCGGCTCGGCCCCCGGGATGCGGCCGAGCAGGTCGCGCAGCAGGGACAGGGCGTCGGACAGCCGCTCGGGGTCGCCGCCGTCCACGAGGTCGTCCAGCTCGCCGGCCAGCTCGTTGTCGGAGCGGTCCCGCGGGTCCAGGGCCAGCACGTGCAGCGCGAAGACCACCCGGGGCAGCCGGACGCTGGAGGTCTCCATCAGGTCGTGGGCGATGCGCTCGACCGTCTTGACCACCGGCGCGTCGCGCAGCCCCGGCAGCCGGAAGTCCACCCGCACCCGCGGCGAGTCGGGCCTGGTGACGCTCCGCCAGACGCGGGTGAGGCACACCTCGCGGTCGGTGCCGTCGGGGCCGAGCAGCACGATGACCGGGAGCCGGTCGCCGCTCCCCAGCGGGAGGCACTCCTTCGTCACCAGGCGAAGGTGAGCGTCGTTGAACGAATCCGCCATCGCAGCAACCTGCCGGGTCGTCGTCAGCTGGTGCGTGCCCGAGTGAGCCCCGAGAGTGAGCCCACGGGTGAGCCCGGGTGAGCATCGCCCCGCGGACGCTCGTTTCCATCATAGAAACGAAGTACCGGGCGACGGCGGAAGAATCCGGATGAATGCGGAGCCTCCGGCCAGGGCCGGAGGCTCCGGCCCGGGTCAGGGATGCGGGCGCTCGTCCACGACCTGCAGCACCTTCCCGGTACGCGGGTGCGTCACCAGCTCCGACGGCCGCACCCATTCGACGGTCAGCGGGTGCACCAGCCCCTCGTCCACGGACTTCGGGTAGAGCGGCTTGGCCGCGTACACGGCGTCCACGAGCCGCTGGGTCAGGCCGGGCGGCGGCTCCTGCGTGCAGGCCAGCCGGAGCAGCAGGCCGTCCTTGCCGTCCCAGCGGCGCTGGACCATCTGCATCGCCGACATCGCCCGGTCCGGGTCGGCGGCGACCAGCACGGCCCGGACGGCCTCGCTGGACATCGCCACCGTCTCCACCCTGGCCCCCTCCGACGTCCTGCCGACCAGCCGGAAGGCCCGGCAGTCCGCGTCGGTCCACTCCCCCAGGTCGCCGACCGGGTAGCGGATGACCGGCATCAGCGTCCTGAACAGGTTGGTGACGACCACCCGCCCGCGCACGCCGGGCATGGTGACCGGGTCGCCGGTCACCTCGTCGAGCAGTTCCACCAGGGTGCGCTCGGGGAACGCCTCGTGCACCCGCACGTCCGCGCCGGCCACCGGGCCGCCGATCAGCCCGGCGTCCACGGAGGCGTAGCCGAGCGAGGCGATCGCCGCGCCGGGGAAGGCCTTGGCCAGCTGCGGACGCAGGTCGTCGAAGAGCAGGTCGCCGGCGAACAGCAGCAGCTCCACGGTGTCCGCGCCGCGCCCGCGCGCGATCACCGCCTCGGCCACCTTGCCGAGCTTCATCGGCGGCCCCGCCAGCACGTGCACGCCGAACAGCTCGATCAGGTCGGCGATGTAGCCGTCCTCGGCGTGGCAGGCGATGGGCAGGCGCACGTTGTCGACGGGGGCGTTGTGCAGGGCGTGCTCGATGTAGAGGAAGCCGCCGTACATCTCGCCGGCGGAGAACAGGTTCGCCACCCGGTGGCCGGGACGCAGGCCCGCTCTCACCATGCCGGCGCCGAACGCGGTGACCGAGTCGGCGTGCTCGGAGCGCGTCCAGGGGGAGAACTTGGGCGCTCCGGTGGTGCCGCCGGAGGCGTAGACGCCGGCGTCGGTCAGGGGGCCGGTCAGCAGCCTGTTGCCGGGGTGGGTGTTGGCGGCCCAGAAGGCGTTCTGGTCGATGATCGGCAGCGCGGTGAGGTCGTCCACGCCGTCGGGCAGGTCGCGGTAGAGGTCGGCGTAGAACGGCGAGTGCCGCCGGGCGAAGCCGATCAGGTCACGCAGGGACTTGGCGGGCATGTGTCACTCCTCGGTCGTCGATGCTCAGATCCGGCTGTGGGCGAGGCTCGGGACCCGCGCCAGCACCCGGCGGCGGTAGAACCACCAGTTGGTGGCCAGGAAGACGGCGTAGGCGCCGATGAACACCTGGAGGGCGGGCGCGACGGAGCCCGTCCCGGCCAGCGAGACGGCGAAGCCGCGGGGGATGAGGAACCCGCCGAACGCGCCGACCGCGGAGGCGATGCCGATGGCCGCCGCGGCCTCGCGCCTGGCCCGCAGCCGCGCGTCCGGCGACCCGTGCCTGGCCTGCGCGGTGAAGATGGCGGGGATCATCCGGTACGTGGACCCGTTCCCCGCCCCCGAGGCGACGAACAGCAGCAGGAACGCGCCCAGGAAGAGCGGGAAGCTGTGCCGTCCGAGCGCGGCCAGCGCGGCCACGGCCCCGGCGGCCATGGCGACGAACGACCACGAGGTGACCCTGGCGCCGCCGTACCGGTCGGCCAGCCAGCCGCCGACCGGCCGCGCCAGCGACCCGGCCAGCGGCCCGAGGAAGGCCAGGTACGGCGAGGCGGACTCGGCGAACGCCGACCGGGCGACCAGCGGGAACGCCGCCGAGTAACCGATGAACGAGCCGAAGGTGCCGATGTACAGGAAGGACATGACCCAGGTGTGCGGACGCAGGAACGCCCTGCCCTGGGTGCCGAAGTCGGTGCTGGCGACGGCCAGGTTGTCCATGAACAGGTACGCGCACAGCGCGGCGGCCACGACGAGCGGCATCCACACCAGCCCGGCGTACGCCAGGCCGCCCGCCGCCACCAGCGGGATCAGCAGTTGCACGACCGCCACGCCCAGGTTCCCGCCGGCCGCGTTCACGCCCAGCGCGAACCCCTTGCGCCGCTCGGGGTAGAAGTAGGAGACGTTGGCCATGGAGGAGGCGAAGTTGCCGCCGCCGAGCCCGGCCGTGGCCGCGGCGGCCAGGAACATCCAGTAGGGCCTGGCCGGATCGGTGACCAGCCAGGCCAGCAGCCCGGTCGGCGCCAGGAGCAGCAGGGCGCTGGCCACGTTCCAGTTGCGCCCGCCGAAGGCCGAGACGGCGAAGGTGTAGGGCAGCCGCAGCGTGCTGCCGACCAGGTTCGGCACCGCGACCAGCCAGAAGAGCTGGTCGACGGTGAACGGGAAGCCCGCCTTCGGCAGCAGGACGACGACGGCGCTCCACAGCAGCCACACCGCGAAGCCGAGATGCTCGACGAAGATGGAGAAGATCAGGTTCCTGGTGGCGACACGGCGTCCGACGGCCGCCCAGAACCCCGGGTCCTCGGGTTCCCAGTGCTCGATCCAGCGTCCGGTCCGCCGGTTCATTCGGTTCTCCCCTCGTTGGTGGGACGGCCGGCGACCACGACGCCGTGGCCGCGGAACTCCGCGACGATCTCCCCGGCCGGGCGGCGTACGGTGACGTCGTAGACGCCGTGCCGACCGTGTCTTGCCCGTTCCGTGGCCTCGGCCACCAGCACGTCGCCCGCGGCGGCGGGGCGCAGGAACGTCACCTGGGCGCTGTGGGCCAGCATGACCGGGCCGCGGCTGTTGCAGGCGTGGTCGAAGGCGGCGTCGGCGAGCAGGAACAGGTAGCCGCCGTGGGCGACGCCGTGCCCGTTCACCATGTCCTCGGTGACGCGCATGCGCAGCCGGGCCCGGCCGCCGGCGGCCTCCTCCAGCGCGATCCCGAGCGCCCGGCAGGCCGGGTCGGGGCCGGTCGCGGGCTCGGTCGCGGGGCCGGTCATGGGGTGGCTCCGAGCCAGGTCCTGGCCATGGCCTGGACGGCCGAGCCGTCGGGGTCGGCGAGCTTGCCGGCCACGTAGCGGGAGGCCCAGGGCCCGGTCGGGATGCGGAAGGGCGGGTCGGGGGCGGTCAGCGCGTCCACGATCACGTCGGCCACCTGCCAGGAGGTCTGGCCGGCGCCCTCCCAGCCGGGGCCGCACACCCAGTCGAGGTAGGCGTCGAAGGCGGGGGCGTACGGGCCGGAGGCGGCCCGGATGGTCTTCCGGTTGATATCTGGAAAAATCCCGAACCGGGTGTCGGAGACGAAGCCGGGCACCACCACGCTCACCCGTACGCCGTGCGCGGCCGCGACCGGCGCCAGGCTCTCCATGAACCCCTCGACCGCCGCCTTGGCCGCCGCGTACGCCTCGTTGAACGGCTGGCCCACGACGCCGTGCACGCTGCCGACCGTCACCAGACGCCCGCCGGCGGCCCGCAGCAGCGGCATCGCCACCCGGCTGACCTCGATCACCCCGAAGAAGTTGACCTCGAAGTTGGCGCGCAGCGCCTCCGGCGTGGACATCTCCATCGTGGGGTCGAAGTTCGACACGCCCGCGTTGTTGACCAGCGCGTCCAGCCCTCCGTACGTCTCGCGCACGCCCTCCACGCAGGCCCGCGCCGAGGCGGGGTCGGTGACGTCGAGCCGGCGGACGTCCAGGGCGACGCCGGCCCGGTCGGCCGCCGCGCGCAGGTCGCCGTCGCGGCCGGGGTCGCGCATGGTGGCCACCACCGTCAGCCCGGCCCGCGCGGCGGTCACCGCGGTGGCCAGCCCGATGCCCGACGAGGTCCCGGTGATCAGCACGGTCGTCATGACGTGCTCCCCGCCAGGTGCGCCCGCGGCTCGGCCCGGTCCATGCGGGCCTGGATCCCCGAGGCGGGCAGGAACGAGAACGCGGCCAGCAGCGTGCCGCCGGCCATGACGGCCTGCGCCGCGCCGAGCACGCCCAGCGCGGGCGTCAGCAGCGTGACCGCCGACCCGCCCGCGAGCGCGGCCAGCGGGATCACCCCCCAGGTCGCCGTGCGGAACGCGGCGTGCATGACGCCCTGGTTCTCGGCGGCCATCCGCGACTGCCGGATCGGCGCGCTGCACACGTTGATGCACGACATGAAGAAGCCGTAGCAGCCGAACGTCACGCCGATCACCGGCGCGGCGGGCAGCGCGGGCGCGGCCAGCACGCCGAGACCGACCAGGCAGTGCAGCAGCAGCGCCCAGGCCATGGTCCGGCCGAGGCCGAGCCGGTCGCTGATCCTCGGGGCGGCCAGCGCGCCGAGGACCGCGCCGACGGCCGCCGCCGACATGGCCGCGCCGAACACGCCCACCGAGACGCCGAGCCCCTGGTAGGCCAGCACCGGCAGGACCGTGACGAAGACGGGCCCGCCCGAGTTGAGCACCACCGCGGCCAGCACCACCCGGCGCAGCACCGGGTCGGCCCAGTTCAGCCGGAAGCCGAGCATCAGCCGCGAGCGCACCGGCACCCGCTCCCCGGTCGTGACGCCCCACGGCTTCATGGCCCGCAGGCACGCCGCCGAGACCAGGTAGCTGGCCGCGTCCACGAGCAGCGAGGCGACGCCGAGCAGGTGGTACAGGCCGGCCGCGATCGACGGCCCGGCCACCTCCGACACCGTGCTGCTGCCCTCCAGCCGCGAGTACGCCCGCACCAGCCGGTCCTGCGGCACGGTCGTGGGCACGGCGACGAGGTAGCCGATGTTGAAGAAGATGGTCGCGCCGCTGATCAGCGCCACGCACACGAACAACACCGGCGTCGAGAGCACCCCGCACCAGTACGCGACCGGGATGACCCCCACCGCCACCAGCCGGACGAGGTCGCACACGACCATGGTCAGCCGCTTGTCCCACCGGTCCACGAGCACCCCGGCGATCGGCCCGAGCAGCGGGATGCCGAGGTACTGGGCCATGGCCACGATGCCGACCTCCAGCGCGGAGGCGTGCAACACGAAGATCATCAGCGTCGGCACGACGAACACGGTGATCCGGTCGCCGAGCAGGCTCACCGTCTGGCCGCTCCAGTAGAGGCCGAACTCCCTGCCGAGCGACCCCGGCATCCTCACTGCTCCTCCCGCACGACGAAGGAGGACGTCTTGCCGGTGCGGTCGTTGCCGATCAGCGCGTCCACCGTCCGCACCCGGAAGGAGCCGGGGTCGTGCTGGAAGGCCGTGCTGAGGGTGAAGGTGGCGGCCAGGAGGTCGCGGCGCAGCCGTCCGGGCAGGTCGGGCGGGGTGTCGGGGCCGGTCAGCAGCAGCACGTCCACGCCGGAGACCCGGCCCTGCCGCTCGGTGACCAGGACCTGGGCGCGCAGCACGCCGGGCTCGCGCTCGGCCTGGGCGACGACGTCGTCCACGTGCAGGCCGAGGCCGCGCACCTGAACGACCGAGTCGCGGCGGCCGAGGATGCGCAGCGCCCTGCCGTCCCGGCCGCACGGGCAGGAGACGAGGCGGCCGGCGTCGCCGGTGCGGTAGCGCAGCACCGGGTTGAGCATGTCGGGGTTGAGCGTGGTGAAGTCCAGCAGCTCGTCGGCGTCGGTGTGCACGAGCTGGTCGGGCAGCGGGTGGAAGACGTCGGCCGGGCAGTCCGGGGTGTTGGTGGCGGCGACCCACGTCTCGGTGCTGCCGAACATGCCCCAGCGGCGCGCGTCCGGGGCGACCTCGGCCAGGTCCTCGTCGAGCTGGGGATGCCAGGCCTCGCCCAGCCAGAGCACCTTGCGCAGCGCGGGCAGGCGCAGGCCGGCCGCCCGCGCGTGGGCGAACCACAGCCGCAGCACGCTGGGCGTGCCGCCGAACGCGGTCACCCCGCGGTCGGCGAAGAAGCCGAGCCAGTCGCCGTACTCCTCCTTGCCGACCGAGCCCAGCGCGATGACCCGGCAGCCGGACAGGTCGGCGAGGGCCGCGGCCAGGAAGTGGGCGCCCCACATGCGGCCGGCGCCCCAGGCGTTGACGAAGACGTCGTCCGGTTCGAGCGGCTGCCAGTGGCGGTGCACGCCGTCCATGTAGAAGCCGGTGGGGGCGTAGCCGACCTTGGGCGCGCCGGTGCTGCCGCCGCTCTGGAAGAGCCAGGTCGCGCCCTGTCCGGCCTTGGGCTCCAGGTGCGCGAGCGCGACGTTGAGGTCGTCCTTGACCAGCGGCGGCAGGGCGGCCAGGTCCTCCAGCGTGAGCACCTTCTCGTGGCCCTCGTAGCGCGGCGCGAGCGCGGGCACGCTCCTCAGCCGCTCCAGCGAGCGCCTCGGGACGCGCAGCAGCGGCTCGGCCGCCGCGGACGTCAGCGAGAACGATTCGGTCATGGGGGTCACCAGCTCTCGGGTTCGTGCGGAAGGCGTTCTTGCGGGAGACGTTCTTGCGGAAGGCGGTCGTGCGGGAGGCGGTCCGGGGAGAGGCGGTCTTTGAGGAAGCGGGTGTGGCCGTCGCGGTAGGCCGTCCAGCGGGCGCGGGTGACGTCGCGCTGGAGGGTGCGGGCGGGGTCGCCGAGGTCGGGCGCGATCACGCCGTCGGGCTCCAGCTCGGAGAACCAGTAGCGCTCGCCGTCGTGCAGGAAGTCGACGCAGAAGAACGGAATGGGCAGCCGCTCGTAGAAGTACGCCGTGGCCGCCGCCAGCTCGGGCGGCACGGGCGGGAACTCCATCGTGCCGCCCCTGCTGGCGTTGGCGACCGGCGAGCCCGGCTCCGGGATGCGCTTCATGACCGCGTACGGCTCGCCGTCCACGACGTAGACGCGGTAGTCCACGGTGCCGTCGCCCAGGTAGGGCTGGACGACGAGCGTGGTGTCGCCGCCCTGGGCGAGGCTGGCCAGGCCGCGCAGCTCCTCGGAGTCGCGGGCCAGGTTCACCCCGCCGCCGCCGCACCAGCCGGCCGGCTTGACCAGGGCCGGGTAGGTGAGGCCGTCGATGGCGGCCTCGTACAGGTGCTTGCTGGTGTCCCGGCCGGTGCCGATGCGCAGGGTCGGGATCGGCGGCACGGGCGAGTCGCGCAGCCGCAGGACGGTGGCCAGCTTGTCGTTGGCCACCGGCGACAGGGACGGCGGGAACGGCAGGTAGAAGCCGGCCTCCTCCAGCACGGCGTAGAGGGCGTACTGGTTGAAGACGTCCATCGACTGGTAGGGCAGGGAGTACAGGGCGGTGATGAAGAGCGTGTCCTCGGGGGTGACGGGCTCGTCGTCCACGAAGACGCGGGGCCGGCCGGGCTCCAGCGCGTCCACGGTGACCGAGTCCGGGGAGTTCCTGGTCCAGCGCAGGCCGAGCTCGGCGGCGACCTCCTCGTACAGGTCCCAGAAGAACGGGTGCCACATCGCGGTGGCCCGGGTGGACTCCCGGTCGGGGAAGATCCAGCACAAACGGCGCAACGGGCTCATGACTCTCCCTTCTGGCTCGCCCACCAGCGGCGGCCGGGCTCGGGCAGGGTGTCGATCGGGTCGTAGAAGGGGAAGCGGCGCTCCGGGCCGGGCGGCTCCAGCCCGATCCCGTGGCTCCGGGTCCAGTACGAGACGCCGCGTTCGAGGTCGTAGGCGGCGGCCTGGTGCACCCAGCGCTTGCCGACGTAGGGCACGTCGCAGACGATCCGGGGCGTGGCGTAGCCGGGCAGGTGGCCCATGATGGCCTCCTGGAGGCGCCGGGCCTGGTGCAGCGGGGTGCGCCAGTGCTCGGCGTTGGGGATCAGGTCGCAGACGTAGAAGTAGTAGGGCAGGATCCCGGCCTCGCCGTGCAGGGCGAAGCACAGGTCGAGCAGGTCGTGCGGGGTGGCGTTCACGCCGCGCATGAGCACGCCCTGGTTGCGCACGTCCCGCACGCCGGCCGCGAGCAGGGCCGCGGCCGCCTCGGCGACCAGCGGCGTCACCGAGCGGGCGTGGTTGGCGTGGGTGTGCACGGCCAGGTTCACCCCGCGGGCCCGCGCGACGGCGGCCACCCGGCCCACGCCCTCGACCACGGCCGGCTGGAGCCAGTGCTGCGGCAGCCCGACCAGCGCCTTGGTGGCCAGCCGGATGTCGCGTACGGACTCCAGCTCCAGCAGCCGCAGCAGGAACGCCTCCAGCCGCGGCCACGGCATGTTCGCCAGGTCGCCGCCGGAGACCACCACGTCGCGGACGGCGGGCGTGCGCTTGAGGTAGTCCAGCATCAGCTCCTGCCGGTCCACCGGCCTGAGCGTGAGCCTGGCCTTGACGACCTGCGGGGTGGAGGTGCCGACCAGGTCCATCCGGGTGCAGTGGCCGCAGTACTGCGGGCACGTGGCCAGCAGCTCGGCCAGCACCTTCGTCGGGTAGCGGTGGGTCAGGCCCTCCACCGCCCACATCTCGGCCTCGTGCAGCGAGTCCCGCTGGGCCCGCGGATGGCTCGGCCAGACCGGGTGCCGGTCGGAGGCGACCGGCAGCAGGTAGCGGCGGACCGGGTTGGCCAGGAACGCCGCCGTGAACGCGGCCGGATCGCCCGGTTCGTCCGGTGCCATGACGTTGAGGAGCTGGGGCGTGACCAGGATGGACATGGTGGCGTACCGGGCCGCGTCGGCGGCCAGGTCGGCGAGGAAGGCGTCCTGGAGCAGGTCGCCGGTCACGGCGCGCAGCTGCGCCGCGTTGCGCACGCAGTGGGCGCGCTGCCACTGGGCGTCGCGCCACTGCGCCTCGGTGATCCCGCGCCACCCCGGCAGCCGCCGCCAGTCGGGCTCGGCGAGCGCCCGCCGCGCGTACACATAGGGGCGGTCGGCGGCCCCGGACCCCGCACCCCCGGACCGGGCGGCCCCGGACCCCGCGGCCCCGGGCCCCGCGGCCCCGGGCCCTGCGGCCCCGGACCGGGCGGTCTCGACGTCGGCGGCGGGGCGGCGGGGCTTGTCGTCGTTCGGGCTCATCCGGCGAACAGCGCCGCGTGCCGGGTGCGGAGCTCGCGCTTGAGCACCTTGCCTGTGGGGCCGAGCGGGTAGTCCTGCTCGGTACGCGCCAGGATCACCGCGGCCAGCGTGGCCAGGCCCGCGTCGGCCAGGGCCTTGTTGGCCTTCTCCCTGATCTCCTCGGCGGTGACCGCGGCGGCCTCGGCCTGCGCCCGTACGACGGCGATCGGCACCTGCCCCTCAGGCCCCGGCACGCCGACGACCGAGCAGTCCTGGACGAGGTCCGCGCAGTCGGCGATGAGGACCTCCTCGACGGGCAGGCTGTAGACCGGCCCGGCCGCGGTGTCGATCACGTCCACGGTGCGGTCGAGGTGGTAGAAGTTGCCCTCGGCGTCCCGGCGGGCGACGTCGCCGGTGAGCCAGTAGCCGTTGAGCTCGAAGCTGCCGGTCAGCCTGGGGTCGTTCCAGTAGCCGGGGGTGCGCGACGGGGTGATCACGCCCAGCAGGCCGACCTCGCCGTCGGGCAGCTCCCGGCCGTTCTCGTCGAGCACGGCGGCCTTGATCACCGCGTCCTGGGGCTTGCCCACGCAGCGGTCGGCGCGCGGCGTCTCGGGGGAGGTGACCTGGCCGAACAGCGCCATGCCCATCTCCGAGGAGCCGAGCCCGTCCACGAACTGGGAGCCGGGCAGCGGCTCGCCGGCGGCCTCGCCGCGCGGCAGCAGCCACGACCTGATCAGCCCCGCGGGCCGCTCGCCGAGCTGGACGAGCCGCCGGATGTGGCCGTAGTGGGCGCTGTCCCCGGTGTTGAACCAGGAGTGCACCCTGGCCGCACCGCGAACCGGCAGCTCGCCGGTGGCCAGCTCGACGAACGTGCGCGGGAACGAGGCCACCATGGTCGGCTGGAACGCCTCCATGACGGGCTCAACCCCGGCCCGCCGCCAGTCCGACATGATCACGGTCGGCAGCCCGAGCAGCACCGCGGTGAGGAAGTAGCTGAGCCCGCCCGCGTGCGTGTGCGGCATGAGCGACATCAACCGGTCGTACGGCTCCGCCGGGAAACGCACCATCCGGAGCTGTTTACCGTCCCAGAAGCTGCGATGTCCGAGGATGGTGGACTTGGGAGTGCCGGTGGTGCCGGAGGAGTGGATGAGCGCCACCACGTCGTCCGGCTCGTGCCGGTACGGGTACTGCTCCGGCAGCCCGCCCGACGCCGCGTCGTGGGCCCGTACCTCGGCCGCCAGGGCGACGAACCGGGGCCGGGCGCGCGGCGTGTTGCGGTAGGCGAGCTGCAACCGGGTCGTGTCGTCGGCGACCACGCCCACCACGCCGACGTGCTCCAGGTAGCCGGCCATGACGTCGGCCCGCATGGCGTCGTTGACCATCGCCGGGATCGCGCCGAGCGCGGTGAGCGCCAGGAAGTGCAGCAGCGGCTCCAGGCCCTCGGCGACCACGACGCCCACGGGCTCGCCGGGCCGCACGCCGTTGGCGTGGTACCAGGTGGCGTACCGGTCGCGCAGGGCCGCGAGGTCGGTCAGGCTGTGGCCGCGTAACACGACTTGGCCGCGGTGGTCGGTGTGGTGGCTGAAAACGAACGGCACCGACCGGTTGGGGTTGGCCGCGAGCGCGTGGTCGAGGAAGTTGCCCGCGCCGAGGCCGGGCTCGGTCATGAACCCCTGCCGTACGGCAAGGGGGGCGATGGGGGTCTGGTCAGTCATGGATGTGCCTCCACGTCGCGTCGATCTCCGCGGCCACCCGGTGTCCTGAGCGGATGGCGCCTTCCATCAGGCCGAAGAACTCGGTGCTCGTCTCGGTGCCGGCCCAGTGCACCCGCTGGTGGGGGGTCGTCAGCCGCGGGCCGAGCCGCAGCCAGTCGCCCGGCCCGAACAGCGCCGCGTAGCAGCCCCGGCTGTGCTCGTCGCTCAGCCAGTCGGTCACGTGGCAGGCGTCCGGGGCGGGCAGCCCGGGGAACAGCCGCGCGACCTGGGCCCGCGCCCGCTCGGCCTGCTCGCGCGGGGGCAGCGCGGCGAACGCCTTGGCCTGCGCGCCGGTCACGAACCCGGTCAGCACGCCCGCCGAGCCATTGGCGGGCGAGTCGTCCACGGTGGACAGCAGGGGGCCGTCCGCGCTGACCGACCAGCCCGAGAGGCCCTGCCCGCGCCAGAGCGGCGCGGGGTAGACCAGGTGCACCTTCACCGCGCAGCCGGGCGCCGTACGGGGGCCCGACCGCGGCGCGGGCAGGCCCGGACGGAACTCCACGGCGTCGGCCAGCGCCGGCGGGACGGCGACCACCACCGCGTCCGCCCTGGTGGCGCCGGTCGCGGTGACGACGTCCACGCCGGTCGCGTCCTGGTGGACCGCGCGCACCGGCTCGCCGAGGCGCACCCGGTCGCCGAGCCGGGCGGCCAGGCGCAGGCACACCTGGTGGGCGCCGCCGTCGATCCGGTCCTCCTGCGCGCCGCCCGCGAAGGCGTTCAGGTAGCGCAGGCCGCCGCCCGAGCGCAGGTAGAAGGCCAGGTGCAGGACGGACACGTCCGCCGGGTCGGCGGCCATCATCTCGCCGGCGAACAGCGGGAAGAACAGCCGCGCGTCCGGATGCGTCAGGTGCTCGGCGGCCCAGTCCGCCGCCGTGGTGGCGTCCAGGCGGGCGGCGTCCGGGGTCAGCCAGGGGGCGTCGGGGCGGACGGCGGCGGCCAGTTCCTCCAGCGCGTCGAACAGGCCGCCCAGCGCGACCGCCGACAGGGGCGGGAACCGGCCGGTCCCCGGCTCGCCGCCGAGCGCGAACCTGGCCGCGCCGTCCACGGTGGCCGGGGTGGTCTTCAGGTCCAGCTCGGCCAGCAGGGCCGTCAGCGCGGTGTGCCGTTCCCCCAGGTACGCCGCGCCCGCGTCGGCCCAGCCGCCGGGGGCGACCTCGATGCCGTGCGTACGCCCGCCGACGCGGTCCCTGGCCTCGATCACGGTGACCTCGGCGCCGGACGCGGCCAGGTCGGCGGCGGCGGTGAGCCCCGCGAGGCCCGCTCCCACGACGACGACCCTCATGCCAGGCTCGCGATCTTCTTGGCCAGCGCGGCGGGGGTGGGCGCGTCGAGGAAGTCGTCGAAGTCCAGCTCGGCGCCGCAGTCGCGGGCGATGGCGCTGAGGACGCGGGTGGCGAGCAGCGAATCCCCACCCAAGACGAAAAAGTCGGAATCATCCGTTATTTCAGGGTTTTCCAGTACCCGCCGGAAGATGTCAGAGACGGCGGTGACGTCCACGTGCATGATCTCCTTCACTTGGTGGTGTAGCGCCGGTGCGAACCGGCGCGGTCGACCTTTCCGCTGGTGGTGTAGGCCAGTTCGGGCACGACGGTGATCCGGCTGGGCACCAGGTGGCCCGGCACCCGGTCCCGCAGGTAGTCCCGCACCTCGGCGGCCAGCCCGCCCTCGGCGCCCCGGCCGGACTCCGGGTCCTGGGCGCCCCGGCCGGTCGGCGGGCGGGGGACGACGTACGCGGCGAGGGTGGTGTGGTCGGCGACCGTGACGCCCGCCACCGCCACCGCGCCCACGCCCGGATGGCCCGCGATGTGCGCCTCGACCTCGGCCGGGTCCACCCGGATGCCCCGGATCTTGAGCTCGTGGTCGAGCCGTCCCTCGTGGACGAGCGCCCCGCCGCCGGTCACGGTGACCCGGTCCCCGGTGCGGAAGAACCGCCCGCCGCCCGCCTCCGGGACGACGAAGCGCGCGGCGGTCGCCTCCGGCAGGCCCAGGTAGCCCAGCGCCAGGGCCGGCCCGCCGACCAGCAACTCGCCCTCCGCGCTCACCCGCTGCTCGACGTGCGCGAGCGCCCACCCGATCGGCACCCGCTCCCCCGCCGCCGACGCCCGCTCCCCCACCGCCGAGCCGGACGAGTCCGCGGACGTCCGCTCCCCCACCGCCGAGCCGGACGGGTCCGCCGGCACCCGCTCCTCCGCGACCCTGTCGGCCATCGGGCCGTGCAGGTCGATCGCGTGCGTGATGAGCGTGGTCTCCGTGCACCCGTAGGTGTTGAGCAGGCGGACGCCGCCGGTGTCCAGGGCGCGCCAGTCCGCCAGGCGCGACGGGCTGACGGCCTCGCCGCCGATGATCACCAGCCGGACGCACGGAGGCAGCGCGGCCCCTTCGTCGGTCAGGTGCCGTACCAGCTCGTGCCAGAACGCCGTGGGCAGGTCCAGCACGCTGATCCGCTCCTCGGCGACCGCGCGCGACAGCCGGCGGAACGAGCCCGAGTGCGCGCCGTCGTGGAAGACCAGCGCCGCCCCGCCGGTCAGGGCGGGCAGGATCTCCTCCAGGCAGGTGTCCCAGTTCAGCGAGGCGAACTGGAGCACCCGGTCGGCCGTGGTGATGCCGAACAGCTCGCGCAGCGCCCCGGTCACGACGGAGATCGCCCGCCTGGGCGTCACCACGGGCTTGGGCGCGCCGGTCGAACCGGAGGTGAACAGCACGTACGCGGGCGCGTCCCCCGCGACGACCGGCAGCTCGCCCGCCGGGTCGTCGCCGGGGTCGCCGTGATCGGGCGGCTCGATCACCCGGACGCCGTCCGGGGCCCATGCGTCCGTCCCGGACGCGATCAGCGTGCGGCAGCCGGCCGCCGCCAGCATCGCCTGCCGGCGGGCCCGCGGGTGCGCCGGGTCGACGGGCACGTACGCGCCGCCCGCCGCCAGCGTGCCGAGCAGCGCGGCCACGGTCCCCGGCGTGCGGGACGCCGGCACGCCCACCGCCCCGGGATCGGGCCCGAGCCGCCGGGCGATCGCGCGGACCCAGGCGGCCAGCTCGGCGTAGGTGACGGTGCGACCGTCGTGGACCAGGGCCGGACGATCGGGATGGAGCCCGGCCGTGCGGGCGAACTCCTGGAGAACGTCGTGGTGCGGTTCGGACAACGCTGCCTCTTCCCCGGGGTGACGCGACGGGGCCGGCCGCGCGTCGGCGCGTCTGTCAGCCCGTGTCAAGCGAATGTGGAGCGAACCCAAGCGAGATCGCGTTCAGAGTGCAGCAGGGCGCTGCACGGGGGCTTGATGGCGTCAGGATTTCGGCTGTACTGCCTGTCATGTCTCCTGTATGGCGGCCTGCGACGTGGCAAAGGGGAAATGCGATATGTCAGACGAAACAGCACGGGCGGGTCTGGCGGACGTACTGAAGATCGGGCTCCTGGGGGCGGTCCGGGCATGGCGGGGGCGCCAGGAGATCCCGCTCGGGCCGCCCCGGCAGCGCGCGGCGCTGGCCCTGCTCGCGCTGGACGCGGGCCGGCTCGTCTCGGTGAACCGGCTGATCGAGGGCCTGTGGGGCGAACGGCCGCCGGCCGGGGCGCGCAACCTGGTGCAGGGGTACGTCTCCCGGCTGCGTCCCCTCCTGGCCGCGGCCGGCGTCACCATCGCCTACCGCCCACGCGGCTACCAGCTCGGCCTGGACCCCGGGCAGGTGGACGTGCACGAGTTCCGGACGGCGGTCACCCGGGCACGCGCCGGGGAGACGGCCGAGCGGCAGGCCACCGGGCTGCGCCGCGCCCTGACCCTGTGGCGCGGCGAGCCGCTGACCGGCGTCTCCGGCGGCGAGCTGCTGGACCGGCTGCGCGACGCGCTGGCCGAGGAACGCCTCGGCGCCGTCGAGGAGTGCCTGGACGCCGAGGTCCGGGCGGGCCGCGCGGCCGTGCTGGTCCCCGAGCTGATCGCGCTGGTCGCCGAGCATCCGTTCCGCGAGGGGCTGGTCGGCCTGCTCATGCTGGCGCTGTGCCGGGCCGGCCGCCGCGTGGACGCGCTGGAGCGCTACGAGCGCACCCGCCGCCGCCTCACCGAGGAACTGGGCCTCGACCCCGGCCCCGAGCTGCGGCAACTGCACCAGCGCATCCTGCGCGGGAACGTTCCGCCGATCAGGCCGGCCGATTCCCGGGAAACGGTGACACCCGCCCAACTGCCGCCCGCCCCCGGCCAGTTCACCGGCCGCACGGCCCAGCTCCGGCTGCTCGACCTGCTCACGCCCGGCGGCGACCCATTCGCGGCCGGCGGCGACGCGCCCGCAGACGGAGGCGACCCGGCCGCCGGGGGGACGGCGATCTCGGTGCTGACCGGCGCGGGCGGGTCCGGCAAGACGGCCCTGGCCCTGCACTGGGCCCACCGCAACCGCCACCGTTTCCCCGACGGCCAGCTCTACGTGGACCTGCGCGGACACTCGGCCGAGCGGCCGCTGCTGCCGATCGAGGCGCTCGGCCGGTTCCTGCGCGGGCTGGGCCTGCCCGCCGAGCGCGTGCCCGGCACGGTGGAGGAGGCCAGCGCGGCCTACCGCAGCCTGCTGGCCGACCGGCGGGTGCTGGTCGTGCTGGACAACGCCGGCAGCGAGGAGCAGGTCCGCCCCCTGCTGCCGGGCGGACATCGCTGCGCCACCGTGATCACCAGCAGGGACCGCCTGGACGGCCTGGTCGCCCGGGACGGTGCGATCCCCGTCCCGCTCGGCGTGTTGTCCACCGGCGAGGCGGTCACGCTGTTCGGCGGGATCCTCGGCGGCGAACGGCTGGCCGCCGAGCGGGACGCGGCGTTCGACCTGGCCAGGGCGTGCGGCCGGCTGCCGCTGGCGCTGCGCATCGCCGCCGCGGGCATCCTCGCCAGGCCGGGCGGGGACGCCGCCGGCGACATCGCCGGTCAGGTGCGCCGGCTCACCGGCACCCGATTATCGGCCCTGGCGGTCACCGGAGATCCGCACGCGGCCGTGCGCGGCGCGTTCGACCTGTCCTATCACCGCCTGGATCCGGCGGCGCGGCGGCTGTTCCGGCTGCTCGCGCTCGTCCCCGGGCCCACGTTCACCGCGGGGGCGGCCGGCGCGCTGGCCGGGACCGTCCCCGCCGAGGCCGACCGGCTGCTGTCCGGGCTCGCCGCCGCGCACCTGGTCGAGGAGCCGGAGCCGGGCCGGTACACCTTCCACGACCTGATGCGGGAGTACGCCCGCGAACGCGTGCTGGCCGAGGAGTCCCCGCCGGGACGGGCCCGCGCCCTGGACGCGCTGATGGCCTGGTACCTGCGGATGGTCCGGGAGGCCGGCGACGTCGCCTACCCCCACCTGCTGCGCGCCCCCGCCGACAGCTCCGGCCGTCCGGCCGCCTTTCCCGGCGCCGCCGCCGCGCTGGCCTGGCTGGACGCCGAACGCGCCAACCTCGTCGCCGCCGTGCGGAACGCCACCGACCACCCGGACGCCTGGCGGCTCATCGACGCCATGAACGGCTACCTCGACCTGACCGGCGGCCAGCCCGGCTGGACGGACGTGCTGCGGGACGTGCGGCGGGCCGCCCGCGCGGCCGGCGACCACCTGGGCCAGGCGGCCGTCGGGCACTGCCTGGCCGCCACCCGGTGGCGGGCCGCCGAGCTGACCGAGGCGGTCGCGGAGCTGCGGGGGGCGTTCACGGCCGCCGAACTGGCCGGCTGGCCGGAGGGGAAGCTCGCGGCGCTGGCCGCGCTCGGCGTGGTCCACCTCCAGCAGGGCAGGCTCGGCGCGGCCCGGCGGCTGCTGACCCTGGCCGTGGACGGCTCGCGGCGCTCCGCGCGGGTGGGGGCCGTGCCGCTCGTCGACCTCGGGCTGGCGCTGACCCAGATGGGCCGGCTCGACGCCGCCGAGGAACGCCTGAGCGAGGCGGTGTCGCTCTGCCGCGACCGCGGACTGCCGGCGACCGAGGCCGCCGCGCTGGCCAGCCTCGGCAACGTGCTCCGGCTGACCGGCCGGCTGGGCGAGGCCGTGCGGTGCCTGACGGCGGCGCGCGGGCTCGGCGCCGCGATCGGCGAACGGTACCAGGCCGACCTGTGCCGGGAACTGGCCGACGTGCACCTGGACGCGGGCCGGCGGGCCGACGCGCTCGGCTACGCCGAGGAGGCGCTGCGGCGGGCGCTGGCGGTCGGCGATCCCAAGCTGGAGCTGGACGCCCTGCTAGGGCTCGGCCGGATCCGCTGCCAGACCGACCCCGGGGCCGCCGTCGGGCAGCTGAACGCCGCGCTGGAGCGGGCCCGCGGCATCGGCGCCGCCGTGGGCCAGGCGGACGCGCTCGTGGGGCTGGCCGTGGCGCGTACCCGCCTGGACGAGCACGTGACCGCCATGCGCGACACGCTGGCGGGGCTGGCGCTGGCCAGGAAGGCGGGCGCGGTGCTGGTGCAGGGCGCGGCGCTGGCGGCGGGCGCGGAGGCGGCGCTGGCGGCCGGCGACCCGGGCCTGGCCATCTCCTACGCCGCCCGCGCGGCCCGCGTCCACGCCGGCTGCGGCTACAAGCTGGGCGAGGCGCGGGCCCTGGTGACGCTGGGACGCGCCCACCGCCGCACCGGCGACGAGCCGGCCGCCGAGCGGTTCCGGGCACGGGCCGGCGACCTGTTCACGGCGGTCCTGGATCCGCCGCCGGCCCGGCCCGCCGAGGTGGCCGCGGGCCGATGACCGGCCCCGCCGGAGCCCCACCGGGATCAGCCTCGCGGGAATCGGCCTCGCCGGGATCAGCCCCGCCGGGATCAGTCTCGCCGGGATCAGTGGAGGACGCCGTGCTCCGCGGCCCAGGCGGCGACCTGCGTGCGCGAGCCGAAGTTGAGCTTGAGCAGGATGTTGGCGACGTGCCGGGCGGCGGTGGCCGGGCTGATGAACAGCTCCTCGCCGATGGCCCGGTTGGACAGCCCCCGGCTGATCAGCACGACGATCTCCCGCTCGCGCGGCGTGAGCACCGACGCCGGGCCGGCGACAGTGCCCGACGCACTGCCCGACGCACTGCCCGACGCGGGCCCCGACGCGGGCCGCGCCGCGCCCTGGGCCGGCCGCTCGCCCCGCAGGCCGTAACGCAGGGCCTCCTCCTCCGTCATGCCGCCGCCCATCGTCCACCAGAGCTGGACCTGCCCCTCGCCGGCCTGCGCGCGGGCGCGGGCGAGCAGCGGCTCGGGCGTGGCGGAGGTCCACACGGGCAGCCCGAGCCGCTCCTCCATGGCCTTGGCCGCGGCCCACAGGCGTACGGCGGTCTCCAGGTCGTGCTGCTTCTCGGCCAGGACGGCCAGCGCGACCAGCGCGGAGATGATCGGCAGGTGCTGGCCCATGGACCGGCTCAGCGTCACGCACCGGGCCAGCCGCGCCCTGGCCCGCTCCGCCTCGCCCTGGCGGGCCAGGACCGCGCCGAGCAGCCCGAGACTGGTGGCGAGGACGGGCTTGGCCCCCATCTCCTCGGCCAGCTCGGCGCACTCCTCCAGGTGGCGGCGGGCGCTGTCGAGGTCGCCGAGGAAGTCGGCGAAGCGGCCCAGCTCCAGGTGGGCCCTGGTGACCCCCCACCGGTGGCCGAACCGGGAGTAGACCTCGATGGCCTCCTCGCCCCTGGTCAGCGACTCGCGCCGGAGGCCCTGGAAGGCGGCCACCCCGGACAGCAGCAGCCGCGCCGACGCCTCGATCAGGCCGTTGCCGACGCGCAGGGCCAGGTCCAGGGCCTCCTCGCCGCGCTCGGCGGCCAGCGCGATGTCGCCTTTGGTGCCCACGTACATGCCGGCGATCACGAGGGTGAAGGCCAGCATGAAGTCGTCGCCGGTCGCCCGGCGCAGCTCCAGGGCGCGGGCGGCCGACTCGCCGCAGGCGGCGGCGTCCTGCTGCTCGTAGGCCAGGTTGGCGTGGTGGAGCAGGGCCTCGGCGGACAGGTCGCGGAGTGGGCGGGCGGCGGGCAGCGCGAGCAGGCTCTCGTACCAGCGGCGGCCCTCGGTCAGCTCGCCGAACCCGGCCCACAGCGGCATGTAGCCGCACGCCAGCCGCAGGCCGGGCTCGGCCAGGCCGGACTCGACGGCCCAGGACAGGGCCTCGCGGGCGTTGCCCAGCAGGTCCTGGAGCGCGAGCAGCCGGGCGTAGCGCTGCGGCCAGGTCAGGCCCGGCGTGGCCCACACGTCGCGGCCGTGGTGGTGGGCGAGGTCGGCCAGGCCGTGGAGCAGCCGGTCGCGCAGCTGCCGGGTCTCGCCGGCGGACTCCAGCTTCCCGGCGGCGAACTGGCGGGCCGACTCCAGCATCCGGTAGCACGAGCTGCGCTGGTCGAACAGCACGAGCGACTTGTCGACCAGGCCGCTGAGCACGTCGAGGACCTGGGCGGCGGCCAGGCTCGGCCCCGCGCAGACGGACTCGGCCAGGTCGAGGGTGAACGGCCCGCTGAACACCGCGAGCCGCCTGAAGAGCACCTGCTCCTGCGGCGAGAGCAGGTCGTGGCTCCATTCCAGGGTGGCCAGCAGGGTGCGCTGCCGGGCCGGCGCGGTACGGCCGCTCGCCGTCAGCAGCCGGAACCGGTCGTTGACCCGGGCCGAGATCTGGCCGGGCGACATCGCGGCGGTCCTGGCCGCGGCCAGCTCCAGGGCCAGCGGCAGGCCGTCGAGTGCGTGGCAGAGCCGGGCGATGTCGCCGGCGTTGGCGCCGGTGACCGCGAGCCCCGACCCGGCCGACCGCGCCCGGTCGAGGAAGAGCTGCACGGACTCGACCCGCTCGACCTCCTCGGCCGCCTCCGCCGGGCCGGGCAGCGCCAGCGGCGGCACCCGCCACACCAGCTCGCCGGGGATCTTCAGCGGCTCCCGGCTGGTCACCAGCAGCCGCAGGTCCTCGCAGGAGGACAGCAGCCGCTCGGCCAGCTCGGCGCACGCCTCGACCAGGTGCTCGCAGTTGTCCAGGACGAGCAGCGGCTTCTTGCCGCGCAGGAAGTCGACCAGCGTGTCGAGCAGCGGCCGCACGCCCTCCTCGTGCACGCCCAGCACCTTGGTGATCTCGTGGACCAGCAGGTCGGCCCGGGTCAGCCTGGACAGCTCGGCCAGCCAGACCCCGTCGGGGAAGGACGGGACCAGCCGGGAGGCGATCTGCAGCGCGCACCGGGTCTTGCCGGTGCCTCCGACGCCGCTGAGCGTCAGCAGCCTGACCTCACCGACCAGCCCGCACAGCTCGTCCAGGTCCCGTTCCCGGCCGATGAACCTGTCGGGCTCGGCGGGAAGGTTGTGTCTGAGCAACGTCACCATGATCCTCATGTGTCTGGACCCCAGGATTGGCACCCAGTGTGACACCGCCCTCACGAGCTGTCAGAGGTTTGCCCCAAGCGCGGGACCGGGGGCGCGGACCGGGACGACCCGAAGCCTCGCGTCGATCAGCAGGGTGACGTCGTGCTCGGCGATGATCCTGCGGCACTCGGCGGGGTCGGGCTCGTGCGCCGCGACCAGCCGCGCGCCCGCGCCGAGCACCATGTCGTAGGCCCGCAGGTCGGCCCCGGCGACCAGGACGACGTCGGCCGCGCCCACCTTGCGGGCGGTGGTGAGCCGGGCGGTGGGCTCGATCGGGCCGTCGGCGCCGAGCAGGCTGTCGAAGCCGGCCGTGCCGGGGATGCCGGTGAAGGAGTAGACCTGCCGGATGTCGGCCTCCTGGGCGATGGCGTCGGCGTCGTCCCGGTCGGTGATCATGATGCGGGCGCCGGCGGCGGCCGGTCCGCCGGGGATGGACACGACCACGCCGCCCGCGGCGAGCACGGCGTACCCGGCGACGGGCAGGTGGCAGCCGCCCCGCAGCAGCACCACCACCGGGTCGCCGGGGCGCAGGCCCCGCCGCCGCAGGCCCTGGGCGGCCTGGCGGGCGCGGACGGCGAGCGTGCCGTACGTGAGCGTGGCGCCGCTCGCGGCCTCGGCGACCGCCACCCGCGGGCCGAGAGCGGCGGCCCGCAGCAGGACCGTCTCCGTCCAACCAGTCATGGCCCCCAGGCTAGGAAGGGGGGCGGCCGGGCGGCATGGTCCAGAGTGTGTAACCGGGTGTGTAATCCGGCCGCGGCCATACCCGATCGCGCATGGCTTGAGCCCGCGCGGGGGCGGCGCGCGTACCTCCTGACGGCAGATCCCGGTTCCGGTTTCGGAGGTACGTCATGCACCGCAGAGTCGCCCTGCTCGCCGTCGTCGCGCTCGCCGTGGCGGGCGCGCCGGTCCCCGCGCAGGCCGGGACCGCCCTGGACCGCGGGCCCGTGGGCTGGTCGGGGGCCGGTTCGTCGTCCCAGCGCAGGACCGTCATGGAGTACTGGACGCCGGAGCGCATGCGGGCGGCCAGGCCGCTGTCCGCGCCCGTGCCGCGCCGCGGGACGTCCTCCGGCGGGCCGACGCAGGGCACGCCCTGGGCGACGCGCGGGGTCACGGGCAGCCGCCGGATCACGACCTCGTCCTTTACCGGCTCCCGGACCGGCGGGGCGGCCTCCTCGCTCGCCGGAAGCACGGCGGCGGCCCGCCGGGCGGCGCCCGCGCAGGACAGTCCGGGCCAGGCGTGGGCCGACGGGGGCGGCGTCGCCCGCACGGTCGGCCGGGTCTTCTTCACCACCGCCGAGGGGCGTACGGCCTCCTGCTCGGGCACCGCGGTGACCAGCGCCAACGAGAGCGTGGTGATGACCGCGGGCCACTGCGTCAAGATGAACGGCGCCGCCCACCGCAACTGGGTGTTCGTCCCGGGCTTCGACGACGGTCGCCGCCCGTTCGGCACGTGGGTGGCCACCCGGCTGCTGACCACCCAGCAGTGGAACACCAGCGAGGACATCAACTTCGACGTCGCCGCCGCCGTGGTCGCGCCCTTACAGGGACGCACGCTCACGGACGTCGTCGGCGGCCAGGGCGTGGCCTTCAACCAGCCCACCGGACGGCAGATGTTCTCCTTCGGATACCCGGCCGCCGCCCCCTTCGACGGCTCTGACCTGGTGTTCTGCAGTGGTCGGGTGTTCAAGGACCCGGTCAGGACCCGCGACCAGGGGCTGCGCTGCGCGATGACCGGCGGGTCGAGCGGCGGGCCGTGGTTCGAGGGCTTCGACACCGCCAGCGGCCTCGGCTGGCTGAACTCCGTCAACAGCTTCAAGTACGACTTCGCCCCCGACTTCATGTTCGGCCCGTTCTTCGGGAACGAGGCCATGGCCGTCTACCAGGCCGCACAACGCTCCGGCGCCGCCTGACCACCGCCGGCGTCCGCCGGCTGATCTGTTTTGGGCCCCCCGGCCGGTATTCCGGCCGCGCGGCGGACGCTCTGACCCGGCGCACGAACGCCACCACGCCGTCAGGCGACCGACGGGGGACCACGTTGACCCAGACCAGTGCCGACGCCCATGCCGCGTCCCGCCTCCGCCCGGTGGCGGTGCTGCGGCTGCTGGCGGGCCGGGGCGCGTTCCGGGCCGGTACGCAGGTCGCCGCGGCGGCGCCGGCGGCCGTGTGGGACGGGGTGACGTTCGGCCACTACGCCACCGCGCTCGGGCTGTGCGGATGGCTGCTCCTGGTCGCGGACGCGCCGGAGAAGGCGGCGCTGAAGACGCTGGCGCGGGTCAGCCGGACCGGCCCGGCGGTGGCCCGGCTGACGGTGGCCATGTCCGCCGCGCCGGTCGCGGTGCTGCTGGCGGTGCTCGTTCCCGTGGCGGTGGCCGCGCCGTCGTCCGTGGCGGCCCTCTGTCTCGCGGCCGGGGCGTGGTCGGCCTGCACGGGCCTGCTGATGACGGTCTCCGGGCTGCACCGCGTACGGGGCCGGCCCGTGCTGGACACGGCGGCCTTCGCGGCGAGCGGCGGCGTCGTTCTCGCCGTCACCGCCGCCACCCTGTGGACCGGCTGGCCGCCGCTGACGCACCTGCTGCTCGTCCTGGCGGGGACGGTCGCGGTGACCTGCGGGGCGCTCGCGGCGCTCCCCCGCGACTGGCTGCGCCGTCCCCCCGGCCGCGGGCGGCGGGCGTTGCTGCGTCCGCTGTCGCGGGCCGCCTGGTTGCTGGGGGCGGCCGACCTGTGCGACGCGCTCTGTTTCGCGGTCGTGTACCTGGTGCTCGGCGCCTCGGGGCGGGCCGGGCAGAGCGGCGTGCTGTATCTCGCGCTGCTGCCGGCGGTCGCGGTCTGCCAGCTCGTGATCTACCTGCTGCGGGTCGCGCAGCCCGCGACCTCGCGACGGCTGCGCGGGCTCGCCGGACGGGCCGGGCGGGAGCGGGCGGCACGGCTGCTGGGCCGGGCCGGGTGGGCGGGGGCCGCCGTCGCCGTCGCCTGCGCCGTCCTGCTCGGGTGGGGGCTCGCGACGTCGCCGCCGGTGCTGGCCGGGCTGGTCGTCGTCGTTCTCGCGCTGTTCCTGACCGTGATGTACGCGGCCTACCTGGTGGAGAACACCAACAACGACGTGCTCGCCGTGACGTCGGCGGGCGCGTTCGCCGGGCTGACGGCCACCGCCTCGCTGGCGGTCGTCGTCGTGCCGTGGTCGGGGGCGGCCGGGGGCCTGGTGGCGCTCGCCCTCGGGGTGCCCGTGAAGGCCCATGTGATGCGCCGGATGCTGATCTCGCGGAACTCGGAGTGACGACATGTACGTAATGGGCATCTCCCGGGCGCACGACTCCGCGGCGGCGCTGGTGCGCGACGGCGAGATCGTGGCGTTCGCCGAGGAGGAGCGGCTCACCCGCGTCCGGCACGACGGCAGGTTCCCCCGCCGGGCGGTCGCGTACTGCCTGGAACAGGCGGGGATCGGCCTGGACGAGGTGGACCACGTGGCCTTCCACGGACAGCGGACCGGCTCCCCGCCCGGCTGGGAGGTCAAGGAGGCCGCCGGGCACACCGGGCCGGCCGGGTTCGGGGTCCACCGGGTGGACCACCACCGCGCGTACGCGGCCGGCGCCTTCCACGTGAGCCCGTTCGACTCCGCCGCCGTGCTCACGATGGACGGGACCGGCACCGGCCTGGCCGTCGCCGACGGGGACCGGATCAGGCACCTGCGGCACGTCGGTCACCCCCACGCGCTGGGCGCCCTGTACGCGGCGGTCACCGGCTACCTCGGCTTCCGTCCCGGCCTGGACGAGGACAAGGTGATGGCGCTGGCGGCGTACGGCGGCGACACCTACGTGCAGCCCTTCGCCGACCTGCTGCGCCTGACCCCGTACGGCGGCCACGAGCTGGACCTGAGCTGGTTCGACCCAGATCCGGGCGGCGGGCGGCACACCGTCTCGGCGAAGTTCCTCGACGCCTTCGGCCCGCCGCCCCCGTCCGCTGGTGAGACCCTCACCCAGCACGCCGTGGACGTCGCCTTCGCCCTCCAGGCCACCCTTGAGCGGGCCGGACTGCACCTGGCCCGATGGCTGCGCGAGACGACCGGGGCGACCCGGCTCGCGGTGGCCGGCGAGACGGCGATGAACCCGATGCTGAACGGCCGCCTGCTGGCCGAGTCCGGCTTCGAGGAGCTGTTCGCCCAGCCGGCCGCCGCCGCGCTCGGCGCGGCGCTGGAGGTGAGCGTCGGCCGGTACGGCAGGCCCCGCCCGGCGGGCGGTCACGTCTTCGCCGGGCCCGGCTTCACCGCGGAACGCATGGAGAAGGCGCTGCGCGACGCGGGCGTGGACTACCGGCGGCCGGACGACATCGCCGGGCACGCCGCCGCCCGCATCGCCGACGGCCTGATCGTGGGCTGGTTCCAGGGCCGGACGGAGTGCGGGCCGCGCGGCCTGGGCAACCGCTCGCTGCTGGCCGACCCGCGCGACCCCACGTCCGCCGCGCGCATGAACGAGCGGGTCAGGCGCCGGGAGCCGTTCCTGCCGCTCGCGCCGTCGTGCCTGGCCGAGCGGTCCGCGGACTACTTCGCCGAGGGACATCCCTCGCCGGTCATGCTGCTCGGGTTCGACGTGCTGGACCACCGCCGCGGCGAGGTGCCCGCGATCACGCACGTGGACGGCAGCGCCCGCGTGCAGACGGTGAGCCGGGCCGCCAACCCGCTCTTCCACTCCCTGATCACCCGCTTCGAGGCGCTGACCGGCGTGCCGATGCTGGCCGGCGCCTCCTTCCGGGACGACGACGAGCCGATCGTGTGCACGCCCGAGGACGCCGTCGCCTGCTACCTCAGGACCGGCGCGGACGCGCTGGCCCTCGGCCCGTTCTGGGCCCGCAAGCCGCGGACCGACGACTGGGACGACCGGGAGGCGGGCCGATGAGCGGCGCGAGGTCCCTGGTGGTGCTCGGGGCCGCCGACGGCTCGCTGTCCACCTACCGGGCGGCGGCCGGCCTGGGCCTGCGCACGATCGCGGTCGACCGTTCGGCCGGCGCGCCCGGCGTCGCCCTCGCCGACGAGTACCTGCCGGTCAGCACGCATGACCCGGCCGCCGTCACGGCCGCGCTCGCCGGGCGCGCCGACCTGGCGGGCGTGGTGGCGCCCGCCAGCGACGTCGCGGTGCCCGCGCTGCGCGCGGTGGCCGACGCGTACGGGCTGCCGGGCCGGCTGTCGGAGACGGCGGCGCGGGCCTCGGTGGACAAATGGGTGCTGCGCGGCATCCTCGACGACCTGGGCGTGTCCTCCTACCCGTGGATCGTCGGCGACGACCCGGCCGACCTGGCCGTCCGGGCGCGCGGGCTGCCCTTCCCCGTGGTGGTCAAGCCCGCCGACGCCCAGAGCGGGCGCGGGGTGAGCAGGTGCGCCTCCCCCGGCGAGGTGCGCGCCGCCGCCGAGGAGGCCCGGCGCAGCTCGTACGGGGGGCTGGTGATGGTCGAGGAGGAGATCCGCGGGATCCTGTGCAACTGCGAGTGCGTCGTGGACGACGGGCGCGTGGCGTTCGTCGCGACCAGCCTGCAGACGGTGAGCCCGCCGCCGCTGGTGCTGACCATGAGCCGCCGGATGCCGGCCGGGCTGCCCGGCGGCGTCCTGGACACCACGCGTTCGATCATGGACAAGGTCTGCGAGCGCCTGGACTACCGGCGCGGCCCGCTCAACCTCGACCTGATCGTCACCCCGGACGGCCGGCCGTACGTCATCGAGCTCGGGCTGCGCACGGGCGGCAACGGCACCGACGACATGGTGCGGTCCTGCTACGGCGTCGATCCGGTGCGGGCCGCCGTGCAGGCGGCGGTCGGCCTGCCGATCGAGCTGCGCCCGCACCCGCCCCGGCCGGTCCTGTGGCAGGTGCTGACCGCCGGGCGGGCGGGCGAGCTGGTGTCGGTGTCCGGGGTGGCGGCGGCCAGGGCGCTGCCGGAGGTGGCCGAGCTGGTGCTGCTGGCCCGCCCCGGGCAGCGGGTGCGGCCCTACCGCGACGTCTCCGACCGGCTCGGCTGGTTCGTCGTGCACGCCTCCGGCCCGGCGGAGCTGGACGCGGCCGCCGCCGCCGTGACCCGGGCGCTGCGCTTCGAGGTGCGCGGCGATGGGCGGCGCTGACGTGGCCCGCCCGGCCGGCGAGGCGGCCGATGTACCGCGTTGAGGTGGCGGCCTCGATCGGCGAGGTCGGGGCCGGGGAGTGGGACGCGCTCGCCGATGGCGTGCCCTTCGTGCGGCATCACTGGCTGGCCCTGGCCGAACGCGTCCTGTCCGGGCACCGGCCGCGCTACCTGCTGGTCCGCAAGGACGGCGGGCTCGTGGCCGCGGCGGTGTGCGCGCTGGAGCACCGGCTGCACAACCCGGTGCTGGAGTCCCGGTTCGGGCGGCTGACCAGGAGGTGGCCGTTCCTCCAGGTGCAGGCGCCGATGACGGCGACGTCCGGGCTGCTGGGCGGTGCGGGGCCGCAGCGGCGGGTGCTGCTGCGGGCGGTGCGGTCGCTGGTCAGGCGCGAGCGGCTGCTGTTCTGCGTCGTCGACCACCTGCCGTACGCCGCCGGGCAGCCGGGCTACAGCCGCCTGGGCTGGTTGCCGGAGACGCTGCTGGACCTGACGTGGCCGTCGTACGAGGCGTACCTTGACCACCTGCCGCGCAAGAGGCGGGCCGAGATCCGGCGCACGCAGCGCCGGGCCGCGCGGGAGGGCATCGAGGTCCGCCCGCTGACGGCCGGGCCGGGCGGGCAGCCGGACCGGCTGCTGGACCGGCTGGGCCCGATGGTGGCCGCGGTGGACCTCCGCCACGGGCCGCACGTCTTCTACCGGCCGGGCCTGTTCGCCGAGGCGGCCGGCGCCCTGGGCGCGGACCTGACCGTCCTGGCCGCCCGCCGGCACGGCGCGCCGGCCGGCTGCGTCGCCCTGCTGCGCGACGGCGACGAGCTGGTCGCCCGGTGGATCGGGCGCGACTACGCCCTCACGGAGGGCACCGCCGTCTACCACGCGCTGCTCACGGCGTGCGTACGGGCCGCCGTCGGCTCGGGCGCGCGCAGGCTGCGGCTCGGCGGCGCGGCGTACGAGACGAAGAAGCAGTTCGGGGTGCGGCTGGAGCCGCGCAGCCGGTTGTTCGCCGCCCGCAGCGAGCTGGTCACCCGGCTCGTCGGCGGGCTGGGCCACCGCCTCGACCCGCCGCAGCTCCCGCCATCCAGCACGTGACCCGGAAAGGACGAGGGCCGGTGCGCGCCTCCTATCTCCCTTCGCTGACCCTGGACGAGTACCTGCGCCTGGTCGCGACCGTCCACCCGCAGTTGCACGCCGTGCTGGACTTCGAGCGGCCGGGCGCGGCGCGGGCGCTCGGCGTGCTGGCCGCGACCAGCAGCGAGTTCGACTCCGACCGCGACGGGCGCGGCGACTCCTACCGCCGGGCGCAGCAGGACGCGCTGGTGCGCTGGACCGGCATCCGGGCGCTGCTCGGGCTGCTCGCCCCCGACCCGGCGGCCGGGCCGCCGCTGCTGCTGGACGTCCTCGGCGGGGACGGGACGGTCGCGCGGGCGGCCGCCGGGCGGCTCGGCAGCCTGGACGCCAAACCGGCGATCATCACCGGCGACCTGTCCGGCCAGATGGTCGACCGGGCCCTCGCGCAGGGGCTGCCCGCGGTGCGCCAGGCCGCCCAGTTCCTGTTCCTGCGGGAGGGGTCGGTCGGCGGGGTGCTGCTGGCGTACGGAACCCATCACATCCCCCCGGCCGACCGGCCGGGCGCGGTGGCCGAGGCGGCGCGGGTGACGCGGCCGGGCGGCCGGATCGTGCTGCACGACTTCGACGACTCCGGCCCCATGGCGGACTTCTTCGCCCGGGTCGTGCATCCGCACGCGGCGGGCGGGCACGCCTACCGGCACTTCACCCGGCCCGGCCTGGCCGCCCTGTTCGCCGACGCCGGCCTGCCGGTACGGGTGCTCGACCTGTACGACCCGCTGATCGTCCGGGCCGGGAGCGAGCAGGCCGCCAAGGAGCGGATGTGCCGCTACGTCGCCGACATGTACGGCCTGGGCGCGTACTTCGCCGCCCTGGCGGACGTCGAGGCGGCCTGGCGGGTGCTGGAACGGCACTTCGACCACGGGACGCGCCGGCCGCCGGAGCCCGCCGCACCGCCCCGCCCCGTCGTCTACCGGCGCGACGGGCAGTACGTGGCGGAGGTCCCGAGAACGGCCCTGATCGCCCTGTCCACCAGACCCGCCGGACGCCTCCCGGCGTGAGCCGCCGCTCAGCGCTCGCGGGGCTCCGGGGGCAGCTCGCCCGCGAAGACGCGTAGCTGGAGGGCCAGCGTGGCGTAGTAGCCGACCAGGGTGGTCAGCTCGAACAGGCCGCGCTCGCCGAGCGCCGCCGTGACCGCCCGGTAGTCCTCCTCGCCCAGCGTCCCCGTCCGGGTCAGCTCGCGGGCGGCGAGCACGGCGGCGCGTTCGGCCGGGTCGGCCAGGCCGGGCGGACGTCCCTCGCGCACCGCGGTCAGCTCGGCCTCTGTCAGGCCGCAGGACCGGCCCACCGCCTCGTGCGCGTCGCGTTCGAAGTCGCTGCCCCAGTGGGCGGCGACCACGAGGATCGCCAGTTCCCTGGCCCGGCCGGGCAGCACCGAGCCGTAGCGCACCGCCGCGCCCAGCGCCTGCAGCGCGCCGCCGACCGGCGGGCTCAGCAGCATGGCGTTGAACGGGCCGCGCAGCCGTCCTTGCTCGTCGGCGAGGGGGAAGACCTGGGGGCCCGCCGCCCGGGGGCCGCCGGTGATGGCGCGGTAGACCTCGGCCTGGGCGTCGTCCAGGTCCTGCGGGGGAAGGGCGGGCAGCCGGGCGGTCATGCGGTGCTCCTGTCTCGCCGACGACCCGGGCACCGGGCTGCGCCGGCGGGTGGACCTGCGGTGACGTCTCGCCCTCGGGTGCCGGTGGCGCGGTTAGCCGGGGCCGGATCACGGAACATCCTAGGTCTCTAGCCGCGCGGCCGTCTTGGAGACCATGACCATGGAGTTCGCCACTCCCAGCCACCGCCATCGCCGTCCGCAGGGGCGTGTCTCGTGACCAGGACCGGGGTTTCCGGGCCGCTGCTGGTCGTGCTCGGCCTGCTGTCGGCGGTGGCGCCGCTGGCCACCGACATGTACCTGCCCGTGTTCACCGACCTGGCGGCCGACCTGGGGGCGGGGGCGGCCGGGGTGCAGCTCACGCTGACCGCGTTCCTCACCGGGCTGGCGCTGGGGCAGCTCGTCATCGGGCCGCTGTCCGACCGGTTCGGCCGCCGCCGGCCGATCCTGCTGGCCACCGCCGCGGCCCTGGCCGCCTGCGTCCTGTGCGCGCTCGCCCCGGACATCCGGACGCTCGTCGCCCTGCGTTTCGTGCACGGGTTCGCCGGGTCGGCGGGCATCGTCATCGGCCGCGCGGTGGCGGCCGACCTGACGTCCGGCCGGGCCGCGGCGCGGATCTTCTCGCTGCTGGCCTCGGTGGTCGGCGTCGCGCCCGTCGTGGCCCCGCTGATCGGCGGCGCGCTGTCGCCCGCCGGGTGGCGCGCGGAGTTCTGGGTGATGGCCGGGATCTCGGCGGTGATGCTGCTCGGTTCGGCGCTCGTCGTGCCCGAGACCCTGCCGCCCGGACGCCGGCACGCGGGCGGCCTGGCCGCCACCGGGCGGACCGTGCGGCGGCTGTTCGCCGACCGGGGCTATCTCGGTTACGCCTTCTCCTTCGCGTTCGGCTTCGCGGGGCTGATGGGGTACATCTCGGCCTCGCCCTTCGTCGTGCAGAACGTCCTGGGCCTGTCCACCCCCGCCTACACCGTGACGTTCGCGGCCAACGCGCTGGGCATGACGCTGACCGGCCTGGCCGCGGCGCGCCTGGTGCGCCGGTTCAGCCCGGAGGGGCTGCTGCGGACCGGGCAGGGGGTCGTGCTGGGGCTGTCGGCCGTCCTGCTGGTGCTGCTGGGGGCGGGGATGGCCGCGGTGGCGGTGCTGCCGGTGCTGTTCGTGCTGGTCAGCTCGTTCACGCTGATCATGGGGAACGCGGCGGCGCTGACGGTGGGGCGGGCGCCGTACGCGACCGGCACGGCGGCGGCCGTCATGGGCGCGTTGCAGTTCGCGCTCGGGGCGCTGGTCTCGCCGCTGGTCGGCCTGGGCGGCGCGGGCACCGCGCTGCCGATGGGCGTCACGCTGGTCGTCAGCGCGCTGCTCGGCATCGGCGCCCGCCTGCTGACCCGGGGCCTCCCGGAGACCGGCCCCGCCGCCGCCGAGGCCCCCGCCCGCGGCTGATCCGGCGTCCTCGTGGCCCCCTTTCAGGGGGCCGGGTGGGTGCCCAGGGCGGTGACGAGCCAGTCGAGGGCCGGGGCCGACGGGGTCGGGGGCGGCCAGGCGTTGATCACGGCGAGCAGGCGGAGGTAGCGGTCCCTGCGCGGGTCGTTCGCCGCCGTCAGCCTGGCCAGCAGCCGCCGCCGCAGGCCGGCGTCGTCGGGACGGCCCAGGAGGCGTGCGTACTCGCCGGCGACCGCCGTCACGACCGGCGCGGACTCGGGCGCGGCGGGGTCCACGCCCGCCGCCAGCGCTTTCCCCGCCGCCCACACGCCCACCGACACGGCGTCCCGCCGCACCCCTCCCCCATGGCCCGCGGCCTGGTCGGTGGCGTGGTCAGTGGCGTGGTCGGTGGTCAGGTCGTGCAGCCTCGCGCGGAAGGACGGGTCCGCCATCAGTTCGGCCAGTTCCAGCCACGCCTCCACCTGCTCCGGCTCGGCGTCGTCCGGCAGTTCGGGGGTCAGCGAGACCCGGATCCCCGCGAGCCCCGGCCCGGCGTCCGGGACGGCGGCGTCCAGGAAGTCGCCGACCAGGCGGCGGCGTTCGTCCTCCGACAGTCCTGCGAGTCTGTGCATGAGCTCCATCTCCTCGGGTCCCGAGCCGCGCCGGGCCACCGCCCTCAGCACCGCGCGCCGCACCCGCAGCGTGCGGATCCGCACCGCCAGGGCCTCGGCGTGCGCCGCCGCGACCTGCGCGAGCGTCAGCTCGCGGTCCACGACCTTGCGCACCGTGACCAGGTCCACCCCGAGGTCGCGCAGCGTGCGCACGAGGTCGAGGCGGGCCGCGGCGGCGGCGTCGTAGAGGCGGTAGCCGGCCGGGCTGCGTTCCACCGGCGGCACGATCCCGCGGTCGGAGTAGAACCTGATGGTCCTGACCGGCAGTCCGGTCCGCCGTGCCAGGTCGCCGATCGTGTAGAGGGTGCCGCCGTCCATGGCTCCACCCTGGCGTCTCCCCTTGGTGGAGACTCAAGCGCCTCCCTCGTTGCGCGGCGGCGGACGATGACCGTAGTGTCAAGCCTCGGATCGTGACTGGCGTGATCGTAAGGTGGGACTGACCACCGGGGAGCGGTCCTGGACGTCGCCGCGCGCCTGGGTGCCCTCACTTCGACGGCTCGGGAGAAGTCATGGCTGAAGAGCACCCCCATTCCTACGGCGCCCACGACGCGGCCACCGTGTCGGCCGCCTACCGCAACGCGCTCGACGTGATCGGCGCCGTGGAGCCCGGCGTGGCCGGCGCGATCCGCGCCGAGCTGGCCGACCAGCGCGCCTCGCTGAAGCTCATCGCGAGCGAGAACTACGCCTCCCCGGCCGTCCTGCTCACGATGGGCACGTGGCTGTCGGACAAGTACGCGGAAGGCACGATCGGCCACCGCTTCTACGCCGGCTGCCAGAACATCGACACCGTCGAGCAGCTGGCGGCCGACCACGCCAAGGCCCTGTTCGGCGCCGAGCACGCCTACGTCCAGCCCCACTCGGGCATCGACGCCAACCTGGTGGCGTTCTGGGGCATCCTGGCCCACCGGGTGGAGGCCCCGGCCCTGGCCGCCGCCGGGGCGCGGCACGTCAACGACCTGTCGGAGGACGACTGGGAGACGCTGCGCAGGGCCCTGGGCGACCAGCGGGCCCTCGGCATGTCGCTGGACGCGGGCGGTCACCTGACCCACGGCTTCCGTCCCAACATCTCGGGCAAGATGTTCCACCAGCGCTCCTACGGCACCGACCCGGAGAGCGGCCTGCTCGACTACGACGCGCTGCGCGCGACCGCCCGCGAGTTCCGCCCGCTGGTGCTGATCGCCGGGTACTCGGCCTACCCGCGGCGCATCGACTTCGCCCGCATGCGGGAGATCGCCGACGAGGTGGACGCCGTCCTGATGGTGGACATGGCGCACTTCGCCGGTCTGGTCGCGGGCAAGGTGTTCACCGGCGTGCACGACCCGGTGCCGTACGCGCACGTCACGACGACCACCACGCACAAGTCGCTGCGCGGGCCGCGCGGCGGCCTGGTGCTGTGCCGGCGCGAGTACGCCGACTCGATCGACCGGGGCTGCCCGATGGTGCTGGGCGGCCCGCTCGGCAACGTGATGGCGGCCAAGGCCGTCGCCCTGGCCGAGGCCCGGCAGTCCGCGTTCGCCGACTACGCGCGGGCGGTGGCCGGCAACGCGGTCGCCCTGGCCGAGGGGCTGTCGCGGCGCGGCGTACGGCTGGTCACCGGCGGCACCGACAACCACCTGGTGCTGCTCGACGTGTCCACGTACGGGCTGACCGGCCGGCAGGCGGAGTCGGCGCTGCTCGACGCCGGGATCGTCACCAACCGCAACGCGATCCCGTGCGACCCCAACGGCGCCTGGTACACCTCGGGCATCCGGGTCGGCACCCCGGCGCTCACCTCGCGCGGGTTCGGGACGCAGGAGTTCGACCAGGTCGCCGAGCTGATCGTCGGCGTGCTGACCGACACCACGCCGTCGGCCACCTCCAAGGCCAGGTACGACCTGCCGCAGAGCACCGCCGAGAAGACCCGCGCCGCGGCGGCCGAGCTGCTGGCCGCCCACCCGCTCTACCCGGGCCTCGACCTGGGCTGACGCGCCTGCCGCCCCGCCCCGCTCACTCCGGGCCGCGACGGGCCCGTCCCGCGAAGTAGGCGGCCGCCGTCCGGGTGTGGGCGGGGAACGCCAGCTCGGCGGGCCCGTCGATGACCAGCCACTCGCTCGTCTCGTCCGTGGCCTCCATCGGCGGCAGCGCGGACGCGGTGACGCGCGGGCCGAGCCCGAAGATCAGCACGGTTCCGTCCGGGGCGCTGACCACGTCGAAGAGCGTGACGTCGGCGGCCTCGGCCACCACGCCGGTCTCCTCGCGCAGCTCGCGCACGGCCGCCTGCTGCCAGGACTCGCCCAGGTCGATGAACCCGCCGGGCAGCGCGAGCTCGCCGCGGCGCGGCTCGACGTCCCGGCGTACGACGAGCAGGCCGTCGTCGACGGGCAGCAGCGTCACCGCGACCGGCAGCGGGTTGAGGTAGCTGGTGTTCCCGCAGGCCGCGCAGGTGCGGGGCCAGGGCTGGCCGGGGGCGAAGGCGGCGCCGCAGAAGGAGCAGTACGCGTTCCTGATCACGCCGCGATCCTAGAGCCCGGCCCGACGTGCACACGGGCATCGCCCGGCCCGGTGACCGGCACGGCCGGACGGCGGTGTCCCGGGGTCAGCCGGCGACCGCGCGGTCCGCGCGGCTGACCAGGGGGTTGCCGCGGTGGGGTTGCCAGGCGGCGCGCAGGCCGCGCAGCTCCTCCCGGACGCGGGCCGAGGAGATCAGCCGGAGGTCGTCGCTCAGGTCGAGGACGGTGGCCGCCGCCTGGTCCACCTCCCCCGCGCGGAGGAGGGAGTGGGCGGCCCGCAGCCCGATCAGGGCCCGGGTGCGCAGCTCGACCGGCCGTCTGGCCCGCATGGACGCGGCGAAGTGGCGGGCGGCGGTGGCGTGGTCGCCGAGCTGGGTGAGGGTCAGGCCGATCTGGTGCTCCAGGGACTCGCGCCGGTAGTTGCCCGTCCACTCCGTCTCGGGGGCGGAGTCGGCGCGTTCGAGCTGGGTCTCGGTACGGCTGAGCAGCCGGAGCGCGTCCCAGCGGGTGCCTGCGGCGGCGTGGGTCTCGGCGCGCATGCCGGTGATCCACGCCTGGGTGCGGGCGGGCCCGTGCCCGGCCAGCGCGGACGCGGCCGCCTCGGCCAGGGCCAGCGCCTCGCCGTCGTGGCCCAGCTCGGCCGCCTGGACGGCCATGCTGCGCAGGGCGGTGGCGCGCAGCAGCAGGTCGGCGGCCTCGTCGGCGAGCCGCACGCTGCTGATGTAGTAGCGCTGGGCCAGGGCGTGGGCGCCGGCGTCCATGGCCATGTAGGCGGCCAGGTAGCTCAGCTCGGCGGCGGCGGCGAACAGGTCGGGCCTGCGGCGGCCGGTCGTGCCGTGCAGCAGGGGCGTGACCTCGCGGGACAGGTAGGCGGCGACCGCGGCGCGGGCGTGGCCGCCGCCGTAGCGGTCGTCCAGGTCGGCGAAGGCGCGGGTGGTGGCGCGGATGCGTTCGACGTCGCCCGCGCCGGCCCGGCGGGCCGCCGCGCGGCCGGCCGCCCGCTGCGCGGACAGGACCGATAATCCGGATAAGCCGGATAACGCGGCCAGGGTGAACGTGCGCCGGTTGAGCAGGTCGTCCTCGCCCAGCACGGCGAGCCGGGCGACCGGGTCGCCGCGCCAGGGGTCGTCGGCGGACGGCGACCCGCCCGGCTCCGGCCAGCCCAGATGCGCCGGGCGCAGGCCGGGCCGGCCCAGGCGGCGGCGGAACGCCTCGACCGCCGCGCGCACCGCCTCGGGGCGCGGGATCGTGCCGGTCAGCCAGTGGCCGACCGCCGAGCGGTCGTAGTGCACGCGCTCGCCACTCTCGGCGGCGACGGCGTTGACGTGCCGCGCGGTGGCCGCGTGCGTCCAGCCCGCCTGCTCGATCAACGCCGCCAGCGCCCGGTTGACGACTGGGTGGGTACGGCGGGGCGGCATCTCGTCTTCACATCGCTTCACATCACTGTGGCCTCGACGGTGCGCCGGACGGGGCGCACCGTCAAGAGTGCGGGCCGTGCTCCTCGTGGGACGGCCTCGATCGGCGGACGGCGAGGGAGGGGCTGATGGACGGGCTGCACGGCGCGGGCCGGCACGAGACAGGCCTGGAGGAGGTGGCGCAGGAGGAGCTGACGGCCGCGCTGGCGGGCCGCCCGCTGGTCTGCGTCGAACGGTTCAGCACCGCGCTGCGCACCGGCTACACCGGCCCGGCCCCGGTCGAGGCGCTGCGCCCGGCGCTGAGCATCGGCTGCTACTCGGCGTGGGACCCGGCGCTGCCCGGCATGGTCGTCGCCGCCGAGGAGCGCACCAGGACGCGGTCGGTCGCCGAGCGGCACGCCTGGCTGCCCCGCGTCCGGCACGAGGCCGCCCGGCACCTGCTCAAGCTGGACCGCCCGCCGGTCGTCTTCACCTGGTACGACAACGCCCGCCTGCGCGAGCTGGCCGGGCCCGGCGGGGTCGTGGTGGCCATCGACGCCGACGTGCGGGCCGCGATCGAGGCCAAGCACCTGCTGGACGACCTGCTGCGGGCGGCCGGCGTGCCGGCGGTGGCCCGCGTCCCCTGCGTGCACGTCGAGCGGCTGCCCGGACTGGCCGAGCTGCGGCGGGCGGTCGGCACCGAGCGGGTCGTGGTGCAGGCGGGCCGGCGGGCGGACCGGCACGGCACCGTGGTCGTCGCGAGCGAGGACGACATGCCGCGCGCGGCCCGGCTGCTCGGGCCGTACCGGGTGGCGGCGTACGTGCCGGGCTGGCCGTGCACGATCGCGGTGCTCAGCGTCCCCGACCGGGACGGCGGCGTCCGGGTGTACGCCGACCGCCCCGCCCACACCTCGGCCGGGATCCCCGAGCTGGGCGCCGGGCCGATGCGCAGCACCGGCGACGACTGGTCGCGCCCCTGGCCGACGCCCGCCGCCGCGCTGCTCATCGAGTGCGCCGAGCGCATCGCGTTCTGGGCCTGGCGCAGGTACGGCGCGGCCGGCCTGTTCAGCGTGGAGGCTATCCTCACCCCGGGCGAGCGGGTCTGCCTGACGGCGATCAAGTGGCGGCACCAGGAGGGCACCGAGGTGTCGTCGGTCAACCAGCAGGCCGCCGGGCTGCCCCCGTTCGTGCTGGCCCACCTGTCGGTGATGCTCGGCGGGCCGGTGACCTGGCTGGGGGACGCGCAGGAGTTCAACCAGCGCACGCTGCTGCGCTCGGCCCGGCCGGGCGGGCCGTTCCACGTCCGGGTCCGCCTGGCCCGCGACACGCCCGTCCGCGTGTCGGCCGCCCACGGCCCCGGCGTCTACCGTCTGGACCGGTCGGGGAGCCTGCGGTGGGTGCGGCGGGGGGCGCACCCGTCGCAGGCGCGGGCGAGCCAGGGCGAGTTCCTGCTGGCCAACCTGCCCGAGCCGGACGTCGTCTGCCATCCGGGGGCCGACCTCGCCACCGTCGAGGGCGTCGCCGAGGGCGCGGCGCACCCGTTCGACGGCCCGGACACCGCCTCCCTGGCCACCCGGCGGATCGTCGCGGCCGTCGAGGACCTGTTCGACGAGGTCAAGGAGCTCTGATCGGCAGATTGCCACAGAAAGCCCGCGGACCGATGAGTTCTCCCGTCCCCGGTGGTCCAACCTGGTGTCACCCGACTCCGCGGAAGGACCCACGCCGATGAGCACCACGCACATCCTCGACATCCCGGGCGGCCGCCTGCGCTACCACGTCCGCGGCAGCGGCCCGCTGCTGCTGCTCGTGGGCGCGCCGATGGAAGCCGCCCCCTTCGCCCCGCTGGCCGAGGAGCTGGCCGGCGAGCACACCGTCGTCACCCACGACCCGCGCGGCGTGGCCGGCAGCACGCTCGACGATCCTGGCCAGGACTCCACCCCCGACCTGCGGGCCGACGACGCGCTCGCGATCATGGACGCGCTCGGCGCCGAGTCGGCCGACGTGTTCGGCAGCAGCGGCGGCGCGGTCACCGGCCTCGCCCTGGTCACCCGCCACCCCACCCGCGTGCGCACCCTCGTCGCGCACGAGCCGCCCGTGCTGGAGCTGCTGCCCGACGCGGCCCAGCGCCGCGCCGAGGTGGACGACATGATCGAGACGTTCCACCGGGAGGGTCCGGGGGCGGCGTTCGGGAAGTTCATGGCCACCGCGGGCTTCCAGCCCGGCGAGGACGCCCCGGCCCCGCCGCCGAGCGAGTCGCCCGAGCAGGACCTGGCCGCCGCCGCCCACTTCTTCCTGCACGAGCTGCGCGGCACCACCCGCTACGTGCCCGACGTCGCGGCGCTGAAGGCCGGGCCGGCCCGCGTCATCGTGGGCGTCGGGGTCGACTCGGACGGCCTGCTCACCCATCGCACCTCGCAGGCGCTGGCCGGCCTGCTCGGCACGCCGCCGGTGGTGTTCCCCGGCGAGCACACCGGCTTCGTCGACCGTCCGAAGGAGTTCGCCGACGTGCTGCGGGAGGTGCTGGCCCGCTGAGGCGGCGGGCCCCCGGGCGGCGGGCTCCCGGTGGCGCGTTCCCGGCGGCGGGCTACCGGCGGCGCGCTCCCGGTGGGAGGCTCAGCCGCCGGGGGTCAGGTTCGCCGGGAAGCCGCCGGTCGCGATCGGCCCCCAGCGGTCGATCGTGATCCGGATCAGCGACTTGTTCTGGCGGCGCATGGCCTGCCGGTACTCCTCCCAGTCGGGATGCTCGCCGGCGATGCACCGGTAGTAGTCCACCAGCGCGTCGAGGGCCTCGGGCATGTCCAGCACCTCGCCTCGCCCGTCCACCTGGACGTAGGGGCCGTCCCAGTCGTCGGACAGGACGCAGATCGAGACGCGCTCGTCGCGCCGCGCGTTCGCGGCCTTGGCGCGCCCGGGGTAGGTGGAGACCACGATCCGGCCCTCGTCGTCGACGCCGCACGAGACCGGCGAGAGCTGGGGACGCCCGTCGGCGCGGGTCGTCGAGAGCAGGCCGTGGTGCCGGGGGCGGAGGAAGTCGAGAAGTTCGGGCAGGTCGACGCGGCGGGCGGTCGCGATCCTGGGAGCCATGCGGGACGCCTTTCCTGTGCGGTGCCGGCTTCGATCCTGCCATCCGGCGCGGGCCCCGGCTTCCGGGGCTCGCCCAGACGGCCCTATGGTGTGGTTCGCCGGCATGTGCCGGTACGTGCCCGAGGGGAGGGCGGAATGCCGGAAGTCCGTCCGCTCCGGCCGGGCGATCCCGACCGGATCGGCGACCACCGGCTGCTCGGCGTGCTCGGCTCGGGCGGCCAGGGGGTCGTCTACAAGGGCGTCGACGGCGCGGGCCGCGAGGTCGCGATCAAGCTGCTGCACAGCCACCTGACCCAGGACGACGACGTCACCCGGGGCCTGCTGCGCGAGGCCGAGGCGGCGCGCCGGGTGGCCGCGTTCTGCACGGCCGCGGTGCTGGACGTCGGGGTGGCCGACGGGCGGCCGTACATCGTGAGCGAGTACGTCGCGGGCGACACGCTGCAGAGGCTCGTCCGGGAGTCGGGGCCGCGCACGGGAGGCGCGCTGGACCGGCTGGCGATCTCCACGCTGACCGCGCTGGCCGCCATCCACGAGGCCGGAATCGTGCACCGCGACTTCAAGCCGGGCAACGTGCTGATGGGGCCCGAGGGGCCGATCGTCATCGACTTCGGCATCGCCAAGGCCCTGGGGGCGACGACGCAGGCCTCGGCGCCGATGGGGACGCCGGCGTACATGTCGCCCGAGCAGTTCGCGGGCGAGCGGGTCGGGCCGGCGTCCGACGTGTTCAGCTGGGCGGGGACGATGGTGTTCGCGGCCACCGGCCATCCGCCGTACGCGGGCGAGACGGTCGCCGCCATCCTGCACAAGGTCATGAGCGGGGCGCCCGACCTCACGGGCGTGCCGGCCCGGCTGATGGACCCGATCCGGTCCTGCCTGGCCAAGGACCCCGCCGCCCGTCCCACGCCCGCCGGCCTGCTCCGCCACCTCATCAGCGCCCCCGGCACCGCGCGGCCCGGTGCGCCGATCCCCCCGCCCGGAGCCGGAGCGACGGCCCATCCGACCGGACCCGGAGCCGGTGCGACGGTTCCGCCGCGCGGGCCTGGGGCGACGGTTCCGCCGGCCGGGGGCGGAGTTGGGGCGACGGTTCCGCCGGCTCTGGGTGGGGCGACGGGGCCGGCGTTTCGTGGGGAGGCGACCAGGCCGGGTACGGATCGGCGGGTGAGCAGGCGGGCCGTGGTGGTCGGCGGTGCGACGGCCGCGGTGGCTGCGGCGGCGTCCGCCTTCCTTCTTCTGCGCCCCGCGAACGGCCTCGCCGACGACCCGTCCCCCCGTCCCACCGGCGACCTGACCGGCGCCCCTGCGACGGGCACGCCGACGGCGACGGGCACGCCCACGACAGCCGCGACGAGCCCGGCGCCCAGCACGTCCCCCACCGGGTCGCCCACCGGCTCCCCCACCGCGTCCACCACCGCGTCCCCCGCGGCCGAGCCGTTCGGCGCGCCCGTCAGGGAGCCGGTGGCGCTGCCCGCGGGCAGCGGGACGCCGGCCGTGCTGGCCGCCGCCGGCTCCACCGTCGTCTGCGGCACGTCCAAGGGCACGGTGCTCGTCTGGGACCTCGGCCCGGCGTCCGCGCCCGTCCGCAGGCTCGGCGACGGCGGCGCCGCCGCGACCGCCGTGGCCTGCGGCGACGGCAAAGCCGCCACCGGGCATGGCGACGGCGCGATGCGGCTGTGGAACCCGGCGGGCGGCGCTCTCCGCACGAAGAAGGCGGCCGACCCGGTCATCGCCGTCACCACCGCCGGACGCGCGGTCGCCGTCACCCAGAAGTACGACAGCCTGAAGGACCTGCACAGCGTCGTCCGCCTGTGGGACCTGGCCACCGGCCGCCAGATCGGCCCCGCCGTCACCGACCACTTCCAGGGCGTCAACGGCCTGGCGTTCGGCCGCCTCGGCGACGACGAGGTGCTGGTCACCGGCGACGGCGCCAACCGCGTCCGGGTACGCCGCCTGTCAGACGGAAAGGTGACACACACCTACAAGACCGGCGAGATCGGCGGCATCGAGCTGCTCGCCTGCGGCGAGCTGGACGGCCGTCCCGTCCTGGTCTCCACCCACCTCGACGCCACCCTGCGCGTCTACGACCTGGCGACCGGCAGGCGCAGGAAGAAGTGGGACTTCAGCCGCCGCAGCCCCGACGACCGGGGGGCGTCCGCGCTGGTCGTGGGCGCGCTCGGCGGCAGGCCCGTCGCGGTCGTCGCGCACACGCCGGGCGGCGGCGAGACGGTGGTCCGCGTCTGGAGCCTGACCGACGGCAAGGTCGTCGGGGAGCTGGGCCCGGGGCCGGGCTCCGAGGTGCGGGCCCTGGCGCTGGCCGAGCTGGAGGGCCGTCCCGTGGTCGTGGGCACCGGCGGCGACGCCCTGCTGAGCGCGTGGAGCCTCGGTCCCGCCTGACGCTCATCCAGGTTTAAGAATCGCGGCTTATGGTTCGGGCTGTGCTCACGGACGAAGCGGTGAAGGAGCCCGTGCGGACGCGTCCGCGCCGGGTCTGGCGGCGGCGGCTGGCGACGGCGGTCGCGGTGCTGTTCGCGGCGGGGACGGCGGTCCGGCTCGGCGGCCTGGAATCGGGCGTCCTGCTGGTTCCGCTGGTGTCCTTCACGCCGTACTTCGGCGTGGCGGCGCTGCTGATGCTGGGGGTGGCGGCGCTGGTCCGCAGCAGGGCGGCGGTCGCGGTCATGCTGGCGGTGTGCGCGTGCCTGGCCTGGCTGGTGCTCCCGCGCGCCCTGGCCGGCGGTACGGACGCCGCGGCCGGCCGCCCGTTGCGGGTGCTGACCGCCAACCTCAACGGCGGCCGCGGCGACGCCCGCACGATCGTCGACCTGGTCCGCACGCTGAACGTGGACGTGCTCAGCCTCCAGGAGCTGACCTGGGCCGAACGCGACCGGCTGGCGGCGGCCGGGCTGGAGACGCTGCTGCCGTACCAGGTCACCAGGCCGGAGACGTGGGGGCCGGTCGGCAGCGGCGTGTACGCGCGCCACCCGCTGCGCGAGCGTACGGGCCTGTTCCAGCCGGTCGGGCACCACATGCCGGTCGTGGAGGCGGCGCTGCCCGGCGGCGCGGTGGAGGTGGTGGTCGTGCATCCGGTGGCGCCGGTGCCCTCGACGGTGCCGGAGTGGGAGGCGGGGGTCGGGACGCTGCCGCCCGCGCCGTCCACGGGCGCGCCGCGGATCCTGGCCGGGGACTTCAACGCCACGCTGGACCACGCCGTGTTCCGGCGGCTGCTGGGCACCGGCTACACCGACGCGGCGGCGGCCACCGGCAAGGGGCTGGTGCCCACGTGGCCGATGCGCCGGATCCCGCCGCTGGTGGCGATCGACCACGTGCTCACGGACGGGCGGGCCCGCGCGGTGGACGTGCGCGTCCTCGACCTGCCCGGCTCCGACCACCGCGCCCTCTTCGCCGACCTCCGCGTCCGGAGCTGACAGGCCGCGCGTTCCCGACGGGCCGGGGCGGTGTCAGGCCAGCCAGGCCGCCGTGTCGCTGGGCAGGCGGTCGCCGTCCAGGGCGCCGCTGGCCAGCAGGACCGTGCCGTGGGCGGGCAGCGGCACCGGGTCGGCGCCCAGGTTGACCACGCAGGTCAGCCCGGACTCCCGGGTGAAGGCGAGCACGTCGGGCCCGAGGTCGAGCCAGGTGAGCGTGCCGTCGCCGAGCCGCTCGGCACGGATGCGCAGCCCGTCCCGGTAGAGGTTGAGCATCGAGCCCAGGTCGGCGGTCTGGGCCTCGACGGTGAGCTTGTTCCAGGCGTCCGGCTGCGGCAGCCACGGCGTGGCCGTGCCGAAGCCGAACGGCGGCTCGTCGCCCGACCACGGCAGCGGCACCCGGCACCCGTCGCGGCCCTTCACCGTGTGGTTCGAGCGCCGCCACATCGGGTCCTGGCGCAGCTCGTCGGGGATGTCGTCCACCTCCGGCAGGCCCAGCTCCTCGCCCTGGTAGATGTAGATGCCGCCGGGCAGCGCCATGGCCAGCAGCGCCGCCGCGCGCGCCCGGCGGTAGCCGAGCTCCAGGTCGGAGGGGGCGCCGTCCCTGCGGTCGGCGTGGTCCCAGGAGGTGTCGGCGCGGCCGTACCGGGTGACGACGCGGGCGACGTCGTGGTTGGACAGCACCCAGGTGGGCGGGGCGCCGAGCGGGGCGTGGGTGGCGAGGGTCTGCTCGATCACCTGGCGCAGCCCGGCGGGCTCCCAGGGGCAGGCCAGGAACGGGAAGTTGAAGACGGTGTGCAGCTCGTCGGAGCGCAGGTAGCGGGCCAGGCGCTCCTGGTCGGGCAGCCAGACCTCGCCGACCAGGACGCGGCCGTCGTACTCGTCGGTGATCCGGCGCCAGCTGCGGTAGACGTCGTGGACCTCGTCGAGGTCCTCGTACGAGCCGGTCAGGCCGTCGGGCTTGGCGAGCAGGGCGGCCGAGTCGATGCGGATGCCGTCCACGCCGCGGTCGTACCAGAAGCGCAGCACGTCGTGGAACTCGCGGTGCACCTCCGGGTTGGTCCAGTTGAGGTCGGGCTGGCCGGGGTCGAACAGGTGCAGGTACCACTGGCCGTCGGGCACCTGGGTCCAGGCGGGGCCGCCGAAGATCGACTGCCACTCGCCGGGCTCGTCCCGGAACCAGAACCGGTCGCGCACGGACGGGTCGCGCAGCGCCTCCTGGAACCACGCGCTCGCGGTCGAGCTGTGGTTCGGCACGACGTCGATGATGATCCTGATGTTCAGCCCGTGCGCCTCGGCGATGAACTCCTCCGCCTCGGCCAGGGTGCCGAACACGGGATCGATGTCCCGGTAGTCGGCCACGTCGTACCCGCCGTCGGCCAGCGGCGACGGATACCAGGGGTTGAGCCAGATCGCGTTCACCCCGAGCGCCGACAGGTACGGCAAACGTGCCCGCAGCCCCGCCAGGTCGCCCACGCCGTCACCGTTGCCGTCGGCGAAGCTGCGCAGGTAGACCTGATAGATCGCGGCTCCCCGCCACCACGTTTCGGACATGCTGAAGACAACTCCTTGCCATAGGTGGAGGCACTCAGCCCTTGAGGCTGCCGGCGGTGAGTCCCGCCATGATGTGCCGCTGGAAGATGAAGAAGACGATGACGGTCGGGATGCTGGCGATCACCAGGCCGCCCATGACCTGGTCCTGCGACACGGCCCCGGCGGTCTGGGCCAGGCCCACGCTGAGCGTCATCTTCTCGCTGTCGCTCATGACGAGCAGCGGCCAGATGAAGTCCTTGAACGAGGTGACGATCGTGAAGATCGACGTCACGCCGAGGATCGGGCGGGAGACCGGCAGCACCACCGACCACAGGATGCGGAACGGGCCGCCGCCGTCGATCTGGGCGGCTTCGAGCAGCTCGCGGGGGATGGAGTCGAAGAACCTCTTGAGCAGGAAGATGTTGAACCCGTTGGCCGCGGCGGGCAGCCACAGGCCCCACGGGTTGTTCAGCAGGTCCCAGCCGAGAACCGGCACGTCGTGGATGGCGAGGTAGGTGGGGATGAGCACGACCATCGGCGGGATCATCAGCGTGGCCAGCATGGCGCCGAGGATGACGTTGCCGAACGCCGGACGCAGCTTCGACAGCGCGTACGCGGCGGCGACGTCGACGCACATGGTGATCAGCCAGCCGCCGCCGGCGTACAGGACGGTGTTCCTCAGCAGCGTGCCGATGTCGAACAGCTCCCACGACTCCAGGAACTTCCCGAAGTTCAGCTCCTTCGGGAAGAGCGTGGGCGGCACCTGGGCGAACTCCTCGGCCGACTTCAGCGCGCCGGTGATCATCCAGTACATCGGCAGGAGGAACACGACGGTGAACGTGACGACCGTCGCGACCAGGACCGTCCAGTAGACCCGCCGTCCCCACCGGCTGTTGAGCTGGTGCGGGGAGATGATCGTGCGGAACTGCACCTCGATGCGCCTGGGCGGCCGTCTCCTGTCCCGGCGTCCTGGCGCGGGCGGCGCGGCGGGGCGGCGCAGGGTGGCGTTCGACATGGTCAGCCCTTCTCCTCGCGGGTCAGCCGGAGCTGCACGGCGGCGAAGGCGAGCAGGACGACCATGAGCATCATCCCCAGCGCGCCGCCCGCGCCGTAGTCGCTGTAGGTGAACGCCTGCTGGAACATCAGGAAGACGACGGTGGCGGTGGCGTTCTCGGGGCCGCCGCCGGTGAGCAGGTACGGCTCGATGAAGACCTGCATGGTGGCGACGATCTGCAACATCAGCATGAGCAGCAGGATCAGCCGGGTCTGCGGGATCGTGATGTGCCTGATCCGCTTCCACACGCCGGCGCCGTCGAGCTCGGCGGCCTCGTACAGGTCGGGCGGGATGTTCTGCAGCGCGGCGAGGTAGATCAGGGTGGCCGAGCCCATGTTCATCCAGGTCGAGACGAGCACCAGGCAGAGCAGCGCGGTGTCGGTCGAGTAGATCCAGTTGAGTCCGGGCAGCGAGAAGAAGCCGAGGATCTGGTTGAACAGGCCGACGTCGGGGTCGTAGAACCAGCGGAAGAGCAGCACCGCGACGGCCGGGGGCAGCATGACCGGCAGGTACACCACGAACCGCAGGTAGGCCCGGCAGTGGCGGAGCTCGTTGAGCAGGATCGCCACCGCGAACGGCAGCCCGTAGCCGAGCACCAGCGCGAGGACGGTGAACATGAGCGTGTTCAGCCACGCGGGCCCGAAGGCGGGGTCGGCGAAGGCGGCCCTGAAGTTGTCCAGCCCGACCCACTCCGGCTCGTTGACCAGGTCGGTCTTCTGGAAGCTGAGGATGAACTCCTGGACGATGGGATACCAGGAGAACAGGACGAAGCAGAACAGCGCCCCGACCATGAACCCGTAGGCCGTCAGGTTCCTCCGCAACGCCCGGCGCAACGGCGAGGGCGGCCTCGGCCGTCGCGCGGCTCCGGCGGTCGCAATGCTCATGGGGTGTCTCCGATCACCGACTCGACGTACCGGGGCGCCGGCGGGCGCGGCGCCCCGGTCTCACGTTCCGCTCAGCCCTTGCCGAGCATGGCGTTCGCCTTGGTCTCGGCGTCCGCGAGGAGCTGGTCGACGTCGGCGTCCTCGCGGCTCAGCACGGCCGACATGGCGACGTCGAGGATGGCGTAGAGCTCCTGGGCGTGCGGCGGCTCCATCTTGGGCGGGATGGTGGCCGAGGCGTCGACGTACGGCTGGTAGTTCTCCACCGGCAGGGTGGCGTTGGCCTTGCGGGCGTCCTGGATAGCCTTGCCGGTGGGCGAGGCGCCGTAGACGTCGTTGTCGGGCACGCCGACCGGGTTGCCGAGCGACTTGCCGCGGGCGAAGTCGAAGCGGCCCTTGCCGACGGTGTTGAAGCGGAAGTTCACCCAGGCCAGACCGGCCTTGGCCTGCTCGGGCGTGGCCTTGGGGTTGACGAAGAACGCCTCGCCGCCGCTCAGCGACGCCTTGGCCTCGGGGAAGCCGGTGATGCCGTAGTCGGTGGCGGCGCCCTTGAACTTGTTGACCACGTCGGTGACGACGTCGGGGGCGCCGAGCATCATGCCGACCTTGCCCGAGCCCATGGCCTGCATGAGCGGTTCCCAGGCGTTGAACAGCTTGGCGCCGGTGCTCTTGTCCACCCAGCGCAGGTCCTTGAGGAACTGCAGCACGGCCTTGCCCTCGGGCGAGTTGAACGCGGCGGTCCTGCCGTCGGCCGAGACCATGTCGCCGCCGCGGCCGTACAGGGCCTGGTTGAAGTGCCAGCCGCCGGTGTTGCCGCCGGAGTATTCGCCGTAGCCGATGACGCCGGCGCCGAGCGCGGCGATCTTCTTGGCCGCCTCGCGGACCTCGGCCCAGGTCTTGGGCGGGCTGTTGGGGTCGAGCCCTGCCTTGGTGAACAGCGCCCGGTTGTAGACCAGGCCGACGCTGTAGTGGACGTTGGGGACGCCGTAGACCTTGCCGTCCTTGGTGACCAGGTCGCGGACGTCCTGGCGCAGGTCGTTCCAGTTCTTGATCTCACCGGTGTACGGCGTGATGTCCAGGCCCTGCCCCTTGGCGATCACGTCGGCGTAGTTGGTGACCGGCACCACGAACACGGTCTCCATCTGGCCGCCGGCCAGCTTCGGGCCGAAGGTCTTGGGGTCGAAGCAGGGCTGCTGGTCGGTGCTCTTGACCGTCACGCCGGGGTTGGCCTTCATGAAGGCGGCCACGTCGTCGTCCCAGGCCTGCCGCTCCTTGGGGGCGGACTTCGCGGGCTGGCAGGCGACGGTGATGCTCACCTGCGCGGCGCCCGGGGCGCTGCCCCGCGCGTCGGGCTTGGTGTCGTCGCCACTGCCGCAGGCCGCGGCGCTCATGCTCAGGCCTGCCGCCACGAGCAGCCCCACAGTCCTGCGATAGTCCGATCTCTTCATCGATCTGACCCTTCCGAAGCTTGACGAAGCCGGGGGACGGTGAGGCGCCCCGCTGTGCGCTCACAATGGCAGATCCCTCAGATGTCCGCAATGTTTCGACATGGGATTGCAAGATAACGACTAGGTCACCGGAAGGGCTTCTCAGGACGAGCCGCGCACCCGCCCCGTCGAGGCCCTGACCACCAGCTCCGGGTCGAAGAGCAGCTCGTCGGCGGGCACCACGTGCTTGTCGATCTGGGCGATGAGCAGGTCGACGGCGGCCCGGCCCATGGCGTCGATCGGCTGGCGCACGGTGGTCAGCGGCGGGTCGGTGCAGTTCATCAGGGCCGAGTCGTCGAACCCGACGACCGAGACGTCCGCCGGCACCGACAGGCCGGCCCGGCGCACGGCCCGCACCGCGCCGAGCGCGAGCATGTCGCTGGCGCACACGATGCCGGTCACCCCCCTGGCCACCAGCCTGGCGGCCGCCGCGTGGCCGCCCTCCAGCGAGTACATGCTGTGCTCGACCAGCGCGGGATCGACCTGGCCCGCCACGGCGGCGAGCTTGCGCCGGGACGGCACGTGGTCGCGCGGCCCGAGCACCAGGCCCACCCGCTCGTGGCCGAGGCTGCGCAGGTGGCCGAGCGCGATCTCGGCGGCCACCACGTCGTCGGCCGACACCTGCGGAAACCCCAGGTGCTCGACGGCGGCGTTGACCAGGACGGTCGGCAGTCTGCGCTCGTAGAGCAGCTCGTAGTGCTCGTGGGAGGCGTCGGCCTGGGCGTAGTGGCCGCCGGCGAAGACGACGCCGCTGACCTGCTGGGAGAGCAGGAGGCTGACGTAGTCGGCCTCGCTCACCCCGCCGACCGTGCGGGTGCACAGCACGGAGGTGAAGCCCTGCTGGGCCAGGGCGCCGCCGACGACCTCGGCGAACGCCGGGAAGATCGGGTTCTGCAGCTCGGGCAGCACCAGGCCGACCAGCCGGGCGCGGTCGCCGCGCAGCCGGGTGGGGCGCTCGTACCCGAGCACGTCGAGGGCCGTGAGCACGGCCTCCCTGGTGGCCTCCGACACGCCGGGCTTGCCGTTGAGCACCCGGCTCACGGTCGCCTCGCTCATGCCGACCTTCTTGGCCACGTCTCCGAGTCGTCGGGTCATGCGCAAACTATACGGCCAATCCCGCAAAGACTTGCAACAGCTTGCGCCCATCCTTGCGGGCGATGGGCGGGTTTTCCGCCGCTTCCGCAGGGGGCACGACCTGCTTCGTTCGCCGAGCCCACGAAATCACGTCATAGTCGATTATTTGCGAAACGAAGTTGAAACATTGCGGATTTCTAGGAGTCAACTTAAGGTGCGGGCAACCCTCCCAGCCCGACGAGAGGTGACACCCCCCATGAGACGCAAGCCCTCCCTCTTACGACCGCTCGCGGCGGCCATGGCCGTCGCCCTGGCCCTGATCGGCTGGACGGCTCCGCCGGCCGCGGCCGCGGGCCCGAACCTGGCGGCCGGGAAACCGGTCACGGTGAGCAGCACCACCGACGTCTACGGCGGCGGCAACGCCACGGACGGCGACCAGGCCACCTACTGGGAGAGCGCCAACAACGCCTTCCCCCAGTGGATCCAGGTGGACCTCGGCTCCGCCGTCAGCGTGAACGAGGTGGTCCTGAAGCTGCCCTCCACCTGGGAGCCCAGGACGCAGACGCTGACGGTGCAGGGCGGCACCGAAGGCTCGCCGCTCACGACGCTCTCGGCCTCGGCCGTGCGCACGTTCGCCCCGGCGGCGACGATCACGTTCACCGCGGCGACCGTCCGGTACGTCCGGGTGACCGTCACCGCCAACACCGGCTGGCCCGCCGCCCAGGTGTCGGAGTTCGAGGTGCGCGGCCCCGGCTCGGGCGACACCCAGCCGCCGTCCGCGCCCGGCGGCCTGGCCTACACCGAGCCGGTCGCCGGCCAGATCAGGCTGACCTGGACCGCCGCCACCGACAACGTGGGCGTGACCGGCTACGACGTCTACGCCAACAACGCGCTGCGCGGCAGCGTCGCCGGGAACGTGCTGACCTACACCGACGCCCAGCCCGGCACGCTGACGGTCTCCTACCAGGTCAAGGCCAGGGACGCGGCGGGCAACCAGTCCCCGGCGAGCAACACCGTCACCCGCGTCGGCAGCGGTGGCGGCGGCTCCAACCTGGCCGCCGGCAAGCCCATCACCGCCTCCTCCTACGTGCACACCTACGTCGCCGCCAACGCCAACGACAACAGCGTGACGACGTACTGGGAGGGCGCGGGCGGCAGCTATCCCAACACGCTGACCGTGCAGCTCGGCGCGAACGCCGACGTCTCCTCGGTCGTGGTCAGGCTGGACCCGGCCGCCGTGTGGAGCACCCGCACCCAGACGTTCCAGGTGCTCGGCAGGGAGCAGGGCGCCTCGGGGTTCACGAACCTGGTCTCCTCGGCGGCGTACACGTTCGACCCGGGCTCGGGCAACACGGTGACGGTGCCGGTCGGGGCGCGGGTGGCCGACGTGCGGCTCTCGTTCACGGCCAACACCGGGGCCCCGGCGGGGCAGGTGGCCGAGCTGCAGGTCATGGGCGTGCCCGCGCCGAACCCCGACCTGACCGTGACCTCGCTGTCCTGGTCGCCGCAGGCGCCGGTGGAGACCGACGCGGTCACGTTGTCGGCCGTGGTCAGGAACGCCGGCAACGCGGCGTCGGCCGCGACCGACGTCGCCTTCTCCCTCGGCGCCGGCAAGGTCGCCACCGCCAACGTGGGCGCGCTGGCCGCGGGCGCCTCGGCGACCGTGACCGCGAACATCGGCGCCCGGGAGGCCGGCAGCTACCCGGTCACCGCCAAGGCCGACGACGCCGGGACCGTCATCGAGCAGAACGAGTCCAACAACTCCCTCACCGGCCCGTCCCCGCTGGTCGTCAAGCCGGTGGACACCTCCGACCTGGTCGCCGCGCCGGTCTCCTGGACGCCGGGCAACCCGGCCGCCGGCAGCACGGTCGCCTTCTCGGTCGCGATCAGGAACCAGGGCACGGTGGCCTCGGCCGCCGGCGCGCACGGCGTCACGCTGACCGTCGCGAACGAGGCGGGCACGGTCGTCAGGACCCTGACCGGCGCCCACAGCGGCGCGATCGCGGCCGGCGCCACCACCGCCCCCGTGTCCCTGGGCACCTGGACGGCCGCGGGCGGCCGCTACACCGTGAAGACCGTCATCGCGAACGACGCCAACGAGCTGCCGGTCAAGCAGGCCAACAACACCAGCGTCCAGCAGCTCTTCGTCGGCCGCGGCGCGAACATGCCGTACGACATCTACGAGGCCGAGGACGGCGTGACCGGCGGCGGCGCGCAGGTCGTCGGCCCGAGCAGGGACGTCGGCACGGTGGCCGGCGAGGCGTCGGGCCGCCGCGCGGTGACGCTGAACCAGACCGGCTCCTACGTCGAGTGGACCACCAAGGCCGACACCAACACCCTGGTCACCCGCTTCTCCATCCCGGACGCCCCGGGCGGCGGCGGCACGAGCTCGACCCTGAACATCTACGTCAACGGCGCCTTCCACAAGGCCATCGACCTGACCTCGAAGTACGCCTGGCTGTACGGCGCGGAGGCGAGCCCCGGCAACTCGCCCGGCGCCGGCCCGGCCCGCCACATCTACGACGAGGCCAACGTCATGCTGAACGCCACGGTCCCCAAGGGCAGCAGGATCAGGCTGCAGAAGGACCCGGCCAACAACACGACCTACGCCGTCGACTTCGTCAGCCTGGAGCAGGTCTCGCCGGTCGCCAACCCCGACCCCGCGCACTACGCCGTGCCGGCCGGGTTCTCCCAGCAGGACGTGCAGAACGCGCTGGACAAGGCGCGCCAGGACGCCGGCCTGACCGGCGTCTACCTGCCCCCGGGCACGTACCAGACGACGGGCAAGTTCCAGGTGTACGGCAAGGCCGTCAAGGTGGTCGGCGCGGGCCCCTGGTACACCAGGTTCGTCTCGCCCGCGGGCCAGGACGGCACGGACGTCGGCTGGCGCACCGAGGCGTCGTCGAACGGCTCGACGTTCGCCGGGTTCGCCCACTTCGGCAACTACACCTCGCGCATCGACGGCCCCGGCAAGATCTTCGACCTGTCGAAGGTCTCGAACATCACGATCGACGACCTCTGGGTCGAGCACCAGATCTGCATGTTCTGGGGCACGAACGTCGACCACGTGACGATCAGGAACTCGCGCATCAGGAACACCTTCGCCGACGGCGCGAACTTCACCAACGGCAGCACGAACAACCTGATCACCAACGTCGAGACCCGGGCCACCGGCGACGACAGCTTCGCGCTGTTCGCGGCGATCGACAACGTCAACGCCGACCAGTCGGGCAACGTCTTCGAGAACATCACCTCGCTGCTGACCTGGCGGGCCGCGGGCGTCGCGGTGTACGGCGGCCAGAACAACGTCGTGCGCAACGCCTACATCGCCGACACCCTGGTCTACTCGGGCATCACGATCAGCTCGCTGGACTTCGGCATCCCGATGCGGGACTTCGGGCCGGGCCAGACGAAGTTCGAGAACATCTCGCTCGTCCGGGCCGGCGGGCACTTCTGGGGGCAGCAGACGTTCCCGGCGATGTGGATCTTCTCCGCCTCCAAGAAGTTCACCGCGATCCGGGTCACCGACGTGGACATCGTGGACCCGACCTACAGCGGGATCATGTTCCAGACCGCCTACTCCAGCCCGAGCACGCCGCTGAACCCGGTCACCGACACCGTGTTCACGAACGTGTCGATCTCGGGGGCGCGGCGCAGCGGCGACGCCTTCGACGCCAAGTCGGGCTTCGGCATCTGGGTCAACGAGCTGCCCGAGCCGGGGCAGGGCCCCGCGGTCGGCTCGGCCACGTTCGGCAATCTGCGGCTGAGCGGCAACGCGACCGACATCCGCAACACGACGAGCACGTTCACGCTCAATGTGAACTGAGCGCGTCCGGAGGCGCCGTCCGGGTCCGCGGGGGCCCGGACGGCACGTCCGCGATATGACCCAAATGGTATGCAAGCCCCGTGGACAACTTTAAAGTTTCTTTACATAATCCGATGAACCCGCTGGTCGCGGGCCCGCGCTCGGGCGACGAAAGGGTTGTCCACCATGAAGCGAACGCGCCGTCTCCTCGTCGTGCTGCTGGCCTCCGTCCTGGCGGCACTGGGCGTCCTCGTCGTCCAGACCTCCGCCCAGGCGGCCAACCTCCTCACCAATCCGGACTTCGAGACCGGATCCCTGTCGCCGTGGTCGTGCACCGGCGGGCTGGGGTCGGTGGTCTCCACCCCGGTCCACTCCGGCACCAAGGCGCTGGCCGCGGCGGCCAGCGGGTCCGACACCGCGCAGTGCACCCAGTCGGTGTCGGTGCGGCCGAGCACGACGTACACGCTGAGCGCGTGGGTGCGCGGCAGCTACGTCTACCTCGGCGTGACCGGCGGCTCCTCGTCCTGGACGTCGTCGGCGGGGGCGTACACGCAGCTCACCGTGTCGTTCACGACCACCGCGAGCCAGAGCACCGCGGTCATCTTCCTGCACGGCTGGTACGGCCAGGGCACCTACTACGCCGACGACGTCAGCTTCGACGGCCCCGGCGGCACCGCCTCCCCCACGATCACCCCGACGGTCACCCCGACCGTGACCCCCACCGTCACGCCCACGGTGACGCCCACCGTCACCCCGACCGTGACCCCCACGGTGACGCCCACCGTCACCCCGACCGTGACGCCCACCGACACCACCTGCCCGACCAAGCCGCGGCCGGCGGGCAAGGTGATCCAGGGCTACTGGGAGAACTGGGACGGCGCGATCAACGGCGTGCACCCGCCGCTCGGCTGGATCCCGATCACCGACCCGCGCATCAAGGCGCACGGCTACAACGTGATCAACGCCGCGTTCCCCGTCATCCGCTCCGACGGCACCGTGTTGTGGGAGGACGGCATGGACGCCACCGTCAAGGTCGCCACCCCGGCCGAGATGTGCCAGGCCAAGGCCGCCGGCGCGACGATCCTCATGTCCATCGGCGGCGCGGCGGCCGGCATCGACCTCGGCTCCAGCGCCGTCGCCGACCGGTTCGTGGCGACCGTCGTGCCGATCCTGAAGAAGTACAACTTCGACGGCATCGACATCGACATCGAGACCGGCCTGACCGGCGGCGGCAGCATCACCCAGCTCTCCGCCTCGCAGTCGAACCTCATCCGGATCATCGACGGCGTGCTCGCCCAGATGCCGGCCGGGTTCGGCCTGACCATGGCGCCGGAGACGGCGTACGTGACGGGCGGCAGCGTGACGTACGGGTCGATCTGGGGCGCGTACCTGCCGATCATCAAGAAGTACGCCGACAACGGCCGCCTGTGGTGGCTGAACATGCAGTACTACAACGGCAGCATGTACGGCTGCTCCGGCGACTCCTACTCCGCCGGCACCGTGCAGGGCTTCACCGTGCAGACCACCTGCCTGAACAACGGCCTGACCATCCAGGGCACGACGATCACCGTGCCCTATGACAAGCAGGTGCCGGGCCTGCCCGCGCAGCCGGGCGCCGGCGGCGGGTACATGGCCCCCTCGCTTGTCTCGCAGGGCTGGAACGCCTTCAACGGCCAGCTCAAGGGCCTGATGACCTGGTCGATCAACTGGGACGGCTCGAAGGGCTGGACGTTCGGGGACAACGTCAAGGGCCTGCAGGGCCGCTAGGGACAGGACGCGGCGGCCTTCCGGCGCGCCAGGGGCGCCGGAAGCGCCGCCGTGTCCGCGAGATAACGCTTGGCTGTGAATCCGGCCCACTGGTTTGCCGCGTTTGCGGGGGCATGGAACGCTCTAGGCAAAAAGCGCCGAGGACCAGGTGGGGATTCAGGTGTCAACAGTAAGCGGGAGGGCGGCGGCGCGGCGTTCCGGCCGGTTGGCCACCTGCGTCATGGGGTTCGCCGCCATGGCGCTGCTCGCGGCGGGCTGCTCCCTCGGCGCCACCGCCGACCAGGAGACCACCGGCGCCCAGCCGCCGCAGACGTCCTCGCCCGCCGCCACCGCCGAGGCGCTGAAGCCGCCGCCCGTGGACGCCGACTGGCCGCGCTGGGGCCTGACCCACACCGGCGTCAGCGCCAACAACATCACCCCGCGCCTGGAGCAGGACGTCGCCCGCGCGCTGTCCGAGACGCCGATGCTGCAGAACCAGCACATCATGGGCTTCGGGGCGCTCAACCCCGAGCCGCGGCGGGGCGAGTACTTCTGGGAGGACCTCGACAGCCGGACGAACTTCATGCGGGAGTCCGGCGGCATCGGCGTCATCACGCTGTGCTGCGCCCCCGACTGGATGAAGGGCGGCCCCGAGGGCCCGACCGAGGAGTCGGCCTGGAAGGAGCACCTGGAGGACGCGCCGTACCCGGAGCACTTCGACGACTTCGCCAAGCTGGCGGCGACCGTGGCCGAGCGCTACCGGGACGTGAAGTACTTCATGGTCTGGAACGAGTTCAAGGGCTTCTGGCGGGACCACGCGAAGCCCGCGGACTACAAGGGCTACACCGAGCTGTACAACAAGGTGTACGACGCGGTGAAGGCGGTCCGTCCGGACGCCAAGATCGGCGGCCCGTACCTGGGCTTCGACAGCGACAGCAAGGGCGACACCGAGCTGCGCGGCCCGTGGGGGGCGGTCAACCAGCACGCCCTCGACGCCTTCGAGTACTGGTTCAAGCACAAGAAGGGCGCCGACTTCGTCGTCGTGGACGGCGCCTCCCCCACCGAGACCCACGAGCTGCTGCCGGACGCGTTCGGCGCCCTGGGCAAGTTCGGCGCGATCACCAAGTGGCTGCGCGAGAAGACCGGCGACCTGCCGGTGTGGTGGTCGGAGTGGTACTTCGTGCCCGAGGACGGCACCGTCTGGGACGAGCCCATGCGGCTGGCCGTGCAGGCCGTCTCGATGATGGAGTTCGCCAGGAGCGGCGCGAGCACCGCCCTGTACTGGAACCCGCAGGCCAAGGACGGCGAGTGCCGGGCCTGCATGTGGGACCCGCGCACGGGCGCGCTGATGCCCACCGGCAAGCTGGTGAGCGACTTCACCCGCTGGTTCCCGGCGGGGGCCGAGCTGGAGCCGGTCACCTCCGCCGACCGGCGGGTGCGGGTGCTGGCCCAGCCCCGGCGACTCCTCGCCGTCAACACCGCCGGCAAGCAGGTCACCACGACGGTGGACGGCAAGGAGCTGACGCTCAAGCCGTACGAGATCAAGTGGAGCGACCGCTAGCCGCGAGGCGGCGCGGCGGTGATCACACGGGCGAGATGGCGGTCCGGTATGACGGCCGCCATTGATCGGGCTGACTCGCCTTGACACGATGCGCAAGGTCCCGTGTGAATCCACCGAGGGAACTTGCGCATGTTGAAGCTCCGACCAGGGCTGAGCGCGCTCGTCGTGATCGCGTCGCTCAGCCTGACGACGCCGCCCTCGCAGGCGGCCCCGCGCGGCGCGCCCGCCTGCGCGCCCGGCACGACCGTCACCACCGACTCGGGCCAGGTGTGCGGGATCGCGGGCGAGGGCCTGCGCTCCTGGCTCGGCATCCCCTACGCCGCCCCGCCCGTCGGCGACCTGCGCTGGACGCCCGCGCGCCGGGCCACGCCCTGGCCCGGCGTGTTCTCCGGCACCGGGCGGGGCAGCCCGTGCCCGCAGGCCGAGCTGCTCGGCTCCCCCTCCGAGGACGAGGACTGCCTCAAGCTCAACGTCGCCGCCCCCGAAGGGGCGCGCGACCTGCCCGTCATGGTGGAGTTCCACGGCGGCGGCTTCCGCTACGGCGCCCCCTCCGACGGCTCCTACCTGGCGAAGGCCGGCGGCGTCGTGCACGTCGGCGTCGGCTACCGGCTGGGCGTCCTGGGCTTCCTGTCCCACCGGGCCTTCGGCCGGAACGCCGGCAACTACGCCCTGTCCGACCAGCAGGAGGCGCTGCGCTGGGTGCGGCGCAACATCGCCCGTTTCGGCGGCGACCCCGGCAACGTGACGATCTTCGGGGCCAGCGCCGGCGGGTCGAGCGTCTGCGCGCACACGGCGTCGCCGACCGCGAAGGGCCTGTTCGAGAAAGGCATCGTGCAGAGCGGCGAGTACAACTCGCTGCGCGGCGTGAACACCTTCTGGCAGCCGCAGGACTGCAAGGCCGAGCTGCCCACGCAGGCCGAGGCGCAGGCCCAGGGCGGGCGGTTCGCCGCCGCGCTCGGCTGCGAGCAGGCCGCCGACCCGGCCGCATGCCTGCGGTCCAAGCCGGTCAAGGCGCTGCTCGACCAGTCCGGCGACGGGCTCGGCCCGGACCGCGGGACGATCGCCCCCATCGTGGACGGCCGCATCCTGACGATGTCGCCGTCCCGGGCGTTCGCCAGGGGCAAGGTCAACAAGGTCGCCCTCATGCACGGCGTCGGCCGCGACGAGGTCCAGCTCCCCGCCGCGAACACCCCGGACGAGTACGAGACCCTGGTCCGCCGGCAGTACGGCCCCCTCGCCCCCGAGGTGCTCGCCCGCTACCCGCTGGCCAGGTTCCCCGCCCCGGCGGCGTTCATCGCCTACCGGACGATCGTGGCCGACAGCAACTCGGTCTGCCCTGCGCTGCTCAACGACGAACGGCTGGCCGCGCACCTGCCGGTGTACGCCTTCCAGGTGGACAACACCGACGCGCCGCCGCTGTTCTTCCTCGACCGGACCAAGCCGAACGGCGCCTTCCACATCAGCGAGGCGCCCTTCCTGTACTCCGACGTCAAGGACCTGGACGCCAACCAGCGCTCCTTCGGCGCCCAGCTCGTCGCCCAGTGGACGGGCTTCGCCCGTACCGGCGACCCGACCGCGGAGGGGACCCCGCTGTGGCCCCGGTACACCCGCACCGACCCCGCCGTCATGTCCCTGGCCCCGGCCGGTGACAGCCAGGTGACGCGGGAGATCGCCAGGCAGCACCAGTGCGCGTTCTGGAACAAGGAGGCGACCTCATGATCCGGCTGCTGACCGCGCTCTGCCTCGCACTGCTGCAGGGCCCGGCGCCCGCGCAGGCGGCGACCGGCGGCGACTGGCCCATGTGGCAGCAGGGCCCGCTGGGCTGGCGGCACAACGCGGCCGAACGCGCGATCAACCCGCGCACGGTCGGCGGCCTCGCGCTGAAGTGGGCCTTCGCCTATCCCAAGGAGGCCGGCACGCCGCGCAGCCAGCCCGCCGTCGTGGGCGACACCGTGTACTTCGGCTCCCCCGAAGGCAAGCTGTACGCCAGGGACGCCGCCACCGGCGCCGCCCGCTGGGAGTTCGACCTGGCCACCGTCGGCACCGGCCGCACCCAGGTGCAGGACGGCCCGGCCGTGGCCAGGGGCAAGGTGTACTTCGGCGACGTGCGCGGCTGGTTCTACGCCGTGGACCAGCGCACCGGCCGGCTGGCCTGGGCCCGCCGGCTCGACGACACCGTCACGGCGATCGTGACCAGCTCGCCCCTGGTCTTCGGCGACCGCGTCTACGTCGGCGTCTCCAGCGGCGAGAACATCCTCGGCAAGGAGCACGCCTGCTGCACCTTCCGCGGCCACCTCGACGCCATGGACGCCGACACCGGCCGCCCGGTCTGGCGCTTCAACACCGTCCCGAAGGCCCGCCAGGACGGCACCTGGCCCAACGGCGTCCCCCGGTACGCCCCCTCGGGCGGCGGCGTGTGGAGCTCCCCGGCCCTCGACCCGCTCACCCGCACCCTGTACGTCGGCACCGGCCAGAACTACACCGGCAGCGCCGGCCACTACGACTCGGTGCTGGCGCTGGACATCGACACCGGCCGGCCGCGCTGGACCCGGCGGATGACCGACGTGGACACCTGGCGGCTGGAGTGCTCGCTGCCCACCCCCGAGGACCGCGAGTACTGCCCGAACCTCCCCGACGGCACCGCGCTCGACTTCGACCTCGGGGCCGCGCCCAACCTGTTCAGGGCGGGCGGGCGCGCCCTGGTCGGCATCGGGCAGAAGGCGGGCGTGTACCACGTGCTCGACGCGCGTACCGGGAAGATCGTCTGGCAGCGGCAGCTGTCCAAGCCGATGCCCGGCGGCGGCCTGTCCGGCGTCCAGTGGGGCACCTCGTTCGACGGGCAGCGCCTGTACGTGGCCACGTACATGGCCCAGCCCGGCACCCTGTTCGCCCTCGACCCGGCGACCGGGCACCTGCTGTGGGAGACGCCCAACCCGGCCGACGGCTGCGCCACCGGCGGCGCGGCCCAGTACCCGAACGTCTGCCGCCTCGGCCACACCCCGGCCGTCTCCAGCACGCCCGGCCTGGTCTGGGAGGGCAGCATGGACGGCAAGATGCGGGCCTACTCGGCGCGCACCGGCGAGGTCGTGTGGGCCTACGACACCATGCAGGAGGTGCCGGGCGTCAACGGCCTGACCGGGCGCGGCGGGGCCGTCTCGGGCGGCGGCGGGGCCGTGGTGTCGCACGGCATGCTGTTCGTCCAGTCGGGGTACTCCTTCACGCCGTACCCGAACCCGTACGGGTCGGTGTTCCTGGCCTTCAGCCTTCCGTAGGCGCCGCCGGGGCGGTCGAGCCGCGCACCACCAGCTCGGTCGCCAGCTCGACGTGGTGGGAGTCGATCCGCTCGCCGGCCGCCAGCCGCAGCGCGGTGCGCAGGGCCGCCCGGCCCATCTCGCGCAGCGGCTGGCGCACGGTGGTGAGCTGCGGCGAGGCCATCCGGGCGATCTGGGTGTCGTCGAAGCCGACGATGCTCAGGTCCTCCGGGATGCGCAGGCCGCGCGACCTGGCGGCCTCCATGACCCCGAGCGCGATCTCGTCGCAGCCGGCGAAGATCGCGGTCGGGGGCTCCGGCAGGTCGAGCACGCTCGCGCCGTTGACCAGGCCGTCCTGGTAGTGGAAGTGGGCGGTGCGCACGTAGCCGGGCGGCTCGGGCGCGCCGGCCGCCTCCAGCGCCGCGCGGTAGCCGTGCAGGCGGGCCTGGTTGCAGGCCGAGGTCGGCGGGCCGCCGATGTAGGCGATGCGGCGGTGGCCCAGGGACAGCAGGTGCTGGGTGGCGGTCAGGCCGCCGGCGAAGTTCGTCGAGCCGACGCTGGTCACGCTGGTGGTCGGCAGGTTGAGCGGGTCGATCACGACCAGCGGCAGCCGGGCCCGCGTCAGCGCCCCGAGCTGCGCGCCGGTCAGCTCGCTGGTCACCACGATGAGCGCCCGCCGCCCGGCGGCCACCAGGTCGCGCGCCCAGCCGCCGGTGCGCTGGTGGCTCTTCCTGATGCTGACGACGACCGACGTCTCCAGCTCGTCGCCGGCCTCGATCGCGCCGTGGATGATCTCGGTGGAGTAGGCGTTGAGGTCGTCGTCGAACTGCACCTCGACCGTGGCGGGGCCGCCCGCCTCGCCGCGGCGCGGCGTGGCGGGCACGTAGTCGTGCTGCTGGAGCAGCGACTGCACCAGCGAACGGGTCGCCGGGGCCACGTCGCTGCGGCCGTTGAGCACCTTGGAGACGGTGGCGACGGACACGCCGGCCGAGGCCGCGACGGTGGCCAGCGTGGCGCGCCTAGGAGCCGGCATCTGTTCCTCCTCGGATCTCCACGGGTGTGACCAGCCGCCTGCCCGCGCCGGCAGGCCGCGCCGGGCCGGTCAGCCGGACCACGCCGCGGCACGGCAGGTCGGCGGCGGACGTGCCGACGAGCACCTCGACGTCTCCCGGCTCCACGACCCGCCGCAGGTCGCGCCCGGTGAAGGCGGTCCTGTCGGTGTGGACGAGGAAGGAGACCCGCCTGCTCTCGCCCGGTTCGAGGCGGACCCTGGCGAAGCCGGTGAGCTGCTTCACCGGCCTGGTGACCTGGGCGAGGACGTCGTGCAGGTAGAGCTGCACGACCTCGTCGCCCGCCCGGCCGCCGGTGTTGGCGACGCGGACCGAGACGGTGAACTCGCCGTCGGTCGGCACCTCGGCGGCGCTGATCCGCAGGTCGCCGACCTCGAAGGTGGTGTAGGAGCGGCCGTGCCCGAAGGGGAACAGCGGGGTGGGATCGAGGTTGCTGATGCCCTTGCTGTCGGCTCCGAGCGGGGGCTGCAGGTAGGTGCCCGGCTGCCCGCCAGGATGGCGGGGTATCTGCACGGGAAGCTTGCCTCCAGGCTGGACACGACCGCTCAGTATACCGGCGATCGCCCCGCCGCCCTCCTCTCCCGGCATGAACGCCTGGACCAGCCCGGCGGCGCCGTCGTGCACCTCGCCCAGCGCGTACGGGCGGCCGGAGACGACCACCACGACGACCGGCGTGCCCGTCGCGAACAGCTCGGCCAGCAGGTCGGCCTGGAGGCCGGGCAGCCGCAGGTCCTCGGCGTCGCAGCCCTCGCCCGACGTGCCCTGGCCGAACAGCCCGGCCAGGTCGCCCACGACCGCGACGCACAGATCGGCCGCGCGGGCGGCGGCGGCCGCCGAGGCGAACCCGGACCGGTCGCCGCCCTGGACCGCGCACCCCGGCTCGTGCACGATCTCGGCGCCGGGCAGCTCGGCGCGCAGCGCGTCCAGCACGGTCGGGGCCTCGACGCCCAGCCCGAGCCCGGGGTAGCGGGGCAGCACGTGGTTGGGGAAGGCGTAGCAGCCCATGAACGTGCGCGGGTCGTCGGCGCACGGGCCGACGACGGCGATCCGGCCGAGGTCCGCGCTCAGCGGCAGCGCGGTCCCGGCGTCCAGCAGCACGATCGAGCGTTCGGCCAGCTCGCGGGCGAGCGCGCGGTTGGCGGCCGAGTCCAGCTCGACGTCCTGCGCGCCGGCGACCGAGCCCTCCGGCGTCCAGCCGGGGTCGAGCAGGCCGAGCTGCACCTTCTGGGTGAGCAGCCGGCGCGCGGCGCGGTCGATCAGCGACTCGGGCAGCTCGCCCCGGCGCACCCGCTCGACCAGGTGGGCGCCGAAGCCGAGGGTGTCGGGCAGCTCGACGTCCACGCCGGCGGCCAGCGCCTGCGCACCCGCGTCCGCCGGATCGGCGGCCACCTGGTGCATGGTCGCCAGGAACGGGACCGCCCAGTAGTCGGACACGACGGTGCCGGTGAACCCCCACTCCTCGCGCAGCAGCTCGGTCAGCAGCCAGGAGTCGACGGCGGCGGGCACGCCGTCCACGTCGGAGTAGGAGTTCATCACCGAGCGGGCGCCGCCCAGGGTGATCGCCGCCTCGAACGGCGGCAGGATCATGTCCATCAGCTCGCGGCGGCCCATCGGGACCGGGCCGTGGTTGCGGGCGGCCCGCGAGGCCGAGTACCCGGCGAAGTGCTTGAGCGTGGCGATCACGCCGGCGCTCTCCAGGCCGCGCACGTACGCCGCGCCGAGCATCGAGACGAGGTACGGGTCCTCCCCCATCGTCTCCTCGACCCGGCCCCACCGGTAGTCACGGACCACGTCGAGCACCGGGGACAGGCCCTGGTGGGCGCCCACGGCGCGCATGTCCCGCCCGATGGCCGCGGCCATGCGCTCGACCAGGCCGGGGTCGAAGGTGGCGGCCCAGGCGATGGCCGCCGGGTAGACGGTGGCGCCGTAGGTGGTGAAACCGGTCAGGCATTCCTCGTGCACGAGGGCGGGGATGCCCAGCCTGGACAGTCCGACGACCTCGCGTTGCAGCCGCACCACCTCGGCGGCGCCCTCGGCCACCGTCACCGGGACGCTGCCGAACACCCGGGTCAGGTGGCCGAGCCCGTGCCGGGCGGCCTCGCCCAGGGGCACGGTGCCGGAGGCGGCGAAAACGTCCTGCATGGGGGCCACGTTGTGGGTGCCCGTGCCGTCCGGGTCGGGGGCGGGCGCGGCCTCCTCGTGCGCCATGTCGTTGCCCACCCACCGGCTGCCGAGCTGGGCGACCTTCTCCTCCAGCGTCAACTCCTGAAGGAGGGCCTCGACGCGCTCGGCCACGGGAAGCGCCGGGTCCAGCCACGGACCGAGGACCCGATCCGCCGGGGTCCGATCTAGAGCCGTCATGAACTGCACTCCTTCAAGAGTTCTGCCGCAAAATTTCGAAATGTTTCGGAGCTGGGCCTGCCACCTGCACAATGCCGCAACTGGCGCAGAATAGCCAGCTAGATGCCCGCGCGAGATTACTACACAGGACCGCCCGGCGCCCAGATCCGGTTTCCGGGACAGGGTCTTGACAGGGTAATGGTCGAAATCTAGATTGACGTGCCGCGCGGTCATGTCGCAAATGTTTCGACTAGTTCACTCAACGGCGAGCGGACGAGCGGCATTGGGGGGTTTGCCGATCCGACCGCCGGCCAACGCGTCCCAAGGACAACCGAGCCGCGGCCAGGCCACGGCATTCGAGTACGGAGATCAGCGTGGAGACCAGGACAACCTCTCGCCGCACCTTCCTCAGCCTCTCGATGGGGCTGCCCCTGGGAGCCGCGCTCGCCGCCTGCGGCACGTCGGGCCCCACCCGCGCGGGTGGCGGCGGCCCGACCGGCGGTGGCGGCGGCGGCGCCAAGGCCACCTACTGGTACCTGTCGGTCGAGCCGCAGGAAGGCGTGCGCCGCCGGGCGATCGAGCGCTTCAACAAGGCGAACCCCACCACCCAGATCGAGGGCACGGCGTTCCAGAACGACGCCTACAAGACCAAGATCAAGACGGCCATCGGCGCCGGCCAGGCCCCCACGCTGATCTGGGGCTGGGGCGGCGGCACGCTGCGCAGCTACGTGCAGGCGGGCCAGGTCGAGGACCTCACGTCCTGGTTCTCCGAGAACGCCGCCGTCAAGGACCGGCTGTTCCCCTCCTCCTTCGGCGCGGCCACCGTGGACGGCAAGATCTACGCGATGCCGTGCGAGACCGTGCAGCCGATCGTCCTGTACTACAACAAGGAGGTCCTGGAGAAGGTCGGCGTGCAGCCGCCGACGACCTGGGGCGAGATCATGGACATCGTGCCCAAGATCAACGCCAAGGGCATCGCGCCGTTCTCGCTCGGCGGGCAGTCGCGCTGGACCAACATGATGTGGCTGGAGTTCCTGTTCGACCGGATCGGCGGCCCCGAGGTGTTCCAGGCGGTGTTCGAGGGCCAGAAGGACGCCTGGTCCCACCCCGCCGCCCTCGACGCCCTGACCAAGATGCAGGACCTGATCAAGGCGAACGGCTTCATCAAGGGCTTCTCCTCCATCACCGCCGACTCCAACGCCGACCAGGCGCTGCTCTACACCGGCAAGGCCGCGATGATGCTGCACGGCGGCTGGACGTACGGCGGCATGAAGAACGACGGCGGCGACTTCGTCCCCGGCGGCCACCTCGGCTACATGAACTTCCCGCCCGTGGACGGCGGCAAGGGCGACCCGAGCAACACCGTCGGCAACCCCGGCCAGTACCTGTCGATCTCCGCCAAGGCCACGCCCGAGCAGAAGGAGATCGCCAAGAAGTTCTTCACCAGCGGCGTGCTCGACCAGACCGAGGTCAAGGAGTGGGCGGACACGGGGGCCGTCCCGATCGTCAAGGGCGCCGACGCCGCCTTCGCCTCCTCCCCCGACGCCGAGTTCCTGAAGTTCGTCTACGGCATCGCCAGCAACGCCAAGACCTTCGCCCAGTCGTGGGACCAGGCGCTCAGCCCGACCGCCGCCGAAGTGCTGCTGGACAACATCGCCAAGCTGTTCCAGCTGTCCATCTCGCCGCAGCAGTTCCAGACGAACATGAACGCGGTCATCGGCAAGTGAGCGTGATCCCGATCCCCGCCGGGCGGCGGGCGCCGGCGGCGGCCGGGCGAGGGGGCCGCGGCTCCCTCGCCTGGCTGGCCGTCCCGGCGTTGCTGCTCTTCGTCGCCTTCGGCGTGATCCCGCTGGCCGGGGTCCTCGTCCTCAGCTTCACCTCCTGGGACGGGCTCGGCGACATCGGCTTCGCCGGCCTGTCGAGCTGGCAGGCCGTGCTCGCCGATCCCGGGCTGCCGCACGCGCTGTGGGTGACGTTCCTGGTGATGGCCGCGTCCTGGGCGGTGCAGACGCCGGCCAGCATCCTGCTCGGGGTGTTCCTGGCCGGTCAGCAGCGCTATCGGGCCGTGCTGTCGGTGTTCTACTTCATCCCGCTGCTGCTCAGCTCGGCCGCCATCGCCATCACCTACAAGGCGCTGCTCGACCCGAACTTCGGGCTCGGCGCCGGGCTCGGCCTGGACCTGCTGGCCCAGGACTGGCTGGGCGAGCCCGTCCTCGCCTTCAGCGTGGTGATCTTCGTGGTGTCGTGGCAGTTCATCCCGTTCCACTCGCTGATCTACCAGGGCGGCGTGCGGCAGATCCCGCGCTCGATGTACGAGGCCGCCCAACTCGACGGCGCGGGCCGGGTGCGCACGTTCTTCAGCATCACGCTGCCGCAGCTCAAGTACACGATCATCACGTCCTCCACGCTGATGGTGGTCGGGTCGCTGACGTTCTTCGACCTGATCTTCGTGCTGACCGCCGGCGGTCCCGGCGACGCCACCCGGGTGCTCGCCCTGGACATGTACAAGCGGGGGTTCCAGGCCAACCTGATGGGACCGGCCAGCGCGATCGCGGTCATCCTCGTCCTCGTGGGCCTGGCGCTGGCGCTGCTGCTGCGCCGCCTGGGCGGCCGCGACGCCGCGGCGAGCCAGCTGGAAGGGGCCTGACATGGCGACCACGCTGACGAAACCGGCGCGGCGGGCCGCCGAGGCGTCCCGGCGGGCGGGCGGGCCGGCCGCCGCCCGCCGCAACTGGGTGGCCGGGGTGGCCGGGTGGATCTGGCTGGCGATCGTGGTGGTCCCGATCTACTGGATCGTCATCACCAGCTTCAAGGAGCAGAGCTCCTACTACGCCTCCAACCCGCTGGCGCCGCCGGCGGAGCCGACGCTGGGGGCCTACAGGCTGGTGCTGGAGTCGGACTTCGCGCTGTACTTCCTCAACAGCCTCCTCGTCACCCTCGGCGCGGTGATCCCGGCCGTCGGGGTGTCGTTCATGGCGGCGTACGCGATCGTGCGCGGCGGCGGGCGGTTCCTGCGCGGGGTGAACTCGCTGTTCCTCATGGGGCTGGCGATCCCGCTCCAGGCCACGATCATCCCGATCTACCTGATCATCATCCGGCTGCACCTGTACGACTCGCTGCTGGGCATGATCCTGCCCTCCATCGCGTTCGCGATCCCGCTGTCGGTGCTGGTGCTGTCCAACTTCATCAGGGACGTGCCCAAGGAGCTGTTCGAGTCGATGCGGCTGGACGGCGCCACCGACTGGGGCATGCTCTGGCGGCTGACGTTCCCGCTGACCCGCCCGGCCGTGGTGACGGTGACCATCTACAACGCGCTGACGATCTGGAACGGCTTCCTGCTGCCGCTGATCCTGACCCAGAGCCCGGACAAGCGCACGCTGCCGCTGGCGTTGTGGACGTTCCAGGGCCAGTACAGCGTGAACGTGCCCGCCGTGCTGGCCTCGGTCGTCCTGACCACGCTGCCCATCCTGATCCTCTACGTGGTGGGCCGCCGTCAGCTGCTCAGCGGGCTGACCGCGGGCTTCGGCAAGTGAGCGACGGCCCTCCCCCGCTCCTGCCGGGGAGGGCCGTCCGCCGCGGCGCGCACCAGGGCCTCGGCGGTCCCGGCCAGGGCGGCGCGCGCCCGCGGCCGACCGGCCGGCGGCGCGGCGCGCAGGGGCGCCAGCAGGCGCACCTCGACGGCCAGCCGCCGGGTCGCGGCCACCCGCAGCACCGAGGCGAGCAGCGAGTCCTCGCCCACGTAGCAGGCGCGGGTCGAGGGCCGGCCGTCCTCGCGGTAGCGCAGCGCGGCGGGCCGTACGGCGGCGCCCGCGTCGATCGCCGCCTGGAACACCGCCGGCCGGAAGTCGCCCATGCCGAGCCCGCACCACGTGGTGCCCTCGGGGAAGGCCACGACGGAGTCGCCCGCCCGCAGCGCCGCGGCCACGGCGGCGACCGCCGACGGCAGCGCGGACAGGCGTTCCCTGTCGATGAACAGCGCGCCCGAGCCCGCGGCCAGCGTGCGGACGGCCGGCCAGGCGGCGATCTCCCGCTTGGCCAGCGGGCGCGAGGGCACGGCGGCCGCGATGACCAGCGGGTCCAGCCACGACACGTGATTGGCCACGACCAGCTCCCCGGCCTCCCCACGTCCCCCTGAACCCGCGGCCCCGCCCCCCACCCCGGCCGCATTCGGCGGCCGGGTCGCCTCCGCCGCCTCCTCGGCGACGAGGTCCAGACGGATGCCCAGGGCGCGCAGCAGCAGCCGGGCCCACGTTCCGGTGACGCGCGCCCGCACGGCCGGGCCGGCGTGGCGGAGGGACAGCGCCACCGGCACCCCGGCCAGCACCACCACGGCCGCGGCGAGCAGCCGCAGCGCCCGGCGGGCCGCCCCCGCCGCGACGACCGCCGCACCCACGCACATGTCCGGCGTGCACGGGCCCGTACGCAGCCACGGGCCGGTCACGGCGTCCCGCCCAGGAAGTGACGCAGGTAGCGGGTGTTCACCTGGGCCATCGAGAGCAACACGAAGAAGTCGGCCGTGCCGAAGTCCCGGTCGTGCGCGGGCGGCCCGCACACCCACGCGCCCAGCCGCAGGTAGCCGCGGAGCAGCGCGGGCGGCACGAACCGGTCGGAGCGCGGCGCGCCGCCGTCCGCCCAGGGCACGTACGGCGTGACCCGGTGCTGCTCGGGGCCGAGCGGCACCCGCCCGGCCACCCCGGCCGCCAGCGCGCCGCCGTCGTCGAGCGGCACCGAGCAGCAGCCGGCCAGCCACTGGTGGCCGCCGCTCACCATGTACCGGGCGATCCCGGCCCACATCAGCGCGACCACCGCGCCGTCCCGGTGGTCCGGGTGCACGGTGGTACGTCCTGCTTCGACGAGGTCATTGCGGATGGGGGCGAGGGCCCGCAGGTCGAACTCGCCGTCGGAGTAGAGCCGGTCGGACCGCCCCGGCGGCAGCAGCCGGTACGTCCCCACCACCCGCCGCCCCTCCCGCACCAGGAGGTGGTCGCAGTAGGCGTCGAACCGGTCCACGTCGAGGCCGGAGACCGGGCTGTCGAGCCGCGCCCCCATCTCCTCGGCGAAGACCTCGTACCGCAGCCGCTGGGCCGCCTGGAGGTCGGCGGGGCTCGTGGCCATGCCGACCGTGTACCGGCTCGTGTCAAGAGAGATCGTCATGGGCGCGGGGTCCTTCCCTGAAAGCGTCTCGCGACCATGTCGTCATGCCGACATGACGGCGGGCTCTCTCGTCGGGGGCACCCAGGCGTCGGAGCGGTGAACTAGCTCGCGGCCTCCTTCTCGCGGTCGCGGCGGTTGGCGTACAGGCTGGTCAGGGTGACCGTGGTCAGGACGGCGACGATCACGCCGAGCGAGGCGAGCGTCGGGATCTGCGGCATCCAGTCCCAGACGCCGTGCGCCCAGTGCAGGACGAGCTTGACCCCGATGAAGGCCAGGATGACGCTCAGCCCGTGGTTGAGGTGGCGCAGCTTGGTCAGGACGCCCTGCAGCACGAAGTACAGCGCCCGCAGGCCCATCAGCGCGAAGGCGTTGGTGGCGAAGACCAGGAACGGGTCCTCGGTCACGCCGTACACGGCCGGCACGGAGTCCACGGCGAAGACGATGTCAGTCCCCAGGACGGCGACGGCGGCCAGGGCCAGCGGCGTCAGGGCCAGCCGCCCGCCCTCGCGCACGGCCAGCCGGGAGCCGCGGTAGTCGTCGGTGACCGGCATGAACCGGCGCACCAGCCGGACGCTGCGCATGTTGGAGATGTCCACCTGCTGCTCGTGGCCGCCGAGCACGTCCTTGAGGATCTTCCCGGCGGTGACGATGAGGATCGCGCCGAACAGCAGGAACGCCCACGTGCCGCTCTGCAGGGCGGCGGCGCCGAGCCAGATGAAGACGCCGCGCAGGACGAGCGCGCCGACGATCCCGTACAGCAGGACCTGCCGGGCCAGCGCGGGCGGGACGGCGAAGGCGGCCAGCAGCAACATGAACACGAACAGGTTGTCCACCGACAACGACTTCTCCACCACGAACCCGGTGAAGAACTCCACGGCGACGCCGCCGCCGTGGTCCGCCCACAGGTAGCAGCCGAAGATCACCGGCAGCACCAGGTAGAACACCGACCAGCCGGCCGCCTCGCGCATGCGGACCTCGTGCGGGCGTCTGGTCAGCAGAAGATCCAGCGCCAGCAGCAGCACGAGCCCGGCGATCGCGACCAGCCAGAGAGTGGGCGTGGCGATGGTGGTCAGGGCGGGGGCAGCCTGCAATGTGCCCGGGGGCATGGGTCCTCCTCGAACGCGCGTCATCGTTCGAGGTCTCCTTCGCCCGTGCGCCGATCGCGCGGGCGGCCGCCCGGGGACGTCTGGGACGTCCGTACTGACCGGGCCGGCGCTTGCGAAGTACTCCCCTCGGCACCCTCAGCCTAGGCTAAGTCACGACATGTCACCACCTGTTGGGCGGCCCCGTCTGCCATCAGGCGCAGGGCCCTCGCCACCGGCGGAAGGTGACGACCACCTGACTGGCGGGCGGAAAAGCGCTGACTGGGCCATTTACCGTTAGGAAACTTTCCTTTATATTTGGGAGCATCCCCCAGCATGAAGGAACGGTGACATGCGCAGAGTATGGACCTTCTTAGCCATGGCGGCGGTCTCCGTCGCCACCGTCGTCGCCCTCTCCCCGCCGGCCTCGGCGCACGGTTACATCTCCGACCCGCCCAGCCGCCAGGCCAACTGCGCGGCCGGCAAGGTCAAGAACTGCGGCCAGATCATCTGGGAGCCGCAGAGCGTCGAGGGGCCCAAGGGCCTGCGCAACTGCAGCGGCGGTGACCCCCGGTGGGCCCCGCTGGACGACGACAGCAAGGCCTGGCCCGCCGCGTCCGTCGGCGACACGGTCAACTTCAAGTGGCTCATCGAGGCCCGGCACGCCACCAGCACGTGGGAGTACTACGTCGGCGGCACAAGGATCGCGGTCTTCGACGACCACGGCAGGCAACCGGGCTCCACGGTGACCCACTCGGTCAGCCTGGGCGGCCGGACCGGGCGCATCAAGCTGCTGGCCATCTGGAACATCGCCGACACCGAGAACGCCTTCTACAACTGCGTCGACCTGCAGGTGGGCCCCGGCGGCCCGACGCCGACCCCCACCGCCACCCCGACGCCGACCCCCACGCCCACCCCGACCCCCACGGTGACCCCGACCCAGGGCCCGACCGGCAACTGGACGGCGGGCACCGCGTACAAGTCGGGCGACCAGGTGGTCTACAACAACGTCACCTACCGCTGCCTCCAGCCGCACACGGCGCTGCCCGGCTGGGAGCCGCCGAACGTGCCCGCCCTGTGGCAACGGGTGTGATCGTCTAGCTCCGGTGCGCGGGGGCGGTGCGGTCGGCCATGATGGACGGGCCGGCCGCACCCCCCTTCCGGAAGGACGTCCATGAAGCGACCTCTCCTCGCCGTCGGCGTCGTCGCCGGGGTGGCGGCGGCCGTCTGGGGAGTAGTCCTGCTGCTGTCGGCGACGGCCGAGCAGTCTCCGGCCAGGCAGCGACTGGCCGTCGCCCCGCTGGTCGTGCGCGACAGCGTGATCGTCGACGGCGGCGGCCAGGTCGTCGAGAAGCTCGCCGCCGACTGCGCGGCCAGCCGCCACCCCGCCTTCTGCCGCCGGGTGCACGACGAGCTGACCGCGATCGATCCGCGGCTGCTCACCCGGGGCGGCCTGATCGTGGCGACCACCCTCGACCCGCGGGCGCAGCGGGCGGCGCAGCGGGCCGTCGAGGCGCGGGTGCGCCCCGGGGACACGCCGGTCGCCGTCGAGGCCATGGTGGCGCCGGGCGGCGGCGAGATCAGGGCGCTGGCGGCCAGCCGCGGCGAGGGCGCGCACGCCCTGCCCCAGGGCTCCACGGCGATGGCGTACACGCTGGCCGCGGCGCTGTCGGGCGGCTTCCGCTACGACGACGGCTTCCCCCGCGCCCGCTCCTTCCAGGCCACCGGCTACGCCTCCTTCACCAACTGCAGGGGCGAGAACGTCGGCGACCCCGCCCACACGATCATCGGCCCCGGCGGCGACGACGGCGGCGCGTTCACCACCCTGCGCTCGGCCGCCCGCGCCGTGCCGAACCCGTTCTTCCTGCGGCTGGAGGAGCGGGTGGGCCTCTGCCGGACCGTGCGCATGGCGCAGCGGCTCGGCCTCGCCCGCCGCGACGGGACACCGCTGCAGGAGTACGAGACGTTCACGCTCGGCATCAACGAGGCGGACACCGTCACCGTCGCCGCCACCTACGCCACGCTGGCCGCCCACGGCCTGCGCTGCGCGCCGAGGGCGGTCAAGGAGGTCCGCGACGGCTCCGGCAAGGTCCTGCACGCCCTCGCCCCGCGGTGCGAGCAGGTTCTGGACGCGGCCGTCGCCGACGCGGTGACCGGCCTGCTGCGGACCGGCGGGCTCGGCCGCGACGCGGCGGGCCTGGCGGGCAGGATCCCCGACTTCCGGTCGGCCTGGTACGCCGGTTACACCCCCGACCTGGCCACCGCCGTCAGCCTCGGGTTCCCCGACGAGTCCGAGCCCCGCACGTTCCCCGACGGGTCCCAGCGGCGCCCGCCCACCGCCGGGCCCGATCGGCCCACGCTCACCGGCCTGACCGTCGGCGGACGCCGCTACGACACCGTGGACGGCACCACCGTCCCCGGCCCCATCTGGCGCGCCTCGATGGCCGAGGCGCTGCGCGGGGCGCCGAAGTCCCGCTTCCCGGAGCCGGACGAGGCCCGCTTCGGCGGCTGCCGCCTGGCCTGCCCGCAGTAGGGCGTCAGCGCGCTTTCAGCAGCTCGGCGAGGCGGTCCATGGACTGGGCGCCGCCCTTGGGGCCGTCGGCGCGGACGATGGCGTCGCGCGCCTCCACGGACGGATGCACCGACCGGGCCACGTACCGGGTACGGCCGCCGGCCTCCTCCAGCCGCACGGTCTCCAGGGCCACCTCGCCCGGCGTGCCCTCGAACTCCCACGTGCGCACGTACCGCTCCGGCGGCACGACCGCGTGGTAGACGCCGCCGAAGGCGTACTCCCGGCCGCGGGCGTCGGTGTTGACGAAGCGCCACCGGCCACCCGGCGCGACCTCCATGGCGTCCACCCGGGTGTCCAGCCAGTGGGGGCCCCACCAGCGCGGGATCAGCGCAGGGTCGGTCACCGCCCGGAACACCACGTCCCTGGGGGCGGCGAAGGCCCGGATCATGATGATGTCCTGGCGGCCGGGTTCGATGACGAATTCGGTCTCACCCATGGTCACGTCCTTCCTCGCTGTGCCGGAGCCTGCTGATCTCCTCGTCGAGCCGGTCGAAGCTGCCGGTCCAGCGTTCGCGGTAGCGGTCGATCCACGCGGAGGCGCCGTCCAGAGGCTCCGTCTCCAGGCGGCACGGCCGCCACTGGGCGTCGCGTCCGCGGCTGATCAGCCCGGCCCGCTCCAGCACCTTCAGGTGCTTGGACACGGCCTGCAGGCTCATCTCGAAGGGCTCGGCCAGCTCGTTGACCGTCGCCTCGCCGTCGGCCAGCCGGGCGAGGATGGCCCGCCGGGTGGGGTCGGCCAGGGCGGCGAAGGTGAGGCTGAGCTGGTCGTCGGGCATCGGTGCGTACGTTCCTTCCTGGGCGGTCCCGACCCTAATGGTCCACGATCGCGCCGCAGGAGACGTTCACGGTCGCCGACGTCATGGTCCGCGCCCGGTCGGAGGCGACGAACGCCGCCACGTCGCCCACGTCGGCGAGGGTGGCGAGCCGGCCGAGCAGGGTGGGCGCGCGCAGCTCCGCCTCCAGCGCGGCCTTGCCGGGGAACGAGTCGGGGATGCTCTCCGGCACGCCGCCGGTGATCAGGGTGACCACGCGCACGCCCTGCGCCCCGGCCTCGCAGGCCCACTGGCGGCGGATGCCCTCCATGGTGTCCAGCGACACCTTGAACCCGCCCAGCCCCGGCTGCGTCTGCGGCCCGCCGCCGCCGAACAGCAGGACGACCCCCGAACCGGCCATGTGCCGCACGGCGGCCCTGATGGTGAGGAACTGGGTGCGCGCGGCGACCTGGATCGGCCGCAGGAAGTCCTCGACGGAGATCTCGGCCAGCGGGCGCTGCACGTCCTGGACGGAGACGGCGTTGAACGAGACGTCGATGCGGCCCGCGCGGGCGGCCACCGAGCCGGTGAACGCGTCGACGGCCTGCTCGTCCAGCGCGTCCACGAGGGCGGTCTCCGCCGTGCCGCCGGCCGCGCGGATGTCGTCGGCGACCTCGTCGAGCGGGGCCCGGGTGCGGCCGGCCAGGAAGACGCGGGCGCCCTCGCGGGCGAAGGCGCGGGCCACCGCGCCGCCGATCGAGCCGCCGCCGCCGTAGACCACCGCGACCTTTTCTCGGAGCAGCATCTCTTCCTCCTTGTTCAACCCACTGGTTTATCAACCTACAGGTTGAGTACGCGGCGTTGTCAAGAACTGGACAGTCCTGGAGGCTCGATCCGATCTTGTCAGGACCCCGGGACGGTGTTACCTCTGGCGGGACGGGCGTCAACCGCGCGTCTTTCGCGCCCAGGAGGAACCGTGTCCACCAGACCCTGGTTACGCAGCGCCGTGATCGCCCTCGCGGTCACCGCCACTGCCCTGCCCCTGACCGGCGCCGCCCGGGGCGAACCCGGCGGGCAGGCCCCGATCGTCCACGACTTCCAGGCCGAGCAGCACGGCAGACCGGACCTGGACAACCGGCAGGGCCGCGTCCCGCCGCCCGCCGGGCTCGGCGCGCGGGCCGCCGGCGCGGAGATCCGCTGGAACGCCCTCGGCACCCCCGCCGTCGTCACCGGCGCCGCGCCGCTCGCCGAGGGCCTGGGCGAGGACCCCGAACGGGCCGCCCGCGCCTACCTGGCCGCCAACGAGCCGCTGTTCGGCCTGTCGGCGGAGGAGGTCGCCGGGCTGGAGAAGGTCGCGGTCAACCCCCTCGGCGCCGGTGCCGTCGTGCTCCTGCGCCAGCGGTTCGGCGGGCTGCCGGCCGGGGTGGACGGGCTCGTCGCGGTCGGCGTCGTGCGGGGGAAGGTGCGCCACGTGACCTCCTCGCTCGCCCGCGGGCAGGCCGCGCCCCCCGCCGCCGCGATCAGTGAGGCGCGGGCCCTGGAGATCGCGGCCCGCGACGGCGGCGTGGACCTGGCCACGGCGACGACCAAGCAGGTCACGAAGGTGGCCGTGCCCGCGCCCGACGGCGTGCACAGCGCGTACCAGGTGGTGCTGATCGGCGGCGGGAAGGGCGAGGCGGCGGCGTACACCACCCACGTGGACGCGGTCAGCGGCGCCATCCTCACCCGCGAGAACCTGGTCGACCACTTCGACCCGGAGAACCCGCGCTGGGCGGCCTTCCCGGTCAACCCGCCCGGCGACTACTCCGCCACCGACACCCGGCGGACCTGGTGCCAGGCGGCCGGGCCCGGCTGCGACCTCGCCACCGGCGGCGACCCGGCGACCGGCCGCGCCTGGGACGTGGACCACGCCACCGGCGCGCCCACCCACACCAGCGCGGGCAACGCCGCCCGGACGTATGAGAACCGCGCGAGCGGCGACCCGTTCACCGTCGGCACCCGCGCGAACGCGCCCTCCCCCAGCCGCGACTACGTCTACCCGTGGCGCAACACCTGGCACCGGGCCAAGTGCGACCCGGCGACGTTCGACCAGCCGGGCGAGGCGGACTTGGAGGCCGCCATCGCCAACCTCAACGCCATGCACAACCGCATGCACGACTGGTCCTACCGGCTCGGCTTCACCGAGTCGGCCTGGAACATGCAGGTGGACAACGGCGACCGCGGCGGGCTCGGCAACGACCCCGAGCTGGGCAACGCCCAGGCGGGCGCGCGCGTGGCGTCGGTGCGCGACAACGCCAACCAGATCACCGGCCCCGACGGCCTCGCCCCGATCACCAACATGTACCTGTGGCAGCCGATCGCCGGCTCGTTCTACTCCCCCTGCGTGGACGGCGACTACGACATGTCGGTCATCGGCCACGAGTACAGCCACGCCATCTCCGGCCGCATGATCGGCGGCCCGAACGCCGGCTGGAGCGGCGCGCAGGCGGGCGCCATGAACGAGAGCACCTCCGACCTGTTCGCCATGGAGTACCTCGACGAGTACGGCTTCCGCTCCTCCGGCGCGACCCCGTACGTGATCGGCCCGTACGTCACGGGCGACCGGACGCGCGGCATCCGCAACTACGACATGTCCAGGTCGCCGCTGAACTACAGCGACATCGCCTACGACCTGGTCGGCGCGCAGGTGCACGCGGACGGCGAGATCTGGACCGCCACCCAGTTCGACGTCCGCGAGGCGTTCGTCAGGCGGTACGGCAAGGGCACGCCGGCCCGGCAGCGCGACTGCGCCGACGGCAAGGTGGCGGTGGACAGGTGCCCGGGCAACCGGCGGTGGGCGCAGCTCTCGTACGACGCCCTGCTGCTGATGGCCTCCGGCGCGGTCAGCTACGTCGACCACCGGGACGCGATCCTGGCCGCCGACGCCATCCGCTTCGACGGCGCGAACCAGGACATCCTGTGGCGGGCGTTCGCCGAGCACGGCCTGGGCAAGGGCGCGGCCAGCAACGGCCCGAACGACCCCGACCCGACGCCGAGCTTCGTCGACCCGGCCGGCCGCAACGGCTCCCTGCAGCTCAAGCCGCTCGGCGAGGCCAGGGACGCGGCCCTGCGGCTGTACGTGGGCGACTACGAGGGCCGCGCGGTGCCGGTCGCCGACACCGACCCGGCCACGCCGCTGGGCGACACCGTCGAGATGACGCCGGGCACGTACCGGTTCGTGGTGGCGGGCGCCGGGTTCGGGCACGCGCGGCTGACGTTCCCGGTGGTGGCCGGGGCCAGGCGGCCGCTCCCGCTGCCGCTGCCGCGCAACCTCGCCTCGGCCGCGGCGGGCGCGACGGCCGCCGGCGACGGCGTCAACCAGGCCCGGCTGATCGACGACACCGAGGCCACGAACTGGGCCTCGCGCACCGGCGCGCCAGTCGGCCGGTCGGTCGTCGTGGACCTGGCCGGCGACCGTCCCGTCACGGTGCGCAGGGTCCAGGTGAGCGCGATGCTCCGGCCCGACGTCGGCGACGCCGCCGACCCGGGCGGGCAGAACAGGTTCTCGGCGCTGCGCGCGTTCGAGGTGCTGGCCTGCGCCGCGAACTGCGCCGACCCGGCGAGCTTCAGGAAGGTCTACACCAGCCCGGCGGACGCGTTCGACGCCACGCTGCCCCGGCCGCGCGGCGCGGACCTGCTGGTGCGCTCCTTCCGGGTGCCGCCGACCAGCGCCACCCACCTGATGTTGCGGGTGGTCAGCAGCCAGTGCACCGGCAACCCGCGCTACGCGGGCGAGCAGGACGCCGACCCCGGCTCCGCGACCGACTGCGCCACCGCGAGCCCGGCGCGCGAGCAGGTGCGGGCGGCGGAGTTCCAGGCGTACGCCCACTGACCCGGCGGCGGGCCGGCCGACCGGCCCGCCGCTCGGAGCACGGCCCGCCGCTCCCAGGGGCGGGCCGGGCGGTCAGAACGGGTAGTGGGCCTGTTCGGTGGCCAGGGTGATCCAGCGGGTGTTGCTGAACGCCTCCAGACCCCACCGGCCGCCGAACCGGCCGTAGCCCGAGGAGCCGGCGCCGCCGAACGGCGCCTGCGGCTCGTCGCCCACGGACTGGTCGTTGACGTGCACGATGCCGGTCCGCAGGCGGCTGGCCACGCGCAGGCCGTGGGTGCCGTTCTCGGTGATGATCCCGGCGGTCAGGCCGTGCTCGGTGTCGTTGGCCAGGGCCACGGCCTCGTCGTCGGTGGCGAAGGCGCCGACCACGCACACCGGGCCGAACGCCTCGCCGTAGTACAGGCGGGCGTGCTTCGGCACATCGGTCAGCACCGTGGCCGGGTGCACCGCGCCGTCGGGCTCGCCGCCGCCGGCCAGCACCGTCGCGCCCTTGGCGACCGCGTCGGCGACCAGCCCGGCCACCCGGCGGGCGGCGTCCGCGCTGACCAGCGGCCCGATCACCGTCTCCGGCCGGGACGGGTCGCCGGCGGGCAGCGCGCGCACCTTGTCGGCGAACCGGCGGCCGAACTCCTCGGCCAGCGACTCGTGCACCAGCACGCGGTCGCCCGACATGCAGATCTGGCCCGCGTTCATGTAGACGCCGAACGCGGCGGCGTCCACGGCGTGGTCGAGGTCGGCGTCGTCCAGGACGATGATGGCGTTCTTGCCGCCCAGCTCCAGCAGGGCGGGCTTGAGGTGGCGGGCGGCGTGGGTGCCGATGATCCGGCCGACCTCGGTGGAGCCGGTGAAGTTGACCGCGCGCACGCGGGGGTCGGCGATGAGCGCCTCGGCGACCACGGCGGCGTCGGCCGGGTCGTTGGTGACCACGTTGAGCACGCCCGCGGGCAGCCCGGCCTCGTGCAGCAGGTCGGCGACGAACAGGCCGCACGCGATGGGGGCGTCCTCGCTGGGCTTCATGACGACGGTGTTGCCCGCGGCCAGGGCGGCGGCCACCGAGCGCACGCCGAGGATGATCGGCGCGTTCCACGGCGAGAAGGCGGCCACCACGCCGAGCGGCTCGCGCACGGCCAGGCCGAGCACGCCCTCCTCCTGCGCGGTGAGCACCTCGCCGCGCGGCGCGGTGATCGCGGCGGCGGCCTCGCGCAGCATGTTCGCGGCCAGCCCGACGTTGAACAGCGCCCACGGTCGGGTGCCGCCGACCTCGGCGGCCATCAGCGCCACGGCCTGCTCGCCGCGCTCCTGGAGCAGGTCGGCGGCCTTGAGGAAGATCGCCCGGCGGGCGAACGGGCTGGTGGCGGCCCAGCCGTCGAAGGCGGCCTGCGCCGCGTCCACGGCCGAGGTGACGTCCTCGACGCCCGCGGCGGCCACGGTCGCGTACACCTCGCCGGTGTAGGGGGCCAGGTCGGGCGTCGTACGGCCGCTCAGGGCGGGGACGTTCTTGCCGCCGATCAGCAGCTCACGGGTGATGGTCATGCGGACTCCCCTGATATCTCGGTAAGGACGCGCTGGGCGACGGCGAACGCCGCGTTGGCGGCCGGCACCCCGCAGTAGATCGCGCTCTGCAGCAGCACCTCGCCGATCTCGTCGGCCGTCAGCCCGTTGCGCACGGCGGCGCGGACGTGCATGGCCAGCTCGTCGAGGTGCCCGTGCGCGACCAGCGCGGTGAGGGTGACGCAGCTCCTGGTGCGCCGGTCGAGGCCGGGCCTGGTCCAGATCTCCCCCCAGGCGTAGCGCGTGATGAGGTCCTGGAAGTCCCTGGTGAAGGCGGTGGTGCGGGCGACGGCCCGATCGACGTGGGCGTCCCCGAGCACTTCCCGGCGCACCCGCATGCCGGGGGCGGCGGGCAGGTGGGCGAGCAGCGCGGCGGTGACCCGTTCCGGCTGGTCGACGCCGGCCAGGTGGGCCGCTCCCGGCACCTCCACGAGCGTCGCGCCGGGGATGCCGTCGGCCAGCTCCCTGGCGTGCGCGGGCGGCGTGGCCGGGTCGTCGCGGCCGCCCAGGACCAGCGTGGGGACGGCGATGCCGGGCAGCTCGGCGCGCAGGTCGTAGCCGGCCAGGGCGTCGCAGCAGGCGGCGTAGCCGGCGGGGTCGGCGGCGGCGAGGTCGTCGAGCAGCGCCGGGTCGCCCGGCCCGGCGAACCAGCGCTTGGCCGTGGGCTCCAGCAGCGGCGCGGTGCCGCGCTCGCGGACCAGCGCGGCCCGCTCGCGCCAGCCGGCCGGCTCGCCGAAGCGGGCCGAGGAGCAGATCATCGCCAGGGACCGCAGGCGTCCGGGGTGGCGCAGGGCCAGGGTGGCGCCGATCGCGCCGCCGATGGAGATGCCGGCGTAGTGGAAGGCGTCCAGGCCCAGCTCGTCGGCCAGGTCGAGGACGAGCCCGGCCAGGCCGTCGATCGTGGACACGCCGAGCGACGGGGAGCCGCCGTGCCCCGGCAGGTCGAAGCGGACCACGCGGAACCTGCGGGCCAGCGCGGCGACCTGCGGCTCCCACACCCGGGCCGAGGTGCCGACCGACGGGCCGAGGACGATCGGCTCGGCGTGTTCCGGGCCGTCCAGCCGGTGCTGCAACAACGTCACTTCTCCTCCAGCGCCCGCTTGACCAGGGCGGCGGCGGCGCCGGGCGGTCCGGCGACGGTCAGGGCGGCGCGCATGCGCCCGGGATGCACCCGCAGGCCGGCGACGAGTTCCGCGGCGTCGCGGGCGGCGCCGGCGACCAGGCGCAGCGCCTCGCGCAGCGGCTGCCACTCGGCGTGCCAGGCGCCGGGCGGCCGCTCGTCCTCGGCGGCGAGCGAGGCGTACAGGACGGCGGCCTGGGCGGGCACCTGGCGGGCCGCCGCGGCGATCATCGTGGCCCGCACGGGGTTGTGCTTGTGCGGCATCGACGACGAGCCGCCGCCGACGCCCTCGGACAGCTCGCCGATCTCGGTCCGCGACATCACCAGCACGTCGGCGGCCGGCTTGCCCAGCGCGCCGGCGGTGAACGCCAGCGCCCCGGCCAGGTCGGCGACGGGGGTGCGCAGCACGTGCCAGGGCAGCGTGGGCGCGGCCAGCCCCAGCTCGGCGGCGAACCGGACGGCCACCTCCAGCGCCCCCGCGCCTGCGTCGTCCTGGTCGGGGGCGGTGAACCGGTCGAGGGTGCCGGCGGGGCCGCCGAGCTGAGCGGGAAGGGCCTCGCGGGCGGCGCGGAGGCGGTCGCGGGCGTCGAGGACCAGCTTCCGCCAGCCCGCCGCCTTGAGCCCGAACGTGGTGGGCACGGCCTGCTGGGTGAGCGTGCGGGCGGCCATGACGGTGTCGCGATGGTCCCACGCCAGCGTGGCGAGCCCGGCGGCCACCCGGTCGAGGTCGGCCAGGACCGGCCCGAGCGCCCGGTGGGCGACCAGCATGAGGGCGGTGTCCAGGATGTCCTGGCTGGTCGCGCCCGCGTGCACGTGCTCCCCGTACCGCCCGGCGGCGGCGCGCAGGTCCTCCACCAGCGGGATGACCGGATTGCCGCCCGAACGCGCCCGCGCGGCCAGGCCGGCCGGGTCGAACAGCTCGGCGCGGGCCGCGGCGGTGACGGCGTCGGCCGCCTCCCGCGGCGCGCGCCCGAGCGCGGCCAGCACCCGGGTGAGCGCGGCCTCCGCGTCGAGCATGGCCTGCAGGACCGCCAGGTCGCCGGTCGCCTCGGCCCCGCCGCGCATGGGCGCGAGCAGCCCGAAGTCCCCCAGACCGCCTGCGGAGGATGCGCCGGCGGGGTCAGCCGAAGTCAAGGAAGACCGTCTCCTTCTCGCCCTGCAGATGGATGTCGAAGCGGTGCACGCCCTCCCGCTCCTCGACCGCGACCAGCGTGCGCGCCCGCTCGGGCGGCAGCGAGTCGAGGAAGGCGTCGGGCCGCAGGTAGATGCGGGTGAACAGGTGGTGGAGCAGGCCGCGGGCGAACACGCACACGCTGATGTACCCGTTGCCCGGCTCGACCGTGCGCAGGGTCCAGTGGCCGTCGGCGTCGGTGGGGACGCGGCCGAACCCGGTGAAGTCGACGCCGTGCCGGCCGATGACCGCGCCGTTGACCGGGTCGCGGCGCAGCGAGCCCGGCGCGCCCGACAGGTCGCCCGTGGGGTCGGCCTGCCAGAACTCCAGCAGCGCGTCGGGGATCGGGTCGCCGGCGCCGTCGTAGACGCGGCCGTGCACGGTGATGCCGCCGGCGGCCAGGTCGCCGCCGCCGGGGAAGGGCAGCGCGTAGCCGTAGAACGGGCCGACCGTCTGCGAGGGGGTGGGGTTCATCGGCCTTCCTCCATCCAGGTCGCGGCGGGCCCGTCGAGCACGATGTCCCACCGGTAGCCGAGCGACCACTCGGGCTTGGACAGGTCGTGGGCGTAGGTGGAGACCAGCCGCTGCCGGGCGCCGTCGTCGGTGACCGACTGCAGGATCGGGTCGTAGGGGAACAGCGGGTCGCCGGGGAAGTACATCTGGGTGACCAGCCGCTGGGCGAAGGCCGTGCCGAACAGCGAGAAGTGGATGTGCGCGGGCCGCCAGGCGTTGAGGTGGTTGCGCCAGGGGTAGGGGCCGGGCTTGATCGTGGTGAAGTGGTAGCGGCCGTCGTCGTCGGTCAGGCAGCGGCCGACGCCGGAGAAGTTGGGGTCGAGCGGCGCGGGGTGGTCGTCGCGCTGGTGCAGGTAGCGGCCGGCGGAGTTGGCCTGCCAGATCTCCACGAGCTGGCCGCGTACGGGCCGGCCCTGCCGGTCGAGCACCCGGCCGGTCACGGTGATCCGCTCGCCCAGCGGCTCGCCGAGGTGCTGCCGGGTCAGGTCGGAGTCGAGGGCGGTCACGTCCGTGACGCCGAACACCGGGCCGGACAGCTCGCTCGCCTCCGGGTCCTTCAGCGCGACCAGCGGCTGCTTGGGGTGGCGCAGCAGGGTGCTGCGGTAGGGGGCGTAGTCGCGCGCGGGGTGGTCGGCGGGCCGCTCGCCGCGGGACTCGCTCAGCGCGGCGATCTCGCGGTCGATGTCAGCCTGCGTGAGTGGTTCGGACATGGACGCTACCTTTCGAGTACGACGGCCAGCCCCTGGCCGACGCCGATGCAGAGGGAGGCGAGCCCGACGCCCGAGCCGGCCGCGGCCAGCCGGTGGGCCACGGCGCCGGTGACGCGGGCCCCGGAGGCGCCGAGCGGATGGCCGATCGCGATCGCGCCGCCGTCGGGGTTGACCAGGGCGGGGTCGAGCTCGGGCAGCTCGGCCAGGCAGCCCAGCACCTGCGCGGCGAACGCCTCGTTCAGCTCGACGGTGGACAGGTCGCCGAAGCCCTTGCCGGCCTTGGCCAGCGCCTTGCGCACGGCCTCGACCGGGCCGAGCCCGAAGTAGCGCGGCTCCAGCGCGCTCGCGGCGCTCGCGGTGAGGCGGGCCAGCGGCTCGCGGCCGCGCAGCCCCTCCTCGTCGGTCAGCAGCAGCGCCGCCGCGCCGTCGTTCAGCGGGGAGGAGTTGCCGGCCGTGACCGTGCCGCCGTCCCTCCTGAACACCGGCTTGAGCCGGGCCAGCGCCTCGGCCGAGGTGTCGTCGCGGATGCCCTCGTCCCTGGTCAGGCCGGCGATCGGGACGATCTCGCGGTCGAGGGCCGCTTTGGCCGCCTTCCGGTGGCTGCCCAGCGCGTACGCGTCCTGCTCCTCGCGGGTGATGCCGTGCTTGTCGGCGATCAGCTCGGCGCCCTCGCCGAGCGCGACCGTGTGCTCGGCGGGCATCCTCGGGTTGACCAGCCGCCAGCCGAGCGTCGTGGAGACCAGCTCCCCGCCGCCCGCCGGGAAGGCGCGGTCGGGCTTGGGCAGCACCCAGGGCGCGCGGGTCATCGACTCCACGCCGCCCGCGATCACCGCCGAGGCGTCGCCGACCGCGATCGCCCGGTACGCCTGGATGATCGCCTCCATGCCGGAGCCGCACAGCCGGTTGACGGTGGCGCCGGGCGTGGTGACCGGCAGCCCGGCCAGCAGCGCGGCCATGCGGGCGACGTTGCGGTTCTCCTCGCCCGCGCCGTTGGCGTTGCCCAGGACCACCTCGTCGGCGCTCTCCTGGCCGGTCCGCTCGACCAGCGCCGCGACGACGTGCGCGGCCAGGTCGTCGGGGCGCACCTTGGCCAGCGCGCCGCCGTGGCGGCCGAACGGCGTGCGGACGGCGTCGACGATGTAGACGTCCTTCATGCGGTGACCTCCGCGTCGGTACGGTTGCGCAGCTCGTCCAGGCCCACGCCCGGCGCGCTCTCGACCAGGGCCAGCCCCTGCTCGGTGACGTCGAGGACGCCGAGGTCGGTGATGATCCGGTGCACGCATCGCCGGCCCGTCAGGGGCAGCGAGCACTCCTCGACGATCTTGGGTGAGCCGTCCTTGGCGTTGTGTTCCATGATCACGATGACCTTGCGCGCGCCGTGCACCAGGTCCATGGCCCCGCCCATGCCCTTGACCAGCTTGCCGGGGACCATCCAGTTGGCCAGGTCGCCGCGGGCCGAGACCTGCATCGCGCCGAGCACGGCCACGTCGATGTGACCCCCTCGGATCATGCCGAACGACAGCGAGGAGTCGAAGAACGACGCGCCGGGGAGCACGGTGACCGTCTCCTTGCCCGCGTTGATCAGGTCGGGGTCGACGTCGGCGGGCGCGGGGTAGGGGCCGACGCCGAGGATGCCGTTCTCGGAGTGGAGGACGACGTCGACGCCCGGCGGCAGGAACGACGGGATGCGGGTGGGCAGGCCGATGCCGAGGTTGACGTAGTCGCCGTCGCGCAGCTCGGCCGCCGCCCGCGCGACCATCTGGTCACGGGTCCAGCTCATTCGGTGACCGTCCCTCCTGCCGGAGGCGGGGTAATCGTACGCCTCTCGATGCCCTTGTCGGCGGCCTGCTGCGGGGTCAGCGGGAGCACGCGCTGCACGAACACGCCGGGCAGGTGGACCTCGTCGGGGTCGATGTGCTCGGCCAGCTCCTCGACCTCGGCGACGGTGACGCGCCCGGCCATGGCGGCCAGCGGGTTGAAGTTCCTGGCGGCGCGGTGGAAGACCAGGTTGCCGGACCGGTCGCCCCTGGCCGCCCGGACCAGCGCGAAGTCGGTGCGGATGCCGTGCTCCAGGACGTACTCCCGGCCGTCGAACTCGCGCACCTCCTTCGGCGGCGAGGCGACGGCGACCGTGCCGTCGGGGTGGTGGCGCAGCGGCAGGCCGCCGTCGGCGACGGGGGTGCCGACGCCGGCCGGGGTGTAGAAGGCGGGGATGCCGCTGCCGCCGGCCCGCAGCCGCTCGGCCAGGCTGCCCTGCGGGGTCAGCTCGACCTCCAGGTCGCCGCCGAGGTACTGCCGGGCGAACTCCTTGTTGTCGCCGATGTAGGAGGCGGTCACGCGGGCGATGCGCCCGGCGGCCAGCAGGATGCCGAGGCCGCCGCCGTCGACGCCGCAGTTGTTGGACACGACGCCGATGCCGGTCACGCCGGTGTCGTAGAGGGCCTGGATCAGCACGTTGGGGATGCCGCTGAGCCCGAAGCCGCCGACCGCGAACGACGCGCCGTCCCGCACGCCGGCCAGCGCCTCCGCGGCCGTCGCGACCACCTTGTCTCTCCGCACGACGCTCCGTTCAGCCGAGGATGTCCGCCGAGTGCCCGCCCAGGGGGTGTTCGCTCTGCGAACTTTAGTTCACTATTATGGGTTCGAGTATCTGTAACCGGGGCGTTCCTGTCAAAGCCCCCACCTGGACGAGGAGCCGCCGATGGAACCGGCCGGGACCCTGGAGCGCGGCCTGGCCGTGCTGCGCGTGCTGGCCGCCGACCCCGGGCGGCCCATGCGCGCGACCGACCTCGTCCGCGCCACCGGGCTGGCCAGGTCGACGGTCGACCGCGTGCTGGCCACGCTCGTGCACCTCGGCCACCTGCGGGCCGACGGCCGCGACGTGCTGCTCGCACCGCCGCTGATGGAGCTGGGCGCGGCCTACCTGGCCTGCGACGGCCTCCAGGAGAGCATGTCGCCCCTGGCCGAGCGGCTGGCCGCCGAGCTGGAGGAGTCGGTCTCGCTGGCCGTGCGCGACGGCGACGGCGTGCGTTTCGTCGGCCAGTTCACCCGGCGGCGCACGATGTCGGTGGCCTTCCGGGTGGGCGACCTCCTGCCCGCCGGGCGGTGCGCGGCCGGGCTGGCCCTGCTCGACCCCGCCGCGCCGTGGGCCGAGGACGACCAGCTCATCGAGCCGGGGCTGATCGCGGTCGCGCTGCCCGTCCGCGACCCCGGCGGCACGGCGGTCTGCGCGGTCAGCGTGGTCAGCCACACCAGCAGGCACACGGTGGCCGGGCTGCGCGAGCACGCCCTGCCCCGCCTGCGCGCGACGGTGGCGGACATGGAGGCCGTCCTGGCGGCGCTGTCCGCCCGCCCTCGGGAGCCGCGCCGCGCGCCCGCCGGCCTCGACGGTTCGCGGGCCGTCAAGGAGGAGCTGGGCATGGGTTACCTGCAGTCGCTCGCCCGCGGCCTGGCCGTGCTGGTCTCGCTCGGGTCGGCGCGCGGCGGCTGCACGCTGGCCGAGTCCGCCAGGGTGACCGGCCTGCCCCGGGCCACCGTACGGCGCGCGGTGCAGAGCCTGGAGCGCCTGGGCTACGCCGCCGCCGCAGGTGACCGCCACGTGCTGCTGCCCAAGGTGCTCGAACTGGGCTACGCCCACCTGTCGGAGCGGACGTTCGGCGAGGTCGTCCAGCCGCACCTGGCCGACCTGGTGGCGCGCGTCCGCGAGTCGGCGTCGGTGGCGGTGCTGTCCGGCGACGACGTGCTCTACGTGGCCCGGGTGCCCACGGTCAGCATCATGAGCGTGGACATCACGGTGGGCACCCGCTTCCCGGCGTACGCCACGTCCATGGGCCGGGTGCTGCTGGCCGGGCAGCCCGCCGCGCGGGTGGCCGCCATCGAGCCGAAGCCGCTGTCCCGGCACACGATCACCTCGCCGGAAGGGCTGGCCGCGGCCGTGCGGCAGGCCGCCGCCGACGGGTACGCGCTGGTGGACCAGGAGCTGGAGGAGGGCGTGCGGTCGATCGCCGTGCCCGTGCGCGGGCCGGACGGGCGCGTGGTGGCCGCGGTCAACGTGGCCACGCACGCCGGCCGGGCCAGCCGTGACCACCTGCTGCGCGAGGTGCTGCCCGAGCTCAGGCGGACGGCCGCGCGCATGGAGGCCGACCTCGCGCACACCGGCCGGCTCCCCTAGCGGGCCTGCCTGAGCGGGCCCTGTCTAAGCGGGCCTGAGCGGGCGCTGCCTACCGTGTGGCCTCGGCGCGGGCCTCGCTCGGGGTCAGGCCGTACCGGGTGCGGAAGAGCCGGGCGAAGTGGGCCTGACTGGAGAAGCCCCACCGGTGGGCCACGTCGGCGATCGTGGTCTCCAGCGCGCGCGGCCCGGTCAGCTCGGCGTGCGCCCGGACCAGCCGCCGCTCCACGATGTGCCGGGCGGGCGAGCGGCCGGTGGACTCGAAGATGCGCGCCAGGTGCCGCACGGAGATGCCCATGACCCCGGCCACCTGCGCCGCCCCCAGGCACGGGTCGTGCAGGTGCCGGTCGATGTAGTCCTCGGCGACGATGAGCTGCGACCGGTAGGCGTCCGGCCCGGGGCGCCCGCCCGTACGTTCCTCGGCGAGCTGCCTGAGCAGGTCGAGCACGGCCCGCTCGGCCTCGGCGGGGTCGGGCGCGGCCCGCAGGGCGGCCAGGCCGCCGATCATCGAGCGCAGCGCGGCCACGAGCGCGCCCTCCCGCGCCGTCGCCCTGCCGAACACCATCGGCCCCGGCAGCCCGCCCGCCACGCACGCCTGCGTGAACAGCTCGCGCGGGACGTCCACCAGGATCTGCCGCATCGAGGAGGAGAACCCGAACAGGTACGGCCGGCGCGTGTCGTAGACGACCAGCTCGCCCGCCGTGGCGGCCAGGCAGCCGTTCTCGTGCAGGAACACCGCCTCGCCCTTGAGCAGCAGGGTCGCGAACACCGAGTCCTTCGGCGCGGACCTGACGGTCTGCGGGCTGCGCTCGATCGCGTGGGCGTTCCCGGCGATCTCGGCCAGCCGCAGCCCGGCCAGCTCGATGTTGGTCTGCCTGGCCAGCAGGCCGTGCTCGGAGTACGACGTGCACGACAGGCCCACCAGCGCCCTGCGGTTGTAGTCCTCCCAGAAATGGATGCGCTCGGCGGGTTCGACGTGCTCGGTCGTGGCCTGGGAGATCACGGAGACGGCGGACAAGGCGACCCTCCTCGCGTTCGTGCCGGTCAGGGGACACACAGCTTAGGTGAGATGTCACACAGCCAGATAGCCTCCGTCCACGGGGACGACCGCCCCGGTGACGTACGACGCGGCCGGCGAGCACAGGAACGCCACCACCGAGGCGACCTCGTCCGGCCTGCCCAGCCGCCCGCCGGGGATGCGGGCCAGCACCTGGGCCAGGGCCGGCGGGTCGTCCAGCACGCCGCGGGCCAGCGGGGTGACCACGAATCCGGGGGCGACGGCGTTGACCCTGATGCCGTCGGCGGCGTACTCGGCCGCCAGCGACTTGGTGAGCTGGGAGACGCCGCCCTTGCTGGCGCTGTAGGCGGGCCGGTCCCTGCTGCCGGAGAAGGCGAACATGGAGGAGACGTTCACGATCGCGCCGCCGTGCTCGGCCAGCGCCGGGCGGGCGGCCTGGCAGGCGACCATGGTGGCGGTCAGGTTGACCTCGATGACGCGCTGCCAGCGGGCCAGGTCGTACTCCTGCCGGTCGTGGCTGACGCCCGCGCAGTTGACCAGCGCGTCGAGCGGGTCGCCGGCCGACAGCAGGCGGGCCAGGCCGCCCCGGTCGAGCACGTCGTGCTCCACCACCCGGACCAGCGGGTGCACGGGCAGCTCGGCCGGGTCGGCGGGCGGCAGGCCGAGCGCGGTCACGGCGGCGCCCAGCTCGGCGAGGAGCACGGCGGTCGCCGCGCCGATGCCGGAGGTGCCGCCGGTCACGAACGCGTGCCGCCCGGCGAACAGCCCGGGGGCGAGTGCGCCGGTCACGGGAGCCGCCCCCCGTCCTGAGTGGGTCGTACCAGCACCTTGACCTGGTCCTCGCCGCGCAGCAGCGCCTCGAACCCGTCGCGGACCACGTGCTCCAGCGGGATGGTCGCGGTGACGATCGCGGCCAGGTCCGCGCCCTCCTCGGCGACCATGCGGATCAGCTCGGGGTAGGCGTCGCGGTAGCCGACGCTGGTCACGATCGTCTGCTCGTTGTTGACCAGGGCGAAGGCGTCTAGGGAGACCGTGCCGGTCAGCCCGAGGAACACCACCCGGCCGCCGCGTCTGGTGGCGGCCAGGCAGGCGCGCAGCGTGCCCTCCGAGCCGGCGGCCTCGAAGACGACGTCCGCGCCCTCCCCGCCGACCGCCGCGGCCAGCCCGTCGCCCGCCGCCGTCTCCGCGCCGAGGCGGCGGGCCAGCTCCAGGCGGGCGGGCGAACGGTCGGCGGCCACCACGCGGCCCGCGCCGGCCCGCGCCGCGAAGCGGGCCACGAGCAGCCCGATCGGGCCGAGCCCGAGGACCGCGACGGTGTCGCCGGCGCGGATCCCGGCCCGCCGCACCGCGTGCAGGGCGACGGCCGCGGGCTCGAACACGGCCGCCTGCTCCAGCGGCACCGACTCGGGCAGCCGGTGCAGCATGTACGCCGGCACCGTGGCCCGTTCGGCGAGCCCGCCGTGCCCCATCAGCCCGGCGAACCCGAAATGGCGGCAGATGTTGTACTCCCCCGCCAGGCAGCGCGGGCAGTTCCCGCACCGGTAGTGCGGCTCGACCGCGACCCGGTCGCCCACGGCCAGGCCGGTCACGCCCGCGCCGAGGCCGGTGACCGTGCCGCAGAACTCGTGGCCGAGCACGATCGGCGCGCGCACGCCGGACTCCGGGTGCGGCTCGGCCACGGGGATCGCGTGCGGGCCGTCGGCGTACTCGTGCAGGTCGCTGCCGCAGATCCCGCAGTACGCCACCGCGATCGCCGCCTCACCGGGGCCGGGCTCGCGCACGGGGACGTCCTCGACCCGCACGTCCTTGGCCCCGTGCCAGACCGCGGCCCTCACGCGGCCGCCCTGCGCAGCACGGCGGGGGCCGTCTCCTTCAGGGCGAAGGCGAGCCCCACCACGACCAGCGCGCCGCCGGCGGCGATGAACATCGCGGCCTGCAACCCCCACTGGTCGGACGCCCACCCGGCGACCATCGGGCCCAGGAAGCCGCCCGCCAGCTCGCCCACGCCCATGATCACGCCGAGCGCGGTGGCCAGCGCGCCGCGCGGCACGGTCTCGGCCGGGATGGTGGCCATGAACAGCGTGAAGCAGCCGAGCCCGGTGTAGGTGACGATCATGATCGCGCCGAGCAGCACGGGGCTCTCGACGTAGACCACGGCCAGCGGGCAGAACACCGCGAGCGCGGTGAAGCCGATCAGCGCGGGCTTGCGTCCCAGCCGGTCGGAGATGGCCGGGGTGGCGAAGCCCCAGAGCACCCAGGCCACGCCCAGGCACGTCATGACGCCGCTCATCGTGCCCGGCCCGAAGCCCTTCACCTGCGTCAGGTACGTCGGCGTGAAGGTGATGATGGTGACGAACCAGGTCAGGTAGCAGCAGGCGATGAGCATGCACACGACGATGTTGCGCAGCTTCAGCACCTCGCCCAGCGGCACCCGCGGCTCCTTGGCGGGCGCCTCGGCCGCCGTCCGCGGCGACCGCTCGCGGACGAACTTCGCGATCAGCAGGGCCATCACCAGGCCCGGCAGGATCGTGACGTAGAAGGCGACCCGCCAGTCGTAGGTCTCGGCGATCCACACCACGACCAGCGGCGCGAGGATGCCGCCGAGCAGCCCGGCCGACGAGCCCTGCAGCAGGCCCATGTTGAAGCCCCTGCGGCGCTCCCGGCTGGCCTCGACCATGAGCGACTGCGCCATCGGCAGCACGGCGCCCTCGGCCGTGCCCATCAGCGCGCGGGCGGCCAGCAGCCCGGCGAACCCGCCCATCAGCCCGGAGGAGGCCGAGAACAGCGAGAACAGCACCACGGCCACGACCAGGATGGGCTTACGCCGGCCGAGCGCGTCGGACAGGCGGCCGGCGAACATCCCGGCCAGCGCCCAGGTGAGCGCGAGCACGCCGGACAGCGTGCCCAGTTCGGCGTTGGACAGGCCGAAGTCCTGGTCCATGTACGGCGCCAGGAACGACAGCGCCTGCCGGTCGAAGAAGACGAAGCCGAAGGACAGGAAGAGGATGACGAGAAGGCGGTTCTCGTACCGGTCGGCGGCCCTGGTGTCCGGCGCGGCCGCGAGGTCGGTCATGACGCACTCATTTCGGGGGATGCGGCGGGGCAGCGGTCAGCGGAACAGGGAGTTGACGTAGTCGGCGCCGATGCCGACCTTCTCGTAGTGCTCGCGGCACATCTTGATGTAGTCGTGCACGTCGAAGAAGCCGTCGGGGTCGCCGTTCTCGTCCAGCCAGACCAGCGGGCCCTTGACGATGAAGAACGTCTTCATCGGCTCGCCGCTGTCGTAGGCGACCAGCGTGTGGCCCTCGCCAGGGGCCTCGTAGACGAAGTCGCCGGCGGTGGCCGTCCAGGGGCGTTCCAGGTAGCCCCACTTGCCGGAGATCGTGTACGCGAACACCTCGTGCGGGTGGTAGTGCCGGTTGACCAGCCCGGCCTCCTTGGCCCGCAGGATGTCGGCCCAGCTGTTGTCCTTGACGTTGATCCACAGCGGCCGGGAGCCGACGGTCTCGGTGAACGGCACGTAGTACCGGTCGTCGTCGGTGGCCACCTTGGACAGGTACACCTCGGGCAGCGCGTCCGGCCGGAAGGAGTTCTCGATCGGCCGCAGGTCCTTCCAGAACTCGCCGGTGGGGTTGTCGGGCATCTGAACGGCCCCTTTCGTGTCGTGTTCCCGGCAGTGAATCCCGGCGGGACCGACACCGTCTTTCCCCAGGTGGACGTGGCGGCTTGCAGATTCAGGACATGCGGCCGCGGCGCGGTCAGGCGCCGAGGTCGCGCACCACGTTGTCCAGCCGCACGGCGAGGTCGTCGAGGGCCTGCCCGTCCGTCGCGGCGCCGTCGGGGAGCTGGGACATGACGTCCTCGCGGCTGGCGATCACCAGCCCCCGGTGGGCGTCGTCGATCTCCGCGGCCCGCAGCACGACGCAGTCGCCCCGGACGAACACGAGCGTCGCGTCGGCGTGCTCGGACTCCAGCAGCCTGCGGACACAGTCACGGTCGATGAGAGACATCTCGGCTCCTCTTCCCCTCAGCGGGCGTGTACCCCCACAGCCAGGACGAAACCCCAGGTGGCCGCCCCGGCGTCGCGCTAGCCGAAGGTGGGCGGGCCGCCGTCGTCGCGGGCGCGCCGCCGTGCGAACACCACCAGGTACGCGGCGGCTGCCACCGCCAGGACCGCCGGCGGCAGCGCCAGCGGCAGCCGTCCGGCCAGCACCGCGAGCACCGCCAGCACGACCCCGGCGAGCAGCAGCAGCGCGGCGGCCAGCAGCCGCACGCCGAGCGCGTTCGACGGCGGCGGCCTGCGCGGCCAGTGCCCCTCGCCGCCGCCGTGCACGCCGGGCACGCCGGTGTCGCTCACCACGCCTGTGCGGCTGATCTCGTCCGGGGGCGGCGGCTCGCGCAGCACCGGAGCGAAGAACTCGTCCTCTGGATCGTCGTCTCGCCGGTTCATGAGGGTGACCCCTACCCAGGATTCCGGCCGCTCCCACGAGTGAACCGCGGGGCACCGGGAAGGGCTGTTGCTGGCGGTAGCGAGCCGCTCACCTGCGTGAACGAGGACTGAGGACATGACGACGACGCCGCATCCAGCATCGGGGGACGAGCAGCGCGAGCACACCCTGCGCGATGCCGTGAGGACGGACATCGAAAGCGTCGAGGAGCCCGCCCGGCTGCTCCGCGTGAGCGCGATGGCCCGCAGCCTGCTGGAGGAGGCCAAGGGGGTGCACCTGGAGGAGCGTGCCAGGGAGCGCATGCACCGCATCTACGAGCAGGCCATCCGGGAGGTCGCCGGGGCGGTCGCGCCCGAGCTGCGCGACGAGCTGGAGCGCCTGCGGCCCACCCCGAACGGCGAGACGCCGACGGAGATGGAGATCCGGGTCATGCAGGGGCAGCTCGTGGGCTGGCTGGAGGGCGTCTTCCAGGGCATCCAGGCCGGGCTCCAGCTCCAGCAGGCCGCCGCCCGCCAGCAGCAGCTCGGCCTGCACGCCGGCCGCGCCGCCCTCCCCCTCCCCGACGGCGTCCGCGCCCAGGGCGACGGCAACTACATGTAGACACGAGGGCCGGGAGCGGTCAGCGGGAGGGGCTCCATTCGGGCCGCCAGCCGGGGCGCAGGCGGTAACCGTAGGCCAGGTGGCGCAGCGTCTGGCAGGGGGAGCCGGCGGCCTCGCCGCACAGCGGGCAGATGGCGTCCCGGGCGTCCCCGGTGTCCCCGGCCGACAGCGGCGGAGTGTGCTCGTTCAGCAACGCCAGCTCGGCGCCGCAGCGGGCGATCGCGTCGGCCGGGTCGTGCAGGGCGATGTGGATCGCCTCGACCGGGTGGAGCAGGTCGTCGTCGTGGAAGCCGACGCGGGTGACCGTCCGTCCGCCGCCGAACTCCAGCCGTCGCGCGCCGCCCGCGCCCTGGCGTACCGGGGCGCCGGCCGGGCCGGCGGCCGTGAGGTAGCGCCAGGGCCCGGCGCCCGCCGCCTCCGCGGTGGCCTTGTCGGCCTCGATCTGCGTGCGCAGCCACTGGACCAGCGTGGCGCCGCCGGTGCCGGGGACGCCCTCGGCGCCGTCCAGCTCGCGCAGGAACGGGGTGACCGCCGCGTTCAGCTCGGCCACGAACGCCTCCAGCGACGCCTGGGCGTCGTCCAGGTTGGGCAGGCCCTCGGCGCGCGGCCGGGTGGGCGTCGGCAGCCGGTCGCCGGACAGGGGGATGCGCAGCTCCAGCGTGCTCAGGGCGGTCGGCGTGCCCTCCGCGCCGGCCGCGTACGGCTGCTCGCCCTGGCGCCGCCAGCTCGACCAGCCGTCCGGCAGCGGGACGGGCGGCGGCGTGGCGAGCTCGACCACGGCCAGCGGGTCGCGGCCGTCCTCGGCCCGGTGGCAGGCCGCGTCCAGGACCCGGGGGTGGGTGCGCACGTACGGGGAGTCGGCGACGGGTCTGGTGGCGACCTCCCAGGCGGCCAGCGCGAAGTGCAGGGGGTCCAGCGTGACGCCGCTCGCTCCCGGCTCCCCGCCCGTGGCCGCGAACGCGTGCCGCCACCTGCGCAGCTGTTCGCCGTAGTGCTCCTGCGTCCCGCCGTGCCCGGCGTCGATCCAGAACGCCTGCGTCGCGGTGCGAACCGTGCTCTTCATCGCAAAACTCCCCTTAAATCCCCTATCGTCACCTCTGCCCGGTATCGCGGGCGACCAACGCCTCCGGACGGCCCTCCGTTAGCGCTGTGACCTGCGGGGTAGGCCACGGCCAGCGGGAAGTGCGAGCGAGGGGGATTGTGGTCATGCGCACGACTGCTTTTCGGGGCATCAGCTCCTTCAACGGGGAATCGCGGCAACCGGCTCCGCGGCGCATCCAGATCGTGCACACGGAGTCGCGAGGACGGTCGCACCCGTTCGTCGCGGCCGTGCTGGGCGCCTGCGCCGGGGCCGCGGTGACGTACCTGCTGGATCCGGACCGGGGCCGGTCGCGCCGCGCCCGCGTCCGGGACAAGGGCTCGCACGCCACCCACGAGGTGCGCGACGGCCTGGGCGTGCTCGGCCGCGACCTGTCCAACAGGGGCCGCGGGTCGGCCGCGGCGGCCAGGTACCGCCTGACCGGCGGCACCGCCGACGACCGCGTCCTGCACGAACGCGTACGCGCCGAACTGGGCCGCCACATCAGCCACCCGCACGCCGTCGAGGTCGACGTGCGCGAGCGCGTCGTGACGCTCTCCGGCGACGTGCTCGCGGGCGAGGACGAGCGCGCCCGCCAGAAGGTGCGCCGCATCCCGGGCGTCAAGCGGGTGGAGACCAACTGGCATGTGCACAGGGACGGCACCGACGCGCCCCGGCTGCAGGGCCAGGGCCGCCGCCGCAAGGCGGTGCCGGAGCTGCTGCAGCAGCGCTGGTCGCCCTCGGCCAGGCTGGTCGCGGGCGGGGCGGCGGCCTCGGTCTGGGCGGTCACCGGCAAGCTGCCGAGGCCGCTGTCCTGGCTGACCCGCTGCGCCGCGTCCGCGCTGGCCGTGCGGGCCGCGACGAACCTGCCGCTGCGCCGCCTGACCGGCGTCAACGCCGGTCGCGAGGCGATCGACGTCAACGCGGCCGTCTCGATCGCGGCGCCGGTGGCGGCCGTGTGGCCGCTGGTGAGCGACTACTCGCTGTTCCCGCGCTTCATGCCGGACGTCGAGGAGGTCCGGCTGTCGGCCGACGAGCTGCGCTCCCACTGGGTGATCAGGGGCCCGGCCGGGACGCGCATCCGCTTCACCGCCACCGAGACCAAGCGCGAGGAGGGCGCGGAGATCGCCTGGAAGTCCGGCGACGGCGAGCTCATCGCCCACACCGGCGTGCTGCGCGTGGACGCCCAGGCCGACGGCCGGACCCGCGTCCAGGTGCACCTGTGCTACAACCCCATCGCGGGGGCGGCCGGGCACGCCATCGCCGGGCTGCTCGGCGCGCATCCCGCGCGCAAGCTGCGGCAGGATCTGGTGCGGCTGAAGGAGCACGTCGAGAACCAGGTGCAGCCGGCCGCGCCGTCCCTGCTCTGACCGCTCTCCCCCTCCGAACCGCCGGACGGCCACGCGCGACGCGGGTTCGCGCGTGGCCCGTAAGCTGGCGTGATATCGCTCCCGATATCACCGGACGGCTGATATCGGTCTTGGACGCCGCCTTTCGTGCTGTGCTGTCATGTCCGGGCTTGCCCTGTTTCCGCCCGGAGGTGCTCTCGTATGCCCCATCGCCTGTCGAACGTCGCCCGGCTCACGGTCGCGGCGATGTCGGCCGGGTTGCTGACGGCCGCGATCGCGCTGCCCGCCGTCGGCGGCACCGGCACGCTGGTCGTCTCCGCCACCGAGCAGCTGAACCTCAAGCCGGTGGTGCTGGCCGAGCCGCCACTCGCGCAGACCTCCACCGTGTACGACGTCCGCGGCAACGTGATCGCCCGCTTCTACGACCAGAACCGCGAGATCGTCCGCCTGGACCAGATCTCCGAGGTGATGCGGACGGCGGTCGTCGCCATCGAGGACGACCGGTTCTACCAGCACGGCGCGATCGACATGGAGGGCACGCTGCGCGCCCTGGTCAAGAACCTCAGCTCCGACCGGCTCAGCCAGGGCGGTTCCAGCATCACCCAGCAGTACGTCAAGCAGGTGCTGCTCAACGCGGCCGACACCGAGCAGGACAAGAACAAGGCCCTGGAGGCCAGCTACGCCCGCAAGCTCAAGGAGCTGCGCTACGCGATGGGCGTCGAGAAGAAGTACGGCAAGGACGAGATCCTGCGCCGTTACCTCAACATCGCCTACTTCGGCGCGGGGGCCAACGGCGTGCAGGCCGCGGCCAGGCGGTTCTTCGGCGTCCCGGCGTCCCGGCTGGACCTGGCACAGGCCGCCACGCTGGCGGGCGCCGTGCAGGACCCGAACACCACCGACCCCAGCCGCGGCAGGAAGGCCCGTGCGCTGCTGCTGGCCCGGCGGAACGTGGTGCTCGACCGGATGGCCGAGCTGGGCCGGATCACGCCGGAGCAGGCGGCCGCGGCCAAGGCCAAGAAGCTGGGGTTCAAGGACGTCCGGCTGCCCAATGGCTGCGGCGACAGCGCCTACCCGTACTTCTGCGAGTACGTCCGGCACGAGCTGCTGGCTGACCCGGCCTTCGGCAGCACGCGGCGGGCCAGGGAACACGCCTTCGCGCAGGGCGGCCTGAAGATCTACACCACGCTCGACCCGAAGGCCCAGGCCGCCGCCGACCGGGCGATCAGGAAGCACGTCGACGCCACCGACCACGCCCTGGCCGCCGAGGCGCTGGTCGAGCCCGGCACCGGCGCGATCAGGGCCATGGCCGCCAGCCGCGGCTACGGCTCCTCGGCCGGGAAGAAGCAGATCTCCTTCAACGCGGTGGCCGACGCGCGGCACGGCGGGCTGATCGGCTTCCAGGCGGGCTCGACGTTCAAGACGTTCACCCTGGTCGAGGCGCTCAAGCAGGGCATGAAGGTGGACGACGGCATCACCGTGGGCAACGGCTACACCGCGCCCTCCAACGCCGCCTTCAGGAACTGCGCCGGCGCCGGCGTCGGCGACCCGTCCTGGACGGTCACCAACGACGAGGGCTCCCCCGGTTTCAAGACGCTGCGGACCGGCACGTGGGGCTCGGTGAACACGTTCTTCATGGCGCTGGAGCAGCGGGTGGGCCTGTGCCGGACGGTGGAGACGGCCAAGTCGCTCGGGATCGCCCGCGCCGACGGCCGCAAGCTCCAGGAGTACGAGACGTTCACCCTCGGCATCAACGAGACCGACCCGGTGACGGTGGCCACCGCGTACGCCGCCCTCGCCGCCCGGGGCAGGTACTGCGCGCCGATGGCCATCACCAGGATCACCGATGCCGCCACCGGCCGGCCGACCTCGTACCGGCCCTCGTGCCGGCAGGCGCTCGATCCGGGCGTCGCCGACGCGACCGCGCACATCCTGTCGGGCGTGTTCACCAAGGGCACGATGAGCCGCGTCGGCGGCATCGGCCGCCCGGCGGCGGGCAAGACCGGCACCACCGACGGGTACGCCTCGGCGTGGTTCGCCGGGTTCACCCCGGACCTGGCGGGCGCGGTCAGCATCGGCGACCCGCGCGGGTCGCAGCGGTACAAGCTGGTGAACACCACGATCGGCGGCCGGTACTTCGCCATCGTGGCCGGGGCCTCGCTGCCGGGGCCCATCTGGAACGACACGATGCGGGCGGCGCTGAAGGGCGTGCCCGCCACGCGGTTCACGCCGATCGACGCCGGGCGCTTCGGCGGCTGCGGGGACGCCTGCGCGCCGGCCCGTCCCGACGCGGGCGAGCCGGACCTCGGCCAGACGGACCCGGGCGAGCCGGACCTCGGCCAGACGGACCCGGGCGAGACCGGCCCCGGCGACCAGGGCGCGGGCGGAACGCCCTGAGCGGCGCGCCGGCCGGTCCATAACCCCGACGGGTGACTCAAGAGCTATACGACAGGCGGCGCGGCGCGCCCGTACCCTCGATGAGTCCGCACATCTCCGCCTCACGAGGGACGGTTCCGCCATGCCCAAGGCACGGACGTTCGGCCGGACACATCTGGCGCTCTGCCTCGCGCTCGCCGCCGGGGTCGCCGCGATCGGCGTGAGCGCGGTGGCCGACGCCACCGCCGCGCGCCCGGGCGACCCGCGGCCCGTGGTCATCCGCGACACGAGCGGCGTCGCGGTCGGGCGGCTCAGCATCCTGCGCGAGGGGTTCGGGACGGCGCGCGTCTCGGTCTCGGTCAAGGGCCTGACGCCCGGCTTCCACGGCTTCCACATCCACACGACGGGTCTGTGCGACCCGAAGGCCGTCGATCCCGCGACCGGCCAGGTCTCCCCCTTCTTCACCGCCGGAGGCCACCTCGACCTGGCCGGCGCCGTCCACCCCGGGCACTCGGGCGACCTGCCGCCGCTGCTGGTCGGCAAGGACGGGTCGGGCTCCGCGTCGGTCGTCACCGACCGGTTCGGGCTGCGGGAGCTGACCGACGCCGACGGCAGCGCGGTCATCGTGCACGCGCTCCCCGACAACCTGGCCAACATCCCCGCCCGCTACGCCCCGGACGGCCCCGACGAGGCCACCCACAGGACCGGCGACGCGGGCGGCCGCACCGCCTGCGGCGTGATCAGGTGACGCGACGCGCGTGCGGCCCGCCGTGGGCGGGCGGCGACGCGACGCGTGTGAGGCCCGCCGTGGGCGGGTGGCGGTGTGCGGCTAGTCTCGTGCCGTAACGCCGCCGACCTGGGGAGTGCCCGTCATGATCTTCATCACCGCGAAGTTCCGCGTCCTGCCGGAGCACGCCGACCGCTGGCCGGAGATCTCGGCCGAGTTCACCGAGGCCACCCGCGCCGAGCCGGGCTGCCTGTGGTTCGACTGGTCGCGCAGCCTCGACGACCCGGCCGAGTACGTCCTCGTCGAGGCCTTCCGCGACGACGACGCCGGGGCGGCGCACGTGACGTCGGCGCACTTCAAGCAGGCCCAGCAGGTGCTGCCCGGCTACCTGGCCGAGACGCCGCGCATCGTCAACGCCAACGTCCCGCAGGACGACTGGTCGCCCCTCGGCGAGATGGCCGTCCCCGAGCGCGGCTGACCGCTCAGGGCCGCAGCACCAGCGCCGGGTCCAGCGCCAGGGTGGCGACCGCGAGCGCGAGGAACCCGATCGCCAGGTAGAACTGCGGCGATCGGTCGGCCACGCGCAGGTGGGTGTAGAGGGCGCACACGAAGTAGAGGACGAGCCCGGCCGCGGCGGCCGTCCCGGCCAGCGGCACGCCGAACAGGCCGAGCGTCAGCCCCGCCGCGCCGGCCGCCTTCAGCGTGCCGATCGGCCAGACCAGCCACGACCGCGGCACCCCGCACCGGTCGAGCGCGGGGCCGAGCGACCGCATGACCGGTGCGAGCCGGGTCATGGCGGCGAATCCGGAGAAGGCGTTGCAGGCGATCGTCACCAGCGCGATGACGACGTAGGCGGTGGAGTGCGGCACGGGAAACCTCCGGTCGGCGTCGGCTGGTCAGCCCTGCTCTTGGCGGGCGGCCGGGTGGTCCTGGCGGGCGAAGGCCGGGGCGTGGGCGGCGGCCCAGTCGCCGAAGGTGCGGGGCGGGCGGCCGAGCACCGCGGCCGCGTCCCCGGTGACCGGGTGCTGGGGGCGCGTGGCGTACCTGGCGTAGCGGGCCAGCAGAGCACGGACGAACGGCTCCGGCAGGCCGCCCGCGACCAGGCGCCGTGCGGCGGCCTCCGGCGGGATCTCCTCCAGGCGCAGCGGCCGGCCGATCGCCTCGCCGAGCACGGCCACCATCGCGGCGTGGGTCAGCGACTCGGCCCCGGTCAGTTCGAGCCGGCGTCCGGCGTGGCCGCCGAGCAGCGTCCTGGCGGCGATCTCGACCAGGTCCCGCTCGTCGATCGGCACCTCCTGGAAGGAGGCGTGCACGTACCGGACGACGTCCCCGGCCCGGATCTGCGGGGCCCACGCCTGGAGGGCGTTCCCGGCGAAGGAGGCGGCGCGCAGGCTGGTCCACTCCAGGCCGCTGTCCACGGCGGCGGCCTCGGCCTCCTTGTTGCGGTCGCCGCGGAAACGGGAGGGCTGCTCGTCGAGGGGCTCGTCGACGTTCATCGCGGACAGGGCCACCACCCGCCGCGCCCCGCGCTCGGCGGCACGGGCGAGCAGGCCGGGCGCCCCGTCGCCGATGGCACGCGGGTGCAGGAAGACGGCGGTGACGCCGTCCAGGTGGCCGGCGAGGGTCTCGGGGCGGGCCGGGTCGCCCTCGACGGCCTCGGCCCCGGCGGGCAGGCGCACCCCGGCCGCCGATCGGGTGACGGCGCGCACCTTGACCCCTCGGGCGGTGAGCAGTTCGACCAGCGGGCGACCGAACGTCCCGGTGGCGCCGGTGACCAGAATCATGTCGTTCATGCCCGTTGAGAGGAACCCGGGACGGGAAGTGTGACATCGGCTTGAGCCGGCGGAAGTCCGCCCGCTCCGGCCACCGAGCTCCGGGACCCGCCGACAAGGGGTGCTTTATCCGGATCGGAGCGCTGGGCGGCTACTCTGCGGCCCATGCACACCCAGTCACTCGCACCCGCTCCGGCCCTCGGCCCCAGGCTCATCAGAGCCGAGATCCTCGTCGTGTTGTCGGTCTCGCTCGGCGCCAGCGCGGTGTTGTCGCTGGTCCGGCTGATTGGCTCGCTGACCGCGCCCAAGGAGCTGAAGGGGCAGCAGGCCGTGCTGGTCGGCTCGCTGGCCCCCGGGCGGCCGTGGCTGGACCTGACGTTGCAGCTCGTGGACATCGCGATCTCGGTGGCGCCGGTCGCGCTGGTGGCGTACCTGCTGGTCCGCTCGGGCGAGTCGTTGCGGACGATCGGGGTGGACCTGCGTGAGCCGGGCCGCGACACGTTGCGCGGCGCGCTGCTCGCCGCCGCGATCGGCGGCACGGGGCTGGCCTTCTACCTGGTGGTCTACGCGCTGGGCGTCAACCTGACGGTGGTGCCGGGCCAGTTGCCCGAGGTGTGGTGGCGGGTGCCGGTCCTGCTGCTGGCCGCCGCGCAGAACGGCGTGCTGGAGGAGGTTCTGGTCAGCGGCTACCTGCTGCACCGGCTGAACCAGGCGGGCTGGGGGCCGTGGCGGGCGGTGGTCGTGTCGTCGGTGTTGCGGGGGTCGTACCACCTGTATCAGGGGTTCGGGGGGTTCGTCGGGAACGTGGTCATGGGGCTGGTGTTCGGGCGGCTGTACCAGCGGTGGGGGCGCGCGATGCCGCTGGTGATCGCGCACACGCTGATCGACGTGGTGGCCTTCGTCGGGTACGCCGCCCTGCACGGCCGGGTGAGCTGGCTGCCCTGACGCAAACCGCTTGCGCGCCTGCGCGCAAGAAATCGACAAACATTTGCAGCTCAAACACAGAACTCCGGAACTCCTTCACAGAAGGCTTGTGTCTCGGGGGCGTGGGGTCCTACTGTCACCTCACCCCCCGAGAGAATCGAGCTTCGGATGTCAGGCACGAGCACATCCCGGAGGGTCGTGGCGGTGCTCGCCGCGGCTCTCGCTCTCCCCCTCGCCTCGCTCGCCGTCCCCGCGCAGGCCGCCACCGAGACCGCCGCCGAGACCGCCACCAAGGCCGGTACGGCGCCGCGGCCCGTGGTCACCAGGGCAGCCCTCGACCCCGCCCTGGTCGCCGGCCGGGGCGCGCGCGTCGGCTTCGCCGAGCAGGAGGCCGAGAACGCCCCGACGGACGGCACGGTCATCGGCCCCGACCGCACCGCCTACACGCTGCCCGCCGAGGCGTCCGGGCGGCGGGCGGTCCGGCTGACGCCCGGCCGGCACGTCGAGTTCACCCTGCCGGCCGCGGCCAACGCGATCACGGTGCGCTACAGCATCCCCGACGCGCCCGCGGGCGGCGGCATCACCGCGCCGCTCGACGTCGCGGTCAACGGCCGCCACCGGGCCACCATGACGCTGACCTCGCAGTACTCCTGGCTGTACAACCAGTACCCCTTCACCGACGACCCCGGGGCCGACCTGCTGCACCCCGACTGGTGGATCACCGAGTGCTCCTGCGTGCCCAGCGCCACCACCCCGGCCCCGGCGATCGTCAAGCCGTTCCGGCCCAGCCACTTCTACGACGAACAGCGCCTGCTGCTCGGGCGCACCTACCGGGCGGGCGACCGGATCCGGCTGACGGCGGGCGCCGGGGCCGCCTGGACGGTCATCGACCTGCTCGACTCCGAGCTCGTCGCCCCGCCGCGGATCGAGCCGGTCGCGGCCGATGTGCTGGCCTTCGGCGCCGACCCGTCCGGGCGCCGCGAGTCGTCGGCCGCCTTCGACCGGGCCGTCGCCTTCGCCAGGCGCGCCCATCTGAAGGTGTACGTCCCGCCCGGCACGTACCAGGTCAACCGGCACATCGTCGTGGACGACGTGACGATCACCGGCGCCGGAAGCTGGTACACGATCATCAAGGGCCGCGAGGTCGCCCTGGACGCCCCGGCGCCCGACGGGTCCGTCCACACCGGCGTCGGCTTCTACGGCAAGGACGCCGCGGCCGGCGGCAGCCGCAACGTGCACCTGTCCGGGTTCGCCATCGAGGGCGACGTCCGCCGCCGCATCGACACCGACCAGGTCAACGGCGTCGGCGGCGCGATGAGCGACTCCACGATCGAGGGCCTCTACATCCACCACACCAAGGTCGGCCTCTGGTTCGACGGCCCGATGAGCGGCACCCGTGTCACCGGCAACGTGATCGCCGACCAGATCGCCGACGGGCTCAACCTGCACACCGGCGTCACCGGCACGGTCGTGTCGGACAACTTCGTCCGCAACTCCGGCGACGACGGCCTGGCGATGTGGTCGGAGCGCACGGCGGACGCGCGCAACACGTTCGACCACAACACGGTCCAGACGCCGGTGCTGGCCAACGGCATCGCGATCTACGGCGGCACGGACAACACCGTCTCGGCCAACCTGATCGCCGACCCCGTCCGCGAGGGCAGCGCCCTGCAGGTCGGCTCCCGCTTCGGCGCCGAGCCGTTCACCGGCCGCCTGGACATCACCGGCAACACCACCGTGCGGGCCGGCACGTACGAGCTGAACTGGAAGATCGGCCTCGGCGCCATCTGGTTCTACGCCCTGGAGCGGGACATCGACGCCGACATCCGGGTGACCGGCGACCACTACCTGGACAACACCTACAACGCCGTCATGCTGGTCGCCGACTGGCCCGTCAAGGACCTCTACTCCATCACCGGCCTGCGCTTCAAGGACGTCCGGGTGGACGGCACGGGCACCTCGGTGCTCAGCGCCCGCGCCGCCGGCTCGGCCGCCTTCGAGAACGTGCACGCCCGCAACGTGGGCGCGGTCCCCGTGAACAACTGCGGCACCTTCCACTTCACCCCGTCCGGCTCGGAGTTCGCGCTGACGGACGGCGGCGGCAACGACGGCTGGCTCGCCCCCTGGCTCCTGCCCAACACCCTCACCTGCGACGACCGCCCTCCGGTGGTCCCCCCACCGGCCCCCGCCCCCTGGTGAGCCCGGCCGCGTTAGGCGCCGGGGTGCGGGGCAGGGGGACGGCATGACCGACACCTACGACCGGGTCGCCGTCGTCACGGGCGCCGACTCCGGCATCGGCAGGGCCACCGCCGTGCTGCTGGCCGAGCACGGGTTCGACGTGGGGATCACCTACCACGAGGACGAGGACGGCGCCCGGGAGACCGCCGCGCTGGTACGGGAGGCGGGCAAGGCGGCGGCCGTGCGCCGCCACGACCTGACCGACCCGGTACGCGCCGCGCACGTCGTCGACGAGCTGGCCGGGGATCTGGGCGGGCTCGGCGTGCTGGTCAACAACGCCGGCACCGGGTCGTCGGAGCCGCTGCTCGACATGGACTACGAGCGCTGGCGTTCGGTGTTGTCGGTGGACCTGGACGGGCCGTTCCTGTGCGCGCAGCGGGCGGCCCGGCGGATGGTCGCCGAGGGGCGCGGCGGCCGGATCGTGAACGTCACCAGCGTGCACGAGGAGTACCCGAGGGTGGGGGCGGGGCCGTACTGCGCGGCCAAGGGCGGGTTGAAGCTGCTCAGCCGGGTGCTGGCGCTGGAGCTGGCCGCGCACGGCATCACGGTCAACACGGTCGCGCCCGGCGAGATCGCCACCCCGATGACCGGGCAGGAGGACCGGCCGCCGCGGGCCGGGAGCCGTCCGGGGTACCCGATCCCGCGGCCGGGCGACGCCCGGGAGGTCGCCGCGGTCATCGCCTTCCTGGCCTCGCCGGCCGCCTCGTACATGACGGGCTCGTCGGTGTTCGTGGACGGCGGCCTGGTCACGATGGGACCGCAGGCGGCGGGGGCGCTCCAGTCCGGCGACTGGCGTTGACCCCGCACCCCCGCCCGCCCGCTACCCACGCGGCGCCCCCGCCCTCAGGCGCACGGCACTGCGGTCCTTCGGCCGGCCCGCCGTCCTTCAGGCGGGCCGCGGCTATTCAGCCGGCCCACCGCCCTTCAGGCGGTGGCCGGATGGCCGACCGCGAGGGCCGCGGCCACCTGCGGCGTGACCCGCTCCGCCCAGCGGCCCAGCAGCTCCTCCAGCACGGGCAGCTGCGACTCCAGCACCGCGAGCCCCGGCGTCGGCACGGTCGCGCCCAGCTCCACCAGCAGCGGCCGCAGGTGCACCTCGACCGCCAGCGCGTGCTTCGGATCGCCCATGACCAGCAGCGGCAACGCCGCCACCCCGGCCAGCGCCTCCGGCCGCAACCGGTCGAGGAACGCCTTCAGCAGCCCGGTGTACGTGCCCTTGTAGGTGGGGCTGGCCACCACCAGCACCCGAGCCTCGGCGACCAGCTCCAGCGCCACCTCGACGCCGGGCGCGGGCCCGGGCGCGAGCAGGTGCGGCCCCAGCGCGGACAGGTCGATCACGTCCTGCACGCCCGGCAGGCCGAGCCGCAGCGCGACGGCCTCGGCGGCCGCCACGGCCACGGTCCGCGTCCTGGAGCCCTCGCGGGGGTTGCCGACCAGCGCGACGACGCTCATCCGGCCACCGCCGCCGCCAGCCCGGCCGCGTACTGGGAGACGGGCCGGGTCAGGCCGTAGTTGTCGCGGAGGGTACGGCCCTCGTACTCGTACCGGAACAGGCCCCTGACCTGCAATTCCGGCACGACGTGGTCCACGAAGTCGGACAGGCCCGACGGCAGCAGCGGCGGCATGATGTTGAAGCCGTCGGCGGCCCCGGTGAAGAACCACTCCTGGAGCTGGTCGGCGATCTGCTCGGGCGTCCCGGCGACCACGCGGTGGCCGCGGCCGCCGGCCAGCCGGTTGAGCAGTTGCCTGACCGTCAGGCGCTCCCGCCTGGCCAGGTCGATGACGAGCTTGCGCCGGCTCTGGGCACCCTCGGTCTCGACGGCCACGTCCGGCAGCGGCCGGTCGAGGTCGTCCTCGGTCAGCTCGATGCCGGTCAGGTGGGAGAGCTGGGCCAGGCCGTAGGCGGGGATGATCAGGTCTTCGAGCTCCTTCTCCAGGTGCAGCGCCTCCCGTTCGGTCGAGCCGATGATCGGCGAGACGCCGGGCAGGACGAGCACGTCGCCGGGCTGCCTGCCGTGGGCGGCCACCCGCCGCTTGAGGTCGCTGTAGAACTCCTGGCCCTCCTCCAGGGTCTGCTGGGCGGTGAAGACGGCCTCGGCGTGCCGGGCGGCGAACTCCTTGCCGTCCTCCGACGACCCGGCCTGCACCAGCAGCGGGCGGCCCTGCGGGGAGCGGGAGGTGTTCAACGGCCCCCGGACGGCGAAGTGGCGGCCGATGTGCTCGACGGGATGGATCTTGCCGGTGTCGGCGTAGCGGCCGCCGGTGCGGTCGCCCACGATGGCGTCGTCCTCCCAGCTGTCCCAGAGCTTGCCGACGACCTCCAGGAACTCGTCCGCCCTGGCGTAGCGGGCGGCGTGCGTGGGGCGTTCGACGCCGAAGTTGAGCGCCTCGGCCTCGCTGGCGGAGGTGACGATGTTCCAGCCGGCCCGGCCGCCGCTGATGTGGTCGAGGGAGGCGAACTTGCGCGCCACGTGGAAGGGCTCGTTGTAGGTCGTGGAGACGGTCGCGATCAGGCCGATGTGGTCGGTCACCGAGGCGAGCGCGGCCAGCAGCGTGAGCGGCTCCAGCCCGCCGAGCGCGTTGTGCCGGACGTCGCCCTGCAGCGCCACGCCGTCGGCGAGGAAGAGCGAGTCGAGCTTGCCGCGCTCGGCGATCCTGGCCAGCTCCTGGTAGTGGCGGACGTCGGTCAGGCGGCTCGGCTCGGTGCGGGGGTGCCGCCAGGCGGCCTCGTGATGGCCGACGCCCATGAGGAAGGCGTTCAGGTGGAGCTTTCTCGTCACGTGGTCCTCCAGGTGGAGAAGCGGCGCTCGACGCCGATCAGGAGCAGGTTGAACAGCAGGCCGACCACGGAGATCGTGATGATGCCGGCGTACATGTCGGGGATGCGGAAGCTGGACTGGGCGTCGAGGATGAGGTAGCCGAGCCCGGCCTTGGCGCCGACCATCTCGGCGAACAGCAGGACGAGGATCGAGTACGCGCCCGCCAGGCGCACCCCCGTGAAGATGGTGGGCACGGCGGCCGGCAGGATCACCTTCTGGAACAGCCGCACCGGGCCGAGGCCCATCGACCGGGCCGACTTGATCAGCAGGGGTTCGACGGTCTTCACGCCGCTGACGGTGTTGAGCAGGATGGGCCAGGAGCAGGCGTACAGGACGAACGCCACCTTCGTCGTCTCGCCGATGCCGAGGATGAGCGTGAAGACCGGCAGCAGCGCGACCGCCGAGGTGTTGCGGAACACCTCCAGCAGCGGGGTGAGGAAGTCGGCGACGGGCTTGTACCAGCCGATCAGCAGCCCGAGCGGGATGGCCAGCACGATCGCCAGCCCGAACCCGGACAGCGAGCGCGCCAGCGACGCCTCCAGGTGCTCCGGGAGCCGGCCCGTGAGCAGCAGGTCCGCGCCGGCGGCCAGGCTCTCCGACAGCGGGGGCACGAAGACGGGGTCCACCACGCCGAGGCGGGGCAGCGCCTCCCAGGCGGCCATCAGCAGCAGGATCGCGGCCGAGTTCCGCCCCGCCCGCCGCGCCAGCCCGCCCGCCCGCCGCCACGTCGCCGCGGGGGACGCCGCCTTCCGGCTCGTTCCGGTCGGCGCCGCCTTCCGGCTCGTTCCCGCCGTTCCCGCCGGCGCCGCCTTCCGGTCCTCCCCCTCGGTGGGCCGGACAGCGGTGGGCCGGACAGCGGTGGGCTCGTCCCGCGTGGCGGGGTCGGGGTCGTCGTCGGGGAGGTCGTACCAGTGGACGTCGCCCTCGGGGCGCGTCCGTTCGTCGGCGCGCGCGTCAGTCATGCCGGATCGCCGCCTTCCGCTCCTGCACCTGCGCCGCGGCGACCTCGTCGCGCAGCAGCCCCCACACGTGGTGCCGGTACTCGCCGAAACGCGGGTCGGCCCGCAGGTCGCCCTCGCGCGAGTCGAACTCCACCTCGATGATCTCCTTGATCCGGCCGGGCCTGGAGGTCATCACGGCGACGCGTTGCCCCAGGTAGACGGCCTCGTCGATGCCATGCGTGATGAACACGACGGTCTTGCGGGTGTGCTGCCAGATGCGCAGCAGCTCCTCCTGGAGCGACTCGCGGGTCTGCGCGTCGAGCGCGGCGAACGGCTCGTCCATCAGCAGGACGTCGGGGTCGAAGGCCAGGCTGCGGGCGATGGCGACGCGCTGGCGCATGCCGCCCGACAGTTCGTGCGGGTAGCGGTCCTCGAAGCCGGACAGTCCGACCAGTTCCAGGTGCCGCCGCGCCCGTTCCGTACGCTCGGCCCTGGGCACGCCCTTGGCCTCCAGCCCGAAGGCCACGTTGGCCAGCGCGGTCCGCCACGGGAACAGCGCGTACTGCTGGAAGACGATCCCCCGGTCGAGGCCGGGCCCGGTGACGGGCGCGCCGTTGACCACGATCTGGCCCGACGTCGGCTCGGTGAGGCCCGCGACCAGGTCGAGGAGGGTGGACTTGCCGCAGCCGCTCGGCCCGACGAGCGTCAGGAACTCCCCTTCGCGGACGTCGAGGTCGATCCCGGACAGGGCGGTGAACGGCTCGCCCGCGTCCCTGACCGTGAACTCCTTGGAGACGTTCCGGATGCCGATCTTCGTCTGGACGCCGGTCTCGCTGATCGTGGCGGTCATGAGCCGCTCCCGTTCGCGTAGGGGTTGAACTCGTTGGTGTAGAGGTCGGTGACCTTGACCTGGCCGGGACGGATCTCGCCCTCGCGCTGGAGCCAGTCGATCCACCGCTGGAACTCCCGGCTGTCGATGACGCCGCCCTTGCCCGCGATGCCGGTGCTCTTCCAGAACTTCACGACGTCGGTGGTCTCGTTGCGCCCGCGCTTGGCGATGATCTGCTCGAACTTGGCGACGACCTCCTCGCGCGGGTGGGTCTGCGCCCAGGCGATGGCCTTGGCGAAGCCGGCCACGAAGGTCCTGACGGTGCCGGGGTTCTTGGCGATGAAGTCCTCGCGCAGCACGACGGACCCGGCCGTGAACGGCCCGAACAGCTCGACGTCGGTGAACAGCGGACGCAGCCCGCCGCGTTCGAGCGCCTTGTCCTTGAGCACGCCGCCGAGCGTGCCGACGTCGAGCTGCCCCTGCCGCAGCGCCTGCTCGGTGTTGACCGGCGGGATGACCACGAGCTGGACCTGCTCGATCTCGGCCGGCGTCAGCCCCTGACGCTTGAGGTACTCCTTGATCACGGCCTCGTGGTGGGCGCCGAGGGTGTTGACGCCGATCTTCTTGCCGATGAGGTCGCGGGCGGTCTTGATGGGGCTGTCGTCCTTGACGTAGTAGCCGCTGAACGACTTCTCGTCCGAGCCGTAGTAGCCGATCACCGCCTTGATCGGGGCCTTGGCCGCCTTGAGCTTGATGACGGCGCCGTTGAAGGCGCCGCCGAAGTCGGTCTGGCCGGTGGCCGCGGACTGGATGTCCTGCGGCCCGGAGGTGGTGTTGCCCACCCACTTGAGCTTGACGTCGCCGAGGTAGCCGAGCTCCGCGGCCAGTTCGGGGAAGGTGACGGCGCCCACGCTGCCCTGGTAGCGAAGCTCCTTCACCTCCGATTCGCCGGGTATCGCCGAGCCTTCGGCCGCGCCGCAGCCGACGGTCACGGTCGCGAGCAGCACGGCGAGGAGTGCACGTCTGACGTTGATCACGATGAGTTCCTCTGGGGAGAACTGCGCAGGGGGGAGGGAGGTCTGCCGGAGGTGCGTGATCAGCGACACTGCGCGCTGGCGACGTGGCCGTAGTCCACGTGCGGGCGCCGGGTCAGGTAGAGGCCGGGGCTCATGCGTACGAAGCTACGGAACCCGGAACGCTAAGTCAACATTTCCTACTGGCTTTACATGAATAGCTGGCCCCGCCCCTTCCCCGCCCTCCCGCGTCAGGCGAAGCGTTCGATGGTCACGGGGATCAGGCCCTGGCCGCGGATCGCCTGCCGGTGGTGGTGCAGCAGGGCGCCGATGGCGGCCAGCGGGCCGGCGCTCAGGCGTACGGTGACGTCCAGGCACCAGGCGATGCCGGGGCCGATGCGCCGCAGCTCCCAGGTGAAGGTGTGCCCGGCGGCGGTCGCCGTGGCGGTGCCGGCGATCCTGGCCCGCGGGTTCTCCCGCGGCGGCTCCAGGCGCAGGACCGTGCGCACGTTCGCCAGGCCGCGCTCGCCGAGCTCGCCCGCGAACAGGATGCGGTAGCGCCGGGTCTGCGCCGAAGGGGAGCCGCCCAGGTCGAGCGGGGGCGCGGCGGGCAGCGCCTGGCGGTACTGGAAGAAGGCCCGCAGCTCGGCCTCCTCCGGCAGCGCGCCGCCGCCGAGCATCGAGTAGGTCTCGCGGGCGTCGCGCCGGGTCACGGGCAGCACCCGGTCGCGCAGCGCGGGGTCGGCCCGGATGGCCCGGCTGGATCCGGGCGACTCGCGCCACTCGCCGCACTCGGCCGTCCATTCCGCGCAGTCGATGCCCGCGGCCGTGTAGTCGTCGCAGAGCACGAACTCCTCGACCAGGATGCCCAGGGGAAGTGTTCCGCGGCCACGGTCGGCGGCGTAGATCAGGTAGTAGTCCAGGGGTACGTCGGCGTCCATTGGCGACATGATCGTGGTGCGGGCCCCCGCGGGCAAGGCGACATTCTGATGTTCGCGCAGGTCCTGCCCTCAGATGGGGGTCTAACCGGTCACGGGCTTGCCCGTGGCGCTGCCGGCGAGCCATTCCGTCCACGACTTGGCCCACGGGGTCGGGCCGTTGCCGAACCGGAGTTTGCGCGAGGTGCCCTTGACCTCGATGACGTCGCCGCGCTGGGTGAAGTCGTAGAACCAGCGAGCGTCGGCAGGGCTGGCGTTGACGCAGCCGTGGCTGACGTTGGAGTTGCCCTGCGCGCCGGTCGACCAGGGCGCGGCGTGGAAGAAGGTGCCGCTGTAGGTCATCCGGACGTTCCACTTGGTCTTGATCCGGTACTCGCCCGGCTCCCCGATGGTGGCCGAGTCCATGACGGTCTCCGCGGCCTTCTCCTGGGCGATCATGATGCCGGAGTAGCTGTCGTCGCCGGGTTTGCCCAGGCTGACGGGGATCGTCCGGACGACCCTGCCGTCCGCGGTGACGACGGCCCGGTGGCGGTCGGCGTCCACCTTGGTGACGTGCCGGGGGCCGACGGTGAAGGACAGGCTGCGGTCCCTGGTCCCCCACAGGTCCTCGCCCGCGCGCAGCCCGGCCAGATGGGCGACGACCTTGACCTTCTCACCCACCGGCCAGTACTCGCGCGGCCGGAACTGCACCTCGCGGTCGCTCACCCAGCTCCACGCGCCCTCGACCGGCTCGGACATCTCCACCACCAGCGAGCGCTCGATCGCCGCGCGGGCCTGCCTGGAGGTGACCGGGTGGGACAGCAGGAGCTGGACCGGCATCCCGACGCCGACCTTCTCGCCGTCCAGCGGCGACATGCCGCTCTGCAGGGCCTTCCTGGGCTTGAGCGTGGTGAAGGACGACCGCCCGGTGACGGCCTTGCCGTCGGCGCCGGTGGCCTGCGCGCTCACCGTGTACGACGTCGCCGGCCGCAGCGGCCACCGTGGCCGCCAGGCGCCGTCGGCCGCCGTCGAGCCGGTCACCTGGCGTCCCTTGGCGTCGGCGACGGTCACCTTGGTGACCTTGCCGCCGGTGACCCGCACGCTGATCCCGGTGTCGGGGGCGACCTTCTCGGCGCCGTCCGCCGGGGTGATCGCCAGCTTGGCCACCGGGCCCTCGGCCTGCCGCGGGCCGTCCGCCGGCTGGGCGCCGCCGCCACCGGAGGCGCATCCGGCGAGCAGGAGCCCCGCGAGGGCGAGCGTCGTACTGGTCCGGCCGTTCCGCATCCTCGATGCCTCCCGTGCCTGACAAGGCGTCAGCTTCTTCATTGAACGGTCTGTGCTGTCACGTGCGGACACCTCTGCCCCATGAGCATGGGAGAAACCTTCATCCGGAGCACTCTTGCGAACCTTGCGGGCGGATCTGGTGTCCAACTCTGTGGAACGGTCCTTCTGGGCCGTTCTCAGGGGATGACGCACCGGGGGCGGTGCATGAGGGGGAACGTCATGAACGGCGGCATGAAGCGGTACCTGTCCGGTATCGGGATGACCGCGGCGACACTGGCCGTCACGACCGCGCTCACCGGGGCCACCCCCGCCGGCCCCACGCCCTCCCCCACGCACCCGGCGCCGTCGGCCTCCCCCGCGCCGAAGCCCGACCACAGGCCCGGCCACAAGCCGGACCACAAGCCCGGCCACCGGCCGGACCGGACCGGGCCGTCCGCCGAGCCCACCGGGCCTGCCGAGCCCGCCGAGCCCGCCAGGCCCGCCGAGCCCGTCGAGGCGGACAAGCCCGACTGCCGCAAGGTCAAGTGCGTGGCGCTCACCTTCGACGACGGCCCGGGCCCCTACACCGGGACGCTGCTGCGCCACCTGGCGAAGTACCGGGCCCACGCCACGTTCTTCGTCGTCGGCCGGAACGTCGGCGTTTACCCCGACGTGGTGCGCCGCACGGCCGAGGCGGGGCACGAGCTGGGCAACCACACCTGGTCCCACCCCGACCTGACCAGGCTGTCGCCGGCCGCGATCAGGTCCCAGCTCGCCCGCACCGACCAGGCCGTGAAGTCCGCCGCGGGCGTCGTGCCCGGCCTGGTACGCCCCCCGTACGGTGCGACGGACCGCGACGTGCGGCGGCAGGCGCACCGGCCGCTGGTCCTGTGGAGCGTGGACACCCTCGACTGGCGCTACCGCGACAGCGCCAGAGTGGCCCGCGTCTCGCTCAAGCGGGTCCGCCCCGGCAGCGTCATCCTGTTCCACGACATCCACCCGACCACGGTCAAGGCCCTCCCGCGGGTGCTGAAGGGCCTGTCCGCCCGCGGCTACCGCTTCGTCACGGTCAGCGAGCTGTTCGGCGGCCGGCCGCCGAAGGTCGTCCGCAACGCCCGCGGGCTCTCCGGCGGCCCCAGGTAGCGGCCGGCCCTCCTTCGGGCTGACCGGGCGAACCCGTGAACCGCCGGCCCGCCTTGCCGTCCCCGCGAACCGCCGGCCCGCGGGGGTCACTCCTCGACGGTCTCCTCGTAGCCGATCGCGGCGTCCGCCGCGTCGCCGCCCGACTCGCGGGCCCGGTAGCTGTCGCCGCCGTAGAACCTGAAGGCGCCGTTGTCGGCCCGCTCGCCGACGGGCGGCACGCGGCCGTCGATGGCGATGTAGTACCAGCCGTAGCCGCCCTGCCGGTCCTCGCAGAAGTTGTTGACCACGCGCCGCCGGGACGGCTTCGCGACGCACACCTCGACCCACTCCGAGGGCGTCTCGATGGCCGTCTCGGCGCCGGGGCCGCCCTGCGGCGACGCCTTGGTGAGCTCGTCGTCCCCGGGGTCCTCGTACGTGCCGCCGTCGGCCCGCTTCCCCACCGCGGGGACGGTGGCGTCGCCGGCGTAGAAGTACCACGCGTAGCCGCGGCGCTCGTCCTCGCACGGGCGGTAGTCGGCCCTGGTCTGCGTGCCGGTGTCCACGCAGACGGCGATGCGGGCGGACCCGTCCTGGGCCGCGGCGTCGGACCCGTCGTCGGACCCGCCGTCGGGCTCGTCGTCGATGACCTCTTCGGTCTCCTCCGGCGAGGCCGGCGGGCCGGTGTCGGCGACGGTGCACCCGGCGGTCAGCGCGGCGACGAGCGCGAGGCAGGCGAGTCGTAACAAGGATCCTCCACGGAAGGGTGACGACCGGCCAACGAGCGGGCCGCCGGGCCCGGTTCCCCGCGCGCGGCGGCAGGCCATTGACGGCCGATCGTTTGGGACCGTACATTTTCGGAGCACCCGTCCGCGACAGAAGGGCCGACGATGCCGGTCAACGGCGACATGCCGACGCTCGACCAGACGTTCGCCACCGAACAACACGTGGCCGCCGGCGAGCGGGGCACGTCGTGACCCACGAGGAATGGCTGAGCCGGGCCGCGGCGGTCACGCCGCCGTCCGCGCACCACGTCGACGGCGCCGACGAGCCCGGCGGCGCGTCCTTCACGGTGCGCTCGCCGCGCGACGGCCGGGTGCTGGCCGAGGTGGCCGACGGCGGCGAGGCGGAGGTCGGGCTCGCGGTGTCGGCGGCGCGGCGGGCGTTCGACTCGGGCCCGTGGCCGCGGATGGCGCCCGCCGAGCGCGGGCGGGCGCTGGTGCGGCTGGCGTCCCTGATCGAGGAGCGGCGCGAGCACCTGGCGCTGCTCGTCAGCCTGGAGATGGGCAAGCCGATCACCGACGCGCACGACATCGAGCTGCGCGCCGCGATCACCACCTTCCGCTGGTACGGCGAGCTGGCCGGCAAACTGGCCGACGAGGCCCCGCACGTGCCCGCCGACGCCCTCGCGCTGGTCACCCGCGAGCCCGCCGGCGTCGTCGGCGCGGTCGTGCCGTGGAACTTCCCGCTCACGCTGGCCTCGTGGAAGGTGGCCCCCGCCCTGGCCGCGGGGTGCACCGTCGTGCTGAAGCCGTCGGAGCTGTCGCCGCTGTCGGCCCTGGAGCTGGGGCGGCTGGCCACCGAGTCCGGGCTGCCGCCGGGCGTGCTCAACGTGGTCGCCGGCGACGGCCCCACCGCCGGGCGGGCGCTCGGCCTGCACCCCGGCGTGGACGTGCTGGCCTTCACCGGCTCCACCGCCGTCGGACGGCACTTCCTCCGTTACTCGGCCGACTCCAACCTCAAGCGCGTGTGGCTGGAGCTGGGCGGCAAGTCGCCCAACATCATCCTTCCCGACGCCCCCGACCTGGAGGCCGCCGCGGCCACCGCCGCCTGGGGCGTCTTCTTCAACCAGGGCGAGATGTGCACCGCGCCGTCCCGCCTGCTGGTCCACCGGTCGGTGGCCGACCGGGTGACGGAGGCCGTGGTCGCCCGGGCCCGCGCGCTGCGCGTCGGCGACCCGCTCGACCCGGCCACGGAGATGGGCGCCCTGGTCGGCGAGGCCCACCTGGAACGGGTGCGCGGCCACGTCGAGGCGGGTCTCGCCGAGGGCGCGCGGCTGCGTACGGGCGGCGGCCGCATCCTGGCCGGCACCGGCGGCGCCTACCTCGAACCCACCGTCTTCGACCGGGTGGACCCCGGCTCCCGGCTGGCCAGGGAGGAGATCTTCGGCCCGGTGCTGTCCGTGCTGGCCTTCGACGACGTCGAGGAGGCCGTCCGCCTGGCCAACGACACCGAGTACGGTCTCGCGGCCGGCCTGTGGACCTCCGACCTGGGCACCGCGCACCGCATCGCCCGCGCGCTGCGGGCGGGCACCGTCTGGGTCAACTGCTACGAGGAGGGCGACCTGACCGTGCCCTTCGGCGGCATGCGGCAGTCGGGCAACGGCCGCGACAAGTCGGCGCACGCGCTGGAGAAGTACACCGAGCTCAAGACCACCTGGATCCAGCTGTGAGACCCCTGATCGCGATCCCCGCCCGCTTCTCCGCCACCGCCTCGGCCCTGCGGTACGCCGCCGAGGTGAGCGCCCGCGCCCTGGTGGAGGCCGTGTGGCGGGCGGGCGGCGAACCGGCGACCATCCATCCGGCGGCCGCGGACGACGTGGCGGGCCGGATGGCCAGGTTCGACGGCCTGCTGCTGCCCGGCGGCGGCGACGTCGCCCCCCACCGCTACGGCGCCCCCGACACCCACGAGGACGTCTACGACGTGGACGACGACCAGGACGCCTTCGACCTGGCCCTGGCCCGCCACGCCCTGGCCGCCGGGCTGCCCACGCTGGCGATCTGCCGCGGCCTGCAGGTCGTCAACGTGGCCCTCGGCGGCACGCTGGAGCAGGACATGGGCGGCCCCGAGGGCGGCCACCGGCACGTCGTGCACCCGGTGTCGCTGCGCCCCGGCACCCTGCTGGAACGCGCGACCGGCGCGGCGAAGATGGAGGCGTCCTGCTTCCACCACCAGCGCGTCGAGCGGCTCGGCGACGGCCTGTCCCCCGCCGCGCACGCCGCCGACGGCACGGTGGAGGCCCTTGAGCACGGCGGCGCGCCCGGCTGGTTCACCGCCGTGCAGTGGCATCCCGAGGACACCGCCCACCGTGATCCGGCCCAGCAAGCCCTGTTCGACGCGCTCGTCCGCGAGTCGGGGCATCATGGCTGCCATGATCCGCGCCGCCGTCCCTGACGACCTGCCCGCACTCCATGACCTCGCCGTCGCCTTCTACGCCGAGGACGGCTTCACCACCCCGGCGCAGACGCTGAAGGCCAACCTCGCCAGGCTGATCGCCGAGCCCGGCGTCCGGGTGGCGGTGAGCGAGAGCGCGGGCCGGCTGGTCGCGTTCGGCATCACCACCACCACGTTCGGGCTGGAGCAGGGGCTGTACGCCGAGCTGGAGGACCTGTTCGTCGCGCCGGAGGCGCGGCGGCGGGGCGAGGCGGAGCAGCTGATCGAGGACAGCCGCCGGTGGGCCGCCGCCCGCGGCTGCACGGCCCTGGAGGTCGTGATCGCCCCGAACGGCGCCGACGTGAGCCACCTGTTCGCCTACTACGGCAAGCGCGGCTTCCGCGACGAGGGCCGCCGCATCCTCAGCCACCCCCTGTGAACGCCCGGGGCGGCCGTCCGCCGCCCCGGGCGGCTCACGGGCGGCTCACGAGCGGCGCGGCGGGCGGACGCCGCGGAACTCCCAGTCGCCGCCGAGCGCGGTCGAGCGCACCTCCTCCGACTCCGTCGGCTGCGCGCCGACGTCGGAGCGGATCGGCACCGGCCCGGTCACGACGTGGTTGGTCAGCCGGCCGAGCCCTTCGGCCTCGACCTCGACGACGTCCCCCGGCCGGACGGGCCGCGAGCCCGCCGGGGTGCCCGACAGCAGCACGTCGCCGGGGAAGAGGGTGATCGTCCGGGCGATGTCGGCGACCAGGTAGTGCATGTCCCAGGTCATCTCGTCGGTGTTGCCGTCCTGGACGACCTCGCCGTTGACGTACGTGCGCAGGCGTTTGCCGCGGAAGTCCCAGCCGGTCACCAGGCCGGGGCCGAGCGGGCAGAGCGTGTCGGAGCCCTTGACGCGCAGCATGGAGCCGGCGTCGGTGTCGCGGAAGTCGTGCAGCCCGAAGTCGTTGGCCACGGTGTAGCCCGCGATGTGCGCGCCGGCCTCGGAGGGGGCGATGTTGCGGCAGGTCCGGCCGATGACGATGGCGATCTCGCCCTCGTAGTTGAGCCACTTGCAGCCCTCGGGCCGCACGACCGCGCCCCGGTGGGAGTTGAGCGAGGAGGTGGGCTTGTGGAAGTAGGTCGGCGCGTCCGGCAGCCGGGTGCGGAACTCCTCGACCCGGCTGCGGTGGTTGAGGTGCACCGCGATGATCTTCGTGGGGACGACCGGCGGCAGGTGCGCGGCCTCGTCGGCGCCGATCCGGCGGCCGTCCGCGGCGACGAGCTCGTCCCCGTCGCGGACGGTCTCGGTGACGGCGCCGTCCAGCAGGACGCGGCGGTACTCAGGCATGGGCGTTCTCCTGTCGGGGTGCGGTCCAGCCGCCGGACGGGCGGTCGAACCAGAGCAGGGCCTGGCCGGTGCCGACGGAGTTCTCGTACTCGCCGTACTGGCGGGCGGGGGCCGTGCAGCGCTCCTCGCCGAGGGCGCCGGCCAGCATGACGTAGTGGTGGAAGCGGGCCTCGGGCTTGTACGTCCGGAACTCCGGCATCGTGCGCAGCACCTCGTCGTGCCGGCCCTGCCGGAACCATTCGATGCGCCGCAGGTCGGCGGCGCGGGCCTCGGGGGTGAAGACGTGCCGCGGGTCGCTGGACTCGTGGTCGCGCAGCTCGCGCAGCGGCCAGAACGTGTGCGACAGCGCGCCGGAGGCGATCACCAGCACCCGGCGGTCGGTGGCCGCGACGCCGTCGGCCAGCGCGCGGCCGAGCCGCAGGTGGTCCTCCATGTCGCCGGTCTGGCAGACGCCGATGCTCACCCAGCGCTTGGCGGGCAGGCCCTCGCCGAGGTACTTCCACAGGTTGGTGGTGGCGTAGTAGATCGGCAGGTACTCGTCGTCGATGGGGGTGATCCAGGTGCCGTGCCGGCCCGCGAAGGAGGCCACGCTGCGGGCCAGCTCGGGGTCGCCGGGGAAGTCGTACGGCATCCGGCACATGCCGCGCGGCAGCTCCTCGGAGGTGTACAGCCCGGCCCGGCGCGCCTGCGCGGTGACCACGAACTCGACCGTGGTGGCCCAGTGGGAGTCCAGCACCACGACGGTGTCGTAGTCGTCGCGCTCGAAGACGTCCCTGCGCAGCTCGCGCAGGCCGGTGACGAGGCTGATCTCCTTGCCCTCGTTCAGCTCCAGCCGGGTGCGCTCGGGCAGCACGATGGTGGGCACGTGCGCGAGCAGGCCCGCCCCGACGATCTCACCCATGGTCGTTCCAGCCCTTCGGCGCGGTGACGGTGTTCTTCAGGTCGCAGTAGAAGTCGAAGCTCCAGGTGCCGCCCTCGCGGCCGACGCCGGACTCGCGGGAGCCGCCGAAGGGCGCGCGCAGGTCGCGCACGAAGAAGCAGTTGACCCAGACCGTGCCCGCGACCAGTTGCTCGGTGACCCGGCGGGCGCGCTCGCGGTCACCGGTCGCGACGGTGGCGGCCAGGCCGAAGCGGGTGTCGTTGGCCAGCCGGACGGCTTCCTCCTCGGTCTCGAACGTCTGGAGCGTGAGCACCGGGCCGAAGACCTCCTCCTGGACGATCTCGCTGTCCTGTGCCACGTCGGTGAGCAGGGTGGGCCGGTAGTACAGGCCGTCCCCGCGCTCGCCGCCGATGACGGCGCGGGCCCCGGCCGCGAGGGCCCGGCGGACGAACCCGTCGATCTTCTCCACCTGGCGCGGGTGGATGTTGGGGCCGACGTCGGTGGCCTCGTCCCGCGGGTCGCCCTGGACCAGGGCCGCGGCCCGCTCGGTGAAGCGCCGGACGAACTCCCCGGCGATCGGCGCCTCGACCAGCAGCCGGGTGGCGGCCAGGCAGACCTGCCCGGCGTTGTCGTACTGCTCGACGGCCAGGTCCACGGCGAGGTCGAGGTCGGCGTCGGCGAAGACCAGCAGCGGCGACTTGCCGCCCAGCTCCAGGCTGAGCGGGGTGAGGTTGGCGGCGGCCGAGCGGGCGATGCGCCGCGCGGTCGGCACCGAGCCGGTGAAGCTGACGCGGCGCACGCCGTGGTGCTCGACCAGAGCCTGCCCGGCCTCCTCGCCGAACCCCTGGACGACGTTGAGCACGCCGTCCGGCAGCCCGGCCGCGGCGGCGATGTCGGCCAGCAGGGAGGCGGTGAGCGGCGACCACTCGGCGGGCTTGAGCACCACCGTGTTGCCGGCGGCGAGCGCGGGGGCGATCTTCCAGGTGGCCAGCATGAGGGGCGCGTTCCACGGCGTGATCAGGGCGCAGGGGCCGGCCGGGTCCCAGGAGACGTGGTTGGCGTGGCCGCGGGTGTCGAAGTCGTCGTGGCCGAGGCTCTCCAGCCAGTCGGCGAAGAAGCGGAAGTTGTGCGCCACGCGGGGCATGACGCCGCGGCGGTGCGAGCGCAGCAGGGCGCCGTTGTCGCAGGTCTCGACGGCGGCCAGCTCCTCCAGCCGCTTCTCGACGCCGTCGGCGACGGCCCGCAGCACGGCGGCCCGGCCGGCGCGCGGGGTGGCGGCCCAGCCGGGGAAGGCGTCCTGGGCGGCGGTGACGGCGGCGTGCACCTCGTCGGGGCCGCCGCGGGCGATCTCGCCGAGCGCGGCGCCGTCGATGGGCGAGAGGTCGGTGAACGTGCGCGCGGAGGCGACGCGCCGGCCGCCGATCCAGTGGCGGGTGTCGACGGTGACCCCGGCGACGGTGATCTGTTCGGACATGTCGGGTGCTTCCAATCTCAAGGGGCTAGTGCGCGCCGGAGGTGCCGGATTCCAGCAGCGTGCCGCCGTCCCACACCACGCCGACCTGGCGGAAGTAGGCGCCGATGGGCTCGCGGACGGCCAGCCGGGACAGCTCCTCGGTGGGGGCGTCGAACAGCTCCAGCTCGGCCTCGCCCGCCCACGCCTGGCCGGCCTCGAAGGCGGCGGCGCCGGACTCGACCAGCTCGTCGAGCGCCAGCCCGCCGCCCTTGCCGATGGCGGGCAGCCAGCGGTGGTGGGCCATGGGGTGGCCGTTGACGAACCCGTTGTGCGGCGACGGCTCCCGCAGGGTCACCACGGCCTGGGCCAGGCGGCGGTCGGCGGCGGCCAGCGTCGCGCCGAACCGGGCGCCCGCCTCGATGCGGGGCGCGGGGCCGTACGGGTGCGGCCTGGTCTGGTGGATCGACCCCAGCTTCTTCGGATAGCCCTGGTGCAGCCCCCTGGCGAGGGCGAAGTCCTTGTCCACCCAGATGTAGACGCACCTGGAGTAGGTCCGCCCCCGGTAGGAGCACCGGACGACGGCGAAGGCCTCCTTGTACTGCGAGCGCACCGGGTCCAGCAGCTCCTCGCCTGAGGCGGCGCAGGACTGCCAGTCGGCCCAGATGAGCGCGACCGCGCCCGGGTCCTCGGCGGCGAGCTCCAGCGGCTCGGGCAGCAGCTCACGCACCCGGTCGGGGTCGGTGCGGTACTCGATCGTGAGCAGGTCGCCGGAGTAGTGCCAGGGCGGCTCCGGGACGAGGGACGAGCGGCCCGTGGCCGTCTTGGGGTGGAAGTAGCCGCGGACGCCGGCCAAGATGGTCCTCCTGGAACTCGTTTGGTTCCAAATAAAATATGAACATCCAGGCCGATCGGTCAACAGCTCTTGCGGCAGCCAATACGCGCCCGTTACGTTTGGCGTCAAACGACCCAAGGAGAGACCGGTGCAGCAGCACATCGACCGCCTGACCGAGCGGGGCGTCGACGTGGTCCGCGTGACCTACCCCGACCTGACCGGGACCGACCGCGCCCGCGACGTCCTGCTGGAGGCGCTGCCCGACGCCCTCGGTCACGGCCTCGCCTTCTGCCGCGCCGTCTACCACTCCACCCCGCGCGGCGGCACCGCCGACATCAGCGGCGGCCTGGACGCGGGACTGCCCGACATCGCCGTCGTGCCCGACCTGGCCACGCTCGCGCCGCTGCCGTGGGAGCCCGGCGTCGCCTGGTGCCACGGCGACGTCGTCGACCCGGCCACCGACGCACCGGCCCCCGAGTCGCCCCGCGACCTGCTGCGCGCCGTGCTGGCCCGGTGCGCCGAGCAGGGCCTGCGCCCGGTCGTCGGGCCGGAGCTGGAGTACTTCCTGTGCGACCCGGCCCCCGCGGGCGGCTGGCAGCGCTACGCCGAGGCCACCGGCAACGTCTACACCGCCGGCCGCCGCGGCGACCCCGACGGCCACCTCACCCGCACGCTGCGCCACCTGCGCGACCTCGGCCTCGGCGTGACGGCGGGCAACCACGAGTTCAGCAGCGGCCAGTTCGAGATCAACCTGCGGCACTCCGAGGCCCTCGACGCGGCCGACCGGGCCTTCTGGTTCAAGGCGGCGGTCAAGGAGCTGGCGCGGGTGGAGGGCAGGCTGGCGACGTTCATGGCCAAGCCGTTCAACGACGAGGGCGGGTCGGGCTTCCACCTGCACCTGTCGTGCCTGGGCGAGGACGGCGGCAACGCCTTCGACGACCCGGCCGCGCCGTACGGGCTGTCGGCGACCGCGCGGCACGCGATCGCGGGCGTGCTGGCCCACGCCCCCGCGCTGGCGGCGCTGGCCAACCCGACGGTCAACTCCTACAAGCGGTTCGGCCCCGACACGCTGGCCCCCTGGCTCGTCGACTGGGGGCTCGACAACCGCAGCGCGATGCTCCGCGTCCCGCCGGAGCGCGGCGCGGGCGCCCGCTTCGAGCTGCGGCTCGGCGACGCCAGCGCCAACCCGTACCTGCTGGTCGCCGGGACCGCGGCCGCCGCGCTGCTGGGCGTGCGGGCGGCCGAGGAGCCGCCCGCGCCGCTCGTCGGGTACGGCTACGACGCCTCCAAGGCCCCGGTGCTGCCGATGACCCTGCCCGAGGCCCTGGACGCCCTGGAGGCCGACGGCGAGCTCACCGAGCTGCTCGGCAAGGACTTCACCGCCGCCTTCCTGGCCTACAAGCGCGACGAGGTCGCCCGCTTCCAGCGGCACGTCACCGACTGGGAGTTCGGCGAGTACGCCTACCACCTGTGAGCCGTCATTCGATCGCGCGCTGCGCCAGGTCCTCGGCCAGCGCGATGATCTCCGGGTTGTAGGGCGCCTTCTCCCCCGGGACGTACCGCACCCGGTCCAGGCCGCGCCGGTAGCGGAACACGCCCCGGCGCTCGTGCAGCTCCCAGTCCACCGGGCCGCCGTAGTCGAAGCCGACGCTGATGCCGGTGAAGGGGGCCATGCCCACCAGCTGCGGGACCCGCTCGACGGCCAGCGCCGGCTCGCCGTCCACCAGCACCTCGATGTCCCAGCGCACCTCCGGCAGCGCCGTGAAGCGGGCCGTGACGGTCACCGGCCCGGCCGCCGGGAGCGGGCCGGCCGCCCGCACCGGCACGCCGTAGGCGTTGTACGTCAGCCGCAGCTCGCCGTCCTCGACGTACAGGACGTAGCCGCCGCCCTGGTCGCCGTGGGCCACGATCACGCCCTCGTCACCCGGCTGCCGCTCCAGCCACGCCTCGATCGTGAACGACCGCAGGGCGGTGAGCCTGCTCGACCGGAACCGCTCCAGCACCGGGGTCCCCGGGTGGATCGTGACCGGCTCCGACAGCGCCAGCTCGGCCGGCGGCCGGGTGTTGAGCATGTCCGGCGTGTCGGCCAGCGGGAAGACCGTGTTGAGCCAGGCCGCCGCCCGCCACTTCGCGGCCAGGTCGGCCACCCGTTCCGGCTGCTCGGCGGCCAGGTCGGTGGTCTCGGCCGGGTCGCGGGCGATGTCGTACAGCTCCCAGCCGTCGTCGGTGAACGGCGTGCCGGGCAGGTGCGGGGCGATGAGCTTGTAGTGGTCCTCGAAGTAGCCGCGCTGCCCGCCGCTCTCGACGTACTGCGAGCGGTGCCGGCTCGGCCGGTCGCGCCGTTGTCGCTGGTGACGACGATGACGGTGTTGTCGTACTCGCCGATGCGCTTGAGGTGCTCGACCAGCCGGCCGAGGCTCTGGTCCACGGCGTCCACGGCGGCGGCGTAGACCTCCATGTGGCGGGCGTACAGCTCGGTGCGCTCCTCCCACGGCGCCAGGTCCGGGTCCGAGGGGCGGGTGCCCTCGGGGAAGAGGCCGTCGCGGAGCTGGCGGGCGAAGCGTTCCTCGCGGATCCTGGCCCAGCCCGCGTCGTAGCGGCCACGGTACTTGGCGACGTCGGCCGGCTTGGCCTGCACCGGGCCGTGCACGGCCTGGTGGGCGAAGTAGAGGAAGAACGGCTTGTCGGCGTCGTTGGCGCGCAGGCCGTTGATCATGCCGATGGCGCGGTCGGTGAGGGCGTCGGTCAGGTAGAAGTCGTCCGGGAAGCCCTCGTCGGGGATCGGGCCGTTGTCGCTGATCAGGCGGTGCGGGTGGAACAGGGACGTGAAGCCGTCCATGGAGCCGTAGTAGCGGTCGAAACCCCGCTGGAGCGGCCAGGAGCTCTTGTCGGCGCCGTCGTGCAGCTTGGACTCGATGGTCAGGTGCCACTTGCCGACCATGAACGTCGCGTACCCGCCGGCCCGGAACGACTCGGCCAGCGTGGGCACCTCCCGCGGGATCTCCATCCGGTAGCCGGGGTAGCCCGGGTCCACGTGGGCCACCATCGCGAACCCGGCCCGGTGCGGGTTGAGCCCGGTCATCAGGGCGGCCCTGGAGGGCGAGCAGAGCGGGGTGCTGTGGTAGTTGGTGAACCGGTAGCCCGACTCGGCCAGCGCCTGCACGTGCGGCGTGTCGATCTCCGACCCGAACGGCGACAGGTCGCTGAACCCCAGGTCGTCCACCAGCACGACCACCACGTTGGGCGCCCCGGGACGCGCCCGCCGCGGCCGCGGCCACCAGGGCGTGGACTGCGAGGCCAGCTCGCGGGCCGTGCCGCCGAAGCCCTCGTACCCCCTGCTCGGCGGCGTGCTCACGGACCCTCCGGATCGACGGCGTCCCGGTCGGCCCACAGCGGCGCCACCCGGGCCCGCAGCTCCTCGGCGCCGACCCGCTCGACCAGCTCCACGGCCGCCAGGTTGTCGCGCAGCTGCTCCAGGCTGGTCGCGCCGAACAGCGTGGTGGTGTTGGCCGGGTGGGTGAGCGTGAAGGCCACGCACACCTGCGCCGGGGTGGCGTCCAGGTCGGCGGCGATCGCGGCCAGCTCGGCCGCCGAGGCCGCGATGCGCTCCCTGATGCCGCCGGGGTCGCGGCCGACCTGCCGGTCCACGCCCTTGCCCAGCAGCACGCCGCCCTCCAGCACGTCGGAGGACTGCAGCGTGACGCCCTGGGCGAAGATGCGGGCGAACGGCGCGCCGTCGGGGATCGAGCGGCGCGAGACGCTGTACTTCAGCTGCGCGATGGCCGGGCCCTCGACGCCCTCGCCGGCGGCGGCGTCGATGAGCGTCTGCACGTTCGACGCCGACCAGTTGTTGACGCCCCAGCTGCGGATCAGCCCTTCCTTCGCCAGGCCGGCCAGGTCGAGGACGAGCCGGTGCAGGTCCACGCCGTCGTGCCGCAGGTCGCCCAGCACCACGAGGTCGGCGTGGTCGGCGCCGGCCCGGAACAGGGCGTTGAGCAGCTGGTCGCGCAGGCTGTGCTCCGGGTAGCCCTCCAGCCACAGCTTGGAGGAGAGCAGGTAGTCCTCGCGGCGCAGGCCGGCCGCGCGCACCAGGGCGGAGAAGATCACGTCGGTGAACACGGGCGGCATGCCGGGGAAGCCGTACACGCCGACATCGAACAGGTCGATGCCGTGGTCCACGGCCTCGCGGATCATGGCGACCGCGTCGTGGAAGTCCATGCGGTCGTAGGTGTGCCAGGAGCCGAGCGCGAGCACGCCCGTCTCCGGTCCGGTGCGCCCGATGCGGCGGCGCGGGATGGTCTGCACGATGGGTCTCCTAGGGCAGGCGGGGGTCGACGACGGCCTTGATCTGGCCGAGCCTGGACATCGACTCGACGCAGGCGGTGGCCTGGGCCAGGCCGACGGGCTCGCTGAACAGCTCGTCCCACGGCATGCGGGCGGCGAAGGTCTGGAAGAACTCGATCGAGCGGTGGTAGTCGGCGATGTCGCCGTTGAGCGAGCCGACGACGGTCAGCTCCTTGCCCATGACCGCGCCGAGCGGCACGGGCGCGAGCTCGAACCCGGTGGAGCCGACGATCACGACGGTGCCGCGCTGGGCGGCCACCGCGACCGCCTCCTCGGCCACGGTCGGCGCTCCGGCCAGGTCGAACACGTAGTCCGCGCCGCGCTCCCCGGCCAGCTCCCTGATCCGGGCGACGCGCTCGTCCTTGCCCAGGTCGGTCGAGACGGTCGCGTCGGCGCCGAAGCGCCGGGCGGCGGCCAGCCGGTCGTCCGGGCCGCCCACGGTGATGACGGTGCCCGCGCCGGCGATCCTGGCGACGGCCGTGGCGAAGATGCCGAGCGCGCCCGCGCCCTGCACCACCACGGTGGAGCCGGTCCTGATGCCGCCGGCCCGGTCCACGGCGCGCAGCACGGTCTTGGCCGCGCAGCCCGACATCGAGGCCCAGGTGTCCTTGACGTCGGCGGGCAGCAGCAGCTTGGCCGCGCCCGGGGTCACGTAGCAGTACTCGACCAGGCCGCCCGTGGCGTACGGGGGGCGGTCGGCGCGCTGGGTGAAGCCGTAGCCGCGGTTGGCGCAGGCGACCGGCTGGCGCAGCACGGCGCAGCCGTAGCAGTGGCCGCAGGTGGACTCCGACCAGCCGATGCGGTCGCCCGCGCCGATCGGGCGGCCGAGGGCGTCGGTGGTGCCGGGCCCGGCCTCGACGACCTCGCCCACCATCTCGTGGCCGAGGATCATCGGCAACATCCCGGGGAAGGTCATCTGGCCGGCCCACAGGTGCACGTCGGTGCCGCACAGGGTGGTGCACGTGATGCGCACCAGGGCGGCGCCGGGCTCGACGGCGTCGGGCAGCGGTACGTCCTGAAGGCTGAGGGGCTTGCCGTGCTCGGTGAGGACGGCGGCGGCGGTTCTCGTAGGCATGGTCACCTTCGTGGCTTTCGACCGTTAAGTGTGGTTAATCTACACTCGTTGACAAACAATTACAGCCCCTCAGGAGGAACCCGGTGTCAGCGGACGAGTACGCGGACCTCGTGGCGGTCGGCGGCAACGTGCTCACCTTCGACGCCCGCGACGGGCGGGCCAGCGGCCTGGCGGCGCGCGCCGGCCGCCTGGTGGCGGTCGGGACGGACGAGGAGGCCCTGGCGCACGCCGGGCCCGGCACCCGGGTGCTCTCCCTGGCCGGCCGCACGGTCCTGCCCGGCATCAACGACTCCCACCTGCACGCCACCTGGCTGGGAGCGGTCTGGCCGGACACGCTGATCAGCGAGCAGGGCCTGGCCGCCCACCAGGGCCGGCTGCTGGCCGACGAGGAGTCCAGGCGGGCCGCCATCCTGCGCGCCGGGCAGATCTGCGCCTCGCTCGGCATCACCAGCTACACCGAGCCCGGCCTCGGCCCCGGCGAGGACGACGGCGAGACCGGCTGCTTCTCGCAGGCCGTCCTGGACACCTACGCGACGCTGGCGAAGGAGGGCGAGCTGCGGGCACGCGTGACCGCGTTGCGGCTGTTCGGCGCCCTCGACGGCCCCAGCACCCTGGAGGACGTCGCCGCCGGCCTGGACGCGCCCCTCCCCCGCACCGACCCCGCCTGGCTCAACGTGACCGGGCTCAAGATCTTCGCTGACGGCATCCCGCCCATGGGCTCGGCCTGGACCTGTCACCGCTACACCTCCGGCGGCCACGGATCGCTGCTGGTCGCGGGGGCGGACGACGCCGCGCGCGAGCACAACCTGCGCACCATGATCCGGCTGGCGCACCGGGCGGGCCTCCAGGTGGGCGTGCACGCCACCGGCGACCGGTCCATCGACGCGTTCGTGGACACAGTGGCAGAACTGGCGGCCGAACCGGCGGGCGAGCGCGGGGCCGGGAGGCGGCACTACGTCATCCACGGCGACCTGGTGAACCCCGCCCAGATCGCCCGCATGGCCGCGCTCGGCATGGGCCTCACCACGCAGCCGATGATCGCGGCCGCCACCGCCGACTGGGTGGCCGGCGCGCTCGGCCCGGAGGTCGCCGGGACGGCCTGGCCGCTGCAGGAGCTGCTGGCCGGCGGGGTGACGTTCACCCTGAGCAGCGACGGGCCGGTGACCACGCCCGACTGGCGGGCGCAGGTGGCGGCGGCGTGCGGGCTGCTGGGCGAACGGGCGCCGCGCCCCCGGCTGATGGCCCGCCTGCTGCGCTGCTACACCACCGCGCCCGCCGTCCAGGACGGCGCGGAGGCGTGGAAGGGGTCGCTGGAGTGGGGCAAGGCCGCCGACTTCTGCGTGCTGGAGCGCGACCCCCTCGAGGTCGCCCCGGCGGACCTGCCGCAGGTCGCGGTCGACGCCACCGTGACCGCGGGCCGGGTCGTCCACCTGCGCGACGGGGTGTCCCTGGACTGATGGGCGGGGCCGGGTGGCGGCCCGGCCCCGCCGCCGGGTCAGGCCAGGAGCTGGCCGCCGTCCACCTGGAGGCTGACGCCGGTGATGTGGCGGGCGCCGTCGGAGGCCAGGAAGAGCACGGCGGGCACGATGTCGGCCACCTGGGCGATCGAGCCCAGCGGGATCCGGGCCTCCCACGCCTTCCTGGCCGCGTCGTCGGTGGCGAACATGGCCGTCATCGGCGTGAGCACCGGGCCGGGGGCGACGCCGTTCACGCGGATGCCGTGGGGGGCCAGCTCGATGCCGGCCGAGCGGGTCAGGGCGTCGATGGCGGCCTTGGTGGCCTCGTAGTGGCCGAGGCCGGGCGTGGGCTGGCGGGCGCCGATGGAGGAGATGTTGACCATGCAGCCGCGTACGCCCCGCTCCACCATGTGCGCCCCGACGGCCCGGGTCATCAGGAAGGTGCCGCGGAAGTTGACCCGGGCGCAGGCGTCGAAGACGTCCACGTCGAGCCCGATGAGCGGGCCGCCGCCCGCGGTGTGCCCGGCGTTGTTCACCAGCACGCCGATGTCGCCGTGCGCGGCGGCGACGGCCGCGACGGCGGACTCGACGGAGGCGGCGTCCCCGACGTCCACCTGGACGTGGTGGGCGCCGAGCTCGGCGGCGACCGCCCTGGCCCGCGCCTCGTCGAGGTCGGCGATGACGACCCGGTCGCCCGCCGCGGCGAAGGCTTCGGCGACGCCGCGGCCGATGCCGCTCGCGCCGCCGGTGACGAGGACGGTCCTGGGAACGACAGGTTCGCTCATGTGGGGGTTCCTGTTCGGTGCGGGCCTTCGCAGACGGGGCTGCGCGGGCGTCCTGGGTTTATTATTATACAAGCGTAGACAAAAAAGGCTTCATCCGGCAGGGAGTGGATCGACGTGAGCGACACACAGCGGGTTCCGGCGCGGCGTCTCGGACCGGGCGGCACGACGACGTCCCTGTTCGGGCTGGGCTCCTGGAACACCTGGGACCGCATGGAGTTCGGCGACGCGGTGGCCCTGATCAGGGCGGCCCTCGACGCCGGGGTGACCCTCTTCGACGTCGCCCACTACAACATGGGCCCGCACGCCGAGCAGGCCCGTACGGACCTCATCTTCGGCCGGGCGGTGCGCGAGGCGGGCGCGAGCCGGGACGACTGGCAGCTCTGCGGCAAACTGTGGCTGTGGGAGTACCCGCGCACGGGCTTCCGCGAGCAGCTCGACGTCAGCTTCGAGCGCGTCGGCGTCGAGAGCGCCGAGACCGTCGTGGTCGGCGACTACATGCAGCGGCCCGACATCCGGCGGATCGTGACCGACGTGGCCGAGCAGATCGCGGCCGGCCGCTTCACGAGCTGGGGCGTCAACAACTGGATCGCCGAGGACGTCGATCTCGCGCTGAGCTTCGCCGCCGAGGAGGGCCTCACGCCGCCGAGCTTCGCCCAGCTCAAGTACAGCATCGCCCGGCGTTCGATGGCCGAGGGCGGCTTCTACGGCCGGCACTTCGCCTCCGGGGCCCTGGCGCTGCAGGCCAGCGACGTCTTCGAGGGCGGCATCCTGGTGGGCAGGAAGTTCCCCGAACGGAAGATCGGCGCGGACCCGGGCGGCATCCGGGAGGCCGTCAGGCAGGCCGCGGACGCCGTCGCGCGGGTCGCGGCCGAGTTCGGCGCGACGCCCGCCCAGGTCGCGATCGTGTTCTGCCTGGAGCACCCGGCGGTGGCCAACGTGCTGTTCGGGGTGAGCAGGACGGCCCAGCTGGAGGACAACCTGGGCGCGTTGCGGCTGTGGCGCGAGCACGGCCCGCAGGTGCGCGCGGCCCTGGCCGACCTGTGGCTGGACCGCGACGTGCGCGCCGACGGCGTCTGGACCCCCTGACGCGGACGCGGGGACTCCCGGCGATCGCCGGGAGTCCCCGCACGCGCCCGCCGTCACCGTGCGGGACGCCGGGTGCGCAGCTTCTGCAGCTCGCTCATCGACCGGGCACGCGCGTCCACCACGTTGCGCATGCTCGACCCGATGAGGTTCAGCAGCAGCACGCAGAACATGATCGCCGCACCCGGCAGCACGATCAGCCACGGCGCCTGCGTCAGGTACGACCGCCCCTCGGCGATCATGTTGCCCCACGTCGGCGTGGGCGGCGCGATGCCCAGCCCGAGGAAGCTCATCGCGCCGTCCACCAGCATCGCCGAGGCCGACAGGATCACGACCTGCACCAGCGCCAGCGGCAGCACGTTGGGCAGCACGTGCACGAACAGGATCTTCGCCGGCCGCATGCCGGACACCCGCGCCGCCCCGATGTACTGCCGCGCCGCCACGCCGAGCACCCGGCTGCGGATCACCCGGGCCGTGAACGGCGTGAAGATGACCGTCAGCGCGATCAGCTCGGTCCAGATGCTGGCGCCGAGCCCGATGGCCAGCGCCATGGCCAGGATGATCGCCGGGAACGACATCCAGGCGTCCATGATTCGCATGACGATCGCGTCCACGGCCCGGTAGAAGCCGCTGACCAGGCCGATCACCATGCCGGTGAACGCCGCGCAGAGCGTGATGAGCGCCGAGAGGCCGAGCGAGGCCCGGCCGCCGGAGACCAGGCGGCTCAGCACGTCCCGGCCGTAGGAGTCAGTGCCGAGCAGGTGGTCGGCCGAGGGTGGCAGCAGCCGGTGCACCGGGTCGGTCGCGTTCGCGTCCGGCAGGACCACCGGCAGCAGCACGACGGCCAGCACGACCAGGACGAGCAGCGCGGCGGCGGTGATCAGCACCCGGTTGCGGCGCCAGGCGCGGGAGGCCGCGGAGGGCCGCCCGGCCGTCCCGACGCGCCCGGCGACGGCCTCGGAAGTCACGAAACACGCACCTTGGGGTCGAGGAGGGCGTAGGACAGGTCGACGACCAGATTGACGACCACGAACATCAGCGCGACGAACAGCGTCACGCCCTGGACGAGCGGGAAGTCCCGGGTCGAGACCGCGCCCATGAGCAACGAGCCCAGCCCGGGGATGACGAAGATCGACTCGATGATCACGATGCCGCCGACCATCATCGCGAAATTGCTGCCGAGCTGGGTGATCAGCGGCATGAGCGCGTTCGGCAGCACGTGCCTGAGCATGACCTGCCGCTCCGACAGGCCCTTGACCCGCGCGGTGCGCAGGTACGTCTGGGGCAGCTCGCCGAGCACGCTCTCCCGCAGGGTCAGCGTGAACAGCGCCGACTGCCCGATGACCAGGCACACCACCGGCAGCACCAGCATCGGCACCCCGGCGACCGGATCGGCGAACAGGTCGGCGTACCCGCTGGAGGGGAACCAGCGCAGCGACACGGCGAACACCAGCACCAGGATCAGCGCGATCCAGAAGTCGGGGATCGCCATGCCGAGCGAGGAGAGCAGGTTGAGCGCGCGGGCCACGGGGTTGCGCGGCGAGACCGCGTTCCACGAGGTGACCAGCACCGCGACGACGAAGCTGAGGACGGTGCTGAGCACCGCCAGGGTCAGCGTCGGGACGAAGTGCTCGGCCACGACCCCCACCACCGGCGCGTGGTAGGTGATCGACGAGCCGAAGTCGCCGCCCGCCACGTTGCCGAGCCAGCTCAGGTACTGCTCCCACAGCGAGCCCGTCAGGCCCATGCTCTGCCGCAGCGCCTCGACGTCCTGCGGCCTGGCCGTCGGGCCGAGGATGGCGATGGCCGGGTCGCCCGGGATCAGGCGGATGACGAAGAACATCATCGTGCCCACGATCAGCAGGATGACGACCAGGTCACGCAGCCGCCGGAGCAGGAGTCCCGCCATGTTCCCCCCTCACTTCTGCAGCCAGGAGTTCCAGAACACGCGGTAGAACGTGTCGTACCCCTTGAGCTTGGGCGAGTAGGCGGCGTACAGCTTCGACTGGCTGATCGTGATGACCGGGAACTGCTGCCACACGAACGCCTGGAGCTGGTCCATCAGCGTCCTGGCGGTCTCGGGGGAGGTCGCGGCGTTGTAGTCCTCGATCAGCTTGGCCATCTCGGGCGAGCCGGAGCCGTTGAACGCCCCCAGGGTCAGCGCGGGCATCTGCGAGGGCGAGGTGAGCGCGGCGTTGAAGAACAGGGTGGTGACGTCCCAGCCGCCGGGGTCCTTGGTGATCGTGCCGAGCATCGTCGGGAAGTCGTAGGTGTCGATCTTCGTCTTGATGCCGATCTTGGAGAGCTGGTCCTGCAGCAGCACCGCCCACTGGCTGAACTGCGGGTAGCTGCTGGAGGTCAGGATGCGCACGGTGTCACCGGCGTTGACGCCGGCCTGCGCGAACAGCTCCTTGGCCCGGTTCGGGTCGTGCTGCTTGTAGACGTCGTCGCCGGCGGTGGAGTACAGGCCCTTGTTGTCCTGCGAGACCAGCGCGCCCACCTCGACGGTGAGGTCGGGGCCGCCACCGGTGGCGGCGTTCAGCGCGGGCTTGTCCATCAGCAGGTTGAGCGCCTGCCGGGCGCGCACGTCGGAGAACTTGGAGCCCTTGTTGAAGTTGGGGATCAGCACGTTCTGGTTGGCCCCGGCCAGGTTCGACACGACCACGGCGGGGTTGTTCTTCAGCGGGGTGTACTGGTCGTCGCCCGGCATGGCGTGCGCCCACTGGCCGGTCTGCAGGCCGTTGACCACGGCGTCCTGGTCGGCGACGACCTTGTAGGTGACCGTGTCGAGGTAGGCGTGCTTGGCGCCGGCCTGGCCGCCCCAGTCCTCCTCGGTGCGCGACTTGTAGCCGTCGTAACGCTCCAGCACGACCTGCTGCCCGATGTCCCAGCTCTTCAGCTTGTACGGCCCGGTGCCGACCGCGCCCTCCTTGGCGAAGCCGGTGGCCGGCACGTTCTTGAGGTTCTTGGCCTCGTAGATCTCCGCGCCGGGGCTGGCCAGCTCGTCGATCAGCGGGTAGCGCGGCTTCTTCAGCTCCAGCGTGACCGTGCGGTCGCCGGTGGCCTTGAGGCTCTTGACGTCGGCGGCCACCTGCTGGCCGGTGACGTGGCTCTTCAGCCAGCGCTCCAGGCTGGCGACCACGTCGGCGGCGGTGAGCGGGGCGCCGTCTTGGAACGTGACACCGGCGCGCAGCTCGAAGGTGTAGGTGAGCCGGTCGTCGCTGCGCTTGTAGGTGTCGACCAGCATCGGCCTGGCCGTGAAGGTCTTGTCGACCTCGAAGAGCTTCTCGTACAGCATGTTGCCGATGTGGGCGGTGACCTGGCCGGGGTTGGCGACCATGTCCAGCGACTGCGGGTCGGTCGGCACCGCGACCACGAGGTCGCCGCCGCGTACGGGGGGGCCGGCGTCGGCGGACGAGGAGGACGACGTCGCGCCGCCCGCGCAGCCGGAGAGCAGCAGGGCGCTCGCCGCGGCGGCGGAGACGAGCCCGGCCCTCAGGCTCTTGAGCACGTTCATGGTGGGTTCTCGCTCTTGCTCTAAAAGGGGGGACAGAAGGAGAAGGTCGGCCCGGGGCTATCCCACGTATGCCGACAAGTCGGGGTTCGCGGCGAGGAGCCGGCGCGTGTACTCGTGGGTGGAGGAGGAGGCGATGGTTTCCGGGGCGCCGACCTCGACGAGGTCGCCCTTGTACATCACGCCGACGCGGTCGGCCACCGACAGCACCAGGCTGAGGTTGTGCGTGATGAACAGGAAGCTGATGCCGTGCGAGCGGCGCAGCTGCAGGAGGAGGTTCATGACCTGGCCCTGGACGGAGACGTCGAGGGCGGAGGTGGGCTCGTCGGCGACGATGAGCTTCGGCTCGGCGGCGACCGCGCGCGCGATGGACACGCGCTGGCGCATGCCGCCGGACAGTTGCGAGGGCAGCTTGCCGGCGCAGTCGGCGGGCAGGCCGACCTCGTCGATCAGCTCGGCCACCCGCCGGTCGAGGTCCGCGCCGCGCAGCGGGGTCAGCTCGCGCAGCGGCTCGGCGATGATGCGGGCCACGGTGTGCCGGGGGTCGAGCGAGCTCTGCGGGTCCTGGAAGATCAGCTGGGTGGCGCGGCGGAAGGCGCGCTCGTCGCCGCGCAGCCCCGCTTCGGTGATGCGGTGCTCGCCGAAGGAGATGCTGCCCGAGGTCGGCCGTTCCAGGGCGCTGACCATGCGGCCGAGCGTCGTCTTGCCCGAGCCGGACTCGCCGACCAGGCCGAAGAACTCGCCGGGCGCGATCTCCAGCGAGACGCCGCCGACCGCGCGCACGCTCGCCCGGCGGCCGGTCCGGTAGACCTTGGTGACGTTCTCGACGACCAGGGGCGGGGTGCCGGTCACCGTCCCCGGCTCGTCGCCGAGCGCCGGCGTCTCGGTCACGGTCCCGCCGGAGCTCCCTGGCCTGGCCCCGGCGTCGGTGGCGGCCCGCAGCCTGGTCTCCGAGATCGTCGGGAAGCCCGTACGGCGGCTGACGCCGAGCTGTGGCACGCATTCCAGCAGTGCCTTGGTGTACGGATGCGTAGGCTTGCGGAGGATGTCCATCTTGTCGCCGACCTCCACCAGCCTGCCCCGGTACATGACGGCGATCCGGTCGGCGATCTCGGCGGCGACGCCCATGTCATGGGTGATGAACACGCAGGCGGTCCGATGCTCACGCTGCACGCGACGGAACAGCGCCAGGATCTCGGCCTGCGTGGTCACGTCGAGGGCGGTGGTCGGCTCGTCGGCGATGAGGACGTCGGGGTCGGACATCAGCGCCATGGCGATCATCACGCGCTGCTGCATGCCGCCGGACATCTGGTGCGGATAGAGCGCCATGATCCGGTCGGTGTCGGCCAGCCCGACCTCGGTGAGCAGGCTCCTGGCCTTGGCCTCGGCCTCGCGGCGCAACCGGCTCCCCCGGCGCAGCGCCTGCCGGGGCAGCGCGCCCTCGGGCCGGTAGCCCTCGATGAGCTGCACGCCGACGCGCTGGGCGGGGTTGAGCGAGTCCAGCGCCTCCTGGAAGATCATGCCGATCCGGGCGCCCCGGTAGGCGCGCATGCCTTCGGCGCTCAGCCGCGTGACGTCCACGCCGCCGACCTCGATCGCGCCCTCGGTGTAGGCCGGGGCCACGAACTCCAGCAGCCGGATGATCGACAGCGCCGTCACGGTCTTGCCGCTGCCCGACTCCCCCACCACGCAGAGCGTCTGCCCGGAGGCGACGTCGAGGGTGAGCCGGTGGACGAGTTCCTGGGGCTCGGCGTCCTCCCGGGTGACGCCGATGGTCAGATCCGTCAGAGTGAGCAGCGACATGCGCGAGAGCTCCATTCCAGGCACCGGTCCCGTGCTCGAAGTGGGGCACGCAAACCCACACTGAGCTGCCGAAAAGCCATGTTCGAGCCAGATAGTTCTACAAAGGTTGACAGAGGGTCCCCCTACTGTCAACGGTTATTCCACGTTCGTAGACAGAGGGTCTATGGTGAACGTCTACATTCGTAGACAATACAGAAAGGGCAGGGCCTTGACCATGTCCACGCCTTCCCCCACGCCGGATCCGATCGTCGCCATCGCCACCGGATACATGGGCGCCAAGCAGCTCTTCGCGGCCAGCCGCATCGGGCTGTTCGAGGCGCTCGCGGACGGCGGGCGCAGCGCCGGGGAGATCGCGGCGGCCACCGGCGTCACCCCCCGCATGGCCCGCATCCTGGCCGACAGCATGGCCGGGCTCGGCCTGCTGACCAGGACCGACGGCCGGTACGCCCTCGGCGCCGACGCGGCCGGCTACCTGGCCGGGCGGAAGTCGTCCGAGCTGGACCTCGGGCCGTTCCTCACGTTCCTCAACCAGATCAGCTACGGCCACTGGCTGCAGTTCGACACGACCGTGGACACCACCGAGCCGGGCGTCCTGGACACCTCGGGCGACCGGTGGGGCACGTTCATGGCCGGGGTCATGACGTACAACAGCCTGCACGCCAGGATGCTGGGCGGCGCGTTCGACTTCTCCGGCTTCCGCAGCCTGCTGGACCTGGGCGGCCTGTCCAGCGCGTTCGCCTTCGAGGCCCTGCGCGCCAACCCGGAGCTGCGGGCCTCCTTCGTGTACGACCCGACCTTCGCCGACTCCGTCACCCAGCAGGTGGCCGAGGCCGGGTTCGCCGACCGGGCCGAGGTGACCGGCGCCCCGACCGACACGGCCACGCCCGCCGGCCCGTACGACCTGGTCATGGTCAACCACGTCATCCACCGCTTCGGCGTCGAGCAGAACCGGGCCATCCTGCGCAACGCCCGCGCGGCGGCGGCGCCGGGGGCCCGGCTGCTGCTGCTCGACTTCTTCCTCGACGACGACGCCGAGCAGCGGGCCATCGACGCGCTGCACGCCGGGGAGTACCTGGTGATCGACGGGACCGTCGTCTACGAGGAGTCGCAGGTGCGCGCCTGGCTCGACGAGGCCGCCTGGAAGCCGGTGGACAAGCTGGCCCTGCCGGGCAGCCCGCGCGTCATCGTGGCCGAAGCGGTCTGAGCACGACCCGGGCCGGGCACGACCCGGCCCGAGCATGACGCGGCCCGCGCCGCCCAGGTGGCGGCGCGGGCCGGAACGCGCGGGTCAGGGCCGGGAGATGCGGTCGAAGAACGACTCCAGATGCCGCTTCTGCAGCTCGACCGTGGAGAACTGCGGGCCGACCAGGCTCATCACGTTGGCCCCTGCGTTGAGCAGCACGAGCTCGTCCACGAGCTGCTCGTCGGGGATCGAGGTGCGGATGTCGCCGTCGGCGCGCCCCTCCTCGATCAGCCGGTGCAGCATGCCGCGCCAGGCGCGCAGGTGCTCCAGGTACTTGTCGTACAGCTTGGGGTTGGTCAGCGAGGTCTGCCAGAAGATCAGCAGCACCCGGCCGGCCGTGATGCGCTCCTCGTCGATCGGCATCGCGGCCTCGCACATCTCGCGCAGCGCGCCCAGCCCGCGGCGGCCGTCGAGCTTGACGTAGCTGGTCACGATGGCCAGGGCGCGCTCGTACGTCGCCTCGATGATGTCTTCCTTGCCGGGGAAGTAGTGCTTGAGCGCGCCGTTGGCGAAGCCCGCCGCGTTCGCGATCTCACGCATGGTGGCCGCCTCGATGCCCCCCTTCGTGATCAGGTCCCACGTGACGTCGATGATGTCGCTGCGACGCTGGTCGTGGTCGATGATCTTGGGCATGCGGCACCCCTCCGTACGGCGTTTCGTCTACCAGTGTAGGACAAAATGCCGGGAGGGCATGACCCGATCGTTAGCCGCGGGTGACCCGGACGTCATAGAGGGCGCCGGCGGTGTTCGTCTTGTGCGCGCAGGCCAGCCGTTCGATCTCGGCGGGGTCGGCTCCCCCGGCGATGAGATCGAGCAGGTGCTCGTGCTCCTCGACCGAACGGCGGGCCCGGCCCGGCAGGTAGCCGAACACCGAGCGCCGCATGTGGTCCAGCCTGGTCCATTCGGCCTCCAGCAGGAAGTTCAGGTGCTCGTCGTCGCAGTGCTCGTAGACCGAGAAGTGGAAGGCGCGGTTGAGCGCGGTGAACGCGGTGGGGTCGAAGGAGTCGAGCGCCTGGAACAGCCGGGCGTTGATCTCGCGGGAGCGCGCCACGTCCGCCGGGCCCATGCGCGGGGCCGCGACGGCGGTCGCGTACCCCTCCAGCCGGGCCAGCACCTCCAGCGTGTGCCGCACCTGCGCCGCGTCGAAGACCGCGACGCGGGCGCCGACGTTGCGCACGACCTCCACCAGCCCGTCGGACTGCAGGCGGCGCAGCGCCTCGCGCAGGGGGATCGTGCTGACGCCGATCTCCCGCGCGAGGCGGTCCATGACGAGCTGGTAGCCGGGGCCGTAGGTGCCGTCCAGGATGCGCGAACGCAGGATCTCGTAGCTGAGCTCCGCCTTCGACGCGACTCCGCCGGTGCTGGTCACGTGCCGGACACCGGGCCGGACGCCGTGCCCGACGCCGTGCCCGACGCCGTGCCCGACGCCGTGCCCGACGCCGTGCCCGACGCCGTGCCCGACGCCGTGCCCGACGCTGTGCCCGACGCTGTGCCCGACGCTGTGCCCGACGCCGGGCCGAGCGCCTCGCGGAGCACGGCGCGGAACTCGGGGCCGGCCAGCGCGCCGCGGTGGTCGCCGGGGACGGTGACCAGCCGGGCGCCGGGGGCCAGCGCGACGACGTTCTCGATGCCGGAGGTCATCATGTCCTGCGCGCCCGCCACGAACACCGGCGGCGTGCGCCCGGCCCAGCCCTTGGGCTCGAACGGCGTGCCGCGCAGGCCCTCGACCAGCCGGACCAGCCCGGCGGCCCGTTCGGGGTCGCCGCCGGAGGCGCCCGCGATCATCGCCGCGATCATGCCGGTCATCGGGTCGCCCGGCTCGCCGCCCGCGACGGCCGAGCGCAGCGCCGCCACGTCCAGCGCGGCGAACGGCTCGAACGGGCTGAGCCCGCCCAGCACGACCGCGCGCACCCGGTCGGGGGCCAGCTCCGGCAGTTCCCAGGCGAGCCGGGCGCCGAGCGAGTACCCCACCACGTCGAGCGGCCCGTCGCCGGCCACCGCGAGCAGCGCGGCCGCGACCTCGGGCGCGCCCGCCGGCCCGGCCGGGACCGGGCTCTCGCCGTGACCGGGCAGGTCGGGCACGACGACCACGCGCCCGCCCGCGGCCAGCTCCGCCGCGATCCCGGTCTCCACCCAGTCCTGCCGCCCGCTGGAGGCGAACCCGTGCAGCAGCAGCACGGGCGGCGCCCCCGCGGGCCGGTCGGGCGTGAACGTCTGTACGGCCGTCATGTGCGCCGGCTCCTTCATCTCGTGTGGTACGCGGGTACGGGGAAGTCGACGACCACCTGGCCGGTGCCGCTGCTGCCGAAGTACGGGCACAACTGCTCGCCGCGCCCGGTGTACTCGCGCCAGCCCAGCAGCCCGAACAGCATGGCGGTGTCGGCCATCGCGCCCTCGCCGGTGCACCGCTCGTTGTAGTCGGGCAACATGTCGAGGAACTCCGGGATGCGCCCTTCGTCCCACATCTCCAGCACCGCCTGGTCCACCTTGCGGTTCAGCTCGCTGCTCACGTCGTCGAGCAGCGACTCGGCGATCTCGTTGGGCGGGAAGGCGTGCGAGAGCGACCCGCTGGCCAGGAAGGCCACCTTCCTGTCGCTGCGGCGCACGGCCCGCATCAGCGCCTCGCCGATCCGCCGGTTCTCCTCGACGGTCGAGTAGATGTTGCAGCCGATGGGCAGGACCCGGATGTCGGCGTCCTGGTTCATGAAGTACATCGGCACGAGTGTGGCGTACTCCAGGCCCAGGTCCTGGTAGGTGTGCACGCGGGCCTTCTGGCCGCCCGCGACGATCTCCTCGCGGATCAGCTCGGCCAGCTCGGGATCGCCCGCGTAGTCGTAGGCGAGGTCGTGGATGAAGTGCGGCAACTCATGGCTGACGTACGTGGCCTGGTGGCGCGGCTTGCCGTTGAGGTGGAAGCCGATGCTGTTCATCCAATGGGTGTCGGCGATCAGGAACGTGTCCGCGCCGCGCTCGCGCGCCCGCCTGCCGACCTCGGTGAGGGCGAGCTCCGCGGGCCGGCGGATGCCGAAGTGTCTGCCGGGCTGGATCGACAGCCAGATCGACGGCACGTGCGTGATCTTGGCGGCCAGCACGATCTCTCCCATCACGCCACTCCCCGGCCTGCCTGGGCGGTCTGAGCCATCATCCGCACTCTCCTCTCCACTGATGACGTGATGAGCATCATGTAGGCATCTGAGGGGGTATGTCGATATTGTTCCACATGCCATAACATAAATGATGTCGTATATGATTTGGAAGGAGACGAGGTGGGACACCCTCTCGGACTGTCACCAGGGAAGATCGTCGCGGTCCATCTGAACTACCGCAGCCGCGCCGCCGAGCGCGGTCGTGTCCCTGCCGTCCCCTCCTACTTCCTCAAGCCGCCGACCTCCCTGTCCTGGTCCGGACGGCCCGTGGTGCGTCCCGAGGGCTGCGAGCTGCTGGCGTTCGAGGGCGAGATCGGCATCCTGATCGGCAGCCGGGCCCACCGCGTCTCCCCCGGGCGCGCGCTGGAGCACGTGGCCGGGTACGTGGCGGCCAACGACTTCGGCGTCTACGACTTCAAGCACGCCGACCTCGGCTCCAACCTGCGGGCCAAGGGCCAGGACGGATTCACGCCGGTCGGCTCCGAACTGCTGACCGGCGCCGATCCCGGACGGTTGTGGCTGCGCACGTACGTCAACGGCGAGCTCGCCCAGGAGGCGTGCACCGACGAGCTGCTGTTCGGCTTCGACCTGCTCGTCGCCGACCTGTCCCGGTACATGACGCTGGAGCCCGGCGACCTGATCCTGGCCGGCACCCCGGCGGGCTCGACCGTCGTCCGGCCCGGCGACGTGGTGGAGGTCGAGCTGGAGGGCACGGCCCGGCTGCGCAACGAGGTCGTCGCCGGCCAGGAGCCACCCGCGGCGTACGGCGTCCAGCCCCAGGTCACCGAGGCGACCAGGGCCGCCGCGTACGGCGCCGCCCACCCCGCTCCCGGCCCCCTCACCCCGGAGGTCGTCGCCGCGCTGCGCTCGGTCTCGACCGCGACGCTCTCCTCCCAGCTCCGCGCGCGCGGCATCGACCACCACTTCATCGAGGGCGTCCGCCCCGCCCGTCCCGACCTGCGCATGGTCGGCGTCGCGCGCACCCTGCGCTACCTGCCGCTGCGTGAGGACGTCTTCGCCGAGCGCGGCGGCGGCATGAACGCCCAGAAGCGCACCGTCGAGGAGCTCCAGCCGGGCGAGGTGCTGGTCATCTCCGCCCGCGGCGAGCACGGCGCGGGCACGCTGGGCGACATCCTGGCCATGCGCGCCCTGCGCCGCGGCGCGGCCGGCGTCGTCACCGACGGCGGGCTGCGCGACAGCCCCTCCTTCGCCTCCCTCGACCTGCCCTCCTACTACGGCGCCGCGCACGCCGCCGTGCTCGGCCGCCGCCACGTCCCGATGGACTCGCAGGTGCCGGTGGACTGCGGCGGCGTGCTGGTGTGCCCGGGCGACGTGCTGGTGGGCGACGCGGAGGGGGTCGTCGTCATCCCGCCCGCGCTGGTCGCCGAGGTCGCCCGGGACGCCGCCCGGCAGGAGGACGAGGAGCGTTTCATCCTCGATCGCGTCCGCGAGGGCGCCTCGATCGACGGCCTCTACCCGCTGAAGGGCGCCTGGCGCGAGGCGTACGAGCAGCAGCGCTGACCCCCCAAGAAGGAGAACCCCATGAAGTTCCGCTCGGATCCGTCGACCATCCGCGGATCCATCGCCCCCGTGGTGACGCCGTTCGCCGCCGACGGGTCGCTGGACCTCGGCTCGTTGCGCTCGCTGGTGCGCTGGCAGCTCGACCAGGGCTCGCACGGCATCTCGACCGGCGGGTCCACCGGCGAGCCCGGCGCCCAGTCCGTCGAGGAGCGCGTCGCGGCGATGGCCGTGGTGGCCGAGGAGACCGCCGACCGGGTGCCGTTCCTGCCCGGCACCGGCTCGGCCAAGCTCGACGAGACGCTGCGGCTGACCGCCGAGGCCGAGCGCCTGGGCGCCGACGCCGCCCTGGTCATCACGCCCTACTACGCCCGTCCCACCCAGGAAGCCCTCTACCGCTGGTACGCCACGGTCGCCGCCGAGTTCCCCGCACTGCCGATCGTGATCTACAACGTGCCCTCGCGCACCGCCGTCGACATCGCCCCCGCGACCGTGGCCAGGCTGCGCCGCGACCACGACAACATCGTCGGCATCAAGGAGACCACCAAGGACTTCGAGCACTTCTCGCACGTGCTCAACCTGTGCGGGCGCGACTTCCTCATGTGGTCCGGCATCGAGCTGCTCTGCCTGCCGCTGCTGGCCATCGGCGGCGTCGGCTTCGTCAGCGCGGCGGCCAATCTCGCGCCGAAGACCGTGGCCCGCATGTACGAGGCCTACACCGCGGGCGACCACGCGACCGCGCTGGAGCTGCACTACTCGCTGCACCCGCTGGTCGAGCTGCTGTTCGTGGAGACGAACCCGGCGCCCGCCAAGTGGGTGCTGGAGCAGCGCGGCCTGATCGCCTCCGGCCACGTACGGGCCCCCCTGATCACCCCCACCGAGCCCGGCATCGCCCGGATCAACGAACTACTGGCACAGAGCGAGGGAGTCGCCTGATGAAACTGGAGCACTACATCGGCGGCCGGCACGTCCCGAGCCAGTCCGGTGCGACCTTCACCGCGCTCGACCCGACCACGAACGAGCCGTACCTGGAGGTCGCCGCGGGCGGCGCGGCCGACGTGGACGCGGCCGTCGCCGCCGCCCAGAAGGCGTTCACCGACGGCCCGTGGAGCACGATGCCCGCCGAGCAGCGGGCCGGGACGCTGCGCGCGATCGCGGCGGCCATCGAGTCCAGGGACGACGAGATCGCCGCGCTGGAGTGCCGGGACACCGGCCTGCCGATCACCCAGGCCCGCGGCCAGGCCCGCCGCGCCGCGCACAACTTCCGCTTCTTCGCCGACGTCATCACCACCATGGGCGAGGACGTCTACCGCGTCGGCTCCGCGCAGCTCAACTACGTCGTGCGCAAGCCGGTCGGCGTGGCCGGGCTGATCACGCCGTGGAACACGCCGTTCATGCTGGAGACCTGGAAACTGGCCCCGGCGCTGGCGGCCGGCTGTCCGGTGGTGCTCAAGCCCGCCGAGTGGTCGCCGGCCTCGGCGAGCCTGCTGCCGGAGATCATGGAGGAGGCCGGGCTGCCCGAGGGCGTGTTCAACCTGGTCCACGGCATCGGCGAGGACGCGGGCGCGGCGCTGGTCGCCCACCCCGACGTGCCAGTGATCTCCTTCACCGGCGAGAGCGGCACCGGGCAGACCATCATGCGCAACGCCGCGTCGTCACTGAAGACGTTGTCCATGGAACTGGGCGGCAAGTCGCCGCTGCTCGTCTTCGCGGACGCCGACCTGGACCGGGCGCTGGACGCGTCCGTCTTCGGCGTGTTCTCGCTGAACGGCGAGCGCTGCACGGCCAGCTCGCGGATCCTCGTCCAGGACACCGTGTACGAGGAGTTCGTGGCCAGGCTGGCCGAGCGGGCCGCGCGGGTCCGCGTCGGCGCGCCCGGCGACCCCGCCACCGAGCTGGGCGCGCTCATCCACCCCGAGCACTACGAACGGGTCATGGAGTACGTCGAGCTCGGCTCGCGCGAGGGCGCCCGCCTGGTCGCCGGCGGTTCCCGGCCCGAGCACCTGCCGGCGGGCAACTTCCTGGCCGCGACGGTGTTCGCCGACGTGACCCCGCACATGCGGATCTTCCAGGAGGAGATCTTCGGACCGGTCGTCTGCGTGACGCCCTTCTCCACCGAGACGGAGGCGGTGGAGCTGGCCAACGCGACCCGGTACGGCCTGGCGGCGTACCTGTGGACCAACGACCTGCGCCGCACGCACCGGCTGGCCCAGTCGATCGAGGCGGGCATGGTCTGGGTCAACTCCCAGAACGTGCGCGACCTGCGCACGCCGTTCGGCGGGGTCAAGGCCAGCGGCGTGGGCCGGGAGGGCGGCAGGCACAGCATCGACGTCTACACCGAGTCGCACATCGTGCACCTGGCCACCGAGGACCTGCCGATCCCCCGATTCGGCGCCGCCTGAGCCGGCACGTCCCCCGCCGGGCCGTGCCCCGGCCCGGCGTGGGACGTGGACGCCGAGAAGTGCGCGGAGTTACGCTCCGGTGGCCGATACGGCGGTGATGGCTATTTTTGGGGGGGAACCCAATGAGCTACACACTTTTGCGCGGCAGCTTCGTGATCCGTTACCCGGACCTTCCCCGGCAGGGCCCCGAGCCCGACGGCGACACGATCAAGTTCAGGCCGGACACGCCCGCGCTGGTCGAAGGGCTGGCCCGGCCGTCCGGACGGCCCCCGGAGCTCGGCGCACGCGGCATCTCCGTGCGCCTGGAGGCCATCGACGCCCTGGAGACCCACTTCCAGGACACCCACCAGGAGCCGGCTGGCGCGAACGCGGCCCGTGACGAGCTGCTGCGGCTGCTCGGCTTCACGAACGTGCGCTTCTTCGACGACCTGCCCAACAAGGTCCAGTCTGCCGACCAGGACGAGCTGCGCGGGCACGTCCTCAGCAACGGCATCGACGCCAACGGCCGGCTGATCGGCTTCGTGTTCGCCGGCGAGCACCCCGGGCCCGACGGGCAGGCCGTGTTCCTCGACGAGGCGCTGGTGGACACGTCCGCGAACGCCAGGCTGCTGGCCGCCGGGCTGACGTACCCGGCCTTCTACGCCACGCTGCCCGCGACGCTGCGCACCCACCTGGCCGGCGTGTCGCGTGCGGCCAGGACGGCGGCGGCGCCCACCGGCATCTGGCCGCGCTCGGCCGCCGACCCCGACGGGCCGGCCGAGGTCGGCTCGCTGGACGCGCTCACCCGGCTGGTCATGTGGCCGAAGTTGTTCCGCCGACTGGTGCCCTATCTGGCGACCGGGGCGGCGAACCTCGACGGCTTCGACGCCTGGCTCCGGGCCGACCCCGTCAACCGGGACGACGCGGTGTTCCTGCTGGACCGGCTCGAACACGGCAACCTGCACGACGTGATCCGGGCGTCGGGCAACCAGATCCAGCTCACGGCCTGGCCCGAGGACTTCGTCATCAGCCCCGACCCCGCGCCGCCCGGCGCGCCCGTCGGCGCGCGCCCGCCGTCCACCGGGGACGTGCTCATCGTGGCCGCGCTGCCCGACCCGGTGGGGGCCGACCGGGGACATGAGACCGTCACCCTGCTCAACGTCACCGGACAGTCCGTGGACCTCGGCGGGTGGCGGCTGGCGGACTCGGCGGGCGGGCGCATGGAGCTGACGGGGGTGCTCGCGGGCGGAGGCGTGCTGCAGGTCGTGCTCGACGGCCGGGTACAGCTCCGCAACCAGGGCGAGACCATCCTCCTCGTGTCCCCCGAGGGCGTCACGATCGACCAGGCCGCCTACAAACCCGACCACGTCCGCCCCGGCCACACCATCTGCTTCGGCCGCTGACCCCCGCCCCCTCCGCGCAGGGAAACCCCGCCCCGAGCACCGGCGGGTCCGGCACTCGGGGCTAGGGGCCGTCAGGTGAGGAGGGTTGCCAGGGCGGTGGTTGTGGCGGGGTGGGCGGTGAGGAGGGTCTCGACCGCGCGGTTCCCGGGCCCGGCGGCGGAGGCGGCCTGTCGCCAGCCGCCCTCGCAGCCCAGCAGCCCCGCCACCGCGTCGCATGCCGCCGGATGCCCCGCCAGCAGCTCGGCGACCGGCCCGGACACGACCGCGGGGGCCGCCTTCGGCGTGGCCGCCGCCGTCCGGGCCCACGGGGGTGTCCAGGCGTCGACCGCCGTCAGGCTGCCGGGGAACGTGCGCCCGGCCTCCCGGACGAGGACCGGCATCAGCTCGCCCGCCTGGTCGCGCAGCGTCGTGATCAGCTTGGGCAGCCACGGCAGCAGCACCTGGTCGGGCAGCCGTCCGAACGCCTTGGAGATCACCTCCACCACGAACCCGGACAGCGCCGGAGCCGGCTCCATCGCCTGCACGAACCCGGTGATGTACTGCGGGAACGACGGGATGACCAGCGGGTTGCCGAGCAGTTCGTCGCACCGCGACCGCAGCTCGGCCAGCGGCAGCAGCCCCAGCAGGTGCTGGGCCGCCCACAGCAGCGCCACCTTGGCCGGCGCCTCCGGATGCGACTGCCGCACCGCGATCTCCAGCTGCGCCCGGTCGCACCCGAGCGCCAGCGCCAGCCCCTCCATCGTGAACAGGAACCCGAGCATCGCCGACACCTGCCGCACCCCGGTGTCGTCCTCGACGAACGCGGTCGGGAGCAGGGTGCAGTAGTGGGCGTACCCCTCGGTCACGAACGCCTCGCACCACGCCGGCAGCGTGGGTTCGGCGGTGCGGTAGTAGGCCAGCAGGCGGCGGATGCGGCGCAGCACGTCGGGGGCGTCGTCGACGCCGCGCTCGCCGGCCAGCAGCTCCACCGCCCGCGCGCCCAGCTCGTCGGCGACGCGCCCGCCGCCCAGGTAGAGGATGGCGTCCTCGACGGCGGCCAGGGCCACGGCGGCGGTGGCGTCGGGCTCCCACACCGCGCGGCGCAGCCGCTGCTCGACCACCTGCTCGATGGTGACGCCCTCGTAGCCGAGCTCGATGATGGCCCGCTGGTTGCGGCCGAGCGCGAGGTCCCAGCTCTCCTGGATGGACCGCTCGCCGAGCTTGCGCTCGCCCATGATCGGCCGGGCCGCGTCGGCGGGCAGCACGAAGCGCAGCATCCACAGCAGGTCGGAGCAGGGCCGCAGCTCCGGGTCGGAGTGCAGGTCGAGCAGCGCCCGCTGGATCGTGCGCTTGTCGAAGTCGACGCCGAGCGGCCGCAGCCGGTCGTAGACGTTCTGGGCCAGCGGCGGCAGCGCGTCGTAGCCGACCGAGCCGATGCGGTCGCCGCCGAGCAGGATCTCGCACAGCCGCCGCACGTCGCGCCGGCCCGGCACGACGTCCTTCTCGATGCAGGTGACCGCCGCGTCCTGGAAGTCGTACGGCGTGGGCCTGGCCCGGTTGCGCATGCCGGCCAGCAGGATCGACGTCTCGAACACCGCGATGGCGTCGGCGGTGCTGGCGAGGTAGCCGTTGCGCCGGGCCAGCCGGACGATGTCGACGCTCCAGCCCAGCAGCTCGGCCTCGTCGAGCGCGTCGAGCGTGGGCGGCCTGGACAGGAAGCCGGTCAGCCGGTCGGCGACCTGCGCCGGCGCGGCGGGCGCGGGCAGCTTGACCGGCCGTTTCCTGGCCCCCTTCTGCCCGGCCAGCTGGAACGGGGTCAGCTTGCTCCGCGTCACCGCCTTGGCCCAGGTGGCGGCGGCGATCGACACCGACCCCGAGGCCAGCCCGAACTGCGCCTCGATGGCCGAGTGGCTGGAGGGGATCAGCCCGTACAGCCAGCGGGTCGCGGTGCGGGGGCCGATCTCGTACGGGGCCGTGGCGGCCAGGCCGAACTGCTCGACGCGGCTGGCGGCGTGGAAGGCGCCGCAGACGTAGAGGCAGTCGGCCGGGTCGGCGCCCGAGGCGGACAGGTGCTCGCGCATCCTGGTCCACATGTAGCGCTCGCGCTCCTCGTCGCCGGCCAGCCGGTCGTCGTCGGGGCGCAACCGGCGGAACAGGCTGCCGATGAGGACCATGACCTGGCGGTAGGTGTCGTAGTCGGCGCCGGAGAGCGGCTGCTCGACGTACTGGTCCCACCACTCCGACCAGTGGCGGACCTTGCCGTGGTGGAGCAGGTGCTCCTCCAGCTCGGCGAAGCGGGGGCGCAGGTCGCCGATCTCCACGCCGACGGCGTCGCCGTGCAGGCCGGCCTCCTCCCCCGGTTTCGCCGGCTCCTGCCGTTCGCGCGGCAGCCACTGGAAGACGTGGTCGGCCGAGCGGTCGACCAGCACCAGCTCGACGCCCGGCGTCTCCAGCGCGTACGAGATGGCCTGGTACTCGGCCGACGCCTCGGTGATCGGGGCCACCACGCTCAGCGGCCCCGAACCCTTGGGGAAGCCGTCGAGGTCGGTGGCGAACGCCTGCAGCGCCACCGGGAGCCGGCAGTTGCGCAGCTCGGTCAGCAGCGGCGCCAGGTCTTCGCAGAGCTCCAGGTAGATGACCTTGGGCTGCTTCTCCCGCAGGCGGCGCACCATGGCCAGCGCCGAGGCCGGCGAATGGTGGCAGACCGGGAAGATCTCCAGCTCCTCGCGCAGCGCCCGGTCGACGTCCTCGACCATGCCGGTGAGGATGGACGACACCGCGCCGTCGCCCGCGAAGGCCGAGGCGGCCTCGCTGAGCTGATCCTTCAGCGGTTGGAAGAGGCTCATGACAGGGTGGAGATGGCCTGGCGGCCGCCCTCGAGGAAGTCCTGCCACGGGCCGCCGTCCTTCTTGCTGCGCGGCTCGACCACGCCGTGCCAGTACTTGTTGAGGATGGCCAGGTCTTCCGGGCTGCGCCGGGCCAGCGAGCCGACCAGGGAGCCGGCCAGCGTCTCGGGGCGCAGTGTGCGGTCGCCGAAGAAGTGGCTGTGCAGGATGGCGTCCTCCAGCACGCCGATCTGCTCGGCCGTGGACAGCGCGGACTCCAGCTTCTCGTCGTCGCTGGTCGCCGAGGCGGCCGCGGCCCGCAGGTCGGCGAAGCTCTGCAGCAGGATGTCCAGCAGCGTGGGCGGCAGGTCGAGCTCGATCTGGTGCCGGCGCAGCAGCTCCTCGGTACGGAACCGGACGATCTCCGCCTCGCTCTTCTTGTTCGTCACCACCGGGATGCGGACGAAGTTGAAGCGGCGCTTGAGCGCGGACGACAGGTCGTTGACGCCCCGGTCGCGGCTGTTGGCGGTGGCGATGATCGAGAAGCCGGGCTGGGCGAAGACGATGTTGTCGTCGTCGAGCTCGGGGATGGAGACGTACTTCTCCGACAGGATGGAGATCAGCGCGTCCTGGACGTCGCTGGTCGAGCGGGTCAGCTCCTCGAAGCGGCCGATCACGCCCTGCTCCATGGCGTTCATGATCGGCGAGGGGATCATCGACTCGCGCGACTGGCCCTTGGCGATGACCATCGAGACGTTCCACGAGTATTTGATGTGGTCCTCGGTGGTGCCCGCGGTGCCCTGCACGACCAGCGTGGAGTTGCGGCAGATCGCCGCGGCCAGCAGCTCGGCCAGCCAGCTCTTGCCCGTGCCGGGGTCGCCGATCAGCAGCAGGCCGCGGTCGGAGGCCAGCGTCACGATGCTGCGCTCGACGAAGCTGCGGTCACCGAACCACTTCTGCGGGATCTCGCGGTCGAGCCCGTCGGAGCGCTCGGAGCCGAGGATGAAGATGCGGATCATGCGCGGGCTGAGCCGCCACGAGAACGGCTTGGGGCCGTCGTCGACCGACTCCAGCCAGTCGAGCTCGTCGGCGTACTTCACCTCTGCGGGGGCGCGCAGCATGTCACTCATGGTCGGGGGTTCTCCTAGGTGAGGAAGTTCTTGAGCTCGAAGACGAGCTTGCGGACATGGCCGGAGAGCACGGGGGTGCCCAGGTCCTTGAGTTTCTGGCGGTACCACGGGTCGACGCTCTGGCTGCCGGAGCTGTTGACCGAGCCGACGGGGATGAACTTGACCCCCGACCGGTGGATCGACCCGAAGTCGTTGATCAGCGAGCGGTTGTCGTAGAAGTCGGAGATCCACACCATCACGGTGTTGCGCGGATCGGCGATCTTCGGCCTGGCCAGGGCCATCGCGGCCGTGCCGTCGGTGCCGCCGCCGAGCGTCGTGCGCAGCAGCACCTCGAACGGGTCGTGCACCCACGGCGTCAGGTCGAGGGCGCGGGTGTCGTAGGCGATGAGGTGCACGTCGATCTTGGGCAGGCCGGCGAAGATCGAGGCCAGGATGGTGCAGTTGACCATCGCGTCGACCATCGAGCCCGACTGGTCGACGACCACGATGAGCCGGGCCGGCGTGGTGCGGCGGGCCGTCTGCCGGTAGTAGAGCCGGTCGACGTAGAGCCGCTGGTCCTCAGGGCTCCAGTTGGTGAGGTTCTTCCAGATCGTGCGCTCGATGTCGAGGTTGCGGAAGACCCGCTTCGGCGGCACCGACCGGTCGATCACGCCCACGCTGGTCTTCTCCACCTGCGTGCGCAGCACCTCGGCGACCTCGTCGACGAACCTGCGGATGAGCGCCTTGGCGTTGGCCAGGGCGACGCCGGACAGGTTCGACTTGTCGCGCAGCAGCTGCTCGATGAGCGACATGCTGGGCGTGAGCTGCCTGGCCAGAGCCGGGTCGGCCAGCACCTCGCGCAGCCGCATGCGCTTGACCAGGTCGCCCTCGATCATGGCGAGGACGGCGGCCAGCTCTTCGTTGCCCGGCCCGTTCCGCAGGCCGCCGGTCTCGCAGCCCATGCCCTTCTCGAACCAGGCGGCGTCCTGCTTCCAGCGGGCCAGGTCGCCCGCCGTGACGTCGCCCGTGCCGGTGGAGAACACGTTGAGCAGCAGCTTGGAGACCAGCGCGGCGCGGCGCACCTCGCCGCCCTCCTCGTGCTCCTTGTCGGCCATCAGGTCCTGGAGCTCGGCGCCCAGCTCGGGGAAGCGCTGGACGAGCGTGTCCACCGAGACGCCGGGGTCGAGCAGCGCGGGCGGCAGCTCCAGGTCGCCGACGATGCCCATGCTGGCGGTCTCCAGCGCGGGCTGCTCGTCGGCCGAGAACAGCCGCGACATGAGCCGCCAGTACAGCACTTGGCGCCGGGTCTCGTCGGCGCTCGTGGTCGAGTCGGTCATTTCCGCAGCAGCCGTCCTGCCCGTTCGCGCAGCACGGCGACCACGTCGCCGGCCTTGGCCTCGGCCTTGACGACCTTGGGGTCGGTCGGGCCGTTCGCCCAGTCGCCGTTGTGCACGGTGACCGGCTTCTTCTTGACCGTGGCCTGGACGGCGAGCGGCTGCAGCAGCCACCTGCCGCCGTCGCGGCGCACCAGCCCGACGCACGCCGAGGACGCGGCCACCAGCTCCGGAGTGAGCGGGCAGCTCGCCGGGAGCCGGTCGAGGTCGAGGGCGAGCTTGTTGCCGCCCAGGTCGAGGGTGTGCCCGTCGACCGTGTACCCCTCGACCAGCACCGGCTCGGCGATGCGCACGGGGTGGCGGTCGAGCGGCGGCGTGGCCGGGGCCAGCGCGCCCGCGAGCCGCACCCGGGCGGTGGTGAACGGGTCGGCCTCGGCGCCGGTGCGGGCGCGGTCGTCGTGCCACAGCAGGTCGCCGCCGGGCAGCAGCGGCATGCCGTCGATCTCCACGGACAGGTGGCCGGCCAGCGCGCCCATGAGCACGGGCCGCCCGCCGAACAGCCGCCACACCGACGGCCCCACGATGGTGTCGACCTTGGCCGCCGCGACGCTCGTGCGCACCAGCCGGGCCTGCCCGCCGGCCTCCTCCAGCACGCCGTGCACCTGCACCCGGACGACCGTGGCGTGCTCGTGCACGTCGGCGCCGAGGATCAGCAGCCGCCCCGACACCGGCTCGGGCACGCCGTGCCACGGCCCGGACTGGGCGAGCAGCAGCCCGCGCGTCCACAGGTCGGCCCACCGCCTGAGCGGCAGCCGGTCCATGGTCGCCACCGGGGACGAGGCCCGCAGCTCGGTCGCCAGCCCGTCGAGCAGCACCGCGAGCCCGCGCAGCTCGGGCACCCCGAGCAGCGCCTCGATCGCCTGGTCGGCGCCGGAGACGAGGTCGTCGTCGACGCCCCGCCAGCCGGTGATCGCCAGCTCCCGCAACCAGACCCGGCACCCGGCCAGCAGGTTCTCCGGCACACCGCCGGACGCCGCCCCGGCGCCCGGCCCGCCGCCGACGGACGCCGCCCCTGTTGTGGCGTCCGTGGCGGCGTCCGTGGCGGCGTCCGTGGCGGCAGCCGTGGCTGCGTCCGTGGTGGCGGCCGTGGCGGCGGCCGGCGGCCAGGGCGCGCGGCTGCGGCCCAGAGCCTGGTCGAAGCGGGCGAGCAGGGCGTCGTGCACCGCGCCGAACAGCGCGGCCCGCCCGCCGGCCAGCGCGGCCAGGTGCTCGTCGGCGACCGACCCCGCGGTCACCTTCTCCACCGCCTCGCCCAGCCGGTCGCCGAGCGGGGAGCCCGCGAGCGCGCCGGCCAGCGCGGCCAGCGCCGCGGCGGGCTCCTCGGCGACCCTGGCGAACCCGTGCCCGAGCGCGCCGTCGAACCCCGTGGCGAGCGCGAGCGCCTCCTCGACCCCGGCCGGCCCGTCGCCGGCCAGCTCCCCGAGCTGTACGTCGAGCATCAGCCCACCCTTCCCGTCTCGGGCCCCGTCGCCGGGAACCAGTGGAGCTCGGCCAGCGGCTCGGTGCTGTCGGGCACCTCCAGGTAGGCCAGGTGGCGCAGGAACCGGCTGAACACCACGGCCGCCGGGGTGCGCTGAGGGGTGCCGTTCAGCACGCTCATCAGGTGGCCGCCCTCGGGCACCTCGACGCGCAGGTAGCGGGCCACCCGGTCGAGGCCGTACTGGAGCACGGCCTCGTCGGCCAGCAGGCGGATGTGCTTGCACGCGTAGCCGTGCAGCGCGCCGCACGGGCGGTTGTTGTTGGTGCTGCAGCTCAGGTCGTGGGTGCCGGCGGTGATCGAGGAGACGTAGACCCGCTCGATGTCGGACCCGCTCGACACGACCCCCTGCAACCTGCCGTCAGCCAGCTCGACGAAGGGCACCTTCGCCAGCTTGCGCGGCTGGACCGGCGGCACCACCCGCACGACGCTGCGCTGCTCCCACGCGGTTTCGTCCGCGTCCAAGGTCTCGACCTCCAGTCTGACGGCATGCTCGCGCCGACAGCCAACTCCGATGGGCTTGATCAACAGACCCGGAAATCTACCGGAGGCCACCGACAGACCGGACGTGAACGATCATTCGCACGGAGGTCGAGCACGCCGGAGGCCGTGCGCGGGCTCGTACCCCCGCGCACGGCGCCCCGCCGCTCAGGAGGTGACGGCCGCCCAGGTCGGGTGGTCGCCGGGGCCGAGCTCCACGAAACCGGGCAGCTCGCGCAGCGCCAGCTCGGCCCCGCCCGGCGTGTACGTCGCGATGATCCGCAGCGGCCGCCACCCGGTGTTGAAGGTGGAGTGCAGCGTGCCCTTCGGGATGTAGATCGCCTCACCGGCCCTGACCGGGAACTCCGGGTCGTCGCCGACGGTCTGCCGCCCCTCGCCCTCGATGACGTAGAGGACCTCGTCGGAGTCGGGGTGCAGGTGGCGTTCGTGGCCCTTGTTCGGGTTGATGACGACCTCGCCGAACGTGGAGGACGCGCCCGGCACGGCGTCGGGCGTCACGTGCCATTTGATGGCCCCCCAGTCGAAGATCATCGTGGGCAGGGCGTCCGGTGGTCGGTGCATGGCGGGTTCCTCCCGGTCAGAGCTGCTTGAAGGCGCGGACCTGTTCGGCGATGGCCCGCTCGGCGGGCAGGCGTTCCATCGAGGACGCGCCGAAGAACCCGGCGACGCCGACCGTGCGCTGCTGGATGTGGCGCACGTCGTCGGGCTCGGCGATGGGACCGCCGTGACACAGCACGATGACGTCGGGGTTGACGGCGACGGCGGCGTCACGCATCTCCTGGATGCGCACGGCCGCCTCGTCGAGGCCGATCGCGGTGACGGCGCCGATGCTGCCCTTGGTGGTCAGGCCCATGTGCGGGACGAGGATGTCGGCGCCCGCCCGCGCCATGGCCGTGGCCTGCTCGGGGGTGAACACGTAGGGGGCGGTGAGCAGGTCGCGCTCGGCGGCCAGCCTGATCATCTCCACCTCCAGGTCGAAGCCCATGCCGGTCTCCTCCAGGTTCGCCCGGAAGACACCGTCGATCAGGCCGACCGTCGGGAAGTTCTGGACGCCGGTGAAGCCCATGTCCTTCAGCTCGTCGAGGAAGCGCGGCAGCAGCCGGAACGGGTCGGTGCCGCACACCCCGGCCAGCACCGGCGTGTCCTTGACGACCGGCAGGACCTCCCCGGCCATCTCCACGACGATCGCGTTGGCGTCGCCGTACGGCATCAGGCCGGCGAGCGAGCCGCGGCCGGCCATCCGGAACCGCCCGGAGTTGTAGATGATGAGCAGATCGACCCCGCCCGCCTCGGCGGACTTGGCCGACAGCCCGGTGCCCGCGCCGCCGCCGATGATCAGCCGGCCGGCCTCCCGCTCGGCGCGCAACCTCCGTAGTGCCTCGTCGCGACGCATCAAGCCCCCTTCTCGATCAGCCGGTGCAGCCGGTCGGCGGCGGCCACGGCGAACTGCGCGTTGTTGATGTCCTGGTCGCTCTCGACGACCTCGACGGCGCTGCCCGCGACGGCCGCGAGCACGGCGTCGAAGCAGGCCGCGTCGGCCGCCGGGTCGTGGAACGGGCCGCCCTCGACGTCGACGGCCGAGACGCCGCCGCGCGGCACGAACAGCGTGACCGGCCCGGACGCGCGGGCCAGCCGCTCGCCGATCGCCCGCCCGATCTCGGCGTTCTCGGCCGGGGTGGTGCGCATGAGCGTCACCGTCGGGTTGTGCACGAGGAGCTGCCGGGACCTGAACCGTTCCGGCACGGTCTCCATCGGGCCGAAGTTCACCATGTCGACGGCGCCCAGGCTGACGACCTGCGGGATGCCGGCCCGCCCGGCGGCGGTCAGGCGGTCGGGGCCCGCCGACAACACGCCGCCGACGAGCTCGTCGGCCAGCTCGGTGGTGGTCAGGTCGAGGACCCCGGCGAAGTGGCGGCCGGCCGCCAGCGCCTCCATGGCCCGGCCGCCCGAGCCGGTGGCGTGGAAGACCAGCACCTCGTAGCCCAGGGACTCCAGCCGGGCCCGCGCGGCGTCGACGGCGGGCGTGGTGACGCCGAACATCGTGGCCGCGACCAGCGGTTTGTCCTCCCCGGACGGCTCGGCGCCGGCGTCGTAGGAGGCGGCCATCGCGCTGATCGCGGCGGCGGCGTTGGTCAGGATGCGGCGGGAGACGGAGTTGACGCCCGCGACGTCGACGACGCTGTACATGAGCGTCACGTCGGTCTCCCCGACGTAGGCCGAGACGTCGCCGCTGACCATGGTCGAGACGAGCAGTTTGGGCAGGCCGACGGGCAGCGCCCGCATGACGGCGGCGGCGATGGAGGAGCCGCCGCTGCCGCCGAGCGCGAGCACGCCGCTCAGCTCGCCGCGGGCGTGCAGGTCCGTGGCCAGCGCGGTGGCCCCGGCCGCCATCGCGGCGAGCGCGGCGCCGCGGTCGCCGGCGCTCCTGAGCCGGTCGAGATCGGTGCCCGCGGCGCGCGCCACGGCCTCGGCGGGGACGTCGGCGGCCAGCGCCGGGGCGCCCATGACGCCGGTGTCCATGAGGACGACGCCCTGGCCGGCCCGCATGATCGAATCGCGGACGAGGGCGTACTCCTCCCCCTTGGTGTCGAGGGTGCCCAGCAGCAAGACCGCCATGTCAGACCTCCTACGATCGGCCTTCCGACCTTACCCCGGCGATCTCGGCGTGGCGGATGCCGAGGACGTCCACGCCGTGCTCGGACAGCGGGCGCGTGCCGAAGATGCGGCGTTCCTCCTCGGTGATGGCGACGTCGTTGATGCTGGCCTCGCGGCGGCGCATCAGCCCCGACGCGTCGAACTCCCACTGCTCGTTGCCGTAGCTGCGCCACCACTGGCCGGCGGCGTCGCGGGACTCGTACTGGAAGCGGACGGCGATGCGGTCGCCGGTGACCGCCCACAGCTCCTTGCGCAGGGCGTAGTCCAGCTCGCGGGCCCACTTGCGGCGCAGGAACTCCGCGATCGCGGCGCGGCCGGTGACGAACTCGCCGCGGTTGCGCCACACGGAGTCCTCGGTGTACGCGAGCGCGACGCGGTCGGGGTCGCGGGTGTTCCAGGCGTCCTCGGCGGCCTGGACCTTGATCCGGGCGGTCTCCTCGGTGAACGGCGGGACGGGCGGGCGGGTCATGGGCTGTCCTCTCCGATCGAGAGAACGGTCGTTCTCCCGGCTTGTGCGATAGCGTAGAGAACGAGCGTTCTCCGCGGCAAGCACCTGGAGGGGTGTCATGGATCACGAGCAGCGGTTGCTGGACGCCGCGGGCGACCTCTTCTACCGCCGCGGCGTGCAGGCGGTCGGCATGGACGAGATCCGGGCCGCCTCCGGCGTCTCGCTGAAACGCCTTTACCAGTGTTTCCCGTCGAAGGAGGCGCTGGTCGTGGCCTATCTGCGGCGGCGCGACGAACGCTGGATGGCCTCGCTCACCGCGTACGTGGCGGGTGCCGGCGACCGCATCCCGGCGGTCTTCGCGTGGCTGGAACGCTGGTTCACCGAGGACGACTTCCGCGGCTGCGGGTTCGCCAACGCCTTCGCCGAGCTGGGCGCCGGTTCGGCCGCCGTCCGCACGGCGGTGCGCGAGCACAAGGAGCGCCTGCGCGCCTACCTGCGCTCGCTCGCCGAGGAGGCGGGAGCCGGGGACCCCGCCCTGCTCGCCGAGCAGTTGCTCACCCTGATCGACGGCGCCACGGTGACCGCGATGATCTCCGGGGAGCCGGGCGCGGCCCGCTCGGCCGGACAGGCCGCGGCGGTTCTGGTCCACCGGCACCGGCGGCCCTGAGACGCGAAAGAGCGCACTCCCCGCGGGGAGTGCGCTCTTCGGCAGAGCAGGATCAGGCGGCGTAGGACGGGTAGCCGTAGCCGACGACCTGCGAGGTCGGCCGGACGCGCTGCTCGACCTTGCCGTTGCCGGTGTTGCCCTCGATCGTGGAGATCGTGCCGTCGCCGTTGTCCTTGACGACGAAGCCGACGTGCTGGATGTCGTTCAGGCTCTTGCTGCCGCTCCAGGAGAAGAAGACGACGGCGCCCGGCTTGGCCTCGGTGCCCCAGCGGTCGTTGGCGGCGAACCACTTGGCGTGGGTCACGGTGTAGGCGTCCCAGCCGACCTGCGGGCGGGCGCCGGTCTGCTCGCCGACCCAGGAGACGAACATCGAGCACCAGGGGGCGTTCAGGTACATGGCGCGGTTGCCGCCGTCACGCGCGGCGGTCTCGGCGGCGCGCTGGGAGTCGGCGTACCACTTCTGGAACTTGGTGCCGCCGCCGTTGGCGTCCTCGGAGGTGCCGACCTGAGCGCGGGCCGTGGCCAGCACCTGGGCGGCGGTGACGTTGACCTTGCCCTTGGCGCTCTCGTCGGCGGCGCTGTTCTGCGCGACGCGCGGCTGGGCGGCCACGCCGGCGACCTTGGCGGTCTGGGTTGCGGTGTGGGCGGTGGCGTGGGTGGCGTCGGCGTTCACTGCCGCGTGCGTGCCGAGCACGCCGGCGACGGCGGTCGCGCCGAGAGCGATCTTGGCGAGGTCGAGCTTGTAGGCACGGTGAAGACGGTGCTTGGCCATGAGGGTGTTACTCCTTGAGCTTCCGTGCCGCTTGCCGGGTTAGCTGACGGGTTCGGGCGGGAAGCTGCCCTACGGCACCACGGTGCCGATTCACCCCATTGGACACATGGGTCCCCGGTTCCGCGCACAGGCGGATTCAGCGGTCTCTTGGTCAGGCAAAGGGCTGACGCATCGTCTTCCCGGGCCCCGGAAAGGGCCTGAAGGTATATGTGCGACGCCCAGATGCGGAGATGTCCGCATCGATTCTGTACAACACGGGTCCCGCTTGGGTAATTCCCAGGCAATGCCATCCCTACCTGGGACGACTCCCCGTTCGGCTGGGTACAACCAAGCTACCCGGCGAGTAATTCCCCGGCAAATGGCGGCAATAATTTCGACGCTGCGTGCGAGAAACGCTACGCGCCGAATCGGTTCACGCCACGTGCGCCTTTATCGCCACGCTCGTGAGCGCCAGCAACAATTCCAGATCGGGCTCGGCGTCGACCTGCACGGCGACCCAGGCGCCGTCGCGGCAGGCGTGGACCTGGTCGCACGCCCCCAGATACGGCTCCAGGCGGCCGATGGCGGGGGCGGTGAGCCGTACGTGGATCTCGTCCCGGCCGGCCAGGCGCAGGATCTCGGTTCCGTGTACGGCGAAGGCGACCTGCTGACCGGTGCCGCTGACGTTCAGCGACGGCCAGGACCGTAACTCCGCGACCGCGCGGGCCACGTAGGGTCCGCGTCGCGTGGGCGTCCGCCGCCAGGCGGAGATTCCTGCCACGCTCCAATGCTGAGCCACGGCTCACCCCGCCGTCAGCCCCCGTTCCGGAACCGTTATCCCCTCGTGAACGGGCGTGTCCGGGGTCTGACCGGCACGGTTACGGACACCTGACCGATACGTATTGACGCTCCCCCAGGCAGCGGCTACCGTCGATTCACAACTTAAAGGAAACTTTCCTAATAGTTTCCCCAGAAGTCTCCCATCCCACTCCCCACACACCCCCCAACGGATGTCGGAGCGACATGAAACACACCATTCTGAGCAAGGTCCTGGCGGGAATGGCGGCATTGGCCCTGCCCCTCACCGCGGCCGTGGCCGTCCCGACGCTCGCCTCCGCCAGCACGGTGGCGTACGCGGCGGCCTGGGCCCCGTGGACCGCCTACACGGCGGGCACGGTCGTCACCTACAACGGCGTGGACTACGTCTGCCTCCAGGCGCACACCTCGCAGCCCGGCTGGGAGCCGCCGAACGTGGCGGCGCTGTGGAAGGTCTCCGGTGGCGGCGGCACCGACACGACCGCGCCGTCGGTGCCGGGCAACCTGCGCTCGACCGGCGTCACGGACACGAGCGTGGCCCTGGCCTGGAACGCCTCCACCGACAACGTGGCCGTGACCGGCTACGAGGTCTACCGCGGCGGCACCCTGGTCACCACCGTCACCGGCACCACGTACAACGACACCGGCCTCACCGCGAACACCGCCTACAGCTACACCGTGCGCGCGCGTGACGCGGCCGGCAACCGCTCGGCCAACAGCAACCAGATCTCCGCGACGACCACCGGCGGCGGTGGCGGCGACGACAAGACCCCGCCGTCGGTGCCCGGCAACCTGCGCTCGACCGGCGTCAGCAACAACAGCGTCGCGCTGGCCTGGAACGCCTCCACCGACAACGTGGCGGTCACCGGCTACGAGGTCTACCGCGGCGGCACCCTGATCACCACCGTCACCGGCACCACGTACAACGACACCGGCCTCACCGCCAACACGTCCTACACCTACACCGTGCGCGCGCGTGACGCGGCCGGCAACCGCTCGGCCGACAGCAACCAGATCACCGCGACCACCACGGGCGGCGGCGGTGGCGGCGGCAACAAGGTGCTGGGCTACTTCGTCCAGTGGGGCATCTACCAGCGCGGCTACCACGTCAAGAACATCGACACCAGCGGCTCGGCGGCCAAGCTGACCCACATCAACTACGCGTTCGGCAACGTGCAGAACGGCCAGTGCACGATCGGCGACAGCTACGCCGACTACGACCGCTTCTACCAGGCGGGCGAGAGCGTCGACGGCGTCGCCGACACCTGGGACAACGGCGCGCTGCGCGGCAACTTCAACCAGCTGCGCAAGCTGAAGAAGAAGTACCCCAACCTGAAGGTGCTCTTCTCCTTCGGCGGCTGGACCTGGTCCGGCGGCTTCGGCCAGGCGGCGCAGAACCCGACGGCCTTCGCCGACTCCTGCTACAAGCTGGTGGAGGACCCCCGCTGGGCCGACGTCTTCGACGGCATCGACATCGACTGGGAGTACCCGAACGCCTGCGGCCTGACCTGTGACACCAGCGGCGCGGCGGCGTTCAAGAACGTGATGTCCGCGCTGCGCTCGCGCTTCGGCGCGAACAACCTGGTCACCGCGGCCATCACCGCCGACGGCAACGACGGCGGCAAGATCGACGCGGCCGACTACGGCGGCGCCGCCCAGTACGTCGACTGGTACAACGTCATGACGTACGACTTCTTCGGCGGCTGGGACGCGCAGGGCCCGACCGCCCCGCACTCGCCGCTCACCACCTGGGACAAGATCCCGGTCCCCGGTTTCTACACCGACAACGCCATCCAGAAGCTCAAGAGCAAGGGCGTCCCGGCCGCCAAGCTGCTGCTCGGCATCGGCTTCTACGGCCGCGGCTGGACCGGCGTGACCCAGGCCGCGCCCGGCGGCACGGCGACCGGCCCGGCGCCCGGCACGTACGAGCAGGGCATCGAGGACTACAAGGTCATCAAGACCCGCTGCCCGTCCACCGGCACGGTCGCGGGCACGGCCTACGCCTACTGCGGCAACCAGTGGTGGAGTTACGACACGCCGAGCACCATCGGCGGCAAGATGAGCTACTCGAAGAACCAGGGCCTCGGCGGCGCGTTCTTCTGGGAGCTCAGCGGTGACACCACCAACGCCGAACTCCTCACGGCCATGAAGAACGGCCTCGGATAAGTTCGCACGTCAGGGGCCGGTCCCGGGTTTCGGGGCCGGCCCTTCGCCGTGCCCGGCGCGCCGCAGGACGGAACGCGGACGCCTTGGGAGAAGCTGGTCACCGGGGGTGAACGACGATTCTCTGGGGTGGCGGGCACAGGCGGCCCTTCTTCACGACACCGGTGTTCCTGGTCGGCCTGATCGGGATCACGGTGCTGGTGGTCGGGCTGGACAGGTTCACCGGCGGGGGCGCGGAGCTGGTGCCGGTGCTGATCTTCCTGCCGGCGATCGTGTCGGGGCTGGGCTCGGTGTGGCAGACGGCGGTCGCGTCGGTGTGGGTGCTGGCGGTGGTGTCGGCCTCGGTCGCCTATCTGGGCGGCAATCTGCGGACGAACCTGGAGGTCTCCGGCTTCACCGCGGCGTTCGGGCTGATGAGCGTGGTCGGCGCGAGCTACCGGATCCAGCGCGAGGAGGAGGTCCGCCGGTTGCGCTCGGCCGCCGCGGCGTTGCAGCGGCAGCTCGTCAGGCCGCTGCCGCTGCGCTCGCTCGACGTGGTCGTGGACGGCCTCTACCAGCCCATCGAGGAGGACACGATGGTGGGCGGCGACATGTACGAGGTGGCGCCGTCGCCGTACGGGACCCGGGTGATGATCGCCGACGTGCAGGGCAAGGGGCTGCCCGCGATCGGCGCCGCGCTGGCCGTGCTGGGCGCCTTCCGGGAGGCGGCCTACCGCGAGATCTCCCTCATGGGCGTGGCCGACGCCCTGGAGGACGCCGTGATCAGGCACAACCGGTTCGCCGCGCACACCGGCGAGCCGGAGCGGTTCGTCACCGCGCTGCTGCTGGACATCGGCCCCGAGCTGGAGGTGGACGCGGTCAACTGCGGGCACATCGCGCCGTACCTGATCCACGGCGGGAACGCCGGTCAGCTCTGGCTCGGCGAGCCGGAGGTGCCGCTCGGCCTGGCCGGGCTGGCGGGCGAGCCGCGCCACGGCGCGCGCTTCGCCTTCCCGCGCGGGGCGTCGCTGCTGCTGTGCACCGACGGCGTGACCGAGGCCCGCGACCGCGACGGCTCCTTCTACCCGCTGGAGCAGCGGCTGCGCTCCTGGGCCCGCGACCCGCCGGCCAGGACCGTCGAGGCCCTGGCCGCCGATCTGAGCACCTTCACGCGCGGCGCCCCGCGCGACGACATCGCGGTGCTCATCCTGCGCCGGACCGGATCGTGACCGGCCGCGCGACCGAATGGCAACTATTAAGAAAGTTTCCTAACAGAAAGCATTGACGGCCCTGGTCACCAGGCTTACCTTCCGATCAACCCCCCAGTCATGCCCCATCGGAGGTGGCCTTGAAGCCCACACGCCTACGCGCGGCCCTGGCCGCGTGCGGCACCTCACTGGTCCTCATCGCGGGAGCCCTGGCCGGTACGGCCACCGCCGCGGCCGACAACGCCGCCTGCCGCCCGGACGGCCTCTACCAGACCCCCGGCGTGGACGTCCCCTACTGCCTGGCCTACGACGAGGACGGCCGGGAGAAGATGGGGGCCGACCACCCCCGCCGCATCATCGGCTACTTCACCAGCTGGCGCACCGGCAAGAACGGCCAGCCCGCCTACCTGGCCGGCAACATCCCGTGGGGCAAGGTCACCCACATCAACTACGCCTTCGCCCACGTCGACGGCAGCAACAAGATCGCCGTGGACGCGAACGCCACCGCCACCGAGTGGCCCGGCGTCGCCGGCGCCGAGATGGACCCGGCCTACGCCTACAAGGGCCACTTCAACCTGCTGAACAAGTACAAGAAGCAGTACCCCGGCACCAAGACGCTGGTGTCGGTGGGCGGCTGGGCCGAGACCGGCGGCTACTTCGACGCGAACGGCGCCCGCGTGCCCTCCGGCGGCTTCTACTCGATGACCACCAACGCCGACGGCTCGGTCAACCAGGCCGGGATCGGCACGTTCGCCGACTCGGTCGTCGCGTTCGTGCGCGCGTACGGGTTCAACGGCGTGGACATCGACTACGAGTACCCGACCTCGATGAAGGACGCCGGGAACCCGCTCGACTGGACCGTCGCCAACGCCCGCAGGTCGAGCCTGATGAAGGGCTACGCGGCGCTGATGAAGACGCTGCGCCAGAAGCTGGACACCGCGGCCGCCGCCGACGGCAGGTACTACATGCTGACCGTCGCCGCCCCCGCCTCCGGCTACCTGCTGCGCGGCATGGAGACCTTCCAGGTCACCCAGTACCTGGACTACGTCAACATCATGTCCTACGACCTGCACGGCGCCTGGAACGAGTTCGTCGGCCCCAACGCCGCCCTGTACGACGACGGCAAGGACGCCGAGCTGGCCAAGTGGGGCGTCTACACCGCCGCCCAGTACGGCGGCCTCGGCTACCTCAACACCGACTGGGCCTACCACTACTTCCGCGGCGCGATGCCGGCCGGCCGGATCAACATCGGCGTGCCGTACTACACGCGCGGCTGGAAGAACGTCAACGGCGGCGCGAACGGCCTGTGGGGCACCTCCAACGGCCCGAGCGGCAGCTGCCCGCAGGGCCTGACCACCTGCGGCGACGGCGCCCGCGGCATCGACAACCTGTGGCACGACGAGGAGAACGGCAAGGAGGTCGGCGCCGGCTCCAACCCCATGTGGCACGCCATGAACCTGGCCAAGGGCATCGCCGGCTCCTACGGCCCCGCCTACGGCCTGGACCCGGCGAACGACCCCGAGGACCGGCTGACCGGCGCCTACACCCGCAACTACAACGCCACCCTGACCGCCCCCTGGTTGTGGAACGCCACCAAGAAGGTGTTCCTGTCCACCGAGGACGACCAGTCGCTCGGCGCCAAGGCCGACTACGTCAGGAACCAGGGCATCGGCGGCGTGATGATCTGGGAGCTGGCCGGCGACTACGCCTGGGACGCGGCCAAGGGCGAGTACTTCATGGGCCAGACCCTGACCGGCCTGCTCTACGACAAGCTCAGGACCGCCGCCCCGTACGGCGCGGCCAAGGCCAAGGTGGCCGTCCCCGCCGAGAAGGTGGACGTCACGATCGAGGCCACGGGCTTCCCCGCCGGCGACAGCAACTACCCGATCAACCCCAAGCTCGTCATCACCAACAGGACGCAGACCACCATCCCGGGCGGCGCGGAGTTCCAGTGGGACTACGCGACCTCCGCCCCGAACAACGCCAAGGACCAGTCGGGCTTCGGCCTGCGGGTGATCAGCAGTGAGCACACCGGCAACAACGTCGGCGGGCTCAAGGGCGACTTCCACCGGGTGTCGGTGAAGCTGCCCACCTGGCAGACGCTCGCCCCCGGCGCGTCGGTGACCCTCGACTACGTGTACTACCTGCCCGTCCCCGGCCAGGCGAACTACACGCTGACCTTCGGCGGCAGGACGTACGGGCTGGTCCAGGACCTGGCGCGGGGCGGCGTCGCGCCCAGCCCGAGCCCGACCCCGACCGTCACCCCGACCGGCGGCGCCTGCACCGCGCCCGCCTGGAGCGCGACGGCCGTCTACAACGGCGGCCAGCGCGTCTCGCACAAGGCCCACACCTGGGAGGCCAAGTGGTGGACGCAGGGCCAGGAGCCCGGCACCACCGGCGAGTGGGGCGTCTGGAAGGACGTCGGCGCCTGCTGAGACGGCTCCGGCCGGCCGGCGGGCGGGACGGCGCGCGTCCCGCCCGCCTCCGCCGGCGCGGCCCCCGCGGCGCGGTCAGGCACGCAACCACCTGGAGCAGCCTCTTGCGACGTGACCGTGGGCTACGGAAGGATCGCCAGATCGAGCCCCACCGGTATCCGTAACCCCATGCGTATACCGAGGCCCGTCACCCCCCGCATGGACGACATGGAGAGGCTGTCGTGCAACCTCAGGAGAGCATCGAGCGGTTCGGCTACCGTCAGGAATTACGCCGCGGGGTCGGACTGACCGATCTCGTGTTCTACGGGCTGATCTTCATGGTGCCGATCGCGCCGTTCGCCATCTTCGGCCCGGTCTACAAGGCCTCGGGCGGCATGCCCGTCCTGGCGTACCTGGTGGGCATGGTCGCGATGTTGTTCACCGCGGCCTCCTACGCGCAGATGGTCAAGGCCTTCCCGCTGTCGGGGTCGGTCTACAACTACGCGGGCCGCGGCATCGCCCCGTCGGTCGGCTTCATGACCGGGTGGGCGATCCTGCTCGACTACCTGCTCGTGCCGAGCCTGCTCTACCTGGTCGCCTCGATCGCCATGAACAACAGCGTGCCGGGGGTGCCGGTCTGGGGGTGGCTGCTGATCTTCGTGGCCGTCAACACGGTGGTCAACCTGCGCGGCATCCGGATGACGATCACCCTCACCAAGGTGCTGATCACCTGTGAGCTGGTCGTGCTCGGCCTGTTCGTGCTGATCGGGATCTGGGCCCTGCTCCAGGGCCGCGGCCACGGGTTCAGCCTCACACCGCTGTTCAACCCCGACACCTTCTCCTGGCCGGTGATCTTCGCCGCGGTCTCCGTCGCGGTGCTGTCCTTCCTCGGCTTCGACGGCATCAGCATGCTGGTCGAGGAGTCCGCGGGCGGCTCGGCCCAGGTGGCCAGGGCCATGCGGCTGGCGCTGATCCTGGCCGGGCTGCTGTTCGTCGCCCAGGTCTGGGTGGCGGCGCTGGTGGTGCCCGACCCGGCGGGCGTGCTGAACACCGGCTCGGAGACCGCCTTCTACGACGCCGCCGCCTCGGCGGGCGGCGAGTGGCTGCGGCACGTCACCTCGACGGCCACCGCCATCTCCTGGGGCTTCGCCGACACGCTGGTGGCCCAGGTCGCCGTCTCCCGCCTGCTGTACGCCATGGCCCGCGACCGGCAACTGCCCGCCTTCCTGGCCAAGGTGTCGATCAAGCACTCGGTCCCGGCCAACGCCATCCTGCTCGTCTCGGCCCTGTCCGTCGCCATCGGCGTGTGGGCCGCGCAGCTCGAGGAGGGCGTCGGCCTGCTGAGCAGCCTGGTCAACATGGGCGGCCTGATCGCGTTCGTCGTGCTGCACGTGTCGGTGATCGTCCACTACCGGGTCCGGGGGCGCTCGACGGACTTCTGGTCGCACCTGGTGGCGCCGCTGATCGGCATGGCGATCCTGATCTTCGTGATCGTCAACGCCAACATCCTGGCCCAGCAGGTGGGCCTGATCTGGCTCGCCGTCGGCGTCGTCGTCCTCGGCGTCCTGTACGCCCGCGGCCGCCGCCCGGTGCTGGACGGCGACGACAAGGCCGGCCTGACCGGGATCCGGTCGCCGTGACGCGGCCGCCGCTCCACCACGAGCTGTTCCTCATCGGCCACGACCAGTCCGGCAAGCCCCTGGTGCACCAGCACTCGATGGCGCTCGGGCTGGCCGGGGCGGTGCTGCTCGACCTGGCGCTGAGCGGGCGCGTCACGGTCGGGCAGGGGCGGATCACCGTCGTCGACCCCACGCCGGTCGGCGACGCGGTCGTGGACTCCCTCGTCCCGCTGATGGCCCGCGACCGGGCCGAGGGCGAGGCCAGGTTCTGGATCAAGAAGCTGGCCGAGGACGCCTACGACCGCACCCGGCAGAGCCTGGTCGCCGCGGGCGTGCTGGTCATGGTGACCAGGCGGCGCATGGGCATGTTGCCGTACACGCGGTACCAGCTCGCCGACATCGCCTCGGTGGTGCGCGCCTCGGCCGGGGTGCGCTCGGCGGTCGAGGGCTGGAAGCAGCCCGACGGGCGCGGCGCGGCGCTGTGCGGGCTGGTGGGGGCGTTGCGGCTGGAGGCCGAGCTCTACCTCGACCAGCCCTCGGCCCGGCTCGTCGAACGCCTGCGGGAGATCGCGGGTGAGCACTCCCCCGTCGTCAGGGAGGTCGTGCAGCTGATCGACGACATGCTCGGCGAGGCCGCGGTCGCGGTCTTCCGCTGACCCCGGCCCGCGTCGGGAGCCGCCCGGGTCAGCCGAACAGCTCGCGGATCTGGCCGACGACCTCCACGATCACCGACACCTCGGCCGCGCGGGCCGACAGCCGCTTGAGCGCGTCGAGGACGCGGGAGCGGTCGGGGTCGGCCTGCTCGATCTCCTGCCGCACGTCGGCGACGTCCCGGCGGGCCCGCGCGGGCTCGGTCACCTCCGCCTCGTGCTCGGCGAGCAGGCGTTCCAGCCGGTCGAGCAGCCGGGCCGCCTCGCCGGGGGCCGCGCCGCCCAGGTTGTTGACCGTGGCACGGGAGTGCGGGCCCACCGCGATCGGGCCGCTCACCTCGCCGCCGCTGATGTGCACGCCGTACGAGCCCGGCGTGGGGGTCTCCTCGTGCATCACGCGCCCTGCCCTCCCAGGTTGTTGACCGTCGCCGCGGCCTGGTGCCCGAAGGCGACCGGGCCGCTGACCGTGGCGCCGCCGCTGACCGACAGCGTGTTCATGGTGACGCTCGCCGCCTGCAACCGGTAGGCGCCGGTCTCCACGCCCTTGTCCTCCAGGAAGTCGAGGACCGCCTCGGTGAGCCGCTGCTCGATCATCCGCACGTACTTGGAGACGTCGAGCACCTGGATGTGGGTCTGCAGGTCGTCGCTCGCGCCCAGCTCCCGGACGCTGAAGCGGGCGCCGTAGGGGTAGACGATGTGCTTGCGCGGGTCGGGCGCCAGCATGTTCTGCCGGACGGCCTGCACCCCCGTACGGACGAGCCGGGCGGGCGCGGCCAGCACGTCGCGCAGCAGCCGCAGCTTCAACGACCTGACCGCCTCCCAGGCGATGCGGCCGCCGGTCATCGTGGGCAGCCGGTCGACCACGTGGTAGGGGCCGTGGGCGGGCGGCAGCACGGTGACCACGAACTGGGTGTAGAGCATCCGGCCCTCGACGGCCAGGTAGATGAACGCGGAGGTCAGCGCCTCCTGATCCGCGGCTGGCGCGACGAGCCGGCCGTTGCGGTCGCGGATCTCCTGCCCGGCGTTGTTGATCGTGACGCGCTGGTAGTAGCGCACGCCGCCCTGCGGGTGGCGGACGACGGCCTCGATCTCCTCGGGCGTGGCGTGGGACCTGGGCAGGCCGTTCTTGCCGATCAGCGGATGGGACACCGGGGCGCCGCCCTCGTGCCAGTCGGCCACGGTGAAGATCCCCCGGGTGACGACGTGGTCGCCGATGTCGAGCCGCTGGATGCCCTCGTTGGGACGCAGCACCCGGTCGCGCATGTCCTTCAGCCGCTCGCGGACGAAGGCGTGCAGCTCGACGGGGTCGATGTCGACCGGGTCGTCCTGGCGGCGCGGCGGGCCCTCGCGGCCGCGCACCCGGTCGAGCTCGACGGCGATCGACCAGGTCCTGGCGATGGAGCCGGCGCCCATGAAGGCGTCCTCGTTGGCGTACATGGTGATGTTGCCCCACTGGGCGCTGCGCACGTAGTCGACGCGATGGGCGGTGCGGGGGCCGGTCGCGCCGACGACCGGCTCGGGCGCGCCCGGCCGCAGCGTGCCCGCCAGCGTCATGTACGTCGCGATCCGGTAGACCAGCGCCACCCCGAGCGTGGTGAAGGGCACGGCCGTCGCCAGGGCCAGCGTGCCGAGCCCCTGGCCCAGGACGTCGGCGAGGCCGTAGGAGGGGCCGTCGTCGTAGAACGAGGAGCTGGACAGGCTCTGCAGCAGCAGCACCGACAGCGCGGTGGAGAACACCGCGGCCAGCAGGAGCAGAGCCATGTTCGCGGCCCAGAACCAGAGCATGGCCCGCAGCACGAGCGAGCCGCGCCGGACCGGCCCCGACGTGAGCAGCACCAGCGGGACGAGCATCGCCACCCACGCGATCGTGGTCAGCGGGGAGATCACGAACCCGGCCAGGAAGAACACCGTGATGAGCGCGTCGCGGACGACGAGCATCGAGCGTGAGCGCCGGCAGTGGTGGATCACCGGGATGAGGTCGAAGCCGCCGTAGGACGGGGGGACCGCGCGGTAGGGGTCGAACATCAGCTCGCCCAGCACCCGGTCGCGGAACCCGCTGTCGAGGTAGGCGGCGGCGCTGAGGTAGCGGGTGACGTTGCTCATGCGGGGCACGCCGGGGTGGGCCGTGGAGTCCCGCGTGGAGCCGGTGGCGCCGGAGCTGTCGACGGCCATGACCCTCCTTCGTCGGTGAACCCGGCCGAGCTTATGAGGGGCGAGTGCTTCAGGGGGCTCGTTGTTATCAAATAGTCTCGTTCACCGGAAGTGAAGGTCGGGACAAAAGCCCGAAAAATCGAAATACTTCCCTTTACGGAGCATTACGGGAGGGTGTATTGGTCCACCATTCAGGCGCCGGGGGGCGGTGCGGGCGATGCGGCAGCGACACCGGCGCCCTCACCCAGTGCCCCCGCTGCGGCGCCCTCCTCCCGGCCCCCTCACCTCCCGCCTCCTCCGCCCCCGCGCCCTCGCCCTCGCCCTCGCCCTCGCCCTCGCCCTCGCCCGCCGACGATCGTCCGCCGCCGCCCTCGCGGTTGCGTCCGCCGGGGTGGCGGCGGCCGGTGGTGCTGGTCAGCGTGGCGGCGGCGTGTGCGACCACGGCGCTGGTGTGGTGGGTGGCCGGGAGCCGCCCGTCCTCGCCGGCGGAGGCGGGCGGGAGCTCGGGCGGCGCGCCGTCGGCCGTCCAGCCGCAGACCTCGGACGAGACGGCGGAAGACCCGGCGACCGGGGACGCCACCCCCACGGGCGGCCCGGCCGCGAGCACCGGCCCGACGCCGAGCACGGACCCCACGGCGGCTGCGGCCGGGCAGGCCGGGCAGGTGGACGAGCTGCTGTCCAGCAGCAGCTCCACCCGTTCCAGCCTGTCGGCGGCGATCGCGGACGCGACGGCTTGCCGCCGAAGCGGCGTGACCACGATCGAGGACATCACCGCCGGCCGCCGCGACCAGCTCGCCGCCGCCCGGACGCTGGACGTGACGGCCCTGCCCGAGGGCGCGGCGCTGAAGCAGACGCTCGTCACCGCGCTCGACGCCTCCTACGACGCCGACACCGCCTTCCTTTCCTGGGCCCGGCGCCATCTGGCGGGCGGCTGCACCGGCCCGGTCTCGGACGACCGCGATTACCGGCGAGGTCTCAGCAGATCGGCGGCCGCACAGACGGCCAAGGCACAATTCGCGCAGGCGTGGCGGCCGATAGCGGAGACATATGGCCTGACAATATGGAAGGCTGACCAGATCTAGCCATATTTGCCCATAAATCAGCATAAGCACCGAAATTCCGATCGTCAGTGACGAAGGAGTGCTGCGATGTTCCTGCCACGCCGTGTGTTCCGGCTGGCCGCGGGTGCGGCGGCCGGGTATCTGTTCGCCGTGCGCCCCTGGCACCTGCGCTGGGGCGCGACCGACAGGGAGGTGCACGAGGACCTGCCGGGTGACGACATCGTGCCGCTCCCCCAGCTCCAGGCCACCCGTGCCGTCACCGTGGACGCGCCGCCGCCGGTCGTGTGGGCCTGGGTGGTCCGGCTCGGCGGCTACCCCGGCCCCGGCACCCGTCCCGGCACCGCACCCGCCGTACGGACGGAGGCCGCCGACGAACCCGCGCACCCCCCGAGCGACCTCAAGCTCGGCGACGTCATGGACGGCGGCGGCTTCGTCGTCGAGCGGATCGAGGCCCCGCACACCCTCGTGCTGGCCCACCGCGGCGCCGACGCCACCACGACCTGCTCCATCGCGCTGCGCGACACCGGCGGCGGCACCCGGCTGATCTACCGGCTCCGGATGCGCGGCGAGCCCACCGTGCGCGGCGCCGCCCACGTCGCGATGACGGACGTCGGCGACTTCGTCGCGATGCGCAGGCAGCTCCTCGCCGTCAAGACGGGGGCCGAGTCGGCGAGATGACCCTCTGAGCCGAGCCGGTGAGCGAGCAGCCGGGCCAGGGCCGGGCCGGGCTGGAAGGCCCTGGTTCGGGCCCTCCGCCGCTGCCTTAGGGTTCATGCTGTGGATCAACGGGGAGCGAGCGCGACGGCCGAACGCGCATCCGCCGGCAAGCGTCCCTCACCCCGGCGGCGCAGGCGCTGGTTCGCCTGGACGGTGGTCGCGCTGCTGGCGGCCTGGGCGGCGCTGCGGGTCGGCGGCCTGGAGACCGGCTCCTTCCTCATCCAGCTCATGACGGTGACGCCGATCGGCGCGGGGCTGGCCGCGCTGACCGCGCTGCTGGCGGTGCTCAAACGCAACCGCCCGGCGGGGCTGAGTGCGGCCGTCGTGGGCATGGTGTTCGTCGCGTGCCTGATCCCGAGGACGTCCGGCGTGGAACCGGGCAGAGTGATCGAGGGCGTCCCGCTGCGGGTGTTGTCGGTCAACCTGTTCGGATGGGCCGACGCCGAGACCGTGGTCCGCCTGGTGCGCCTGTACGAGATCGACGTGTTCAGCGCGCTGGAGCTGACCCCTGACGCGGTCCGGCGGCTCGACCAGGCGGGGCTGCGCAAGCTGCTCCCCTACCGGGTGCTCCAGGCCGCGGACGGCGCGATCGGCAGCGGCCTGTTCGCCAGGCACCCGCTGCGGCCGCTGCGGGGGCTGTTCACCCCGATCGGCCACAACATGCCGGCCGCCACGCTGTCCCTGCCCTCGGGCGGCAAGGTCGAGGTGGTGGCGGTGCACCCCGACCCGCCGCTCGGCGGGATGGCGGCCGAGTGGGACGCCTCGCTCAAGGCGCTGCCGTCCCCGTCGCCGTCGGTGATCAGGATCCTGGCCGGCGACTTCAACGCCACCCTCGACCATCGTGCCTTCCGCGACCTGCTGGCCAGGGGTTACGTCGACGCGGCCGACCAGGTGGGCAAGGGGCTCGTCCCGACCTGGCCCAACAACAGGGCGATACCGCCGATCATCACGATCGACCACGTGCTGGCCGACCGCCGGGTGAACGTGGCCAGCACGGAGATCCTCGACGTGCCCGGCACCGACCACCGCGGCGTCTTCGCCGACCTGCGCGTGCCCGCCATCGGCTGACCCGCCGCCGCCTGCCCGCTCACCGCGCCTGCCGCTGCCCGTGCAGCTTCCTGAGGGACGCCCTGAGCAGCTTGCCTGCGCCGTTCCGCGGCAGTTCGGGGACGAGCTCCAGGTACCTCGGGATCTTGAAGCGGGCCAGGCGGCCGTCCAGGTGGGCGAGCAGGTCCCCGGGCTCCGCGCTCGCGCCCGGCCGCAGCACGACCAGCGCCTTGCCGGTCTCCCCCCACTTCTCGTCCGGCACGCCGATCACCGCGCACTCGGCCACCGCCGGATGGGCGAGGAGCACACTCTCGATCTCGGCCGGGTAGACGTTCTCGCCGCCGGAGATGTACATGTCGCTGATCCGGTCGCGGATGCGCACGTACCCGTCCTCGTCGGCCACGCCGATGTCGCCCGACCTGAACCAGCCGTCGGCGGACAACACCTTGGCCGTCTCCTTCGGCCGCCGCCAGTAGCCGGGCATGACGTTGGGGCCCTGGACGTACACCTCGCCGGGCTCGCCGGGGGCGGCGGGCGAGCCGTCGGGGGCGACCAGCCGCACGTCGGAGAAGAAGCACGGCACCCCGGCCGAGCCGAGCCCCGCGTCCGGATGGCCCACCCCGAGGAAGAGCGCGCCCGGGGAGGTCTCCGTCATGCCGTACCCCTGCAGGAACGGCAGCCCGCGCTCCCGGTACGTCCTGATCAGCGGCTCGGGCACCGGCGCTCCCCCGCACAGCAGGTGCCGCAGGCTGGACAGGTCGGCCTCCGCCCAGCGCGGCGACCGCGCGAGGGCCGCGAACATCGTCGGCACGCCGAACATCATCGTGACCCGCTCGGACTCGACCAGGTCGAACGTCCTGTCCACCTCGAACGACGGCTCCAGCAGCGCCCTGCCGCCCTTCAGCACGGTCGGCACGAGCAGCTGCGCCAGGGCCGCGATGTGGTACAGCGGCGCGCTGACCAGCGTCACCTCGTCGTGCGCGAGCGGCACGTCGACCAGCAGGTTCACGGCGTTCCAGATGAGGTTGCCGTGGGTGAGCATCGCGCCCTTGGGGCGGCCGGTGGTGCCCGAGGTGTACATGATCAGGCAGATGTCGTCCTGGCTGACCGGCTCGTCCACGGGGTCGGCGGGCGCGCCGGCGATCAGCTCCTCGACGGCGTCCTGGCTCAGGTGCCGGCCGGGCAGGCCGCCGCCGTCCTGGCCCGCGCCGAGGACGACGACGCGGGCGCCGGAGTCATCCAGGAGGAAGCGCAGCTCGGGCGCGGCCAGCCGGGCGTTGAGCGGGACGAACACCGCGCCCAGCAGCCCCGCGGCGAAGAACGTCTCCACCAGGGACGGGTGGTTGGGCCCGAGGTAGGCGATCCGGTCGCCGCGGCCCACGTCCAGGCCGGTCAGCCCGTGGGCCAGGCGGGTGACCCGGTCGTACAGGTCGCCGTAGCTGCGGTCGGTTCCCCGGTAACCGACGGCGGGCCGGGCGGGCGTCATCCGCGCCCTGCGTGCCGGCCATGACCCAAGCCCCTGATTCCGCATCGGCACTCCTTGACGGTCAGGACTCAAGGTAGGTCACCAAGCGCTTGCTGTCACCGGAATGCCACACTTTCTCCCGTCCGCCCCTTCTCGTACGGTCGGGCCGCACTTCCGTCGGCGGCGGCCTCTTTCAGCGGCGGCACCCGCGCGTGACACTGGACGGCGTGTCACCAGTCACGCGCGTTCCCGTGTTCCGCGGCCGCGACGCGGAGGAGAACGTCCTGCTGCGGCTGCTCGACGACGCCCGGGCCGGCTCCGGAGGGGCGCTGCTGCTGACCGGCGCGGCGGGCATGGGCAAGACCGCGCTGCTCGACCTGGCCGCCGCGCGGGCCCCCGGGTTCCGGGTGCTGCGGGTGTCGGGGGTGGAGTCGGAGTCGCGGGTGCCGTACGCGGGGCTGCACGGCCTGCTGCGGCCGGTGTCCGCGGCCGTCGCGACGCTGCCGGCCGCCCAGGCCCGCGCGCTGGCCGAGGCCCTGGAGTCGGGGACCTGCGCGGCGGGGCTCGCGCTGCCCGCCGCCGTGCTGGGGCTGCTGTCGGCGGTCGCCGCCGAGCGTCCCGTACTGGCCTGCGTGGACGACGCCGACCGGCTGGACGCCGCGAGCCTGGACGCGCTGGCGTTCGCGGCCCGCCGCCTGTCCTGCGAACCGATCGTCCTGCTCTTCACCACCAGGCCCCCGGCCCTCGCCCCAGGGACGACCTCCGGCGAGCGGGGGGCCGATGACGTGCCGGTCCAGGAGGGGTTCGACGCCGGGGCGATGTGGCCGCTGGAGGGCGTGCCCGTCCGGGAGCTGCGCGGGCTTGACGGGCCGGCGGTGCGGGAGCTGGCCGCGGACCTGGTGCCCGGCGGGCTCGCCGAGGACCTGGCGGCCGCGCTCGACCAGATCGCCTGCGGCAACCCGCTGGCGCTGCGCGAGCTGATCGGCGCGCTCACCCCCGACCAGCGGGCCGGGCTCGCGGCGCCGCCCGCCGTCCTGCCTCCTGGTGGGCGGTTGTGGCGGGAGCACACGGGCGTGCTGGCCCGGCTGCCCGCGCGTACGCGCCGGCTGTCGCTGCTGATCGCCGCCGATCCGGCCCTGGACGTGGCGACTCTGGCCAGGGCGGCGAGCCCGGCGTGCGCGTTGTCCGTGCTCGAACCGGCCGAACGGGCGGGCGTCCTGCGGGCCGACGGTGACGCGTTCGCGTTCTGCGCACCCGCGATGCGGGCGGTCGCCTACCACGCGGCGTCGCTGGCCGAGCGCCGCAGCGCCCACCGCCTCCTCGCCGGCCTGCTCACCCCGGACGGGGGCCGTGCGGACGGTTGGGAGAGGCTGCGGCGGGCCTGGCATCGGGCCTGGACGGCAGACGGCGGGGCGGAGGAGGCCGGGGACGAGCTGGCGCGGGCGGCGCTGGCCGTCCGGTGGGCCGCGGGGAGCTCCTCGGCGTGCCGTGCCGGGTTCCCCGAGCCCTACCTGGCGTTGGAGCGCGCCGCCGAGCTGACCGCTCGTCCCGCGGTCAAGGCCGAGCGACTGGCCGCCGCCGCCAGGCACGCCTGGGTGTCGGGACGTCCCCGGGCCGCGCGTTCCCTGCTGGCCCGGCTGCGGTCGCCCGGCGCGCCCGAGGAGCTGCGCGGCCACGTCCAGCTGCTGCGCGGCAGCCTGGAGCTGCTGGGCGGCGAGACCGGCAGCGCCCGCGAGGAGCTGCTGGCGGCGGCCCGCCGGCTGCTGGACAGCCACCGCGAGCTCGGCGTGCGCGCCCTGGTCCGGGCGGCGGACGCCAGCTACCGGGCGGGCGACAACCGGGCGTTCATCGCGATCGCCCGGCAGGCGGCGGCGCTGCGGCGTCCGGACGAACCGGCGCCGGCGCAGCTCATGTTCGAGTACCTGGCGGGCATGGCCCACACCTTCAGCGGCCTGCACCAGGAGGCCGCCGGGCCGTTGCGGCGGGTGCTGGAGCTGGCCGGGTCGGTACGCGACCCGGCCGTGCTCACGTGGGCCTGCGTGGCGGGCATGCTGCTGGGCGAGGACGCGGTGGCCCACCGGCTGTCGGCGCGGGCCGTGGAGGAGGCCCGGCTGCGCGGAGCCGCGTCGGCGGTGCCGCAACTCCTGGAGTTCACGATCTACCCCGACGTCTGGATGGGCCGGTACGCCTCCGTCGCCGCGACCGCCGCGAAGGGCCTGCGGCTGGCCCGGGAGACGGGCCAGCACAACACCGCCGCCCAGCACCTGGCCTGGCTGGCGGTCAGCGCCGCCGTGGAGGGCGACCAGGAGACGTGCCGGATCCGCGCGGACGCCGCCATCGAGCTGGCCGACGCCCACGAGCTGGGCCTGGCCGGCGCGGTAGGCAACTGGGCGCTGGCCTGCCTCGACCTGGCGGCGGGCCGCGTGGCCGACGCCGCCGGCAGGCTGCGGGCCGAGCGGCGCAACCGCCACGTCGTCATCAAGGTCATGTCCACCCCGCACTACATCGAGGCGGCCGCCCGCACCGGTGACCGCGAGCGGGCCGCGGCCGCCCTGCGGGTGCTCGAACGCTGGGTCGGCAGCACACGCAGCCCTGACCTGCGGGCGCTGGTCTCGCGCTGCCGGGCGCTGCTGTCGGTGCGTCCCGGCGAGGCCGAGGAGCTGTTCCTGGACGCCCTGCGCCTGCACGGCCAGGGCGTCTGCGCGTTCGAGGCGGCCCGTACGCACCTGCTGCTGGGCAGCGCGCTGCGGCGCGACCGGCGGCCCGGCGCGGCCAGGAACCACCTGCACACGGCGCTGGAGACGTTCGAACGGCACGGCGCGCGGCTGTGGACCGAGCAGGCCAGGGCCGAGCTGCGGGCCTCCGGCGAGCCGGTCCGGCCGACCGCGGACGCGACGGTGTCGCAGCTCACCGCGCAGCAGGCGCAGATCGCCCGCATGGTGGCCGCGGGCGCCACCAACAAGGAGGTCGCCGAGCAGCTCTTCCTCAGCAGGCGCACGGTCGAGCACCATCTCAGGAACGTCTTCAGCAAGCTCGGCATCCGCTCACGGGTGGAGCTGGTCAGGTTCATGTCCTGAGCGACGCCGCCGAGCGGTTCCATCGCGGGCGGCGCGCGGCACGAGACCGGTGATTTCACCGATGCACGACTGACTGCGCGTCCCGACAATGGCGACAGACAGCAGTCATTCCCCGATGAGCAGGGAGTTCGACGACGTGCAGCTCTCCACCCCCCACTTCGGCGCGCGAACGTTCACCAAGCTCGCCCTGGCCGTCACGCTGCTCGCCGGCGGCGTCGCGGCGGCGCCGGCCGCCCACGCGGCCGGCCCGTACGAGCGCGGCCCCGACCCGACCTCCGCGATCCTGGAAGCCGCGCGCGGCCCGTTCGCGACCGCCGAGCTCAGCGTCTCGCGGCTGAGCGTCTCCGGCTTCGGCGGCGGGACGGTCTACTACCCGACCGACACCAGCCAGGGCACCTTCGGCGCGATCGCCATCTCGCCCGGCTACACGGCGACCTGGTCCAGCCTCGCCTGGCTGGGGCCGCGGATCGCCTCGCACGGGTTCGTGGTGATCGGCATCGAGACCACCACGATCTACGACCAGCCGGCCAGCCGCGGCCGTCAGCTCCTGGCCGCGCTGGACTACCTGACCTCGGGCAGCCCGACGGCCGTGCGGAGCAGGATCGACGCGTCCCGGCTGGCGGTGGCCGGTCACTCCATGGGCGGCGGCGGCACGCTGGAGGCCGCCGACGCGCGCCCGTCGCTCCAGGCGGCGGTGCCGCTCGCGCCGTGGAACCTCACCAAGAGCTGGTCGGGCCTCCGGGTGCCGACGATGATCATCGGGGGTGAGGCCGACACGATCGCGCCGGTGGCGACCCACTCCGAGCCGTTCTACCAGTCGATCCCGTCGTCGGTGGAGAAGGCGTACCTGGAGCTGAACGGCGCCTCGCACTTCTTCCCGCAGGTCACCAACACCACGATGGCCAAGTCGATGGTGGCCTGGCTGAAGCGGTTCGTCGACGACGACACCCGCTACGACCAGTTCCTGTGCCCCGCCCCGCGGGGGACCGCGATCGAGGAGTACCGCGACACCTGCCCGATCACCTGACGGGCGCGGCTCCGGAGCCGGTGACGCCCGCCGTCACCGGCTTCCGGCCGTCCGGCGCCCGCCGGCTCGCCACGCCGCCGTGCTCGTCGCCGGCGGTCAGCGGAAGGCGGCGGCGTTGCGCTCGGCCCAGGCGGCGAACGGGCGGGCGGGGCGGCCGAGGACGCGCTCGACGTCCGGGCTGACGCTCCGCTCGTCAGGGGTGGGCTCGCCCAGGATGGCGAGCGTGCCCTCCACCACGGGCAGCGGCATGACCTGCGCCATGAGGGCGTGGGCGGCCTCGCGGGTCTGCTCGGCGAACCGCACCGGCTCGCCCAGCGCCGCCGCGATCGCCGCCGCCCGGTCCCGCGGGGTGGTGGCCTCGGGGCCGGTCAGCACGTACGTCGCCCCGTCGTGCCCGTCCTCACGCAGGACGGCGGCCGCCACGGCGGCGACGTCGGCGGGGTCGACGAAGGGCAGGCCGACGTCGCCGAAGGGAGCCTCGGCGGTGCGGTGCAGGCGTACGGGCTCGGCCCAGGCGTAGGCGTTGGAGGCCAGGCCGCCCGAACGCAGGACCGTCCAGGCCAGGCCCGACCCGCGGACGGCCTCCTCGAAGCGGACTGCGTGCGGGTAGGCCCCCGGCCGGGTCCCGGCACCCTGGCTGGACAGCAGGACGATCCTGCGCACGCCCGCCTCCCTGGCCGCCGCGATCACGCCCTCCGGGTCCTCCCCCGCCACCAGCAGGAACAGCGCGTCCGCACCCGCCAGGGCCGGACGCAGGCTCGCGACGTCACCCAGGTCGGCGGCGACGGCCAGGACGCCCGGCGGCACGTCGGCCTGCGTGACGCGGCGGGCGACGGCGGTGACCGGCAGGCCCTCCTCGGCCAGCAGACCGACCAGCGTGCGGCCGACGTTCCCGGTGGCACCCGTGACAACGAACATGGTGGTTCTCCTCAGTCATTAGTTAGTCGTCTGACTAAAAAGAACCGTAGCACAGAAACTCAGTCAGACAACTGACTTCTTGCGACGCAGGTGTGAGACCCGCGCCCGCCGGGGACATCTGGGCAAATGGGGACGGCGTTCGTCACGACGGCACTGGCCGGGCAAGGATGGACCCAGCTGGGCGAACTCGGCCTGGCCCTGCTCCTGTCGGCCGCCATCGGGCTCGAACGCGAGATCCGCCAGAAGAGCGCCGGCCTGCGCACCCACACGCTGGTCGGCTTCGCCTCGGCCCTGATCATGCTGGTGTCCAAGTACGGCTTCGCCGACGTCCTGGGCGAGCACGTCACGCTCGACCCGTCCCGGGTGGCCGCGCAGATCGTGTCGGGCATCGGGTTCATCGGCGGCGGCCTGATCTTCGTCCGCCGGGACGCGGTGCGCGGCCTGACCACCGCCGCGGTGGTCTGGCTGACCTGCGCGGTCGGCATGGCCGCCGGGGCCGGGCTGTGGCTGCTGGCGGTCGCCGTCACCGCCGGCCACTTCCTGGTCCTGCTCGTCTTCACCCCGCTCAGCGCCCGGCTGCCCCGCTCGAAGTACGCCCAGTCGCGCCTGCACCTGACCTACCTCGACCGTCACGGCGCGCTGCGGCGGGTGCTGGCGCTGTGCAGCGACAGGGGCTTCGTCATCGCCGAGCTCTCCCTGGAACGCGACCGGCCGCGCGAGGACCGGGAGTCGATCTCGATCTGGCTCGTCGTCCAGGGCTCGGGGCCGGTCGGGGTACTGATCACCGAGCTGCTGGAGATCGACGGCGTGCTCGGCGTCTCCAGCGTCGACCTCGACGTCACCACTCCCTGACGCCGGCCGGGGCCGCACAACCGTTCAAGACCGCAGCCCGTCCCTGCCGCTACAACGGTGGCGGCGGGACACGGAGAGCGGGAGGGCGGATGGCCGGAACGGGATTCATCGGACTGGGGATCATGGGCCGGCCCATGGCGCTCAACCTGGTGCGGGCGGGCACGCCGGTCGTGGTCTGGAACCGTACGACGGCCGGGTGCGAGCCGCTGCGGGCGGCCGGCGCGCAGGTGGCGGCGAGCCCGGACGAGGTGTTCGCGCGGGCCAGGGTCGTGCTGCTCATGCTGGCCGACGAGGCCGCCGTGGACGCGGTGCTCGGGCGCGGCACGCCGCGCTTCGCTTCCCTGGTCGCCGGGCGGATCGTGGTGCACATGGGCACGACGTCCCCGGCGTGGTCGGCGGACCTGGGCGCGGCGGTGCGGGCGGCCGGCGGCGACTACGTCGAGGCGCCCGTGTCGGGCTCGCGCGGCCCGGCCGAGGCCGGACGGCTGGTGGCGATGCTGGCCGGCGAGCCCGCGGCGGTCGAGGAGGTGGCCCCCCTGCTCGCGCCGATGTGCGCCGGGACGATCGCGTGCGGCCCGGTGCCCGGCGGGCTGCTGATGAAGCTGGCGGTGAACATCTTCCTGATCACCATGGTCAGCGGCCTGGCCGAGGCCGCGCACTTCGCCGCCCGGCACGGCCTGGACCTCGACCGCTTCGCCCAAGTGCTCGACTCGGGCCCGATGGCCAGCGACGTGTCGCGGGGGAAGGTCCGCAAGCTGCTGGACGGCGACTTCGCCGCCCAGGCGGCCATCGCCGACGTGCTGAAGAACAACCGGCTCATCGCCGGGGCGGCGCGGGCGTCGGGCGTGGCCTCGCCGCTGATCGACGTCTGCCACGCCCTGTTCGCCGAGACCCTGGCACTCGGGCACGGCACGCTCGACATGGTGGCCGTGATCCGCGCGATCGAGGCCAGGACCGACGGCAGCCAGGTGAGCGACGCGCTCGACGCGCCGGGGGTCAGGTGAGGGCCGTGGTCCATTCGCCGGGGGTGAGCCCGTAGGCGCGCTTGAACATGCGGGTCAGGTGGCTCTGGTCGGCGAAGCCCGCCCGCAGCGCGGCCTCCCGCAGCGGCAGGCCGCCGCGCATCGCGTGCCGGGCCACGTCCAGTTGCCGCATCGTCCGGTACCGGGTCGGGCTGGTGCCGAAGGCGGCGCGGAACTGGCGGGCGATCGTCCAGCGGTCGAGCCCCGAGACGCGTTCGAACTCGGCCACCGGGTGCCGGGTCGCCGGGTCGGCGGCGATGAGCTCGCGCACCCGTGCCAGCGCCTCGACCGCGAGCGGGTCGCGCCGCCGCCGGACGGGGACGTCGGCGTGGCGCTCCAGGGCAGCCGCGACCAGCAGCGCGACCTCCAGCCGGGCCAGCTCCTCCAGGGGCTCGTCCAGGTGCCGCAGCCAGGCGAGCAGCGCCGGCGACATGCCATCGGGCCGCACGACCGGGTCGGCGACGAACGGCAGCGGCCGGCCGCCCAGGGCCTCCTGGATCAGGTACGGGTCGACGTAGAAGATCCGGTAGCCGAAGCCCGCGTCGGTGCCCGCGGCCCCGTCGTGCAGCTCGTCGGGGTGCAGGACGTGCCACTCCCCCGGCAGGCATCGCCGCAGCTCGCCCCGGTAGCGGAAGGTCTGCACGCCGGCGAGCGTGACGCCGATCGCGTACGTGTCGTGCCGGTGGGGCGCGAACGCCTCGCCGACGAGCGAGGCCGCCAGCCGCTCGATGCCCTCGGCGGCCGGGCCGAAGCGCAGCCGGTGCCCCGGCCGCCCCGCCCCGCCGCGGACAGGTCGTGTCTCCACCACCCCAGTGTCGGCCATCGGGCCGCGGTTCACCCCTCCGGCTCGGTCAGCGCCCGCGCGTCGTTGCCGACGATCGGGTTGCGCACGCTGCCGAGGCGTTCGGCCTCGACCTCGACGACGTCGCCGGGCCGCAGCAGCCACGGAGGGGTGCGCGCGTAACCGACCCCGGCGGGCGTGCCGGTGGCCAGCAGGTCGCCGGGCCGCAGCGTGAACGTGCGCGAGATGAGGGCGAGCGTGTCGCCGACGCCGTAGACCATCTCGTCGGTACGCCCGTCCTGGACGACCTCGCCGTTCACCCGGGTCCGCAGCCGCAGCCCGTCGCGCAGGTCACCGACCTCGGACGCGGGCACCAGCGGGCCGAGCGGGCCGGAACGGTCGGCGTTCTTGCCCAGGATCCACTGGCTGGTGAGCTTCTGCGCCCTGCGCGCGGTGAGGTCGTTGAAGACCGAGTAGCCGGCGACCGCGGCCAGCGCCTCCTCCGGGTCCGCGTCCACCAGCGGCGCGCCGACGTACGCGACGACCTCGCCCTCCCAGTCCAGGCCGTCCTCGCCCGAGGGCACCGGCACCGGGACGCCGCCCACGGTCAGCGACCGCGTCCAGCGGGCGAACAGCGTCGGGTGCGGCGGCACGCCGTCCCCCGCGTAGGAGCCCTCGGCGACGTGCCTGAGGTAGTTCAGCCCGATGCAGATCACCCGCGCCTGCGGCAGCACCGGCGGCACGAGGGTGACCGACGCGACCGGGAGCCGCTCGCCGGCCGGCTCGCGGGCCAGGAAGCCGGCCGCGCCGGCCCAGAACCGCTCCAGCGGGGCGAGGACGGTGACCTCGGCCCCGTCGTCCGACAGCGCGCCCGCCTCGACGCCTCCGGCGGCGTTCCTGCGGATCCCGACGATCCTCATCGCTCATCTCCTCAAGGCGGCGAAAAACCTGCTAAAGATTCGCAGGTTTTGTGGTTGGATCCGGACTATGCCCTACTCCTCCTCGCCCGGACAACCGGCCGCCGCGCTCGGGCAGGGCGCGAGCACGCGGGCCGAGCGGCTGGCCGCCGCGCTCGACGAGCGGATCAGGTCACGCGGGCTGGGGCCCGGGGAGCCGGTCGGCACACTGGAGTCGCTGCGCGCGGAGACGGGCCTCGGTTACGCCACGGTCAGCGAGGCCGTCCGGCTGCTGCGCGACCGGGGCGTGCTGGAGATCCGGCCGGGCCGCGGCGGCGGGCTGTTCGTCGCCGACCCGGGCCCGGTGGTGCGGCTGCGGCACACCCTGCTCGGCGTCGCCGAGGAGCCGGGCACGGTGGCCGACGCCGTCGAGCTGCGCGACCACCTGGAGGAGCTGATCGACGTCGGCGCCGCCCGCCACCGCACCCGCCGGGACGTCGCCGACCTGCGCCGCCTGCTGCGGTGGCTGCGCGCCGCGCCCGGCTGGGACGCCTTCATGCGCGCCAACTGGGCCCTGCACGAGCGCATCGCCGCCATCAGCCCGAACGCCATGGCCCGAGCCGTCTACATCGGCACGCTCGGCCATCTGGGCGCCGCGTCCCCGCGTCCCGACGACGCGGCCGGCGCCGGCTACCGCGAGCTGCGCCACCAGATCCACGCCGACCTGGTCGAGGCGATCGCGGCCGGCGACGAGAGCGCCGTGCGGGCCGCCGTCGCCCGGCACAACACCACCGTCTGAGACAGACCGGAGAGCCCCTCATGCCCGGCGAGTTCCGCCAGTACCTGTTCCCGCACGACCACCCGCGGCTGGCCGGCGTGCGCGGCCTCGACCCCTACGCCTACCGCGAGCTGGCCAGGAGACCGGGGACGTTCACCGGCGGCCTGATCGAGGGCTGGACCCCGCTGTACGGGAGCGACTTCCGCGGCGTCACCGAGGACGGCGTCCTGCGGGACGGCCTGTACCCGCTGACCCCGGCCGTCCCCGGCGAGGAGGCGCCGGTCGCCGCGATGGTGTCGGCTGCCCGCGACCTGCTGGCCTGCCTCGACGATGAGGGCCGCGAACGCCTCTCGCACGAGGCCGACGCCGCGGCGTGGCAGACCTGGGCCAACCCGGAGTTCCTGCAGTTCGACACCGGTCTGCGGCTGGACCTGCGACCGCCGGTCGTCAGGGAGAAGGCGCTGGCGCTGGTGGCCGCCTCGCTCTCGCCCGAGGGCGGCCGGCTCGTCCGCGCGGTGATGCGGGTCAACGGCTTCCTGGGCGAGGTCGTCGGCCTGGAGACGATACTCAACGAGTTCAGCTACAACTTCGCCCTCTACGGCACGCCCGGCCCGCGGGCCCCCTGGGGCTGGCAGCTCTACGGCCACCACTGCGCGCTCAACTGCCTGGTCGTCGAGGGCCGCATGGCGCTGTCGCCGGTGTTCCTCGGCGCCGAGCCGGACGAGATCGACGCCGGTCCGCACGCCGGCCTGCGCGACCTGTTCGCCGACCGGGTCGCCCGCGGCCTGCGGCTGATGGCCGCCCTGCCCGAGGAGCAGCGCCGGCAGGCCGTCGTCTACGAGCACATGGTCGACCCGGCGATGCCCGAGGGACGGGTGCATCCGGGGGACGAACGCCATCTGGCCGGGGCGTTCCAGGACAACCGCGTGATCCCGTTCGAGGGCGTGCGGGTCGCCGCCATGCCCGCGGCGGCCCGGGAGCACGCGCTGGCCGTCGCGGAGTCGTTCGTCGGCCTGCTCCCGGCGGGGCCGCGCGCCGCCCGGCTGCGCGAGATCGCCGCGCACCTCGACGAGACCTGGTTCTGCTGGATCGGCGGCCACCGGCCGGGCGACGTCTTCTACTACCGGCTGCAGTCACCGGTGATCGTCGCCGAGCTGGACCACCACCGCGGCGTCTTCCTCGACTACGACACGCCCAAGCCGTTCCACGTCCACACCGTGCTGCGCACGCCGCACGGCAACGACTACGGCCGCTCGTGGGTCCGGCAGTGGCAGGATCAGGCCTCGGGCTGCAGGTAGACGACCGTATCCATCGGGACGCGTTCGCGGATGCGCTGCTCCGCCTTGGCCAGCGCCTCGGCCACGGCGTCCCCCTGCTCGGCGACGGTGACGCGGGCGGCGACGAGCAGTTCCTCCGGGCCCAGGTGCAGGGTGCGCAGGCGGGTGAAGGAGGCGACGGCGTCGTCCTCGCGCAGGGCCTCCTCGATGGCCCGCTGGACCTCCGGCGACGCCGCCTCGCCGATGATCATGCTCTTGGTCTCGGTGGCCAGGGTGACGGCCACGATGATCAGGAGCACGCCGATGGCGATCGAGCCGATGCCGTCGTAGACCGGGTCGCCGACGACCAGCGTGAGCGTGACCCCGATGAGAGCGAAGGCCAGCCCGAGCAGGGCGGCGGTGTCCTCCAGCAGGACCACGGGCAGCTCGGGGGCCTTGGCCTCGCGGATGTAGCGCAGCCACGACCGGCCCCCGCGGGCGCGGTTGGCGTTGCGCACCGCCGTGCGCAGGGACAGCCCCTCCATGACGATCGCGCCCACGAGCACCCCGATCGCCCACGGCCAGCTCTCCAGGGGCTTCGGGTGGCTGATCTTCTCGTAACCCTCGTACAGGGCGAACAGGCCGCCGCCGAAGAACAGCACGACCGAGACCAGGAAGGCGTAGAAGTACCGCTCGCGCCCGTGGCCGAAGGGATGGGACGGGGTGGGCCCGCGCTTGGCGCGGGACTGGCCGAGCAGCAGCAGCCCCTGGTTGCCCGAGTCGGCGAAGGAATGGATGCCCTCGGCGAGCATCGAGGACGAGCCGGTGAAGAAGAACGCCACGAACTTGGTGACGGCGATCCCCAGGTTGGCGGCCAGCGCCGCGTAGGTCGCCTCCTGCGAGCCCTTACCGCTCACGCCGCCCCCGCACCCGGTGCCGCAACCGGTGCTCGTACAGGCTGTCGCGTCATCACGTTCCTCCCGTGCGGGTGAGCTGTCGGATGCGTGCCTTTGCCCCGTGGGCCGGCGAACACACCTCGGTCCGGCGTCCGAATGGATATGCACAACGTGCATTGATGCGCGTCGTGCATCTTCGTACGCTGGAACGGCCCGCACCCCCGAGAGAACAGGACGTGCCGATGAGCGACCGCAGCCTGACCGGCGACTCCCCCGGCGCGAGCCCCGCGGCGATGCGCCGGATCCTGCCCGCCGACCTGGTCGAGCGCGGCGGGTGCCCGTTCGACCCGCCGCCGGGCCTGCGGGAGCGGCGCGGCCAGGACCGGGTCCGGCCGGTCGAGCTGCTCAACGGCGCGCGGGCGTGGCTGGTCACCGGCTTCGACGAGGCCCGCACCGTCCTGTCCGACGCCCGCTTCAGCGCCGACCGGGTCCGCCACCGCGAGGCCACGTCGCTGCAGCCGCACGAGGTGGCCGAGCAGGCGGCCGGCGTCCTTCCGGCGGGCCCGTCCGTCGAGAGCCGCGAGGACGGCTTCTTCGTGTTCATGGACCCGCCCGAGCACACGCGCATCCGCCGGCTGCTGACCGGCCAGTTCACCGTCCGGCGCATGCGGCAGCTGGAGGCCCGGGTCACCGAGATCGCGGTCGAGCACATCGAGGCGATGAAGGCGGCCGGCACGGAGGCCGACCTCGTGCCGTCGTTCGCGCTGCCGCTGCCGTCGCTGGTCATCTGCGAGCTGCTCGGCGTCGACTACGCCGACCGCGCCGAGTTCCAGGAACGCACCTCCGTCGGGCTGAACGCCGACTCCACCGACGAGGAGCGGGCCGTGGCGGGCGCCGAGCTGTACGCGTTCATGCAGCGGCTGGTGGCCGCCAAGCGCGCCGAGCCGGCCGACGACCTGCTGTCGGGGCTCGTCCACGACGCCGACCCGCCGCTGACCGACGCCCAGCTCGTGGACGTCGCCCTCGTCCTGCTCGGCGCGGGCCACGAGACCACCGCCAACATGCTCGGACTGGGCGCGTTCGCCCTGCTGGAGCACCCCGACCAGCTCGCCGCCCTGCGGGCGGACCCCTCCCTCGTCGACAACGCGGTCGAGGAGCTGCTGCGCTTCCTGAGCATCATCCAGCTCGGCGTCAGCCGCGTCACCACCGAGCCCGTCACGCTGGGCGGCGCCGACCTCCCCGCCGGCGCGACCGTCGTGATCGCCACGCCCGAGGTCAACCGCGACCCCCGCCACTGGCCCGACGCCGACCGCTTCGACGTCAACCGCGCGCGCGTCCCGCACCTGGCCTTCGGGCACGGCGTGCACCAGTGCCTGGGCCAGCAGCTCGCCCGGGTGGAGATGCGCATCGGCCTGAAGGAGCTGATCACGCGTCTGCCGGGCCTGCGGCTGGCCGTGCCGGCCGGCCAGGTGCCGGTGCGCGACGAGATGCTCATCTTCGGCGTGCACTCCCTGCCCGTCGCCTGGTCCTGACGTCGTCTGGCCCTGACGTCGCCTGGCCCTGACGTCGCCTGGCCCTGACGTCGCCTGGCCCTGAGCGGGCGCGATGCCCGCCGGAGCCCCGTCACCCCGCCGGAGCCCATAATGAGGACCGTGGCAGAGGAGGCCGGGGTGGTTCAGCTCGCATCGGGCGGCGGGGGGCCCGCGTCGCCCGGCCGCCGCGAACGCAAGAAGCAGGCCACCCGCGCCGCCCTCCGCGAGGCGGCGCTCCGGCTCGCCCTGCGCCACGGCGTCGAGAACGTGACCGTCGAGCAGATCGCCGGCGAGGCCGACATCGCGCTGCGCACGTTCTTCAACTACTTCTCCAGCAAGGAGGAGGCGGTCGTGGCCTCGCTGGCCGCCGCCGCGCAGGAGCTCGTCGCCCGCTTCAGGGCCCGGCCGCGCACCGAGCCGGTCCTGCGCGCCTTCCGCGAGGCCGTGCTGACGGTCATGAACGAGAGCGACGCGGCCGGCCGCGACCACGTCCGGGCGTTGCAGCTCGTCCGGTCGGCGCCCACGCTGGTGCCGCAGCAACTGGCCGTGCTCGCCGCACAGGAGCAGGCCCTGGCCGAGGCGATCGCCGAGCGCGTCGGCCACCCAGCCCCCGGGCGTCCCGGTGACACCGGCTACCCGCTGCTGTGCGCGGCCGCGGCCCTGACGGCGCTGCGCGTCGTCCTCGACCAGTGGCTCCGGCAGACCGCGGCCGCCGCGGGGCCGCCGGACACCGCCCTGCTCGGACGGCGGATCGACACGGCGATCGACCAGCTCACCGCCGGCCTCGACCACCCTGGCCGGCCCGGGCCGTGAGGTGCGCGGCCCCTTCGGCTGGCCGTACGGGCTGTCCGGCGCGGAGATCCGCCGCTAGTGTCGGCAGTCACCGGGTGATGATCGACTTGGGAGGGCGTCGTGCGGCGTGTCCTGATCCTGCTGGCCCCGATCGCGGCCCTGGCCACCGGGCTGGCCGCCGGGCTGGCCGTCGCCCGGCGGCGTCTGGTCGTCGTCCGGATCAGCGGGGCGAGCATGCTGCCGACCTACCGCACCGGCGACCGGGTGCTCGTCCGCAGGACGACGGGGGCGGGCGTCCGGCGCGGCCAGGTCGTGGTGCTGCAGACGCTGCCGCCCGGGGGCGAGTGGCGCACCGGGCCGCTGCCGGCGCCGGGGGCGGCCACGTGGTTCATCAAGCGGGCGGTGGCCGTGCCGGGCGACCCGGTTCCGCCCGAGGTCGCGGGCCGGGTGGGGGCGTCGCCGGGCGACACCGTCCCGGCCGGGCGGCTGGTGGTCCTGGGTGACGGGCCGGTCAGCGAGGACTCGCGGGTGTGGGGTTACGTGCCGTTCGACCGGGTGCTCGGCGTCGTCGTCCGGGCGATGTCGCCCGTCCGCGAGCCCGGCGGGGGCGTCGGCTCGTAGCCCTGGGCCTGGAGGGTGAACAGGCTCGCGTACTCCCCGCCGAGCGCCATCAGCTGGGCGTGCGAGCCCTGCTCCGCGACCCGGCCCTCGGCGAGCACGACGATCGTGTCCGCCTCCCGGACCGCGCCCAGCCGGTGGGAGATCAGCAGGCTGGTGCGTCCGGCGCGGTGGCGGCGCAGGCTCTGGTGGATGGCGTGCTCGGCCTGCGCGTCCAGGCCGGAGCTCGGCTCGTCCAGCACCAGCAGGTCGCGTCCCTTCCGCATCAGGGCGCGGGCCAGCGCCAGACGCTGCCACTGACCGCCGGACAGCACGACTCCGGCCTGGGGGTCGTCCCGGTCGCCGAAGAAGATGCGGCTCAGCAGCGTGTCGTAGCCCCGCGGCAGCCCGGCGACCGTCTCGTGGACGCCGGCCAGCCGGGCGGCGTCCTCGACCCGCTCCCGGTCGCCGATCGCCGTGACGTCGCCGAGCCCGATGTTCTCGGCCGCGGTCAGGTCGTAGGACATGTAGTCCTGGAAGACCGCGCCGATGCGGCCGCGCAGCTCGGCCGGGTCCGTCTCGCGCAGGTCGACGCCGTCCCACAGGATGGACCCGCGCACCGGGTCGTACAGCCGGCAGATCAGCTTGACCAGGGTGCTCTTGCCCGCGCCGTTCAGGCCGACGAGCGCGAGCGAGCCGCCGCGCGGGACGAAGAGGTCGACCCCGCGCAGCACCCACGGATGGGCGTCGTCGTAGCGGAACCAGACGTCGCGCACCTCGATGCCCTCGCGCAGCGCCGGGACGGGCCGCGGCCGCCGCGGCACGGGCAGGTCGGGCGGGTCGGCCACCACGTCGAGGTAGTGCCCGAACATCAGCAGCGCGTTGTGCGCGTCCGCCGACTGGCCGACGATCGACGCCAGCGCCGACTGCACCCCGGCCACGGCCGCGACGAACACGGCGACGTCGCCGACGCTCAGCGCGCCCGACGCGGCGGCGATGATCGCCCACAGCAGGCCGGCCGCCGCGACGGCCGCCCCCACCAGCGACAACGCGCCCTGAGTGCGCAGGGTCCGGCGGGCCAGCCCCTGCTCGGCGGCGTTGACCGCGCGCAGCTCGGCCAGCATCCGGCCGCGCAGCAGGTCGCCGAGGCCGAACAGGCGGATCTCCTTGGCCGCGTCGGGGCTGGTGAGCAGGCCGGCGAAGAAGATCTGCCGCCGGGCCCTGGAGCTGACGCCCCACATCATGCCCGCGCGACGCCGGGACAGGTCGAGCTGGGCGCGGACCGAGGGGATCGCGGAGAGCGCCACCACGACGATCATCCCCGGCGCGAGCACCGCCAGCGCCGCGGTGAACCCGGCGAGGGTGACGGCCCCCTGGGCGATCCCCAGGGTCGAGCGGACGATCCGCTGCGGCGCGTTCTGCCCGGCCTCCTGCGCCAGCCGCATGCGGTCGTGGAAGGCCGGGTTCTCGAACCGGCTCAGCCCCGGATGGGCGTTGACGGCCTGGAACAGCCGGTCCTGGATCAGCACCTGGAGCGCGCGGCGGAGCTGCTCCTGGGCGTACTCCGCGACCGCGGGCAGGGCGGCGCCGGCCAGGCCGGTCACGCCGAGGGCCACCCCCGGGGGCAGCAGCTCGGCGGGCCCCGCCCCGGCGGCCAGGCCGTCCAGGACGAGCTTGGTCAGCCACGCGGCGGCCACCGGCACCAGCCCCATGAGCAGCACCGCGATCCCCGACCCAAGGACGGCGGCCGGGTGCGCCCGCCAGGCGAGCCCCACGGCCGCGCGCGCACGCCGTCCCCGGGCGGCGCCGCCGGGCCCGGCCGGAGGGGTCATCGGCGGGTGACCGCCGGCAGCCTGCCCGGTGCGCCGTCGGCCGCCACGACCACCGCGTCACCGTCGACCAGGAGGAAGCTCGGGAACTGCGAGACCTGCAACGCCCTGCTCACCGGGCCGCCCATCGGCTCCACGACGACGGTGGCCGAGGTCAGCTCGCGGGTGAACCGCCGGGCCTCGTCCGGGTCGCCCGTGACCACGGCCAGCACCCGCTCCGGACGCGTGTCGGCGAGGTAGGACGTGAACTCCGGCAGCAGCTCGTGGCAGGACGCGCACTCGGTGGAGAACACCGCCACCACGGAGATCCCCGAGAAGAACGCGCGCGACACGGTCCCGCCGTCGGCGGTGGCCGCGCTGAACTCGCCGATCGTCGTGCCCGGCTGCACCGTCGGGGGACGCGTCGGCCCCAGCTCCGACAGCCGCAGCGTGTGCGCGCGCAGGCGGCGGATCACCGCCAGCGTCAGCACCAGGTTGACCAGGCACAACAGTCCGACGATGACGACGGCGGCGACGAGATAGGGCATGCGAGCTCCTCAGGGGTGACGCGGTTGTGCGGCGAACAGGTCGGCGAGGTCGTCGAAGAAGATCACGATGACGGCGAGGACGCCGCCGGCCAGCACGCTCAGGGCGACGCCCGCCGGATGCGGTGCGGCGTGCCCCGGCACGAGCCCGGCGGCGACCAGCGCGAGCAGCCCGGCGTTGCGGACGAGGTGGCGGCGGCCGAGCGGCGTCCCGGCGGCGCCGAAGCACCGGCACGGCGTCGTGGCGCCCGAACGCACCGCCCTGACGATGCCGGCGCAGAACCCCACCAGGACGGTGCCGGCCAGCACCATGCCGGCCCGCACTGTCCCGGGGACCGCCAGCAGCACGACGACGCACCCCTCGGCCAGGACGACGGCGCCGCTCAGCGCCGTGACGGCCCGCGGCCCCAGAGGGACCAGACCGCGCACGGACCCGCGGAACCCGGCGAACGCGGACCTGCCGCGCACCTTGCCGGCCACCGCGACCAGGAAGACGACGCCCAGCGCCACCCGGCAGGCCAGCGCGACGTACTGCATGGCTGTCATGGGAGATCGGGAGGAGTCGTCAGCAGTAGTCGAAGCTGCCGCAGCTGACCGTGCCGCTGGAGTCGTGGTAGCAGCAGGTCCGGCAGAACTTGCCCTGGCAGCACCAGTCGGTCCAGCACGCGGCCGAGGCGTTCGCCGAGGGGAGGAGTTTGTCGAGGAGGCGGTCTCCCAGCTGGTTGAGTGCGCGGATCATGGCAGCTCCTTGCGTGGGGATCTTTACGCGATCAACGTCGCCCAGCAAGGGACCGGAGTTAACGGAGAGATCGGCTGAGACTGGAGACGGCTTTGAGCAGCAAGTGATCTTGACATTTCGGATCTGACCTTTATGCGCACGTAGGCCGCCGGATTGTTCACTGTCCGTTCTGGTGGGCCAGGGGGCCTGACTTCTCGAACGCCGCGCGCGAGGCGTCCTTGAGCCACTCGGCCGCGGCGGCGGCTCTGGTGAGGTTCGTGTGGACGGCCAGGGTGCGGATCACGTACCGGCCGCGCCGCCCGGTCCACGGGGACAGCTGCACGTCCCACCAGTTGGACGTGTAGCAGATTCCGGTCGACCCCGGACCGGTCTGCGGGCAGCGGATGCCCCACTCCTGCGCCTGGACGTCCTTGAGCCTCGCGTACGCGGCGCGGGCCCGGCCCGAGTCCTTCAGCGGGACGACCCAGACGGTCACCATGACACGTCCCTTCGGGGCGCCCGAGCCGACGTAGACGCCCACGGCCATGTCGTCGCAGCGCGCCTTGCGCAGGGCGGACTTGACCCTGGCGACGGGCCACGGGCTCGGGCAGTCCTCCACCCCGGCCGCCTTACGGCTGAAACGTATCCCCATGGCACTCGTGAAGGACTGCGGGAGCAGGGCGTCGGCCGTGATCGGGGTCGGGTCCGTGCTCTCCTTGTCGAGGTCGGCGGGGGTGAACGGGTCCTCGCGCGGCTTTTCCGAGGGCGTCTGCGCTGGTGTTTGGGCTGGTGTCTGGGCTGGTGTCTGGGCTGGTGTCTGGGCTGGTGTCTGGGCTGGTGTCTGGGCTGGTGTCTGTGATGGCATCGGTGTGTCGGAGGGGCTTGGCTGGAGGGTGGAAGCGGCGGTGGAGAGCGGGCCGATCGACGGCGCTCCCCGTACCGCGCCCTTGACCACGACTCCTACGCCCACCACTGCCAGCACCAGAGCGACCGCTCCAGCGCCGACGGCCAGGGCGGTCCTCTTCGACCGTCCGCCGCCGTCGCCGGGTGCAGGCTGGGGAGAGACGTCCCATCCGGACGGCCCGTGCGGCTGGGGAGGGACAGCCCATCCGGACGGCCCGCGCGGCGCGGGTGGGGCCGGGGGTTCGTCGCCGGTCAGGCGGCGTACCAGGGCCGCGGCGTCCGGACGGGCGGTGGGCTCCTTGACCAGGCACGCCGCCAGCACCGGACGCAGTTCCGGCGGCACGGACGACAGGTCGGGTTCGCGGGTCAGAATGGCGTGCATGATCGCGGGAAGGGCGTCGCCACGGAAGGCCTGCTGCCCGGTGGCCGCGTAGATCATGGTGGCCGCCCAGCTGAACAGGTCGGCCGCCGGGGTGATCGGCGCTCCGCCGAACTGCTCCGGCGCCATGTAGACGGGGGTGCCCACCACGCTGTGCGTGGCCGTCTGGGCGGTCACCCTGGCGATCCCGAAGTCGATCACCACGGGCCCCTCCGGACCCATGATCACATTGTGCGGCTTGAAGTCGCGGTGGACGATTCCGGCCCGGTGGATGGCCGCCAGCGCAGTGAGCGTGGCCACCGCGAGCCGCTCCAGCCCGCTGCCCGAACGCGGCCCCTCCGTCCTGACCAGCAGGTCGAGCGACGGCCCCGGAATGTGCTCGCTGACGATGTACGGCCTGCCGCCCACCAGGCCCGTGTCCAGCACCCGCGCGGTACAGAACGCGGCCACCCGGCGGGCCGCCTCGGCCTCGCGCAGGAAGCGGCGGCGTGCGTGCTCGTCCGCCGCGGCATCGGCGTGCAGCACCTTGACCGCGACCTGCTCGCCGGACGGCCCCTGCGCCAGGTAAACCGTTCCCTGACCGCCTCGCCCCAGCACCCCGACCAACCGATGGGGGCCGATCCGGGATAAGTCCTCCGGCGTGAGCGACTGCACGAGATCTCACCCTAGCGCGCCCCGACAAGATCTCCTCAATGTCACACACAGCCGGTCAAGTCGCTGCGGAGCACCCCCTCGGGAGCCGCGTCACCACCGCGCTGCCCGGACGGCGTCGGAGCGGCCTCCCGGCGGCGTCGGGGGGCCAGGCGTCGCAGGTTCGGCGGCGTCGCAGGTCCGGCGGCGTCGGGGCCTGGTGCCGCAGATTCGGCGGCGCCTGGTGGTCGTCACCGTCCGGCCAGGGCGCCGGGCCTACTTGGGCAGCACGCCGTTCAGCGCACTGGCGCCGCCGCGGCCGGACTGCGCCTTCCGGCCGGCGGCCGGAGAGGCCCCTTCCTGCTCGGCGGCGTCGAACCTGGCCAGGTAGGCGTCGATGAAGTGGTCGCGAATGCCGTCGGTGCCGGGGGCCAGCGGGTCGGCGGTGGCGCCGGCGAGCCGGTCGATCAGGCCGGTCACGGTCTGCATCCTGTCGTGCAGCTTGCCGTGGGTGTCGAAGTACCGTTCTTCGGCGACGTGGTGGAACAGCGGGGCGGGCGGGAGCTGGGCGACGATGTCGTTGTTGTTGACGAACCGGAAGGTGCGTCCGCCGAAGGCCTGATCGTAGGCGGCGGCCAGCTTGGGGCAGCAGGTGCGGGGCTGGCCGTAGGTGTAGACGCCGTCGGCGAGCAACGTCGGATCCTCGAAGTGGGTACGGGCGGCGGCGAGCATGGCCAGCGCGCCGCCGAGGCTGTGCCCGGTGAACCACAACGACTGGCGCGAGGTGTGCCACTCCTCCAGGGTGTGCAGCAGGGCGGGGTGCACGACGTCCAGGGCACGGTAGAAGCCGGCGTGGATGTTGCCGTCGGCGGCGGCAAAGGGGGTGAGCAGGGTGTCGGCGTCCGAGAGCCAGTCGCGCAGCTCCTCGGGCTGGGTGCCGCGGAAGGCGACGACGATCATGTGGTCGCTGGCCGCGGCGTACGCCTGGGTGTCCTCCAGCGGGAAAGGCGCGGCGTGCGGCACGCGGAAGCACCTGACGCGGTCGAAGCCCCAGCTGCTGGCGGTGGCCCGGACCACGGGTTCGTCCTTGTAGGCGAGGGCGGCGGCGTGAGCCAGGCGGCGGGCCTGGGCCAGGGTGTAGCCGGTGGCGGCGTGGTCGAAGGTGATCGCGGTCATGGACGTCCCCCGTGCGAAGCGCTCCGAACTGTCGTCACCGTCCGTACCCGGGGTTCGACCAAGCGTCCGCGCTGGGCAGGTATGCCGCTCTCCATGTCGGGGCGCTCCGGCGTCCGGCGGGCACCGGCCAGGACCTGCCGCGCACCCGCGCGGCCGCCCGGTCGCCCGGTCGCGACGGGTTGCCGGTCAGGCCGCTCGCGGCCGGCGTGCCTGGGCAGGGCGCCTGGGCCGGGCGCCTGGGCCGGGCGCCTGGGCGGGGCGCCTGGGCGGGGTGCGGGCGGAGGGCCGGCGGGAACGCTCGGCGCCGCCTAGCGGATCGGCCCGCCGGGTGAGCGGCCCTCCGGCCGCTCCCGGCCGCCGCCGGACCGACGGCGCTCACGATGCAGTCACCAGTCCCGGCGTTTCGCACACTTCCCGGACGGACTCCCCCACGCCCCCACGACGGCTCGGGCCACCGACCTAAGCCAGCGGCCTGAGCCACCGGCCTGAACCGTCGGCCGGTCAGGAGGTCTGGAGCCGCCGGCATCCTTGGCCACGGACCCACAGGCTGCCTTCGGCCCAGCCGGTGGCGCAGCGATAGACGGCCCGGTCTCTGGAATTGATGACGAAGTCGGACAGAGGCCCCCAATGGCCGGTGTCGCAGGCGCGGGCGAAGATGTCCGGCAGTTGCACGTCCACCTCCTGACACGTGATGACCTCGCCCGCCCGCGCCATCGGCGCGTTGAGCGAAACAGCGGTGGCTGCCTGGGCGGTGGCGAACGGGGCCATCGCCACGGCGCCGGCGGCGGCGAGCGCGGCCAATGCGATCGGGATGCGTCGCATGATCGGTTTCCCTTCGGGACAGGAGCGGCGGATGCCACCCAATCCTCACCATAAGCATAGAGTAATAAGTCAACTACTATCTGTTACGGCCAAGGCCCGTCATCCGGCGCGCATGCAGCTGCCCCTACTGTGAGCGCCACACGCCGGCCAAAAACTCGTGGACGTCTGTCGGACACCTTGCGACCATCGCACGGTGACAGATGAAGCCGATCGCCAGACCTCGTACCCCACCAGTCGGAAGCAGGTGCGCTTCGTCGAGTTGTCGAGCACCGCGATGTCCGCTCTGCTCGACGGGGATCTGGCCACAGCCAGCGATACGGCCGGGGTCGCTCTGACCGATTACTTCCTGACAGACAGAGCACGATGGCTGTGGCGGATCCGGATCGACCAGATGGCCGCCGACCCTGACCACGCACCGTGGATGGTGCGGCAGGCGGTGACCGGGCCCGAAGGCGTAGTCGTCGGTCATGCCGGCTTTCACGGACCGCCCGACGAGACGGGCATGGTGGAGATCGGCTACGCGGTCGCCCCGGAGTTCCGTCGCCAGGGGTACGGCCGAGCCATCCTGATCGAGTTGCTGCGCCGAGCCGCGGCCGATCCAGCAGTCAAGAGCGTACGGGCGACGATCAGCCCCGACAACGTGGCGTCCCTGGCCACGATCGCGGGCTTCGGCTTCGTCCAGGTCGGAGAGGACTGGGACGAAGAGGACGGCCGCGGCCTCATCTTCGAAGCCCCTGCCAACCACATCCGCTAGACGCGAACCATCCTCCGGCCGCACCTGGCCCGCAGTCGTGTCAACGTGAACTCGCCCGTACCGTCACGGACGCGGCGGAGACATGAGGAACCCTCCCATGTCCTTCAGCCCAACCACATGGGGCCTTTCATTGGAGGACGGCCATGAATCGGTAGCTTGAAGATATTCCGCCCCACATCGAGCAGCCAGACGGAAGAACCACCACCGTGTACGCTCATCCAAGTTACTGAACGTGCAGTGGAGGAGCGCGGTGGCCAGCAGCGACAAAGGCAGCTGATTGATCCAGTCCTCGCGGAAATCGTCACGTATCAGTTTGCGGTCGGTGTCGCGGATCAAGCGCATCAGCGGTCCGAAGAGTTCGTGGCGTCCCTCACCTTGCGCGATTTGGTCGGACAATCTGTCCTGAGCGCGTTTGTCGAGGGGTATACGTCCGGCGATGATGGAGAGCAGAAGCATAGCCGGATCTCGGGTCAGTGGTGCGCTGATGTCGAAGGTGGTCAGGTCGACGAACCTGAACCGCTGCGACGGGAGCTCCCCTTGCCGCGTACGTTCCAGGAGGACATTGCCTGTATGCAGATCGCCGTGAGCCAGCCCGCGCAGATGCTGAACATTGTCCCGGGCGACGATGGTTCCCGCGGCCATGGCTAGGGGGTTCGGCAGAAGACGGGCATTGCTCTCGTCCTCGAACATGATCCAACGACGGTCCGGAGAGAGGAGCCCGTTCTTCTCCGCCCAGGCGTACAGCTTGCCGCTCGGCTCGAATTTGCGGCGCAACTCGCCGCGTATGTACTCGCCTGAGTCCATGTGCGAAAAGGGATCAGCCCGCTTACCGTTCCACTTGCAGAGCAACCCGTCCAACACCGCGGAGAAAGCGTCGATGATCTCCGGCGGGGACTCCAGTTCCGCCATCTGGCACATGCCGGCGAAACTGCCTCCGGCGATCTCTTGCAGGAGCACATAGCCTCCTGCATTGCCGATGGCTGGCGAATGCGGCTTGACCGCGACCAGATGCTCTCTGCGGAATGCCCTGGAACTAGCATCCCACGCCCGTTGATGCTGGGAGGGTTCACGTGATGACGGTCCAGGAGGACACACTTTTGCGATGACTTTGCTCGTACGCCGGCCGCTGTCGCGAGGCGTTTTGACGATCAGGGCCAGCAGGCAGCTTTCCGTGTGCCCACTTTTCACCCAGAGTGGCAAATTGACCGATATTTCATAGTTTGCAGCATCGGCCCACGCGTCCAGAGCCCGCGCAGCAGGCTCCCCCAGATGTTCGACGATGATCTCGCGATCACCGCGCTTGACTCTACGACGGGAGTCCGGTCCACTGTCCGGCTCCAGTTGGTCGAGCTCATGCAGCAGATCGGCTGGCTCGTTGAAGAGGCGGCGATGATTGTCCAGGTACGCCTGCTCGGCCGTGGACAGTCGCCTGGTGACGATCCGGCCGTTCATCTTGACGAGAAGCGTCTGCTCGACCAGCACCACTGCGCGATTCACATCCTCCAGCACGGTGATGAGGGAGCCCACCGCGTCTGATTGGGCCGTTTCGCCGCGACGGGTCTTGTCACGCAGGGCCCGATCCATCTCCTCGAGTTGCTCGTCGGCCGTTCCGTCCGACGTGGCCTCTCGAAATTTCATGACATAACGCTCGTGGCGGGATCCCTGCGCGGTGGGCACCTCGAACCCGAAGGCCCCCGCGACCTGCACGACAGCATCCTCCACTTTGGCGAAGGCCTTGTCGTCGTCGTCCGTGACTCTGATTTCCAGCGCGGTGGACGGGGGGACGTCCCCCTCATCGAGCGCGAGAGCGGAGGCCTCGTCGAGGTCGAGTCGCGCCCCCTCCTCGAAGGCGCTCCTGTAGGCCGGATCGTCCAGCTGTCGCCGGCAATCCCGCAGGCATTCCTTGTGGTGCTCCGTCATCCATGGCGCGCCCATCTGAGGTTCCCCTGCCATGTGCCAGTTGTGCTGCAACGTCCCGAGGAGTTGGGCGGCCAGCGGCAACCGTCCGAGCTTTACGAAGATCCGCATGGCGGTCTCCAGAGCCAGCAGGGTGCCGAGCGTGTCGTGGAAGCGCCGTTTGATACGCAGGCTCTCTCTGACGTTCAGCAGAGCCTCGTCGATGCGGCCGGCGGTGAGCATGCTGCCCGCCAACGCCCAGTACGCGTGAGAGCTGACCCACTGCTCGCCGCGCTCCTTGCACATCCGCAGGCAGTCCTGGAGCAACGCCTCGGCGTCGGAGGTTGCACCCTGCGCCGTCAGCAGCAGCGCCGACTCGATGACGGCCGGCAGCAGGCCGGGATTGAGCTCCATGCTGTCGGTGTTGAACTCGAGCGCCATGCCCAGCAGCGCGCCGGCCTTGTTCAAGTCTCCTTGGAGCAACGCCGCGGTTCCCTGCATCTTGGAGGCGAGCATCGCCGCCCGCGAGTCACCGACCATGGCCGCCTCCTCGAGGCAGGACTCGGCCATCGCCTGCGCGCCCATGCTGTCGCCCTGGGCGCTGAGGACGTAGGACAAGACCCACAACGCCTTGCACCGATCCTTGCTGGGCATGACGTTGGCCTTCAGCGCCTGTTCGAGATACCGCTGTCCGTCTTGGGTGAATCCGCAGCAGACCCACATGAACCACAGTGACGACAGCAGTCGTAGCGCCAGTGCTCCCTTTTCGCTCGACTTCAGCGCATGTTCGAGGGCCTTTTGCACGTTGCCGTACTCCTGGCGCAGGCGCACGTGCCAGTAGATTTGGCGTGGCCCTGACCAGGCGTCCTCGCTGCGCTGCGCCAGGCGCAGGTAGTACTCCAGGTGCCGCTGGCGGATCTGCTCCGTCTGGCCGAGTTCGTCGAGCCGCTCCTCGGCATATACGGCCAGGGCGTTGATCAACTCATAGCGTCCGCTTCCCTGGTCGTTCCTGAAGAGCACGATTGACTTGTCGACCAGCTTGCTCAGCAGTCCGGAAACGGTGTCCGCCGGCAATCCTTCGTCGGAGCAGACGGCTCTGACCGCGTCGAGGTCGAAGTCACGGGCGAACACAGACAGTCGCGCCCACAGCAGCTGCTCGGCGGGCTCACACAGCCCGTGGCTCCGGCTGATCACGGCGCGCAGCGTCCGGTGGCGCAGCAGCTTGCCGTTGCCCGTACTGTCCAGCAGGTCGAACTGATCGGTCAGCATCTGCTCTATCGACAACCATCGCAATCGGGCCGCCGCCACCTCGATGGCCAGCGGGAGACCGTCGAGTCGACGGCACAGCTGCGCCAGGCCCTTGACGACCTTGCCGTGGTCGAGTGCCAGATCAGGCACGCTGACGCCGGCCCGGGCCTTGATGAGCTGCATGGATTCGTTGCGCGACAAGCTCTCCAGCGCGTCGTCGCCCGGGACCTCCAAGGGGGGCACCGGCACGACGTGCTCGTACGGCAGATCCAGCCGCTGTCGCGAGGTGGTGAGCACCTTGAGACCGGGCGCCGCCTTCAGCAGTTCGTGCACCACCTCGGCGCAGCCCTGCACCAGGTGCTCACACGTGTCGATGACCAGCAGCATGTCGCGCTCGCGCACCCACTCCGACAGACTCTGCGGCTCGAACTGTGAAGACTGCTCGGGGAGGCTCAGTGCCGTGGCGATGACGTGCTTGATCAGGCCCGCGTCCTTCAGCCAGCCCAGGTCGACCCACCACACCCCGTCTCGATACCGGGAGCGCACCATGTTCGCTAGCCGGAACGCTGTGCGCGACTTGCCTACCCCGCCAACACCGGTCACGGTCACCAGCCGCGACTCGCCGAGCCGCTTTTCGAGGGTGGCGAGCAACCGGCCCCGACCGACGAAATCAGCGGGTTCGGGAGCAAGGTTTCCGGGCTGCTGGAAACAGGGGTTCGACATGACGGCTCCTGAGCTGCAGATCAAGGGGGTGTGACCCCAGGAGGCGAGGTTTTCCGGCGAGGGAATCGAAAATTGTGGTGAATCTCGAACGTATAGACTTATATAAGACATTGAGTCATATGTGCACTATGTCCCAATCTCTCCGCCGTGCATCATGAATCTTATTCATGCTTTTGCGCGCCTGCCCGACGCGGCGATTCTTTCACCTTTCGGCTGGATGTTCGCAGGTTTTCGGATTTGCGGAGGAGAACGTGCACACGGTCGACCGGTACACAGCATGGGAGCGGCATGACAAACCATGACAAATTCAACCATTGGTCGTATTTCGAGGAGCGTGGTCGGGGACGAAGTGCTTGGACCGCAAGGCCGACGGCGAACGAAAGATTCCGCCATGGCCGCCGACATCGCCCGCGGCGACTCCATCGACCCGGACGCCAGCAAGGTACACCTGGACGATCTGGGCCGCATGCCCGGCTCGCTTCGCGCATCGTCGCCCTGGCGACGAAGGTACACATACACTAATTCCACGTCGCGCCGGCCTTCGCCAAGCGCCAGGCGCCAGGCGCCAGGCGAAGAGCATCAAACCGTCGCACGTTCAGGCCTGGATCAGCAACGCGAGGTCTCTCACGGAACAGTGATCATCCAGAGCTGAGTCCCCATGCAGAGAACCCCGCCTCCCAGGGACCGGTAGGCGGGGTTCTCGTACGTCAGGGGCTACTTGGCGAGTTGGCGGGCGATGACCAGGCGTTGGATCTGGTTGGTGCCCTCGAAGATCTGCATGTTCTCCGATGCCCTACGCAGCCACCAGCGAAAATCTGTCGATCAGAAGCCTGACCAGGGGTTACTGTTGCGACCGGCTCTCGTCGTTTCTCACTGTTCTAGACCCTCCCACGGAACAGCGACGGAACAGAGCAGGAGGTCTCTCATGGCGATCCCGAAGAAGGGCTCGCGGCTCATCACCGTTGATGGCACCGCCTTCCGCTGGCGCATCCGTCATAAGCCCACGTATTGCCAGGGGAACAGCTGGGGCCCAATGACGTTCGCAGTGGAAGTGGCCGGTGCGTCGGGTCGCGTCCTTCTGGTGTCGCTTCCCTGCTCACGCCCGGACGCCTGGTGGGGAGAACAGACGATGGCCATACGGCCGGCGCTCGTGACGGCGACCATACGCACGGCGCTCACTCACGGCTGGGATCCGCGACAAGCAGGCAACGCCCACGAGCTTGCCCTCACTGATGAGGACCTGACCGGGCTGATGAACGGCCAACCGCCTGTTTACGGCGTCCCTTTCATGCGGAGATAGCTTCCTCGGGCGGCCAGCACGACTGTCCGATTTTCAGGCGGAGCAACCACCCTGCTCCTCCAATGGAGACCGAGCTCGGAGCGACGTGTACGGCTGTCGTCAGATGCCTCTGGTGGCTGACGTTGCTGTCAGCGCTACTGTCACCTCCCGCCTCGGCTCTCCTCCGTCAGATTCCAGATGTCGATTGAGGCAATCGCTGTCCAGCGGCGTGGCACAGGCTTGAAGATGGATCACGCCGCCTGACCGAGGAGGTTCCCAACCCGTCCATCGTCATGGCGGCCCTGATTGACGTTGCCGGTAACCGGAGGAGTGCCGTGCCGATCCCCGACTTTCAAGCCTTGATGCGGCCCGTTCTGGAGATGCACTTCGACGGCGGTGACCATGAGTCCGCTGAGGTGATCGCATCCATGGCCGACCGCTTCGAGTTGAGCGCGGACGAGCGCGCGGAGATGCTGCCGTCGGGCGGACAGAAGCTCTTCAACAATCGGATCGCATGGTCCGTCACTCACATGGCCCAAGCCGGCTTGTTGGAGCGGCCTCGTCGAGGCGTCACCCGGATCACCGACCGAGGCCGGAAGGTCTTGGCCGAGCACCCGAACCGGGTGGACATGAAGGTGCTGAACCGGTTCGCGGAATACCAGGAGTTCCGTACCCGCCGCCGCAAGGCCGACAAGGCTGCGGAGGAGTCGGAGCTGTCCGCGGCGGATGCGCCGCCGCTGGAGTTGATCCCTCAGCTCATCACCGAGGCGCATACGGCACTGGCCGACGAACTGGTCGAGAGACTTGGATTGCTTTTTCACTATCTTGGGAATAATGACTCTCCTTCGGCGGAACGATTCCGTGCGGAGATCCCGGGCTGGATCGAAGCTACTCCCGGACGACACCTTCCGCCTCCACATCTTCTCGGCGACGAACAACAACAGGCTGAGTTGTTCACAGCGATCGCTGGCCCATATATGGGTGCGAACTTTCGCAAGGGTCATACCTATACATGGCTTCCCAATCACTTGATGGACGGCGCCGAACAGGTCAGTCCTCGCAGTTTTCTTAGTGCGCTGACCAAAGCTGTGGAGGAGACCACTGCTCAGTACGCTGCGCATGAGTACGCTATTCACCATGAAGGCATTCGACGTGGAGTGCAAGCTGCATCGGCAACCCGTGTGGGGGAAATTAAGGAAGACCTACCGTGGGTGCAAGTGGCCATCGATCCCTTGGCCGGGCAGCAAGTACCGATCGATGAGGGCGCCGTGATCGATCTGTGGTCCGAACATGGGCTGACTGAAGCTCTGCAACGGCAGGCAGCATATGTTGTCGAGGGCGAGAAAGTAAGGACTGGTCCGCGGTACCCTGACCGATACTCCGGACTCATTGAGGAACTCATCGAACTTGGTGTGATGCGACGACGTAAGGATGGCCGCATTGACCTACCCGACGTCTATCGGATCGCCTTCTCCATTGGACGCAAGGGTGGAGTGCCGAAAGTAAAGTCGTAATTCTACTCTATGCGATAATCGGGACCCCGATCATTTGGGCGGTCGATATACGGTCATTAGTGCTTCGGGACCCTTCGGGCGTGTGCTCATGTACGTTGGTGTTGCTGTACAGCATGCAACGTGCGATCGTGCTTTAGCATCTGATCCGTAGCAAGATCGGAGACGTCCTAGGTGCTCATTATCGGCATGAGCACCAGTTCGGAAGGGACGTTTGGTCTCAGGGATTCCACACTCGTTCATGATCGTTCAGGGCTATTGTTAGCAGCAGCGTTAGAAAAATTGCCTATCGGGATACTCGTCCGGACGAGGAGCTCTGGCGTGAGGTAGGGCCTGTTTCCGATTCGCACCGAACTCTGCGAAGTTCCGTCACACCTGCGTAAGGCTCAGCTTGTGGTTACTGATTTTGATTGGGTGATGTCGAGGGTATCGGTCTGACAGTAGTGTGTCGGTTCCTGTAGTTCTGGTTGGGCGAGAGATACGCGGGCGCCGGCTGACCGACGCCGGGAGGGCGAGGCGGGAGCGCTGTCGGCTTCAGGCCGCCATGGAGCCGCCCCGCTCATGAGGCCGAACAGTCTGAATCCCGAATTTAGTCGTCCTCTGGTATTGCGCTACCTCGTGTCTGGAAGGGGACTTGCGTTTCGGGTCCTCGGCTACGGGGTCCAGGTACAACTCGAGGCCCTCGGTGTCCTCGGTCACGACCTGCCCCCGGTGCGACTGATGAGCACGCCGGTGGCGACGACGAGGGCCGTGCCACCGATGATGATGACGATCTTCCTGTTCTTCTTAAACAGGTTCTTCAATCTCTCGGTGACGGAGGTGGTCTCGTCGTCCTGAGAGATGGTCTGGTTGGGCATGGAGGCGTTCACCCGCACAGACCTACCGGACCCACCTCTCAACTGTCAGGCAATCATCCGACGTCGCCCAATCAAGTTCAGTAAGTCCCCGCGAACGTCGCCGGCGTCGTGGTCGCCCTGTCCATCATTACGAGTGAAGCGTAGGAGCGTGACCCAGGGCCGACGCCGCTGCTCAACCGGGTGACGTCGTACGAAACGATCAGACTACGTGAGAGACCCTCAAGGGCCCGCAGCTTGGCGGTGCAAGACTGTTCCGCTCGTGACGATGTCAGGAGCGCTATGGGGCGCTTGCAAGTGGTAGGGATTACCGATCAGGTTGATCCTGGGAACGTTACTGCAGCTAGTGAGCCACTAGCTGCGGTAACGCATGCATGATCGTCGACGATACCCCGGATGAGTCATGCTGCTTGATCGATGGCCCATGTGTTTCACCTACCGTGAGGGTCGATCTTCGCATGTGAGGGGGTCAATGTGGATCCAATTGTATTGGCGGCGGGTACCGCGTTGGTGACGGCAATGGCCACCGACGCCTGGCAGTCTGCTCGCGACGGCGCGGTCGCGTTGTGGCGCAAGGCTCGCCCCGAGCAGGTCCAGGTCGTCGAGGCGGAGCTGGTCGAGGTCCGCGAGCAGGTGATCGAGGCTCGCCGCGAGGGCGACGCCGACACCGAGCAAGCCCTGGCCGGGGCCTGGCAGGTGCGGCTGCAGCAGCTGCTGCGCGTCGATCCATCTCTGGCAGGCGAAATCCAGCGAGTGCTGGACGAGGTGCTCACCCCAGCACTGCAACCGGTCGAGCGGGAGCGGATCGGCTCGCTGGTCATGAAGGCGCAGGCCAGCGGGCGCGGGCGCGTCTATCAGGCCGGCCGTGACCAGACCATCCATGAGCGGTGACCCAGGCCGTCGAGGAAGGTCCACGCTGCTATGCATGATCGGACATATCACGCCAGGCGCGGCCGAACTATCCACGGGGCGACGCCAGCTATGGGGCTGGTCGAACAGGTGGCCACTCTCCTCTGAACATGATCCTTCCCCGTGCAGGCCGTGCTGTTCGTCGGGCGCTTGAAGGAGATGGCCGACGTCATGTTCGTTCAGCGCCATGGAGATCACCTTCGACGCGTGGATATTGGTTCGTCTCTGTTTAAGGAGTGAGGCCTAACTGTTTCCGCTATCTCTCACCCTCGTATCGTCTTGCTGGGTGCCATGAGCACGCGGTGGAGCCCTTTTGGCTGCTAAAACACGTGTATAGATAACCGCGTACACACACGTCTGCTTTACTCCATGACCGGCAGCCAGATCATCTGGATAATGGCCATGGTGTCTGACGACCACTATTGGGAGTGCCGTGATCGACGAGAGCTATCCGTCTGGGGATCTGCCGCATGGTGACGTAGATCGGCCCATTGAGATGAGCGCTGTAGCAAGGGACAGCGCCAAGATCTTCCAAGCACTCGGCTCCATCTACTTCGGTGAAACGCTGCCAGAGGATGACATTCCAGAGGAGGAGCTCGCGACGCTGCGCGCAGCATGGGTGCAGGTTGACGTGGTCTCCAGCCTAGTCGAACGGCTTCAATCGGGCGGGCTGGCAGTGATCGGTGGTGCCCCCGGCATGGGCAAGCGGTCCAGTGCCATTCGCGCGCTCATCGAGTATTCCGATGAGAGAGTAGCTGCTGGGGGAAAGCCCCTGAAGCTGCAGCAGCTCACCCCTGACTGGGAGAGGAAGACCCCGCAAGCGAGCGTGCTTCCCGTCGAGGCGAATCGCGGTTATCTGCTCGACGTCAGCGCCGAGATCTCCGAATGGTCCAATCCCCTGGAAACAGCCTCCGCCTTGGTGGCGCGCGCCGCTCGTCTGCGCGAGGAGGGATCTTGTCTCATTCTGATCTCCAACCAGTCCGGCTGGCCGCACGGCACTGGGACAGTGGCGGCGCCGTTCGTTCCGGCGTTGGAGCGGCCGGAGCCCCGCGAGATAGCCATAGCTCATCTGGAAAAGATCCATGGGAAGTCCGCTCGCGCGGCCTGGCTGAGGCTGCCTCACGATGGAGCACAGCCAGGTTCGTGCGCTCACCTGATCACGGACGACACTGCACCGGCCGACGCTGCATATCTCGCTACGCTTTTGGCCGGCGCGACGGATGACAAGGATGGCATCAAAGCTGCGATCGATGCATTCCAGCAATGGGACACGCACCTGACCAAAGTCTTCGGAGGCGAGGGAGACAAGAACGTTGACAATCGTGCCCTGTTGATCTCTGCTGCGTTTGTCGGTGAGGCGCCGATGCTGCGCATTCAATCCGTGGCTCGCGATCTAGTGGGCGTGCCGGCGTCCACCGGCAACAGCGACACCAGCAGTGTTCGTCGCATTCTGGCAGGGGAAGAGCTTAAGACGAGGTTCGAGGCGATCGGTGCGACCAAGAAGGGACAGAACGTCTCTCTGGCGGGCAAGCCGGGACTCGACAAGGCCACTATCGAACGGGTCTGGACGCAGCGCCCCGATCTTCACCAGCCATTGTTGGAGTGGATCACTAGGATCACCGCTCCTAAGGCCGAAGCCGAAGAACATCTGCAGCACATCGGCAGGATGCTGGTACGTCTTGCCGCCGCTCACACAGATGTACGGCTGCTGCGACTCGTCCAAAAATGGGTGGAGGCCGAAGGTGCGGCAACCGACCGCCGACCCCTTGTGGCCGCGATTCTGAACGAGGCCGCCCAGGACGCCGCCCTGGGACCGGTGGTACGGGATCAGTTGCTCACGTGGGCCCAGGCATCGCTCGACCTCGCGACTACCGTGGCCTTGGTGTGCCAGATGACCTTCGCTGAACACTACCCCCGGCAGGCGCTGGTACGGCTGCAATGGATTCTCCGGCGTCCTCAAGACGATGAAGCTGTAAGGGCTGCAGAAAAGGCCGTTAGGCTCATGGCAGCTCACCCCACCTTGCTGGTCAAGGACGTCTGGCCGACCATCACTAGATGGGCAGTCAAGGATGGGTTGCTGTCGGGCCGACGTGCCTTCCTCGCCATGGTGGACCCGCGACCCTCGTACTCAAATTTGAAGGAACTGCTGGTCGTCGCCGACGAGAAACCGGAAGTCAGAGGAACCCTCCTGGACGCCTGGCGGGCCACGCTGTTTGACGAAACGCTCGACGGAGCGGCCCGAGCGGTGCTCACGGCCTGGGCATACGGCATCGTCGCAGGCACCTTGCCCGAATCAACGACGTTGGACCTGCTGGATCAAATTGTCCAGCACCACTTGACCGCCAGCCCGGTCTCCGCACTCCTGTACGACACCACCGTTGAGCCGGAGCCTCATCCCGGCGGGCTCGCTCGCGTGCGCCGCCTGCTCTGGCAGCGAGTCCACGCTCCCAGCCCTTCAGCCACCCTTGCAGAAAGCTAGCCGGTGGAAACTTGGTTGACACGCCGCCGAGCCGAGCGCCAGCTGCGGCAGGGCATCACGAACTTCCCTGCGCGTCTGCCCTCGTCCTGCCCGGGCATCGCGTTTCACGCACGCATGAGCGCCTTGCCCACTGGCGACCTCAAGGCCCTCATGCACGCTCCTCACGAAAGCTCGACGGTCATCCGTAACCTAGTGCGTCATGCAGCGGCCGATGTCACCCGTCGATGTGATCCCGCCGATATAGCCGCTGCTCATGATGTCTGCGCACTGCACCTTCAGGCGAGGCGGACCCTTTCCAGGTACCCGGATGTCTACGTGTCAGCTTCGATCTCCTTGGGGTTGTCGGCAGAAGACGGAGACGCGGTTCGACAACTTCTGGCTCGGCGGCGTGCACAAGGTATTGACGACACTGTAGAAGCACAACGCGCTGAGCATCTCCGTCGGATTCTCAGCGATCCAGCCACCGCCGTGCCATGGTGGCTCGATCCACAGACAAAAGCCCTAAGTGCCACGCTGTCGGCCGACCAGTTGATGAACGTGCTCAGCTCCCTCACTGAGGTGACCAGTGCGATCCGCAAGCTGGTGCCGCTCACTGATGTCCCCGTTGAGTATCAGCTGCTCGAGCTTCTAAGAGGCTTCGTCTCAAGCTTTCCTCAGGACCATCAAAAACGCATGCTTATGACGCTGATGGCATTGGGATTCGATAAGGCAGGGCGCCCAAATATGGCAGCCAGCATTGAGCATTTGATGGCAGCCCAATACCCTCCACAGACGAGTGCTGCGCCACGTCCATCTACGCGTTCTCATGCTGACCCCGATCTAGGGAGAGACAGCGATAAGACCAGCAAAAGCAACGGCCGGCTCGTGAAGTGACTGGCGAGAGCAGGGTGACATCGTCCCCCTTTGTCTGTTCCGTGCTCGCCAGGCTCACTATCAGAAGCGACGCAGGAGTGGCATGACGGTCACGAGGGCGGCTGCCGGAAGAGATCAGACCACGCGTACTGGGCATTCATGGTCGGTGAAGATATCCGCCACACCAGAGCTAAGAAAGCCTTGCCTTTGGGCATGGGCGGAGCCTAGTTGGTTAACCTGTCCGCAGTCCGAAGATCAGCCACGTTACTCGGTGAGCCAGGGTGAGGAACGAGCCCTGGCTCGTCGATCGCCCCCAAGCACGTACGGCGTTCAGCCATACCGTGGCGATCGTAGGGCTGCATCTGTGCGGCGGCGCGGCAACCCTGGCCGGGGCGTTCGGTTGCTACGGCGGGGCCGGCGCGCGGTGCCCGGCCCGGGTCCCGCTGCCGTCCGGGACCGACCCCCAGGCCGCACGCACGGATGGCGGGCGGGCGAGGGTCGAGGGTACGGCGGCGCGCCGCGCCGCCGCTTGATCTCTACAAGAACAGTGTGGTGCTAAGAACCGAACAGAGGGCCAACGTTGCTGGTACAACGTCAGCGGGCTTCTCTTCGGATGCAATCAGGTATGCGAGCACAAACGCCAAAACTTCAAAGGGAAGTTAGGCGCCGAGCGATGGGGGCAGATCAATCGCGGCCTCTGGCCATTGCCTAAGGACGCCCTCGCCACATCTCTTGCCTGGGAGCCATAATCTCGGTAGGAGCAGCCATCGTTGAGTTCTTCGTCGCCGAGCTTGTCTGACAGCGCGTGGGTGGTGCTGGCCGCGACCGGCCGAAGAGCCGCAGCGCGGCCAGCGACCACCAAACGCGCGGCAGGCCGCCGCAGGCGGGCTGCCCTTGATGACGTGGAGAGAAGTTGCTTTCTGGTCTGACCGTAGCTGTTCCTGCTGAGGTTTGAGCTAGTGGTTGTGGGGCTGGGCCGTGGTCCAGATGCGGTTGAAGCTGGTGAGGTAGGTGTTCGCCGGCCCCTCGTCGTCGGTCGGGGTGAGGTGCATGACGGGGGCGTTGGCTGCGGGGGTGCCGTAGGCGTGAGTGTTAACCAGGAGCTGGGTGTCTGCGCGGTAGAGGGAGTTGTAGAGGACGGTGCGGTGGAGCCGGATCTCGACTCCATGCGCGTCGAGCAGCGGGCGGTACAGCGTGAGGGCGTTCTTGATTCGGGCTGCCATCACCTCGGCGCCGATCCCTTCGTCGACTCCCCTCGCAGCGACTTCCGGGCCTTCGGGGTCGCCGAGGAGGATGCGGACCTGGACGCCGGCCCCGGCCCTCTCAGCGAGGACGCGCTGGATGGCTGGATCCTCAGCGAGGAACAACGCGCTGTAGGCGAGGATGTCGATGTCCCTGGTGGCGTTGTTGAAGTGGGTGCGCCAGGTCGTTTGGGGGATGGCCCAGCGGTGGGGATAGACGGCGTGTATCCCGTCGGCGAGTGCCGGGTGTCTCGGCGCGGTTTCTGGCCATAGGGCGGCTTCGTCGACGTTGAGGAGGTCGGCGACGGCCCAGCGGTGGCGGGGGTAGGGGATGCGGCCGTTGAGCCATCTGCTGACGGTTTTGGGGTCGACGGCCAGGGCGGCGGCGACGTCGGTGGTGTTGAGGCGGGCTGCGGCCAGTGCGTAGCGGAGGTTGTTGTTCATGACCGGCCTACTACGCGAGCGTCATGCTGGCTGGCGGCGTCTCGGTCAGGGAACTCGCGGAGTACCTCGGCCACGCCGACCCCGGGTTCACCCTCCGCGTCTACGCCCACCTGATGCCCGGCTCCCACGACCGAGCCCGCAAGGCCATCGACAACCGCCTGTTCCGTCCACGCGAGGTCTCTCACGGAACAGGCACGGAACAGTGATCATCTAGACGCCCGATCCCCACACAGTGAACCCCGCCTCCCACCACAGGGAAGCGGGGTTTCCGCACGTCAAAGGCTACTTGGCCAGATGACGACTGATCACCAGTCGCTGGATCTGGTTCGTCCCCTCAAAGATTTGCATGATCTTGGCTTCGCGCATGTAGCGCTCCACCCGGAACTCCCTGGTGTACCCGTAGCCGCCGAACACCTGGACTGCGTCCGTCGTGACCTTCATGGCGGTGTCCGTGGCGACCAGTTTGGCCACGCTGGCCTGGCGGCTGTAGTCGAGGCCGGCGTCGCGGCGGCGGGCGGCGTCCAGGTACGTCGCCCGCGCGCTGTCCACCCCCGCCGCCATGTCGGCCAGCAGGAAGCCGAGGCCCTGGTGGTCGATGATGCGCTTGCCGAAGGTCTGCCGTTCCTTGGCGTAGGCGACGGCCTCGTCCAGGGCCGCCTGGGCCAGGCCGACGGCGCAGGCGGCGATGCCGAGCCGGCCGGAGTCGAGGGCGCTGAAGGCGATCTGCAGGCCCTGGCCCTCCTCGCCGATCAGCCGGTCGCCGTCGATGACGGCGCCGTCCCAGTGGGCGCTGGTGGTGGGCACGGCGTGCAGGCCCATCTTCTCCTCGGGGCGGCCGAACGTCAGCCCTTCGGCCGCGCCGGGCGCGACGAAGCAGGAGATGCGCTCGCCGGTACGGGCGAACAGGGCGTAGAAGTCGGCGATGCCGCCATGGGTGATCCAGGCCTTGTTGCCGGTGATGCGGTAGTCGCCGCTCTTGGTGCGCTCGGCGCGGCAGGTGAGCGCGCCCGCGTCCGAGCCCGCCTGCGGCTCCGACAGGCTGTAGCCGCCGACGATCCGTCCGGCCAGCATGTCGGGCAGCCAGCGTTCGCGCTGCTCGGGGGTGCCGTACGCGGCCACGGGGAAGCAGGCCAGCGTGTGCACGCTGGTCGCCACCGCGACCGCCGCCCAGCGGGCCGCCAGCTCCTCGATCACCTGGAGGTACACCTCGTACGGCTGGCCGCCCCCGCCGAACTCCTCGGGGTAGGGCAGGCCGAGCAGCCCGGCCGCGCCGAGGGTGGCGAACAGCCCCTCCGGGTACGTCTCCGCGCGCTCGTGCTCGTCGACCCGGCGCGCGAGCTCCTTGTCGGCGATGTCGCGGGTCAGCTCGATCAGGTCCTTGGCGTCCTGGTCGGGGAGCAGGCGGTCAACGGTCACGACGACTCCTTGGGTGCGGCTTCGGCGAGGCGGGCCAGGGCGGCCGCGGCCCGCTCACGGAACTCGGCGACGCGGGCGAGCTTGATGTCCTCGTACCCGCGGATCGACTCGGGAAGGCCGGCGATCTCGGCGACGGCGTCGATCGTGCCGGGGGTCAGCCGGGCGAGGGCGGCACGCATGAGATCACGATATTCGGTGATCAGTTCCCTTTCGACCCGGCGGACCTCGGCCTGGCCGAACACGTCGAGGGCGGTCCCGCGCAGCACGCGGGCGGCCCGCAGACCGCGGAACAGCACCGGCGCGGAGCGGCGCAGCCGGATCTTGCGCTTCATGCCCATCGCGCGCAGCAGCGGCGGGTGCAGCAGCACGGACACGACCGCGTCGGCGCCGTACTCGCGCTCGCGCCTGGCCTGCTCCTCGGGGTCGAGGTGCAGGCGGGCGACCTCGTACTCGTCCTTGTAGGCCATGAGCTTGTGCAGGGAGCGGGCGTAGGCGAGCCCGACGCGCGCGCCGGCCTCCTCCCCCGCCCGCCTGGCCGCCTCGGCGATCACGCGCCTGACGTCGCTCTCGTAGGTACGGGCGTAGGTCTGGTTCTGGTAGCCGGTCAGGTCCGCCACCCGCAGGGCCAGCGTCTCCTCCAGGCCGGTCTCGGGCCGCTCGGCGGGCTCGGCGAGCGCGGCCCGGCGTACCGCCTCACGGTCGGCGACGGCGGCCCGGCCCCAGCGGAAGGCCGCGAGGTTCTGCTCGACGGCGGCCTTGTTGAGCCTGATCGCCGCCTCGATCGAGGCGGCCGAGACGGGCAGGCAGCCGTGCTGGTACGCCGCGCCGACCAGCAGCATGTTGGCCGGCATGTGGTCGCCGAACAGCGCCTCGGACAGCTCGTGCGCGTCGAGGTACAGGTTGTCCGCACCCTCCGTGGCGGACTCCAGCCTGACCACGGCGTCGGCCGAGGAGCCGGGCACGGTCGCCCGTCCGGTGACCATGGCGGCGGTGGGCACGATGGAGGTGTTCACCACGGCGACCGTCCGGCCGGGGGCGGCGACGGCGAGGTTGGCGTCGGCGGCGGCCCCGAGCAGGTCGAACCCGATCAGCACGTCGGCCGTGCCGCGGGAGGCGCGCACCGAGCCGTCCACCGGCCGCTTGGCGATGCGCACGTCGCTGACGACCGGGCCGCCCTTCTGCGCGAGGCCGGTCTGCTCGATGCCGGCGGCGTGCAGGCCGTCGAGGTGGGCGGCCATCTGCAGGATCTGCGAGACGGTGACGACGCCGGTGCCGCCGATGCCGGGCATCCGGATCAGCGTCTCGGCGTCGCCGTCGAGCCGGACGACCGGCTCCGGCAGCCGCACCGGGAGCGGCGGCAGCTCGCGCGGCGCCCTGGTGCCGGGCTCGACCAGCAGGAACGACGGGCAGTCGCCCTTGAGGCAGCTCAGGTCGGAGTTGCACGACGGCTGGTGGATGCGGGTCTTGCGGCCGTACTCGGTCTCGACGGGCTGGACGGACAGGCACGTCGAGACGTCGCCGCAGTCGCCGCAGCCCTCGCAGACGCGCTCGTTGACCACGACCTTCGCCGTCGGGGTGGGCAGCTTGCCGCGCTTGCGCAGCCGCCGTTCCTCGGCCGCGCACTTGTCGTCGTGCAGCAGGACGGTCACGCCGTCGAGCGCGGCCAGCTCCCGCTCGACGTCGGCGAGGTCGTCGCGGTGCCGCACGGAGGCGATCGGCGCGAGCCGCACCCCGCGGTACGTCTCCGGCTCCGGCGTGGTGATGACGATCCTGCGCACGCCCTCCTCGGCCAGCGAGCGGGTGAGCGCGGGCACGTCGAGCCGCCCTTCGGCGCGCTGGCCGCCGGTCATGGCGACAGCGTCGTTGTAGAGCAGTTTGTAGGTCATCGTCACCCCGGCGGCCACCGCGGCCCGCACGGCCAGGGAGCCGGAGTGGTGGAAGGTGCCGTCGCCGAGGTTCTGCACGAAGTGCCGGTCCCGGGTGAACGGCGCGAGCCCGATCCACTGGGCGCCCTCGCCGCCCATCTGGGTGATGCCGATCTGGGTGCCGCGGCCGTGCCCGTCGAGGGCGATCATGGCGTGGCAGCCGATGCCGACGCCGACCAGCGTGTCGTCGGACGTGCGGGTGGAGGAGTTGTGCGGGCAGCCGGAGCAGAAGTACGGCGTGCGCGCGGCGACCATCGGCAGCAGGCGGCGCGCGGCGGACGCGGGCCGGGACAGGTGGACCGTCCCGCGCGGGAGCCGGTCGGGGCCGAGGCAGGCGGCCAGCGCCTTGGCGACGTCCTCGGCGCCGAGGGTGCCGCGGGCGGTCAGCAGGTCCCGGCCCGACACGACGGGGGCGCGCTCGCCGCCGTAGAGGGCCTGCTTGAGCTGCCCTTCCAGGAACGGCACCTTGTCCTCGACCACCAGCACCCGGTCGAGGTCGGAGGTCATGGCGGCCAGGTCGGCCTCGGCCAGCGGGAACGGCATGCCGAGCCGGATCAGGCGCAGCCCGAGGTCCTCGGTGGCGTTCTCGTCCAGGCCGAGGTCGGCCAGGGCGCGCAGGACCACGGCGTACGTGGTGCCGGAGGCCAGGATGCCGAGCGTGGCGCGGGGGGCGTCGCGCATGACGCGGTTGAGCCCGTGCCTTCGGCCGTAGTCGCGGGCCAGCTCCAGCCTGCGGGTGAGCAGGTCGTACTCGGCGTCCAGGGCGGAGGGGCCGACCAGGATCGGCGACTTCCCGCGGTCGGCGTGGTCGGGGAAGGGGATGTCGTACGGCGCGCCCAGCTCGACGGTGGCCGAGGCGTCGGCGATGTCGGCGACGATCTTCAGCCCGGTCCACAGGCCGGTGGCGCGGGACAGCGCGACGGCGTGCAGGCCGAACTCGATGATCTCGGCGACCGAGCCGGGCGCGAGCAGCGGCATCGACAGGCTCTGGCACATCGGCTCGCACGAGCTGGGCACGGTGGAGGACTTGCAGCCGGGGTCGTCGCCGATCCAGGCCACCGCGCCGCCGAGCGCGGCGGTGCCGGCCATGTTGCCGTGCCTGATGGCGTCGGCGGCGCGGTCGAGGCCGGGGTTCTTGCCGTACCAGAAGGCGGTGACGCCGTCGTGGCTGCGGCCGGGGACCTGGCCGAGGAGCTGCGTGCCGGCCACGGCCGTCGCGGCCAGCTCCTCGTTGAGTCCGGGCTTGAAGACGACGCCGGCCTCGTCCAGGAAACGGGCCGCGCGGCCCATCTCCAGGTCCAGGCCGCCTAGCGGGGAGCCCTGGTAGCCGGAGACGAAGGCCCTGGTGTTCAGGCCGCGCTCCCGGTCCAGGCGCCGCTGTTCGAGGGTCAGCCGGACGAGGGCCTGGATGCCGGAGATCAGCACCCGGCCGTCCGGCGCGGCGTACTTGTCGTCGAGCGACACGGTCGCGCTGTTCACGCTCACGCGAACCTCCTGGCGGGCAATGCGTATGTGGGGTTTCCCAGCACAGCAACGGAGAGCTACTGTGCGCAAGTATCAGACGTGAAACCACAACGAAGACGCAAATAATGTGAGCTGGGCGATTCTGGCGCAGAAGATCTTTGCGTCACCAAGGAGGATTCTCACATGCCGGACATCGACGACATCGACCATCAGGTGCTCCGGCTGCTGCGCGAGGACGGCCGCCGCACCTTCTCCGAGATGGCCGACCAGGTCGGACTGTCGGTGGCGGCGGTCAAGCGGCGGGTCGACCGGCTCAGGGAGATCGGGGTGATCACCGGGTTCACCGTCCAGATCGACTACGCCAAGCTCGGCTGGGGCATCGAGGCGTTCACCGAGCTGCGGTACCCGGGGACCACGCCGGTGGGCGAGATCGTCCGCACCGCGACGGACGTGCCCGAGGTGCAGGCCGTCTTCACCATCGCCGGCGACCCCGACGCCCTGATCCACGTACGGGTGCGCGACCTCGGGCACCTCCAGCAGGTCATCGACCGGCTGCGCCGGGCCGGCAACGTCACCGGCACCAAATCCCTGCTGGTCCTGGGCTCCTGGACGCGCGACGCCCTCACCTGACCGCCTGCGGCGCGCGTCGCCGGAGGGTCAGTTCAGCCAGGCGTACTCCAGCTCGGGCAGCTCGAACCCCTGCGGGAAACGGCACATCCGCTCGTCGGTGCGGCGTGCGCCGTGCCGTTCGTAGAAGCCGATGGCCCGGGTGTTCGCGCTGAGCACCTCCAGGTAGACCTCCCGGCCGGGATGCTCGTCCGCCGCCCAGGCCAGCCCGTGCCGCAGCAGCCGCGATCCGGCGCCCGAGCCCGTGCTCCCCGGCCGCACGTGCAGGTTGTCGAGCAGGATGCGGCCGTCCTGGGCCGGCAGCAGGTAGGCGAAGCCGAGCAGCTTTCCTTCGTCGTCGTGACCGACGAACAGGCCCGCTCCCCGGACGGGCGGGTCCAGCCGCTCCCGCCAGAGCGCGAGCCGGTCGTCGTCCAGGGGGCCGTTCAGGAAACCGTCGGGCATGATGCCCGCGTAGGCCGTACGCCAGCTCTCCACGTGCAACGCCACGATCGGGGAAATGTCATCAATTGTCCCGTTCCTTATCAGCATGGCGGAGAGCATTCCATACCGGGACCGGCCTCACCCCACCCGGCAGGAGACCGCGGGCCAGGTCCAGTTGCCGTTGTGCTGGACGGTGAACCCGAAGGTGTTGCCGTTGCCGTTCGGCCGCATCGTCATGACGTTGCCGGTGCCGTCCCAGGCCGGGGTGCCGTTCCAGGTGGCGATGATCTTCTGCGGGCTGCGCATGGTGACGGTGACGATCCAGGAGTCCGTGCCGGAGACCGTGACCGACAGGTTGAAGCGGTCGGCCCACTGCTGGCCCGCGGAGACGGTCACCGTGCAGGTGCCGCCGGGCGGCGGGGACGACGGCGGGCTGGTCGGGCCGCTCCCGTCGGGCGCGACGGCCCGGCCGGTCGCCGGCGAGATCATGCCCGCGCACATGTTGCGGGCGCGCAGGTTCGCGGCGATCTGCGGGATCGCGGCGATGGTCGTGGCGTAGTTGTCGTGCATGAGGATGACCTGGCCGTTCTGCAACCGGCCGGCGGCCTGGACGATCTGGGCGGTGCTCGCGCCGTTCCAGTCCTGGGAGTCGACGTCCCAGAGGACCTCGGTGAGTCCGAGTTGCTGCTCGACCGTCCGGAGGGTGGCGTTGGTCTCCCCGTACGGCGGCCGGAACAGCCTCGGCGCGGCGCCCGTGGCCTGCTGGATCGCCTGCTGGGTGCGTTGCAGCTCGGACTGGATCTGGGCGGCGCTCAGCTGCGTCAGGTGCGGGTGGGTCCAACTGTGGTTGCCGATCCACATGCCCGCGTTCTGCTGGGCGCGGACCAGGGCCTGGTTGTTCTGCGCGTTCTGGCCGACGTTGAACATCGTGGCCCGCAGGCCGTTGGAGGTCAGCGCGTTGAGCAGGCTGGAGGTGGTGGCCGGGTTGGGGCCGTCGTCGTAGGTGAGGCCGACGTAGCCGCCGCTGCAGTCGGCGGCGTTGGAGGGGGTGTTGGCCCAGGTCACCGCGATGCCCGCGGCGAGCGTGCAGGCGGCGCCCAGGACGAGCAATTTCCTGATCATGTTCTGCCTCCGAAGCGGGCGGCGGTAAGGGGAAGCTCGATCGCGAGTGTGATGACCCTGCCGAAACATGTCAATCGAATGCAGAAACTTTCGCCACCGGCCACCGCACACACCGCGACGAGCTGCGCCGATCGGGAGAGAAAGTTTCGGCGCCTGGAAAGCTTCATGACCCATACGTAGATTTCCCGATGTCTTGCCCGCCGGATGTCCCTACTGTCGGGCGCATCCGAAGCCTTCCGAGCAAGGTGGGTTCATGCGCGCGCTGACCGTCCTCCTGTCCGGACTCCTGCTGGCCACCACCCTCCAACCGCCCGCCGTCGCCGTCGCCGGGAAGGACGTCGCCGGGACGAAGCCGGGGCCGGTCGTCCCCGACGTCGTCTACCAGCGGGCCGACTTCGCCACCGGCACCGGCGAGGGCACATCCGCCGCCGACGGGCTGTCGTTCGCCGCGGCCGCCGGCACCACCTCCTACACCGACGCCCTGGGCACCAGCACGTGGGAGTACGCCCGCTGGACCGGCCCCGAGCGCACGGTCGGCTTCCCCGCCACCCAGCTGATCGCCTCCTGGACGGCCGACGTGCCCCAGGGAAGCTGGCTGCAGGTCGAGGCCAGGGCCAGGAACACCGCCGGGCTGAGCAAGTGGTACGTCCTCGGCCGCTGGTCCTACGCCGAGGGCGACATCCTGCGCACCTCCGTGGCCGGTCAGGGCGACGCGGACGGGTCCGTCGCCGTGGACACGCTGGTGGCGGCGTCCGGGCGGCAGCTGTCGGCGTACCAGCTCCGCCTGACCCTCTACCGCAGGCCGGGCACGGCCGTGACGCCCCGGGTGCGCACGTTCGGCGCGATGGCCTCGAACGTGCCCGAGCGCAAGACCGTCCCGGTCAGCCCCGGCGGCGGGGCGTGGGGCGTCGAGCTGAACGTCCCGCGCCGCTCCCAGAACGTGCACGCGGGCCACTACCCCGAGTGGGACGGCGGCGGCGAGGCGTGGTGCAGCCCGACCTCGACCACGATGGTGCTCGGCTACTGGGACAAGTGGCCGAGCGCACAGGACACCTCCTGGGTGGACCCGTCCGACCCGAACCCCGAGGTGGACCACGCGGCCCGCTACACCTACGACCACGCCTACCAGGGCGCCGGCAACTGGCCGTTCAACACCGCCTACGCCGGCCGCTACGGCCTGGACGGCTTCGTCACCCGCCTGCGCACGCTGACCGAGCTGGAGCGGCTGATCAAGGCGGGCATCCCGGTGATCACCTCGCAGTCGTTCAAGAAGGGCGAGCTGCCCGGCGCCGGTTACGGCACCGACGGCCACCTCATGGTGATCGTCGGCTTCACCGCGACGGGCGACGTGATCGCCAACGACCCCGCCTCGTCCGGCAACGACGCCGTCCGCCACGTCTATCCGCGCGCCGACTTCGAGAACGTGTGGCTGCGCAGTTCGAGCAGCGGCGGCGTCGTCTACGTCATCCGCCCGGCCGGCCACGCGCTGCCCGCCACGACGCCGGGCCTGCCCGCCAACTGGTGATCAGTCCAGCACCGGGTAGTTGGCGCGGAACACGCCCTGCGGGTCGCGCGACCGCTTGATCTCGCGCAGCCGGGCGAGCGCCGGCTCGGGGAACGCCTGAGCCGCCCGCTCGCCCGGCGACAGGAACGTGTACGGCTTGCGCCCGCTGACCCGGTCGCCCAGGGCGGCGACGACCGCGTCCTGCTTGGCCCGCACGGCCTGGCCGAGCTCGGGGCTGATCCCGGCGCCGAGCAGGTAGAGCAGGTACGGCTCGGCCAGCGCTCCCCCGGCCCCGCCGCCCGGCCGGGCCAGCGCGCCGCCCAGGTGCCTGACCTGCATGGCGACCAGCGGCCCGACCGGCTCGGCCAGCAGGATCTCCACGGCGCCGGCGTCCAGCCCGGTCAGCAGCTCGGTACGGGACACCGCGGGCGCCGGGTCGGTCGGCTCGGCGGTGATCGCGCCGAGGTCGGCCGTGGCCATGGCGGCCCGCGTGTCGCTCAGCACGCCGTCGATCTTGGCGAGCCGGCCCAGCAGGTCCTCGGCCTCGGCCGCCTCGCCCAGGTAGGCCAGGTCCACGGTCACCATCGGGGGCGCCTCGGGGAACTGGACCCGGTTCACCCACAACGACAGCTCGGGCGGCGCGTCGGCGGTCAGCTCGCGGAAGGCCGCGAACACCTCGGCCTCCTTCTGGCCGGGCCACATCAGACGGCCGCCGTACAGGGCGCGCTCGGCGTACAGGTCGAACTCGACGGCGGTCACCAGCGCGAAGTCGCCGCCGCCGCCGCGCAGCGCCCAGAACAGGTCGGGGTCGCTCTCCTCCGTCACCCGGGCGGGCCGGCCCTCGGCGTCCACGACGTCGAAGGCGCGCACGCTGTCGGCCGCCCAGCCGTACCTGCGGCCGAACCAGCTCAGGCCGCCGCCCAGGGTGTAGCCGGTGACGGTGACGGCGGGGTTGCTGCCGGCCAGGCCGGTCAGGCCGTGCCTGCCCGCCTCGGTCTGCACCGCCCCCCAGGTCACGCCAGCCCCTGCGCGGGCGCGCCGCTCGGCCGGGTGGATCTCCAGCTCGTCCAGCCGGCTGGTGCGCAGCAGGATCACGCCGTCGGCGGTGCCGCTCGCGCCGTGGCCGCGCGGCTGGGCGGAGACGGTCAGCCCCTCCTCGCGGGCATGGCGGACCAGGGCGGCCACGTCGCCGGCGTCGGCCGCCTCGACCACGGCGGCCACCGGCTGGGCCACGGTCAGGTTCCACGCCCTGGCCGCCGCCTCGAACCCCTCGTCGCCGGGCAGCCACACGCGTCCCTCGACCGCGGTGCGCAGCTTGTCGTACGTCATCGTCCACTCCTTCATGAAGACTCACCACCTTGACGACGCGGGCCCGGGAAAGGTGACCGGTCACCGGAAAGATCGCCCGGGGACATGCCGGCAGGCCCCTGCGCGCTCGTGCGCCGGGGCCCCTCACCGCGTCCGGACGGCTTAGGATGCCGCCATGGTCGCCCCCCGTCGTCGCCCAGCCGCCTGTATGACGACCCGGCGCGACGAAAGGTGACCGATGAACGCGCAAGCCGACCTGGCCGGCCATTTCGACCTGGCCAGCAGCCATCTGCGGGCGGTGGCGTACCGCATGCTCGGCTCGGCCGACGAGGCCGACGACGCCGTCCAGGAGACCTGGCTGCGGGCCGCCCGCGCCGGCACGGACGGCGTCGCGAACGTGCCCGGCTGGCTGACCACGATCGTCGGCCGGGTCTGCCTCGACATGCTGCGCGCCCGCCGGCGCAGGGACGAGCAGCTCGTCGAGGGCGAGCGGTTCGACCAGGTGAGCGTCCATGACGGCGATCCGGCCGACGCGGCGGTGCTGGCCGACTCGGTCGGGCTCGCCCTGCTGGTCGTCCTCGACACGCTGAGCCCGGCCGAGCGGGTCGCGTTCGTGCTGCACGACCTGTTCGCGGTGCCGTTCGGGGAGATCGCGCGGATCGTGGCGCGCTCCCCCGCCACGGCCAAGAAGCTGGCCAGCCGGGCGCGGCAGCGGGTGCACGGCACGCCCGTCCTGCCCGCCGCCGACCACGCCCGGCAGCGCAGGCTCGTGGCCGCCTTCCTCGCCGCGGCCCGCGCCGGCGACCTGGACGCCCTGCTCGCGGTCCTCGACCCCGACGTGCTGCACCGGTCGGACGTGCCGGGGTCGGGCGGCGAGCGGCGCGGCGCCCGTCCGGTGGCCCAGGGCACGCTCACCGACTCCGGCGGCGCGCGCTTCGCCGACCTCGTGCTCGTCGACGGCAGGCCGGGCATCGGCGTGCTGCGCGGCGGCCGGCTGTTCCTGGTGCTGCGCGTCACGACGTCCGGCGAGCGCATCACCGAGATCGACATCGTCTCCGACCCGGCCCGCCTGGCCGCCCTCGACGTCGCCCTCGCGCCCTGACCGGTCAGGCCAGCCGGGGCACGAGCCGCAGCGCGTTGCGCGCGTACACCTGCTCCAGGACGTCGTCGGGCAGGTCGAGCCCGGAGATCGTCCACCGGCCCATCAGCGGCGGGTCGTCGAGGGAGTGCGCGAACGCCTCGTCGTCGGTCTCCATGAACCGGAAGTGGATCCGGTAGACGTCCGGGTGCGGCGGGATCTCGTCGGTGCCGAACAGCACCCGGCCGGGGTGGCGGAGCATGAGCGCCCGCGTGGCGCGCGGCTGGCGTCCCAGCTCGGCGACGCGCGCCGCGATGTCGATGTGGAAGTTCGGGTACGCGTCCAGCATCCGGCCGGCGAACCCCAGGTTCTCCGGCCAGCACCCGGCGTGCACGCCGATCACGGTCGTGGCCGGATGCCGGGCGACCATCGACTCCATGGCCTCCATGAGCCGCTCGAACGGCGGGAACCCCGGCCCGGAGAAGTTCCAGTCGGGCCGGGCGGCCAGCAGTTCGAGGCGTTCGTTGCGCTCGTCCGCGGGCTGGAAGAAGGCGACCGGGTCGGCGGTGTGCAGGGCGACGGGCACGCCCGCCTCCCCCACGGCGGCCCACAGCGGGTCCAGCCGGGGGTCGTCGAGCAGGACCAGCTCGTCCCGGTGGTCGCGCACCCGCAGCCCGACGTCCTTCCACACCTTCAGCCCGGCCGCGCCCTCGGCGACCGAGCGGCGCAGCTGGGCGGCCAGCCGCTCGCCGAATCCGGGGGTGGCGGTCTGCGACCAGTCGACGTGGCAGAACGTGGCGAACCGGCCCGGATGGGCGGCGTCGTAGCGTTCGAGGTTCTCGGCCAGCTCCCGGCCCCAGCGGCCGTCGAGGTTGACCATGCCGCGCAGGTTGAGCTCGTCCATCATGCCGATCAGGGCGGGGACGTCCTCGACCATCCAGCCGCCGTCCTCGGTCAGCCAGCGGCCGAGGTGGAGGTGGGCGTCCACGGCGGGCAGCCGGGCCCGGCCGACCTCGTGCACGGCCACCCGGAGCTGCGACACCGGACGGTAGCGGGACAGCGGCAGGCCGGCGTCGGGCAGGGTCACTTCCTGATGCCTTCGGGCAGCAGGTCGCCGTGGGCCTCGATGAGGGCGTCCACCAGCTCGCGGACCTTGCGGACCGGCAGGGTGGCGGCGGTGTTGGGGTCGAGCAGCGCGGCCTGGTAGACGTGGTCGCGCCGCCCTTCCAGGGCGGCCTTGACGGTCAGCTCGCCGACGCTGAGGAAGGCCCGGTTGAGCGCGGCGACCTGGGCGGGCAGCTCGCCGACGGGCAGCGGCCGCACGCCGGACCGGTCGACGTGGCAGGGCACCTCGACGGTGGCCTCCGGCGGCAGGTTGGAGATCAGGCCGCCGTTGCGCACGTTGCCGTGGATCAGCCTGCGGGTGCCGGTCTCCATCGAGTGGATGGCCAGCGAGGCCAGCTCGTCGCCGCGTTCGATCGGCACGCCCCGGCCGGCCTCCAGCGAGCTCTTGTACTGCTCGTACTCCTCGTAGCCCTCGGCCAGCCACTCCAGGTAGACGTTGATCGGGATGCGGTACCGCTCGACCTCCTCGGCGTGCGGCAGGAACCACGGCAGGTACTCCGAGCCGTGCTCGGAGGACTCGGTCGGGAAGTAGCCGAAGTTGCGGTAGACCTCCACGCGCACCCGCCGCCGCAGCTCGGGGTCCTGGTCGATCAGCTCGTCGAGCCGCCGGTAGAGGTTCTCGCCGTCGCGCTCGAAGCGCAGCACGAACGCCTGGTGGTTGACGCCCGCGGTGAGGAAGGAGATCTCCTCCTCCGGGACGCCGACCATGGCGGCCAGCGTGCTCTGCGTGTCGCGGGCGGCGTGGCAGACGCCCACGACGTTCTTGAACGGGGTGCCGGCGTAGACCGACCAGGGGATCATCGACATCGGGTTGGTGTAGCTGAACAACACCGAGTCGGGGGCGAGCTCGGCCAGGTCGTCGCCGATGCCGACCATCACGGGGATCGTGCGCAGGGCGCGGAAGATGCCGCCGATGCCCAGGGTGTCGCCGATCGTCTGGCGCACGCCGTACGCGGCGGGGATCTCCAGGTCGCGCCTGACCGCCTCCAGGCCGCCCACCGCGATCTCGTTGATCACGTAGTCGGCGCCCTCGACGGCGGGCCGGCGGTCGGCGTACGCCTCGATCCGGGCGCCGATGCCCAGCTCGGCGACCATCCAGCGGGCCATCGCCGCGGCGGTGTCGAGCCGGGCCCGGTCGATGTCGTGGAGCACGATCGTGGACTCCGACAGTTCCGGAAATGTCAGGATGTCTGAGAGGAGGTTCTTGGCGAACGTGATGCTGCCGGCGCCCACCAGGACGATGCGGGCCATGGGTTACCTCGATTCCGGGGTCAGCAGGGCTTTGACGGGGGTGGCCTGGCCGTTCATCAGCCGGGTGAAGACCTCGGCGCCCTCTTCGAGGGGGAAGGTCCGGACCCAGCTCAGGTCCCAGCGGCCGACCAGGTCGACGGCCGCGGCGAAGTCGGCCGCGTCGTAGGCGAACGAGCCCAGCACGCGCTTCTCGCCGCGCACCAGGTCGGCGGCGTCGTACCCGGCGACGTGGTCGGCCAGGCCGAGCCAGACGGCCACGCCGCCGGGGCGCAGCCGGGACAGGGACTGCTCGTGGGTGGCGGCGGCGCCGACGGCGTCGAAGATCACGTCGTACTCGCCGGTCAGCTCGGCGCCCGCCGCCACGCCGCCGAGCCCGGCGGCGACGGCCAGCCGCTCGGGCGAGCGGTCGGCCACGTCCACGCTCGCCGCGCCGCCGGACAGGGCGGTCAGCAGGCAGGTCAGGCCGATGGCCCCGGCGCCGATCACGCCCACGCGCGCCCCGGCCGGCCGCCCGGCCAGCCCCCAGGCGTGCACGGCGTTCGCGGCCGGCTCCACCACGCCCGCGGCGGTCCAGCCGAGCCCGTCGGGCAGCGGCACCACGGACGCGGCCGGCACCGCGACGCGCTCGGCGAAGGCCCCCGGCCGGTGCACGCCGATGATCTGCCGTTTCCTGCACACGTTGGGCCGGCCGATCAGGCACACGTCGCAGGCGCCGCACGACAGGATCGGGTTGACCGTCACCGGCCGCCCGTCGTCAGTGCGCCCGGCGAACTCGTGCCCCATGACCAGCGGCGGCACCCGGAACCCGGGGGTCTGCACGCCGTGCAGCTCGCTGCCGCAGATGCCGGCGGCGACCACGTGCACCAGCACCTCCTCCGGCCCGGCCACCGGCTCGGGCACGTCCCGCTGCTGCACGACGCCGGGGGCGGTGAAGACGAGAGCCCTCACGAGGGCCGGCCGGCGGTCGAATGCGCGCGTACCATGGAGATCCCCATCCTATTCCGTCATGAGGAATGCTATTCCGAACTGGCGCTAGGAGACCACTGCGGCGAAGATCATGTCAAGAGGCCGACGGGAAGCGAGGCGGCGTCACCGCATCCCGCACGCCAGGAACGGCCGGGCCAAGGACGTCACCCTCGGCCCGGCCGTCCTGTTCCGAATCGCGGAAAGCCGGTTTGACAGGCAGAATCAGCGCAGCAGCACGGGCACCGCCAGCGGCCCCTCGGTGATGATCGACGCCGTGTAGGCGATCTCCTCGGGGCGCACCGCCAGGCGCAGCCCCGGGAACCTGCCGAACAACGACGACAACGCGATCCTGGCCTCCAGCCGGGCCAGCGGCGCCCCCAGGCAGAAGTGCGGGCCCCGGCCGAAGCCCAGATGCCCCTCCTTGGCCTTGCCCAGGTCGAAGCGGCCGGCGTCCGGACCGTAGCGGGCGGGGTCGGTGCCCGCGCCGGTGAGCCCGACGACGATGGGCCGGCCCGCCGGGATGGTCGTGCCGGCGACCGTGACGTCCTTGAGCGGGTAGCGGAAGACCAGGCCGACGACCGAGTTACGGCTGCGCAGCGCCTCCTCCACCACCTGCTCCCAGGCGTTCTCCGTACGGGCGCGGTCGAGCTGGACGGGGTCGGCGCACAGGGCCACCACCGCCTTGGCGATCAGGTGCACGGTCGTCTCGTGGCCGGCGACGAGCACGACCCACAGGATCCACAGCAGCTCGTTGTCGGACAGGCGGCCGCCGTCATCCTCGTTGGCGCGGATCAGGCCGGTGGTCAGGTCGTCGGCCGGCTCACGGCGGCGGCGCGCGATGAAGGCCGCCAGGTAGCCGAGCAGCGACCCGGCCGCCGCGTTCACCTCGTCGGGGGCGGCGGCGTGCGACAACATCACCCCCGTCCACTCGCGGATCTGCGCCCGCTCCTCCCCCGGGACGCCGAACAGCTCGCAGATCACGGCGACCGGCAGCGGCTCGGTGAAGGCGGCCACGAGGTCGACCTCGCCGTCCCGCCCGGCCATGCGGTCGAGCAGCTCGTCGGTCATCTCCTGCACGCGCGGCGCGAGGGCGGCCACCCGGGCCGGGGTGAAGGCGCGGTTGATCAGGCTGCGCAGCCGCCGGTGGTCGGCGCCGTCCTTGGTCAGCAGGTGGTCGCCCTCGATGACCTGGCGCAGCGGCCAGTCGGCGGGGACGGTGCCGTCATGAAGGCCGGTGAAGTTCCTGGCGTCCTTGCTGTAGAGCGCCTCGTCGTTGGCCAGCACCTCGTCCGTCGCCTCGTAGGAGGTCACCAGCCAGCCGTTCACCTCCCCCGGCAGCAGGACGGGCAGGACCGGTCCGTGCTCGTCCCGCAGGCGGCGGATCGTGTCGGACGTCCGCTCGCCGGGAACCGGGAACGGAAGTGGCGCGGTGTCCAATGCAGCCTCCCATGTACGGATGTCTCCCTACTCTCCGTGGTAACGCCGAGGGATCCAAGGGGTGAGGTTGTCACCGCCAGGCAGGCAACATCTGCCTCCTCCGCCACGTCGGAGCCCCAGGATCGGCGGTCTCACACGTTCGGCAGCCCCTCCCCCTCGGGTTCGAGCGCGTACGCGATCCCGGCGTCGACCTCGCCGTCGTACCCGGCGCGGAACGCCGACCCGTACGCGTCGTCGCCCAGGGCCTCGCGCGCCTGCCGCTCGCACTCCTGCCGGGCCGCCACCCAGGCCGGGACGCTGGCCTGCGCCTGCCCGTGGCTGCTCCAGATCCGCTGCGCCAGCCCCAGCAGCCGGGCCGCCCGCTCCGGCCGGCCCGCGGCCCCCGCGCCGAGCGCCAGCAGGTCGACGGTCAGCCCGATGCCGAAGTCGTCGTGCAGCCTCCGCTTGGTGCGCAACGCCGCCTGCCCGTAGGCGACGGCCGCCGCCACCCGCCCGCGGGCCAGCTCGGCCTGGCCGCGCAGCAGGTCGCCGTGCGAGCGCATCGCCTGCTCGCCCTGCTGGTCGCACAGGGCGCGCAGGTCCTCCAGCACCGCGATCGCCTCCTCGATCCGGCCGGCGACGGTGTGCGCGACCGCCCGGCACATCAGCGCCAGCAGCCCGGCGATCGTCAGCTCCTCGCCGCTCCAGCGCATCGCGTACGCCGGCTCCGACTCCGCCATCGCCTGCTCCAGGTCGCCGCGGATCACGCCGGCCGACGAGCGCAGCGCCTTGACGCACAGCGCGGCGAAGGCGTCGTCGTCGGCCGCGGCGGCCTCGCACTCCTCGGCCCGCGCCTCGACCGCGGCGGCGTCCCCCTGGGTGGCGGCGAGCAGGCCATCGGCCCACAGGGCGCGGGCGCGGACCGGGCCGGGGGCCTGGTCGAGCGCCAGGGCCTGGCCCAGGTAGTGGCGGCCCTCCTTGGCGTAGCCGCAGCCGTACCAGAAGAAGGCCAGCGTGCCGGCCAGGTCGAGGGCGGCTTGGCCGTCCCGCTCGCCGAGCGCGGTCTCCAGCGCGGCGCGCAGGTTGTCGTGCTCGCCGACCATCCGGTCGTACCAGGCGACCTGGCCGGCGCCGAGCCAGCCGGCCGCGCCGCGCACGGCCAGGTCCTGGTAGTGGGCGCGGTGCCGGCGGCGCAGCTCCGCCTCCTCGCCGAGGCCGCGCAGCCAGCCGGCGCCGTACTCGCGCAGCGTGTCGAGCATGCGGTAGCGCTCGCCGGAGCCGGTCGGCAGCCAGGTCAGGATCGACTCGTCGGCCAGGGCGTCGAGCAGCAGCCCGATGTCGGCCTCGGGCAGCCGCTCGTCGGCGCACACCTGGCGCGCCGCCTCGGCGTCGAAGTCGCCGGCGAACACCGACACCCGCGCCCACAGCAGCCGCTCGGCGGGCTCGCACAGCTCGTGGCTCCACCCGACGGCGGTACGCAATGCCTGGTGCCAGGGCGGGTCGGCCTCCTGGGTGAGCGCGAGGTCGTCCTCCAGCGTGGCGAAGCGGTCCTCCAGCCGGTCGGCCAGATGGCTCAAGGGCAGGTCGCGCAGCCGGGCCGCGGCCAGCTCGATGGCCAGCGGGATGCCTTCGAGCCTGCGGCACAGCCGCACGACGTCGTCGCGGTTGGTGTCGGTGATCTCGAAGGTCGGCATCGTCTCGGCGGCGCGCTCGACGAGCAGGGTCACGGCGTCGTGGCCGAGCGGCGCGGTGGCGCCCGCGGCCGGCACCGGCAGCGGGTCGACCACGATCACCAGCTCGGGGTCCACCTCCAGCGGACGGCGGCTGGTGGCCAGCACGTGCAGCCCGGGCACCGCCGCGAGCAGCCCCTCGACGGTCGCCGCGCAGGCCGCGACCAGGTGCTCGCAGGTGTCGAGCACGAGCAGCAGCTCGCGCCCGAACAGGTGCTCGGCCAGCACCTCGGACATGGGCCTGGTGGTCTGGTCGGTGAGCCGGAGCGCCTCGGCGATGGCGTGCGGCAGCAGGGTCCCGTCGTCCAGCGGCGACAACTCGACCAGCCAGCACCCGCCGGCGAAGTCGGGCCGCAGGTCGGCGGCGGCGCGCAGGGCCAGGCGGGTCTTGCCGACGCCGCCCACCCCGGTCAGGGTCACCAGCCGCGACCGCCGGCACGCCTTGCGCACCTGCTCCAGCTCCGCGCCGCGGCCGATCAGGCTCGTGAGTTCCGCTGGAAGGTTGCCCGCCTGCCACTTACCTGCCATCGTGATCGCCACCTATCGGATGAAGTTGTGACAGCAGCTTGCCGGAACCTGATGCACTGCGTGACTAAAAGTGAGAAAGTAGCTACTCACCCTGTTCGCCGCGTCCGGAAAGAAGAAGCCGATAACCGGAGACACACCATGCGTTCACAGCGAGGCTGGTTCCTGCTGTTCCTGCTGGTCGAAGGGGTTGTCGCGCTCTATGTCACCTTCGGGCGCGCCGGTTTCGACCCGCTGACGGGGCTGCTCGTCCTCGCCCCCGCGATGGGGCTGGCGTCCGTCGCCCACCGGTTCCAGGGCGACCAGGAGCGCGAGTTGTCCCGGGTGCGGCAGATCGCCGAGCTGGCCCAGCAGGCGATCGTCCGGCCGCTGCCGCCCCGGCTCGGCGGCATGAGCCTGGCCGTCCACACCCGGTCGGCCACCGACCAGGCGCTGATCGGCGGCGACCTGCACGACGCGCTGGTCGCGCCCTCGGGGGTGCGGCTGATCGTCGGCGACGTCAAGGGCAAGGGCATGGAGGCCGTCCGGCTGAGCGCCGTCGTGCTGGCCTCCTTCCGGCGGCACGCGCCCGACGCGCCCGACCTGGTGGCGCTGGCCACGGCGCTCGACGCCGACCTCGTCCCGCACCTCGGCGAGGAGGACTTCGTGACCGTCCTGCTGGCCGAGTTCGTGCCCGGTGAGGTGCGGCTGGTCAACTGCGGCCATCCGGCTCCCCTGCGCATCGGCCACCGCCTGGAGGCATTGGAGCCGCCCGAGCCCTCGCCGCCGCTCGGCCTGGGCCCCGAGCCGCGGATGCGGCGCGCCGGGCTCGGCCTGTCCCAGCGGCTGCTGCTCTACACCGACGGCCTGAGCGAGGCCAGGGACGCCGACGGCGTGGAGTTCCCGCTCGACCGGCACGTCCGGCACGCCCTGGCCGCGCCCGGCCTCGACCACGCGCTGCCCAACCTGCTCGACCTGCTGGACGAGCACGCCGGCGACCTGCGTGACGACCTGACGCTGGTGCTGGTGCAGCCGGTGCCCGTGCCGGACCCGGCCGAGCGCGCGGCCGGTGCCGCGCCGGACGGCCCGGCCGCCGCCGCCCTTCCGGCCGACTCCCGCAAGGACGGCTTCTAGGCGGGACCGCACCGGTCGCCGCCGAGATCCGACCCCCTAAGGTGGGGACGTTCGTTGGCGGCGTCCCCGAGAGGAAGTTCCGGTGAGCGGTACCGGTGAGCTTGCCATACCCGAAGCGGTCGAGAGCGCGGGCCGTACCGGGCCGCCGTCGAGCCGGACGGCGCGATGGTTGCTGCGGCACCAGGTCCAGCCCGTCGGCCCGGAGTCGGCCGAGGGCCACGGCGAGCCGCAGCCGTGGTGGAAGGTCATGTGCCTGACCGGCGTCGACTACTTCTCCACCCTGGCCTACCTGCCCGGCATCGCCGCGCTCGCGGCCGGCGCGCTGTCGCCGCTGGCCACGCTGCTCATCGTGGCGCTGACGCTGCTGGGCATGCTGCCGATGTACCGGCGGGTGGCCAAGGAGAGCCCGCACGGGCAGGGGTCGGTCGCCATGCTCGAACGCCTGCTGCCGTTCTGGCGGGGTAAGCTGTTCGTGCTGGTTCTGCTGGGGTTCGTGGCCACGTCGTGGATCATCACGATCACGCTGTCGGCCGCCGACGCCTCGGTGCACATCCTGGAGAACCCGTACTTCCCGAGCTTCCTGCACGGGCACGCGGTGATCATCACCGTCGTGCTGCTGGTGGTGCTCGGCGGCGTGTTCCTGATGGGCTTCACCGAGGCGGTCGGCGTCGCGATCCCGCTGGTGGCGCTGTTCCTGCTGCTCAACGCGGTCGTCGTCGCCGTCGGGTTCGCCGACGTGGCGGCCGACCCGCAGGCCCTGTCGCACTGGACGGACGCGCTGCTCGACGGGCGCGGCGGCCTCACCGGGCTGCTCGGCCCGGCGGTGCTGGCCTTCCCGCTGCTGGTGCTGGGCCTGTCCGGGTTCGAGACGGGCGTCAGCATGATGCCGCTCGTGGCCGCCCAGGGCGACGACCCCGAGCAGCGGCTGCGCTCGCGCATCGGCAACACCCGCAAGCTGCTGACCGTGGCCGCGCTCATCATGAGCGTCTACCTGATCGCCACCAGCTTCGTCACGACCGTGCTCATCCCGGCCGAGCAGTTCGCGCCGGGCGGGCAGGCCAACGGCAGGGCGCTGGCGTACCTGGCGCACGAACGGCTCGGCGAGGGCTTCGGCACGGTCTACGACGTCAGCACCATCCTCATCCTCTGGTTCGCCGGCGCCTCGGCCATGGCCGGCCTGATCAACATCGTGCCGCGCTACCTGCCCTCGTACGGCATGGCGCCCGAGTGGGGCAAGGCCGTCCGGCCCGTCGTGCTGGTCTACACGGCCATCTGCGTGCTGCTCACGCTGGCCTTCAACGCCGACGTCGACGCCCAGGCCGGCGCGTACGCCACCGGCATCCTGGCCATGATGGTCTCCGGCGCGGTGGCGGTGACCATCTCGGCCGTCCGCCACCGCCAGACCCCGGCCGTCGCCGGCTTCGCCGTGCTGACCCTGGTGCTGGTCTACGCGCTGGTGGAGAACATCAGGGAGAAGCCCGACGGCATCACCATCTCGGCGTTCTTCATCCTCGGCATCGTCGCGATCTCGCTGATCTCGCGGGTGTCGCGCACGACCGAGCTGCGGGCCGACCGGATCGAGTTCGACGAGGCGGCCCGCCGGTTCGTCACCGACTCGCTGAATCACGACGGCGCGCTCAACATCATCGCCAACCGGCGCGGCCCCGGCGACGCGGCCGAGTACCTGGCCAAGGAGAGCGAGCAGCGGTCCATGAACCCGGTGCCGGGCCGGGCCGACGTGCTGTTCCTGGAGATCGACGTCATCGACCCCTCCAGCTTCAGCGACGTGCTGCGGGTGCGCGGCGTCGAGGTCGGCGGCCACCGCGTGCTGCGCGCGGAGAGCCCGGCCGCGCCCAACGCGATCGCGGCCGTGCTGCTGGCGCTGCGCGACGGCACCGGGGTGCGTCCCCACTGCTACTTCGAATGGGCCGAGGGCTCGCCGATGGTCCACCTGCTGCGTTACCTCATCCTGGGCCGCGGCGACACCGCGCCGGTCGTCCGCGAGATCATCCGCAAGGTCGAGCCCGAGCCGCAGCGGCGGCCCGGCATCCACGTCGGCGGCTGACCGGCCGCTGACGGGCGGCGGCCCGTTCAGAGCCAGCGGGTGCGCAGCCAGGCGAGGGTGGCGCGGCGGGAGCGTTCGCGGCGGTCGCGCAGCGCCGGCGGCGCGGGCGCGGTGGCCGAGCGCGTCCAGTAGCCGAGCAGGGCGACCAGGAGGGCGTCCACCTGGTCGGCGGGCGCCCGGCGGCCGAGCGGGTGCGTGGTGAGCAGGCGCTCGGGGTCGCGCGGCCCGAGGTCCGACTGCAGCAGCAGGCAGACCAGGTCGGCCCAGGCCGGGCCGGTGCAGGCCCGCCCCCAGTCCACCAGGCGGGCGGTCCCGTCGCGGTCGATGAGGATGTTGTCGAACCGCGGGTCGAAGTGCAGCAGCGTGCCGCCGGTGACCAGGGCGGTCCAGCGGCGTTCGACCGCGGCCAGGCGGGGCAGGCGGGCGCGTTCCCATGCTCCGGCGCGGGCGGGGTCGAGGGTGTTCCACAGCTCGCAGCGTCCCGACATGCGCCCGGCCAGCGTGGGCAGGCCGCCCAGCGGGGACGGGGTCAGCTCGCGGGCACACGCGGTGAGCAGGGCGAGGGCGGCGGCCAGCTCGTCGTCGTGCCACGGCTCGTGCGGGATCCGGCCGGGCGCGACCCGCGAGCAGAGCAGCACCCACCCCGCCGCCTGGCAGGAGAACAGGAACCGGGGGGCGGGCACGCCCGGCGGCAGGGCCGCGCCCACCACGGCCTCCGCCCGGTAGTCGGCCGCGTGCGGCGAACCGGCGGGCACGGCCTTGACGAAGACCTCGTCGCCGCCGGTCAGCGTGAGCACGCCGCGCACGCCGCCGGTGAAGCCGCCGTGCCGCCCCGCGAAGCCGGCCGCCGCCCGGCCGAGCCGCCGCTCGACCTCCCGGACGAGAGCACCGGGCAGGTCGTCCCACCCGGGCGGACCGGTCGGGAGGTCAGGCGGGTCGTGCCGTTCAGGTGGGGTCATCCGGTTGCCGGGCCTCCTGGAGGTCGGGCTGGGCGGTGTCGCGGTCGAGGCCCAGCAGGGCGAGGCGGAAGCGGGCGCAGCGCGCTTCGAGCTCGCGCTCGTCGTCGAGGATCCACTGTTCGATCATGGTCATCCAGTGAACACACCAGCAGCCGCAGGACGGCCGACTTGGCGCACTCTTTTCACTGGAGCAACTCGACCGTGCCGCGCTCGCCGTCCACGCGGACGCGGTCGCCGTCGCGCAGCCGCATGGTGGCGTTGCCGGTGCCGACCACGGCCGGGATGCCCAGCTCGCGGGCCACGATCGAGGCGTGCGACAGCGGCGCGCCCATGTCGGTGACGACGGCGGCCGCGCGCGGGAACATCGGGGTCCAGCCGACGTTCGTCAGGGTCGTCACCAGGATCTCGCCGGGCCCCAGCCGGTCGCCGTCCTCGGGGCCGGCGATGACCCTGACCACGCCCTCGACCACGCCCGGCGCGCCGGGGAATCCGGTCACGGTGTCGCTGACCGGGACGTCGAAGCCGCGGGCGTCGTAGACGTCGGCCCGGCGGCCCGGGTCGGCGGCCCACCGGACGGGGTCGAACCGGCCGACGATCACCGTCGGGTACGGCGGCAGCGCGGCGTACCGCTCGTGGGTCGCCCGCCGGACCGGGACCCGGGCCAGGGCCGAGGCGTCGCCGCGCAGCACGTCGAGGATCTCCTCCAGGTAGAGGTGGAACAGGTCGTCGCCGTGCCCGGTCAGCTCCCCGGCGCGCACCACGAACGCCCGCAGCACCCAGAAGGCCCGGATGTTCTCCGAACGGGCGCTCTCCCGGTCGCGGACGACCGCGTTCCACCGCCGTACCCGGGCGCGCATCCGGGCCTCCTTGCCGGGGTAGCGGGCGGCGAACCGCGCCCACGCCTCCGCCCTGGCCTTCTCTTGCCGGGCCAGCAGCGCCTCGGTGCCGGCCCGCAGGTCGCGCAGGCCGGCGAGCTGGGCGTCGATCCAGGTCGGGTCCTCGCCGGGCCGGGGCCTTGAGACCTCGAACTCGTGGGGGCCGCGGTGCCCGTAGGCCAGCGCGAACTCCTCCCTGCTGATCTCGCCCCTGGCCAGCCTGCCCAGGCCCAGGACGGGCCCGAGGCTGGCCAGCTCGCCGTCGGCGTTGACGCCGGTGAGCATGGCCTCGGCGTCCGCCTCGCCCATCAGCCTGCGCAGCCGGTCGCGGGTCCAGACCAGCGTGGCGCCGCCCTGGCGGCCGGCGGCCTCCAGCATGCGGCTGGAGGTGACCAGGTGGGGCTCGATGGCGGACGTCCACAGGTCGGCCAGCTCGGCGCCGGAGGACGTGGCGGCGACGCGTTCGCGCAGTTCCTCGCAGCGCTGCCGGGAGGCGGCGAGGAAGGCGGGCATGTCCTTGATGTTCCGGCGCACCCGCCGCTGGAGGGTGACGGCCATCGGCAGCACGCGCCGGACGATCTCCCAGCGGGCCAGCCGCACCGGCGGCACCTCCAGGCCGGCCGGCAGCCTGCCGAAGACCTGCTCGACCGCGCCCAGCCTGCTCCGCATGCCCAGGGCGGCGGCGATGGAGTGGACGACGCTGAGGTTCATGTAGAAGCGGCCGCCGATGTTGCCCACCAGGTCGAACCCGGGCAGCGCCGAGGCCGACATGGCCTCGCGGATGAAGATCTGGACGAACGACCAGGTCGCCGGCGTCATCACGTCGGGGATGGCCTCGCCCAGGTTGCCCGCGGTCCACAGGTAGTCGCCCTTGAGGCTGTCGTTCCACTCCTCGACCTGCGGTTTCAGGCCGGTGATCGGGCGGGCCTGGAGGATCGCGAACGTGCCGTCGCGCCTGGCCCACTCGACGTCCATGGGCATGCCGTACAGGGCCTGGATCCGTTCGCCGAGCGCGGCCAGCTCCACCGCCTGCGCCGGGTCGAGCACGGGAGCGCGGCGCAGGTCCTCGGGCACGGGCTCCTCGCCGGTGCCGCTCGCGGTGCGCACGGTCATGACGGTCTTGTCGGCGACCCGCGAGCCGGTGACCCGGCCGCCCGACAGGGTGATCGTGTCCGGCGTGACCTGCCCGCCGACGACGGCCTCGCCGAGCCCCCAGGAGGCGTTGACCACGATCTCGTCGCGCGCGCCGGTGACCGGGTCGGCGGTGAACATGATCCCGGCCGCGTCGGCGTCCACCAGTTCCTGGACGACCACCGCCAGGGCCACGTCGTCGTGCGGGACGCCGTTGCGCTCGCGGTAGGCGACGGCGCGCGGGTTCCACAGCGAGGCCCAGCAGCGGCGGACCGCCTCCAGCAGGCCGTCGGCCCTGACGTTGAGAAAGGTGTCCTGCTGCCCGGCGAACGACAGCTCGGGCAGGTCCTCGGCGGTGGCCGAGGAGCGCACGGCCACCGCGACGTCGTCGCCGAGCGCGGCGTGCGCGGCCCGGATCTCCTCGGCCAGACCGGCCGGGATCTCGTGCGCGGCGAACAGCGCGCCGGGGCCGCCGCTGGAGGCGATCTCGTCGCCGAACGCCGCCACGAACGACCGGTACGCCTGCGTCGTGACGACGAACCCGCCGGGCACCGGCAGCCCCGCCCTGGCCAGCCGGGCCAGCGAGGCGCCCTTGCCGCCCGCGGTGCCGAGGTCGGCGGCGGCTTCGTCGTCGAGGGGGATGACTGCCTTCATTTCACGCGCTCCTTGGCCGGGCTCATGGATGTCGCCAGTTTGCGCCGGGCGACGTCGGCGAGGGCGTCGAGGAGGTCGAGCGTGGCCCGCGCGACGGCGGCGGCGTCGTCGGGCGGCAGCGCGCGTCCGGTGCCCACCGCGCGTTCGACGGTCTCGGCCAGCAGCTCGGCGACGCGGTCGTCGGGCAGCCGCTCGGACTCCGGGCGCGCGCCGGGCAGGAACATGAAGCCGTAGAAGATCGAGCCGATCACCGTGACGTGCTCGGCCGGCTCCGCGCGCACGGCGCCCAGCCGGACCAGCTCGCGCAGGTACGCCTCGAAGGGGCCGCCGAGTTCGAGGCCGCCGGCCGCCGGTCGCTGCCGCTTGAGCCGGGTGAGCTTGCCGAGCACCTCGGAGTCGTCGAGCAGCACCGCGTGCAGCAGCGGCCGGTGCAGCAGCGCCGAGGCCAGGGTCCCGAACAGCTCGCCGAGGGTGGCGGGCGCGCCGTCGCGCACCCGGTCCAGCATGAGCACCCGCTCGCGCCGCAGCAGCGCGGCGAACAGCTCCTCGCGCGTCTTCCAGTGCAGGTAGATCGTGCCCTTGGCGACCCCGGCCCGCCTGGCGACGTCCTCGACGGTGGTCTTGTCGTAGCCCCAGCGCAGGATCAGCTCGGCGGCGGCGTCGAGGATCCGGTGGGCGCGCTCGGCCTGCCGCGCGGGGTCCTGCGGCGGCCTGCCCGCTCTGGCCATGCCTTGCCTCCAATTGTTTGACCGGATGAGCTTAAACGGTCACACAATTGATGGCAAGGCCGGATCTCCCGTACGCCGCCGGGAAGGCGCCGCCGGGCCGTAGCGTAGGGGGCATGGGCAAGGCGTTCTGGATCGACCAGGAGTTCGACAGGGACCGTGACGGGCGCTACGCCGTGCACGTGCGCAAGAACCTCGACGAGTTCGAGTGGGGTGACATCGCGCCGGTCAGGTTCGCCTGCGCGGCCTGGCGGCTGGCCACCCCGCCCGCCCTCACCCCCGGCTACGTGCGCTGGGACCGCCGCGTCCTGGAGGCCACCTGCCACCGCAACACCTGGGACGGCACCCTGTTCGCGCGCGTCCGGATCGTCTCGCCGCTTCCCGCCGAGCTGACCAGGTCGCGCGCCTGGTGGCGCGACCGCGGCTGGCTTGGCTGGCAGGAGACCTTCGGCCAGTACGTCGAGCCGAGCCAGCAGGACCTCGCCCGCATCCCGTTCCTGCGCGCCACGCTGCTCGTCGAGGCGCCCGTGCCGCTCGGCGACCTCCCGCCGGAGCCCGAGGGCCCGCACGACGAGGTCGAGCAGCGTGCCCACCGGGCCGTGCTCGTCCTGGTCCGCGAGCTCAACGCGCTGGTCGCCCCGGTGCTCGACCAGCTCGGGTAGCCCGCCCGCGGGCCAGCATGCCCGCCGCCCCGGTGGGTAGCGGGAGGCGCATGAGATTTCCGTTCGTCGTGACGGCGCTCGTCCTGGCGGCCACCGGCTGCGCCGTGGACACGATGTCCCCCGCCCGCGCGGCCGAGCGTTTCCATGCGGCCCTGGAGGCTCACCAGGAGGACGCCGCGTGCGGGCTGCTGGCCCGGAGCACCGCCGAGAAGCTGCCCGACCGCGGCCAGACCTGCGCCCAGGCGCTGGGCGACCTCAAGCTGGGGCCCGGCGGCGCGGTCACCGAGGTGAGCGTGTGGGGCAAGGAGGCCCAGGTGCGGCTGGCCGGCGACACCCTGTTCCTGCACCGCTTCGACGACGGCTGGCGGGTCAAGGCCGCGGGCTGCCGGCCCGTGCACGACCTGCCCTACGAATGCGAGGTGGAGGACTGATGCGGGTGATGTTCACGCTGACCCTGCTCGTCATCGTGGCGGGGCTGGCCTGGTTCCTGGCCATAGGGTGGGCGCGGTTGTGAAGTGGTTGAAGGAGAACTCCCTCTCGCTGGCCTTCCTGGTCATGTTCCTGCTGGCGCTCGGCGGCCAGGCGGTGGCGGGCATGCTGCAGTTCAACGACCTGCAGCTGGTTCAGGGCGCCGACCCGGTGTCGTTCGCCGAGTACGTCACCTCCTCCGACTTCGCCGTGGACGTGGCCGAGAACTGGCAGTCGGAGTACCTGCAGTTCTTCCTGTACATCATGCTGACCGTCTGGCTCGTCCAGAAGGGCTCCCCCGAGTCCAAGAAGGTGGAGGACGCCGGGGCCGAGTCCGACGAGGAGCAGCAGGTCGGCGCGCACGCCGGCAGCCAGTCCCCCGCCTGGGCCAGGGCCCGCGGCGCCCGGCTGTGGCTGTTCAGCAACTCGCTCGGGCTGGTGATGGGGGCCATCTTCGTGTTGTCGTGGCTGGCCCAGTCGGTGGCGGGCCAGGCGGCCTACAACTCCGGACGGCTCGCCGACCTGCGCGACCCCGTCTCGTGGGGCCAGTACGTGACCTCCGCCGAGTTCTGGAACCGCAGCCTGCAGAACTGGCAGTCGGAGCTGCTGGCCGTGTTGTCGATGGTGGTGCTGTCGGTCTACCTGCGTCAGCGCGGCTCGCCCGAGTCGAAGCCGGTCGGCGCCCCGCACGCGGCCACGGACGTCGAGGGCTGACCGGTCAGCACGGCCACGACGCGGGTGCCCGGCGCGAACGCCCCCCGCCGGGCCAGGTCGAGCACGCCGTAGAGCATCTTGGCCACGTAGACGCCCTCGACCCGGTGCTCGGCGGCGAACCGGTCGAGGTCGGGGGTCGAGCGGGCGTAGCCGCCGAAGTGGTGGTCGAGGTCGAGCGACCAGTTCGTCCAGGTGCGGCCGTAGGCCTCCCGCTGGAGCCGGGCCACCTCGCCGGCCAGGAAGCCGGCCCCCTTGAGCACCGCGAAGCCCAGCGCCCGCCTGCCCTCGGGCAGCCCGGCCGAGATGCCGGCCAGCGTGCCGCCGGTGCCGACCGGGCAGCAGACGACGTCGTAGTCGACGTCGATCTCGGGCGGGAGCTCGGCGCAGCCGCGCACGGCCGCGGCGTTGCTGCCGCCCTCGGGCAGGATCGCGACGTCGCCCCACCGCTCCCGCAGCCGCGCCTGCACCTCGGGCGTGTGCTTGAGCCGGTAGGTGGCGCGGTCGAGGTAGGTGAGGGTCATCCCGCAGGAGGCGGCGAAGGCGAGCGTGGGGTTGAGCGGCAGGTGCTCCTCGCCCCTGATCACCCCGATCGTCTCGATGCCGTGCAGCCTTCCGGCCTCGGCCACGGCCCTGATGTGATGGGAGTACGCCCCGCCGAAGGTGAGCAGCCGCCGATGGCCCAGGTTGTACTTGAGCTTGCGCCGCTTGTTGTCGTCGTGCATCAGGAACACCCGGACCTGGCCGAGCGCTGGATCCAGGAGCTCCTCCATGGCGCTAGTCTACGGTCGGGCCTTTGTTGAGGAGTGTTGGATTATGCGCGTTGCTGAAGCTTTTCGTGCCGCCTTCGGTGCCGATCCCCGCACGGTCTGGCGCGCGCCCGGCCGGGTCAACCTGATCGGCGAGCACACCGACTACAACGACGGTTTCGTCCTGCCCTTCGCGGTGCCGTGGGGCGTGAGCGCCGCCGTCACCCCGCGCGCCGACCAGACCATCCGGCTGCTGTCCCTCCAGTCCTCCGGCGGCCCGATCGAGCTGCCGGCCAGGGAGGATGCCACCGGCTGGGCCCGCTACGCCGTGGGCGTGCTGGCCATGCTCGGCGACCGGGTCGCCGGCGCGGACATCGCGATCGACGGCGACGTGCCCCAGGGCGCGGGCCTCAGCTCCAGCGCCGCGCTGGAGGTGGCCGTCGCCTCCGCGCTGAACGACGTCCACGGGCTCGGCCTGACGCCGATGGAGATCGCGCTGCTCAGCCAGCGGGCCGAGAACGACTTCGTCGGCATGCCGTGCGGCATCATGGACCAGGCCGCCTCGGCGCTGTGCGAGGAGGGCCACGCGCTGTTCCTCGACTGCCGCTCGCTCGGCTCCAGGAGGATCCCCCTCGACCTGGCCGCCGAGGGCCTGAGCATCCTCATCATCGACACCCAGGTCCACCACGAGCACGCCGGCGGCGAGTACGCCAAGCGCCGCGCCGAGTGCGAGTCCGCGGCCCGCAAGCTGGGAGTGGCGTCCCTGCGCGACGTCACCGACCTGGCCGCGGCCCTCGACCGGCTCCAGGGCGACGAGCGCAAGCGCGTCATGCACGTCGTCACCGAGAACCACCGCGTCGAGGCCCTGGTCGGCCTGCTGCGCGCGGGCAAGGTCACCGAGATCGGCGCCCTGCTCAATGCCTCCCACCTGTCGCTGCGCGACCAGTACGAGGTCTCCTCGCCGGAGCTCGACGTGGCCGTGGAGGCCGCCTTCCGCGGCGGGGCCCGCGGCGCCAGGATGACGGGCGGCGGCTTCGGCGGCTCGGCCATCGCCCTCGTCCCGGACGACCGCCTCGACGGCGTGCGCGAGTCGGTCACGGCCGCCTACGCCGAGCGCGGCTTCCAGGCCCCCCGCTTCCTGGCCGCCACCGCCGCCAAGGGCGCCCACCGCCTGGCCTGACGCCGGTCAGGGCGTGCGGGCCGCTCCCGCCCGCGCCAGGTTGACCCCGCTGGCGATCACCCCGATGTGGCTGAACGCCTGCGGGTAGTTGCCCGCGAACGCGCCCGTGGCCGGGTCGATCTGCTCCGGGAGCAGGCCGAGCGGGCTGGCGCGGGCGCACAGGGAGGCGTACAGCTCCTCGGCGCGGGCCCGGTGACCCTGTAGGACGAGGTTGTCCACCAGCCAGAAGCTGCACAGCAGGAAGGCGCCCTCGTCGCCGGGCAGGCCGTCCGGCGACTGGTCGTGCAGGTAGCGGTAGAGCAGGCCGTCACCGGCGGACAGGCGTTCGGCGACGGCGGCGGTGGTCGCCGTCATCCGCGGGTCGTCGGCCGGCACGACCTTGCGCAGCGGCAGCGCGAGCAGGCTGGCGTCCAGGCCGCCGCCGCCGTCGAGGTGCTCGCTCAGGCACTGCGCCTCCTCGTCCCACGCCTGCTCCAGGATCAGCCGGCGCAGCTCCTCGGCGGTGGCGCGCCACCTGGCGATCGGACCGTCCAGGCCCAGCCGTTCGCCGATGGCCGCGGCCCGGTCGAGCGCCACCTGGCACATGCCCGCCGAGTAGGTGAAGACCCGGCCCTGGCTGCGTACCTCCCAGATGCCCTGGTCGGGCTGCCGCCAGGTGTTCGCGGCGGCCTCGGCCAGCGCCGACAGCCCCGACCACAGCGCGGGCTGCAGGTCGCGGCCGGGCAGCAGCCACTGGTCGGCGCAGTCGAGCACCTCGCCGTAGACGTCGTGCTGGCGCTGGTCGGCCGCGCCGTTGCCCCACCGCACCGGCGCCGAGCGCCGGTAGCCCTCCAGGTCGGCGTCGACGACCTCCTCAGGTACGGGGTCGCCGCGCAGCGTGTACATGATCCGCGGCTGGCCGCTCTGCTCGAAGGCGTCGAGCACCCAGCCGAGGAAGCCGTCGGCCTCCTCCGCGAAGCCGACGCGGCGCAGCGCGAAGACGGCGTAGGCGGCGTCGCGGATCCAGGTGTAGCGGTAGTCCCAGTTGCGCACCCCGCCGACGGGCGCGGGCAACGAGGACGTCGGCGCCGCGACCAGCGAGCCGTTCACCCAGTCGTCGCACAGCTTCAGCGTGATCACCGAACGCCGGACCAGCGCCTCCTGCGGGCCCCGGTAGGTGCACGCGCCCATCCAGCGCCGCCAGGCGTCGGCGGTCTGCCGCACCATCGCCTCGGGGTCGAACCGGTGGTGACGGTGGATGCGCCCCCACGACAACACCAGGTCGAGGCGCTCGCCCTCCCGGAGGTCGTGCACGGTGCGCAGCCCCGTCAGCGGCCGGTCGGACCGCAGGTGCAGCCGCAGGTCAGGACGGCGGGACGCGCGCACCTCCAGGCCGCTGCCGAGCACCCGGACCTGCCCGCCGCCGCGCGGCGCCAGCTCCGCCCGCAGGCGCACGTCCCCCGCCAGGACGACCGCGGACCTGACCAGCTCGCCCCTTCCGCCGCCGGCGTCGTCGCTGAGGTCGGCGCCGGCGCGCAGGACCAGCGCGTCGGTGATCCGCACCACGCCGGACGGGCCGCGCAGCTCGGTGACCAGCACGGCGGTGTCCGGCACGTAGTACTGCCTGGCCTCGCGCAGGTCGTCGGTCGTCAGCGTGAAGCGGCCGCCGCGCTCGCGGTCGAGCAGGCCGCACAGCAGCGGGTCGCTGTCGAAGCGCGGCAGGCACAACCACGGGATCGAACCGTCGAGGGCGACCAGCGCCGCCGTCGTGCCGTCGCCGATGAGCCCGAGGTCCTCCAGGGGCGGGTAGCCCTCCCGGTGGCGGACCGGGCGGAAGGGTGGATCGAGGTCGAGCATCCGGCGTTCTCCTCCGAGGTACTCACCGGAAGGTGATCATCACCTTCACCACGTCATCGAGCTTCTTGTCCGAGATCTCGAAGGCGCGTTCCATCTCCGCGAACGGGAACGTGTGGGTGGTCAGCGGCGTGGGATCGACCCGGCCGCCCTCCAGGAGGCGCAGCAGGCGTTCCATGCGCAGCCGCCCGCCCGGGCACAGACCGGTCGTGATCTTCTTCTCGGCCATGCCGACGCCCCACTCGACGCGCGGGATGCGGACGAACTCGCCCTGGCCGTAGTAGCCGGTGTTGGAGACCGTCCCGCCCGGCTTGATGATTCTGATCGCGGTCTGGAAGGTGGCGTCCGCGCCGAGCGCCTCGATGGCGGTGTCCACGCCCTGTCCGCCGGTCCGGCGGAGCACGCCCTCGACGACGTCCTCGGCGCTGAAGTCGACGATCTCGTCGGCGCCGAAGTCGCGGGCCAGTCGCTGGCGGCGGGGCACCGACTCGACCCCGATGACCAGGCCGGCGCCGCGCAGCCGGGCGCCCGCGGTGGCCATCAGGCCCACCGGGCCCTGGGCCAGCACGGCGACCGTCCCGCCGATGGGGATGTCGCCGTTCTCGGCGCCCATGAAGCCGGTCGAGAGCATGTCCGCGCAGTAGACGGCCGTCTCGTCCGGCACCCCGGCGGGGATCTTCGCCATGTTGGCGTCGGCCTCGTTGACGTGGAAGTACTCGGCGAAGACGCCGTCCTTGGAGTTGGCGAACTTGAACCCGCCGAGCGGGCCGCCCGACTGCGACGGGTGGCCGTCCTGGCAGGCGAGGTCGCCCCAGTCGGGGGTGATGGCCCCCACCAGGACGCGGTCGCCCGGCCGGAAGTCCCGCACCTCCTCGCCCACCTCGTGCACCACGCCGACGCCCTCGTGCCCGAGCGTGAGGTCGGTGCGCGGCCCGATGCCGCCCTGGACGGTGTGGGAGTCGGAGGTGCAGATGAGGGCGGTGGTGGTGCGGACGACGGCGTCGCGCGGCCCCGGCCGCGGCACCGGTTTGTCCATGAAACCGACCCGGCCGATCTCCCTCATGACGAAAGCCTGCACCGCGCCCCCCGACCGTGCCCCCCGCTGGACGTCCCCCCACGCCCCGGCCTGGGACCCTTCGGACACGTCCAGCCCTACCCGGCCGCGATCGCCGTCTAACCTCGGCGCGCTCCGCCCGTACCCCCTCCGGCCTGCGGTTTCACAGCGCCGGGAAGTCCGGCGGGCGGCGCTCCAGGAAGCTGGCGACGCCCTCGGCGAAGTCGGGCCGCCCGAAGGAGGCCAGCATCTCGTGGACGGCCTTCCTGGCCGACTCCTCCAGGGTGACGTCCCAGTCCTGCCACACCTGCCGCTTGATCACCGCCATGGACGCCGGCGAGCTGTGCACGGCCAGTTCCCTGGCGTACTCCTGGGCCTGCGCCAGCAGCGACTCCCCCGGCACCGCGCGGTTGGCCAGCCCCAGCTCGTACGCCTCCCGCCCGTTGAACACCCGGCCGGACAGCAGGACGTCCATGGCCCGCTGCTGGCCCATGACCCGCGGCAGCACCCAGGACAGGCCGTACTCGGCGACCAGGCCGCGGCGCGGGAAGGCGGTCGTCCACTTGGCCTCCTCGGCCGTGAAGACCAGGTCGCAGACGAGCGCGTGCACCATGCCGAGCCCGGCGCAGGCGCCGTTGACCGCGGCGATGATCGGCTTGCCGATGGTCGTGGGGAAGGTGTTGGGTCGGGGGTCGGGGGTCTCGTCGTAGGAGCCGGTCTGGATGGCGGCGAGCGTCTTGAAGTCGGCCCCGGCGCAGAAGCCCTTGCCGGCGCCGGTCACCACGATCGCCCGGACGTCGGGGTCCTTCTCGGCCTCGGCCAGCAGGTCGAAGTAGCGCCTGCCCATGGCGTCCGTCCAGGCGTTGAGCGTGTCGGGACGGTTGAAGGTCAGCGTGAGCACGCCCCGGTCCGACGATGAGAGCACGAGTTCCGCCATGCGCTAACCGAACCATGTTCTGGGCGGGGCTGGCAAGCGCATCAGCGGGCGGGGTGGCGGTGCACGTATGCGGGGGTCAGCTCGCAGGTGTCGTAGTAGCGGTGGAAGACCGGGGTCGCGCCGCCCGACAGCGGCGGCACGATCCACGACCAGTCGGCCGGGCAGCGCCGTCCGGCGCGCTCCTCGCGTTCCAGGTGGGTCAGGAAGCGCCGGGACTCGGTGTGGTGGTCGGTGATCGTCACCCCCGCCCGTTCGAACGAGTGCAGCACCGCCACGTTGAGCTCGACCAGCGCGTGGTCGCGCCAGAGCGAGCGCTCGGTGGAGGTGTCCAGGCCGAGGTGCTCGGCCACTTCGGGAAGCAGGTCGTACCGGTCGGCGTCGGCCAGGTTGCGCACCCCGATCTCGGTGCCCATGTACCAGCCGTTGAACGGCGCGCACGGGTAGCAGACGCCCCCGATCTCCAGGCACATGTCCGAGATGACCGGCACGGCGTGCCAGCGCAGCCCCAGCTCCGCGAACCACGCGTACTCGGGATGCAGCAGCGGCACCTCCAGCACGGCGTCGCCCGGCAGGTTGCACAACAGCGGGTCGCCGAGCCCGGCCCGGACGACCAGCGGCAGCACGTCGAACCGGCCCGGCCCGCCGCGCCAGCCCAGTTCCTTGGCCAGCTCGGTGAGCTCGGCGTTGCGCGGGTCGCCGAGGACGCCGCCGCCGTTCAGCCGGTGCCCGGCGTAGCGGACGAGCTGGTCGTTGAGCACCCGCGGGCCCGGCATGGCCGGGGTGTCCGGGGCGAAGACGGTGACGGTGGGCCTGATGCGCCCCTCCCCCGTCGCCTCGCGCAGGTGCGCCACGCACTCCACCGCGACGCCCTCGGCCGTCGTCACCTCCCGCCGGTCGCGCACCTTCAGCGAACGCCAGTACAGGCGTCCGATGCACCGGCCGCTGTTGCGCCAGGCGACCCGGGCGCCGAACTCCAGCTCCTCGAAGGTGTGGACGTAGGTGCCGTGGCGGGCGACGTCTCTGGCGACGTCGCGCAGCCGGGCGGCCAGGCCGCCGGCGGCGGGGTTCTCGGCGTGGAAGAGCCTGATGAAACGCTCCGCCTCGCGGAGGTCCGTGGTGCGCTCGAACAGCGCGTGCACGGCTTGCACATCGAAGGGACGCAGTGACCTGATCCAGGTACGCACGCGGCAACCAACATTTCGCTCAGCGGAGCGCCCCGCCGATTCCGGGTCGGCGGCACGTCCTGCCGGCGGCGCCCTCTCCACGCCCCCGTCACGACTTCCCGCGGCTGCCGGCCGCACCCGGCCGACTCGCCCATCTTCCCCCCGCGAACGCCTGTTGTCCCCGTAACGCCAGAATCAGTAACTCACCCACTACAACGCGTGAATCCCTCTCTTTTCACGACATGCCCGCGTCGACCTCGCGGCGATGCACCCTGATCGCTCAGGGCTTCGGATCCTCGGCGATCCGCGACTCTTCGAGCGCCCCCGGAGAACGCATCAGGCCCTCCCACCGGTCTCGGTGAGAGGGCCTGATCTGCCAAACTCTTGTCTGGCTGCAGCTCCCGCGATAGGACTCGAACCTATAACCTGCCGGTTAACAGCCGGCTGCTCTGCCGTTGAGCTACGCGGGATCGAACGTTCGCCCTGCTGGTCGGGCTTGTTGGGCCCTTCCGTCGTGCGCAGGAATAGATTAGCGCACTCCTGGAGTGCGTGTCGCATCGCAACTGGGGTAGGCCGGGAGACAGCGGAGGTGCAAGATGCGTTATCGAATGACATTTGCAGTCGGTCTGGCTGTCGGTTACGTGCTCGGCAGCAGGGCGGGCCGCGAGCGGTACGAACAGATCAAGCGGGCGGCCCAGCGTGTGGCCGACAGCCCGAGGGTCCAGGAGGCCGCGGGGGTGGTCGGCGCGCAGGCGTCGAGGCTGGCCGGGGCGGCCAGGGAGAAGGTGGGCGGGACGCTTCAGGAGAAGATCCCGTTCCTCGGCTCCGACGGTCACCACAGGTCCGGCAGCGGCTGGCCCGAGGAGGAGGATCTCGCGGAACGGAAGTCCCGCGAGACCGGCATTCCCTACTGACGGCCCGGTCCGAGATCCGGCCCTGAAGATCCAGCCCCGAGATCCGGCGCGGCACGGACGTGTGATCCCTCACACGCCCATGCTGCGCCGGACGCCTTCCAGGGCCTGTTCGGCCTGGGCGCGCAGGCCCGGGTCCGTCGGATCGAGCCCGTCGTCGAAGACGAGCGTCCAGCCCAGCACCTCGCCGCCCGGCGGACGCCTGGCCACCAGCCGGACGCCGCCGCGCCCCGGCAGGCTGACCCGCTTGTTGACCACGATGGTGGAGTTCACCCGCTCGCGCACGGTCTCGGGCAGCACCCGCGGTTCGGCGACGCGCTCGAAGTGGCGGGCGCCGCCGGTGGTGACGACCCGCAGCCCCTCGTCGTCCCAGGACGCCTTGTCGATCTCCTCGTACGGCACCCGCGTCCCGTCGGACAGGAACAGGGCGAGGTTGGTGGCCACCAGGTGACCGTCGGAGGTCTCGGTGAACGTCAGCACCCGCTCCCCCGGCCGGGTGTCCAGGGATCGGCGCACGTCGGCGGGCAGGCGGCGAAGAATGCTCATATCTCCACGGTATCGGCGAGCAGGTCGAGGGTGAGCGCCGCGCTCCAGGAGAAGTCCCTGCACCCGCGCCCGCTGCCGTCGAACGGGTCGAAGCACTCGCGGAACCCGGCCTGCCGGACGAGCCGCAGGGTGCCGTTGGCGAGCTGCCGGCCGAGCTGGTCGAGCGAGTGGACGGCGGCGGCCCGGCGTAACAGCCAGTTGGTGTTCACCCAGGACGGCCCGCGCCAGTAGCGGGTGCGGTCGAACTGGGCGGCGCGGATCTCGCAGCTCGGCACCGGGTAGCCGGTCGCGCCCATGAACCGGGCCGACTCCAGCACCTCGACGCAGGCGTGCAGGTGGTCGCTGGGCAGCCCGGGATCGAGCAGCGGCCCGAACGCGCCCACCGTGCAGACCTTGATCAGCCGGCCGGAGCGCAGGTCGAGGGGGTAGAAGCAGCCGTCCCACAGCCGGTCGAGCATGGCCTGCCTGATGCGTTCGGCCTGTTCGGCGTGGGGGGCGGGGTCGGCCCCCGCCACCGGCGCCAGCTCGGCCAGCGCCTGGCAGGAGGCGAGCCAGATCCCGTTGAACATCGGATCCTCGACCGCGAACGGGTGCTCGTCGCGCAGGTACTCGGCGCGGTAGCCGGCGTCGCGGTAACGCATGGCCAGCCAGACGTAGCGGTCGTGGTCGCTGTCGGGGTGGCGTTCGGCCAGCTCGACGTTGCGGTAGCCGTAGCCGATGGCGGGCAGCGCGGCGAGCGGCTGGTCCCAGGCCGGGCTGTCGTCCATGCCCGACTCCCAGGGATGGACGATCGCCGCCAGCCCGGCGCCGCCGAGGTCGCGGGCCGAGGCGAGGTAGTGGTGCTGGGCGACGAGCAGCGGGAACGTGCGCCGGACGAAGGCCACGTCGCCGGTGTGCCGGTAGAGCCACCGCAGCGCCAGCGCCTGCAACGGCGGGGAGGTGAGCCCGGAGGTGTAGACCCTGGGCGCGGAGGCGTGCTCCTGCGAGCGCCAGACCGACGGCCCGGGGAAGTAGGCCTCGCGGGTGTGGAAGACGATGTGGGGCACCATGCCGGTCGCCCACTGGCCGCTCAGCAGGCTGAGCAGCTCTTCCCGGGCGCGCTCCGGGCGGTGCCTGGCCAGGCCGATGACGACGAACGCGGAGTCCCAGCTCCACTGGTGCGGGTAGAGACCCGGCGCGGGCACGGTGCCGCTGCCCGTCCAGTTCGCCTCGAGCACGGCCAGCGCCTCGCGCCCGAGCGCGGCATCGTCAACCGCCGGCCGCGCCTCCATTCACTCACTATGCCTTGGGAAGCGGTCGGAAGCTACGGCCTCTTGGCCCACTTCGCGACGAACGTGACACCGAGGACGACGGCGCCGATGATGAGAGCCCACTTGAGAAGCGTGAAGACGAAACCCACGAGCGGGCCGACGAGAAGCAGTGCGACGATGATCGCGGCGATGATCAGAAGGATGCGTGCCATGTCTCCACCGTAGGAGATCCTTTAAGCCGTTTGCAGGTGACCGAGGGTTGAATCAGGGACAAGTCAGGGTCACCCCTACCCTTTGGAACCAACCGGTCAAGACTCCCGTTGAGCCGGTAGGACACGGGGCATCGGGGGCCCTCTTCACGGGGAGCGTGATGAGTCTGGGACCACCCATGAGCAGGGAAGGCGCCGAGTACGCGCTGCGCGCTCGGGCCGACGAACGCGACCGGATCTCCGGCGACCTGCTCGATCTCGAATCCCACACCACGTACCAGCTGCTCAAGGGCGCCACGCTGGACGGGGTGACGGCGCGGCGCTGGGCCGCCGTCCAGGCCGCGCTGACCCGGCTGTGGCTGCTGAACGACGCCTACCGGGCCGTGCTGCGCGACGCCGAGCAGGTCAGGGCCGCGCGCGCGAAGCTCGGCGCCGAGCAGCTCGACGAGCTGACCCGGCTGCTGTCGGGCACGTCCGTCGTGCTGCGGGCCGCGGCCAAGCCCGTCGAGCAGCGCTCGCTGCTGCCGGAGGCCGACGAGCGGCTGACCCTCGACGAGACGGTCGCCCGCATGGACGGCGCCTTCCGCGAGGTCACCTCGGCGCTCAACGACATCGACGCCGTGTGGAACGCCGTCCTGCCCCGGCTCGACGACGCCGACCGCGCCCTGCGCGAGATCCGCGACCTGGAGCGGGAGCTGGGCGAGGGCGTCGGCCTGGAGGCACAGGAGGCGGAGCTGCGGCGGATGCGCGCGGCCCTGCTCGCCGACCCGCTCGGCGCGGGCGTGGGCCCCGACCTCGGCGGGGTCGCCCGCGCGCTGGCCGAGGCCCGCGCGGAGGTCGACCAGGCGATCGTGGTCAAGCGCGAGTACGCCAGGCGCCGCGAGGACCTGGTGGCCGCCCTCGACCGGGTACGCGCGGCCGAGAGCGAGGCCAGGCTGGCCCACGGCGCGGTCGTGGTCAAGATCGCCCTGCCGCCGCAGGCCCGCCCGCGCAGCCGGGTCGAGGAGCTGACCGGCGAGCTGGCCGCGCTCGACGCCTCGGCCGACACCTGGGTGGTGCGGGCCAGGCGGCTGGCGAACGTGGAGAGCGAGGCGGAGAAGGCGGCCGACCGGGCGCGGGCCACCGCCAAGGCCCTGTACGGCCTGGTCGGCAGGCGTGACGAGTTACGCGGCCGGCTCGGCGCCTGCCAGGCCATGGCGGTGCGCAAGGGCATGGCCGAGGACCCCCACGCCGCCGCGTGCTTCGAGCGGGCCCGATCCCTGCTGTGGAGCGCTCCCTGCGACCTGACCGAGGCGGCGGCCGCGGTCGAGACCTACCAGCGCGCGATACACGGAGGTAAGCCATGACCCGCTGCGCGCAGCCGGGCTGCACCGGCACCATCGAGGACGGCTACTGCGACCTGTGCGGCAACGCGGCGGGCGCGGCGCCCCCGGCGGTGTCCGTCCCCCAGCAGGCGTCGGCCCCGGCGTCGGCCCCGGCGTCGGCCTCGGGCCCGCTTTCGGGGCCGCTCTCGGGGCCGGTGAACACCCAGCCGGTGAGCCGGTCGCTGACCTCGCCGGTGAGCAGCAGCGGCAGGTCGCGGGCCGGGGTGCTGGGCGGCATCGCCGACCTGCCGTCCGTGCCGTACCGGGATCCGGCGACGGCCGTGATGGCCGATCCGCAGGTGCCGGAGGAGAAGCGGTTCTGCGCCAACCCGGCCTGCGGGGAGCCGGTGGGCCGGTCCCGGCAGGGCCGTCCCGGGCTGACGGAGGGGTTCTGCCCGCACTGCCGCACGCCGTACTCCTTCACCCCGAAGCTGGCCAAGGACGACATGGTGGCCGGGCAGTACCGGGTGCTCGGCTGCCTGGCGCACGGCGGTCTCGGCTGGATCTACCTGGCCGCCGACGAGAACCTGGACGGCCGCTGGGTCGTGCTCAAGGGCCTGCTCAACACCAACGACGCCGAGGCGCTGGCGGCCGCCGAGGCCGAACGCAAGTTCCTCACCACGGTCGACCACCCGAACATCGTCAAGATCCTCAACTTCCAGCTCTCCGGCGGCCTCGGCTACATCGTCATGGAGTACGTCGGCGGCCAGTCCCTGCACGAGCTGCGCCGCCAGGGCCCGCTGCCGCTGCGCGAGGCGCTGATCTACGGCCGCGAGATCCTGCACGCGTTCGGCTACCTGCACGAGAACGGCCTGGTCTACTGCGACCTCAAGCCGGCCAACGTGATCCGGGTCGGCCGGCGGCTCAAGCTGATCGACCTGGGCGCCGTCCAGCCGGTCGGCTCGCCGCCCGGCACGTCCTGGGCGACGGTCGGCTACCACGCGCCCGAGCTGGACACCCATCCCTCGTCCGTGGCCTCCGACCTCTACACCGTGGCCAGGACCCTGGCGGTGCTGACGATCCCGTCCTGGAGCCCGGCCAAGGGCGGCGTGGCCAGCCCGCTGCCGCAGGACTGCGGGCACGAGTCGTTCGCGCGGCTGCTGCGCAGGGCCACCGCGCCCGACCCCGCCGACCGGTTCCAGAGCGCGTGGGAGATGGAGGAGCAGCTCGTCGGGGTGCTGCGGGAGATCAGCGCGGCCGAGGAGGGCGTGCCGTTCCCGGCGCCCTCGACCCTGTTCGGGCCCGAGCGCTCCGCCGTGGGGACGGCATTGTCGGCATCGCGCCAGGAGGTGTTCGGGCCGCTCGACCCGGCCGTGGTCGCGGTCGAGCTGCCGGTGCCGCACGTCGATCCGCTCGACCCGGCGGCGGGCGCGCTGGCGGGCCTGCTCGGGTTCGACGGCAAGGAGCTGTTCGACCAGCTCTCGGCGATGCCGCCGACGCCCGAGACCCGGCTCATGCGGGCCAGGCTGCTGGCCGAGGCGGGCGCGGCCGAGACGCCGCACGCGCTGACGGAGCTGGACCGGTCGCTCCCCGGCGACTGGCGGACGACCTGGTACCGCGGGGTGCACGCGCTGGCCGGGCGCCAGCCGGACACCGCGATGACGATGTTCGACGCGTGCGTGTCGGCGCTGCCCGGCGAGCTCGCGCCCAAGCTGGCGCTGGCGTTCGCGCTGGAGTGCGCCGGCCGGCAGTCGGCCCACTGGTACAACGCCGTCTGGCAGACCGACCACTCCTACGTCAGCGCCGCGTTCGGGCTGGCCAGGACGGGCCGCGTCGACGTGCTGGACGAGGTGCCGCCCACCTCCAGCTACCGGGTGGCGGCGCAGGTGGCGCTGGCCGCCTCGGTGTTCCGCCGGACCGACCTGAGCACGGTGTCCGCCGCCGACCTGGTCGGCGCGGCCGGACGGCTGGCCAGCCTGGCCGACCTCGACCCGCGCCGCCGCGACCTGCTCACCGCCGAGCTGCTGCGCTGCGCGCTGGTCTGGCTGGACCACAACCCCGCGCCGCCCCGGACGAAGTTGGCCGAGGCCGACTTCACCGAACCGGGGCTGCGCAGGCGGCTGGAGTCGATCTACCGGAAGCTCGCGGTGGCGGCCGGCTCCCGCCATGAACGCCACGCGCTCATCGACCAGGCGAACGCCGTACGACCGAGGACGTGGCTGTGACCGAACCCGTACCGACCTCCCAGAGCTGCCCGATGTGCGCGTCCCCCGTCGTCCAGGGGGACGTCTACTGCGAGCGGTGCGGGCACGCGCTCGGCGCGCCGGTCTGCACCTCCTGCGGCGCGGCCGCGGTGGACGCGGAGGGCTACTGCGAACGGTGCGGCGCCCGCCAGCCCACCGGCCGCGACCACGCCGAGATCGTCCTGGACGGCGGTGCCGCCGCCGTGACCGACAAGGGGCTGCGACGCGCCCGCAACGAGGACGCCATGGCGCTGCTGACCACCGGCGACGCCGTGATCACGGTGGTGTGCGACGGCGTGGGCAGCTCGCCGCGGGCCGACGCGGCCTCGGCCGCGGCGGTGGAGACCGCGGGCGCCGCCCTGGCCAGGGGGGCCTCCGCGCAGGAGGCGTTCGAGCTGGCCGGAAAGGCGGTGACCGCCCTGGCGACCTCCGTGGACGACGCCCCCGCCTGCACCTACGTCGCCGCGGTCGCCGGCCCCGGCGGGATCACGCTGAGCTGGGCGGGCGACACGCGGGCGTACTGGCTGCCCGGCGAGGCCCCCGGGCAGGGCGTGCTGCTGACCGAGGACGACGTGGTCCCGACCGGCGAGATCACCGCGTGGCTCGGCGCGGATTCCGGCGAGGTGTCGCTGCATGTGCGCACGCTCGCCCCGGGGGCGCCCGGCCTGCTGCTGGTGTGCAGCGACGGGCTGTGGCGCTACCTGGACGGCTACCGGTTCCCGCAGACGGGAACCCCCCTCGACATGGCCCGCGAGATGCTGCGCCACGCCCTGGCCTCCGGCGGCCAGGACAACGTGACGATCGTTCTCATCCCCCTAGGAGAAACGCATGGGTGACCAGCCCACGTTCACGCTGAACATCGACCAGAACAAGTACCTGTCCACCGACGCCCGGGAGGTGCACGCGATCCTCACCGTGGCCTCCTCCGGCGGCGGCTTCGCCCAGGCCGCGCCCACCGAGGCGGCCGAGGTCATCATCGTCGACACCTCCGGCTCGATGAGCGGCGGCAAGATCCGCGAGGCCCGGCAGGCCGCGGCGGCGGCCGTGCACGCGCTGCGCGACGGCGTGCACTTCGCGGTGATCGCCGGGACCGAGAGGGCCAGGGTCGTCTACCCCGGCGGCAACGCCAACCTGGTCAGGGCCACGCCCGCCACCCGCGCCGAGGCCGAGCGGGCGATCAGCAGGCTGCTCGCGCACGGCGGCACGGCCATCGGCGAGTGGCTGAAGCTGGCCGGGCATCTGCTGAGCGGCTACCCGAACGCGATCAGGCACGCGCTGCTGATGACCGACGGGCAGAACAACGAGCGTCCCGAGGTGTTCGGGGCCGTGCTGCAGGGGTGGAGCGGCAAGTTCGTCTGCGACAGCCTGGGCGTGGGCGACGACTGGGTGCCCGCCGAGCTGCGGAAGGTCGCCGAGGCGATGCTCGGCTCGTTCGAGTTCGTACGGAACCAGAGCGATCTGGCCGAGTTCTTCCGCCGGGTGACGCAGACGTCGATGAGCAAGACCGTGGCGGACCTGTCGCTGCGGGTGTGGGTGCCGCAGACGGCCAAGCTGAAGTTCGTCAAGCAGGTCTCCCCCACGCTGCTCGACCTGACCGGCAAGCGCACCGACGTCAACCCGCTGACCGGCGACTACCCGACCGGCTCGTGGGGCCAGGAGGAACGCGAGTACCACCTGTGCGTCGAGGTGCCGCCGGGCCAGATCGGCCAGGAGATCAGGGCGGGCTGGGTGAAGCTGGTGCGCCCCGACACGGGGGACGTCGTGGCCAGCGGCAACGTGCTGGCCCAGTGGACCGACGACCTGGCGCAGTCCACCCAGATCAACCGGAAGGTCGCCCACTACACCGGCCAGGCCGAGCTGCACGAGCTCATCCAGGACGGCCTCAGCGCCCGCGCCGCCGGGGACGTGGAGGCCGCGACCGCCCGCCTGGCCAAGGCCAGGGAACTGGCCGCGGAGTCGGGCCGCGAGGACACCGCCCGGCTGCTGGAGAAGGTCGTGGAGGTCGATCCCGCGACCGGCACGGCCCGGCTGCGCAGGAACGTGGACAAGGCCGACGAGATCGAACTGGACACCGGTTCCGTCCGCACCAGCCGGCTGCGTAAGGGCGAGGGCTGATGGCGACCTGTCCGCAGGGGCACGACTCCGGCTCCGACGACTACTGCGACGTCTGCGGCGCGCAGATGAGCGGGACGCCCGCCGCGCCCCAGCCCCAGCCGGCGGCGGCCACCGCCGCCGGAGGCGACGACGCCTGCCCGGTCTGCCAGACGCCGCGCGCCGGGCAGTTCTGCGAGGTGTGCGGGCACGACTTCACCGGCAGCGGGGGCGGCGTGCCGCTCCCGGTGCGGGGGGCGCGGTGGGAGGCCGTCGCCGCCGCCGACCGCACCTACTACGAGAAGGTGGTCGCCGAGGGCGGTCCGGACGCGGCGCGCATGGCCTTCCCGCCGTACTGTCCCGAGCGCTCGTTCGGGCTGGTCGGCGAGCAGGTGCGCATCGGACGGCGCAGCAGGGCCAGGAACCTGGCGCCGGAGATCGACCTGACCGGCCCGCCCGAGGACCCGGGCGTGTCGCACCTGCACGCCGTGCTGCTGGCCCAGCCCGACGGCACCTGGACGCTGGTGGACCCGGGCTCGGCCAACGGCACCCAGGTCAACGGCAGGACCGTGGAGATCAACACGCCCGTCCGGGTCGGTCCCGGCGACCGGATCCACCTGGGCGCCTGGACCGTCATCACCATCAGGGAGGGCACACCGTGACCCTGGTGCAGAACCCGGGCGCCCTCGTCCCGGCGGGCGCCCCCGCCCCCCTGCCGCGCCACAGCGTGCCCGGCCGCATCCGCGTCATCTCCGGCGTCACCGTGGCGGCCCTCGCGCTGCTGTTCGCGGCACTCGGGGTGGGCAGCCTGACCGCCGGCGACGGGCTGCAGGTCATCGGCCGCGACGCCGGCCCGCAGGTCGTCGCAACCGCCGGGCTCTACCTGGCGCTCAGCGACATGGACGCCCAGGTGGCCAACGCGCTGGTCATGGGCGACCAGTACGGCCAGCAGCGCCGCGAGGCCGTCGACCGGTACGAGCGGCGGCGCACGGAGGCCGACCAGGCGCTGCTGAAGGCGTTCGAGCTGGCCGGCGACAACGCCGCCGAGCGGCGGACCGTGCAGTCGGTGCTCGACGGCCTCGGCCGCTACGAACGGCTCGCCGGGCAGGCGCTGCTGCTGAACGAGCAGTCCCGGCACGCGCCCGGCGCGCCGCCGGACAACGTCGTGGGCACCTACCGGCAGGCCACCGACCTGATGCGGCTGGTGCTGCTGCCGCAGGCCTACAACCTGACCCTGGAGAGCGGCACGATCGTCCGCCGCACCTACGACGACAAGAACGCCATGGTCCCGCTGCTGCGCTCCGCGGTGCTGCTGGCCGGGCTGCTCGCGCTGGGCTGCCTGATCTGGCTCCAGATCTACCTGGCCCGGCGGTTCCGCCGGGTGTTCGGCCCGGCGCTGCTGGTCGCCACGCTGGCCACCGCGGTCTCGCTGATCCTCGGCGTGAACGTGCTCGGCCAGGACCAGACGGACCTGCGCACGGCCAAGACACAGGGCTTCGACTCGGTCCTGACGCTGGCCAAGGCCCGCGCGATCAGCAACAGCATGCAGGGCGACCAGAGCCGGTACCTGCTCGACAAGGACCGCGCCGACACCTACGAGCACACGTTCCTGGACAAGTCGCAGTCGGTCGTCTACTTCGAGTCCGGCAACCTCACGCAGTACCACGCGAAGGTGGCCGCCGACGCCGGAGCGGCCCGCGGCATGCTGGGGCCCGAGCTGACCGGCCCGGAGGGCACCCGCGTGCTGGACGCCTACCGGGCCTTCCAGCAGGCCGACACCTCTTTCCGGGCACTGGCGCTGGACGGCAGGACCGCCGAGGCCGTGACCGCCAAGCTCGGGCCGGTCACCGCCGCGTTCGACGCCTACGACCGGGCCCTGGTGGCCCTGGCCGAACGGCACGAGCGCACCTTCGACCAGTCCATCGACGCCGGCCGGAACGCGCTGGACAACCTGTGGCGGCTGCTGCCGTTCGCGATCGCCGGGATCGGGCTGCTGATGATCGCCGGGGTGTGGCCGAGACTCAAGGAGTACCGTTGAAGCGCACGCTGGTAGCGGCCCTGGCCCTGACCGCGGTGGCCGCCGCGGCCTGCGGCACCGGGGGCCGGGAGTCGATCCTCGACAAGGACACCATCGTCATCGCCGTCCGCTCCGACCTGCCGTCGGTGGGCTTCCGCCGGCCGGACGGCACCTTCGCGGGCTTCGACGTCGACGTCGCACGCTACGTGGCCAAGCGGCTGGGCAAGAAGTTCAAGCTGATCCCCGTGCTGGCGGGCGACCGGGAGAAGGTGCTGATCCAGGGGCGGGCCGACATGGTGGTGGCGACGTACACGATCAGCATGGACCGTAAGGCGAAGGTGCTGTTCGCGGGGCCGTACCACATCTCCTACCAGGACATCCTGACGCGGCCGGACGACAAGGTGGACAACGTCCGGCAGCTGAAGGGCCGCCGGATCTGCGCGGTGGAGGGCTCGAACGCCGCCGAGCGGGTCGTGGAGGAACGCAGCGTGGCGGCCAAGCTGGTGCCGTTCAAGGACTACGCGTCGTGCCTGAGCGCGCTGAAGAGCCGGCAGGTGGACGCCGTCACCACCAACGACGTGATCCTGGCCGGCCTGGCCGACCAGGACGGCTCGGGGCTGCGGCTGGCCAACGCCCAGTTCAACGAGCAGCGAAGCGGGGTGGGCCTGCACAAGGACGACGTGCCGGGCTGCGAGGCGGTGAACCGCGCGATCATCGACATGTACCAGGACGGCACCGCGAGCCAGCTGCTGCACAAGTGGTTCAGCAAGGCGGGCCTGAACCTGACCAACATCGCCGTGCCGCAGTTCGAGGGCTGCTCCTGAGCCCGCCGCCCGGCATGCGGACGGGCCCGGCACGCTCGCCGGGCCCGTCGCGGGGTCGAAGGGTCAGTCCAGGTAGTCCCTGAGCATCTGCGCGCGCGTCGGGTGGCGGAGCTTGGCCAGGGTCTTCGACTCGATCTGCCGGATGCGCTCGCGCGTCACGCCGAACTCCCTGCCCACCTCCTCCAGCGTGCGCGGATGCCCGTCGGCCAGGCCGAAGCGGAGCTGGATGATGCGCTGCTCGCGGTCGGACAGCGTGGCCAGGATGTCGTCGAGCTGGTCCTGCAGCATGATGAAGGCGGCCGCCTCCATGGGCACGACGGCGTCGGCGTCCTCGATGAAGTCACCGAGGTCGGAGTCCTCCTCGCCGATCGGCGACTGCAGGGACACCGGCTCCTGGGCGATGCGCTGGATCTCCACCACGCGGTCGACCGGGAGGTCCATCTCCTTGGCGATCTCCTCGGGGATGGGCTCGCGGCCGAGGTCCTGGTGGAGCTGACGCTGCACTCTGACGAGCTTGTTGATGGTCTCCACCATGTGCACCGGAATGCGGATGGTGCGCGCCTGGTCGGCGATCGCCCGGGTGATCGCCTGCCTGATCCACCAGGTGGCGTAGGTGGAGAACTTGTAGCCCTTCGTATAGTCGAACTTCTCGACCGCCCGGATGAGCCCCAGGTTGCCTTCCTGGATCAGGTCGAGGAACAACATGCCGCGGCCCACGTACCGCTTGGCGATCGACACCACGAGCCTGAGGTTGGCCTCGATCAGCCGCTGCTTGGCCCTGGTGCCCTGCCAGACGAGCTCCCTGAACTCCGGGAAGGCCAGACGCGAGACCCCGTTGGCCAGCTTGTCCTCGGCGAACAGGCCGGCTTCGATCGACTTGGCGAGCTCCACCTCCTCCTCGGCGGTCAGCAGGGGGACGCGGCCGATCTCCCGCAGATAGATACGGACGAGATCGCTGGTCGGCGCCCGCTTGCCTACGTCCTCCTCATCGGCGCGGGTGGACTCCTCGTCGCCCTGGGGCTCGAGGACCTCCACGCCGTTCTCTGCGAGCATCCGCACGACGCGTTCCAGCGCGTCGGACGGCAGCTCGGATCGGTCAAGCGCGGCGGCGACGTCATCGACGGTTACGCTTCCGCGCTCCCTTCCCTTCGCGACGAGGTCCGCCACCTGATCTACCGATGGCGGCCCGCTTGGCAGCACCGATGCACCCACGGGAGACAGTCTGCAGTATTGGTTCCATCAAATGGCAGACCCATTTTTGTTGCGGAAGGTAAGACGATCAGCATTACCGAATTGAGATCGAGTAAAGGTTTGGCCCGAGTTTGATCAGGAAAGAAAAGTCAATTACGCGGTCTGGAAACCCACGTCCGGCGACGTCCGCCTGCCGGACGTTTCTCTTCCGCTGCCCGGAAGACGCCCGAGCCGGCCCATGACGGCAGCGCGGACCGGCCGCGATTCCCCGCACACCCCCTGGTTCACCGCCGGCCCCCGCTGCCGAACTGTTATCAAATGGGGTCAGCTTCCCGCGGCGCGCTCGCGCAGCACCCGGCGCTGCTGCTCCAGCGCCACCAGCTCGCCGAACAGCCTGTTGTACTCCTGCTGCTGCTCCACCGGGTTGAGACGCTGCATGCGGGACTTGGCCTGGGCGATGGCCCGGTCGACCGCGATCGCCTCGATGGCCGCCAGCATGGCTCCCGCGTAACGCTCCTCGGCGTGCGCGTCGGCCTGGACGGGCTCCACCGCGAACCTCGTCACGAGCGCCCTGGTGGCCTCGTCGTGGGCGTGCTCCAGCAGCCGGTCGACCCACTCGCGGCCGCCGTGACCGGCCGAGCCGGCGCCGCCGGCGGCCTGGATGACCTTGTGCAGCGCGACGTGGTCGGGCGCGGTGAACGCCTGCGGGTCGAGGGCGTCGAAGCGCGGCCCGAGCAGCGCCGGCCGCTGGACGGCCAGCTTGAGCAGCTCGCCCTCCACCCGCACGCTCGGATCGACCGGGGCCGCCTTGGGGGCGCGCTGGGGGCGGCCCTGCTGGGTGTTGGCCACCTCGCCGATGCGCTGCATGACGAAGCGCTCGTCCATGAAGCCGAGCCAGCGGTCGAGGTCGATGGCGTAGCGCTTGCGCAGGCCGACGTCCTTGATCCCGGCCACGATGGGCGCCGCCGCGTCGAGGGCGGCGATCTTGCCCTCGTTGCTGCGCAGGTCGTAGCGGGAGATGGTGCTCCTGATGGCGAACTGGAACAGCGGCTCGCGGCTCGCGATGAGGTCGCGCACCGCCGCGTCGCCCTGCTTGATCCGCAGATCGCACGGGTCGAGGCCGTCGCTCTGCACCGCGACGTAGGTCTGCGTGACGAACTTCTGCTCGTCGGCGAAGGCCCGCAGCGCCGCCTTCTGGCCGGCCGCGTCGCCGTCGAAGGTGAAGATGACCTCGCCGCGGAACTCGGCCTGGTCGAGCAGGAACCGGCGCAGGATCTTGATGTGCTCCTCGCCGAACGACGTGCCGCAGGTGGCCACCGCGGTCGGAACTCCGGCCAGATGGCAGGCCATCACGTCGGTGTATCCCTCGACGATCACCGCCTGGGCGCGCTTGCTGATCTCTCGTTTGGCGAGATCAATGCCATAAAGGACCTGGCTCTTCTTGTAAAGCGGCGAGTCAGGCGTATTCAGATATTTCGGACCATCATCGGAATCGAGCAACTTGCGGGCGCCGAATCCGATCACGTCACCCGTGGCGTCCCTGATCGGCCAGATCAGCCGCCCTCGGAACCGGTCGATCGGCCCCCGCCTGCCCTCCTTGGCCAGGCCGCCCTTGACCAGCTCGTCGGCGGTGAACCCGCGCCCCATCAGGTGGCGCGCCAGCGCCTCCCACTCGGCCGGCGCGTAGCCGACGCCGAACGTCTCGGCGTCGGCGCGCTCGAACCCGCGCTCGGACAGGAACCGCCGCCCCGGGGCCGCGTCGGGCCCGAACAACTTCTCGGCGTAGAACTCGGCAGCCACCCGATGGGCCTCGATCAGCCGGGCCCGCTCGCCGTGGTCGCGCTTGGGGACGTAGCCGCCCTGCTCGTACTGGAGCTGGATGCCGGCCCGCTGGGCCAGCCGCTCGACCGCCTCACCGAACGGCAGGTGCTCGATCTTCTCCACGAACGTGATCACGTCACCGCCTTCTGAGCACCCGAAGCAGAAGTACATTCCGCGCTCAGGGGTGACGTTGAAGGACGGGCTCTTCTCGTCGTGGAAGGGGCACAGGCCCTTGAGGTTGCCCCCTCCGGCGTTGCGCAACTGGATGTGCTCGCCGATCACGTCGGCGATGGGGGAACGCTCGCGTACGAGCGCGATGTCGACATCACGGATCCGGCCAGCCACGCCGGTGAGTCTATTCCGCCCCACCGACGGTTCCGCCCCTCGCGGGGTGTGCCGCGGCCGGTGAACGGCGTGGCACGGGCTGTCGACGGCCGGGGAAGACGCGCGTCACCTCTGGGTTGCTAAAGCGGGAAACTGGTGATGCGGAGTCCCGTGGTCGGCTACAAAGGTGAGGGTTGTCGGTGGAAACGGTGACACGGGTGAGGAAGACTATGCATTCCGGGCATATCGTGCGGTGGGCGGTTGTGGCCGGCGCCGTGCTGCTCACCGGCGCCTGCGCCCAGGCGACCGGGGTGGCGGGCGTCAGCGCCCAGTCGCCCTCCACGGCCCCGCCCACGGGCACGTCCACTGGGACGCCCACTGGCACCCCGGCGGTCACCGCCACCATCCCCTCGCCCGGCCCGTCCGGCCAGGAGGGCGAGCAGCAGGCCGAGCGGCCGCCCAAGGGGGACGACCCGGTCAAGGTGCCGCCGCCCAAGCTGTCGAAGTTCACCTACACGTTCCCGGTCAAGGGCTGCGGCACGACCTACCAGCGCAGCCTGCTGGTGCTGCCCAAGACGACGATCTGGGCCCCGCAGGGCTGCTCGTTCGTCGCGCCGGTGGACGGCGTGGTGGACGAGGTCAACGTCAAGAACCGGTGGGCGCCCTCCACCGACAAGGGCGCCGACCGCGAGGGCCGGTTCGTCACGATCATCGGCGACGACGGCGTGCGTTACCTCGGCGGCCACCTCGACTCCGTCGCCGAGGGGGTACGGCCCGGCGTGCGGGTGAAGGCCGGGCAGCTGCTCGGCCGGGTGGGCAGGTCGGGCAACGCCCGCGACGCCGGCTCCAACCTCTACTTCGCGATCTCCTGGAAGACCGGCCCGGCCTACTGGTGGGTGCGCCGGGGCATGGTCGAGCCGTGGGACTACCTGGACGCCTGGCGCTCCGGCAACCGCACGCTCTCCCCCCGCAAGGAGACGCTGGCGCTGCGCGGCAAACTCGGCGAGACGCCGCGGTGCGCGGTCCAGTGCACGTCGAAGAAGGTGCCGCAGGCCACCAAGCAGCCCAGGAAGCCGCGCAGGACCGCCCAGCCCAAGGACGACAACCCGATCACGGCGGACCCGTCGTCAACTCCTTTCGGTCAATGACGGCGCCCGACCTGATCAGCTCCTGGATCTCCGGCACGGCGTCCCGGGTGTTGACGCCCATGCCGGCGACCACCCGGCCCTCGCGCAGCCAGAAGGCGACGAACCGCAGGTCCTCCAGCGACCCTCGGCAGACGATCTCGTCGTGGCCGCCGGTGTCGCCGGTGAACTCCATGCTCAGGTCGTACTGGTCGGTGTAGAGGTAGGGGATGTCGTCGTGGACGACGTCCTGGCCGAGCATGGCGCGGGCGGCGGCCGGACCGCCCTTGAGCGCGCCCGACCGGTGCTCGACGCGGACGTGCCGGCCGTACAGGGGGTGGAAGGGCTCGGCGGCGTCGCCGGCGGCGTAGACGTCGGGGTGCGAGGTGCGCAGGGAGGCGTCGGTGCGGATGCCGTGCCGGACCTCCAGGCCCGCGTCGCGGGCCAGTTCCACCTCGGGCGCGACGCCGATGCCGGCCACCACGAGGTCGGCCGTCAGCCGCTCCCCCGTGCTGAGCCGCACGCCGGTGCCGGTGACCTCGGCGACCGCGGTGCCGAAGCGCAGGTCAACGCCGTTGCGGGCGTGCAGGCGGGCGAACACCGCGCCCAGCTCGGGGCCGAGCGCCCGGTTGAGCGCGGTGGGCTCGGGCTCGAGGACGGTGACCGGGCAGCCCGCCGCGCGGGCCGCCGCCGCGCTCTCCAGCCCGATCCAGGACGCCCCGACCACGATGACGCTGCCGCCCTCGGCGAAGCGCCGCCTGAGCGCCTCGCAGTCCTCGACGGTGCGCAGGTAGTAGGCCGGGCCGGGCAGGCGTCTCGGCGTCGCCCCGGTCGCGATCAGCAGCTTGTCGTAGGCCCGCCGGGACCCGTTGGCGAACCTGACGACGTGGTTGCGGGGCTCGATGCGGGTGACGGGCAGGCCGAGCCGCAGCTCCACGTCGTTGTCGGCGTACCAGCCGGGGGCGTGGACGTAGATCTTCTCCCGCTCGCCGCCGCCCCGCAGGTACTCCTTGGACAGGGGGGGCCGTTCGTACGGGCGTTCGCTCTCCGCGCCGGCGAGCACGACCTCGCCGGCGAAGCCCTCCTCGCGCAACGTCTGCGCGGCCTTGGCTCCCGCAAGGCCCGCGCCGACGATGACATATGTAGCCATGCGCGCAGTATCCGCCGACGAGGCAGGTCCGCAAAGCCGCTCGTGGGGGCGGTTTCACCGGCCCCGGCGGCCTGCCGTCACTTCGACAGGCGCCGGTGCCAGGCCACGGCCGAGGTGTCGGTGAGCGAGGCGATCTGGTCGATCACGACGCGCACCCGGGCGGCGTCGTCGGGGGCGTCCAGGAAGGCGGGGCGGAAGGCGGGTTCGAGGGTGGCGGGGGCGCCGAGGGTGATCAGCGAGGCCAGCTCGGTGATCAGCTCGCGCTGTCTGGCCTGGTTGGCGTGGTGGCCCTCGGTGGTCATCACGTAGTGGGCGGTGACGCCCTTGAGCAGGGCGCACTCCAGCAGCGTGGCGCGCGGCACGACGAGGTCGGCGCGGTGGCGGGCGCCGTGGACCTCCTTGGTGGCGGTCTGGGCCGAGCGGCAGAACCGGCCGATCAGGCCGCTGGTGAGCGCCTTGAGGCCGGCCAGGTCGGCGAGCGTGGCCTCGAAGCGGCGCGGCCACAGCGGGTCGGCGATCAGCTTGGCGAAGACCTCCTCCAGCTCGTTGAAGTCGGCGCCGGGCGCGTACCAGGCGCGGGTGACGCGGGCCACGGCGCCGCGCTCCACGGGCGACTGGAGCGCCTCCGGGGTGACGTGGCCGGAGTGGAGGGCGTCCTCCAGGTCGTGGACGGAGTAGGCGACGTCGTCGGCCCAGTCCATGATCTGGGCCTCGAAGCTCACGCGGCCCTCGGGGGCGCCGTCCCTGATCCACTCGAAGACCGGCAGGTCGTCGTGGTAGACGCCGAACTTGGGGGACTTCTCGCACGTCCAGGGGTATTTGACGGCGGCGTCGAGCGCGGCCCGGGTGAGGTTGAGGCCGGCGCTGCGGCCGTCGTCGGTGAGGACCTTGGCCTCCAGCCTGGTGAGCAGGCGCAGGCTCTGGGCGTTGCCCTCGAAGCCGCCGCACGAGGTGGCCAGCGCGTTGAGCGCCACCTCGCCGTTGTGCCCGAACGGCGGATGGCCGAGGTCGTGGGCCAGGCAGGCGGTCTCGACCAGGTCGGGGTCGACGCCGAGCGTGGCGCCCATCTCCCTGCCGACCTGGGCGCATTCGAGGGAGTGGGTCAGCCGGGTGCGCGGGATGTGCTGGCCGCCGCCGAGCGTCTCGCCTGGGCCCACGACCTGGGTCTTGGCCGCCAGCCTGCGCAGCGCGGCGCTGTGCAGGACGCGGGCGCGGTCGCGTTCGAACGCACCGCGGCCGGGGTTGCCGGGTGGTTCCGGGACCCATCGTTCCTGGTCGTGCTCGTCGTAGTACGACATTGGTGCAGTGATTTTATCCAGTTTCCTGTCTCCGCTAGTGTCGAGCCTCGCGAGAACCCCTTCCCCGGGAGCCCTCCCCCATGACGACAGCGTTCCGAGCGGTGCTGGCCTTCAGTCTGCTCGCCGGCTTCTACGTGCTGGTCGGCGTCATCCTGGTGGCCGCCGTGTTCTTCGACGTCCTGCTGCTGGTGGACTTCCGCGTCGCGGCGCTGAAGGTCGCGATCGTGCTCACGCTGGCGGCGGGCGCGCTGGTGCGGGCGCTGTTCATGGTGGGCCGGAACCAGGGGGGCGAGCTGCCGGGCGTGCCGGTGGGGCGCGAGCACGAGCCCGCGCTCTGGCAGGCGGTGGAGGACCTGGCCCGGCGGGTGCGCACCGCGCCGCCCGACGAGATCCGGCTCGTCCCCGAGGTGAACGCGGCAGTGTCGGAGGACACCCGGTTCCTGGGGCTGCGCGCGACGCGGCGGCGGATGTTCATCGGGCTGCCGCTGCTCCAGACGCTCACCGTCGACGAGCTGCGCGCCGTGCTCGGGCACGAGCTGGGCCACTACAGCGGGGCGCACACGCGGCTGGGCGCGCCCGTCTACCGGGGGCGGGTCTCGCTGATCGCGACCGTGCAGGGGCTGGGCAACCATCCGATCATTCAACGGCTCTTCGCCTGGTACGCCAAGCTCTACCTGCGGGTTTCGCAGGCCGTGTCGCGCCGCCAGGAGCTGGAGGCCGACGCGTTCGCGGTGGCGATCGGCGGCCGCCAGGCCATGTCGGGCGCGCTCCGCAAGATCCACGACACCTCCCTGGGCTGGGACCTGTACGCCGGCGACTACCTGTCGCTGACCGGCGTGGGCGGCACCCGGCCTGCCTCGGTGTTCGGCGGCTTCCACGCGCTGATGAACGACCCCGGGCGGCAGGCCGAGATCGCCCGGCTGGGCGAGCGGCCCGAGGAGGTCTCGCCGTACGACTCCCATCCCAGCCTGGCCGACCGGCTGGCCGCCATCGCGGTGCTGCCGGAGCCGGAGCACGTCCCCGATCCGCGGCCGGCGCTGACGCTGCTGCGCGACCCCGACGTCGCGGCCGAGGCGGTCGAGCGGTCGATGTGGACGCCGGAGGCGCTGGCCGGGCTGCGCCCGGTGCCGTGGGACGAGCTGGTGGCCCAGGGCATGTACGCCGGCCGCAACGCCGAGGCCCTGCACGACCTGGCGGTGGCGGGACAGCGGGTGATGGGGGCGACGCGGCCCTACCTCGACGCGGCCTTCGAGGCGATCGCCAGGGGCCGCCAGGCCGAGCTGGCCGAACGGCTGCGCGAGCTGGGCTGGAAACCGTCGGAGACGCTGCTCGCCGGGGTGCTGGGGCAGGCGCTGGAGGCGGTGCTGATCCAGCTCGGCGAGGCCAGGTGGACGCTGTCCTGGTCGGGCCCCGCCCGGCTGCTGTACGACGACGGCGAGGAGGTGGCCCTGGCCGAGTACGCGGCCCGGGTCGCCGGTGATCCGGAGGCCGTGGCCGGGCTGCGGCAGTGGCTGGGCGACCACGGGATGCGGCACGACTACGTGCCGGCCGAGGAGCCTGTGCCCCGTTAGCCGGCCGCGGGCCGCCCGGCGTCCGGCCGGCGGACCATGAGGACGTCGACCTGGTCCGCGCCCTCGACGGTGAAGCCGTGCCGCTCGTAGAGCCGCTGGGCGGCGCTGCCCCGCAGAACGACCAGGCGCACGGTCGCGCGCTCGGCGTCGGCGCGGTCCAGCAGCGCCCGCAGCACGGCCGAGCCGAGCCCGCGTCCCTGGACGGCGGGGGCGAGGTAGAAGTGCTCCAGCCAGCGCCCGTCCTCGGCGGGGCGCAGGGTGACGCAGCCGGCGAAGGCGCCGCCGGCCAGGATGACGGAGGTGTGGCCGGGGGCGAAGCTGTCGCGGAAGCGCTGCCGTACCCGGTGCTCGTCGAAGCGGCCCAGCCGTTCCAGGTCGGGGCGCATCACCGTGGCCCGCAGCTCCGCGATCGCCTCCACCTCGTCCGGCCCGGCGGGCCGCAGCTCCCATTCCAGGAGATCTTTCATGGCGGAAAGTATCCCAAAAGCCGCTTTTCCCGCGATCTCCGGGGTTCATGGACAGGAAATCAACAGATCTTCAACCGGGCGCTCCTACGATCCGTCGCAAGGAGCGCTCCTCCAGGGAGCGCCGGCAGGGAGGGAACCCCCGTGAACTTAGGCGTCTCGGAGATCATCATCGGTTTCGTGCTCTTCTTCCTCCTGATCGGGATCGTGGTGTTCACCGCCGTGTCGCTGGCCAACCGGCGCCGCGGCTAGGGGCGGCCGGGGCCCGGGGCCCCGGCCGCCGCGCTCGTCAGCGGGTGTCGGAGTCGGTGTCGGTCAGGGCGGCGCGGCCGGCCTCCAGCCGGGCCACCGGGATGCGGAACGGGGAGCAGGAGACGTAGTCGAGGCCGACCTCGTGGCAGAAGTGCACCGAGTCGGGGTCGCCGCCGTGCTCGCCGCAGATGCCGACGTGCAGGTCGGGGCGGGCCGCGCGGCCCTCCTCGACGGCGATCCTGACCAGCCGTCCGACGCCGTCGCGGTCCAGGGTCTCGAACGGGCTGACGCCGAAGATGCCGAGCTCCAGGTAGCGCGAGAAGAAGGCGGCCTCGACGTCGTCGCGGCTGAAGCCCCAGGTCATCTGGGTCAGGTCGTTCGTGCCGAAGGAGAAGAACTCGGCCGCCTCGGCGATCTGGCCCGCCGTCAGCGCCGCCCTCGGCACCTCGATCATGGTGCCGATCAGCGCCTCGACGCCGTTCTCCGCGAGGATCCTGGTCGCCTCCTCGCGTACGGACTCCAGCTCCTGGACCGACGCCACCAGCGGGATCATGATCTCCGGCCGCGCGCCCGGGACCTCCGCCGCGGCCTGGGCGATCGCCCGCACCTGCATGGCGAACAGCCCGGGGATCACCAGGCCGAGACGCACGCCGCGCAGGCCCAGCATCGGGTTCTGCTCGTGCAGCCTCTTGACGGCGGCCAGCAGCCTGCGGTCCTTGTCGGTCACGTCGGGCGAGGTGGCGACCTTGACCGACAGGTCCACCAGGTCGGGCAGGAACTCGTGCAGCGGCGGGTCGATGAGCCGGATGGTGACCGGGTCGCCGCCCATGGCCTTGAAGATGCCGATGAAGTCGGCCTTCTGGAGGGGTTCGAGGGCGTCGAGCGCGGCCTGCCGCTCCTCGTCGCCGTCGGCCAGGACGAGGTCCTCGACGAGCTGGCGGCGCTCGCCGAGGAACATGTGCTCGGTGCGGCACAGGCCGATGCCCTGGGCGCCGAAGCGGCGGGCCCGCGCGGCGTCCTCGGGGGTGTCGGCGTTGGCGCGGACCCGGAGCCGGCGCACGGAGTCGGCGTGGCCCATGATCCGGTCCACGGCCCTGACCAGGTCGTCGTCCGGCTGCGCGCCCTCGAAGTACTCGACGACGGCCGAGTCCACGACCGGCACCTCGCCGAGGTAGACCTCGCCGGTGGTGCCGTCGATGGAGATCACGTCGCCTTCGGAGACGACCTCGCCGCCGGGCGCGGTGAACCTGCGCTCGCCGGTGGAGACCTCCAGCTCCTCGGCGCCGCACACGCACGTCTTGCCCATGCCGCGGGCGACCACGGCGGCGTGCGAGGTCTTGCCGCCGCGGCTGGTCAGGATGCCCTTGGCGGCGATCATGCCGGCCAGGTCGTCGGGGTTGGTCTCGCGGCGGATGAGGATGACGTCCTCGCCCTGCCCGGCCAGCTCGACGGCGCGCTCGGAGGAGAAGACGACCTTGCCGACGGCGGCGCCCGGCGAGGCGTTCATGCCCTTGGCGATCTTCTTCTTCTCGGCGCCGCCGTCGAAGCGGGGGAACATGAGCTGGGCGAGCTGGTCGCCGGTGACGCGGGTGACGGCCTCGTCGAGGGTGATCAGGCCCTGGTCGACGAGCTGGGTGGCGATGCAGAAGGCGGCCGCGGCGGTGCGCTTGCCGACCCGCGTCTGGAGCATCCACAACTTGCCGCGCTCGATCGTGAACTCGATGTCGCACAGGTCCTTGTAGTGGTTCTCCAGCGTCTCCATGATCTGCAGCAGCTCGTCGTAGGAGCGCTTGTCGAGGCGTTCGAGTTCCTGGAGGGGGATGGTGTTGCGGATGCCGGCGACGACGTCCTCGCCCTGGGCGTTCTGCAGGTAGTCGCCGTAGATGCCCTGCTGGCCGGAGCCGGGGTCGCGGGTGAAGGCGACGCCGGTGCCCGAGTCGTTGCCGACGTTGCCGAAGACCATGGCCACGATGTTGACGGCGGTGCCGAGGTCGGCCGGGATGCGCTCCTGGCGGCGGTAGAGGATGGCGCGCGGGGCGTTCCAGGAGTCGAAGACCGCCATGACGGCCAGCCGCATCTGCTCGCGGGGGTCGGCGGGGAAGTCCTTGCCGGTCTGCTCCCGGACGATGCCCTTGTAGGTCTCGACGAGACCCTGCAGCTCGCCCGCGTCGAGGTCGGTGTCCTGGCGGCGGCCCTTCAGCTCGTCGAGCGCGTGCTCGAACAGGTCGCCGTCGAGGCCGAGCACGGTCTTGCCGAACATCTGGATCAGCCGGCGGTAGGAGTCCCAGGCGAAGCGGTCGTTGCCGCCCGCCTGCTTGGCCAGGCCGTGCACCGACTCGTCGTTGAGGCCGATGTTGAGGACCGTCTCCATCATGCCCGGCATGGAGAACTTCGCGCCCGACCGTACGCTGACCAGGAGCGGGTCGTCGGCCTGTCCGAGCCGGCGGCCCATCTGGGCCTCCAGGGCGTCCAGGTGCTCGGCGACCTCGCGCTCCAGGCCGTCGGGAAGAGCGCCTTCCGTCAGGTAGTGACGGCAGGCTTCAGTGGTGATCGTGAATCCGGGGGGTACGGGCAGCCCGAGATTCGTCATCTCGGCGAGATTCGCGCCCTTTCCACCGAGAAGATCCTTGAGATTCCTGTTGCCCTCGGTGAAGTCGTAAACGTACTTGGCCACCACAGCTCCAATCCAACGCTTCTGCCCGGGACTCTACCGGCGAAATTGATGATGAAACTGCACTCCTCGGTTAAGTCATCGTTTTTGCAGGTCAACCGCCCATGACAGGTCTAATCCAATTATAGGACCGCTGCCCGATAAATTGGTTTATACCAATTGGTTTACACCAATTCTTGAGAAAGAGGAGCGAGAGGTGGGGAATCGGATCGGGTCCCGCCAGGAGACGCCCATGGCCGCTGCCGCCATGCCAAAGCGTCGTGCAGGCTTCGTCGCGGGGTCGGCCAAGTCCCCCGCGGACACGGTGATCTACCTGGACCTCCGGGCTCCGCGCCCGGGCGGCGGCCGTCGTGATCGCTCAACGTGACCCAGCTCGGGTCGTTCCGCGATATGGACGTGATCGAGGCATGACACTCTGCTCGCATGCCCCGCACGACGTCCCGAGGTCTGATGGCCGCCTGCCTGGTCCTGGCGCTGTCCGCCTGCGGCTCGGGAACGCCCGAGCCGTCCGCGGGGTCGTCGGTGCCGGGCGCGGAACAGCGGCACGCGACCCAGCTGCGGCCGGGCGACTGCCTCGTGTCCATCCCCGACGACCTGATCGCGACGCTCGTGCCGTGCGGGAACCCGCACGCGGCCGAGTTCGGCATGATCTACGTCGTGCCGGAGGGGGCATGGCCGGGCGCCGAGCGGGCCAGGCGGCAGGCCACGGACTTCTGCGCGCCGCGGCTGCGGATCGCGCCGGGCAGGCGGAGCGAGGTGGAGGTGACCGCGTTACCGCCGCTGGAGGAGGAGTGGCCGCGCCACCGCACGGCGTACTGCGTGGCGGTGGCGCGGGACGGGCAGCTCGTCGGGCGCGTACTGGAGTAGGGCCCGCACAGGCCCGCGTCGGCGCGAACCTCGCGGCGCGGTCAGGCGGGGGCGCGGGGTCAGGTGGGGAGGGGGTTGGTCTCGGGGGCCGGGCCCGGGGCGCCGTCGCGCGGCGGCAGCCACAACACGAACGTGGCCCCCTGCCCGAGGCTGGAGAACACCGCCACCCGTCCCCCGTGCGACTCCACGATCTGCCGGACGATGGCCAGGCCGAGGCCCGTGTGCCGGTCGCGCCGGCTGGCCTCGCCGCGCCAGAACCGATCGAAGACCCGCTCCTGCTCCGCCACGCCGAGGCCGGGGCCGTCGTCCCTGACCGCGACCCACAACCAGCCGCCCGACCGGCCGGCCCCCACCCGGACGCTCCCGCCCGGCGGGGTCAGGCGCACCGCGTTGGACAGCAGGTTGGCCACGGCCCGGCGCAGCGCGTCCTGGTCGCCGGTCATCTCCAGGTTCGGGACCAGCCCGCGGGTGATCGTCAGGCCGCGGGCGGCGGCCGGCGCCGCGTACTCCTCGCACGCCTCCCGCGCCACCCTGCTCAGGTCGAGGTCGGTGTCGGCGAACGCGGTCGCCTGCCGCCGAGCGCTGGCCAGCAGGTCCTCCACGAGCCTGGTCATGCGGGTGGTCGCCCGGTCCACGATCTGCACGGCCCTGGCCCGCTCCGCCTCGCTGGCCTCGGGCGAGGCGAGCACGGCGTCCACGTTGGCCCGGATGATCGTCAGGGGGCTGCGCAGCTCGTGCGAGGCGTCGTCGATCAGCCGGCGCTGCGCGCTGAACGCCTCCTCCAGCCGGTCGAGCATGGTGTCGATGGTGTCGGCCAGGTCCTTCAGCTCGTCGCGCGAGCCGCCCAGCCGGATCCGCCGCGTCAGGTCGGTCGCCTGGATCTCCTCCGTCGTCCGGGTGATCGACCGCACCGGACGCAGCACCCGCCCCGACAACACCCAGCCGATGCCCAGGGACGCCAGGTAGAGCCCGGCCAGGGTGGCCAGCGAATAGTCGCGCAACGTGGCCAGCGTCCTGATGTTGACCTCGTTCTCGACCTCCTCGATGAAGACGACCTCCTGCTTGCCCACGTACTGGTTGCCGCGGTACGCCTTGGCGTACTCGGTCGAGTACGGGCGTTCCTCGGTGGTCTTGGAGACCGCGACGTAGATGCCGCCCAGCACCAGCGCGGCCAGCACGAACAGCAGCCCCGAGTAGAGCACGGTCAGCCGGAAGCGGATGGTGTGGATCACGCCGGCTCCCTGAGCCGGTAGCCGCGGCTGATCACCGTCTCGATGAGACCGTCCTCCTGGAGCTTGCGGCGCAGGTTGCCGACGGTGACCCGGACGGTGTTGGTGAAGGGGTCGGCGTGCTCGTCCCAGACGTGTTCGAGCAGCTCCTCGGTGGAGACCACATGGCCGGGACGGGTCATCAGATAGTGCAGCACGCCGTACTCCTTGGGGGTCAGGGCCAGGGAGCGGCCGTCGAGGGAGACCTCCATCCGGGCGGTGTCGATGCGCAGCCCGCCCACCTGGAGGACGGCGGTGCCGCCGGTGTCCCTGCGCAGCAGCGCCCGCACCCTGGCCAGCAGCTCGGGGAAGGCGAACGGCTTGACCAGGTAGTCGTCGGCGCCCTCGTCGAGGCCGCGCACCCGGTCGTCGAGGCGGTCGCGGGCGGTGACCATGATGATCCGCACCCCGCGGCCGGCGGCCCGTACCGAGCGGCAGAGCTCGAAGCCGTCGCCGCCGGGCAGGTTCAGGTCGAGCAGGACCAGGTCATAGGTGTTGACCTCCAGCTTCTCGTGCGCCGACGGCGCGTCGTAGGCCACGTCCACCGCGTAGCCCGCCCGGACCAGACCCACCCGTAACGCGTCGACCAGGTCTTCCTCGTCCTCGACCACCAGCAGTCGCATGATCTTGACCATAGTTCCGGATGAGGGGGCACGCCATGGGTCCGGAGCGGCGTTCCCGGATTCAGCACCACCTCACCAAACGCCAGCGAAAGACCACATAACTATCGCCTTTACACGATTTTTCGGTGCTCACCGTTAGATCTTTCGACCATGACGCCCTTCCAGCGATATTTGGCAGAAGAAGTGGCACTCGACCACGTAGAGGGCCTGATCTCGCGGCGGGAGGCCCTGCGCCGCCTGGGCCTCCTCGGGCTCACCCTCCCCGCCGCCACTGCCCTCCTCGCCGCCTGCGGCGCCACCCCTGACACCGACCCGGGCGCCGACCCCGACACCGACGCGGCGAGCACGCCGCCTGCCGCCGCGCCGTCCGGCACGGCCTCCCCCGCGGGCCCGGCCCCGCTGCCCACGCAGGAGATCACGTTCCCCGGTCCGGACGGGACCACCCTGCGGGCCGCCTGGGCCGCCGCCGCCGTCCCCAAGGGCGCGGTGCTGGTCATGCACGAGAACCGCGGGCTGACCGACCACATCCGGTCGGTCACCGGCCGGCTGGCCGCGAGCGGCTACTCGGCCCTGGCGCCCGACCTGCTCTCCCGGGACGGCGGCACGGCCGCGTTCGCCGACCCCGCACAGGTCACGGCGAAGCTGGGCGAGATCCCTCAGGAGCGGTTCGTGGCCGACATGAAGGCGGCGGTCGGCGAGCTGGAGCAGCGGGCCGAGGGCGCCGGGCTGGGCATGATCGGGTTCTGCTTCGGCGGCGGGATGACGTGGCTGCTGCTGGCGTCCGGGGAGACCCGGCTGGCCGCCGCCGCGCCCTTCTACGGCCCGCTGCCCGACGACGCCGACCTGACCGGCACCAAGGCGTCCGTGCTGGCGATCTACGCCGAGCAGGACGACCGCGTCAACGCCACCAGGGACGCGGCCGAGGCGGCGCTGACGAAGGCCGGGCTCACCCACGAGCTGGTGACCGTCCCCGGCGTCGGCCACGCCTTCTTCAACGACACGGGCGCCCGCTACGACGAGCGGGCCGCCTCGCAGGCCTACGACTACGTGCTGACCTGGTTCGGCCGCCACCTGTCCTGACCGACCCGGCCTGTCCTGCGGCCTGGCTGGAAAACGCGAGCGCCGCCCGCGGCGGAGAGCCGGGGCGGCGCCGGTGAGGTGGTGCCGGGGTCAGTCGTTGAGGCGCTGGCGCAGGTAGGAGTCGACCTGGTCGATGGCGATGCGCTCCTGGGCCATGCTGTCGCGCTCGCGGATCGTCACCGCGTGGTCTTCGAGGGTGTCGAAGTCGACGGTGATGCAGAACGGGGTGCCGATCTCGTCCTGGCGACGGTAGCGGCGGCCGATCGCGCCCGCGTCGTCGAACTCGACGTTCCACCGCCTGCGCAGCTGCGCGGCCAGGTCGCGCGCCTTCGGCGACAGGTCGGCGTTGCGCGACAGCGGCAGCACCGCGGCCTTGACCGGCGCGAGCCGGTGGTCGAGCCGCAGCACCGTGCGCTTCTCCAGGACGCCCTTGGCGTTGGGCGCCTCGTCCTCGGTGTAGGCGTCGAGCAGGAAGGTCAGCGTGGCCCGGTCGACGCCGGCGGCCGGCTCGATGACGTAGGGGACGTAACGCTCACCGGTGTCCTGCTCGAAGAAGCTCAGGTCGACGCCCGAGGCCTTGGAGTGGGCGGTGAGGTCGAAGTCGGTGCGGTTGGCGATGCCTTCGAGCTCGCCCCACTCCGAGCCCTGGAAGTTGAAGCGGTACTCGACGTCGACGGTGCGCTTGGAGTAGTGGGACAGCTTCTCCTGCGGGTGCTCGTAGAGGCGCAGGTTGTCCTTGTTGATGCCCAGGTCGGAGTACCAGCGGAACCGCTCGTCGATCCAGTACTGGTGCCACTCCTCGTCGGTGCCGGGCTTGACGAAGAACTCCATCTCCATCTGCTCGAACTCGCGGGTGCGGAAGATGAAGTTGCCCGGGGTGATCTCGTTGCGGAAGGACTTGCCGACCTGGCCGATGCCGAACGGGACCTTCTTGCGCGCCGACTGCTGCACGTTGAGGTAGTTGATGAAGATGCCCTGGGCGGTCTCGGGACGCAGGTAGGCCAGGCCCGACTCGTCCTCCACCGGGCCGAGGAAGGTCTTGAGCAGGCCGCTGAACTGCCGGGGCTCGGTGAAGGTGCCCTTGTTGCCGCAGTTGGGGCAGGTGATGTCGGCCAGGCCGTTCTCGGGCTCCTTGCCGTTCTTCTCCTCGTAGGCCTCGACGAGGTGGTCGGCGCGGAAGCGCTTGTGGCACGACTGGCACTCGGTCAGCGGGTCGGTGAAGGTCTCGACGTGGCCGCTGGCCCGCCAGACCTCCGGCGCCAGGATGACGCAGGAGTCGAGGCCCACCACGTCGTCGCGCGACTGGACCATCGACAGCCACCACTGCCGCTTGACGTTGTTCTTCAGCTCGACACCCAGAGGACCGTAGTCCCACGACGCGCGAAGTCCGCCGTAGATCTCGCTCGACGGGTAAACGAGCCCGCGGCGCTTGGCGAGGCTGACGATGGTGTCCATGACGTCGGTGCGTCGTGCCATTTTGGTTGCGTCTCTTTCCGGCTGGAGGTCGGCGAGTGAATTCGGTGAGATCCCAGCTTAGGGGACGCCCACCCGGTCCCGCGCGCGAGTGATGCTACGCGCCCTCTTGCGTGTACACGTCCTCGAACGCGCTGGGTTCGTTGACCATGAGGATCATCAACGGGTACATGACCATCCTGGAGGCCGACAGCGCCCTGCGGTAGAACCCGGCGCCCTCCCATTCGCTGACCAGCGCCCACAGGTTGGGCTCGTCGACCGAACGGGCCAGCCGCCCGCGGTGGAACCCCGGCTGGGCGGCGAAGGTGTCGAGGATGGCGTGGCCCTGCTTGAGGAAGTCCTGGGACTGGGACTCTGGCACGGTGTATCGGATCACGGCGAGCACCAGCCCAGCCTAGAGGTGCGCACCCTGCTGTCACGCGAACTCCCATAGGCTCTCGACGTGGCCTCCAAAAACAAGCGCCCGCTGCCCCGGGGCGAGCAGTTCTTCACGCCGGGCGCGGGCGGCGCGCGCAGGGCCGTCGAGCGGCGCAGCGCGGTCCCGATGACGTTTCTGTTCACGCAGGTGCCCAGGTGGGTGGCCCCCGCCGTGCTGGTGATCCTGCTGCTGGCCGCCTTCGCGCTGGCCAACTGGCTGGGCGGCGTGGCGGCGCTGGCGGTGCTGGCGTTCGTCGGGTGGCTGGCGTACCTGTCGTGGCCGTCGCTGGGCGTCGGCGGGCGGCTGCTGCGGGTCGTGATGCTGGTCTTCCTGGCGCTCCTGGCCGCTGACCGGTTTGGGGCGTTCTAGGCCGGCCCGCCGGGGATTTTGACAATCATTTTCATTTTCTCCATACTTGAGGGCGTGATGTCCCGTACGCCCCCAATGCGCGCCGTAACCTTCCTCGCCGGAGCAGCCCTGCTGGCCACGTCCGCCTGTGGCGCCGGGGCCGCGGAGAGCACCGAGACCGCCGCGGGCGGCAGGCCCGCGGTGATCGCCGCCTTCTACCCGCTCCAGTGGCTCACGGAGCAGGTGGCCGGGCCCGACGCCGACGTGACCGTCCTGACCGCGCCCGGCGTCGAGCCGCACGACCTGGAGCTGGGCATCCAGCAGATGACCAAGCTCCAGGACGCCGCGCTCACGGTCTACGTCAAGGGCGTGCAGCCGGCCGTCGACGACGCCGTCTCCGCCGACACCGCCTTCGACGCCGCCGCCGTCGTCACCACGATCCCGGCGGACGGGCACGCCGGCGAGGAGGGCCACGCCGAGGAGCACGGCGTCTCCTACGACCCGCACATCTGGCTCGACCCGTCCCGGCTGGCCACGGTCGCCGGGAAGCTGGGCGAGCGCCTGGCCGCCGCCGACCCCGCCCACGCGCAGGCCTACAAGGACCGCGCCGCCACGGCGGCGGGCGTGCTGGGCGGCCTCGACCAGGAGTTCGCCAAGGGCCTGGCCGGTTGCGCCGGCAAGACGCTGGTCACCGCGCACGAGGCGTTCGGCTACCTGGCCGACCGCTACAAGCTCAAGCAGGTGGGCATCACGCTCGACCCCGAGACCGAGCCGTCGCCCAAGCGCCTGTCGGAGGTGGCCGCGCTGGCCAGGGCCGAGGGCGCCACCACGATCTTCACCGAGTCCCTGGTGAGCCCGAAGGTGGCCGAGGTGCTGGCCGGCGAGGTCGGCGCGAAGACGGCCGTGCTCGACCCGCTGGAGAGCAAGCCCGCCGGCGACTACCTGACGGCCATGCGCGACAACCTCAAGACCCTGCGGACGGCTCTGGGGTGTGCGGCATGAGCGAGACGGCGTTCGCGATGACCGGCGGCCGGGTCAGCTTCGACGGCCGGCAGATCCTGCGCGGCGTCGACCTGACCGTCTGCCCCGGCGAGGTCGTGGCCCTCCTGGGGGCCAACGGCTCGGGCAAGTCCACCCTGGTCCGCGCCCTGCTCGGCCTCACCCCGCTGTCCGGCGGCCAGACCCTCCTGTACGGCTCCCCGCCCGCCCGGTTCCGCGACTGGTGGCGCATCGGCTACGTGCCCCAGCGCCTCCAGGTCGGCGGCGGCGTGCCCGCCACCGTCCGCGAGGTCGTGGCCTCGGGCCGCGTCGCCAGGCAGAGCCGGCTGCGCAGGACCAGCGCGGCCGACCGGGCGGCGGTCGCGCACGCCCTCGACGCGGTCGACCTGACCGGCCGGGCCGGCGACCCCGTGCAGTCGCTCTCGGGCGGCCAGCAGCAGCGCGTGCTCATCGCCCGCGCCCTGGCCGGGGAGCCCGACACGTACGTGATGGACGAGCCCACGGCGGGCGTCGACGCCGAGACCCAGCAGCTCCTGGCCGACACGCTGAGCGGCCTGGTCCGCGACGGCAAGACGATCGTCCTGGTCGCCCACGAGCTGGGCCCGCTGGAGCCGCTGATCACCCGCGGCGTCGTGGTCCGCGAGGGCCGCGTCGCGCACGACGGCGAGCCGCCGCGGCCCGAGGGCGAGTGCGCCAGGCCGGGACACGAGCACCAGCATCCGCACGCCGAGGAGCCGGCCGCCGGCCCGCTGACCGGCTGGCAGGGAGAACCGCGATGATCGACCTTCTGCAGGAGAACCTCTTCCAGCTCGCGCTGATCGCCGCGCTGCTGGTGGGGCTGTGCGCGCCCGCGGTGGGCACGTTCATCGTGCAGCGCAGGCTGTCGCTGCTCGGCGACGGCATCGGGCACGTCGCCCTGACCGGCGTGGCGCTGGGCTTCCTGACCGGCACGGCGCCGGTGCTGACGGCCGTGGTCGTCTCGGTGCTGGGCGCGGTGGCGATCGAGCTGGTCAGGGCCCGGGGCCGGACCAGCGGCGACGTCGCGCTCGCCCTGCTGTTCTACGGCGGCATCGCGGGCGGCGTCATGCTCATGGGCATCGCCCCCGGCGGCAGCAACGCCAAGCTGAACTCCTACCTGTTCGGCGCCATCGCCAGCGTCACGCGGGAGGACATCTGGATCATCGGCGCGCTGGCCGTGGCGGTGATCGGCGTGGTCGTCGTCTTCGGCAGGGAGCTGTTCGTGCTGTGCCAGGACGAGGAGATGGCCAAGGCCAGCGGCCTGCCGGTGCGCTTCCTCAGCCTGCTGATCGCGGTCACCGCCGCGCTCACCGTGGTCATCGCCATGCGCGTGGTCGGCCTGCTGCTGGTCAGCGCCCTGATGGTGATCCCGGTGGCCACGAGCCAGCAGCTCACCAGGGGCTTTCGGGCGACGATGGGCCTGGCGATGCTGTTCGGCGTGCTCGCCTCGGTGGGCGGTCTGCTGGCCTCGACGATGTCGTCGCGGGTGCCTCCGGGCGCGGCGATCGTGCTTCTCGCCCTCGCCGGCTTCGTCCTGGCCCTGGCTGTCGGTAAATTCGTACGGCGAGGCCGTATCCAGGAGTCCCCAGTGAGCCGGCGACCACATGTCCGTGTCGAGGAGGTCGCATGACGACGAGGCGCGATGCCGTGCACGACACCCTTCGCCGCAGCGAGGGGTTCCGCAGCGCCCAGGACGTCTATGCAGAGATGCGCCTGCACGGCGCCAAGATCGGGTTGACCACCGTCTACCGGGCGTTGCAGGCGCTGGCCGACTGCGGCCAGGTCGACGTGCTGCGCACCGACGAGGGCGAGTCGGTCTACCGGGCGTGCGCCAGCGACGACCATCACCACCACCTGGTCTGCCGCCGCTGCGGGCACACGGTCGAGGTGGCCGGCCCGGCCGTCGAGCGCTGGGCGGAGGCGGTCGGCAGCGACCACGGCTTCACCGAGATCACTCACACGGTCGAGGTCTTCGGCACCTGCTCGTCCTGCTCGGCGCCGGCCCGCGTGGGCTGAGGGCCGCGGGAGCCGTACAGCACGCCGAGCACGACGGCGGCGCACCCGGCGAGCTGCAGCGCGGAGGGCCGCTCCCCCAGCGTGAGCGTGGAGATGGCGACCGTGGTCATCGGCTGCACGAGCAGCAGCAGCGCCGTGAGCGCCGCGGGCTGCCTGGGCAGCGAGTACGTGATCAGCAGCCATCCGGCCACCTGCGGCCCCAGCGCGAGCAGCAGCAGCCATCCGTGCGCCGGCCATTCCGGGGCCAGGTCGGCCCCGCCGAACAGCGGGCTGAGCGCCGCGATCAGCACGGTGGCCACGACGGTCGCGTGCGCCAGCGGCCCCGCCGTGCGCCCCGGCCCGGCCTTCATGAGCAGCAGGTAGGCCGCGTACACGACCGAGGTCGCCAGCCCGGTGACGGCGCCCATGACGGGGTCGAGCCCGTAGGCCGCGCCGTCGAACACCCCGGAGATCAGCACGACCCCGCCGAAGACGATCGGCGTGCTCGCCATGAGCCGGTTGGCGGGGCGCTCGCGGAAGAGGCCCCAGGCGGCGAAGGCCACGATGAACACCTGCAGGTTGCCCAGCACGGTCGCCAGGCCCGCGCCGACCAGCTTGATCGACTGGTGCCAGAACAGCAGGTCGAGCGAGAACAGCACGCCCGCCGCCCAGGCCGGCAGCGCGTTCCGCCAGGGCAGGGGCCCCAGCTTCCGCCGTTCGAGCCAGGCGAGCAGCACCATGGGCGGCGCCGCGTACGCGCAGCGGAACAACGCCGACGTCGCGGGCGACGCCCCGGACAACCGCACCAGGGGCGCGGAGGTGGAGATGATCAGTGCTCCGGCGATCGCGATCAGGACGATACGCCGATATGCACTCACGGAAACCCCCGGAGCCCCATGGGAGAGATACGCTGCGACCACGCTAGAACCGGCCCCGACAGGAGTCAACATGCCGTTTGGCCATGACATGGTGCATTCTTTGGCGACCGTTGTCGACCTGGTCAACACCTCGCCGTCCACCGGCGGCGACGACGGTCTGGCCAGCCTGGCCGAGCTGCAAGCCTTCGTGGAGTCCCGGCAGATCAGCGGCATCGGCGCGCTGACGGCCCGCGACCTCGGCCAGGTGCGCATGGTGCGCGAGGCGTTCCACCGGGTGTTCACGGCCTCCGACGTGGCCAGCGCCGTGCGCACGCTCAACGCGTTGCTCGCCGAGACGCGCATCACGCCCAGGCTGACCGAGCACGACGGCCACCCGCTGCACGTGCACTACTTCGCCACCGACGCCTCCCTGGCCGAGCACGTGGCCGCCGACTGCGGCGTGGCGCTGGCGCACCTGCTGGTGGAGGGCGAGATGGAGCGTCTGCGCACCTGTTCGGCCCCCGACTGCGACCGCGTGTTCGTCGACGAGTCCCGCAACCGCTCGCGGGTCTACTGCGACAGCCGCACCTGCGGCAACCGCATGCACGTCGCCGCCTACCGGGCCCGCCGCCGCGCCTGACCGCCCCGCACGCGAACCGCCCGTCCCCGCGACGATCGGGGGACGGGCGGCAGCTGCGGGTGGTTCAGGGTGCTTCGCTGGACGTCTGCCACCACGGCGGCTTGGCGGTGGCGAAGACGTCGGAACAGTTGCACGAGCCGCAACCTGGGATCATCGGCCCTCCTTCATCGTGGGGGAACGGGTTGTACCCGCCTTCACCGGCTCTCAGCCTGACCCTCGTGCCAGAATTCCGGATACCGCCGCGACGCCACGTCCTCTCAGCCGGCGTCGCGCCGCCGCAGGGCCAGCAGCCCGCCGGCCGTGAGCCCGGCCGCCGCCGGACAGGTCGGGCCACAGCGTGACGTCGCCCGGCACGTACGCCAGGCGGCGGTGCAGCTCGGCGGCCTCGCGCCAGGGGTCGCCGCCGAGCAGGCGCACGCTGCCCGCGTCGGCCCGCGCGAGGCCGAGCAGGATCCGGAAGGTCGTGCTCTTGCCCGCGCCGTCGGGGCCGAGGAAGCCGTGCACCTCGCCGGTGCGCACGCTCAGGTCGAGCCCGTCGAGGGCCCCAGCGCGGCAGCTCAGCGGGGGTGAACCCGGGGTGTCCCTAGGCGCCGGCGACCTCGTTGGGGATCGCGCCGCCGTAGCGGCGGTCGCGCTTGGCGTAGATCTCGCACGCCGCCCACAGGTCGCGGCGGTCGAAGTCGGGCCAGAGCCGGTCGAGGAAGACCATCTCGGCGTAGGCCGACTGCCACAGCAGGAAGTTCGAGAAGCGCTGCTCGCCCGAGGAGCGCAGGAACAGGTCGACCGGCGGGATCTCCGGCTCGTCGAGGTAGCGGGCGAACACCTTCTCGCTCACCTTCGACGGCTTGACCCGCCCGGCCGCGATGTCGGCCGCCAGCTTCACCGCCGCGTCGACGATCTCGGCCTGACCGCCGTAGTTGACGCAGAACTGCAACGTCAGCTTGTTGTTGCCGAGCGTCATCTGCTCGGCGGCCTGCAGCTCGGAGATCACGCTCTTCCACAGCCGGCCCGGCCGGCCCGCCCAGCGCACCCGCACGCCCATGGCGTTGAGCTCGTCGCGCCGCCGCCTGATGACGTCGCGGTTGAAGCCCATCAGGAAGCGCACCTCGTCGGGCGAGCGCTTCCAGTTCTCCGTGGAGAAGGCGTAGGCGCTCAGGTAGGGGACGCCCAGCTCAAGGGCCCCCTCGATGACGTCGAACAGCGAGGACTCGCCCGCCTTGTGCCCTTCGGTGCGCGGCAGGCCGCGTGCCTTGGCCCAGCGGCCGTTGCCGTCCATCACGATGGCGACGTGCCGGGGCACGAGGTCACGCGGGATCGGCGGCGGGGTGGCGCCTGACGGATGAGGGGTCGGAGGCCGGACGTTCACGCATGCTCCCTTTCGACGTGTCGCAGAGAGCGTATTCCGTGTTCCAGATGCCATTGCAGATATGCGGCCACCAGACCGCTGCACTCGCTGCGGTGGCGCGACTCCGAGGCGTCGGCGGTGACCCAGTCGCCGCGCAGCAGCGCCGTCATGAGCCCGATCGTCTCCCCCGCCGGCACCGCCGAGCCCGCCGGACGGCACGCCCCGCACACCACGCCGCCCGCGACGATGGCGAAGGCCCTGACCGCCGGGGCCTGGCACTTGGCGCACGCCTCCAGCGCGGGCGCGTAACCGGCCACCGCCAGCGAGCGCAGGAAGTACGCGTCGAGGACCAGCCTGGCCTCGTGGGCGCGTTCGGACAGCGTGCGCAGGCCGCCGACCAGCAGCAGGAACTGCCGCAGCGCCGGCTCCTTCTCGCCGTGGGTCAGCCGGTCGGCCGTCTCCAGCATGGCGCTGCCGGCGGTGTAGCGGGGGTAGTCGACGGCCAGCGCCTCGCCGTAGGGCCTGATGGTCTCCGCCTGGGTGATCACGTCGAGCGTGCGGCCGGTGTGGAGCTGGAGGTCGACGTGCGTGAACGGCTCCAGCCGCGCGCCGAAGCGTGACTTGGTGCGGCGCACGCCTCTGGCCACCGCCCGGATCTTGCCGGTGCGCTTGGCCAGAACGGTGACGATGCGATCGGCCTCACCGAGTTTCTGCGTCCGCAGGACGACGCCTTCGTCGCGGTAGAGACTCACTTGCCCATCTTACGGCCGCCCGCGCGGCATGTTCCGGGCATGCTCTGGTGACGCGAGTTTGCCCTGCCGTCACTAGACTTTGACGTCTGTCCCCGCATCACCCGTTGTTCAACCCCCCGCTACTGCCTCGAAAGGGAGTCATGACCCGCGTGGTCCTGCTGGGCTCTTCGCCCGGCCCCGACACCTCTCCGACCGGCCTGAGGCTGGCCGCGCTGCCCGGCAATCCCACCGTGGCCGAGCGGCTGCGCAGCCAGCTCGTCTCCTATGACCCGCGGCCCGCCACGATCGAGACCGGCGACGTGGCCGCCGCCCTGCGCGCCCTGGCCGACGTCGCAGAATCGGCAACGGAGAGCCTCTTCATCATCCCCCAGAACTCGGTCGTCCACGACGAGCTGATCTACCAGATCACCAAGGCCAAGCGCGGCGCGCTGGCGCTCGTGGCCAAGGAGCCGCGTCTGGAGGTGGCCGAGGAGGCGCAGGAGGACACCGTACCGATCGACGAGGCCGACCCGGAGATCGGCTACGGCCGGCTCGAAGGGCTGCCGGTGCGCGCGCGCGTCGGCAAGTCGCGCGTCGTGTCGGTCGGCACCGCCAACCACGCGGTGACCAGGCCCAACGCGGTGGTGCTCGGCCCGCTGCACATCAGCGCCCGCAACGCCCCCGTGCTCGCGCAGACCTGCCGCGAACTGGCCCTCATGGCCGACCGCTTCGGCGCGGACGACGACCTCGTCCAGCTCGTGGTGTTCGGCCTGGTGCGCAACGGCGTGTCGGTCGGCGTGCGCGGCCGCCGCGACCTGTTCTACCGCCGGGTGACCACGCCGGAGGAGGTCAACGAGGCCGGCGCCGAGATGGCCGGCATGAACGAGGACCGCGCCCGGCTCAACAACGCGGTCAAGGGCGCCGACGGCTTCTTCACCACCTACTTCGTCTCCACCTACTCGCGCTTCATCGCCCGCTGGGCGGCGCGGCGCGGGCTCACGCCCAACCAGGTGACGCTGATCTCGATCACGCTCGGCGTGGCCGCCGCCGCCTGCTTCGCCACCGGCGAGCGGCCGTGGATGGTCGCCGGCGGCCTGCTGATCTACTTCGCCTTCGTCTTCGACTGCGTCGACGGGCAGGTGGCCCGGTACGCCCGCAAGTTCGGCGTGCTGGGGGCCTGGCTCGACGCCACCTTCGACCGCTTCAAGGAATACGTGGTCTTCGCCGGCCTGGCCGTCGGCTGGGTCGTCTCGGGCAACGGCGACGACATCTGGATCCTGGCGCTGGCCGCCATCGGGCTCCAGTCCGTACGCCACCTGCTCGACTTCTCCTTCGGCATCTCCAACCGGCGCAAGCCGCCCGCGCAGCTGCCCACCCTCCCGCTCGACGCCCCCGACGACCGCGACCTGCGCAGGGCGCTGGAGCGGCGCAAGGCCGAGCGCAGCCAGGGCCTGCGCGGCGTGCTCAAGATGTGGACCAGGGCGGGCAAGTTCCGCGCGGTCCACTGGGCGCGGAAGATGATCGTGTTCCCCATCGGCGAGCGGTTCGCGGCCATCGCGATCACCGCCGCCCTCTTCGACGCCCGGATCACTTTCCTCACCCTCGTGATCTGGGGCTCCGTCGCCGCCGCCTACACCCTCACCGGACGCCTCATGAGGTCGCTCGTATGATCACTCAACCGCAGGCCATGGCCACCCCCACGCCGGACCCCGACGAGGAACGCCGCCGCATCCAGACCGCCCGCCTGCTCGCCTACCGCGACGACGGCCCGCTCGTGCACGCCCTCGCGGGCAAGCTGGGCAAGGGCCTGCCGCCCGTGCCCGCCACGCTCGTGGCGCTGCTCGCCGTCGTCGCCGTCACCGTCGTCGGGCTGCCCGACAAGGGGCCGCTGCTGCTCGTGCCGGTGGCCATCACGCTGCTGCTCGTGCTGCCGACCGCGCCGCGCGACCACCTGGGCCGCTTCGACTGGCTCACCCCGCCGCTGCTGCGCGGCACCGAGTTCCTCGCCATGATCGCGATCGGCCTGGCCGCCGGCGCGCCGAAGTGGCTGCTGTTCGTGCTGGTCTACGTCGTGGGCTACCACACCTACGACACCGTCTACCGCACCCGGCAGAGCATCTGGCCGCCCGCGTGGGTGTTCCACGCGGGGCTCGGCTGGGAGCTGCGCCTGCTGATCATCGGTGCCGGTGCGGCGCTGGGCTGGCTGACGCCGGTGCTCGCGGTGCTGACGGCGTACCTGTTCGTGCTGTTCGCGGTGGAGAGCGTGACGAGCTGGGTGCGCCTGGACAAGGCCTCCGCGCAGGCCGGCGCCGACGCCGAGCAGGACCTCGAGGCCTCGCCCGAGGACGCGCTCGAGCAGGCCACCGGCGAGGCGGAGAAGGGCTGAGCGGCCACCTCCCCCTCCGGACACGACGGCGGTCACGGGCTCCCGACCAGGGCGCCGGTGGCCGCCGTTTCGCGTGCGGACGCCGGATCACCCCGCCGGAAAAGGACATGACGAACTAGTCTGAAATTCAGTGACATTCGAGCCGGGGTCGCGTCCGGCCGGAGCCAGGAGACGCGGATGGCGTTCTTGTCGCGGCCGTTCGGACGAGGGGACCCGCCGGACGGGCGCGCGAACCTCCCCGGCCGGAGGGCGCCGATGACCAGCCGGTCCGGGCGGGTCGTGGTGGTGCTGGCGCTGGCCGCGGTCCCGGTGAGCGGGTGCGGCACGGATCCGGGCCCGGTGTGCGGCGCGGTCGTCGACGCGACGGGCTACGCCGACCCGGTGACCGCCAGGAACGACGTCGAGTCCGAGCTGCCGGGCTTCGCCAAGGGCTGCGACTGGATCGGCTTCGCGGCGGTGACCGGCGGCTCGGAGAGCGGCGCGTGCCGCAGGGACCCGGTGCCCATCGCCGCCACCCGCACCGAGAACCCCGACGACGACCCGGCGGTCGAGGACCGGGTCAGGGCCCGCCGGATCACGCAGGTGCTGCCCCGGGCGGTCGAGCTGCTCGACTGCCCGAAGGAGGGCCGGGGCTCGGACGTCCTGGGCGCCCTGCGGTACGCGGCCAAGCAGCTCAGCGCGCTGCGGCAGCCGGACCGGGAGCACCGGCTCATCGTGTTCAGCGACCTGCTCAACGACCACGGCGACCTGGACGTCGGCGAGCTGGACCCGAACGAGGCCGCCCGCGGCCGGAAGATCGAGGAGCTGCGGGACGCGCGGCTGCTGCCCGACCTGTCCGGGTACGCGGTGGTGGTGCACGGGTTCCTGCGGGCGAAGAAGTCCGCCCCCGGCCGGTTCCCGCTGCTGGAGAGCTTCTGGCGGGCGGCGTTCGAGGCCGCCGGGGCGTCGTCCGTCGATCTGCTCTAGAGCGCTCTCCCATATTGACACGCGGTCAGCAGCGTGTTTACGTCGCGTCAAGAGAGCGCTCTCTCAGTCGACTCCATCACCCCCCATGGAGCAGGGATGACAACAGAGATCCGGCACAGGCGCCGCCTGGTGGCCGTGGCGGTGGTGCTCGTGGCACTCACCGGCCTGCTCGTCAAAGTGGCCGTCAGCGCCTCGGCGTCCGTGCCGTCCACGCCGTCCGGCTGGTCGCTGGTCTGGTCCGACGACTTCAACGGCGCGGCGGGCACGCCGCCCTCGTCCGCCGAGTGGATCATCGACACCGGGCACGGCTACCCCGGCGGACCGGGCGACTGGGGCACCGGCGAGATCCAGAACTACACCTCCAGCACCTCCAACGTCAGCCTCGACGGCTCGGGCAACCTGCGCATCACGCCCCTGCGCAGCGGCTCGGGCGAGTGGACCTCGGCCCGCATCGAGACCAGGCGGGCCGACTTCAAGCCGGCCGACGGGCGGGTCCTGCGGATCGAGGGCCGGATCCAGATGCCGGACGTGACCGGTCAGGCGGCGCTCGGCTACTGGCCGGCGTTCTGGGCGCTCGGGGCGCCGTACCGGGGGAACTACTGGAACTGGCCGGGCATCGGCGAGTTCGACATCATGGAGAACGTCAACGGCATCAATTCGGTGTGGGGCGTGCTCCACTGCGGCGTCAGCCCCGGCGGGCCCTGCAACGAGACGACCGGCCTGGGCGCGAGCCGGGCCTGCCCCGGATCGTCCTGCCAGTCGGCCTTCCACACCTACCGCTTCGAGTGGGACCGCGCCGCCAGCCCGAACCAGCTCCGCTGGTACGTCGACGGCCAGCAGTTCCACAGCGTGAGCCAGAACCAGCTCGACGCCGCCACCTGGACCAACATGACCGGACACGGCGGCTACTTCCTGCTGCTCAACCTGGCCATGGGCGGCGCGTTCCCCAACGCCCTGGCCGGCACGGGCACCCCGACGGCGGCGACCGTCCCCGGGCACCCGCTGCTGGTGGACTACGTGGCCGTCTGGCAGAGCGGCACGGTCTCCACCCCGACGGCGACACCGACCGTCCCGGGCGGCGTGGACGCGCGCTCCACCATCCAGGCCGAGCGCTACCAGGCCCAGTCGGGCACCATCGTCGAGGCCACCACCGACACCGGCGGCGGCCAGAACGTCGGCGCCATCGCGGGCGGCGACTGGCTGCGCTACGACGGGGTGAACTTCGGCTCCGAGCCCGCCCGCCAGTTCAAGGCCAGGGTGGCCTCGGGGGCGGCGGCCGGCGTGAGCGGGCTGGTGCAGGTGCGGCTGGACAGCCCGTCCGCCCCGCCCGTCGGCGACTTCGCGCTGGCCAATACGGGCGGCTGGCAGAGCTGGCGCACGGTCCCGGCCAACATCAGCGGGGTGACCGGCACGCACACGGTCTACCTGACCTTCAGCAGCGGCCAGCCCGCCGACTTCGTCAACGTCAACTGGTTCACCTTCTCGACGACCTGACCGCCCGCGCGACGGCGGCGTCCGCTTCGGTGGTGACGGCGTTCGGTGGTGACGGCGTTCGGTGGTGACGGCGTTCGGTGGTGACGGCGTTCGGTGGTGACGGCGGGAGATGGGGAACAATGAGACGGTGCGCGAATTGCCGGTGATCGACATCTCCCCGCTGATCGGCGACACCCCGGGCGGTGACAGGCAGGCCGTCGGCGCGGCGATCGGCGCGGCCTGCCGGGACAGCGGCTTCTTCTACGTCCGCGGGCACGGCGTGCCGCAGCAGCTACTCGACCGGCTCGACGCCGCCGCCAGGCGCTTCTTCGCGCTGCCCGCAGAGGTCAAGGACGAGATCTCGATGGACCGCGGCGGCCCGGCCTGGCGCGGCTTCTTCCCGGTGGGCGGCGAGCTGACCTCCGGGCGGCCGGACCTGAAGGAGGGCGTCTACTTCGGCGCCGAGCAGCCGCCCGGCCCGCTCCCGCTGCACGGCCCCAACCAGTTCCCCGTCCAGGTGCCCGAGCTGCGCGAGGCCGTGCTCGCCTACCTGGACACGATGACGGAGGTCGCGCAGGCGGTCATGTCGGGGATCGCGCTCAGCCTGGGCCTGGACGAGAGCTACTTCCGCACCGGCTACACCGCGGACCCGACCATCCTGTTCCGCATCTTCCACTACCCGCCCGCGCCCCCGGACGACGACGAGACCTGGGGCGTGGGCGAGCACACCGACTACGGCCTGCTCACCCTCCTCCTCCAGGACGCCAACGGCGGCCTCCAGGTCCGCACGGCGGACGGCTGGATCGAGGCGCCGCCGCTGCCGGGCACGTTCGTCTGCAACATCGGCGACATGCTCGACAAGCTCACCGGCGGCCGCTACCGCTCGACCCCGCACCGCGTGCGCAATCTCAGCGGCAACGAGCGCCTGAGCTACCCGTTCTTCTTCGACCCCGGCTGGGACAGCGTGGTGCCGCCCCTCCCCTACGCCGCCGGCGAGCGCTGGGACGGCCAGGTCGACTTCACCGGCACCTACGGCGAGTACCTGCTGTCGAAGGTGTCCAAGGTCTTCCCGCGCCTGTTCGAGCGGCAGATCTAGGCCGACTCCCGCACGACCAGCCGGGTGGGCAGGACGACCGGCGTGGTGCTCCGGCCCTCCAGCCGCGACAGCAGCAGCCGAGCCAGCGCCAGCGCCTGCTCGGTGACGGGCGCCCGGACGGTGGTGAGTGCCGGGGTGGTGGCCGAGGCGGCGTCGATGTCGTCGAAGCCCACGATCGCCAGGTCGCCGGGCACCCGCCGGCCCGCGGCGCGGGCGGCCAGCAGGGCGCCGATCGCCATCTGGTCGTCGGCGGCGAAGATCGCGTCCAGGTCGGGGGCGTCGCCGAGGAGCTGCTCGGCCGCCGCCGTGCCGGAGGCCCGGGTCAGGTCGCCGATCGCCAGTCTGGGCCGCAGCCCGGCGCGGTCGAGGGCCGCGCGGTGGCCGGCGAGCCGGTCCTGGGTGGCGACCAGGTCCATCGGGCCGCAGATCACGCCGATCCGGCGGCGGCCGGTGGCCAGCAGGTGCTCGGTGGCCGCCGCCGCGCCCCCGGCGTTGTCGGCGTCCACGTACGGCACCAGCGAGGCGACCGGCGGCCGGCCCAGCAGCACGAGCGGCACGCCGGTGCGCGAGAGCCGTTCCGCCAGGGTGTCGCCCCGCTCGGGCGGCAGCAGGACGACGCCGTCCACCTGGCGCGCCTCGGCGTGCCGGACGATGCGGCGCCGGCTCTCGGCGGTGTCGGCGAGCATGAGGGTGATCTGCTTGCCCGCGCCCTCCAGCAGGCTCGTCACGTACTGGACGACGGCCGCGACCATCGGGTCGGCGGCGCGCCTGGGCGCCGACAACACGAGCGCCACGGTGTCGGTGCGCCGGGTCACCAGGCTGCGCGCGGCGGCGTTGGGCACGTAACCGAGCTCCTTGACGGCCTGCAGGACCGTGGAGCGCACCTCGGGGCTGACCGACGCCTCGCCGTTGACGACGCGGGAGACCGTGGCCCGGGAGACGCGGGCGCGGGCGGCCACCGTCTCCAGCGTCGGACGCCTGGGCGGGGCCTCGGTCAGGCCGTTGCGCCTGATCACGTCGCGGTACCACAGCGCGCTGTCCTTGGGCCGCCTGCGCTGGGTGTCGAAGTCGACGTGCACGAGGCCGAACTTGCGCCGGTACCCCTCGGCCCATTCGAGATTGTCGAGCAGCGTCCAGGCGAGATATCCGCGGACCTTCGCGCCCTCCTCGAGGGCGGTCCGCAGGGCCCGTAGATGTTCCTCGATGAATTGCACGCGATCGACGTCGTGAATGCCGTCGGGAGTGACCGTGTCGACGAAGTCGGCGCCATTCTCGGTGATCATCAGTTCAAGGTCGGGATGTTCGCCGGCGAGCCGCCGCAGTAACCGGGAAAGGGCGTTCGGGACGATCGGCCAGCCCATCGCGGTGACCGCCGTGGGAATGGTGCTGAAAAGCACGCCCGCGCTTCCCGGATAAGCCGGGTCGGCCGGTTCGCCGGGCTGCGCCTGGACGACCGCCGGCGCGTAGTAGTTGACGCCGAGCAGGTCGAGCGGCTGCGCGATGTCGGCCAGGTCGCCGTCGTGGACGTGCCCGAGCCCGGCGTGCTCCTCGATGACCGGCAGCAGGTCGGCGGGGTAGGCGCCGCGCAGCATCGGGTCGAGGAACTGCCGGTGGACGAGCGCGTCGATCCTGGCCACGGCCTCGGCGTCCTCCTGCGACAGCGGCCGGTCGAAGTCGCCGACCTGGGCCGGCGTCAGCACGGGCGAGAAGTTGAGCACGGCCCCCACCTCGGCGGCCCCGGCGGCGCGCAGGGCCTGGGCGCCCAGGCCGTGGGCGAGCAGCAGGTGGTGAGCGCTCCTGAACGCCTCGGCGGCCGACCGCCGGCCCGGCGCGTGCACCCCCGAGCCGTGGCCGACGAAGGCCGCCACCCACGGCTCGTTCACGGTGAACCAGGTGGCGACCCGGTCGCCGAGCCGCTCGGCCACGATCGCCGCGTAGTCCGCGAAACAGCGGGCGGTGTCGCGGGACGGCCATCCCCCGCGCTCCTGCAGCGCCTGCGGCAGATCCCAGTGATAAAGGGTGGCCAACGGCGTGATGCCCGCCTCCAGCAGGGCGTCGACCAGCCGCTGGTAAAAGTCGAGACCGGCCGGGTTCACCTTTCCCGACCCGTCCGGAAGAATGCGCGGCCAGCTCACCGAGAACCGGTACGCGGCCATTCCCAGCTCTTTCATCAGCGAGACGTCCTCGCGATATCGGTGGTAATGGTCGCAGGCGTCGGCCGGGCCACCGGCGAAGGCGTCCCAAATGGACGGCCCGCGGCCGTCGGCGGCCGTGCCGCCCTCGATCTGGAAGGCCGACGTCGAGACCCCCCAGACGAAACCCTCGGGAAAACGTGCGATATTCATGTGGCGGCAATCCTCCGGCAGTGGACCGAACGCCCAGTCTCCCGCGCGGCGCTCGTCGCGCGCCAGCCTGGCCAGGCGGTATACAGAGCCCGTGGAACTGGACCGGCTCGATCGTGACATCATCGCGGCGCTCGTCGACGACGCCCGCGCGACCTACGCGGACATCGGCCAGCAGGTGGGGCTGAGCGCGTCGGCCGTCAAGCGGCGGGTCGACCGGCTGCAGAAGAGCGGGGCGATCACCGGTTTCAGCGCGCGGGTCGCGCCGCAGGCGCTCGGCTGGACCACCGAGGCGTACGTCGAGCTGTTCTGCCAGGGCAAGACCAAGCCGTCGGACATCGCGCTGGCGGTGGCCAAGTTCCCCGAGGTGGTGGCGGCGGCCACGATCACCGGCGAGGCCGACGCGCTGCTGCACATCAGGGCCACCGACGTGCGGCACGTCGAGCGGGTCATCGAGCGCATCGCGGCGGAGGCTTTCGTGGTGCGGACCAAGAGCTCGATCGTGCTGTCACGGCTGGTGGACATCCCTCCGGGAGCCGCCCTGACGGAGTCGCGCAACGGATCGCACGTCGTCGGGCGATAGACGCAACAGACCTGCGCCAACGCGCAATGCGGACCGCTTGGCCTGCGCAAACGTCAATTCTTAGGCTGTCCCCGTCTCCCCGATACGGGACTTCCCCTGAACTGACGACGACGGAGCCCTGCATGCCCAAACACTTCCTCATGTGCCGCCCGGACTACTTCGCGGTCGAGTACGCCATCAACCCGTGGATGGACCCCGAGGCCGGCGCCGACCGTGAGGTGGCGATCCGGCAGTGGGAAGGGCTGAAGTCGGCGTACGAGGAGCTCGGGCACCAGGTCAGCCTCATCGACCCGATCGAGGGTCTGCCCGACATGGTGTTCGCCGCCAACGGCGCGCTGGTCGTCGGCGGCCGGGTCTACGGCGCCCGCTTCACCTTCCCCGAGCGCGGCCCCGAGGGCCCGGCCTACCTGCGCTGGTTCGTCGAGCGCGGCTACCCGACGCTGGAGCCCACGCACGTCAACGAGGGCGAGGGCGACTTCCTCACCCTCGACGACGTCATCCTGGCCGGCACCGGCTTCCGCACCGACGTGGTCGCCCACCAGGAGGCGCAGGAGTACCTGGGCCGCCCGGTCGTCTCGCTGAAGCTGGTCGACCCGCGCTTCTACCACCTGGACACCGCGCTGTTCCCGCTCGACGGCCGCAACGTCGCCTACTACCCCGGCGCCTTCTCCCAGGGCAGCCAGGAGGTGCTGCGCGCGATGTTCCCGGACGCGGTGATCGCGACCGCCGAGGACGCCGAGGTGCTCGGCCTCAACGCGGTCAGCGACGGCCGGAACGTGGTGATCAACTCCGAGGCGTCCGGGCTCCAGCTGGAGCTCAAGCGGCACGGCTACGAGGTGATCCCGGTCGAGCTGTCGGAGCTGCGCAAGGCGGGCGGCGGTCCCAAGTGCTGCACACTGGAGATCAGGGGGGAGAAGTAACATGAGCACCAGCGCAGAGCTGATCGAAGTAAGCGAGCGCCGCAGCGCGCACAACTACCATCCGCTGCCCGTGGTCATCCACGAGGCGCACGGCGCGTGGGTCACCGACGTCGAGGGCAAGCGTTATCTCGACTGCCTGTCGGGCTACTCGTCACTGAACTTCGGCCACGGCAACCCGAAGATCATCGAGGCCGCCCAGGAGCAGCTGAAGAACCTCACGCTGACCAGCCGGGCCTTCTACCACGACCAGTTCGCCCAGTTCTGCGCCGGGCTCGGCGACCTCACCGGCAAGGACATGATCCTGCCGATGAACACCGGCGCCGAGGCCGTCGAGACCGCGATCAAGGTGGCCCGCAAGTGGGGCTACGAGGTCAAGGGCGTCGCGCCGGAGCAGGCCAACATCATCGTGATGGAGGACAACTTCCACGGCCGCACCACCACGATCATCAGCTTCTCCACCGACCCCGACGCGCACGACGGGTTCGGGCCGTACACGCCCGGGTTCAGGATCGTGCGTTACGGCTCGGCCGAGGCGATCAGGGAGGCCATCGACGACAACACGGTGGCCGTGCTCGTCGAGCCGATCCAGGGCGAGGCGGGCGTGCTGGTGCCGCCGGACGGCTACCTGACCGAGGTCCGGCGCATCTGCACCGAGAACAACGTGCTGATGATCGCCGACGAGATCCAGTCGGGCCTCGGGCGCACCGGCCGCACGTTCGCCTGCGACCACGAGAACGTCGTCCCCGACGTCTACATCCTGGGCAAGGCGCTCGGCGGCGGCGTGGTGCCGGTCTCGGCCATCGCCGCGGACGAGGACGTCCTCGGGGTCATCAAGCCGGGCCAGCACGGGTCCACCTTCGGCGGCAACCCGCTGGCCTGCGCGGTCGGCATCGCCGTCATCGACATCCTGAACACCGGCGAGTTCCAGGCCAGGGCCGCCCGGCTCGGCGAGGTGCTGCACGCGCGGCTGCGCGAGCTGGCCGGCAAGGGCGTGGTGGCGGTGCGCGGGCGCGGGTTGTGGGCGGGCGTGGACATCGACCCTGCCCTCGGCACCGGGCGCGAGGTCTCCAAGGCGCTGATGGCGCGCGGCGTGCTCGCCAAGGACACCCACGGGTCCACGATCCGGCTCGCGCCGCCGATCGTGATCTCCGAGGAGGACCTGGTCTGGGCGGTCGACCAGCTCGCCGCCGTCCTCGAAGACCTCTAGGTCTTTCACGGCTTCCCCTGGTAACGCCGCCCGCCGTACTTCGGCCGGCGGCCCTCCAGGAAACGGCCGCTGCCCCCCAAGGGCGCGCCGCCGTGACGGCGCGCCCGGTGGGCCTGCCGGCTGGTCGGCCGGCCCGGGGTCATGAGCCGGCGGGGGCGCTCTCCATCGGGGTAGGGGTGACGGTACGCGTCACCGTCGGCCGCGGCGTGCCGGTCGGCTCGGTCGGCTCGGTCTCCGGCTCGCCGGTCGACTCGGCCGCGGGCTCGCTGGTCGGCTCCGGGGTGAAGGTGATCGTCGCCTCGGCCGTCGGCAGCTCCGTCGCCGTCGAGCCGGACTCCGACGGAACGGGTGTGGGGGCCACGCTCTCCGGCATGCAGCTCGCGTCGGAGGCGGCGTCGGGGGCCTGCGGCGGGGCGTCCACCACGGAGACGTCGAGCTGGGCCGTCAACGCCAGGACGCTGTCCTTCGGCGCGCCCGCCTTGGCGTCGACCACGACCTGCCGCTCGCCCAGGAACGTGTGCCCGGCCGGATCGAAGATCAGCTCCTCGCGCACGCCCCAGTCGGCGACCCGGCCCAGCGCCACGCCCACGCGTCCCGAGGAGTCGGCGACGCCCTCGGCCGCCTCGACGCCGGGGATCGACTTGACCGCCTCGAACAGGGCGTCGCGCTGCGCCTTGGGCAGGTAGTTCTCCCTGACGAGGTCGCCGGCGCGGGTGAAGGCGACGGCGTCGGGATCGGCGTCCTTGCCGCCCTGGGGGGCCGGCTGGTACAGGCGCTCGCGCATGGCCGTAGCCTCGGCAGGGAGCGTGCTCAGGTAGGCGTAGTCGTCGCGGTAGGGGCCGCGCCGGTCGGGGCAGGCGGCCAGCCGGTTCCACTCGCTGCCCCGCCAGCTCGTGGCGTTCGCCGGCAGCGACTGGCCCGGCCAGGGGCGCGGCTCGCGGCCCTCGATCTGCAGCAGGCCGTCCTTGCTGCCGTCCACGGACTTCCAGATCCTGCGGTGCTGGCGGTAGAGGTAGCGGCTCTGCCCGCCGGAGGCGTCGACCGAGCGCGAGCCGTACATGGTGTCGGACTCGATCAGGATGAACTGGTCCGGCCGGGGGTTCAGCTCGCCGGCCGTGAGCAGCACGGAGGTGGCCGGGCGGGCGTCCGTCCCGCCCTGGCCGGACAGCGCCACCGCCACGCCGCCGACCAGGACGACCGTGACGCCGAAGGCCGCGGCCGTCTGCCAGCCCAGCCTCGGCAGCCGCAGGCGCCGCCCGCCGCGCGCCTCGGCCAGCAGCCGTTCCCTGGCCCGCGCGCGGGCCTGCGGCTCGTACGGCGGCGCCGGCGGCCTGCCGTCGGCGAACGTCCGGATCTCGTCATCCATGCTGGGGCTCCTCTGCGAAGGGATCGATGCCGCCGAGCGCCCTGCGTACCTTGACGCGGAGCCGGTGCAGCCTGGACCGGACGGTGCCGACGGGCACCCCGAGGGCGCGCGCGGCGTCCTCGTAGGTCAGGTCGGCCCACGCCACGAGCAGCAGCAGGTCGCGCTCGCCCGCGCTGAGCCTGGTCAGCGCCCTGGCCAGGCGGGGCTGGAGCTGCGCGGCGGTGACCCGGTCGGCGCTGCGCTCGTCGAACGTGCCCGGACGCTCGGCGCCGACCCTGGCCATGGCCGCGGTGCGCCGCCGTTCGGCCCTGCGGTGCTGGGACACGACCTTGGTGGCGATGCCGTACAGCCAGGGACGGGCGTCGGGCAGGGTGCGGTCGTAGCGGCCGCGGCCGCGGAAGGCGACGAGGAACACCTCCCCCGTCACGTCGTCGGCCAGCTCGGCGCCCAGGCGGCGGGCGGCGTACCTGTGGATCTCGTCGGCGTGCCGGTCGAACAGCGCGGCGAAACGCTCAGGATCGCTCAGCGAATGCCCGATCAGGGTCGAGTCATCCAGCGTTGCGGTTGTGTCCTCGACACTCACCACATCCGGTCCTCTCTCATGCGGTCACCCTGTTGTTGGCCGCACCCGGAAGCCCGGTTCCACCTTTTTCGGGTTATGCCGCCTTTCCCTGCTTTCGCCAGGCGGCCAGGCCGTCGGGGGCCTCGTCCCTGGTGAACCCGGCCGCCGTCAGCTCCGCGGCGAGCCGGTCGCCGCCGGGCCGGTGGGCCTCGCTGGTCACCTCGTCCTCGCCGATCACCACGCCGCGCTGCCTGACCCGGTAGAGGAAGCGGGAGCGCACGGTCTCGCCGGTGACGTCGAGCACCTGGCCCCAGACCTCGTAGGCGTGCCGCCCGACCTGGTAGGAGCCCATGAGCTCCAGCTCACCGGGCGTGGGCGCGGGCCGCTCGCGCCAGTTGAACAGCAGCAGCCCGCCCGGTTCGAGCTGCCTGGCCAGCACCCGCCACAACTCCTCCCGCCGCCCGGCCGGGAACGCCTGCAGCACCGAGATCATCACGACGGCCGCCACCGGCTCGTCGACGTCGACGTCGAGCGCCCCGCAGGCGAGCACGGTGACCCGGCGCCGGGCCTCCTCGTCGGCGGCCAGCCGCGACAGCAGCACCGACCGCATGGCCAGCGCCGGCTCGACGGCGAACACCTCGCCCTCCGTCGCCCGCACGATCACCTCGGTGATCAGGCCGGTGCCCGCGCCGATCTCCATGACGCCACCCCGCACCCCCTTCAGCAGGGGCGGGAGCAGCTCGCGGATCTCGGGGACGTGCCCGTCCTCGTGCCACAGGTCGTAGAACGGCACGGCCCTGGAGTACTGGTCGTCATTCATAGGTCATTTCTACGCCAGCCGGGCCGAGTCGATCGGCCGGACACCGTCGCCCACCGACTCGTACCAGGTGATGGTGTCGGGGAAGGTCAGCGTGGCCAGCGCGTTCTGGAACAGCGGGCCCTTGGTCACCCGCCAGCGGAACGGCGGCCGCGGGATGCCCGCCAGCCGCGCCAGCAGGCTGCCCACCAGCGTCGCCAGCCCGAACTGGGTGAGCACGTTGGCCCAGCGCAGCAGCCGGCTGAGCGGGTTGCGGATCGGCGAGCAGACGACCTGGTAGATCTGCCCGGCCGAGGCCTTGGCCAGGTAGGAGTAGTGGACGTCGCCGGACAGGATCACCGCCGGCTTGCCGAGCCGGACCAGCAGCCTGCCCAGGTCCTCGAACGAGCGCCGGAAGGCCGCCCAGTGCTCCAGGTCGACGGCCTGGCGCAGCTGCTCCGACCACCGCTGCACCGTACGGCCCCACTTGCCGTCGCACAGCGCCTCGTTCCAGTTCTGGACGCCGTGCACGCCCTCGGGCAGCAGGAACGGGATCGAGGAGCCGATGACCAGCCGCTCGGCCGGGGCGGCGGCCTGCTCCTGGAGCCAGGCCCACTCCTCGGGGTCGAGCATGCGCCGGTCGCCGGGGGTGAGCTGCCTGGCGCACCGGGTGTCGATCATGATGAGCCGGGTGTGCCCAAGGTCGCGGGTGTAGCTCCAGCGGTTGCTGCTCGGCTCGGCGTCGGCCTTGGCGGCGAAGGCGTCGAGGGCCGGGCCGCCGTCGCCGCCGCCCTCGGTGAGCTCGCGCACCAGCGGGTCGGCCGCGCGCTCGGCCGGGGTCAGGTTGCCGAGGTGCTGGTAGACGAAGTAGGCGCCGAGCCCGGCCACCACGCGGCGCGGCCACCAGCTCGTCAGGGCCATCTTCTCCCGCCAGGGCTGGGAGGTGTTCCAGTCGTCGCGCAGGTCGTGGTCGTCGAAGATCATGGCGGTGGGCACGGTGGACAGCAGCCAGCGGATCTCCGGGTCGGTCCACGCCTGGCGGTAGAGCTCGGCGTACTCCTCGTAGTCGGCGATCTCGCCCTGCGGCTCGGTGGTCCTGCGCGCGTGGATGTAGTCGAGCATCTGGGGCGAGGGGCTGTCGGCGTAGACCTGGTCGCCGAGAAGCAGCAGCAGGTCGGGCCACTCCTCCTCGTCGGCGCGCATGAGGCTCACGCCGTAGGCGCGCAGCACGTCGTCGCCGTGGGTGCGGACGTGCGCCGAGTCGTGCGGCACGCTGGTGCGGCACGACCCGAACGCCAGCCTGCGGGGCCCTTCGGCGGGCAGCAGCCGCACCCGGCTGGCCGGGCGACCCGTCAGCGGCCAGACCTGGTCCCCGTCGAGGCTGACGGAATAGGAGGCGATATCCTGGGACAGGTCAACGAGATCCACGATCGCGTAGTGGTGACCGTGCACGGTGAAGGTGGGCGACCGATAAGCCCCGTCTGCCGTCTCGACGGTGACCGTGCAGGGCTCGCTGGTCTCCACCCAGATCGAGGCGCTGACCGAGTCGACGTGACGCAACATCGGCCCAACCACGAGTTCGGGCATCCAACCCTCCGGTTTTCGACGATTCGGCACACTCTCGCTCGATAGCCTGCCAGAGTGGCACGTTCCCAGCACGTTGATCAACGGCTTGGATAGGCCTTCATAACCTAGGCAAGGTCAAACTGCCCGGCCTAGGATGATCGAGACAACACGCCCAAGAGGGAAGGCAACGGCGCCTTCTCCCGCAAAATGGGCGCGCATACAGGAGGAAACCCGACCATGAGCATCATGGTGCCGTCAAAGACGCCGGCGCTGATCACACCTGGTCAACAAGCGCTCGACTCCGCTCTCCACCAACTCAACCAGGCCGCCGCCCACCTCGGGCTCGACGACGGCCTCCGCACGATGCTGGCCACGCCCCGCCGCTCGCTGACCGTCTCGGTCCCGGTGCGCCGCGAGGACGGACGCATGGACGTCGTCCAGGGCTACCGCGTCCAGCACAACGTCTCGCGCGGCCCGGCCAAGGGCGGCATCCGCTTTCATCCCAGCACCGACATCCACGAGGTCACCGCCCTGGCGATGTGGATGACGTGGAAGTGCGCGCTGGTCGGCATCCCGTACGGCGGCGCCAAGGGCGGCGTGGCCGTGGACCCGGGCGCGCTGACCACCATCGAGCTCGAACGGCTCACCCGCCGCTACGTCAACGAGATCCTGCCGCTGATCGGCCCGGAGAAGGACATCCCGGCCCCCGACGTCGGCACCGACGAGCAGACCATGGCCTGGATCATGGACACCTACAGCGTCAACGCCGGCTACTCGGTGCCCGGCGTGGTCACCGGCAAGCCGATGACGCTCGGCGGCTCGCTCGGCCGCACCGGCTCGACCTCGCGCGGCGTGCAGATCGCCGCCCTGGCCGCGCTCGGGGGCTCGCCGGAGGGCGTCACGGTGGCCGTGCAGGGCTTCGGCAAGGTGGGCGCGCTGGCCGCGCAGTACCTGTCCGACGAGGGCTGCAAGGTCGTCGCCGTCTCCGACGTCACCGGCGCGCTCTACGCGCCCGGCGGCCTCGACGTCGCCCGCGTGCGCGCCTGGGTGGCCGAGACCGGCGGCGTGGCCGGCTACCCGCACGCCGACGCGATGGCCCACGACGACCTGTTCGAGCTGGACGTGGACGTCCTCGTCCCGGCCGCGCTCGAAGGCGTGATCACCGAGGCCAACGCGCCCCGCGTGCGCGCCCGGCTGATCGTGGAGGGCGCCAACGGCCCCACCACGCCGGAGGCCGACGAGATCCTGGCCGCGAACGGCACCACCGTCGTGCCGGACATCCTGGCCAACGCGGGCGGGGTGATCGTGTCCTACCTGGAGTGGGTGCAGAACATGCAGGCCTTCTCCTGGAGCTCCCGCGAGGTCGAGGTGAAGCTGCGCGACCTGATGGAGGGCGCCTTCGCCGAGGTCAAGTCGATGTCCGCCGAACGCGGGCTGACGCTGCGGGAGGCGGCGCACGTGATCGGCGTGGGCCGGGTCGCCGAGGCCCACAGCATGCGGGGCCTCTACCCCTGACCTACTTTGGTCGCACGTGACCCGCCCAAGGTCGGATGCCGGGGCGGGTCCCGTTCTGCGACGGTCGGGGTCATGAGGGGTTTCATCGGGGTCATGGCCATCATCCAGGGGCTCGGCGGGTTCGCCGGGCGCGTCTGGTTCGACACGGAGTGGGGGTTCGTGGGGCGGTTCGTGGAGCTGCCGCTGGCGGCCTACCTGGGGCTCGCGGTCGCGGGCCTGGCGTTGCTGCTGTGGTCCGGCCACGACGGGAAGAACCGCGAGAGCTGATCGCGGGCGGGTCGGGCAGGATGGCCTCATGACCTATCCGGAACCACGCTATTCGGGCGACACCGGCGAGCTGTCGGCCACGTACCGGCCCTACGAGCACGGCCCCGAGCTGACCTACCCGACCGGCAACACCGTCCACTACCTGGCCACCGGGGCCACCACCAACGGCCAGTTCGGGCTCTACCGCTGGGTGATGGGGCCCGAGCCGTCCGGCCCGAGCCCCCACTTCCACAAGTCGATCTCCGAGTCGTTCTACGTCCTCGACGGATCGGTGCGGATCTACGACGGCAGCCGCTGGATCGACACCCGCCCCGGCGACTGGGTGCACGTGCCCGAGGGCGGCGTGCACGCCTTCCGCAACGAGTCCGGCGAGCCCGCGACCATGCTGCTGCACTTCGCCCCCGGCGCCCCTCGCGAGGGCTACTTCGAGGGGCTGCTCGACCTGGCCGGCAAGAGCGAGGAGGAGAAGGCCGAGTTCTTCATCCGCCACGACACGTACTGGCTGGACTGACGGGGCCCGGCTCCTGCGCCGAGGCCCGGTCGAGGGCCGCGGCCAGCTCTTCCAGCTCGCGCATCAGCCGCTCGGTGCGCTCCTGGCCGAACGCGGCGGCGATGGCCCGGTGGTGCTCGGCCACCGCGCCGTCCACGCGGGCCAGCAGGTCGCGCCCCCGGTCGGCCAGGAACACCGCCACCCGCCGCCGGTCGCCCGCCGACGCGCCCCGGTGGACCAGTGCCCGGTCGATCAGCCGGTCGACCGCCTTGGTGAGCGTCGGGTGCGGCATGAGCACCGCCTCGGCCAGCTCCCCCATCGAGTGGCCGCGCCCGTCGGCCAGCGCGCGCAGGATGCGCCACTGCTCGACGGTGACGTCCTCGCCGGCCAGGGTCGCCGCCAGGCCGCGCGTGACCTCGCGTTCGGCGCGGCTGAGCACGTACGCGAGTGAGGACCCCAGCCCGGATTTAGCCATGACAGATCAGGTCCTTTCACCAGAGAGCTAGTTCGGAGGATACTCGTCGGCGTGGCGGCGATCGTCGATCCTTTCGAGGCCCGGCTCATCCCCTCGGACGCGGTCCGGATCGGCCTGGTCGTGCCCGTGTCGGGGGTGCTCGGGCTGGTGGGGCCGTGCGCGATCAACTGCGCGCTGCTGGCCGCCGAGGAGGTCAACGCCCGGGGCGGCGTGCTCGGCAGGCAGGTCGAGCTGGTGCTGGTCGACGGCGGGCGGCCGGGGCGCGAGGTGGCCGCCGAGGTGGCCGGCCTGGTCGCGTCCGGCACGGTCGAGGCGGTGGTGGGCACGCACGCGAGCGACGTGCGGATCGACGTGGTCGCGGCCCTCGGCGGGCGGGTCCCGTTCGTGTACGCGCCGCCGTACGAGGGCGGGGGGCACGCGCCGGGCGTCTACTTCCTCGGCGAGACCCCCGGCAGGCAGCTCGAACCGGGCATCGAATGGCTGGTCAGCGTCCACCGGGCGCGCCGCTGGTACCTGCTGGGCAACGACTACGTCTGGCCGCGCCTGGTGCACGCGGGCGCCCGGCGCCGGTTGCGGGCGCGCGGCGCGACCGTCGTCGGCGAGACGTTCGTCCGGTACGGCGAGGCGGCCTCCTGGCTCGGCCGGATCGCCGAGGCCCGCCCCGACGCGATCCTGCTCACGCTGATCGGCAGCGACCTGGTCGCCTTCAACCGGGCCTACGCGGCCGCCGGCCTCGGCGCGGCCCGGCTGTGCGGGGCGCTGGAGGAGCACGGCCTGCTCGGCATCGGCGGCGACGGCACCGGCGAGCTCTACGCGTCGATGGGCTACTTCCGCGACCTGCCGACCGAGGCCAGCCTGCACTTCGCCGAGCGGTACGCCAAACGCTTCGGCCCGCACGCCCCCATGCTCAACGCCCACGGCCACGGCTGCTACGAGGCCGTCGCGATGCTCGCCGCCCTGTCGGCACGGGCGGGCAGCCTGGCCGTGCCCGCCCTCGACGCGGTCGCCGACGGCACCACGATCGTCAGCGCGCGCGGCCCGCTCACGCTGCTGAACCGGCAGGTGCGGCGCACGGTGCACCTCGGCAGGGCGGACGGCCTGGATTTCTTGCTTGAGAAACCTTTTCACTAGAAAGCTTTGGCTCTAAGGTGCCAATCGCCCCCCAACCTTCGACAAGGAGCCGCGCACTTATGAGCACCGTTGAGCAGTTCGGCTACCGCCAAGAGCTCAAACGCTCTCTTGGCTTCGCCGACCTGATGATCTATGGCCTGATCTTCATGGTGCCGATCGCACCGTTCGGCATCTTCGGCGGCGTGTTCCAGTCGTCCGGCGGCATGGTCGCGCTGGCCTACATCATCGGCCTGGTCGCCATGGCGTTCACGGCGCTGTCGTACTCGCAGATGGCCCAGGCGTTCCCCATGGCCGGCTCCGTCTACACCTACGCCGGGCGCGGCATCTCGGCGCCGGTCGGGTTCATCGCCGGATGGGCGATCCTGCTCGACTACATCCTGGTGCCGTCGCTGCTCTACCTCATCGCCAGTCTGGCCATGAACTCGTTCGTGCCGGGCATCCCGGTGTGGGGCTGGCTGATCATCTTCGTGCTGCTCAACACCGCGGTCAACTACATGGGCATCCAGATGACCGCGCGCATCACGCGGGTGATGCTGGTCGCCGAGCTGGCCGTGCTGGCGATCTTCCTGGTGGTCGGCGGCATCGCGCTGGCGCAGGGCAAGGCCCAGGCGGGCGCGTTCACGCCGATCTTCGAGTCCTCCACGTTCAGCTGGACGCTGGTGTTCGGCGCGGCGGCCACGGCGGTGCTGTCCTTCCTCGGCTTCGACGGCATCTCCACCCTGGCCGAGGAGAACAAGGAGGACGGCAGGCGGCTCGGCCGTTCGATGGTGGCCGCGCTCGGACTGGCCGCGGTGCTGTTCGTGGCGCAGACGTGGGTCGCGGCGCTGCTCATGCCGGACCGCGCCGAGCTGATCACCAAGGGCGACCCCAACGGTGACGCCTTCTACCGCATGGCGGAGTTCGCCGGCGGCCACTGGCTGAGCGTGCTGACCGCGGTCGCCACCGCCATCGCATGGGGCTTCGCCAACTCGCTGGTCGCGCAGGCGGCCACCTCGCGGCTGCTGTTCGCGATGGCCCGCGACCGCATGCTCCCCTCGTTCCTGGCCAAGGTGCACCCCAAGCACCAGGTGCCGGTCAACGCCACGCTGGCGGTCGCCGTGCTGTCGCTGGGCATCGGCCTCTACATGAACAGCCGCGAGGACGGCATCGCCCTGCTCAGCCAGCTCGTGAACTTCGGCGCGATGACCGCCTTCCTGATCCTGCACGTGGCCGTCGTCGTCCACTACCGGTTCCGCAGGGGCAGCAGGAACGTGTGGGCCCACGTGATCGCGCCGGCGATAGGCTTCCTCGTCCTGGCCGCCGTGGTGTACAACACCAAGCTGGTGACCCAGACGGTCGGCCTGGTCTGGCTGGGGATCGGGCTCGTCGTCCTCGTCGTCACCTACCGCATCGGCCGCAGGCCCGTTCTTCCCTCGGAGGTCAAGTGAACGTCGTCTCCTACCACCCCACGCCGGAGGAGCTCAGCTACACCTTCGGCGGCCGTGCCGCCCTGGGCAGGGTGCGGCCCGGGACGGTGCTGGAGCTGTACACCGAGGACTGCTTCGGCGGCCGGGTGCGGACCGTGGACGACCTGCCGTCGCGGGTCTGCGAGTTCCCGTACCTGAACCCCGTCACCGGCCCCTTCCACGTGGAGGGGGCCGAGCCGGGCGACACGCTGGCGCTGCACTTCGTCCGGATCACCCCGGCCCGCGACTGGGCGGTCTCCACCACGTTCCCGCACTTCGGCGCGCTGACCGGCACCCACACCACGGCGACGCTCCAGCCGCCGCTGGAGGAGCGGGTCTGGCGCTACGACATCGACGTGGACAAGGGCGTGGCCGTCTACCACGCGCGCAACAGCGACTTCAGCGTGGCGCTGCCGCTCGACCCGATGCACGGCACGGTGGGCGTGGCCCCGGGCGCGAACGAGGCCCGCATGACCATCACCCCCGACGCGCACGGCGGCAACATGGACACCCCCGAGCTGCGCGCCGGCGTCACCGTCTACCTGGGCGTCAACGTCGAGGGCGGCATGTTCTCGATCGGCGACGGCCACGGCCTGCAGGGGCACGGCGAGGTCTGCGGCACGGCCGTCGAGTCGGCCATGAACACCGTGGTCGCGGTCGAGCTGATCAAGGGCGTGGCCACGCCGTGGCCCCGGCTGGAGGACGACCTGCACCTGATGTCCACCGGCTCGGCCAGGCCCCTGGAGGACGCCTACCGCATCAGCCAGCACGACCTGGTGACCTGGACGTCGGAGCTGACCGGGCTCGACACGCTGGACGCGTACCAGCTCGTCAGCCAGGCCGGCCAGGCGCCGGTCGGGAACGTGTGCGACACCAACTACACCATGGTCGCCAAGCTGCCCAAGACCTACCTGGGCGCCCCCTCGGTGTACGAGGACGCCCACGCCCGTCTGCGCGCCCTGGGCGCCCAGTACGACGCATGACAATCCCCCACTTAGGTAAACCTTGGTGTCGCAGGTCAGAGCATTGATCATCTTCCCCGTAGAGTGGGAAAGTGCTCAGGTTGGTACTGTCTCTGGTCCTGCTCGATCCGGCTGGCCTCACCGATGTCGCGCAGCGCAGCGTCCCCGTCCCCCAGGTGCTGACCCCGGACGGCGACCGCCTGGGCTACGCGCCGGTCCCGCGCCCCTACACGGGGGCGCGGCGGCTGACCGGCGTGCTGCTCGGCCATGACCCCGTCACCCGCACCGACGTGTGGTGCGGCGGCGCGATCATCGGCTCACGCAGCCGCAGCCTGGTGCTGACGGCCGCGCACTGCCTCTACCACGACGGCCGGCCGCTCAAGCGGCTGGTCTTCATGCCCGGGTTCGACAGGGGCAACCCGCGGCACGGCGTCTGGTCCGCGGTGCGCACGTGGGCGCCGGACCGCTGGCGGGCGAACCCCGACTCCCCCGACGTGCTGCCGTACGACGTCGGCCTGGTCGGGGTCGTCAAGGGCAGGCGCCCGCTGGAGGACGTGGTCGGCCAGGGCCTGCCGCCCCTGCGCACGAGCCGCGGCGCCGGGCTGCGCGGGCTCGAACTGCTCGGCTACCCGGCGGGCAAACGCTACCCGGGCACGCAGATGTACCGGTGCCTGGGCGACGCGGTCGAGGGCTCGACGGTGGGCCCCGGGCTCATGGTCACCCGCAACTGCCATGCCGCCGCCGGAGGGAGCGGCGGCCCGGTGCTGTACGGCGACTCGGTGGCGGGCGTGGTCTCCTCCTCCAGCCCGCTGAGCGACACCGACGGCTACACGGTGCTCGCCCGGCTGGGCGGGACGACGTTCGACCGCATGTTCGCCAGGGCCGACGAGTCGATGCGGGTCAGGAAGCCAGGCTGACGGCCTCCTCGCAGATGGCATGGGTGATCAGGGCGTCGTCGGCGCTGATCACCCGGCCCTCGCGGACCGCGAGCAGGAACTCCTGGCAGATCTGCTCGATGCCGCGCTGCCGGGCGACCGGCACCCAGTCGGGCCGCCTGGTGAGCGTCTCGCCGCCCTCGTAGTCGAGGACGTCGCCGAGGTTGACCACCCGCCGCTTGATGCCGTCGCCCATGACCTCGCAGGTCTCCTCGGCGGCGCCGCTGACCCGGTTCATGACGCCGATCGCGGTGAACCCGGCGCCCGACAGCTCAAGGACGATGTGTTCGAGCAGGTCGCGGCGGACGCGGGTGCGGATCCTGGTCTCGGTGACCGGGCCGGGGGCGAGGAACCTGAGCGTGTCCACGACGTGGATGAAGTCCTCGAAGATGGCCCGCCGGGGCGCGTCGGGGTAGTTGTCGCGGTTCTTCTCCATCAGCACGAGATGACGGGGAAGGGCCATGAGCCCCGCGTAGCCGGGGGCGTGGCGGCGGTTGAACCCGACCATCAGCGACCTGCCCTCGGACTCGGCCAGGCGCACCAGGCGCTCGGACTCGGCCAGGCTGTAGGCGATCGGCTTGTCGACGTAGACGTGGATCCCGGCGCTGAGCAGCGGCTCGACGATCTCCGGGTGCGCCTCGGTCGCGGCGTGCACGAACGCGGCGTCGACCCCCGCCTTGATCACCTCGTCGACGCTGGTGGACCGGTCGGCGACGCGGTAGGCGTCGCCGAGCCGGTCGAGCCGCGCGGTGTTGCGGGTGCACAGGTGGAGGTCGAGGGACTGGGCGGCGAGCACGGGCAGGTACGCCTTCTCCGCGATGTCGCCCAGGCCGATCATGGCTATCTTCATCCGTCGAGCGTAGCCTTCAGCGCGGCCTCCACCGGCGTAGGCGCGACGCCGAAGACCTGCTGAAACGCCGACGAGTCGAGCACGTAGGGCGCGGTGAACTGGTAGCGCACGTGCCGCAGCTCGCCGATCATGGGCGAGAACAGCCCGGACGCCCGCAGCAGCGGCCACGGCAGCGTGGTCATCCTGGGCGCCGGGAGGTCCAGCAGGGCGGCCATCCGGGCGCCGACCTCGCGGAAGGTCATCGGGTCGTTCGTGGGCACGTGCCAGGGCCGGCCCCAGGCCCGCTCGTCGGCGCCGGCGGTGATCAGGGCGTCGGCCACGTCCGGCAGGTAGGTCCAGCTGTGCGGGACGTCGGCGGGGAAGACCAGCCGGATCGTCCGGCCGGCCCTGAGCGGGGGGATGAAGCGGGTGCCCAGGTGGGACTGGTCGGTGGCGCCGGGGCCGAAGAAGTCCGAGCCGCGCACCTCGGTCACCCTGATCCGCCCTTCGCGGTGGGCGGCCAGCGCGTCCTGCCAGATCTTCGCCCGCACCCGGGCCTTGGGGGTGGTGGAGGCCAGCGGCAGGTCCTCGGTCATCGGGCCGGACACGGGCCCGTACGGGTAGAGGTTGCCCAGGATGGCGAGCACGGCCCCGCTCGACTCCGCGGCGGCCAGGAACGAGGCGGCCATCGGCGGCCAGTCGGTCAGCCACCGGTGGTAGGCCGGGTTGACGCAGTTGTAGAGGACGTCGGCCCCCTTGGCCAGCTCGGACAGCCGGGCCTGGTCGGCCACGTCGGCGGCCACCCTGACCGTGCCCTGCGGCCCGCGGCCCGAGCGGGTCACGACGACGACCTCGTGCCCCTGCGCGGCGAGCTTGGCGGCCACGTGCGTGCCGACCTGGCCGGACCCCACGACGACGTGCTTACCCATGATCAGACCTGCTTCCAGATGACGCGCAGCAGCGCGTTGACGACGAAGACGGCGGCGAAGACGATCGCCGGGGTGACCCGGCCCGCGGCGTAGAGCGCGAGCGCGCCGCCGCCGAACCAGACGATCTCCAGCGCGACGCGGGCCAGGCCGGTGAGCGGGATGGTGGCGTTCGCGCCGCCTCCCGCGCCGAACAGCGCCCACACGGCGATGAACAGCGCCGGGCCGCCCAGCCCCGCCAGGAGCTTGATCACCCAGTTGGGACTGAGCGTGAAGCCCCAGTAGGCCACCGCGCCCAGCACGCCGAGCTCCAGGAAGAACATCAGGGCGGCGTTGGCGTTCTTGGCGAGGGCGAGCATGGGGATCTCCTGAGGGGGTGCGCTGTTCGCTTACGAGAGCAATGCTCTCTCAAAAGAGCGGCACTCGTCAAGAGCGGTGCTCTCGTTTTTTGCCGGTGCTCTGATAACCTGCTGTGCATGACAGCCAGCCGTACCGCGCGAGAGCGCGTGAGAGCCGAGCTCACCAGGGAGATCACCGACATCGCCCGCCGCCAACTGGCCACCGACGGCGCGGGCGGCCTGTCGCTGCGGGCCGTGGCGCGGGAGATGGGCATGGTCTCCTCGGCCATCTACCGCTACTTCCCCAGCCGCGACGACCTGCTGACCGCCCTGATCATCGACGGCTACAACGCGCTGGGCCAGGCCGTCGAGCAGGCCGAGGCCGCCTGCCCGCGCACGGCCCACCTCGGCCGCTGGCTGGCCGCCGGCCATGCCGTACGCGACTGGGCGGTGGCCCACCCCCACGAGTACGCCCTGCTCTACGGCTCGCCCGTGCCCGGCTACCAGGCGCCGCAGGACACCGTCGCGGCCCGGCTGCGCGACGTCACCGTGCTCGGCGCGATCGTCACCGACGCCTGGGACGCGGGCGAGCTGCACCCGCCGGCCACCCCCGAGCCGCCCGCCGAGGTGGCCGCGGACGCCGAGAACATCCGCGCCCTGATGCCCGGCGTGCCCGACGACGTGGTGTGGCGGGCGATGGCGTCCTGGTCGACGCTCTACGGCTGGGTCAACTTCGAGGTGTTCGGCCAGTTCAACAACACGATCGACAACCGGCGGGCGGCCTTCGACCACGCGTTGCGGCTGGCCGCCGCGGCGCTCGGCCTCGCCGCGTGACCGGAACGTCCCGGCAAGACGAAAGGGGCAGGAGCGCACGTGCACCCCTGCCCCTTGCGCCAGAATGTCAGCGCGCGGCGCGGTTGACCGCCGAGATGATGGCCTTGAGCGAGGCCGTGGTGGTGTTGGCGTCGATGCCCACGCCCCACAGCACCTGCCCGTCGACCTCGCACTCCAGGTAGGAGGCGGCCTTGGCGTCGCTGCCCGCGCTCATCGCGTGCTCGACGTAGTCGAGGACCCGCACCTTGATGCCGACGCCGGCGATGGCGTCGATGAAGGCCGAGATCGGGCCGTTGCCCACGCCCGAGATCTCCCGGATCTCGCCGTCGAGGCGCACGTCGGCGCCGATGCGGTCCTTGTCGTCGACGGTCGACTCGTGGCGGTGGGCCATGAGGCTCAGCCGGCCCCAGCGGTTGGCCGGGTTGGGCAGGTACTCGTCGCGGAAGATCTCGTACATGGCGGTGGGGCTGATCTCGCCGCCGCCTTCGTCGGTGCGGGCCTGCACGACCTTGGAGAACTCGATCTGCAGCCGGCGCGGCAGGTCGAGCTGGTGGTCGGCCTTCATGATGTAGGCCACGCCGCCCTTGCCCGACTGGCTGTTGACCCGGATGACGGCCTCGTAGGTGCGGCCGATGTCCTTGGGGTCGATCGGCAGGTAGGGCACCGCCCAGGTGAACTCGGCCACCGGCGTGCCGGCCGCCGCGGCGTCGCGCTCCAGGTGCTCGAAGCCCTTCTTGATGGCGTCCTGGTGGGAGCCGGAGAAGGCGGTGTAGACCAGCTCGCCGCCCCACGGGTGACGCGGGTGCACCGGCAGCTGGTTGCAGTATTCGGTGACGCGGCGGATCTCGTCGATGTCACTGAAGTCGATCTCGGGGTCGACGCCCTGCGAGAACAGGTTCATGCCCAGGGTCACCAGGCACACGTTGCCGGTGCGCTCGCCGTTGCCGAACAGGCAGCCCTCGATGCGGTCGGCGCCGGCCATGTAGCCCAGCTCGGCGGCGGCCACGGCGCTGCCCCGGTCGTTGTGCGGGTGCAGCGACAACACGATCGAGTCGCGGTGCCGCAGGTTGCGATGCATCCACTCGATCTGGTCGGCGTAGACGTTGGGCGTGGCCATCTCGACCGTGGCGGGCAGGTTGATGATGACCTTGCGGTCGGGGGTGGGCTGCCACACCTCGTTGACGGCGTCGCACACCTCGACGGCGTACTCCAGCTCGGTGCCGGTGAACGACTCGGGCGAGTACTGGTAGAAGACGTCGACGTCGGTGGCCTCGGCCAGCTTCCTGACCAGCTTGGCGCCCTCGACGGCGATGGCGGTGATGCCCTCCTTGTCCTGACCGAACACGACGCGGCGCTGCAGGGTGGAGGTCGAGTTGTACAGGTGGACGATGGCCTGCTTGGCGCCCTCGATCGCCTCGAAGGTGCGCTCGATCAGCTCGGGCCTGGCCTGGGTCAGCACCTGGATGACGACGTCGTCGGGGATGCGGCCCTCGTCGATGATCTGCCGGACGAAGTCGAAGTCGGTCTGGGAGGCGGCCGGGAAGCCCACCTCGATCTCCTTGTAGCCCATGCGTACCAGCAGCTCGAACATCTGGAGCTTGCGGTGGGAGTCCATCGGGTCGATCAGGGCCTGGTTGCCGTCGCGCAGGTCGACCGCGCACCACCGGGGCGCCTTGGTGATGACCTGGTCGGGCCAGGTGCGATCGGTCAGCCGGATCGGTTCGAACGGCTGATAACGATGGGCCGGCATGGGACTGGGCTGCTGGGCGTTCATGTCTGCTGCTCCTCGTCGGTCGAGTCGAAAGCGGCCGACGCGCATGACTGGCTCCGCGACGAGGGAGCCGGCCTTACAGGCCCTCGCCGCGGCAGCTAAGAAGCAGCCCGCGCAGCATGCCAAGCACGCTACCAGACGTCTCGGGATTCGCTGCCCTAGATCTCACATCATGAGAGCCGATCGGTCCACCGATGGTGAAACACCTGGTCAGGGCCGCGAAATTCCGGCGCGGGTCATCACTCGTCCGGGAGCGGGTCATCACTCGTCCGGGATGAGCACGCTCAGGCAGGTGACGCAGCCCTCCAGGCGCTCGAACTCCGAGATGTCCACCCTCGTCACGACGAGCCCGCGCCGCTCCAGCATCGCCGCGGTCCTCGGGGCGGAGGCGGCCAGCAGCACCCGGTCGCCGCCCAGCGGCACCACGTGCGCGCCCGGCTCCTCCGGCGGTTCCAGCAGGCCGGGCAGCTCGACGCGATCGGGATCGCCGATGAGCGTCCCGTCGGGCAGGGCGGTCACCGCCGACTTCAGGTGCAGCACGCCGCGCAGGCCCACGGGCACGACCCGCCGCTCGGGCAGCAGGGCGGCGAGCTGGCTGACGCCCTCGTCGTCGGTGCGGGCCGACCTGCCGACGTACACGGTGGGGCCGACCTGGAGCACGTCGCCGCCGTCCAGGGTGCCGGGGCGGGCGATCCGGACCGCCTTCAGGCCGAGCTCCCGTACGGCCCGCTCCACGGACTCCACCTCCGGACGCCGCTCCGGCGCGCCCGGCCGGGTGAGCACGGCCAGCCGCCCCGAGACCACCACGGCGTCCTCCACGAAGGGCGCGTCGGGCAGGTGGTCGGCGTCCTCGGCGTAGACCGGCCGCCATCCGGCCGCGGCCAGCGCCGCGACGTAGGCGTCGTGCTGGTGACGTGCGCGTTCGTGGTCCACGGGTTCGCGCTCGATGTGCGTGACGATGCCCTCGGCGATCCGGGGCCCGGGCTTCCTTACCAGCGCGATACCAGACATAGGGCGTGTTCTATCACGCAGTCGTTAGAGTCTTGGGCATGCGGGACGACGAGATTCTCACCAGGATCAGCGCTCTGGTCGCCGAGGAGCACGAGCTGCGCGGCAGGCTGTCGGCGGGCGAGGTCACCTCCGACGAGGAGCACGCGCGGGTCAAGCAACTGGAGGTGGCCCTCGACCAGTGCTGGGACCTGCTCCGGCAGCGCCGGGCCCGGCGCGGCGCGGGCGAGGACCCCGACGGCGCGGCCGTCCGCCCGGCCGGCGAGGTGGAGAACTACCGGCAGTAGCACCGGCCGGCGGTAAAACGGCTGGCAGGAGGCGGCGCCGATGCGATTGGCTGGAGGGATGCACATCCAGCCAATCGACCTCGACCGGCCGGGCGAGCTGATGACGGGCCTGCACGACGCCTACCTGGCCGCCCACGCGCACGAGCCCGGCCCCAAGTTGTCGCTCAGCCGCCTGTCCGTCATCGCCCTCCTGGGCCCGCCCGGTGACCGGGTCGAGTCCTGGGTCCTGAGCGACGGCGGCAAGGTCGCCGGCGGCTACAGCCTGGCGCTGCCCCAGTCCGACAACCGGCACATGGGCTGGCTGTTCCCGCTCGTGGTCCGGCCCGAGCTGCGCGGCCGCGGCCTCGGCAGCGAGCTGTTCGAGCACGCTCTCGGCCGGATGCGCGCCCACGGCCGCACCCTGCTGCTCACCGAGACGCCCACCACCGGCGTCGGCGCCCGCTTCGCCCGCGCCCACGGGATGACGGTCGCGCTCCAGGAGGCCCGCCGCACGCTCGACCTGCGCACGGCCGACTGGGCCGCGCTGCGCGGCATGCTGCCCGAGGTGCCGGGCTACCGCGTCGAGCGGTTCGTCGGCCCGGCCGGTCCGGAGCTGCTGGCCGACCTGGCCACGCTGATGAGCGGCATGAACGACGCCCCGCGCGACGCCGACGTCGAGGACATGACCTTCGACCTCGACCGCCTGCGTCTGCGCGAGGAGCGCGTCACGCTCGGCGGCGAGACCTGTTACACGATGATCGCCAGGCGCGAGTCCGACGGCGCGCCCGCCGGCTACACCCGGATCTACCTCACGGCCGACCGCTCCGACGGCTGGGGCCACCAGGCGGACACCACCGTCCTGCGCGAGCACCGCGGCCATCGGCTGGGCCTGCTGCTCAAGCTGTCCAACCTGCTGTGGCTGCGCGAGCGCGAGCCCCACCTGGAGCGGATCATCACCTGGAACGCCACGTCCAACGCCCACATGCTGGCCATCAACGAGGCCATGGGGTTCGAGCTGCTCGACGAGTGGGACGAGTGGCGGCTGACGGTCTGACCTCTCCCCGGCTAACCTGACACGTCATGACGTTGGAGGCGTTGAGGGACGCGGATCCGCGGCAGGTGGGGCGCTACGCCCTCGTGGGCCGGCTGGGCGAGGGCGGCATGGGCGTCGTCTACCTGGGCGAGGACCCCGGCGGCGCCCGGGTGGCCGTCAAGCTCATCCACGCCAGGATGGACGCCGACCCCGACTTCCGGCGCAGGTTCGCCCGCGAGGTGGCCGCGGCCCGGCGGGTCGCCCGCTTCTGCACCGCCCCGGTGCTCGACGCCGACGTGCACGCGGACGTGGCGTACCTGGTCACCGAGTACGTCGAGGGGCCCAGCCTGGACGACGCGGTGCGCGACTCCGGGCCGCTCAAGGGCTCCGCGCTCGACGGGCTGGCCGCGGCCATGGCGATGGCGTTGCGGGCCATCCACGGGGCCGGGGTCGTGCACCGTGATCTCAAGCCGTCGAACGTGCTGCTGTCCCAGGTGGGGCCCAAGGTCATCGACTTCGGCATCGCCCGGCTGGCGGAGTCGGAGATGAGCAGCGCGATCGTGGGGACGCCGTCGTACATGTCGCCCGAGCAGGTGGCGGGGTCGCGGGTCGGGCCGGCCTCGGACATCTTCTCGTGGGGCTGCACGGTCGCCTTCGCCGCCGGGGGGCGGCCGCCGTTCGGGTCGGGTTCGGTGCCGACGATCCTGTTACGCATCGTCAACGAGGCTCCCGAGCTGCGCGGGTTGTCGGGGCCGCTACTCGACCTGGTGACCGCGTCGCTGTCCAAGAGCCCGGCCGCCCGTCCCACGGCTCAGGACCTGATGGACGCCCTCAGCACCGCCACCCCCTCAGCCGCCCTCCCCACCCCACCCCCCTCCCCCGCCGCCGGGACGCCCGCCACCCTCCCCCCTTCTCCCTCCCCCGCCGCCGGGACGCCCGCCACCCTCCCCCCTTCTCCCTTCGAAGGGACCGGTGCGACGACGGCGGGGAAGCGGCGCATGAGGCTGCTGGCCACGGGCGCGGCGGTCGTGGTGGCGGCCGCCGGCGTCACCACCACGGCCCTGCTGTGGCCCCACGGCGACACCCCCGCGAGCACCCGCACGGCCACCGCCACCACGGAACCGGCCTCCACCGCGACCCCCCGCAACCCGCTGCGCGAGAACGGCGTCACCTTCTGGTCCGAGAAGGAGAAGGCCGCCGCCCGCCAGGCCGCCGTGTGGCGCAAGGACCGCCCGGCCGACGCCGCGCTCATGGACCGGCTTGCCGCCGTCCCTCATGCCATCCGCCTGAACCAGCCCGAGGTCAGGGCCACGGTCGAGACCGCCGTGACCGCCGCGCAGGAGGCGGGCGGCGTGCCCGTCTTCCTGATCAACTACATGCCGGGCGGCGGCGACTGCGCCGCCGTCGGCGCGGGCGAGATGCCGGTCTACCAGCAGTGGGTCAAGGGCGTCGCCCGCCAGATCGGGGACCGCAAGGCCGTGATCATCCTGGAGCCGTCCAGCCTGGTCAACCTCCCCGGCACCAAGGACTGCACGCTGGCCGGCACGGCCGAGCAGCGCTACCGCGACCTGCGCGAGGCCGTGCGCACGCTCAAGACCGGGCATCCCGGCACGGCCGTCTACCTCGACGGCAGCCAGGACCTCTACCCCGGCACCGAGATCATGGCCCAGCGCCTGATCGGCGCGGGCATCGACCAGGCCGACGGGTTCTTCGTCAACACCGCCTCCTTCCAGCGCACCCCCAAGGCCGTCGAGTACGGCAAGTCGCTGTCGGCCTGCATCGCCGTCATGCGCAGGACGGGCGGCGCCACCTGCCCGAAGGACGCCGACCCCGGCGGCGACCTGCCGCACTTCGTGGTGGACACGGCCAGGAACGGCCAGGGCTCGTGGTCGCCGACGAAGAAGTACAAAGACCCGCAGACGTGGTGCAACCCGCCGGGCCGGGGCGTCGGCGAGCGGCCCACGACCGACACGGGCGAGGAGCTGGCGGACGCCTACCTGTGGATCACGCGGGCCGGCAGCTCCGGCGGACGGTGCCGGCGCGGCACGAACGGCGACAAGGACCCCGAACGCGGCGTGGTGGCGCCGGAGAGCGGCGAGTGGTGGGCCGAGCTGGCGCTCGAACGCGCGAAGAACGCCCGCCCCCCGTTGCGCTGACGCCCGCCCCCGTTGCGCTGAGGAGAACCCGATGTTAAGCGCACGTTAGATCTGAGCCGCCGCACCTTGTCCGAACAACCTTCTGGGGAGAGGCTCTGGCCTGCATCCACTCCCCCCAGGAGGTCCCACATGAACAAAGCGCGCGTGCCGTGGAAGGCAGTGATCGGCGGCTCCGTCGGCAATCTGGTCGAGTGGTACGACTGGTTCGTCTACAGCAGCTTCGCCGTCTACTTCGCCGCTTCGTTCTTCCCTGACGGGGACGACACGGCCAAGCTGCTCAACACCGCGGCCATCTTCGCCGTCGGCTTCTTCATGCGCCCGCTCGGCGGCTGGCTGCTCGGCCGCTACGCCGACCGCCGGGGCCGCAAGGCGGCGCTCACGCTCACCGTCACGCTGATGTCGGCCAGCGCGCTGCTGATCGCCATCGCGCCGACGTACGAGTCGGTCGGCTACTTCGGCGCGCTGGTCCTGGTGGTCGCGCGGCTGCTCCAGGGCCTGTCCGTGGGCGGCGAGTACGCCGCCAGCGCCACGTACCTGACCGAGGCCACCCCGCGCGGCCGGCGCGGCTTCGCCTCCAGCTTCCAGTACGTCTCCATGACCGCCGGCCAGCTCGTCGGCCTCGGCCTGCAGATCATCCTGCAGAACACGATGTCGAAGGAGGCCCTGAACTCCTACGGCTGGCGCGTGCCGTTCGTGGTCGGGGCCGTGGCCGCCGCCGTCGTGTTCTACCTGCGCCGCAGCCTGCTGGAGACCGAGGCGTACGGCGAGGAGGAAGAGGAGCGCCGGGACAAGGGCACCATCAGGCAGCTCCTGGCGCACAGGAAGGAGGCGCTGCTGGTCATCGCCCTGACCATGGGCGGCACGGTCGCGTACTACACCTACACGACGTACCTCACCAAGTACCTGTCGAACACCGCGGGCCTGGCGAAGGAGACGGCCACGCTGGTCAGCTTCTGCGCGCTGTTCATCTTCATGTGCCTGCAGCCGCTGGCCGGGGCGCTGTCGGACCGCATCGGGCGGCGGCCGCTGCTGATCACGTTCGGGATCGGGTCGATGCTGGGGACCGTGCCGCTGATGACCGCGCTGGGCGGGGCGAGCGGCTTCGGGGGCGCGCTCGTCCTGTCGCTCGTCGGCCTGGTGATCGTGACCGGTTACACCTCGATCAACGCCGTGGTGAAGGCCGAGCTGTTCCCGACGCACGTGCGCGCGCTGGGGGTGGCGCTGCCGTACGCGATCGCGAACGCCCTGTTCGGCGGCACCGCCGAGTACGTCGCCCTGTGGTTCAAGGACAAGGGCATCGAGTCCGGCTTCTTCTGGTACGTCTCCGCCTGCGCCGCCGTCTCCCTGGTCGTCTACCTGACCATGCGCGAGACCCGCGACGCGGCGCTGTCGCGCAGCGAGGGCGCCGAGCCGTCGGATCCGGTCACCGCCCGCGTCTAACCTGGCACCATGCGGGTTCTCCTGGTCGAGGACGACGATCGTCTCGCCTCCGCGCTCACCACGGCGCTGGCCCGGCACGGCCATTCGGTCACCCGCGCCGGCCTGGCCGTCGACGCCCTCCGCCTGGCGGGGGGCGTCGACTTCGTGCTGCTCGACCTGGGCCTGCCCGACATGGACGGGCTCGACGTGCTGCGCCGGCTGCGCCGCGTCTCGGCGGTGCCGCTCATCGTGGTCACCGCGCGCACGCAGGAGCGCGAGGTGCTGCGCGGCCTGCGCTCGGGAGCCGACGACTACCTGGTCAAGCCGTTCCGCACGGTCGAGCTGATGGCCCGCATGGAGGCGGTGCTGCGGCGCGGCACGCGTCCGATGCCGCCGCGCGACCACGTGGTGTGCGTCGGCGACGTGCGCATCGACCTGGAGTGCAGGCAGGTCACGGTGGCCGGGCAGCCGGTGGCGCTGACCAGGCGCGAGTTCGACGTGCTGGCGCTGCTGGCCCGCGAGCCGGGCGTGGTGCGCAGCCGGGAGGAGATCCTCGACGAGGTCTGGGGCGACCCGCTGCTGTCGGCGTCCCGGTCGCTCGACGTGCACGTGGCCGGGCTGCGGTCCAAGACCGGGCGTCCCGGGCTGGTGGAGACGTTGCGCGGCACCGGCTACCGGCTGGGCCCGGCGGGATGAACGCGCGGCTGGTGGTCACGTTCACCACGCTGATCGTCTTCCTGATCGCCGCGCTGGCCGTGCCGCTCGGCCTGGCCTACGCCTCCCACCGGACCAACCGCCTGCTGCTCGACCGGCGCGCCGACGCCACCCGCTTCGCCGAGCTGGCCGACGCCGCGGCCCGCGACGACGACCGTACGGGCCTGATCGCCGAGGTCTCCCGGTACGCCGACCTGTACGGCGCGGCCGTCCGGGTGCGCGACCGCGACGGCTCGATCCTGGTCTCGGCCGGCCGGTTCGAGGCCGACGACCGGGAGGCCACCCGGCTCGCGCTGTCCGGCCGCACGACCGAGGACCTGCCCACGGTCAGCCCGTTCGGCCCGGCCACGGTGCTGCTGGCCGAGCCCGCCGGGCGGGACGCCCAGCTGTCCGGCGTGGTGCTGCTGGAGGCCCCGACCGGGCAGGCCCGGCTGGACGTGTCACTGGTCTGGGGCGCGCTGGCGGCGGGGGCGCTGGTCGCGCTGGCCTGGTCGGCGCTGGCGGCCCGGCGGCTGGCCCGCTGGATCCTGCGGCCGGTGACCGAGCTCGACCGCACCACGCGGGCCATCGCGCAGGGCCGGCTCGACGCGCGGGCGCATCCCGGGGCGGGCCCGTCGGAGCTGCGCCGGCTGGAGGAGCGCTTCAACGCGATGGCCGACGCGGTCTCGGCGGCGATGGAACGGCAGCGCGCGTTCGTGGCCGACGCCTCGCACGAGCTGCGCACCCCGCTCACCGTGCTCGGGCTGCGGCTGGAGAACCTGGAGCCGCACCTGCGCGAGGAGGGCACGGCCGAGTACGCCGAGGCGATGTCCGAGCTCGACCGGCTGGCCTTGCTGGTGGAGGACCTGCTGGCGCTGGCCAGGGTCGAGGCGGGCGCGGGCCTGGCGGGCAAGCAGGCCGCGCTCGGCGAGCGGCTGGCGGTGTGGCGCGAGGTCTACGCGGCCAAGGGCGTGTGCCTGGTGGCCGACGTCCCCGCGGGCGCGGTGGTGCCGGAGGCGGCGGCCAGGATCGCCGACATCGCCCTCGACAACGCCCAGAAGTTCGTCCCCGCGGGCGGCACGGTGACGGTCACGCTCGACGGCGAGGTGCTGCGCGTCGCCGACGACGGGCCGGGGCTGGACGCGGCGGAGCGGGCCGAGGCGCTGGGGCGGTTCTGGCGGTCGGGGGCGCACGCGAACGTCCCGGGCAGCGGGCTCGGCCTGGCCATCGCGGCCGAGCTGGCCAAGGCGTGCGGGGCCACCCTGCGGCTGCTGCCCGCCGTGCCGCACGGGCTGGTGGTCGAGCTGGCCCTGGCTCAGCCGTAGACCGAGCGGTAGTAGCGGGCCGCGCCCGGGTGCAGGGGCACGACGCCGGTGCCGATGGCGTAACGCCTGTCGAGGCGGCCGCCGGGGGCCGAGGGGGCCTGGAGGCGGTCGCGGGCGCGGAAGAGCGTCTCGGTGACGGTGAAGGCCAGGTCGTCGGGGAGCGTCGTACGGCACATCAGATAGCTCGGCGTGCCCACGGTCGGCACCTGCCTGGCCAGGCCGTACGCGCCGGCCGGCACGGCGGCGTGCTCGTAGACCGGCCCGTAGCGGCGGCGCAGCACCGGCACCAGCGACTCCAGCGGCACCAGCGCGATGTCGTCGAGCGCGGCGAGCGCAGGCGTCGGCACGCCGCCGGACCAGAAGAACGCCTCGATCCGGCCGTCGCGCAGCTCGGTGACGGAGGCGTCGAGGCCGAGCCTGGTGATCTGCGGCGGCGTGCGCAGCCCGGCGGCCGACAACACGCGCGAGGCGGTCACCGCCGTGCCCGACCCCTCGGCCCCGATCGACACCGGACGCCCGGCCAGGTCGCCGACGCCGGTGATGCGGGCGCCCTCGCGCACGACCAGATGCACGTAGTTCATGTACATCCGGGCCAGCGCGGAGACCGGCTGGTGGCGCACCCTGACCGCGTCGTCGGCGCTGTCGGCCAGCGCGAACCCGACGTCGGCCCGGCCGCCGGCCATCATGGTGAGGTTCTGGACGCTGGCCGCGGTCTCCACCACCCGCACGGTCAGCCCGTCGTGCCGCAGCTCGCCCGCCAGCCGCTGCCCGAGCGCGCCGTACGGGCCGCCCGCCAGCCCGGTGACCAGCCGCAGCTCGGCGGGCCCGGCCGTGGAGCAGCCGGCCGCGAGCGCGGCGAGCCCGAGGAAGGCTCGGCGGGATATGGGCATGAATTCACGGTATCCGGTCCCGCAGAATGGACAGTGTGACCGAACGGGACGCACGCCTGCGCATCGCCGCCGAGCTGAGGATGTTCCTGCCCGTGAGCCGCCGGCGGGAGTGGCAGCGGGTGACCACCGACGGCACCTCGACGCTCGGCCATCACGTGGAGTCGCTGGGCATCCCGCTGACCGAGGCGGGGCCGATGCTGTCGGACGGACGCGGCGTGGCCCCGTCCCACCTGCTCGCGCCGGGCGAGACGGTCGAGGTGCACCCGATGCCCCGGCCGCAGCCGCTGCCCGCCGAGCCGCGGTTCCTGCTCGACGTGCACCTCGGCACGCTGGCCCGGCGGCTGCGCCTGCTCGGCGTGGACACCGCGTACCACAACGACATGGACGACCCGGCGCTGGTGGTCCAGGCCAACGAGGAGCGGCGGGTGCTGCTCACCCAGGACCGCGGCCTGCTGCGCCGCCGCGCGCTGTGGCTGGGCGCCTACGTCCGCGGCTCGCGCCCCGCCGACCAGCTCCGCGACGTGCTCGAACGCTTCGAGCCGCCGCTGGCTCCCTGGACGCGCTGCACGGCCTGCAACGGCGTGCTCGTGCCGGCGACGAAGGAGGAGGTCGGGCCGCTGCTGGAGGCCGGCACCCGGCGCAGCTACGACGCCTACGCCCGGTGCGGCGACTGCGGCCAGGTCTACTGGCAGGGCGCGCACAGCGACACCCTTGAGGAGATCGTGCAATCGGCACGCATTTGGGCCAATAGCCGCTGATTCCCACTTTGAGAACGACCGTCAAGCCGATCTCAAAAACACCCTCGGCCAGGGGTTACGCGGACGATCAAGGGTATGAGCAGGGGAAACGGCATCACCCGAAATCGGGTGCATGCTGACACCCTTCCACCCCGTTGAGCAAAAGACTCCAATTCGACGTTTATCCGGAAAAATTCGGATTCGTCGCGTTTCCGCGTATCCATCTCGCGGCGCACGATCGGGGGAAATACCGCAAATGGCCAAGAATCGAAAGCTCGGCCGCGGCGCCGGGCCCGCTCCACGCGTATGGAGCGTCAGAAGGAAGTGGGCCACCGCCATTGTCGGCATGGCCACGACGCTGGTGGGCCTGCCCGGCGTCGTGGTGAAGTACAGCCAGGCGCAGAGCGAGCGGGAGACGCCCCGGCTCGTCATCACCGCGCCCGTCACCGGCCCCGGGGCCACCGCCTCGCCCTGCCCGCTGGTGAGAGGCACCGCCACGCTGCCCGAGGGCACGACCCTGCTGATCGGCGTACGCCGGACGACCGGCACGCCGCGCACCAGACACACCCGCTTCTACCGCGTCGACACCCTGCGGGCCGCCGGCCAGTGGGACGTGCCCGTCTCGCTCGAAGGCGACGACCCCGCGATGGCCGGGGAGTGGTATTCGATCACCGCCCTCACCGTGCCGACCGAGTGGGCCGACTTCCTGGAGAAGGTCGGCGGCACCCCGGGCGATCCGCTGATGTCCGCGTCCGCGATGCCGCCGCACGTGGGCGAGACGCCCTCCATAGAGGTCCAGCGGGACGCCGGCCCCGCCACCTGCTGAACCCTGCGTGACCGCGCCGTCAGGCGCCGTCAGGCGCGGTCGAACTCGCTCGCCTTCACGCCCGCCACGAACGCGTCCCACTCGGCGGGCGTGAAGAACAGCTTGGGCCCGTCGGGGTCCTTGGAGTCACGCACGACGACCAGCTCGGCCTGCCCGCCCTTGTGCTCAGGGCCGCCAGGAACGTTCTTGAGCTCGGCGATCTCGACGCAGTTGCCGCCGTTGTCGCCGGAAAAGCTGGACTTCTGCCACTGGACACAGCTCAGGTCCATCGTTCCACCATGGCTTTCTTTATCGTTTCAAGGGACATGCTCAAGGGCAACGCCTCGGTACGGATGGCCTCGAACCGCTCCACGGCCGCCGAGACGTCCTCATGATCGCTCGTGGTGATGCCGCGTACCGCGGTTTCCGCGTACAACACCTCGGAGCCTCCGTCCAGGGTCGCGATCACGAAGCCGCCCGTCAAGCCGGAGTGCAGCCCGTGCGGGAGGACCTGGATGCTGAGCCGCGGGGTGACCGCGTCGAGCAACCGCCGGAGTTGACCCTTCATCAGCTCCTGCCCGCCGATGGGCCGGAACAGCACCGCCTCGTCGATGACGCAGCGCAGCGACGGAGGGTCGTCGCGGGCAAGGATCGCCTGCCTCTCCATGCGCGCGGCCACCGCGGCCTCGTTGCCGCGCAGCAGGGCGCGGGCGTACTGCTCGGTCTGCAGGAGGCCGGGCACCAGGAGCGGCTCGTAGGTGCGCAGGGTGAGCGCCGCCTGCTCCTTCTCGTGCCACTTGCCGAACCAGGAGGGGAAGATCTGACCCTTGCGCCAGTCGAGCAGGCGGCACAGGGCTCCGCCGGTGCCGAGGGCTTTGTCGCAGGCCTCGGCGAACTCGGGGCTGGCCGGGAGCTGACCGGTCTCGACACCGCTGATCAGGCCCTCGCTGAAATGGATGCGCTCGGCGAGCTGCCCCTGCGTCAGGCCCGCCGACTTCCGGTAGTGCCGCAACTCTCTGCCCCATATCGCCTGAGGCGCGTAGAAGTCGGCCACCCTGTCCTCCCCTCGCCCGGGTTCAACGCCAACGGCACGGACTTCAAAGTCCACTCCTTGCAATCAGATCACTACCGACCGTAGTCATATGGCGTCACGCTGGCCACATGAAATCCGAAAGTCCCGCCGTGACGCTCGCCGACCGGCGGCCCCTGCCGGACACGGTCCTCGGCGAACGGCGGATGCCCCGGCACCCCGGCTGCGTCTCCTCCGTGCGGCGGTTCGTCCGCGACGTCGCCAAGGATCACGAAGCGGCGGAGGCCGCCGTCGAGATCGCGCAACTGCTCGTCTCGGAGCTGGCCACCAACGCGCTCACCCACGCCCACTCGGCGGAACCCGTCCGGGTCGTGGTGGTCAGGGAGGGGCGGCTGCTGACCGTGGAGGTCCGCGACTCGTGCGCCGCCCTTCCCCGGATGGGCCAGTCCGATCCGCTGGCCTGCCGGGGGCGGGGGCTGGCCATCGTCCACAGCCTGTCCCACGACTGGGGCTGGAACCCCGTGCCGCCCGGCAAGGCGGTCTGGTTCCAGGTCGTCGCCTGGGGGTCCTAGCGGCACACGTCGAACGGCTCGACCCCCGGCAGGTACGTCCGCCATTCCGCCGCCGTGAGCACGCGGCCGGCGCGGGCGCACACCGTCGCGGCCACATGCCGCCGGTCGAGGTCGTGCGTACGGAAGGCGCCGTCGTCATCCAGGATGTGCAGCTTGGTCCCGTCGGCCGAGAACCCGAGCCAGACGTTGTCGCCCGTCGACTCGGCCATCGCGTCGAACACGACCCCGACGTACCGCCGCGAGGCCACGTCCCACAGACGGATCCGCGGGCCCTTCTCGTACGTGGCGATCAGCCGCCCGTCCGGCGACCAGACCGGCAGCTCGAACTGCTCCGCGCCCGGCACGCTGGGGAAGGCGCCCAGCATGGTCCGCAGGTCCCGGTCCCACAACGTGATCCGGTCAGGATGCGAGGAGGCCACCTGGCGGCCGTCCGGGCTGTAGGCGAAGGCGTCGGCGACCCGCCGGGCCTCGGCGCCCACCGGCACCACGGTCCCGCCCACCGGATCGTAGAGCCGCAGGTCAGGGCCTCCCATGAGCAGCCGCGAACCGTCCGGCGCGAAGCTCATGGGCCCGGCGCCCGTCACCTTCGTGGTCCGCGCCCGCGAGGTCGTGCAGCTCCAGCGGCAGCTGCCCCTCGAACCTGGACGGCAGCACGGCCACGGTACGGCCGCCGGGGTCGAAGGCGAGCGCGTCGGCCTTCTCCGCCCCCTTCCCGGCCAGCTCGAACGCCTGCGTCTCCCGCCCGCTCGCGACGTCCAGCACGCGGACGCGGGCGCCGTCGCCGTAGGCCAGGCGCGTGCCGTCGGCGCTGAAGACCATCGCCGAGCCGGGGATCGAACAGCGTGGAGACGTCGACGGTGGAGACGCCGCCCGCCGCGTTCAGCAGGCGTACGGCCTTGCCCGCCAGGTCGAAGCGGACCTGCGTGACGCCGTCCGGCACCGGGAGCAGCAGAGCGGTCACCAGGCTGTCGCGCGGCCGCAGGACGAGCAGGTCCGCCGGACGCCACGTGGCCATGTACCGGCCGTCGAAGACCAGGTCCGCGGCCTGGCCGTTCGCGCCTTCGAACTCGTAGTCGGCGGTGCCGGAGGGCAGCTCGTACAGGTGGACCCTGGGTTTGTCGTGGCGGGCCACGTCCTCGACGACCACGAGGGCCTGGCCGTCGCTGAACCTGGCCTCGACGGAGGTGCCGGTGCCGGGCAGCGCCGGCAGGTCCAGTCGCCGGCGGCGGCCCAGGTCCCACACCTGCGACCGGTCCTCGCCGTCGGCGACGAAGCCGTAGCGGCCGTCGGGGCTGACGCCGTTGAGTATCGCGCCGCCGGGGGCGGTCAGGGGCCTGCGGGTGGCGACGTCCCACCACTGCTCGCCGTCGGAGCCGTACGGCACCGCGAGCCGGCGGCCGGTGCGGTCGAACTCCAGCGCCCCGAACCCGCTCGCCCTGCTCGCGAACCGGCCGCCGAGGCGGCCGCCGGTGACGGTGTCCCACAGCCGCACGCCCTTGTCGTCCAGGACGGCCAGCAGGCGGCCGTCGAGGCTCACGGCGACGCTCCGCACGCCCGCGCCGAGGCCGGTCAGCTCGTGCAGCTTCCGGCCGGTCGGGACGTCCCAGAGGCGGGCGGTGCCGTCCGTCACGGAGGCCAGGACGTGGCCGTCCGTGCTGAGTGCCTGCACGCTGCCCGTCTCCACGTACGGCGCCACGAACATGCCGGTGACGTGCTGGGAGCCCGCGTCGTACAGCGCGCCCGCCGTCTCGACCAGCGCCGGGGCCAGCCGCCAGGCCGCCACGGAGAGCAGGCCGGCCAGCGCGGGCTCCAGCTCGCGCAGCCCGGCGGCGCGCAGCGCCAGTTCCCTGGCCAGCGCCTCGTCCCGTTGCCGGGCCGGCTCCCTGCGCAGATACTCCGCCGCGCCGAGCCCGCCCAGCGCCGCCACCAGCAGCACCGCCAGCACGGCGGCGAGCAGGCCGCGCCGCCGGGTGCGCCTGCGGGCCTGCCCGGCGGCGGCGTCCAGGAAGTCGCGCTCGCGTGCGGCCAGGGTGAGGTCCTTGCGTTCGGTGGCGGCCCACTGCAGCGTGCGGTCCAGGTGGGTGCCCTGGAGCAGGTCGGCGGGCTTGCGGCCGTGGCCGTCCCATTCAGCGGCGGCCTCGGCCAGGCGGCGGTGCACGGGCAGCCCCTCGCGGTTGCCCGCCAGCCAGTCGCGCAGCCGGGGCCACGCCTGCACCAGGCCGGGGGCGACCAGCTCGTACGCGCCACCGCTCGATGCCAGGACGCCCGCCGAGACGAACACGGCGAGCATCGAGTCGACCGCCTCGGCCTCGGGCAGCTCCTCGCGCTCCACGGGACGCAGGCCGTCGCCGTCGAGCAGCCGCAGGAAGACCTCGGGCACGGCCGTCCGCTCGTCCTCGCTCAGCTCGCCGTAGAGTTCTTCGGCGATCGCCCCCAGATCGGGCCCGGCCTGCCCCCTCAGCTCCCCCGCCACCATCCCGCCACGGGCCAGGGGGTCGCCGGCGTCCCGGCGGGCGTCCTCGCCCAGCAGGCGGAGCAGCAGGTCCCCGGCGGCCGGACGGGCGGCGGGATCGCGGGCGGTGGCGGCCGACACCAGCGGGGCCAGCTCCGCCGGCAGCCCGGTGACGTCCGCCTCGAACTCCAGCACCCGGCCCACGACCGCCATCGGCTCGCCGGCCTCGGCTCGCCGGCCTCGACCGCGTCCCGTCCCCGCGCCGCGAACAGCACCACCATCCCCCACGCCCACACGTCGGCCGCCTCGGTGGCGGCGCGCCCGGCGAGCACCTCGGGCGCCATGTAGCCCGGCGTGCCCATGATCGGCCCGGTCGTGGTTGCCCGACCTCCCTGGCCACGCCGAAGTCGATCACGCGGGGGCCGTCCGGGCCCAGGATGATGTTGTCCGGCTTGAGGTCACGGTGGACGATCCCGGCCCGGTGGATGGCCGTCAGCGCGGTGGCGACGCCGATCGCCAGGCGGCGCAGCGCGTCCCCCTCGTACGCCCCCGCCCCCGCGGCCACCTCCCGCAGGCTCGGGCCGGGGACGTACTCGCTGACGATGTACCGCGGCGCGTCGTCCACCTGCGCCTCGATCACCCTGGCCGTGCAGAACGAGGCCACCCGCTGGGCCGCCGCCGCCTCCTTGGCCAGCCTGGACCGCGACTCCGCGCTGTCGGACCTCGGCACCTTGACCGCGACGCGCTCCCCGGCCTCGCCGTACGCCTCGTAGACCACGCCCTGGCCACCGGCGCCCAGCCGTGCGGCCAGCCAGTAACGGCCCAGGCGGTGCGGGTCGGACGAAATCAGGGGAGCCATCAGATGTGCCATTCTGATCGACATCTCCTCGGAAAAGGAAGGTCGCGTGGAATTCCGCATCATGGGGCCGCTCGACGTCCGCGACGGCGGCCGGGATCGCACCCCCACGACCCCGAAGCACCGGGACCTGCTGGCGATGTTCCTGCTGAACGCGGGCCGCCCGCTGACCGTGGAGCGGCTGCGCCGGCTGCTGTGGCCACGCGAGGGCGGCGACCGCTCCGACTCCCTCGTCCGCGGGTACGTGGGCCAGCTCCGCCAGCTCCTGGGCAAGGACGTGATCACGACCGTGTCCGGCTCGTACGTGCTGGCGATCGGCGCGCACCAGCTCGACGTCGACCGGTTCCGGCTGCTGATCGAGCGCGGCTCGTACGAGGAGGCGCTGTCGCTGTGGCGCGGCCCCGCCCTGGAGGACCTCGACCCCGACGGCGAGCGGTGGGAGGAGACCCGGCGCCTGCGCGAGGAGCTGGAGGAGCTGCGCCTGCTCGCCCTGGAACGCCGCGTCCAGGCCGACCTCGACGCCGGCCGCCACCGCGAGCTGCTGGCCGAGCTGAAGCGGCTGACCCAGCAGCACCCGTTGTGGCAGCGCTTCCGCGGCCAGTACATGCTGGCCCTCTACCGCAGCGGCCGCCGGGTCGACGCGCTGGCCGCGTACGCGGTGCTGCGCGACCAGCTCGACGGCGGCCACGCGATCGAGCCCGACCCCGAGCTGCAGCTGCTCTACCACCGCATGCTCCACGACGACGTGTCGCTGCACGTCTCGGCGGGCCCCCCGGTGCTGCTGCCGCCGGACATCGCGAACTTCACCGGCCGCGCCGACCTGCTCGACCAGGTGGTCGGCGGCCACGTCGTCGTGCACGGCCAGGCCGGCGCGGGCAAGTCGGCCCTGGCCGTGCACGCCGCCTGGCGGGCCCGCGAGTCCTTCCCCGACGGCATCCTGTACGCCGACCTGCGCGAGACCACGGCCCCCTCGGCCGTCCTGGAGGACTTCCTGCGCTGGCTCGGCTGCCCGGCCCAGGCCATCCCGGCCGGGCTGGAGCAGCGCGAGCGCCTGTTCCGCACCTACACGGCCAACCGCCGCCTGCTGGTCCTGCTGGACAACGCCGCCGGCGAGGCCCAGGTGCGCCCGCTGCTGACGTCCTGCCCGACGGTCGTGACCAGCCGCTCGTCGCTGGGCGGCCTGACCGGCGCGACCCGGCTGTCGGTCGGCGTGCTCGACCAGCAGGACGCCCTGGCCCTGCTCGTGGCCGGCTCCGGACGGCCCGCGGACGAGGCGCTGCACCGGCTGGCCCGCTTCTGCGGCGGCCTGCCGATCGCGCTGCGCATCGCCGCGTCCAGGCTGGCGGCCCGCCCGAACTGGACGGTGGACTACCTGGTGGGCCTCCTTGAGGACGAGCACAAGCGGCTCGACCGGCTGCACGCGGGCGACCAGACGGTCCGCAGCGTGTTCGCCATCGGCTACGAGGGGCTGCCCGAGCCGGCCAGGCGGACGTTACGCGGCCTCGGCGCCCTGTCGGCCCCCGACTTCGCCGACTGGCTCACCGACCGGCTCGGCGGCGGCGCCGAGGCCCTGGTGGACGCCGGTCTGCTGGAGACGCACGGCGTGGACGCGGCCGGCCAGATCCGCTACCGCATGCACGACCTGACCCGGCTGTTCGCGCGCGAACAGCCGCTGCCGGGCGTGCTGGCCGAGGTGTCGGAGCTCGTTCTGGCCCGGGTGCGGGCCTCGCGCTTCTCGCTGGTGTCGGGCGACCCCGGCACGGCCGTGGCGACCAGGGACATCAGGGAGTCGGTCGAGTGGCTGGACGCCGAGCGTCCGTTCCTGGTGAGCCTGGTGGCCGACCTGCACGCCGCCGGGCTCGACGAGCCGTGCTGGCGGCTGGCGCACCTGCTGGGGCCGTACCTGGAGCGGCACCGGTTCCTCGACGACTGGCGGGCGGTCTCGCAGCGGGCCCTGGAGTCCGCGCGGCGGGCCGGCGACGACCGGGGTGAGGCGCTCGTCCTGCTCGGCCAGGGCGACCTGCACCTGGCCGAGCGCGAGTGGGACCTGGCCCACGAGAAGCTGCGGCTGGCGCTCGGCATGTTCCTGCGGCAGGGCCGCACCCGCGACGTCAACCACACCCGGCGCCGCCTGGGCCGGGTGCACCTGGAGCGGGACCGGCTGGAGGAGGCCGAGCGGGCGCTGCTGGCCTGCCTGGAGGCGGCCGACCACCAGCGGGACGCCGCCGACGCCGAGCGCGTGCTCGGCGCGGTGCTGCGCCGCGCGGGCCGGCTGGAGGAGGCCGCCGTCCACCTCCTGGCGGCCGTCGATCACCTGACGGAGCTGGGCGACCGCCACCGGCAGGCCGACGCCCTGCTCGACCTGTCGGCCGTACGGCTGGCGCAGGGCGCCAAACCCGACGCGAGGGCGGCCGCCGAACGCGCCAGGGGCATCGCCGTACGGCTGGGCGACCGCCTGCTGGACGCGTACGCGCTGCTGGCCCTGGCCGGGGTCAACCGGGCCGAGGGGGCCGCCGGACGCGCCAGGGAGCTGGCCACGGCCGCCCTGGAGGTCTTCGACGAGACCGGCGACCGCCGGGCCGCCGCCAACGCCCGCGCCTTCCTCTCCACCCCCTGACCCGCCCGCCACCCGCCGCCCCGCACCCCGCCGGCCGCTGCTCCGCACCCCGCCACCCGCCGCCCCGCACCCCGCCGGCCGCTGCTCCGCACCCTGCCGGCCATCACGCGGGCCCCGGCGCCCCTTCTCCCTCAACCCCCTGCCCGTCGCGGCGGGTGGCCGGCTTGGTGACGAGTCCGTCGCGTCGGGTGGTGGGCGCCGGGGGCCCGGCCTACAGTGATCGTGTGGCCGATGACCTCAAGCCCGCCCGGACGACGTCCGCCCGCCGCGGCGCCGCGCTGGCCGTCGCCGTCGCGGCCGCCCTCCTGGTGCTCACCGCGATCATGCCCTGGGCCGGCATCGAGGCCCGCAGCGACCTGATCGGCGCCGGCGTCTCCGACGACGTGCGCGGCGTCGACGTCAGCACGGGCCTCTACACGCTGCTCGCCGGGCTGGCCGCGCTGGCGCTCGGCGTCACGGGCCTGCTGGGCGCCCGGCCGCGCGTGGCGGCGCTGGCGGTGCTGCCGGGCGCGGCGGCCACGCTGCTGCTGGTGATGTTCGTCGCCGACCCGCAGCGCGTCGGCGACCGGCTCTCCATCGACCTGGGCGGGCTGCTGTCGGTCGAGCCGGTCATCAGGTACGGCTGGTTCGCCGCGCTGGCCTGCTCGGTCGCGATCGTCGTGCTGTCCGTGCTGGCCCTGGTGCGCCGCACGCGCTGACCGCCCGGCCCTGCTGGATCACCGGCGGGGTGATCGGCGGGGTCAGTCGAAGAAGCCGAGGCGGCGCAGCTGTTTGGGGTCGCGCTGCCAGTCCTTGGCCACGCTGATCCGCAGGTCGAGGTAGACCCGCGTGCCGAGCAGCGCCTCGATCTGCTTGCGGGCCTTGGTGCCCACGTCGCGCAGCCGCTCGCCCTTGTGCCCGATGACGATGGCCTTCTGGGAGGGCCGCTCGACGAACATGTGGGCGTAGATGTCGAGCAGGTCGTCGCGCCCCTCGCGGGGCAGCATCTCGTCGACGACCACGGCGATCGAGTGCGGCAGCTCGTCGCGCACGCCCTCCAGGGCCGCCTCCCTGATCAGCTCGCCCACCATCACCTGCTCGGGCTCGTCGGTGAGCTGGCCGCCCTCGTACAGCGGCGGCGACTCGGGCAGGTGCTCGATCAGCACGTCGCCCAGCACGTCGAGCTGCTCGCCCGACTGCGCCGACACCGGCACGACCGCCGCGAACTCGGCCACCTGCGACACCGCGAGCAACTGCTGGGCGACCTGCTCGCGGCTGGCCAGGTCGCACTTGGTCACCACGGCGACCACGGGCGTCTTCTTCACCGCCGCGAGCTTGTCGGCGATGAAGCGGTCGCCCTTGCCGATCGGCTCGTTGGCCGGCACGCAGAAGCCGATCACGTCGACCTCGGTGAGCGTGGACAGCACCAGGCTGTCCAGCCGCTCGCCGAGGAGGGTGCGCGGCCGGTGCAGGCCCGGCGTGTCCACGATGACGATCTGGGCGTCGGGGCGGTGCACGATGCCCCTGATGACCCGCCTGGTCGTCTGCGGCTTGGACGAGGTGATCGCCACCTTGGCGCCGACCAGGGCGTTCATCAATGTGGACTTGCCGACGTTCGGCCTTCCCACGAAGCAGGCGAATCCGGCGCGATGATTGTCTGGCGAAGTCACATTGTGCATTGTCGCTTATCAGCCGCCGTGTTCACGCCACCAGGCGAACGCGTCGGGCAGCGCCAGAGGTGTCCAGGCCGGCGTCGTCAGGCCGCCGGCCTCGTGCTCGGTCACCCACCGGTAGTCGTTGATCTCCTCGCCGTCGGGGGTCGGCGTGCCGGCGGCGAGGGTGCAGGCGTACATGGCGATGACGTACGCCACCTCGTGGCCGTTGGGGTAGACCGTGCGGTACTCGGGGCCGCCGTAGACGCCGACCAGCCCGCGCACCTCGACCTCGATGGCCAGCTCTTCGCGCAGCTCCCTGACCACCGCGTCCTGCGGCCGCTCGCCGGGGTCGACGCCGCCGCCGGGCGTGGCCCACAGGCCGTCGTCGCCGTGCCGGGCCATCAGCACCCGCCCGGCGCGGTCGAAGACGCACCCGTTGACCGACGGCAGCATGAGCAGGTCGTTGCCGATCTTGGCACGCAACCGGGCCAGGAACGGCGACATGGCCACGTCAGGACCTCAGCGTGCCGTCGGGACCGGCCACGAGCAGGGATTTGACGCCCAGCTCGGCCGCGACCGCCTCGTCGGCGGGGGCCGGCTCGCCCGCCGTCACCAGCGCGACCGCCTCCAGCGAACGCGCGCCGCCGGAGACCGCCATGGCCACCGCGACCTGCACGGCCGACAGCGTCAGCGACGACAACGCGACGCCGGTCGCCGAGTACGTGCGGCCGGTCTCGTCGCGCACGGCGGCGCCCTCGGCGGCCTCGTTGCGTGCCCTGACCGCCCGCGCCAGGGTGATGAGCTTGCTGTCTTCAGGATCGAGAGTCACGGGAACCAGGTTAGGCCGTGGACATCGTCAGCAGGGCGGCGACCAGCTTCCTCGTCCGGTCCCGGTCGACGTCGCTCATGCCCGCGTGCACGACCGACACCAGCGTGTCACCGTCCCGCGACAGCACGACGTCGAGGGCGTACGGGTAGCCGTTCAGCCGTCCGCGCAACCGCGCCGCGGCGGCCTCGTCCCCGGAGCGGGCGGCGTCGCCGACGTCGAGCCTGCGGGCCCGCAGGGCGGTGCCGTTCGCCGTCCGGATCTCCCGGCACGACTCCAGGGCCTCGCTCAGGTCGTCGAAGCGCGCCTCGGCCTCCTCGCCGGTGTACCGGGCCAGGCCGACGGCCGCCCGCTCCCCCAGGCCGTCCCCCTGGTAGCTGACCGCCGCCTGGCCGGTGAGCCCCTCCGGGGGCGCATGCCCGGCCGCCACGTCGAGCGCGGCCCGGCACGCCTGGTCCACCCGGCCGAACGGCACCCGCCAGGCCTGCTCAGGCCGTTGCGCGAAGCCGTCCGGCAGGCTCGGCCGCCTGTTGAGCACCTCACGGAGCTGGGCCATGGCCTGGGCGTCGACGACGGCCGCCATCTTCCCGTCCGCCCCGCCGCCGCCCGCGCAGCCCGCCAGGGTCGCGGCCAGCAGCCCGTACACGATGATCCGCGCTTTCATGATTCCCCCTGGACCGCAGCCTCCCCCGGCGACGAATGCGGCAATCTCCGCAGAGTTTCCACCAAACGCAAAAAGGGTGCCCTCGCCTGGTTTCCAGACGAGAACACCCTTTACGCCGATCGACGTCCTGGCCGGCTAGCTGGCCGGAACGCCATCGTCCCCCCAGGAGCGCCCTCCGGCCGCGAACCCCACCCGGCGTTCGGACGCTTCCTCGTGACACCCACCGCACCGGGTGTCAGGGATGAGACTGCCGGAGCCCGCTTGCAGACGACTTGTAGAACGCTTGCGACATCTCCCCGCAAAGTGGTCAGTCACGTTCGGCGGCAGCCTGGACGTCGTCCTCCTCCGACGGCGCGACCCGGCGGACGACGACCGTGCTGATGCGGTTGCGCCGCCCTGCCAGGCTCTCGGCCGTCAGCTCCAGCCCCGCCACCTCCGCCTGCGACCCGGCGATCGGCACCCGGCCGAGCGCGTGGGCCAGCAGGCCGCCGACGGTCTCGACGTCGTCGACCTCGATCTCGGTGTCGAACAGCTCGCCCAGCTCGTCGACGGGCATGCGGGCGGTCACCCGCAGCGCGCCCTCGGACATGGTCTCCACCCGCGGGGCCTCCTGGTCGTACTCGTCGGTGATCTCGCCGACGATCTCCTCCAGGACGTCTTCGATGGTGACCAGGCCGGCGGTGCCGCCGTACTCGTCGATGACGATCGCGATGTGGATCTGCCGGGCCTGCATCTCGCGCATGAGCTGGTCGATGGGCTTGCTCTCGGGCACGTACGCGGCCCGCCGCATGATCGACTCGACCGTCTCCTTGCCGCCGCCCTCGCCCGACTCGTGGATCTTGCGGGCGATGTCCTTGAGGTAGGCGATGCCGATGACGTCGTCCTCGTTCTCGCCCACGACCGGGATGCGGGAGAAGCCGCTGCGCAGCGCGAGCGACAGCGCCTGGCTGATCGTCTTGCCGCGCTCGATGTAGACCATGTCGGTGCGGGGCACCATGACCTCGCGGACCAGCGTGTCGCCCAGCTCGAAGACCGAGTGGATCATCTCGCGCTCGTCCGGCTCGATCACCCGGCGCTCCTCGGCCAGGTCGACCAGGTCGCGCAGCTCGGCCTCGGAGGTGAACGGGCCGTCGCGGAAGCCCTTGCCGGGGGTCAGGGCGTTGCCGAGCAGGATGAGCAGCTTGGGCAGCGGGCCGAAGATGCGGGTCAGGCCGTAGACGATCGGCGCCCCGGCCAGCGCGACCGGCTCGGCGTGCTGGCGCCCCAGCGTCCGCGGCATGACCCCGACGACGACGTAGCTGACCACGATCATGACGGCCGCGGCGGCCACGTAGGCCCAGCCCTGGTCGTGCATGAGGTCGATGAACAGCAGCGTGGCGATGACCGTCGCCACCAGCTCGCAGCTCAGGCGCAGCAGCAGGAGCAGGTTGAGGTAGCGGGGCGGGTCGGTGACGATGGCCTGGAGCCGATCGGCCCCGCGCCGGCCCTCGCGCGCGAACTCCTCCGCGCGCACCCTGGAGATGCGCGTCAGTGCCGTTTCCGCACTGGCGATCAGGCCACCGATGATCACAAGGGCGATGGCCCACAGCAACCAGGCGTTCACCGCGAGTCGCGCACCTCCTGCCAGGACTCGAGCATCTGGGCCTGCAGCCCGAACATCTCCTTGTGCTCCTCGGGCTCGGCGTGGTCGTAGCCGAGCAGGTGCAGGATGCCGTGGGTGCACAGCAGCTCCAGCTCGGCCTGGGCGCTGTGCCCGGCCTCCTTGGCCTGCCTGGCCGCGACCTGCGGACAGAGCACCACGTCGCCGAGCAGCGCCGGGTCGGCCGGGCTCTCGCCGTCGCCGCGCGCGCCGCCGCCGGGACGCAGCTCGTCCATCGGGAAGGCCAGCACGTCGGTGGGGCCGGGCTCGCCCATCCACTTCTCGTGCAGCTCGGACATGGCGTCTTCGTCGACCACCACGATGGACAGCTCGGCGAGCGGGTTGATGCCCATCTCGCCGAGCACGTGGGTGGCCAGCGCGACGAGGTTCTCCTCGTCGACGCCGACGCCGGACTCGTTGTTGATCTCGATGCTCACGGGCGTCGTTTCCCCCGGTGGATGGCCTTCGGCTCCTGGGCGGCCTGGGTGGCGTCGTAGCGCCCGTAGGCGTCGACGATGTCGCTCACCAGCTTGTGGCGCACCACGTCGGCGCTGGACAGGCGGGCGAAGTGGATGTCGGGGATGCCCTCCAGGATGTCCTGGACGACCCGCAGCCCGCTCACCGTGCCCGAGGGCAGGTCGACCTGGGTCACGTCGCCGGTCACCACGATCTTGGAGTTGAACCCCAGCCGGGTCAGGAACATCTTCATCTGCTCGGCCGAGGAGTTCTGGGCCTCGTCGAGGATGATGAAGGCGTCGTTGAGGGTACGGCCGCGCATGTACGCCAGCGGCGCGACCTCGATCGTGCCCGCGGCCATCAGCTTCGGGATCGAGTCGGGGTCGACCATGTCGTGCAGCGCGTCGTAGAGCGGCCGCAGGTAGGGGTCGATCTTCTCGTAGAGGGTGCCGGGCAGGAAGCCGAGCCGCTCGCCCGCCTCGACCGCCGGCCTGGTCAGGATGATGCGGTTGACCCGCTTCTCCTGCAGCGCGCGCACGGCCTTGGCCATCGCCAGGTACGTCTTGCCGGTGCCCGCGGGCCCGATGCCGAACACGATCGTGTGCTGGTCGATCGCGTCGACGTACCGCTTCTGGTTGACGGTCTTCGGCCTGATCGTGCGGCCGCGGGAGGACAGGATGTCGAGCGAGAGCACCTCGGCCGGACGGTCGGAGGTCATGCGCAGCATGGCGATGCTCCGCTCGACCGCGTCGGGCGTGAGCTCGCCCCCGCTGCGCAGCACCTCGACCAGCTCCTCGAACAGGCGCACGACCGCGCCGCTCTCGTCGGGGCTGCCGGTGACGGTGATCTCGTTGCCCCGCACGTGGATGTCGGCCCTGAAGGCGCCCTCGATGACGCGAAGCAGCTCGTCACGGGAGCCGAGGAGGCTGACCATCGGGTATTCGTCCGGAATCAGCACCTTGGCTTGAGTGCGCGAGGGAGGTGCCGTGCGTCGGGATTCATGTAGTTCGGACATGGGCAGGCCAGCGGCCTGATGCCTCCCGGTCTGTTCGGTGTTCTTCTCCGCCCATCGTATCCGGCACCAGGCTGGTTGCTCGCGTCAATATCAGCCGGGCGGCCACGTGAGGTCACGCCCTCCGAGAACATGGGCGTGCACGTGGAAGACGGTCTGGCCGGCGCCGGGGCCGGTGTTGAAGACGACCCGGTAGCCCCCCTCGGCCACGCCGTCCTGGACGGCCACGGCGTGCGCGGCCTTGAGCACGTCGTCGGCGAGCCCGTCGTCGGCGGCGGCCATGGACGCCGCGTCGGGGTGGTGCGCGCGCGGGATGACCAGCACGTGCGTCGGGGCCTGCGGATTGATGTCGCGGAACGCCAGCGCCCTGGCGTTCTCGTAGACGACGTCGGCCGGAATTTCCTTGGCCACGATTTTGCAGAAGAGGCAGTCGCTCACGGCAGTACCCTATCGAGAGCGACCGTTCGGCAGTCCGTTGCGAATCGGTAATCCGTGGTGTCGTGCGCCCGAAGATCCGCGCGGTTAGGGTGAGTATGCGACACTTCAGAGCAAAAAAGATGATTCAGGGTCGGGCGAGCGCCACCTGGCGAGGAACACGACTGGGTAATGCACCCTAAGGAACCGGGGAAACCTTCAGAACCGGAAGAGAGTAAACCCTCTGGGAAGGCCGCGCGTCCCACTGATGTGACCACCGAAACCCTGCTGGCCGACAGGTCGATGGGGGCGGTGCCGGTCGGGTGGGATGCCGACATGGCCGTGACCGCGCTCTACAGCGCGCACTTCCGGTCATTGGTGCGTCTCGCGGTGTTGCTGGTGCGTGACATGGCAACCGCCGAGGAAGTCGTGCAGGACGCGTTCGTCGCCATTCACGGCGCCTGGCGCAGACTGCGCGATCCCGACAAGGCACTCGCTTACCTGCGTCAGTCTGTCGTCAACCGGTCCCGTTCCGTGCTGCGTCACCGCGCGGTCGTCGAGAAATACGCACCCAAGGGCCTGCCGGACGCCCCGAGCGCCGAGAACGGCGCGATCGGCGAGCTGGAACGCTCCGCCGTCATCGAGGCGTTACGCGCCCTGCCGACCCGACAGAGAGAAGCACTGGTTCTGCGTTATTACGGAGATCTGTCCGAAGCTGAGATCGCCCACGCCATGGGCATCAGCAAGGGCGCGGTCAAGAGCCACACCGCCCGTGGAATGGCCGCGTTGCGGTCCGTCCTGGAGAAGATGTCATGACCCAGCCCCCCGACGAGTACGGCGACGTCCTGCGCCGTGCGCTCCGCGCGGAGGCGGACGCGGTCGTGCCCTCGCCGGAAGGACTGCAGATCATCCGCGCCCGCATCGAGCGGCGCGGCGTCCGTAACCTGTTCTGGTGGCGTGCGGGCGCGGCGGCGGTCAGCGCCGTGCTGGTGGCGGGGACGATCGTGATGGTCGTTCCCGGGCTGCGCTCCCAGATCTTCGAGACGCCCGTCAAGGTGGTGGACAACTCGACCACCACCCCCGGCAACTCCTCGACCAGGCTGTCCACGCCGCCCAGGCCCGGCAGTCACAGCGCCGAGCCGCCGCCCGCGGTGGTCGTGCCGCCGAGCCACAGCGAGACCCACCGGCCCTCGGAGACGGCCAGGTCGACCAGGCAGCCCACGCCGTCGCCGACGCCGTCCTCGACGCCCTGCCCGAGCGGCGAGCCCGCCGTCGGCCAGGAGTGCCCCGAGATCACGCCGACCCCCACGCCGACCCCGCCGGAGACGACCGACACGCCGACGTCGTGCCCCTCCGACGAGTGCCCGCCGGACGACCCGCCCACCGGCCCGAGCGACCTGAGCAGCCCGCTGGTGGACGTGCCGCACACCACACCCTGAGCCGGGATCACCAGCGCTCGGTGCGCGCGAGCAGCACGGCCGCCGCCGCCACCCCCGCCGTGGAGGTGCGCAGCACGGTGGGCCCGAGCAGCACGGGCACCGCCTTGGCCGCGGCGAACCTGCGCAGCTCCTCCTCCGAGACCCCGCCCTCGGGCCCCACGACGACGACGATGTCGCCGCCGGGCGGCAGCGCCACCTTCGACAGCGGCTCGGCGGCCTCCTCGTGCAGCACGAGCCCCAGCGCCGCGTCGGCCAGCAGCCCCTCGACCTGGGCGGTGGAGGCGAGGTCGGCCACCTGCGGCAGGTGGAACCGGCGCGCCTGCTTGCCGGCCTCGCGGGCCGTCGAGCGCCACCGGCCCAGCGCCTTGGCGATCTTGTCGCCCTTCCACTGCGTGATGCTGCGCGAGGCGGCCCAGGGCACGATCACGTCGACCCCCACCTCGGTCATCATCTCGACGGCAAGCTCGCCCCGGTCGCCCTTGGGCAGCCCCTGGACGACCACCAGCCGCCGCGCGGGCGGCTCGACGGTGTAGCGGGCGAGCACGTCGAGCGCGAGCGCGTCCTTGAACACCTCGCGCACCACGCACTCGGCGACGTCGCCCGCGCCGTTGGTCAGGTCGACCCGCTCGCCGGCGCGCAGGCGCCGCACGGAGGCCGCGTGCCGCCCCTCAGGGCCGTCGAGCGTGAGCTCGGCGCCGACGAGGTCCTCGGCGAGGAACACGGGGACGGTCACGGGTGATCGTCACCTGCCGTTGAAGGCGTCACGCAGGCGGGAGAAAAAACCTTGCTGCCCGGGGGCGAACTTGCCCGGCGGCCGCTCCTCGCCGCGCAGCCTGGACAGCTCGCGCAGCAGGTCCTCCTGCGTCTGGTCGAGCCGCATCGGGGTCTCGACGTTGACGTGGATGAGCAGGTCGCCCCTGCCGGACTCGTTGAGCCGCTGCACGCCGCGCCCGTACATGGTGATGACCTGGCCGGACTGGGTGCCGGGGCGCACGTCGATCTCCTCGGAGCCGTCGAGCGTCTCGACGGCGAGGATCGTGCCGAGCGCGGCGGCCGTCATCGGGATCTGGACCGTGCAGTGGAGGTCGTCGCCGCGCCGCTCGAAGATCTCGTGCGCGCGCTCGACGATCTCCAGGAAGAGGTCTCCGGGCGGGCCGCCGCCGGGGCCGACCTCGCCCTCGCCGGCGAGCTGGATGTGGGTGCCGTCCTCGACGCCCGCGGGGATGCGAACCTTGATCGTACGGCGGGTGCGAACCCGGCCGTCGCCTGAGCACTCCTGGCAGGGGTGGCGGATGATGCTGCCGAAGCCGCCGCACTGGGGGCACGGCCGCGAGGTCATGACCTGGCCCAGGAACGAGCGGGTGACCTGGGAGATCTCGCCGCGCCCGTTGCACATGTCGCAGGTGTCGGGGTGGGTGCCGGGGGCCGCGCCGGCGCCGTGGCACACCTCGCACAGCACGGCGGTGTCCACGACCAGCTCGCGGGTGGTGCCGAACGCCGTCTCGCGCAGGTCGAGCTCGACCCGGATGGTGGCGTTGCGGCCCCTCCTGGCGCGCGAGCGCGGCCCGCGGGTGCCGCCCGCGGTGCCGAAGAAGGCGTCCATGATGTCGCTGAAGGGGAAACCCGCGCCGAAGCCGCCGGCGCCCGCTCCCGCACCCGCGCCGCCGCCGAAGGGATCGCCGCCCAGGTCGTACATCTGGCGCTTGTTCGGGTCGGACAGCACCTCGTAGGCCTGCGTGATCTCCTTGAACCGCTCCTGGGTCTCAGGATCGGGGTTCACGTCGGGGTGCAGCTCGCGGGCGAGGCGGCGGTAGGCCTTCTTGATCTCGTCCTGACTGGCGTCACGGCGCACCCCGAGGGTGGCGTAGTAGTCGCTGTTTGCCACTTATCGACCTCTTAAGATGCAGCCAGGATCTGGCTGACGTAGCGTGCCACCGCGCGTACGGCGCCCATCGTCACGGGGTAGTCCATCCTCGTGGGACCCAGCACGCCGAGCCGGGCCAGTTGGTTGTCGCCAGAACCGTATCCGGTTGCGACGATGGACGTGCCGCGAAGGTAGGGGTTTTCCGAGCCGATGCGCACGGTGAGCGCGGACGGGGTGTCTGTGGATGTCTCGCCGAGCAACCGCATGAGCACGACCTGCTCCTCCAGCGCCTCCAGCACGTCGCGCAGGCCGGTGGCGAAGTCGGCGCCCGCGAGATTGGCCGCGCCGGCGAACACGATCTTCTCGTCATGGCGTTCGACGAGGGTTTCGAGCAGCACCGACAGGATCGTGGCCACGGCGGGCCGGTCCTCGGCGGGCAGCCGCTCGGGCAGGTCGGCGACCAGTTCGGGGACGTTGCTCAGCCCGCAGCCGTCGAGGCAGGAGTTGAGCACCGCGCGCAGATGGGCGATGCGGTCGTCCTCCACCACCTCGGGCAGCTCGATCACGCGCTGCTCGACGCGCCCGGTGTTGGTGATCAGCACGAGCATGACCCGCCGGTCGTTGAGCGGGACCAGCTCGACGTGCCTGACCGTGGAACGGGTCAGCGTCGGATACTGCACGACCGCGACCTGCCGGGTGAGCTGCGCGAGCAGCCGCACGGTGCGGAAGACCACGTCGTCGAGGTCGACCGCGCCGGCGAGGAAGGTCTCGATCGCCCGCCGCTCGGCCCCCGACAGGGGCTTGACCTGCGAGAGCCGGTCGACGAACAGGCGGTAGCCCTTGTCCGTCGGCACGCGGCCCGCGCTGGTGTGCGGCTGGGTGATGTAGCCCTCCTCCTCCAGAGCGGCCATGTCGTTCCTGACCGTTGCCGGGGAGACCTTGAGGTTGTGACGCTCTGCCAGCGCCTTGGAGCCCACCGGTTCGTTGGTGGACACGTAGTCTTCGACAATGGCGCGGAGCACCGCAAGCTTCCGTTCGTCGAGCACGTGCTCACCTCCTGCCTCTGCCTAACAGGGAAACGACAGGTCTAGCACTCCGTGTTCCCGAGTGCCAAGTGTACGGCTCTCGCCCACAAGGTGCGATAACACCAGGTCCCATCCTGTTGCTAGCGACTTACAAGCGACAGGCCTCACACTTGCCGCATGACCGACAATTCCCAGCCCCCGCAGTACGGACCGCCCCAGGGGCAGGGTCCCTACTACGGTCAGCAGAACCAGCACGCCCAGCCGCCGTACCAGCCGCAGCAGCACGGCCAGCCGCCCTACCAGCAGCAACAGCCGTCCGCCCCGTACGGCCCCCCGCCCCAGTACGGTCAGCAGAACCAGTACGGCCAGCAGAACCCGTACGCCCAGTCCGACCAGTACGCCCAGCCGAACCAGTACGGCCCCCACAACCAGTACGGCCAGCAGCCGCAGTTCCCGGCCAGGATCGACGGCAAGGCGATCAAGCCGCGCCTGTGGTGGATCGCCGTCGTGTGGGCGGTCGCCGTGGTGCTGGGCGTCGTGGGCGTGGTCGTGTTCGCCGGCGGCGTGCTGAGCAGCGTCACGGACATGGCCCCGACGACCACGTTCGCGTCGGGCGAAAGCGTGAAGGTCGCGATCGACCCCGCCAAGCGCCCGGCCGTCTACATCGCCACCGACACGCGGGTCAACTACCAGTGCGAGATCTCCGGCGGCCCGGCCCAGGCCAGGCTGGTCAAGGTCTCCGGCACCCAGACGCTCAGCGCCGGCGGCACGACCTGGCAGGAGATCCTCGCCGTCAACGCCCCCGCCAAGGGCGACTACCAGCTGACCTGCGCCACGCAGGAGGAGTCGTCGGCCCGCTTCGGCGTGGGCCGGGACGTGCTCTCCGCGGCGGGCGGCCTGTTCGGCGGGGTGGCGGCGCTGTTCCTGTTCCCCGGCGCCGGCCTGCTCATCGGCATCATCGGCACGGTCGTCGTGCTCGTCCGGCGCAGCGGCGCGCGTAAGCGCCTTGCGGTCAGCGGGTGATTTGCTACGGTCCCCGTGTGTACGAGGGTGATGTGCTGGCGGGTAATTGGCGGCGGCCGGGCAAGGGCAAGATCCCGAAGGTGCCCGCCGAACTCGACCTGGTCGTGGAGGACGCCGACAGCGGCTTCTGCGGCGCCGTGGTGGCCTGCGACAAGGAGGCCGTCACCCTTGAGGACCGGTTCGGCAAACGCCGCCTGTTCCCGCTGGCGCCGGCCGCGTTCCTGCTGGAGGGCAGGCCCGTGACGCTGGTGCGCCCGGCGGCCGCGGTTGCGGCTGCGGGGCCCAGGCGCAGCGCGTCCGGGTCCATCGCCGTGGAGGGGCTGCGGGCGCGGGTCGCCAAGGAGAGCCGGATCTACGTCGAGGGCGTGCACGACGCCGCGCTCGTGGAGAAGATCTGGGGCCACGACCTGCGGGTCGAGGGGGTCGTCGTCGAGTACCTGGAGGGCGTCGACGACCTGCCCGCCATCGTGGCCGAGTTCGCCCCCGAGCCGGGCCGCAGGCTCGGCGTGCTGGTCGACCATCTGGTGCCGGGATCGAAGGAGAGCCGGATCGCGGCCCGGATCACCTCGCCGCACGTGCTCGTCGTGGGTCACCCGTACATCGACATCTGGCAGGCGGTCAAACCGTCCGTGCTGCGCATCCCGGGCTGGCCCGACGTGCCGCGCGGGGTGCCGTGGAAGGAGGGCGTGCTCGCCGCACTGGGCTGGCGCATGGAGCCCGCGGACGCCTGGCGGCGCATTCTGGGCGCCGTCTCGTCCTACACCGACCTGGAGCCGGAGCTGCTCGGCCGGGTCGAGGAACTGATCGACTTCGTTACGGAGGCATCATGAGCCAGGACCCGCCGCCCGCCGACGACCCAACCCCCGACGTCCCGCGTTCTGACGTGCCGCGTTCTGACGTGCCGCCTTACGACGCGCCCCGCGACCAGGGCTCCGGCCCCCAGCTCGGCTACGGGCAGCAGCCGGGTTCCCAGCCGGACTACGGGCGGCAGCCGCCGAGCGGGCCCGGCCCGCAATCCGGCCCCATGCCTCCGCCGCCCCGCTACGTGCCCCCGCCGCCCGGCTACGGCCAGCCCCCCGGTTACGGACAAGCTCCGGGCCACGGGCAGCAGGGCTACGGCCACCCCGCCGGGCCGTACGTGCCCGGCCGGTTCGGCCCGCGCCGCGGCAGCGACGACACCACGATGGCCATGCTCGCCCACCTGCTGGGCCTGCTCGTCTCGTGGATCGGCCCGCTGGTCATCTACCTAATGAAGAAGGACGAGTCCCCCTATGTCAGGGACCAGGCGGCCGAGGCGCTGAACTTCCAGATCACGATGTTCATCGGCTACGCGGTGGCGATGGTGCTGTCGATCGTGCTGGTCGGCCTGCTGCTGTTCCCGATCATATGGATCGTGTCGCTGATCTTCCACGTCCAGGCGGCCATCGCCACCAACCGCGGCGAGAACTACCGCTACCCGTTCGCCATCCGCCTGGTCACATGAGCTCGGTGATCAGGGCGTCGGCCAGCAGCCGCCCCTTGAGGGTGAGCACCATCCGGCCCGCCCTGAACGGCTCCGGCTCCAGCAGCCCGCGGGCCAGCGCGCTCGCCACGGACGTGCGCGCGCCGGGCGCGACCTCCGCGAGCGGGTAGCCGGAGACCAGCCGCAGCTCCAGCATCAGCCGCTCGGCGGCCCGGTCGTCGCCGGTGAGCACCTCGCGCGCGTGCGCGGGCGAGGCGCCCGCCGCCAGGCGCTGGGCGTAGGCGGCCGGGTGCTTGACGTTCCACCAGCGGGTGCCGCCGACGTGGCTGTGGGCGCCGGGGCCGGCGGCCCACCAGTCGCCGCCGGTCCAGTAGAGCAGGTTGTGCCGGCAGCGGGCCTGCTCGGAGGTGGCCCAGTTGGACACCTCGTACCAGGAGAAACCGGCCTCGGCCAGCATCTCCTCGGCGATCAGGTAACGGTCGGCGGCGACGTCGTCGTCGGGCATCGGCAGCTCGCCGCGCCGGATGCGGGCCGCCAGCCTGGTGCCCTCCTCCACGATCAGCGAGTACGCCGACACGTGGTCGGGGCCGGCCTCGATCGCGGCGGCCAGCGAGGCCCGCCAGTCGTCGTCGGACTCCCCCGGCGTGCTGTAGATCAGGTCGAGGTTGACGTGCTCGAACCCGGCCGCCCGCGCCTCCTGGACGGCCCTCGCCGGACGCCCCGGCGTGTGCCTGCGGTCGAGCACCTGGAGCACGTGCTCACGCGCGCTCTGCATGCCGAAGCTGACCCGGTTGAAGCCGCCCTGACGGAGTTTGTCGAGGTAGGCGGGGTCGACGGACTCGGGGTTGGCCTCGGTGGTGACCTCCGCCCCCGGCCGCAGCCCGAACTCGGCGTCGATCGCGGCCAGGACGCGCGCCAGGTCCTCGGGAGGCAGCAGCGTGGGCGTGCCGCCGCCGAAGAACACCGTCTCCACGGGCAGGTCGGCGTCGCCGAGCACGCGCCGGGCCAGCCGCACCTCCGCCACGACGGTGTCGGCGTAGTCGCGGTGGGAGGCGCCGGGCCCTAGCTCGGCGGCCGTGTAGGTGTTGAAATCGCAGTAGCCGCAGCGGGTGACGCAGAACGGCACGTGCACGTAGAAGCCGAACGGGCGCTCGCCGAGCCCGCGCAGCGCGCTGTCGGGCAGCTCGCCGGAGGCGGGCGCCGGATCGCCGTCGGGCAGGGTGGATGGCACGTCATCCAGTGTGCCTGCTCACGGATGTGCTCAGAGCCATCGAAGGAGGCGGCACATGACGGGCGTCGGAATCGTGGGCGCGGGGATCTCCGGGCTGACGCTGGCCCTGCGGCTGCAGCAGCTCGGCGTCGCGACCACGCTCTACAGCGAGGGCGACGCGGCCGACCTGGGCCGCGGGCGGCTGCCGAACACGGTCGGCAGGATGGGCCGCGCGCAGGACCGCGAGCGGGAGCTGGGCAGCCTGCACTTCCTCGACCCGGGCTGCCTGCTGGTCAGCGGCCGCCTCTCGATCAAGGGAGATCCGCCGCTGGAGTTCACCGGCCGCGTGAGCGAGCCGTTCCACGGGGTCGACTTCCGGGTGCTGCTGCCGGCGCTCATGGACGACTACACCGGCAGGGGCGGCCGGCTGGTCGTCGATCCCCTCCCGCCGGACGCGGGCCAGGTCGCCCGCTGGTCGCGCGACCACGAGCTGATGGTGGTCGCCACCGGGCGGCGCTCGGTGCGCGAGCTGTTCCCGCGCGTTCCGGCGTGGTCGCCGTACGAGGCGCCGCAGCGGATCCTGGCCGCCGGGCTGTTCCACGGGTTCGACCCGGGGCCGGCCTTCGGCTTCAACATCTCGCCCGGCTGCGGCGAGATCCTGTCCATGGCGATGATGACGCGGTCTGGCGTGCATGGCGGCGTCCTGGTCGAGGCGATCCCCGGCGGGCCGCTCGACGTGCTGGCCCGGGTGCCGGCCGACGAGTTCTGCAAGACGCTGCTCGCCCTGCTGCCCGAGCACGCGCCGCGCCTGGCCGAGCAGCTCGATCCGGCCGCGTTCGAGCTGCTCGGACCGGAGGACCTGCTGCAGGGCGCGATCACGCCGGTCGTGCGCGAGGCGGTGGCCGAGTTGCCCGGCGGCGGCGTGGCGCTGGCGATCGTCGACGCCTGGGTCACCAACGACCCGATCACGGGGCAGGGGGCGAACCTGGGCTCGGCCTGCGCCTGGATCGCGGCCGAGGCCATCGCGGCGGGCGGGCCGTACGACGCGGCGTTCGCGCGGGAGACGACCCGGCGCATGTGGGTGGCGGCCGAGCCGGTCGTCGCGTGGACGAACGCCTTCCTCCGGCCGCCGGCGGAGCACGTCCTCACCCTGCTCGCGGCGGCCGCGACCAGGCAGGAGCTGGCCGATCTGGTGCTGTCGCTGTTCGGCGACCCGGCGCGCGCGTGGCGGCTGTTCTCCAGCGCGGAGGAGGTGGCGCGCGTCGTTGACGGCACGGGGTGACGGTTCTACGATCGCGTCAACTTATAGGAAAGTTTCTTATAAGTTCACCCCCCAGGAGCGCCCGTGAAGAAGATCGTCCTCGCACTCTCGCTCTTACTCGGGCTGACGGCGGTGTCCGTGCCCGCCGAGGCCCATCCCGGATTCAAGCGGGTCGCCTACTTCATCCAGTGGGGCGTGTACGGGCGCAACTACCACGTCAAGGACGTGGACACCAGCGGCGCCGCCGCCAAGCTCACCCACCTCAACTACGCCTTCGGCTTCGTCAACGCCGAGGGTTCCTGCTACTCGGCCGACCCCTGGGCCGACTGGCAACGTGCGGTGCCGGCCGAGCAGAGCGTGGACGGCGTCGCCGACCAGCCGGGCCAGGCGCTCAACGGCAACCTCAACCAGCTGCGCAAGCTCAAGGCCAAGCACCCCGGCCTCAAGGTGCTGATCTCGCTCGGCGGCTGGACCGGGTCCAAGTACTTCTCCGACGCCGTGCTCACCGCCCAGTCGCGGTCCGCGCTGGCCCGGTCGTGCGTCGACCTGTGGCTGCGCGGCAACCTGCCGGGCCTGGAGCCGGGCGCGGGCGCCGGCGTGTTCGACGGCGTCGACCTGGACTGGGAGTGGCCGGGCTCGGCGGGCAACGACGGCAACGTGATCAGGCCCGAGGACCGGCGCAACTTCCCCCTCTTCGTCGAGGAACTGCGCGCCCAGCTCCGGGCCTTCTCGGCGAGCTCGCAGCTCACCGCCTTCCTCCCGGCCGCCGCCGCGAAGATCGACGCCGGGTTCGAGGTGCGTCGGGTGTTCCGGTCGCTCGACTTCGCCACCGTCCAGGGATACGACCTGCACGGCACCTGGGAATCGCGGACGGGGCACAACGGGAACCTGTTCAACGACCGGCGCGACCCCAACCCCGTCAAGTACAGCGTGGACCAGACCGTCCGCGACTACCTGTCGCGCGGCGCGCCCGGCCGCAAGATCGTCGTGGGCGTGCCCGCGTACGGGCAGGGCTGGACCGGCGTGACAGGCGGCGGCGACGGCCTCTGGCAGCCCGCGACCGGACCGGCCGCCGGCAAGTGGGGGCCGGGCAGCGAGGACTACAAGGACCTGGCGGCCAAGCCCGGCAAGCGCTACCGGGACGTGCGCACCGGCGCGATGTGGTTGTACGACGGCAACGAGTTCTGGTCCTACGACGACCCGGCGTCGCTGCTGGAGAAGGCGGCCTACATCCGGCTCAAGGGCCTGGGCGGCTCGATGATGTGGTCGATCGACCAGGACGACGCCCGCGCCTCCCTCACCTCGGCCCTGTACACCGTCCTGCGCTAGACGGGCGCCCGGCCGGGTGCGCGGTCTCCGCCCGTCTGGAGAGCCGCCCATCCGTGCCGGGTGCGCGGTCCCTAGCCGTCCGCCCGGCCCGCCCGTGCGGCCAGTTCGTCCCATTCCGGGGCGTGGCCGGGGACCGCGAGCACCCGGGCCAGCGCGTCGGCGTCGCCGTGGCGGGCGCGGAAGGCGTCCGCCACCGTCATGCCGGTCTCCGGACGCGAGACGATCTCCACCTCGTCGCCCGCGCCCAGCTCGCCCGGCTCGACCACGGCCAGGTAGGCCCCCGGCCGCGCGGCCCTCGCGAAGCGCTTGAGCCAGCCCGGCTCGTCCATCCAGTTGCGGAACACCACGCAGGGGATGCGCGGGCCGGTGACCTCCAGCAGGACGCTGCCGACGCGCCACCGCTCGCCCACGAGGGCGCCGTTGACGTCGAGACCGGCGGTGGTCAGGTTCTCCCCGAACCGGCCGTCGCGCAGGTCGCGGCCGAGCTCGCCCTGCCACCAGTCGTAGTCCTCGCGGGCGTAGGCGTAGACGGCGTGGGTGGGGGCGCCGTGGTTGGGCGTGTCGGCCCGCTCGTCGCCGGCCAGGCCGTTGCGCAGCACCGCCACCCGGTGGGGCACGGCCCGCTTGTCGATCGCCGTACGGCCGAGCTTGCCGGCCCATTCCGCGTCGAACGACCGCCCGACGTTGACGGAGAGGATGCGCATGCCGCGACGGTAGCGGACAGACGGGCACAGAGCGCACCGATTCTTCCGCCCTTCTCGGCCTATCTACGGAGAACAACGGACATGTGCCTATTCGGCCTGTTCGTCGAGCCGTCGCCCGCGCCTGTCGCCGGGCTCCGGCGGCACCCGGGCGAGCTGGGAGTCGGCGTCGAACTCGGCCAGTTGTAACAGGGTCTCCAGGGCCGCCTGCCTGGTCTCCTCGACCGAGCCGCCGCGTTCGCCGAAACACTCGGCCGCGACGTCGAGCAGCGCCGCCACCACCGCCGCGTCGGGATAGGGCACGTCGACCACCACCCTGCCGTCGCCGCCCACCTCGGCGGGTCTCAGGTGAAGCCGCAGCAGCCGCCGGGTCTCCTCCGCCACGGCCACCCCCAGCACAGCGGCACGCTCGAATCGCTCAGAAGCAATCACGTCACCCTCCAGTAGCACTGGTGTTCGGGAACAGCAAAGGTAGCGACCGGCACCGACAGAATCGGCTCTTACGCCCAGGGAAGGTGGGACAAGCGCGCGGGAAGCCGTGGGAAACCCGCGGGAAACCGTGGGAGACCCGCGGGAAACCGTGGGAGACCCGCGGGAAGGCTGCGGGAAGGCTGCGGGAAGCCGTGGGAAGGCCCCGGCGACCGGTCGCGCGGGCGGCTGGCGGGGTGGCTACGCTCGAACGGTGAGCGGTTTGATCATCGAAGTCGCCGACCTGTCCGTCGAGCTCGGGGGCAATCCGGTGCTCCGGGGCCTCGACCTGGCCGTCGAGCCGGGTGAGGTCGTGGCGGTCGTCGGGCCCAACGGATCGGGCAAGTCCACGTTGCTGCGCTGCCTGGCCGGCCTCCAGCCCGCCACCTCGGGCGAGGTCCGCGTGTTCGGCGCCGAGCCCGCCGACGACGCGCCCTTCTGGCGCCGGGTGGCGCTGCTCGGCGACGAGCCCGCCTGGTACCCGGGGCTGACGGCGCGCGAGCACCTGGAGCTCATGGGCGCCGTCTACGCCGAGGCGCGCATGACGGTGGACTCGGCGCTGGAGGAGTTCGCGCTGACCGAACGGGCCGACGCGCCGCCGCTCAACCTGTCCACCGGCCAGCGCCAGCGCCTCTGCCTGGCCGCCACGCTGCTCAGGCCGAGCACGCTGCTGCTGCTCGACGAGCCGGAACGCGGCCTCGACGCGGCCTTCCGCGTCCGGCTCGGGGAACTCCTGGAGGAGTACGCCGACGAGGGCGGCACCGTGGTGATGGCCACCCACGACCAGGCCCTGGCCGACGCCGCCCGCCGGGTCTCCCCCGCCGGGGTGCCCGCATGAGGGGCCACGACGCCGTCGTCCGCGATAGCGGCCCGACGGCGAAGGCGGCGGGACGGTGAGCCCGGGCGAGGTGAGCCCGGGCGAGGTGAGCGCGGGCGAGGTGAGCGCGGGCGAGGTGAGCGTGCGGTCGGTGCGGGCCTTCGTCCGGGCGCGCGGGCGGGCCCAGGCCGGGCTGGTCGATCGGTACGTCAGCCTGTTCGGGCTGTGCATGCTGCTCGCCGTGGTCGGGCAGCCGCTGTCCTCGGTGGTCTCCGGCCTGGGCGGGACGGTCGAGCCGGGGCGGACGGGCGCGGGGGTCGCGCTGGTGCTGCTGGGGTTCGCGGGCTGCCTGGCGCTGGCGCGGGCGGCCGGGCCGGTGATGGTGCCCGCCGCGGAGGCGTCCTGGTTGCTGACCTCGCCGCTGGACCGGCGGCGGCTGCTCGGGCGTTCCGGGCGGGTGCTCATGGTCGTCGCGCTCGTGGCGGGGCTGCTGCTCGGGCTCGGGCTGCTGGCGGCGCTCGGCGCGCCCGGCGCGCTGGTGTGGCGGCTGCTGGCCGCGCTGGCGGTGGCCACGGCGGCGAGCGTGGCGGGCATGGCGCTGGCGATGCTCGCCCAGTCCTCGCCCACCTGGAACCTGTGGCTGACCGGCGTGCTGGTCGCGCTCCTGGTGCTGGCCGTGGTCGCCGTCAGCGGCCAGGCCCGGACGGCGCTCGCGGCCGCCGCGAACGCGCCCCTGCCCGCGCTGGCCGCCACGGCGTCGGCCATGGCCGCGCTGGCCGCCGTGCTGGCCCGCCGGGCGTGGGGGTCGCTGGCCGCCATCCCCACCCGGCGGCTGCTGACCGCCTCCACCCGGGCCGGGCATGTCACCGACGCCGCCGTCACCCTTGATCCCGGCGCGCTGACCTGGATCGCCGAGGACAACCACTGGCGGGCCAGGAAGCTCGTCTCACGGCCGTGGCCGGGGCTGCCCGCGCCGCTCGCGCTGGCCTGGCAGGACTGGGTGCGGCTCGGCCGCCGTCCCTGGCGGCTGGCGGCCACGGCGGCGAGCGCGGCGTTGCCCGCCGTGTTCGCCCAGGCGGGCGCCGCTCCGGCGGCTCTCGGGCTGGTCGTGCTCGGCGGCGCGCTGGCGGTGGCGGCGTCCGGCACGTCCGGGGCGCGCCGGGACGCCGACAACCCCGCCCTCGCCCGGCTGACCGGCGTGGGCGCGCGTCCGGCGCTGGCGGCTCGGGCGCTGCTGCCCGGCCTGCTGGGCGGCGTCTGGGCGGGCCTGGCTCTGGCCGGCGTCGCGGCGGTGGGCGGCCTTCCGTCCGGCACGTGGATGTTCGGGCTGCTCACCGCGCCTGCGCTGGCGGCCGGCGCGTTGCGGATGGCCAGGAGGGGGCCGGTCGACCATTCGATGCCGGTCATCGACACCCCTGGCGGCGCCGTCCCGACCGGTCCGCTGTTGTGGGCGGCCACGGGCGCCGACCTGGCGCTGCTCGGCTGCCTGCCCGCGGTGGTCGCGCTGGCCGGCGGGCCGGCCGCGACGGGCGGGTTCCTGGCGGCCCAGGCGGTGGCGGGCCTGGTGGCGCTGGCGGGCGTCCTGATGCGGCCCCGTCCGGGCCGGCGTCCCCGCCCCTGAGCGCCCAGCCGACGACTCAGGCGACGACTCAGCCGACACGGCTCAGGCGACGGCTCAGAGCGGTCAGGGCACGGCTCTGGGCGGTCAGGCGACGTAGAGGTCGCTGGGCACGCCGCCGTACGGGATCGTGCGCTCCCTGTGCAGGCCCGCCTTCTCCGCCACCCGGCGGGACGGCTCGTTGCCGTCCCCGATCAGGGCCACCACGGGGCCCAGGTCGCGCCCGACGCGCAGGGCCGCCCTGGCGAGCTCGACCGCGTACCCGTGGCCCCAGGCGGTGGGGCGGAATCGGTAGTACAGGTGGAGCACGTCCTCGCCGTCCAGGGCCGCGTGCCGCAGGCCGCCGACGCCCAGCACCTGCGGGCCGTCCGTCAGCCGGGCGGCCCAGTAGCCGATCCCCCGTTCCTCCCAGTCGGCCAGCCACAGGTCGAGCATGACCCGGCTGGCCTCCAGGTCGACGGTGGGCCCGGCGGAGCTGTAGACGTTCGTCCGCGGGTCGGAGTGGATCTCGTGCACGGCTTCGAGGTCCTCCGGGCGGATCCGGGACAGGACCATTCGTTCCGTACGCACCACTTCCACCTTTTCAGGGTATCCGCTGCCATCGCTAAGCTATCGGTAGCAATCGAACAGCGATGAGGGGACGCCGATGGACATCGCCCGCGTGCAGGCCTCGCTGCGTCTGATGGCGCGCGGCCTGGAGGAGCTGGCCGCCGCGCTCGGCGACGAGGAACTGAGCGAGGCCGAGCGCACGGCCCGCGTCATCGCGGAGTGGGGCCGCCGCGGTCTCACCCAGAAGGAGGCGTCGGCGCTGTTCCAGCGGCACGGCTTCGCCCCCCAGACCACGGGCGGCTGGGCCCGCGGCGACTGGGTGGAGCTCGGCGACGACGGCCTGCGCTACCTCACCGCCAAATCGCACGCCTGGCTGGAGGAACGATCATGACCTTCTCGGTCCGCATCGCCGTACGCGGCTACGAGCTCGACACCCAGGGCCACCTCAACAACGTGGTCTACCACCAGTACGGCGACCACGCCCGCTGGGAGTGCCTGCGCGCGGCCGGCATCTCGATCGACGACCTGCGGGAGGCCGGCGTCGGCCCGGTGACGCTGGAGAGCACCATCCGCTTCCACCGCGAGCTGCGCGCCGGCGACGAGGTGGAGGTGAGCTGCGCGTTCGAGTGGGGCGCGGGGAAGACGTTCCGGATCAGGCAGGAGTTCAGAGGCGCGGACGGCGAGCCGGCCGCCGAGCTGACCGGCGTCGGCGGGCTGATGGACCTGCGGGCCCGCCGCCTGCTCCCCGACCCGGGCCGGCACTGGCGGGCGCTCGCGCGAACGCCCGCCGTGCTGGGCCTGTAGCGGCTACTTCTTGCTCTTGTCGGCGGCGGCGGCGGAGTCGGTGGACAGCGCGGCGACGAAGGCCTCCTGGGGCACCTCGACGCGGCCGACCATCTTCATCCGCTTCTTGCCTTCCTTCTGCTTCTCCAGCAGCTTGCGCTTACGGGAGATGTCACCGCCGTAGCACTTGGCCAGGACGTCCTTGCGGATGGCCCGGATGTTCTCGCGAGCGATGACCCGGGCGCCGATGGCGGCCTGGATCGGCACCTCGAACTGCTGCCGCGGGATCAGCTCGCGCAGCTTCTTGGCCATGTCGACGCCGTAGGAGTAGGCCTTGTCCTTGTGGACGATCGCGCTGAAGGCGTCGACGGCCTCGCCCTGCAGCAGGATGTCGACCTTGACCAGCTCGGCCTCCTGCTCGCCGGCCGGCTCGTAGTCGAGCGAGGCGTAGCCGCGGGTGCGCGACTTGAGCTGGTCGAAGAAGTCGAAGATGATCTCGCCGAGCGGCAGCGTGTAGCGGATCTCGACGCGGTCCTCCGACAGGTAGTCCATGCCGAGGAGCTGGCCGCGCCGCCCCTGGCAGATCTCCATGATCGCGCCGATGAACTCGGCCGGCGCCAGGATCGTGGACTTGGTGACCGGCTCGAAGACCTGCGCGATCTTGCCGCCCGTCGGGAACTCGGACGGGTTGGTGACCGTGAGCTCCTTGCCGTCCTCCATGACCACGCGGTAGACGACGTTGGGCGCGGTGGAGATCAGCGACAGGCCGAACTCGCGCTCCAGGCGCTCGCGCACGATCTCCATGTGCAGCAGGCCGAGGAAGCCGACGCGGAAGCCGAAGCCGAGCGCCGCCGAGGTCTCCGGCTCGTAGATCAGCGCGGCGTCGTTGAGCTGGAGCTTGTCGAGCGCCTCGCGCAGCTCGGGGTACTCGTCGCCGTCGATCGGGTAGAGCCCGGAGAACACCATCGGCTTGGGGTGCTCGTAGCCGGCCAGCATCTCCTTGGCGGGCTTGGCCGAGGAGGTGACGGTGTCACCCACGCGCGACTGGCGCACGTCCTTCACGCCGGTGATCAGGTAGCCCACCTCGCCGACGCCGAGGCCGCGCTCGGCGGGCTTGGGCTCGGGCGAGATGACGCCGATCTCCAGCGTCTCGTGGGTGGCGTTGGTGGACATCATGAGGATGCGCTCGCGCTTGCTCAGATGGCCGTCGATGACCCTGACGTACGTCACGACGCCGCGGTAGGTGTCGTAGACGGAGTCGAAGATCAGCGCCCGCGCGGCGGCGTCGGCCTGGCCCACGGGCGCCGGGACGGTCGCCACCACGTGGTCGAGCAGCTCGCGCACGCCCACGCCGGTCTTGCCCGACACCTTGAGCACGTCGGAGGGGTCGCAGCCGATCAGGCCGGCCAGCTCCTCGGCGAACTTCTCCGGCTGGGCCGCGGGCAGGTCGATCTTGTTGAGCACCGGGATGATGTGCAGGTCGGCGTTCATGGCCAGGTAGAGGTTGGCCAGGGTCTGCGCCTCGATGCCCTGCGCGGCGTCGACCAGCAGGATCGCGCCCTCGCACGCCTGCAGCGACCGGGACACCTCGTAGGTGAAGTCGACGTGCCCAGGGGTGTCGATCATGTTGAGGACGTGGCCGTCCCAGGGCAGCCGCACGGCCTGCGACTTGATCGTGATGCCGCGTTCGCGCTCGATGTCCATCCGGTCGAGGTACTGGGCGCGCATGGAGCGGTCGTCGACCACGCCGGTGATCTGCAGCATCCGGTCGGCAAGGGTCGATTTGCCATGGTCGATGTGCGCGATGATGCAGAAGTTGCGGATCAACGCGGGGTCGGTCTGGCCAGGCTGAGTGCGCACCGAAGTCCGTTTCGACAGGGTTGAGGTCAAGCGTCTTTCATGGTGACATGCCCAGATGATGATCCGGACCGTCGTCCGCCGCGGCCTGCGCCTGATCGCGCTGGCCTTGGCCGTCGTGGTGGCGCTGGCCGGCCTGCTCGCCGTCGCGCTCCGCCTCCAGTTTACCGGTGCCCCGGCGGCCTGGGCGAAGAGCACCGGCAACGACGCCCTCTGGCTCGGCCACGCCTGGGTCGACGGCCGCCGTACGGAGCGGGACGTGGAGCGGCTCGCCGTCCGCCTGCGCACCACCGGCATCAAGGACGTGTACGTCCATTCCGGCCCGTTCGAGTGGGACGGCCGCCTGGACCCCGCCAAGCATCCCAAGGCCGCAGATCTCGTGACCTGGATGCATCGGCACCTGCCCGGCGTCCGCGTCTCCGCCTGGCTGGGCCAGTCCGTCAAGAACGGCCTCGACCTCGACGACGCCCGCTCCCGCGCGAACGTCCTGGCCGGCGTGGCCGCCGTCATGAAGGCGGGCTACGACGGCGTCCACTACAACTTCGAGCCGATCGGCGACGGCGACACGGAGTTCCTCGACCTGCTGGAGCGGACGAGGACGTACACGAAGCTGCTGTCCACCTCGACCCCGCAGATCGAGCCCTATCCCCTCATGCGCCCGGTGGGCAGGCTCGTGCTCGGCCACGACAAATACTGGTCGCAGGGCTACTTCCAGGAGGTCGTGAACCGGGTGGACCAGGTCGCGATCATGACGTACGACTCGGGCGCGCCCGCCCAGTCCCTCTACGGCGGGTACGTGGCCAGGCAGGCCGCGCTCGCCCTCGACCTGGTCCCGGACGGCAAGTCCCTGTTCGTCGGCGCCCCCGCCTACCACGACCACGGCCTGCCCTGGCTGGACGCCGCCGAGAGCGTGGCGATGGCCGCCGAGGGCGCCCGGCTGGCCCTGTCCGAACACGGCCGCCGCGAACGCTTCGGCCTGGCCCTGTACGTCGACTTCGCCGCCACCGAAGAGGACTGGAAGGAGTACATGACCCGCTGGCTGGCCTAAACTGAGAACACCCGGGGCGTTGATTTGAGCAGCCACCTGGGTTATTGGTACCCTGTTCACTTGCGTGTGGCGCGCCCTCTCATCGAGCCCGCGCGCCCCATCCATCCTTAGACTTTCACCGAGGCTTCTTCGTGGCGAACATCAAGTCCCAGATCAAGCGCAACAAGCAGAACGAGAAGGCGCGTCTGCGCAACAAGGCGGTCAAGTCCTCTCTGAAGACGGCCGTCCGCAAGTTCCGCGAGGCCGCCGAGCAGGGCGACGTCGAGCAGGCCGCGGCGCTGCAGCGCGTCGCCGCCCGCCAGCTCGACAAGGCCGTCAGCAAGGGCGTCATCCACAAGAACCAGGCCGCCAACCGCAAGTCGGCGATCGCCAAGCAGGCTGCCGCGCTGGCCGCCAAGTAAGCTCCTGCCGCCCGGCGACCCGGGCGAGCGCTGACGCCGCACTCCTTCATGGGGTGCGGCGTTCTTGGTTTTGTGCGCTTTTTGTCACAGTTTCGATATCACATCGGCATCGCCGCCGCGTATCGGCTGAGCATCCCTTGACAAGATCACTTGCCTCTCGTCCGCCCTCTCCATGAGGGTTCACTAAACGGACGAAGGGGGACACATGCGGGGGCCGTTGGTCGTCAAACGGGCGTTCAGCGAGCCGTTGCTCCTCCTGGCCGCGTTCGGCTCGATCCTGCTGGCCACCACCACGCTGGTGGCGCTCACCATGTACGCCTCCTCCATCGCCGACGCCGGCGTGCGCAGGACGATGGAGACCGCCTCCCTGCGCCAGACGTCCGCGACGATCAGCGCGCCGGTCACCGGCAAGACCTTCCCCGTCTACGACCGGGCGGTCCGCGCCGAGCTGGCCAAGGCGTACACCAAGGCGCCGGCGCTCACCACGAGCTTCCGCTCCGACTCCTACGCCATGCCCGGCCAGGAGAAGCAGGAGCGGCCCGAACTGCTCAGGTTCGGCAGCTACGACGGCCTCGACCAGCACGCCAAGCTCGTCTCCGGCGCCTGGCCCAAGGCCGCCGACGGCCGCGTGGAGGCGGCGGTCTCGCTCTCGGCGGCCTCGGCGGCCGGGTTCAAGGTCGGCCAGGAGCTGACCACCGTGGGGCGGCTGTCGCCGGAGCCCGTCCAGGTGCGCATCACCGGCGTGTTCCAGCTCGACGACCCCTTCGGCGAGCGCTGGACCGGGGAGACACTGCTCAGCAGAGGCGTCGAACGCGGCGACTTCACCACGTACGGGCCGCTGATGGTCTCCCGTGAGACGTTCATCGGCCGCTTCGCCACCAACGTGAACGCCACCTGGACCGCCGAGCCCGACCTGCGCTCGCTGACGCCGGCCCAGCTGCGCCCGCTGGCCGCGGCGGTCGGCGAGGTCGGCGCGCACCTGAAGGCCGGCGACTGCCCGAGCTGCGTGACCACCAGCCGCCTGCCCGAGATGCTCACCCAGCTCGACACCGCCTCGCTGGTGGCCCGCTCGACCATGCTGATCCCGGTGTTGCAGCTGCTGCTGCTGGCGGCGTACGCGCTGATGCTCACCGCGCGGCTGCTGGCCGACCACCGGCGCATGGAGGTGGCGCTGCTGCGCTCGCGCGGCGCGGGCACGATGCGGCTGACCGCGCTGGCCGGGGGCGAGGCGATGCTGGTCGCGCTCCCGTGCGCGATCGTCGCGCCGCTGCTCGGGCCGCCGCTGCTCGGGCTGGTGAGCCGGCTGCCCTGGATCAGGGCGTCGGGCGTGCGGCTCGACCCGTCGGTCGGCCTGGGCACGTTCCTCGTGTCGGTGGCCGTGGCGCTGGCCTCGGCGGTGCTGCTGGTGCTGCCCGCGCTGGCGGGCGCGCGGCGCACGTACGTGGAGGAGCAGTCGGCGCGCGGGCGCGGCGGCGGGCGCGGGCTGATCCAGCGCGCGGGCGCCGACGTCGCGCTGCTGGTCGTGGCCGGCCTCGCGATCTGGCAGCTCCAGCACTACGGCGCGCCGGTCACCACGACCGCGGGCGGCGGGCTCGGCATCGACCCGCTGATCATCTCCGGTCCCGCGCTGGCCCTGCTCACCGGCGGCATGCTCGGCCTGCGGCTGGTCCCGCGCATCTCCGCGGTGGCCGAGCGCATCACCTCCAGGCGCCCGTCCCTCGCCCCGGCGCTCGGCGCGTGGCAGGTCAGCAGGCGCCCGCTCAAGTACGCCGGTCCCGCGCTGCTGCTCACCATGGCCATCGCCATCGGCATCGTGTCCATGGCCACCGCCGCCACGTGGCGTGGTTCCCAGCTCGACCAGGCCCGCCACCAGGCCGGGGCCGACCTGCGCCTGTCCGGCCCGCCGGACGCCCCGGAGCTCGGCCCGCTGGGCCGCGGCACGGCGTTCACCGCCCTGCCCGGCGTGACCGCCGCCTCGCCGGTCTTCCGCGGCCAGACCGAGGTCAGCAGCGAGAACGCCATCCTCATCGGGATCGACGCGGCCAAGCTCGGCACGCTGTTCCAGCTCCGCCCCGACCTGGCCGACCGGCCCGTCGCGGAGATCTCCCGGGCGCTGACCGGGCCGCAGGCGGGCAAACTGGACCTGCCGGGACAGCCGGCCGCGCTCACCCTGCGCGCCACGACCGACGACGACCTGCCGGTGCGGCTGGTCCTGTCCGACGCGCTCGGGGTGTGGCGCGACGTGTCACTGGGCGTGCTGAAGAAGGGCGAGAACAGCATCGACGTGGACCTCGCGGCGCTGGCGGGGCGGAGCGGGAAGATCACGTACCCGCTGTCGTTGCGCGGGCTGGTCGTGAGCGCGCCGGCCTCCGGCAGCGGGAGTCTGACGGTGACCGGGATCAGCGCCGACGGGCGGCCGGTGACCGCGCCCGCCGTGTCGGTGAAGGCGGCCGGGCGGCAGCCCGCGACGGCCGTCTTCGGGTCGCCGCCCGTCCAGGGGCCGCTGCCCGTGGTGCTCACCGCCGGCCTGGCGGAGTCGCTCAAGCTGGGCGTCGGCCAGGTGGGACGGGCCAGCATCGACCGCAGGGTGATGGACGTCAAGGTCGTGGCCGTCGTGGAGACGATGCCGACGACGACCGCCGGGCAACACGCCGTACTGGCCGACTGGGGGACGATGCAGGCGCAGGATCTGGCGGCGGCACAACTGCCCAGGCCCGCCACCGAATGGTGGCTCGCCACCCCCGACGGCCGGGCGGCGGCGGCGCTCAGCAGCCGTCCCGCCTGGGACGTCACCGCGATCGACCAGCGCGCCCTGGCCGCCAAGATGCAGGACGACCCGCTGGCCAGCGGCCTGCAGGGCGCGCTGATGCTGGGCTTCATCGCGGCGCTGGTGTTCGCGGCGCTCGGCTTCCTGGTCAACGCGGCGGTCGCGGCCCGCGAGCGGATGAACGAGTTCGCGATCCTGCGGGCGCTCGGCGTGAGCTCCCGGCAGGTGTTCGGGATGCTGGCGATCGAGCAGACGTTCGTGATCGCGCTGTCACTGGCGGCCGGGACCGGGCTGGCCGTGGTCGTGGGCATGCTCGTGGTGCCGCACATCGTGCTGACCGGGCAGGCGTCGGCGGTCACCCCCGGCGTGGTGCTCGACATCCCGTGGGGCGCCACGGGCGCCATGCTCGCCGGGGTGGCCGCCGTGCTGCTCGCCATCGTCGCCGGACTGGCGCGCAACCTGCGCAGGCAGGGTCTCGGCATTCGGGAGGAACAGTGAGGATCCCGCTGCTGGCCCGTACGCACCTGGGCGCGGTGGCCGTGCTCTTCGTGCTGACGCTGAGCGCCTGCCTGCTCGTCGCGGGGCTGCCCAGGGCGATGCAGGCGTCGTTCGACCAGGCGCTGCGCCAGGCGCTCAGGTCCGCGTCCGCCGAGCAGGCCGACCTGACCGTGACCGTCGGGTCGATGTCGAAGGAAGAGGACCTGCACGAGCGCGACCAGTTCGAGTCCAGGGACCGGCGCTGGCGCCAGCTCCTGCCCCCGGAGCTGCGGTCGCTGGTGGTGCCCGCCGGCACGGGCGACAGCCACATGAGCGCCAAGACCGAGGTCACCCCGATCCACGGCTCGGGCGGCACCATGTTCATGAACCTCGGCTGGCTGTCCGACGCCGACCGGCGGGTGGACTGGGTCCAGGGGCAGGCCCCGGGCAAGCCCTCGACCATGCGCTTCGAGGGCGAGACGATCCCGCTGATCGAGGTGGGCCTGACCGAGTCCGCGCTGACCGCGATGGACCTGAAGATCGGCCAGGTCAAGGTGCTCGGCGAGAGCCACTACGTGGCGGTGAAGCTGGTCGGCGCGTTCAGGGCCAAGAAGGCCGACGACCGTTACTGGAGCCACAACAGCGACATCCTGACCGTCACCAGGATGTTGCCGCCGGGCAAGCTGGAGTTCGAGAAGCACATCACGACGATCATGTCCGACGACGGGCTCACCGCGCTCAGCGGCGACGGGCGCAACCTGTCCTACTACTGGGTGCTGCCCATCGCCCCGGACAAGGCCGACGCGCTGGCCGCGACCGACCTCCAGGCGGCCCTCAGCGACTTCGAGCGGGTCATCGGGTTGCAGGCGTCGGGCTCGTACAGCCCGTACCGGGTGCTGACCGCGCTGTCCAAGCTGCTGACGGACTTCCTGGCCGGCCAGGCCACCGCGCAGACCGTGATGTACCTGATGCTCGGCGGGCTGCTGCTGGTCGCGGTCGGGGTGATCGTGCTGGCGGTGCAGCTGCTCTCCGGCCGGCTGGACCACACGCTGGCGCTGACGCGGGCGCGTGGCGGGTCGCTGGCGCAGGTGGCGGGCACCGGCGCGGCGCTGACCGCGCTCGCCGTCGTGCCCGCCGGGCTCGCCGGGTACGGGCTGTCCTGGTTCGTCCCCGGGCCCGTGTTGCCGATCGTGCACGTCGGGCCGCTGCTGGTGATGCTGGCCGCCGTCGGGTACACCGCCGCCGGGCTGGCGGTCACCCACCGGGTGCCGCTGCACGAGCAGCGTGCGGACGTCAGCACCGCCCGCCCGTCCGCCCGCCGGCTCACGCTGGAGGTGCTGGTGGTGGTGCTCGCGCTGGTCGGGGCGTACCTGCTGCGCACCCGCGGGCTGACGGCCTCGGCCGGGTTCGACCCGTTCCTGCTGGTGGTGCCGATCGCGCTGACGCTCGCCGCCGCGGTGATCATCCTGCGCTGCTACCCGTACCCGCTGCGGCTGCTCGTCCGGCTGACCGCGCGGCGGCCCGGAGCCGTGCCGTTCCTGGGGCTGACCAGGGCGGCCAGGGCGCGCTCCGCGTCGGTGCTGCCGGTGCTGATCCTGCTGCCCGCGCTCGGCGTGTCGGTGTTCGCCGCGGTGATCTCCGACGGGCTGGTGAGCACGCAGCGGCTGGCGTCCTGGCAGCAGGTGGGCGCACCGGTCAAGATCACGTCCCGGGTCGAGATCCCGGCCGACGCGATCGAGCGGGTGCGCAAGGTCGCCGGCGTCGAGCAGGTCGTGCTCGCGCAGACCGGCCGGGTCCAGGTCGGGTACGGCGCCGAGCGCGCCGAGGCCATCGCCGTGAGCCTGCCCGAGTGGCGGCGGCTGCTGGCGGGGGCGCCGATCGGCGTGCCCACCGGGAGCGGCGCCTTCGTCTCGCCCGACCTCAAGGGGCGGGGCACGTACGAGATCGGCTGGCAGTCGCGGCTCAAGGTCCCCGAGGGCGGTCTGATCACCTCCGTGCCCGGCTTCTACAGCCAGGGCAAGTTCATGATCCTGCCGATGGACTCGCTCGTGCGGCCAGCCGTGAACACCGTGCTCATCCGCGGCAACCCCGCGCTCGACGAGCTGCGCCGGCTGGTCCCGCTCAGCACCGTGGAGTCCCAGGCGCTGGCCCTGGCCGCCATCCAGGACGACCCGCTGACCAGCACCGTGCGCACCACGCTGGTCGTGGTCACGGTGGCGCTGGCCGCGTACGCGCTGGTCGCCGTCATCCTCTCGCTGGTGATCGGCGCGGCCGACCGGGCCAGGGCGCTGTCGTTCCTGCGCACGCTGGGGCTGTCGGACCGGCAGGCGCAGCGGCTCACCGTCCTGGAGATCATGCCGATGATCCTGCTGACCGCCCTGGCCGGCCTGCTGCTCGGCCTCGGGCTGCCCGCGGCGCTCGGGCCGGGCGTCGACCTGTCCTCCTACGCCGGCGACCTGCCCGTCGGCGACTATTCCCTAGACCTGATCACGCCGACCGCGCTGGCGGCCGGGCTGGCCGTCGTGGCCGTGCTCGGCGCGTACACGCACACCGCCATCAGCCGCCGTCGCAGCATCGGCGCCGTCCTTCGAGTGGGGGACCTCACATGAACCCGACCCTGTCAGAGCTGGAAGCCAAGGCCACGCGGGAGAAGACCGCGTTCGGCGCCGACGCGCACATCGTCTGCGACAACCTCGTGCGCATCTACAAGACCGAGGGCGTCGAGGTCGTCGCCCTGCAGGGCCTCGACCTGGTGATCGACAAGGGCGAGCTGGTGGCCATCGTCGGCGCGTCCGGGTCGGGCAAGTCCACGCTGCTCAACGTGCTGTCGGGGCTCGACGTGCCGACCGCCGGGGTGGCCAGGGTCGCGGGCACCGACCTGCTGGCGATGACCGCCAAGGACCGGCTGCGCTACCGGCGGTCCGTGGTGGGCTTCATCTGGCAGCAGACCGCGCGCAACCTGCTGCCGTACCTGACCGCCAGGGAGAACGTCGAGCTGCCCATGAAGCTGGCCGGCGGCGGCCGGGCGCGCCGCGCCCGCGCCGGCGAGCTGCTGGAGCTCCTCGGCGTCGGCTACTGCGCCGACCGCCGCACGCCCGAGATGTCGGGCGGCGAGCAGCAGCGGGTCGCCATCGCCGTCGCCCTGGCCAACGAGCCGCAGCTCATCCTGGCCGACGAGCCCACCGGCGAGCTGGACAGCGAGACGTCCGAGCAGGTCTTCGACTCCCTGCGCAAGGCGAACCGGGAGCTCGGCGTGACCGTGGTCATCGTGACCCACGACCCGCTGGTGTCGGAGCAGGTGGACCGCACCGTGGGCATCCGCGACGGACGTACCAGCAGCGAGACGCTGCGGCGCGAGGGCGCCGAGGGGCAGATCGTCGCCGAGGAGTACGCCGTGCTGGACCGGGTGGGCCGCCTGCAGCTCCCCCGCGACTTCATGAACGCCCTGCACATGGAACGCCGGGTGCGCCTCGAACTCGAATCCGACCACATCGGCGTCTGGCCCGCCCGAGAGGAGCCCTCCCATGAGCAATGAGCCCCTGGTCGTGGTGGAGGGGGTCCGCAAGGTCTACCGGAGCGGGCCCAAGGAGGTCGTCGCGCTGCGCGAGGTGTCCTTCGAGGTGTTCCCCGGCGAGCTGGTGGCGGTCCGCGGACGTTCGGGGTCGGGCAAGACCACGCTGCTCAACCAGATCGGCGGCCTGGACCGGCCGGACGCCGGACGGGTCGTCGTGGCCGGGCACGAGGTCACGTCCATGTCCGAGGACGCCCTGCTGGCGCTGCGCCGGGACGTGGTGGGCTTCGTGTTCCAGTCGTTCGGCCTGATCCCCGTGCTGTCGGCGGCCGAGAACGTGGGGGTGCCGATGCGGCTGGCCCGCGTGCCGTCCGCCGAGCGGGAGGAGCGGGTGCGGCTGCTGCTGGCGCTGGTGGGGCTGGACAAGCACATGAACCAGCGGCCGTACGAGCTGTCGGGCGGGCAGCGGCAGCGGGTGGCGATCGCCCGCTCCCTGGGCAACCGGCCCAGGCTGCTGGTGGCCGACGAGCCGACGGGACAGCTCGACTCGCAGACCGGGCGGCAGATCATGGAGCTGCTGCGCGCGCTGGTGCGCAGCGAGGGGGTGACGGCGCTGGTCGCCACGCACGACCCCAGCCTGATCACGCTGGCGGACCGGGTGCTGGAGATCAGCGACGGCGTCGTCCGCGAACCGTCCCTCACCTGACCCGCCCCTCCTCCGCCCTCTCCGCCCGCTCACCGGCGGGCGGAGGGGTCGCGGGCCTGGGCGAGCGCGCCACGGCGGCGAGGTTGGCGACGGCGACCACCATCCCACCGGTGACCATCAGCACCCCCATCCCGGTCAGGCCCGCCAGCGGCGCCGCGACGGCCAGCCCCACCGGCCGCGCCGCGAACGAGATGAGCTGGTCGAACGAACGCACCCGCCCCAAGGCCCCCTCCGGGATCTCCTCGGCCACCACCGTCTCCCACAACGGGCTGAGCACCCCGAGCCCCACCATGGCCACGAAGTACGCCACCGCGACCACCACGGCCGACAGCCCGAACCCCACGGCCACCGGCAACGCCACCATCGGCAGCAGATAGAGCGCGGCCCCCGCCTGAACGGCGACCAGCGGCCTGCGCACCGGCAACCGCGGCGCGACCAGCACCCCCGCCAGCAGCCCCACCGTGCCGCTCTGCACGATGATCATCCAGCCGGTCTCGCCGCCCAGCCGCTGCACGGCCGCCACCGGCCCCAGGGTGAGGAACAACCCGGCCATGAAGTGCCACACGCCGTGGGACAGCACACAGGCCAGGAACCACGGCCGCCTCCTGACCTCCCCGAACCCCTCGACCAGTTCCCGCCCGAACCCGGCCCCCCACCGCCGTCCGGCCGCCCCGCCGGAGACCGCCTTCGGCTCCCCCGCGACCTGCTCGCGCCCCACAGCCCCGGCAGCCGTGCGGACCCCGCCGAGAGTCAGCGCCGAGCAGGCGAACAACGTCGCCGTGACCCCCGCGGCCCACCCGGGCCCGGCGGCCAGCGTGAGCGTCCCCGCGAGCGCCGGCCCCAGGACCGCCGACAGGCTGGTCACCACCCCGATCCGGGCGTTCACCCGCAACCGCTCCGGCCCCGGCACCACCGCCACCACCAGCCGCGGCACGGCAGGGCTGCCGAACGCGATCGCCGCCCCCGAGACCGCCGACAACACGGCGAGGTCGGGAACCCGATCCACCCCCGCCAGCAGCTCGACGGCCATGAGCCCCTGCGCCAGGCATCGCGTGAGATCGGCGAGCAGCACGACCCGTCCGGGCCTGACGCGGTCGGCCAGCACGCCGCCGACCGGCAGCAACAACAACAACGGCACCATCTCGCAGGCCAGCACCAGCCCGAGCGCCTCCCCCGACCCCGTGGCGCGCAGCACGGCCAGGGTCAGCGTGGTCGGGATCATGGCCGTGGCCAGCGCGGACATGCAGCGTCCGGCCAGCAGCCGGTTCCTGGGCGCGGCGATCGATGAGAACGACATGACGCAGAAGGTATTTCGTCAGCGAATGTTTCGTCAACAAATTACTTGGTGGCGTATGATCCCGTCCTGTGGAGGACTCCGTCGATCGTCATCTGGCCCGCTGGCGCGGCAAGGCGCCCTTCGACGAGCGGACGGAGGGCATCGTCACCCGCATGCAGGCGCTGGTGAAACACCTTGGCCACGCCAAGGCGGCCGCGCTGGCCCAGACCGGCGTCCAGGACTTCGAGTTCCAGACGCTCCACAGGCTCGCCGCCCACAACGGCACGGCCACCCCGACCGAGCTGGCCGCCGAGCTGCTGCTCTCCCCCGCCGGCATGACCGGCCGCCTCGACACGCTGGAGAAGGCCGGTCTGGTACGCCGCGTGCGCAGCGTCGAAGACCGCCGCCGGGTGGACGTCGAGCTCACCCCCAAGGGTCACGACCGCTGGATGGACGCCATGGCCGTCCTGGCCGTGCTGGAGACGGCCATGGTGAACGCCCTCTCCCCCGCCGACCAGGACACCCTGGACAACCTGCTCAAACAGCTTCTGCTCTACGTGGAGACGAACTCCGATCAATTGCATTGAGGCCGGCAGGCGTCCGGTGATACCCATGCTGGGATGGACACTTCCGACATCGGAGACCACATGGCCGTGACGCCGTTCCGCATAGACGTTCCCGACGACGTACTCGACGACCTGCGCTCCCGTCTCCGCAACACCAGATTCACCCGCTCGCTGGACCCCCGCCCCTGGGAGGGCGGCACCGACCCGGCCTACCTGCGGGAACTGGTGGCGTACTGGGCCGACGGGTTCGACTTCCGCGCCCAGCAAGCCCGCCTCAACGAGCTGGACCACTGCACGGCCCCCGTCCAGGGACGAGACCTCCACTTCGTCCGGATCCCCGGCACCGGCCGCGCGCCGCTGCCCGTCCTGCTCTGCCACGGCTGGCCGAGCAGCTTCCTGGAGATGCTGCCCCTGGCAGCACGCCTGGCCGACCCCGTCCGGTACGGCGGCGACCCCGGCGACTCCTTCGACGTCGTGATCCCGTCGATGCCCGGCTTCCTCTACTCCGACCTGCCGGACGAGCCCCTCACCCGGGCCGCGATGGCCCGCACGCTGCACCTGCTCATGACCGAGGTCCTCGGCCACGAACGTTACGGGGCCTTCGGCGGCGACATCGGCGGCGCGGCCGTCGGCTGGCTCGGCGCCCTCTATCCGGACCAGGTGACCGGAATCCACCTCATCCACCCGCCCGCCCCCGCGTCCCTGGACGTCCCGCCCCTGACCCCCGAGGAACAGGCCTTCCTGGACGCCGAGGCGGCCTACGACGAGCGCGACGGCGGTTACAGCGAGATCATGCTCACCCGGCCGGACACGATCGCCGCCGCCCTGCTCGACTCACCGGCCGGTCTGGCCGCGTGGATCGTGGACAAGCTGCGTGCCTGGAGCGACTGCCACGGCGACCTGGAGTCCCGGTTCGACCGCGACACCCTGCTCACCATGCTGACCCTCTACTGGACCACCGGCTCGATCGGCACCTCGTTCAAGTCGTACTACGACTGGCCGAGCAACCCTCCCCGGCCGCCCATCACCGTGCCGTCCGCCGTGACCCTCAGCCACGAGCCCTCCGTGGCCGGCTTCCCCCGCAGCCTCGCCGAACGCGCCCTGACCGACCTGCGCCACTGGAACACCCCGGCCCGAGGCGGCCACTTCATGGCCCTGGAAGAACCAGCCCTGCTGGCGACCGACATCACCGCGTTCTTCCGCCCCCTGCGCCTCCCCTGAGAAGCGCGACCGCCGCTGCGCGGGTGTGCGCTACCGGCCCGTACGGCTGGCGACGATCACCTGCACGGCATGCTCCAGGGCGTACGCGGCGTCTGCCCCGCCCCCCTTGACCTGCTCGTCGGCAGTGGCCACCGCCTGGATCGCCCGGGACAACCCCTCCGGCCCCCAGCCGTTCAGCTGGCGCTTGACCCGGTCGACCTTCCAGGGCGGCATGCCCACATGGGCGGCGAGCTGCCCCCCGCGCAGGTTGCGCGGGGCGCTCCCGACCTTGGCCAGCGACCTCAGCCCACCGGCCAGCGCACTCACCAGCAGCACCGGCGCGACACCGGTGCCCAGAGCCCAGCGCAACTGCTCCAGGGCCTCGGCCAGGCGCCCCTCGATCGCCGAGTCGGCCACGTTGAAGCCGGTGACCTCGGCCCGCCCCTTGTGGTAGCGCGCCACAGCCGCCGCGCTGATCGTCTTGTCCTCGGTGTCGAACGCGAGCTGGCTGCACGCCGCCGCCAGCTCCCGCAGGTCGTTGCCCACCGCGTCGAGCAGCGCCTGGGCCGCGTCGCCCGCGATGTTCCGCCCGGCGCGCTTGACCTCGCCCTTGATGAACTCCAGCCGCTCGCCGGCCTTGGTGACCTTGTTGATCGTCACCACCTTGGCCCCGGCCTTCTTCACCCCGTCGACCAGCGCCTTCCCCTTCACCCCACCCGGGTGCGCCAGCACGAGAACCGTGTCGTCGGAGGGCTGTTTCGTGTAGGACACCACCTCGGTGATGACGTCCTTCGGCAGGTCCTGCGCCGAGCGGATGACGACCACCGAACGGTCGCCGAAGAGCGAGGGCGAGGTCAGGTGGGTCAGCTCGCCGGTGGCGACCTTTCCGCCGACGAGGTCATGCACCTCGGCCCCCGGATCGCCGGCCCGCGCCGCCGCGACGACAGCACCCACCGCCCGCTCGGCAAGCAGCTCCTCGTCGCCGAGGACCAGGGTGACCAGTGCTGGATCGGTTCCCGCCATGTCAGGCAGCATGCCATGCGGCACCGACAACCTGGTACTCGGCCATTGCAGTTCGCGATACGAACGACTATAGTTCGGGGCACGAACTGGTTTTGGTTGGAGTCACGATGGTGTTGATCATTGGGGGTCGCGGCCACCCCGCGGCGTCGGCCGCCGAGGGCCTGGTCGGCAACCGCTTCGCCGAGCAGCCGCCGGTGGTCTGAGATGGAATACGTCCAGCTCGGCCGAAGCGGCCTGTCGGTGTCCCGGCTGGCCCTGGGCACGATGAACTTCGGGACGGAGACGTCCGAACCAGACAGCCACGCGATCATGGATCGCGCCCACGAGCACGGCATCAACTTCTTCGACACCGCCGACGTCTACGCCGACGGCCGCACCGAGCAGATCATCGGCCGCTGGTTCGCCCAAGGGGACGGCCGGCGCGACAGGACCGTCCTGGCCACCAAGCTCTACCTCCCGACCGGGCGGTGGCCCAACGAGAGCCGCCTGTCCGCGCTGCACATCAGACGCGCGTGCGACGCCTCACTCAGGCGGCTGGGCACCGACCACATCGACCTGTACCAGATGCACCACATCGACAGGAAAACGCCGTGGGAGGAGATCTGGGAGGCGTTCGGCGTCCTGCGGCAACAGGGCAAGGTGCTCTACTTCGACTCGTCCAACTTCGCCGGCTGGCACCTCGCGCGGGCCCAGGAGGCGGCACGGGCGCGACACGCGCTCGGGCTGGTCGCCGAGCAGTCGATCTACAACCTGATGAACCGCTGGGCGGAGCTGGAGGTGCTGCCCGCGGCGCGGCACTACGGGGTGACCGCGCCGATCGTCGGGCCCCGTACGGCCGGGCAACTCGACGGCTCGCTCCACGCCGCGGCGATCACCCTCGACGCAGGGACCCTGGCCAGGCTGGAGGAGTTGTTCCCGCCGCCCGGCCCCCACGGCCCCAAACCCGCACCAGAGGCGTACGCCTGGTGACCTCTCCTTCTTTCTCCGTCTGAAGCATGAAAGGCAATACTGTGTCTGCATCTGATGTGGTGTTCGGTTTCGGCGCGCATTCCGGTTTCGAGGACCTGCCCGAGCTGTTGCGCATGGTTCAGCAGGCCGACCGGGACGAGCTCGATCTCTTCTCGCTGTCCGACCATCCCTATCTCGGCGAACGCCTGGACGCCTACGCCACGATCGGCTTCCTGCTGGGCGGCACGCGGCACATCGCCGGTCTCGCCAATGTCACCAACCTGCCGACCAGGCCCGCCCCCATGCTGGCCAGGACGGTGACGTCGTTGTCGGCGCTGTCGAACGGCCGCGTCGTGCTCGGCATGGGCGCGGGCGGCCTGTGGGACCGCATCACCGACATGGGCGTGCCCCGGCAGACCCCCGGCGACGCCGTGGACGCCTTCGAGGAGGCGATCGTCCTGATCCGGAAGCTGTCGGGCGGCGGCGCGCCGGTCACCCACGAGGGACGCCACTACCGGGTGCGCGCAATCGAGCCCGCCCCCGTGGCCGCGCCCCCGGTGTGGACCGGGTCGAACGGTCCCAAATCCCTGGCCGCCACGGGCAGGGTGGCCGACGGCTGGATCCCCGGCCACGCGGCCGACTGGCGCAGCGAGCGGTATCGCGCCTCGCGGCCCGTCATCAACGAGGCGGCCGCAGCGGTGGGCCGCGACCCGCGCGAGATCCGTACCATCTACAACTTCCCGGGCCGCATCACCGACCGTCCGCTGCCCGCCACCCGCGACCACGACGGACGCTGGATCGGCGGCTCCGTCGGGCAGTGGGTCGAGGAGCTGACCGAAGCGGTGCTGGAGCACGACGCCTCGGGCTTCGTCCTCTTCTCCCCCGGCCACGGCGCCCCCGACCTCACCACGCTGGCCCGCTGGGCCCAGGAGATCGTGCCGTCCGTCCGCGAGGCCATCGCGAAGTAGCACGCGGACGCTCCGACATCAGCAAGGCGTCGGGCCTGAGGGAGGCGAGCACCGGGGTCATCCGCGTGCACCGGGCTCGAGGGAGGCGGGCACCGGGGTCATCCGCGTGCACCGGCCGACGCCGTCCGAACCTCCTCCCCCACTCGGGCCGGTGAAGCGGGGACGCCCTGACCGCCCGGCAGGTCCTCACCGGACGCGAAGGCCCCCGACCGGCCCCCCTCACCGACGACCCCGCCGAAGCGCTCGCCTCCCTCGACCGGATCGCCCGGCTGCCGGCGTCCTGGGTGCTCCCCGGCCACGGCGCGCCCTGGCGCAACGAAGACGGCGTCGGCGAGCGGGACGTGCACCGCCACGCTCCCCGGGGAGTGCCCCGGCATGCCCACGATCACCGGGCTCCCGGGCAGGTCCAGGACGTCGCCGTCGCCGATCTCGATGACCTCGCCGAGGTAGCGGGTACGCAGGCCGTTCTTACGGATGGAGTACCCGAGGAAGCCGAACGCCGGACCGAGCTGTACCGGCCCAAGGGCGACCTTGGGCTTCTCTCCGGTACGGGCGCGGGCGGCGTCGGCGGCGTGCACGAACACCGGCACCCCGTGCTAGCTGCGCAGGCATTCGGCGAAGCCGAGGTGGTCGGAGTCGCCGTGGTCAGGACGAGGCCGCGGACGTCGTCCACGGACTTGCCGAGGGAGCGGAGTTCGCGCTGCAGGTCCCGCCAGTGGCCGGGCAGCCCGGCGTCGATGAGCGTGATGCCCTCGGCGGCGTCGACGAGGTAACAGGCCACGAGGTCGTTGCCGAGACGGCGCAGATGGGGCGCCAGTTTCATGGGACTTCTTCCGGAGGTGCGGGCGGAGGGCGGAGAACGGAACCTGAACGCCAAGGCCACGAGCTGAGAGCGAGGGGCCGCGGGCTGAGAGCGAGGGGCCACGGGCCAAGCGCGAGCGCCGCGGGCCCAGCACGAGCGCCGTGGCCGTGAGCGCTAGCCCGCGAGGCCGTGCAGCGCCGTGATGACGTCGCGGCCGACGGGGGTGGTGAAGTCACGCACCATGCTGGTGACGAAGCTCGCCACGGACGTCACCGTGCCGCCCGCCGCTTCGATCTGGCGGAAGGCCGCGTTCTCCGTGCGCTCCGACATACCGCCGCTCGCGTCGACCAGCACGATCACGTCATAGCCGTCGGCCAGGGCGTCGAGCGCGGTGTGCAGGACGACGATCTCCGAGGTCACGCCGCACACGACCAGCGTCTTGCGGTCTACGGCGGCGATCGCCTCACGACATGCCCGGTCGTCCCAGCAGCACGGTCCGCCGCGCACGAACGGGGACGTCTCGGGAAGTTCGGAGATGACACCGGGCCCACCGGGCCTCGGGGCGACCGACACGGTGAAGGGGATGTCCAGCACCTGCGCGACGGTGGCGAGCACACCGGCCGACCGCCTGATGACGTCGGGGCTGTTCGTGCTGCTCAGAGCCACGATGCTGTCCTGCAGGTCGGCGAAGACGATCTGCAGGGTGCTGTGATCGATCATTATTCTCTCCCAAAATCGTTCATAAGCTGAATGATAAGAGGACAGTAGCATGCCGCATGTGAACGATGGCAAGCGATTCTGACCCCCGACTTCCGGCCCAGCGGGCCGACTCGCGCCTCCTGACCGAACACCTCGACCCCATCCGGGCGCCCTCGAACGACTCCACGACCCGAGCAGCCATCGCCGCCGCCCCCCTTTAGGGACCATGGCCTCCCCAATGCCGAGGCCACGGTCTCCCGAAAGCCAGGGGCCGGCCCCCGAAGGCGGCCGCCGCCACCCCACGAACCGCCGACATCCCCGACCAGAAGATCAGCTCGCCAACAGGCGCGAGACGTCACCAGCCCGCGACCGCTCATAACCTTGACCACGGCCCCTGCGGCCAGTTTCTGGATCCGTTCAGGTGACGCACCGGTGCCAGTCCCTTTGCTCCCCTTCCGCGTCAATGAATGTGGGGCCTGATCGGTCGGTGTCGGATCACTCACGGGCCACGGGGGACCACGGCCAGGCTGCCTTCGTGTTCGACGACTGCCAGGTCACCCGATCGATCGGTGCGGTAGATGGCGGCGCCGAGACGGTGGAGGAGGGCGAGGGTCGATGTGGCCGGGTGGCCGTAGTCGTTGCCGGTGCCCACGCTGATCAGGGCGGCCCGTGCACCCAGCGAGCCGAGGAACGCCGGGGACTGGCGATTCGAGCCGTGGTGCGGGGTCTTGAGGATGTCGGCGCGCAAGGCGAGGTGGCGTGCGAGGTCGTCTTGCGCCTCGGTCTCCAGGTCTCCGGCGAGCAGGGCGGAACCGGCGCGCCAGCGTACGTGGATGACGACGCTGGAGTTGTTGATCACGCTGCCTTCGCCTTGGCCGTTCCTCCCGCCCCCCGCCGGCTCGGGGGCGACGACGGTGAGCTCAGACGGGCCGAACCGCCATCGCGTGCCAGGTTCAGCGTTCGCTTCCGGAACCCGGTGTCGAGCCAGTACGGCCGAGATCCGCGCGCTGGACTGCACCGCCGTCGGCCGAGGGCTGACGATCACGGCTCCCACACGTCGGTTCCTGAGCACGCCTGGCAGGCCGTCCACGTGGTCGGCGTGCGGATGGGTCAGGACGAGCAGGGGAACGTCCTCGACTCCGAGCCTGCGCAGGCATCGATCCATGACGACCGGGTCGGGGCCGGTGTCCACGACCACGCCTCGTCCAGGTCCGGCCGCCACCACCAGCCCGTCGCCCTGCCCGACGTCGCACATCACCATCAGCCAGCCCTTGGGCGGCCAAGCCCCCGTCAGCGGACGGATCACCAGTACGGCGACCAGAGCGGCCCCTGCGGTCAGCAGCGCCATCGTCCGCCAGCGAGGGTGCCTGAGCACCGGGATCGCGACGGCCACGGCGAGCGCGAGGAGCCCCAGGCCGGGGAGGCCGCCCGGCCACGGCAGGGTGGCGAGAGGGACGTTCACTGCCCAGCGAGCCACGGTGACGATCCAGCCCACCGCGTATCCGGCCGGGATGACCAGCATGCCGGCGGCGTCCGGCCAGATCGGGGCCACCAGGGCGGCGGCGAAACCGAGCAGGGTCGCGGGAGCCACGGCAGGGGCCACGAGCAGGTTGGCGGGCACCGCCACCAGCGTCAACTGACCCGACATCAGCACCAGGACGGGCGTCACGGCCGCTTGCGCGGCAGCCGACACGGCCAGCGCCTCCGCCAGCCATCTCGGCAAGCGGCACATCCTTGCGACGGCACCTCCTCGACCGGCGGCCGCGACGTCGGGGGGCGAGGTCGCGCGGCTGTCACCGGCCTCTTCGTCTGCGTTCGCCGCATGCCCATATACGCTGCCGCGTTCCCTCGTCTTTTCCGCATTCCGGTCTGTCGGCGTGGACGCTTTGGTGGCGTCGCAGTCGCCACTCGCCGTCGGTGGTGGAGTGGAGAGTTTGTCGCGCCAGCGGGGTGCGAGGAGGAGGATGCCGGCGGTGGCCGCGACGGAGAGGGCGAAGCCGTACGAACGCGCCAGTTCCGGCGCGAACAGGACCAGCAAGAGGACGGTTGCCGAGAGAGCGGCGAGGCCGTCCTTCGCTCGTCCGGTACCCAAGGCGAGGGCGGCGGCCAGGCCCATCAGCAGGGCACGCAGAACGCTCGGGGACGGCCTGGCCACCACGGTGAACGCGAGCATCGCGACTGCCGCGAACACGGCTCTCAGGGGCAGGGAGAGGCCGACCAGGCGGGAGAGCGCCAGGGCGGCGCCTGCGACGATGGCGAGGTTTGCGCCGCTTACGGCGTTCAGGTGGCTCAGGCCCGCTTCTTTGAGGTCGGCGGCCACCTGAGGGTCGATGCGGGAGACGTCTCCGACGACCAGGCCGGGCAGGAGGCCGCGCTGGTCGGGCGGGAGGGGGTCGGCGGCTGTCCGGAGGCCGGTTCTGAGGGTGCCCGCCATGGTGTGCATGGACGAGGGCGGTGTCAGGACGCGAGGCTCGCCTCGTACCAGGAGGACGGCTGCCACCAGGTCGCCAGGCGTCGGTTGCGCCAAGCGGCCGGTGACCTGCAGCCGTTGGCTCGGCAGCAGGGTGCTCCAGGCGTTGCCGCCGGCGAACACCGTGATGGGGACATCGACGGCTTGGCGTTCCGGTGGCGGGGATTCCTGCGCCCTGCCTCCGTCCCTGCTTCCAGGGACACCAGGACGGCCCTCTTCGGATCGACCGGTAGTGGATCTGCCCGTCTGCCGCGCCGCCGACTCGATGATCTTGAGGGTGGCCGGGATCACGTAGCTGTCCCGGTTGAAGTGGCCGCTTCTGCGTGGCCTGCGCTTCGGGTCGTCGGACAGGACGATCTGGGCGGTCACAGTCGCGTTCCTGACGGCGAGTTCGGCCACCGGGCCGGTGGTCAGCGCCTGGACGCGGAAGGCGACAGACGCGGAGGCCGCCGCGGCGCAGATGAGTGTCGCGAGCACCACGTTCCGCCAAGCCCCCGAGAAGGGCGAAGGCTGACCGGAAGGGATCCGTCCTGAGGGAGAGGGCGACGGACGTAGCGACCGGTGGCGGCTGAACGGCAGGAGCGGCTGAGAGGAGACAGATCCGAACGAGGCCGGCAGGAACCGGCTGATCAGCGAACAGATGAGGGACGAGCGGGGGAACGGCGAGCGGGTGCGCCAGGTCAGGACGCCTGCGGCCAGGGCGGTGATGGCGGCTGTCGTCATGCCCACGACGGGTGATTGGCCGAGCATGATCAGGGCGCTGGCCCAGGCAGACAGCGCCGGGAGGACGAGCGTCCACGAGCGCTTGTGCTTGCCGTCGTCGGCGCTGGCAAGGCGCAGACGGCCGGTGGTGACGGTACGCAGAGGGTCTACGGTGGCCGGGCGCGTGGGGATTGAAGAAGGGCCGGGGTTCGAGGGGGCGTCGAAGGGCGGCATGTCAGACGCGGACCTTCGGCTTGATTTCCTCGTACTTTCTCGGGCCGATGCCGCTCACCTCGCGGAGCTGATCCACGCTGGTGAAGCCGCCGTGGGCGGTGCGGAACTCGGCGATCCTGGCGGCCAGCACCTCTCCCACTCCCGGGAGCTCTTCGAGTTGGTCGGGGGTGGCGGCGTTGAGGTCGAGAATCGCTGCGGCGGGGTCCGCACCCGGATATCCGGGAGGTACGGCGGCGACGACCGCAGACGGAGCACCGACCATGATCTGCTCTCCGTCGATCAGACGTCGGGCCAGGTTGAGGGGGCCCGTGGAGGCGCCGTGTTTGAGCCCGCCCGCCGCCGTCACCGCGTCCGTCACACGGGAGCCCTGAGGGAGCAGGTAGACGCCGGGGTTGCGGACCTTGCCCGCCACCTGGACGGTCACCTTGGCGGCGGTGGGTGACGGGGATGGAAGGGGGGTCGCAGGTGGCGGCGGAAGGGGCTCCGGCGTGGGCTGGGAGCGCCAGACGAAGAAGACGGCGACCGCGACGGCCAGGGCACCGACGGCGACGAGCACGCGCAGGCCAGGCTTGCTGAGGTCGATGGCGGTGGAAGGCTCGGCCGAGGTGATGGCGTCGCGGAACGCTTGGAAGGTCGCTGGCATGGGGGCGGGGCTGCCGGTGAGCCGCCGAGGGATGTGCGGGGACGCCCCTGTGGCGGCCTGGGGCTCACTCAACGGCCCGCTCCGGCGCTCGGCCCGGCGCTCGGCCCGACGCTCGGCCCGACGCTCGGCCCGGCGCCCAGCCCGGCGCTCGGCTCTGAGGACGTTCTCCTCCGGTTCTCCCCGTCGCTCTGCCTGATGCTCGGCCTGCGACATCGCCTGAGGCCCCGCCGCACGCCCGGCCCTCGATGCAGGCCAAGGCTCACTCCACAGCTCGGACGCAAGCTCACCCCCGCCGTCACTTCCCGGCTCGGAGGAAGGCGCAACCCCACGCCCATCCCACCGTTCGGGCACGGAAGAAGCGGACGCAGAAGAAGTAGCCGCGGGAGATGGCGGGGCGGCGCTGAGCCGGGAGGTCGGGAGGTTGTGGGCCTCGTCGCCGTACGGATGTCTGTTGCGTCGTCCCGGACGCGGCCGGCGGGCAGGGCTCGTGATCGACCGGAGCCTGGATTCGGCTATGGTCCGCTCTGCCGTCGGGTCCTGAGATCGCACGCCGACGAACTTAGGGATGCCACGCCGCCCCCAAGCCACCGAACCGAGTTCTGGGGACAGCGAGGCCAAGAGACGAGACGACTGTGGAAAACACAGCACCGACCCGGAGGAAGGCCCTCACAAAAACGGAGAAGAGAAGCCGGTCACCCCTCGTACGCCGTGACCGTCACCCCCAGCATCCCCGGCCCCACATGAGCCCCGATCACCGCCCCCACCTCCACCACCCGCACCTCACAAGCCCCCGTCACCCGCTTGGACAACCGCTCCCCCAACGCCTCGGCCCGTCCCCGGGCCCCCATGTGCTGCACCGCCACCCCGGCCCCGCCCAGCTCCACGGCCGCCTTCACCGCCAGGTCCTCCAGCCGCGCGATGGCCCGCCCCGACGTCCGTACCTTCTCCAGCAGGGAGATGCGCCCGTCCACGATGTGCAGCAGTGGTTTGATCATGAGGGCCGATCCGAACAACGACGTGGCGGCGCCGATGCGGCCGCTCCGGCGCAGGTACTCCAGGGTGTCCACGTAGAAGAAGGTCCGGGTGACGGCGGCGGTGCGGCGGGCGGCGTCGGCCACGTCGGCCAGGGGGGCGCCGGCGGCGGCCGAGCGCGCGGCCGCCAGCACGGGATAGCCCAGGCCCATCGCGATGGACCGGCTGTCGATCACCTCCACCGGCACCGGCGCGTCCTTGGCCGCCGCGAGGGCGGACTCGACGGTGCCGGACAGTTCGCCGGACAGGTGGATGGAGACCACGCCGGTGGCGCCGGCGGCGGCCAGTTCGTCGTAGCAGGTCGCGAAGCGCGCGGGCGACGGACGCGAGGTGGTGGCGGTGGCCAGGTCGCCGGTGAAGGTGTCCTCGTCGTGCGGGATGCCGCGGGCGACCACTTGTACCGGCACCACCGTCACACCGGGCACGTCGGGCAGGTAAGCGGTGGAATCGGTGACAACGGCGACAGAGGGCGGCATATCCCGAGATTAGCCACCCGCTCCCGGGTCCGGGGTTACTGGACCGGCGTGCCGCCCCGCCAGACCCGGCGCGGCTTGAGGCCGAAGGACCAGGCGAAGGCGCCCTCGTGGTCGGCGTCCCACTGGACGATGTCGGCCAGCCGGCCGGGAGCCAGCACCCCGCGGTCGGGCGCCCCGAGGACGGTCGCGCCGCCCAGCGTGGCCGCGCGCAGCGCGTCGTTGACGCTCATGCCGAACGCCGACACCGCCATGGCGATGACCAGCGACATCGAGGTGATGCCGCAGTAGCCGGGGTTGTGGTCGCTGCCGAGGGCGATCTGCACGCCGTGCTTGATCATCTGGCGGACCGGCGGCACGTGGCCGCGCTGGAGCGCCGTGGCGGGGCAGACCACCGCGGGCACGCCGTAGCGGGACATGATCGCGATGTCCTCGTCGGACATGTGGTGCAGGCCGTCGGCGGAGGCGCAGCCGAGCTCGGCGGCCAGCTGCACGGCGCCGCGACGGCTGAACAGGCCGGCGTGGATGCGCGGGAGCAGCCCCACGTTGCGGCCCGAGGCGAGGACCCAGCGGGACTCCTCGGTGGTGAAGTGGCCCTCGTCGCAGTAGACGTCGACGCTGTCGGCGCCGGCCGCCGCCGCGTCGGCGCACCAGGCGCCCACGGCCTCGACGTATTCGCGCTGACGGCCGAAGTACTCGGGAGGCACGACGTGCGCCGCGAGGAAGGTGACGTGCACCCGCGGCATCATCGGCTCCTTCTCCAGCTCGCGCAGGAGCCGCACGTCGGCCAGCTCGCCGTCGCGGGTGAGGTGGTAGCCGGTCTTGGCCTCGACGGTGGTGGTGCCGCTGAGCAGCCAGCTCCGCAGCCGTTCGCGCACGCCGTTGCACAACGTCCAGGGGTCGGTGCCGCGTGTCACGGTGACGGTGGAGCCGACGCCGCCGCCCGCCGCGGTGATCGAGGCCGCGCTGGAGCCGCCGGTGCGGATGGCCAGCTCGGCGTAGCGGTTGCCGGCGTAGACCGGATGCGTGTGGGCGTCGATGAGGCCGGGCGTGACGAGCGCGCCGCCGAGGTTCTCCACGTGGTCGACGTCGACGATGTCGTCGACGACGCCGGGCACGCTCTGCGGGAGGTCGGGCGCCCGCCCGACCCAGGCGATGCGGTCGTTGTGCACGAGGATGGCCGCGTTGCTGAGGACCTCGTTACCCGTCCACAGGCGGCCGATGTTGGTCAAGAGCCGAACGGTCATCGCACCACCGCCCCCTGCAGGCGCAACACCCAGCGCACGGCCTGTGCCGCGCCCACTGAGTCCGCTCCGGGTCCGGACGACATGGGGGGTCTCCTGCTCTCATCCGCGTGATGTTGTGCGGTGACCGTATCGCCGGAGACATGACCCGGCGATTTCAGTTCAGTTACGTTATTTCACAGCCGGGCTTGGTGTACAGGGTTATTCGGAAGAAAGACCACTCATCCCATCCGTCACCCAGCCACGCCTTGCCCCCCTGGCCCCCGCTGACGACTGCCGCACTCAACGTCATCATCCGAAACCCAGAACCGAAACCAAAAAACCAGACCAACGTTAGGTCTGGCCATCCTAGCAACCCCAGGGTTCCGGGACCACTGCACTATTTGGGCAGCTCTGCGCTACTTTGAGCGAGAGCTGCCCAGCCGTCCCGCTAAGAGACGCGTTCGACCGGCTTGCCCACCCGCTCCAGTTCCTGGAACAGGCTCGGCAGCACGCGGGCGTGCAGGACGGTGCCGTCCTGCACGTGTTCCACGGACAGCACCTCGCCCTCCTTGTGGGCCCGCGAGACCAGGTCGCCCCGGTCGTAGGGCACCAGCAGGTGGACCTCGTGGTCGAGGCGCGGCAGCCGCTCCTCGATGAGCCGCATGAGCTCGGGGACGCCCTTGCCGGTGCGGGCGGAGACCACGATGCTGTCGCGCTCGCGCCTGGCGATGCGGTCGAGCACCTCCTGGTCGGCCGCGTCGGCCTTGTTGATCACCACGACCTCGGGCACCTCGGAGGCGCCCTCGATGTCGGCGAACACCTCGCGGACGGCCGCGAGCTGCCCCTCGGGGTCGGGGTGCGAGCCGTCGACGACGTGCAGGATCAGGTCGGCGTCGGCGACCTCCTCCAGCGTGGACCGGAACGCCTCGACGAGCTGGTGGGGCAGGTGGCGCACGAAGCCGACGGTGTCGGCGATCGTGAACAGCCGGCCCTCCGGCGTGCGGGCGCGGCGCACGGTCGGGTCGAGCGTGGCGAACAACGCGTCCTCGACCAGCACGCCCGCACCGGTGATGCGGTTGAGCAGCGAGGACTTGCCCGCGTTGGTGTAGCCCGCGATGGCCACGGCCGGGACCTCGCGCCGCTGGCGCCGGTGGCGCATGGTCTCGCGCGAGGTGGACATGCCACTGATCTGGCGGCGCAGCTTGGACATGCGGTCGCGGATGCGGCGCCGGTCAAGCTCGATCTTGGTCTCACCGGGGCCGCGGCCGCCGATGCCCACGCCGCCCGCGGCGCGACCGCCGACCTGGCGGGACAGGTTGCCACCCCAGCCTCGCAGGCGCGGCAGCAGGTACTGCAGCTGCGCCAGCTCGACCTGGGCCTTGCCCTCGCGGCTCTTGGCGTGCTGGGCGAAGATGTCGAGGATCAGCGCCGTACGGTCGATGACCTTGACCTTGACCGTCTCCTCCAGCTGGCGGAGCTGGCCGGGGGTCAGCTCGCCGTCGCAGATCACGGTGTCGGCGCCGGTCGACTCGACCACGTCGCGCAGCTCCAGGGCCTTGCCCGAGCCGATGTAGGTGGCCGGGTCGGGCTTCTGGCGCCGCTGGATGAGCCCTTCGAGCACCTCGGACCCGGCCGTCTCGGCCAGGAGCTTGAGCTCCAGCAGGGAGTTCTCGGCGTCTTCGGCGGTTCCGGAGGTCCAGACGCCGACGAGGACGACCCGCTCGAGCCGCAGCTGCCGGTACTCGACCTCGGAGACATCCTGGAGTTCGGTGGAGAGGCCCGCCACGCGGCGCAGCGCTTGGCGCTCCTCGAGGTCCATGTCGCCGGTCTCGAACTCGTCGAGCGCGGTGTATTCGTGCATTCGTGTCATCTCTATGAGGGAACGTCTGGACACCTCGGTGTCTTCCCACGATGGTGGCACGACATCCCCGGCGTCATCACCTGGTTATCCCGCCGAGAGCGTCACGTCGCCGGAACTGGCGGTCAGCGAGATCTTGCGGGGGGAGCTCGGGTCGGACTTGATCGAGACGTTGGCGTCGCCGGAATCCACGTCGGTCTTCACGTCGTAGGACCCCATGGGCACCCTGAGGACGACGTCGCCCGAGTCGGCCCGCAGCTCCGCGTTGTCCGGCGCGGTGGCGTACTTGAGCTCGACGTTGCCCGAGTCGGCCTGGACGTGCACCTTCTTGCCGGTCATGCCGGAGCCTTCGAGGTCGCCGGAGTCGAGCTTGGCGTCGAGCTCACCGCTCAGCGCCCGCAGGGTGATGTCACCCGAGTCGCTGTCGAGGTCGACGGCCAGCCCCCTGGGCACCTCGATCTTGTAGTCGACACTGCAGCTCCCCCAGTTGGACGGGCAGTCGTACGTCACGAAAAGCGCCTGGCCCTCGACCTTGTGCTGCGGCTTGGGCTTGTCGTCGCCCCGCCAGCGCAACGTCTCGACCACCCGGACGGCGGTGCCGTCGGTCTCGGTGATCACCGTGTCGCCGGCGTCACTCTTGACCTGCAGCTTGGAAACCTTGTCCGACACCTGGTAGGACACGGTGTCCTGGTTCGTGGAACCGCCGAAGCTCTCGATCCGGCAACCCGTCAGCACCAGCGCGGCGGCCAGCAGCCCGCCCGCCACAGCAATCGTCTTCATGCCCCCGATCCTTTCGCGGGCATGACGCCCTGCGCATCGGGGATGCCCCCGAAGACGACCCAGGGGTACCCCAGCCTTTGACCGGGGAACCCCGGGCGGAGTAGCTTCACTTCCACAATCCAGAATCGGTTTTCCACTCTACGGAAAAGAGGGGTACATGGAGATCACCGGCCCGATGCTCGAACGGTTCGACGAGATCCTCACGCCGGAGGCGCTCGGCTTCGTGGCCGCTCTCCAGCGGGAGTTCGGCGCCAGGCGGCTGGAGCTGCTCGAAGCCCGCCAGGCGCGTCAGGCGGAGTTGTCGGCCGGCGGGACGCTCGACTTCCTTCCGGAGACCAAGGAGGTCAGGGAGGGCGACTGGCAGGTCGCGCCGCCGGCCCCGGGCCTGGAGGACCGCCGTGTCGAGATCACCGGGCCGGTCGACAGGAAGATGACCATCAACGCGCTCAACTCCGGCGCCAAGGTGTGGCTGGCCGACTTCGAGGACGCCAACTCGCCCCTGTGGGAGAACTGCGTGTCCGGGCAGCTCAACCTGCGCGAGGCGCTCGACCGGGCGATCGACTTCGAGACCGGCGGCAAGACGTACGCGCTGCGGCCCGACGACGAGCTGGCCACGATCGTGGTGCGCCCGCGCGGCTGGCACCTGGACGAGAAGCACGCCCAGGTGGACGGGCGGCCGGTGTCGGCGTCGCTGTTCGACTTCGGGCTCTACTTCTTCCACTGCGCCCAGCGTCAGCTCGACAAGGGCAAGGGGCCCTACTTCTACCTGCCGAAGATGGAGTCGCACCTGGAGGCGCGGCTCTGGAACGACGTGTTCACCCGGGCCCAGGAGCTGCTGGGCATCCCGTACGGGACCATCAGGGCGACCGTGCTCATCGAGACCTATCCGGCGGCGTTCGAGATGGAGGAGATCCTCTACGAGCTGCGCGACCACTCGGCCGGGCTCAACGCGGGCCGCTGGGACTACCTGTTCAGCGTGATCAAGAAGTTCCGCACGCGGGGGCGGGAGTTCCTGCTGCCCGAGCGGAACGCGGTGACGATGACCGCGCCGTTCATGCGGGCCTACACCGAACTGCTGGTGCGTACGTGCCACAAGCGCGGCGCGCACGCCATCGGCGGGATGGCGGCGTTCATCCCCTCCCGGCGCGACCCCGAGGTCAACGCGGTGGCGCTGGAGAAGGTCCGGGCCGACAAGACGCGCGAGTCGGGCGACGGGTTCGACGGCTCGTGGGTGGCCCATCCCGACCTGGTGCCGGTGTGCCGGGAGGTGTTCGACGGCGTCCTGGGGGCGCGGCCCAACCAGCTCGACCGGCTGCGCGAGGACGTCCGCGTCTCGGCCGCCGACCTGCTGTCGGTCTCCGAGACGCCCGGCGAGATCACCGAGACGGGCCTGCGCAACAACGTCGACGTGGCCCTGCGCTACCTGGCCGCCTGGATGGGCGGGCTGGGCGCGGTCGCGATCCACAACCTCATGGAGGACGCCGCGACGGCCGAGATCTCCCGTTCGCAGATCTGGCAGTGGATCCACAACGACATCACGCTGGCCGACACCGGTGAGCAGGTGACCAAGGAGCTGGTCGAGCGGATCATCGCCGAGGAGCTGGCCCGGATCTCGGCCGAGCCCGGCTACGACGAGCGGCTGTTCGGGCAAGCGACCGCGCTGTTCAAGGAGGTGGCGCTGGACGACGACTTCGCCGAGTTCCTGACGCTGCCGGCGTACGCCCAAATGCCGTAGATGTTGAAATTTCCGCTTATGTCCGGCGCGCCAGCGCCGGACATAAGCGGCCCCCCGAAACCCACCCAAACTGCCTCCGAAAACTGGCCAGACCGGTGGAAACAGTCGCACACTAGAGGTGACGGATCTGGAGAGTGACTGGTGCTCGACACGCTGACGGCGGCGCTGCGCTCGCTGCTGCCTCCCGACTCGGTGATCACCGATCCGGTGCGCCTGCGCACCTACGAGTGCGACGGGCTGACCAGCCACCGGGCGACGCCGGGCGTGGTCGTGCTGCCCGCGACGGCCGAGCAGGTCGCCGGGGTGGTCCGGACGTGCAACGACTTCGGGGTGCCGTTCGTGGCCAGGGGGTCGGGCACGGGCCTGTCCGGCGGCGCGCTCCCCCGCGAGGACGGCGTGCTCATCGTCACCTCGAAGATGCGCCGGATCCTGGAGATCGACCTGCCCAACCGCAGGGCTGTGGTCGAGCCGGGCGTGACGAACCTGGCGATCACCGAGGCCGTGCGCGACGCGGGCTACTACTACGCCCCCGACCCCTCCAGCCAGCAGGTCTGCTCGATCGGCGGCAACGTGGCGGAGAACTCCGGCGGCGCCCACTGCCTCAAGTACGGCTTCACCGTCAACCACGTCGAGGCGTGCGAGATCGTCACCCCCGACGGCGACCTGGTCGTCCTCGACCGCATGGACCCGGGCTACGACCTGCTCGGCGCGTTCGTCGGCTCGGAGGGCACGCTGGGCGTCGCCACCAGGATCACCGTGCGGCTGAGCCGGGCGCCGGAGGCGGTGACCACGGTGCTGGCCGCGTTCGAGGACATCGAGCAGGGCGGCCGGGCGGTGTCGGCGATCATCGGGGCGGGCATCGTGCCGGCCGCGATCGAGATGATGGACGCGCTGGCCATCGAGGCCGCCGAGGCGGCGGTCGCCTGCTCCTACCCGCGGGGAGCGGGCGCGGTGCTGATCGTGGAGCTGGACGGGCCGCGCGAGTCGGTCGATCGGGAGTTCGCGCGGCTGACGGAGATCTGCTCGGACGCGTTCGAGCTGCGCGTGGCGGCCGGTCCCGAGGAGCGCGCGGCCATCTGGAAGGGGCGCAAGTCGGCTTTCGCGGCAGTCGGCCGGATCAGCGCGGCCTACATCGTCCAGGACGGCGTCGTGCCGCGCACGTCGCTGCCCGGCGTGCTGGCGGCCATCGACCGGCTCTCGCGCGAGCACGGCATCAGGGTGGCCAACGTCTTCCACGCCGGCGACGGCAACCTGCACCCGCTGGTGCTGTTCGACGACGCCGAGCCGGGCGCGGGCGAGCGGGCCGAGGCGGTCTCGGGCGCGATCCTCGACCTGTGCGTCCAGCACGGCGGCTCGATCACCGGCGAGCACGGCGTCGGGGTGGACAAGGCCCGCTACATGCCGAAGATGTTCACCGGCGCCGATCTGGACACCATGCAGCTCGTCCGGTGCGCGTTCGACCCGGGCGGCCTGTCCAACCCGGGCAAGGTGTTCCCCACGCCGCGGTTGTGCGGCGAGGTGCCGGGCGTGCGCAAGGGCGCGCACCCGCTGGTCGAGTCGGGTGAGGCGGAGCAGTTCTGATGGCGGATCCGTTCTCGGGCACCGGCGTGACGGTCAGGGCGGCCGGGCCCGAAGACCCGGCGCACCGGTGGGGTGCCCGGTGGGTGGCACTGCCGGAGACCGTCGAGCAGGTCGCCGCCGTGCTGCGCGCGTGCGCCGCGGCCGGCCTGGCGGTGGTGCCCGCCGGAGGCGGCACGAAGCTGCACTGGGGTCCGCCGCCGGAGCGGTGCGACGTGCTGCTCGGCCTGGGCCGCCTGGACGCGGTCCTGGAGCACGCGGCGGGCGACCTGGTGGTGCGCGCGCAGGCCGGCGTGCGGACGGCGGCGCTGGCGGCGGCGCTCGCGGCGCGCGGCCAGGAGCTGGCGCTCGACGTGCCGTTCGCCGGGGAGGCGACCGTCGGGGGCACCCTCGCCGCCGCACTGCCCGGCCCGCGCGCCTTCCGTTACGGCACCGCCCGCGACCTGCTCATCGGCGTCACGGTGGTGCTGGCCGACGGCACGATCGCCCGGTCGGGCGGCAAGGTGGTCAAGAACGTCGCGGGCTACGACCTCGGCAAGCTGTTCACCGGCTCGTACGGCACCCTCGGGGTGATCGCGGAGGCCACGTTCCGGCTGCATCCGCTGCCCGGCGAGCGGCGCTGGGTGGTCGCCGTGATGCCCGCGGACGACGTGCCGGGCGTCGCGGCGGCGCTGGCGGCCGCGCAGGCCGAGCCGAGCGCGGTGGAGGTGGACCGTCCGGAGCCGGGCGGGCCGGTGACGCTGGCGGTGCTGGTGGAGGGCACGGCCGCGCGGGCACGCGCCGAGGCGCTGCGCGACCTGGCCGGCGGCGGGGCGGTGACCGGTGAGCCGCCGTCCTGGTGGGGGGTCGTGCCGCGGGGTGAGGTGCTGGCCGAGGTGCGTTTTCCGGCCGCGGCGGCCGGCGCCGTGCTGCGGGCGGCGGCCGGGTGCGGCCTGTCGCTGCGCGGGTCGGTGGTCGCCGGCCGGGTGCTGCTGGAGCCGGGCGCGCCCGTCGCCGGGGACGCGCTGCCGGGCCTGGTGAGCGGGCTGCGGGAGCGGGTCGAGGCCGCGGGCGGCCGGGTGAACGTGCTGGCCGCGCCGTACGCCGGGGTCGACAGGTGGGGGCGGGTGAGCGCGCTGCCGTTGATGCGGCGGGTCAAGGAACGGTTCGACCCCGGGCGCACGATGTCGCCCGGACGGCTGGCGGGAGGCCTGTGACCATGGACCCGGAGCTGATCGGCGACTGCGTGCACTGCGGGTTCTGCCTGCCGACGTGCCCGACGTACGCGTTGTGGGGCGAGGAGATGGACTCGCCGCGCGGGCGCATCCACCTGATGAAGCAGCACGTCGAGGGCACTCCGGTCACCCCGGAGATGGCCGGGCACTTCGACGCCTGCCTGGGCTGCATGGCGTGCGTCACGGCGTGCCCGTCGGGCGTGCGCTACGACCGGCTGATCGAGCAGACCCGGGCCGAGGTCGAGCGCACGCACGTGCGCGAGCCGCGGGATCGGGCGGTGCGCGAGATCGTGTTCAGCCTGTTCCCCTACCCGCGCCGGCTGCGGCTGCTGCGGCCGACGATGTGGCTGGCCGGGCGGATGGCGCCGTTCCTGACGCGGGCCCATCCGAGCCTGGGCGCCATGGCCGCGCTCGCGCCGCGCGTGGAGCACCGGCAGCGCCTGCCGCGCCTGGTCAGGGCCAGGGGCAGGCGCAGGGCCGTGGTCGGGATGCTCACCGGGTGCGTGCAGGGCGAGTTCTTTCCGCAGGTGAACGCGGCCACCGCGCGGGTGCTGGCGCTGGAGGGCTGCGACGTGCTCGTCCCGGCCGGGCAGGGCTGTTGCGGGGCGCTCAGCGTGCACGCCGGGCGCGCCGATCAGGCCCGGCGGCTGGCCCGCCGGACGGTCAGGGCGTTCCGGCGCGCGGGGGTCGAGACGGTCGTGGTGAACGCGGCCGGCTGCGGCTCGGTCATGAAGGAGTACGGCGAGCTGTTCGGCGCCGATCCCGGGTTCCGGGTGCGGGACCTGTCGGAGTTCCTGGCCGAGCTGGGCCCGGCGGCCAGGCGGCATCCGCTGCCGCTCACCGTCGCCTACCACGACGCCTGTCACCTGGCCCACGCCCAGGGCGTCCGGGCGCAGCCGCGCGAGCTGCTGCGCGGCATCCCCGGGCTGGAGCTGCGGGAGGTGCCCGACTCGGCGATCTGCTGCGGGTCGGCGGGGACGTACAACATCCTGCAACCGGAGGCGGCCCGCGACCTCGGCGACCGGAAGGCCGGGGCGGTCGCCTCGACCGGGGCCGAGCTGCTGGTCTCGGCCAATCCGGGATGCACGATGCAGATCGCCGCGGCGATGCGCCGGGCCGGGAAGGAGATCAGGGTGGCCCACACCGCCGAGGTGCTGGACGCGTCCTTGCGCGGGGTGTCGCTGTGAGCGTGCAGTCGGTCGAGCGGGCGCTCGACGTGCTGGAGGCGCTGGCCGAGCACGGCGGCGAGGCCGGGCTGTCGGAGATCGCGGCGCGGACGGGCCTGCCGTACGGGACCATCCACCGGCTGCTGCAGACGCTGCTCGCCCGCGGTTACGTGCGCCAGGAGTCCGACCGCCGGTACGCGCTGGGCGGCGGGCTGGTCCGCCTGGGCGGCATCGCGGAGAGCATGGTGGGCGGGTGGGCGCAGCCGTACCTGACGCGGATGGTGGAGCTGTCCGGCGAGACGGCGAACCTGGCGGTGCTCGAGGGCGACTTCGTCGTCTACGTGGCGCAGGTGCCCTCGCCGCGCAGGCTGCGCATGTTCGCCGAGGTCGGCAGGCGGGTGCTGCCGCATAGCACGGCCGTGGGCAAGGCGCTGCTGGCCGGGCGGGCGGCCGCCGAGGCGATGGCGGTGTTCGAGCGTACGGGCATGCCGCGGCGCACCCCGAACACGATCACCGACGCGGCGGGCATGCTGGCCGAGCTCGGCCGGGTCAAGGAGCGGGGCTACGCGACGGACCTGGGTGAGGAGGAGCTGGGCGTCCACTGCCTGGCGGTGCCCGTCCGCGACGGCGAGCGGGTGGTGGCCGCGATGTCGGTGTCGGGGCCGGCCGAGCGCATCGACGCCCTCGACCGCGACGAGCTGGCCGAGGGCATGCGGAGGATCGCCGCCGACTTCGGCCGCGAGCTGGCCCCGGCCTCGTCGAAGTAGCGCCTGCGGGCCGGCTCCGGCGGCTATTCTGTTGCGCTGTGAGCAACAGCACGACGGTTCAGTCCGTCGACCGGGCCATCGCGATCCTGGAGATCCTGGCCCGCGAGGGCGCCACCCGGGTGACGGACCTCGCGGTCGAGCTCGACGTGCACAAGTCCACCGCGTTCCGGCTGCTGGCCGCCCTGGAGCAGGGCGGGCTGGTGGAGCAGAGCGGCGACCGGGGGCGCTACCGGCTGGGGTTCGGCGTCGTACGGCTGGCCGGCGCGGCCACGGCCCAGCTCGACCTGTCCAGGGAGGGCCGCGAGGTGTGCCTGCGGCTGGCCGAGGAGATCGGCGAGACCGTCAACATCGCGGTCCCCCAGGACGGCGACACCGTCAACATCAGCCAGGTGCGCGGCCCGGCGGCGATCAGCGGCCACAACTGGGTCGGCCAGCGCACCCCGTCGCACGCCACCTCCAGCGGCAAGGTGCTGCTCGCCTTCGGCGCCCTGCGCCTGGCCGGCGAGCTGGAGCGCTACACGCCGCGCACCGTCACCTCGGCCGCCGGCCTGGGCCTGGAGGAGATCAGGCGGCGCGGCTGGGCGGCCACGGTGGAGGAGCTGGAGGTCGGGCTGAACGCGGTGGCGGCGCCGATCAGGGGGGCCGACGGCTCGGTGGTGGCCGCGGTCAGCGCGTCGGGGCCGTCCTACCGGCTCACGCCCGAGCGGCTGCCCGAGGTCGGCGAGTTGCTGGCCGCGGGCGCGAGGGAGATAAGCCAGCGCATCGGCTATTACCGTTGAGAGCATGTGCAGAAGCATCAAGACCCTGCGGCCGCCGTACGCCGAGAGCGTGACCGAGGACGACGTGCGGGCCGCCGCGCTCCAGTACGTCAGGAAGATCTCCGGATTCCGGGCCCCGGCCGCCCACAACGCCGAGGCGTTCGACCGGGCCGTGGAGGCGATCACCAGGGCGTCCGAGGAGTTGCTGGGGGCGCTGGAAGTTCGCGGAGGCCGGTGACCCGTCAGCGCCCCGGCGGGCCGGTCAGCGGGTGGCGGGGCCGTCGGGAGTGCAGAAGATCTTGAGTTCGACCTCCTCGCCGTCCTCCGGCTCGAACTCGACCTTCGCCTCGCGGGCCGGGCCGGGCTGGACGCCGTCCACCGAGTAGCCCTGGGCGGGGCTCCAGGAGCGCAGGGTGACCAGGCCGCCGGAGCAGGAGGCGATCACCGTGCCGGCCTCGGTGCGCATGAGCCGGTCCTGGGCGCGGGCGGACGTCCGCGGCATGGGCGTGGCGGCGCGCGCGGTGGCGGTGGAGAGCGCGGCGCGCACCTCCGGCCCGCTGAGCACGCGGCTGGACGTGCCGGTCACCCCGGTTCCGAGCAGGCCGAGCACGGCCACCGCCGCCCCGGTAGCGGCGGCCGCGGTGACGGCCCAGGCCAGCACGAGACGCTTCACGCTCCCACCCTCCCCCACGTACGGCTAAGCGCAGGTTAAGGCGACGCTAACGATGCTCGGCGCATCACCACGGACCGTCTACGGTTTGGGTATATGGCTGACATCCTGCTCATCGAGGACGACGTGACCATCCGGACGTCGTTGAGCCGGGGCCTGCGCGATCTCGGCCACGCGGTCTCCTCCTCCCCGACCGCGCTGGAGGGGTTGCGGCTGGCCGTGCAGGACCGTCCCGACCTGATCGTGCTCGACCTGGGCCTGCCCGACCTCGACGGCGTGGAGCTGCTGCGCATGTTGCGGGCGGTGAGCCGGGTGCCGGTCATCGTGGCGACCGCCCGCGACGGCGACGCCGAGATGGTGCCCGTCCTGGACGCGGGGGCCGACGACTACGTGGTCAAGCCGTACAGCGCCCGGCAGCTCGACGCCCGGGTGCGGGCGGTGCTGCGGCGCGCGGGCGAGGCCGCGCCGGAGCCGCTGGCCGTGGGCGGGCTGCGGGTCGATCCCCGGGCGCGCACGGCCACGCTCGACGGCGTGTCACTCGACCTCACGCCGCGCGAGTTCGACGTGCTGCACTTCCTCGCGGCCCGGCCCGGCGAGGTGGTCACCAAGCGCGAGCTGCTGACGGAGGTGTGGCGGCTGCCGTACGGCGGCGCCGACAAGACCGTGGACGTGCACCTGTCGTGGCTGCGCAGGAAGCTCGGCGAGACCGCGGCCGAGCCCCGTTACCTGCACACCGTCAGAGGCGTCGGGGTCAAGCTGGTCGGGCCGTCGTGAGGCGCTGGCTGGCGCTGCTGGTGGCGGCGACGACGTCGCTCGTGCTGATCGCGCTGCTGGTGCCGATGGCGCTGCTGATCGGCACGGTGGCCGAGAACGGCGCGATGAGCCGGGCCACCGCCGCCGCCGAGTCCGTCGCGGTCGCGGTCGGCACGCCCGACCTGCCGCTGGCCGTCGAGCAGGTGCCGCGGCGGGTGACGGTGTTCCTGCCCGGCGGGGGCACGATGGGCGCGCCGGCCGCCCGCTCCGACGCCGTGCGGCTGGCCGCGACGGGCCGCAGCGTGACCGCCGTCGCCCCCGGCGGCCGGGAGGTGCTGGTGTCGGCGCAGTCCCCCGACGGCACGGCCGTGATCAGGGTGTTCGTGCCGGACGACGAGCTGACGCACGGCGTGCGGGCCGCCTGGCTGGCGCTGCTCGTGCTCGGGCTGGGGCTCATGGTGCTCGGCATCGTGCTGGCCGACCGGCTGGCGCTGGCCGTGACCAGGCCCGTGGTCGGGCTGGCCCGCGTGTCGCACCGGCTGGCCGGCGGCGACCTGAGCGCGCGGGCCGAGCCGGGCGGGCCGCCGGAGGTGCGGTCGGTGGCGCTGGCGCTCAACCATCTGGCCGGGCGCATCGGCGACCTGCTGGCCGCCGAGCGCGAGTCGGTCGCCGACCTGTCCCACCGGCTGCGCACGCCGCTGACCGGCCTGCGGCTGGAGGCCGAGTCGCTGCGCGACCCGGAGGAGGCCGCCCGGGTCCAGAACAGGGTGGACGCACTGGAGCGGGCGGTCAGCGCGGTCATCACCGAGGCGCGGCGGCGCTCGGCCGGGCGCGGCTCCTGCGACGCGGCCGAGGTGGTGCGCGAGCGGGTGCGGTTCTGGTCGGTGCTGGCCGAGGACCAGGGGCGGCCGGTGTCGGTGTCGCTGCCCGACGCGCCCGCGCCGGTCGCCGTCGGCGGCGAGGAGCTGGCCGCGTGCGTGGACGCGCTGCTCGGCAACGTCTTCGCGCACACCCCGGAGGGGACCGCCATGGCCGTGCGGCTGTCGTCCCGGCCGGGCGGGACGCTGCTGGTCGTCGAGGACTCGGGGCCGGGGTTCGCCCCGGGGGCGCTGGAGCGGGGGATCAGCGGGGGCGGCTCGACCGGCCTCGGGCTGGACATCGCGCGGCGCACCGCCGAGTCGTGCGGCGGCACGCTGGCCGTCGCGGCGCCCGAGGGCGGCGGGGCCCGCGTGGAGCTGACGCTGACCGCCCCCGGCGAGGCCCTCAGCAGTCCTTGAGTATGCCCTCCATCGCGCTCTTCTCACCGTCGGTGATCCAGACGTCGTACTTGCTCTTCACGTCGATCTGGCGGGCGATGTAGGCGCACCGGTACGCCTTGCGCGGCGGCAGCCAGGTGGCCGCGTCGGAGTCGCTCTTCTGGTTGTTCAGCGGGCCGTCCACCGCCAGCAGGTTCAGCGGGTCGTTGGCGAACTCCTTGCGCTTGGTGGGCGACCACTGCTGCGCGCCCTTCTGCCAGGCGTCCGACAGCGGCACCAGGTGGTCGATCTGGACGGCCGTGCTGGTGTCCTGGCCGCGCTTGAACGTGATGGTCTTGCCGCTGTAGGGGTCGTCCAGGGTGCCGGTGAGCACGATGCAGTCGTGGGTGCCCGACTTGAACGTCTCGTCCTTCAGGTCGCGCTTGAGGATGTCGTTGCGGGTGTCGCAGCCGTTGTGGTCGACGTCGGCCCAGGCGGGGCCGAACTGGTCGCGGTCGAAGCCGGTGCGCGGGGCCCGTCCCTTGACCTTGAGCTTGGCCAGCTTCTTGCGGGCGTCCGAGACCGACGCGGAGTCCGGTTTGGCCGGGTCCGGGCCGCCGCCCGACTGCGCCTCCAGGCCGCCGCAGCCGGCCAGCATCGTCACCATGGCCAGACCGGCCGTGAACGCCCGTATGCGCACGTGATCCCCCAGACTTCGGTTTTCGTAAAGTCTAGGTATAGCAAGTACCCCTAAATGGTCTTATAACGCTAAAACAGCGTCCAAGAGCCACTCTGCCAGGTAGGTGGTGAACGACGACCTGACGTGGATCCGGTACTCGCCGGGCGCCCGCCGTTCCAGGATCACCGCGGCCCTGCCCAGCAGCGTCTGCGCGTGCCCGGGGAACACGTCGGGGTGCAGGTCCACGGGACAGCCGGTGATCAGGACGTCGTCCGCCCCCGGCCCGGACAGCTCCAGGATCGTCCGCTGTCCCGAGACGTCCACCCAGCCGGGCCCCGGCGCGGCGTCCCCGGTCACCAGCCACCACGACGGGCCGAGCCGCAGGCCCACGCCGGGATCGGCGCCCCTGACCTCCCACATCGGCTCGAACGGCAGCTCGCGCAGCCGCACCGCGGGCCCGCTCGCCGCCGCGAACCGCCCGGCGAACGCCGCCGCCGGGCTCTCCCGCGCCGGAACGCCTTCGAGCGCCGCGGGCGCGTCCTCCTCCAGAGGGTCGCCGTCGCGGCGGGCGTTGTCCGGGTCGTACAGGACCGGGTCGACGACCGTCACGCCGGTGGCCGCCGCGCCCGACACCGCCGTGAGCCGGTCCCCCGGCACGACGTCCCTGACCATGGCCAGCCCGAACGTCCGGCCGAGCGCCGCACTGACGTAGCCGGAGGTGACGTGCCCCAGCATGGGCGCGCCCGGCCCGCCCCTGACCAGCTGGGCGCCCTCCTCGATCGGCGCCGCCGGGTCCTCGGCGAGCAGGCCGACCAGGCGTTTGCGGCCCTCGCGGGCGGTGTCGGGGCGGGCGTGCGAGCGTTTGCCCACGAAGTCCGGCTTGCGCGGGGAGACGATCCACGACATGCCGAGGTCCTGCGGCGTGACCGTGCCGTCGGTCTCCTGGCCGACGATGGCGAACCCCTTCTCGGCCCGCAGCACGTGCATCGCCTCGGTCCCGTACGGCACCGCGCCCAGCTCCAGCACCGCCTCCCACAACGCCCTGCCGTACGGCCAGGGCACGTTGACCTCGTAGGCCAGCTCGCCGGAGAAGCTGATCCGGAACACCCGGCCGGGCACGCCGAGCACGTCCGTCTCCACGTACCGCATGAAGGGCAGGCCGAGCGCGCCGGGCGCGACGGCGGCGATCACCCGCCGCGCCTTGGGGCCGGCCACGGCGACCGTCGCCCAGTGGTCGGTCACCGAGGTGAAGGAGACGTCGAGCCGCGGCCACTCGGTCTGCCGCCACTCCTCCAGCCAGTCGAGCACCGCGGCGGCGTTGCCGGTGGTCGTGGTCGTCAGGTAGTGGTCGGCGGCGAGCCTGGTCGTGGTGCCGTCGTCGAACACCATGCCGTCGGCCCGGCACATGAGCCCGTAGCGGCAGGCGCCGACGGCGAGCGTGGAGTACATGTTGGTGTAGATCCGGTCCAGGAATTCGCCCGCGTCCGCGCCCCGGATGTCGATCTTGCCCAGGGTGGAGGCGTCCATGGCGGCGACCGAGGTGCGGGCGGCCCGGCATTCGCGCGCCACGGCGGCCTGCATGGTCTCGCCGTCCAGCGGGAAGTAGCGGGGGCGTTTCCACTGGCCGACGTCCTCGAACACGGCGCCCGCCGCGACGTGCGCGGCGTGCATGGAGGTGGTCCTGACCGGGTCGGAGAGCGCGCCCCGGTCGCGCCCGGCCAGCGTCGCGAACGACACCGGCGTGTACGGCGGCCGGAACGTGGTCGTGCCCACCTGGCCCGGCGCGGTCCCGAGCAGCGCCGACATCACGCCCACGACGACCGTGCCCGACGTCTTGCCCTGGTCGGCGCCGGTGCCCGCGGTGGTGTAGCGCTTGACGTGCTCGACCGAGCGCATCCCGGCGCCGGTCGCCCTGGCCAGGTCGGCCACGGTCACGTCCCGGTGCAGGTCGGCGAAGGCGGGCTCGTCGCCGTCCCCCTCGACCAGCCACAGCGCGGCGGGTGGCCGCGAGGGCCGTTCGTCGCAGTCGGGCACGCGGAGCTCGCGGGCGGCGGACCCGGCGGCCTCCCGGCCGGCGGCGTGGCCGTCGGCGATGGCCTCGCGGGTGCCGTACCGGCCGCGGCAGGCGCCGGCGGAGCATTCGGCCTGCGCCGAGACGTCCGGCACGAACGCCTGCAACCCCTCGTCGAAGCGCACCCGCCCCTGCGACTGGCTGAACAGGTGCACGGCGGGGTTCCAGCCGCCCGCCACGGCCAGCAGGTCGGCCTCGATGTGCCGCTCCCCCACCCGCACGCCGGTCAGCACGCCGTCCGCGCCGGCCGTGGTGCCGGTGATCACCTGCCCGGCCAGGGCGCCGGGGGTGAGCCCCTCGGGGCGCGGATCGACGATCGCGGCGATCTCCACGCCGGCCGCGCGCAGGTCCGCGGCGGCCTCGTAGCCGGAGTCCGCGCAGGCGAGGACGACTGCCCGGCGGCCGGGGAGCACGCCATACCGGTTGACGTAGGCGCGGGCGGCCGAGGCCAGCATGACGCCGGGCCGGTCGTTGCCGGGGAAGGCGAGCGAACGCTCGTGGGCGCCGGTCGCCAGGATCACCCGGCGGGCCCTGATGTGCCACAGCCGCTCGCCGCGCGCCCGCCGCTCGACGGCCACCACGTAGTTGTGGTCGTGGTAGCCGACGGCCGTGGTCCTGGTCAGCACCCGCACGCCCGACAGGTCGAGCGAGTCCACCCAGTCGAGCGCGGGCGCGCCGTCGAGCAGCACCCGGCTGTTCAGCAGGTCGCCGCCGAGGCGGGGCTGGTCGTCGAGCAGGATCACCCGGGCCGCGCGCGCCGCGGCGGCCGCCGCGAGCCCGGCCGGGCCGCCGCCGACCACCAGCACGTCGCAGTGCAGGTACGCCTTGTCGCAGCGCCGGTCGTCGGCCGCGTCGAGGTCCACCCGGCCCTTGCCGCGCAGGCTCCACGCCGCCAGCCCGTCGTACAGCTCCACGGTCGTGGCCGCCAGCATCGGGTCGGCGCCGACGCGGACCAGGGCGTTCGGCTCCTCGGGGCCGGCCGAGAAGACGCCGCGCGGGCGGCCGGACTCCACGCCCCGGCCCACCACCCGCACCCCGTTGCGCAGCAGCGCGGCGGCCAGCGTGTCGCCCGGCTCCCCCTGGAGGGGACGGCCGTCGAAGGTGAACCTCATGGCGCCTTCCTGATCTCGTGCGTGACCGTGTGCCGTTCGACGGTGAACCAGGTCCGGCAGCCGTGCGTGTGGAACCAGCGTTCGCCGAACCAGCCCTTGGGGTTGTCGCGCAGGAAGACGTAGGCGGCCCACTCCTGGTCGGACAGCTCGCCGGGGGCCTGCGGGTAGGCGATCCCGGCCTGGCCGCCGTAGTGGAACTCGGTCTCGTCGCGGGGGCCGCAGTGGGGGCAGTCGAGGAGCAGCATCAGTGGGCCACCGCCGCCGCGCCGTGCTCGTCGATGAGCGCGCCCGTGGTGAACCGCTCCAGCGCGAACGGCTCGGCGAGCGGGTGCGGGCGGCCGTTGGCGATCGTGTCGGCGTACACCCAGCCGGAGCCGGGGGTCGCCTTGAAGCCGCCGGTGCCCCACCCGGCGTTGACGTAGAGGCCGTCCACGGGGGTGGCGCCGATGATCGGGGAGGCGTCCGGCGAGACGTCCACGATCCCGGCCCACGTCCGCAGCACGCGGACCCGGCTGAACAGCGGGAACAGCTCCAGGGCCGCCGCCATCTGCGCCTCGATCACGTGGCACCCGCCGCGCTGCCCGTAGGAGTTGTACGCGTCGATGCCCGCCCCCATGACCAGCTCGCCCTTGTGCGCCTGGCTGACGTACACGTGGACGGCGTTGGACATGACGACGCAGTCCAGCACCGGCTCCAGCAGCTCCGACACCAGCGCCTGCAGCGGGTGCGACTGCAACGGCAGCCGGACGCCGGCCCGCTCGGCCAGGACCGAGGTGTGCCCGGCCGAGGCGAGCGCGACCGTGCCGGCCGCGATGGGCCCGCGCGAGGTGCGCACGCCGGTCACCCGGTTGCCGGTGATCTCGAACCCGGTCACCTCGCAGCCCTGGATCAGGTCGACGCCGTACGCGTCGGCCCGGCGGGCCAGCGCCCAGGCGACGTGGTCGTGCTTGGCGATGCCGCCGCGCCGCTGCAACGTGGCCCCCAGGACGGGGTAGCGGGCCCGGTCGGAGACGTTGACGACGGGGCAGAACTTCCTGACCTCGTCGGCGTCCAGCCATTCGGCGTCCACGCCGTTGAGCCGGTTGGCGTTGACCCGCCGCCTGCCCTCGCGCACGTCGTGCAGGTTGTGCGCCAGGTTGAGCACGCCGCGCTGGCTGAACTGCAGGTCGTAGTCCAGTTCCGCGCTCAGGCCCTCCCACAGCTTCAGCGAGTGCTCGTAGAGTGCGGCGCTCTCGTCCCACAGGTAGTTGGAGCGGATGATGGTGGTGTTGCGGGCCATGTTGCCGCCGGCCAGCCAGCCCTTCTCCAGGACGGCGACGTTCGTCAGGCCGTGGTTCCTGGCCAGGTAGTAGGCGGTGGCCAGGCCGTGCCCGCCGCCGCCCACGACGACCACGTCGTAGGAGGGCCGCGGATCGGGGTTGCGCCAGAGGAAGCCGGGGTGGGTCAACGTCTGATCTTCTCCATCCGGGGGTCGAACAGCGGCTCGGCGGCGACCTCCGCGGGCACGCGGCGGCCGAAGTAGGAGATGTCCACCCGCGTCCCCGGTCCGGCCAGCTCGGCCGGCAGCCAGGCGTAGGCGATCGGACGGCCGATGGTGTGCCCGTACGCGGCGCTGGTGACGTACCCGGCGACGCGGCCGTCGTGCCGGACCGGTTCCTTGCCCATCACCACCTCGGCGCTGAGCAGCGGCACGAGCCTGCGGGACGGCTCGGCGCGCAGCGCGTCGCGGCCGTAGAAGTCCTTGTCCCGCTTGACCGCGAACCCCAGCCCGGCCTCGTACGGGTCGTGCTCGGTGGTCATGTCCACGCCCCAGAGCCGGTACCCCTTCTCCAGCCGGAGGCTGTTGAACGCGGCCCGCCCGCCCGCGACCGGCATCCCGGTGGCCCGCAGCGTGTCCCACAGCTTGAGCCCCATGTCGGCGCCGGTGTAGAGCTCCCAGCCCAGCTCGCCGACGTACGAGACGCGCATCGCGAGCACCGGGACCTGCCCGACGTACCCGGAGCGGCAGGTGAAGTAGCGGAAGCCGTCGTTGGACAGGTCCATGTCCGTGAGCCCCTGCACCAGCTCCCTGGCCTGCGGCCCCCACACGCCGACGCAGCAGGTGCCGGGCGTGATGTCCCTGATGTGCACCCCGCGGGGGGCGTGCCGGGTCAGCCAGTCGAGGTCGAGGTTGCCGTTCGCGCCGAGCTGGAACCTGTCCTCGGCCAGCCGCGCGGCCGTGAGGTCGGAGCGGATGCCGCCGCCGGCGTCCAGCAGCAGGGTGTAGGTGACCGTGCCGGGCTTCTTGTCCACGTTGTTGGTGGTCATGTGCTGGAGGAAGGCCGCCGCGCCCGGACCGCTGACCTCGATGCGCTTGAGCGAGGTCATGTCGTAGAGCGCGACCCGCTCGCGGGTGGCCCACGCCTCGGTGGCGGCGACGGGCGACCAGTGGCGGCCGGCCCACGCGTCCCGCCGGTCGGCGCCGATCCGCGGCTCTTCGAGGCCGGCGAGCAGCGGCTCGTTCGCCTCGAACCAGTGCGGCCGCTCCCATCCGGCCGACTCCAGGAAGTACCCGCCCAGCTCCACCTGGCGCGGGTAGAACGGGCTGGTCCGCATCGGCCGCGGCGACTCCATGGGCTGCAACGGGTGGATGACGTCGTAGACCTCGACGAAGTTCTGCCTGCCGCGCTCCTCGACGTAGGCGGGCGACAGCTGCGCCTGCTCGAACCTGGCCAGCTCGCACTCGTGCAGGTCCACCTGCGACCGGCCGGTCACCAGCAGCTCGGCGACCGCCCTGGCCACCCCGGCCGAGTGCGTCACCCAGACGGCCTCGGCCAGCCAGAACCCGTCCAGGTGCGGCGCCTCGCCGATCAGCGGGAAGCCGTCGGCGGTGAAGGAGAAGACGCCGTTGATGCCGTCCTCGTACTTGGAGCCGGCCAGGGCGGGCAGCAGCTCGGCGGCGTCGCGCCAGGCGGGTTCGAAGTCCTCCTCGGTGAACGCCTGGACCGAGGGCATGGTGGTGCCCTTGGGGCCGATCTCGTGCTGGGCGACCGGCATGGGGCGGTGGGCGTAGGAGCCGATGCCGATGCGGTCGCCGTGCTGCCGGGCGTACAGGTCGCGGTCCTGGTGGCGCAGGATGGGGCCCTCGGGCTGCGGGGGCAGGGGGCCGGACTTCGCGTACTGGTGGGCCAGCGGCAGCAGCGGCACGGTCAGCCCGGCCATCTCGCCGATCGACGGGCCCCAGAATCCGGCCGCGCAGACGACCACGTCGGCCGGGATCGTCCGGTACTCCCCCGCGGCCAGGCAGGACACGCCGGTGACCCGGCCGCCCTTGCGCTCGACGCCGGTCACGGTGTGCCCGCCGAGGAAGCGCGCTCCCCGTTCGGTGGCCCGCGCCGCCTGCGTCTCGCCGCAGGCCACGGCGGCGGCCAGGCCGTCGCTCGGCACGTGGAAGCCGCCCAGCACCCGGCCGCGGTCCAGCATCGGCCACAGCTCGGCGCACTGCGCGGCGTCCAGCAGGCGGCCTTCGACGCCCCAGGACTGCGCCCAGCCGAGCTTGCGGTGCAGGTCGGTCCAGCGCTCGGGGGTGGTGGCCACCTCCAGCCCGCCGACCTGCCGGAAGCAGTGCGCGCCGAGCGCGCTGTACTTGCGCACGGTGTAGGCGGCGAACTCGGTCATGGTCTTGGACGGGTTCGTCTGGAAGACCAGGCCGGGGGCGTGCGAGCTGGAGCCGCCGGCGGCGAAGAGCGGGCCCTGCTCCACCACGGTGACGTCGTTCCAGCCGCGTTCGGTGAGCTCGTCGGCCACCGCGCACCCCACGATCCCGGCTCCGATGATCACCACGCGCGGCCGACCCATCACGCCTCCGGTTGTTCCTTAATACGCAACACGCACCGGACTACGCAACGAACATAAGGCCCTGGATCCCCGCGGACAAGAGCTAGCCGAGCGGCGAGGTGTCCCGTCCCAGGTACGTCACCGGGCCGGCGTCGGCCACCGCCAGCTCCACGAAGCCGAGCCGGTCGTAGAAGGCCCGCGCGGGCGCGTTCGTGCTGACCATCCCCAGGTGCAACCGCGGCACCCCGGCGGCGCGCAGGCCGTCGACCAGGGCGCTCATGAGCCGGCGTCCCCAGCCCTTGCCCTGCCAGTCGGGCAGCAGGTCGATGTGCAGGTGGGCGGGGTGGCCGGCCAGCTCGGGGATCAGCATGCGCTCGGGCCGGTGGTGCAGGGCGAGCATCACGTCGTCCGCGGTGACCGGCGGGTCGGCGGGAAGGGGGCAGCGGGCCGCGGACGCCGGGATCCACTCCTCGCGGTAGCGGCGGACGAACGCCGCCGTGTCCGCGGTGCCCACGACGTAGCCGACGGCCTGGCCGGTGCCGTCGTCCACGACGTGGGCGTGCTCGGGCTCCAGGGTCACGTAGGGGACGGCGAAGATGTCGCCCATGAGCAGGTCGGAGGCGTACTGGCCGCGGGCGTCGCCACCGGCGTCGGCGGTGCGCACGCAGATGTCGTAGACGGCGGCCAGATCGGCCGGACGGTAGGAACGTACGAAGGGGGCGGTCATTCCCGACAACGTACTAGAAGAACCGTCTAGGTGATCAGGATGCCGCCGTCCACGGGCAGCGTGACACCGGTGACGTACGACGAGGCGTCGGAGGCCAGGAAGACCGCCGCCGCCACCAGCTCGGCCGGGTCGCCGGGCCGCTTCATCGGCACCCGCAGCTCCAGCATGCGTTCCAGGTAGCCGGGCGGATACTGCTCGGTCATCTCCGAGGCGAAGAACCCCGGCTCCAGGCAGTTGACCCGGATGCCGCGCCGGGCCGTCCACTGCTGGGCCAGGTCGCGGGTGAGCCCGGCTACGGCCGCCTTCGAGGCGCTGTAGGCGGCCTGCGGCAGCCCGGCGGTGGTCGCGCCGAGGATGCTGCCGATGTTCACGATCGACGAGCCCGGCCGCATCACCCGCGCGCACGCCTGCGCCATCCAGTACGTGCCGTGCAGGTTGATCTCCACCACCCGGCGGAACTCCTCGGGCCGCTCGCGCAGCGCGGGCACGGCGGTGCCGACGCCCGCGTTGTTGATCAGCACGTCGACCGCGCCGAACTCGGCCACGGCCGCGGCCACCAGCGCGTCGCACTCCTCCGGCGCCGCCACGTCGGTCGGGACCGCAAGACAGCGGCGCCCGGCCTCCTCGACCAGGCGACCGGTCTCCGCCAGCCGGTCCGCGCGCCGGGCGCCGATCACGACGTCGGCGCCCGCCTCGGCCAGCCCGCGGGCGAAGGCCACGCCCAGCCCCGACGACGCGCCCGTGACGATGGCGACCTTGCCGTCGAGGCTGAAGCGCTCCAGCACGTCAGAGCCCGTATTCCTTGACGATGCGCTCGTGCCGCTCGACCTCGACGTCGATCTCGCGGGCCAGGTCGAGCCAGGCCAGCGGGTGCACCCAGCGCTCGGTGGCGTCGTCGAGCAGGGCGTCGACCTCGGCGGCCGACACGTCCGGCGGCACCGCGACCCAGCCGAACACGCCCGGCAGCGACTCGCCGCTGGTCGGGTGGGTGACGGTGTAGTTCTCGTCGCTGTAGACCCACATCGGCCAGCCGCGCTCGGCCATGACCTCGGTGAACTCCGCCCAGTCCTCCTCGCTCGGCGCGGCGCCGTCGAAGAAGTAGCTGGTGTAACCGCCGGGACGCAGGATGCGCACGGCCGCGAACGGCGGCACGAAGTTCTGCTGCTCCTGCGGGTCTTCCGGGACGGGCTCCAGCAGCTGCGGGTCGAACACGACCAGGTCGCCGGCGTTGTAGTCCATGCCGCGCGGCTGCGGCAGCGCCAGCCGGGCGGTGGCCGGACCGGTGCGGATGGACAACACCTGGCGCTGGCCGCCGTCGGGCGCCGGGAGGATGAGCCGGATCAGGCCCATCTCCTCCTCGATCGGGCCCTGCTTGGACTTGATCGGCATGCCGATCTTGGCCGCGCCCTTGCGCACGGTGTCCCAGTCTTCCGCCGAGGTGGCCATGACGACCATGCGCCAGGTGTCCTCGTCGGTCAGCTCGTCGAGCACCTCCGCCAGCACGCCGGCGGCCCTGTCGTTGTGGTCGAGCTGCTGGGCGGCGCCGGACAGCAGGCGCCTGGCCTCGATGCCGGCCCCGGCCGCGACGGCGTGCTCGGCGGCGTCGAGCGTCTCCGGCCAGCGCTCGCGGGCGCTGTGGAGCCTGGCCAGCGCGAGGTACTGGGCGGCGTGCGGCAGCAGCGCGGCCATCTGCTCCAGCCGCTCGTCCTGGCGGGCCTCGATGAGCAGGGTGGTCAGGTAGGCCACGTCGTCGGGGTCGGCCGAGGCGATGTCGCCGGAGTCGACCAGCAGCTTCCAGTAGATGTCGGCGCCCGCCGCGGGGAAGCCGAGGAAGCCGAGCGTGGTGGTGTGGCGGCGGGTGGCCTCCAGGTCCTCGCCGGACAGCGGCGCGAGCCAGCCCACCCACTTCTCGGGGTCGGCGTTGAAGCCGTCGGCGGCGTCGAACAGGCCGACCCGCTCGGCCAGCGGCCCGGGGGCCGCGGGCTCGGCGGCGGCGTCGGCGGCGGCCCGCAGCGCGGCGACGCGCTCGGTCAGGTCGCCGGTCTCGCCGCGCAGCTCCGCCGCGCCGGACTCGGCCAGGTCGGCCAGCAGCCGGGCCTGCCACACGCCGCTCCTGGCGACGGCCAGGTCGCCCGCGACCAGCGCGAGCTCGACGCGGGCGCGGTAGCCGCCCATCATGCCGAAGTAGTCGATCCACTGGCGCAGCACCCGGCCGAGCTGCCAGGTGTTGGTGATCTGGGAGGACCCGGCCAGCTTGGCGACCGCGCGCGACCACTCGACGAAGACGCGCGGGTGCTCACCGACCACGTCGAGGTCGGGCAGCGCGTCGACGGCCTCGGCCGTGCGGCCGAGCTCGGCCAGGATGAGCGCGCGGCGCACGCCCTCGCGATGGGCCTTGGCGGGCGGGTCGTCGGGGGCGAGGTCGGCGGCGGCCTGCAGGGCGGCCAGCGCGTCGTCGGCCCGGCCGGCGGCCAGCAGGGCACGGGCGCCCTCGGCGCCGAGCTCCCAGCTCGCCGCGCGACCGGCCGTGCGCAGCCGCTCGACCGCGGACTCGGCGTAGGCGACGGCCTCACCGGCCTTGCCCGCGTCGACGAGCGCCGCGACGTACTGGGTGGCCAGCCCGCTGAAAGCGGGCCGCTCCGGGCTCATGCCCTCCAGGAAGGCGCCCACCGTCTCCAGGCGGTCGCCGGCGTAGCCAGGGCCGTCGGTGTTGGCCCACACGATGGCCATCGCCTCGACGGCGGCCGGGGTGGCCGGGCAGTCGCGCACGTCTTCGCGCTGGGCGAACGTGAGCAGCTGCCGTGCGTCGTCGATGGCCACCGCGCCCTGAGCCCGGTCGCCGATGCGGCCCATGAGGTGCCAGTAGCGGGCGTAGAACTCCAGCCAGGGCAGCTCCAGCGTCTCGGCCTGCTGGGCGATGGCCGGGGCCATCACGTCGAGCTGCGGATACCGGCCCTCGTAGGCCTGTGCGGGAAGGTCTCCCAGCGCCATGGCGAGGCCAACGTTGCCCGCCTCGGAAAGCTGCTGCTGGGTTTCGCCGACCCAGGCCCAGATGTCCACGTCCATGGGCAGTCAGTCTGCCAGGTCAACGAGCGTGCCCAAAACGCAGAAGCTCGATCAGCTCGTCCGATTCGTTGTCGCGCAGGACCGAGAAGACCGGGGCCATCAGGTCATCGGTGGTCTCCTCGACCTGGGCCCGCCGCGCCACGACGTCGGGGCCGGGGGTGGCGTAGGGCTCGGGCCAGGTGAAGAACCTGGCGATCGTCACGCCGTCGGCGTAGCCGAAGGGGGTGGTGTCGTGGACGGCGGCGAGCGTGGCCTCCAGGGGGTGCAGGCCGGCCGCGAGCACGGCGTCGGCGTGCAGGCCCCCGCGCAGCTCGCGCAGGACGTGCATGAGCTGGACGGCGCGCGCGGGCGGGTCGTCCGGCAGCGGCACCGCCCGCCAGCCGGCGAACAGCGGCGCGCCCACCGGCGAGGCCTGCGCGACGACCGGTTCGAGCAGCTCGGCGATGCGGGCGCAGCCGTCGTAACCGCCCAGCTTGCGCCGGCCCCACTGCCTGCACGCCTCGGTGTAGAGCTCGACGGCCTGCTCGACGGGCATCTTCCTGCCGCCGTTCCAGCTCTCCTCGACGTGGGCGGCAGGGAAGAAGACCGCCACCGAGGTGACGACGTCGGCGTGGCACTCGCCGAGCACCCCGCAGCGCCCGCGGAAGTACAGCTCGCGCGGGCCGAGCCCGTGCTCCTCGCAGACGGCCTTGGCCTCGCGCGAGACCATGAAGCCGCCGCCGTACTGGCCGATCGGCGCCTTGACCTGGACCGCCGTGGTACGCGGGTCCGCCATCCTCAACCCCTCCTCGGTTCGGAAAGTGGACCCAGAATCCCTCAGGAGAACATCATTCTGCAAGCATCAGCTCGCCGCTCGCCAGGATCACCGCCGGGCCGGACAGGTAGCTCGTGTCCTCGTCGAGGATGACGGTCAGCGAGCCGCCGGTGACCTCGACGGTCCAGGTGCCGGTGGTGTCGCCGGACATGTGCGCGGCGGCCACGGCGGTCGCCACGGCGCCGGTGCCGCAGGAGCGCGTCTCGCCCGAGCCGCGCTCGTAGACCCGCATCACCACGCGGCTGACGCCGACCGGGTTGAACAGCTCGATGTTGACGCCCGCCGGGAACACCCCGGTGTCGAAGCCGGGCTGGTGGCTGAGGTCGAGCTGGACGACCGGGTCGCCGATCGCGCAGGCCAGGTGGGGGTTGCCCATGTCGACGTGGAGGCCGGAGTACTCGTGGCCGCCGACGCCCGCCACGCTCTCGCCCAGCACCGCCGGCTTGCCCATGTCCACCGTGATGTCGCCGTTGGGCTCGACCCGGACCCGGCGCGGGCCGCCCCTGGTGGCCAGGCAGAACTCCGTGCCCTCCACCAGCCCCGCGTCCACCAGGTAGCGGGCGAAGACGCGGACGCCGTTGCCGCACATCTCCGCGACGCTGCCGTCGGCGTTGCGATAGTCCATGAACCAGTCGGCCACCGCGGCCTGCTCGGCCACCTCGGCGTGCTGCTTGGTCCTGGCGACCCGGAGCACGCCGTCGGCGCCGATCCCGGCCCGCCGGTCACAGATCTTGGCCACGAGCGCGGCCGTCACTTCCACGCCGTCGTCGGGATCGGGCAGGATGACGAAATCGTTCTCGGTGCCGTGCCCCTTGAGAAACCGCATTGCCTGAGTTTATGCCGCACCCGGGTCGGCGATGTGCGCCAGGGATCGTTCAAGCAGGTCGGGGGCGTCGTACGGGAGCCAGCGCACCCGCGGGTCGCGGCGGAACCACGACTCCTGGCGGCGGGCGAAGCGCCTGGTGGCCCTGACCGTCTCGGCGAACGCCTGCTCCTCGGTCCATTCGCCCTCCAGGAACCGGATGACCTGGGCGTAGCCGAGCGCGCGGCCCGCCGTGCGCCCCTCGGCCAGGCCCTGCCCGAGCAGCGCGCGGACCTCCTCGACCAGGCCCGCCGCCCACATGCGCTCGACCCGCAGCTCGATGCGCTCGTCGAGCTCGGGCCGCGGCACCTCCAGGCCGAGCTGCACGCTGGGGTAGACGGCGTCGTAGGACGGCATGGTGGCCGAGAACGGCCGGCCGGAGTGCTCGATCACCTCCAGCGCGCGCACGATGCGGCGGCCGTTGCTCGGCAGGATCGCCTCGGCGGCGGCCGGGTCGAGCTCGCGCAGCCGCTCGTACAGGGGGGCCGGGCCGCGCTCGGCCAGCTCCTCCTCCAGCCGGGCCCGGATCACCGGGTCGGTGCCGGGGAACTCCAGGTCGTCGAGGGCCGCCCGGACGTAGAGGCCGCTGCCGCCCACCAGCACCGGGACGTCGATCTTCGCGAACAGCTCCCTGGCCAGCCGCTGGTACTCGGCGACGCTGGCCGTGACCGTGACGTCCCAGATGTCCAGCAGATGGTGGGGGACGCCGCGCTGCTCGGCGGGGGTGAGCTTGGCCGTGCCGATGTCCATGCCGCGGTAGAGCTGCATGGAGTCGGCGTTGACGCACTCGCCCCCGAGCCGGAGCGCGAGGTCGACGGCGAGATCGGACTTCCCGGCCGCCGTGGGGCCCACGACGGCGATGACTGGCTGCTGGCGCACACCGACCAGTGTGTCAACTGTCCGGGTGTGGACGGACCACCTACAGGTCGAGGAGCGTCTGCTGGAGGTATCCCTCGTGGGTCAGCAGCCAGCGCTTGGTCTCCACCCCCACGCCGCCGCTGAACCCGCCCAGCCCGTTGCCCGCGACCACCCGGTGGCAGGGCACGAAGATGGGGATCGGGTTGGAGCCCATGATCGAGCCGATGCCGCGGGCCGGCACGCTCGACCCGGCGCGCCGGGCCAGCTCGCCGTAGGTGACGGCGGTGCCGTACGGGACGCGGTGCAGGGCCTGGAGCACCTGCAGCCGGGAGCCCGTCATCAGCCGCCAGTCCACGGGGATGCTGAACGTGCGCAGCTCGCCGGCGAAATAAGCGTTCAGCTCGGCGACGGCGCAGGCCGTACGATCCGCATCATGAACCTCAGCCAGGCCGAGCCGGTCCGCCAGTCCGGCGGGCGACCCCCATCCCGAGGCGACCAGCCCCCGCTCGGTGACGGCCACGACGAACGGGCCGACCGGCGTCGGCACCTCGGCGAACGCGACCGTGGACAGCGTGGACAGCGCGGACTGCGTGGGCTGCGTGGTCATCATGTCCTCACGTGAACTCGTGGTGCTGGGCACCTCCAGCGCGGTGCCCACCCGACACCGTAACCACAACGGGTATTTTCTGCGCTGGGACGGGCAAGGCTATCTTTTCGACCCCGGCGAGGGCACGCAGCGCCAGATGCTGCACGCCGGGCTGAGCGCGAACGACGTCCACTGGCTGTGCGTGACCCACTTCCACGGCGACCACTGCCTGGGCGTGCCCGGGGTCGTGCAGCGCATCGCCCGCGACCGGGTGCGCCATCCGGTGCGCGCGGTCTTCCCCGCCGCCGGCGAGACGTACTGGCGCAGGCTGCGGCACGCGGCCGCGTTCGCCGACACGAAGGTGATCGAGGAGCATCCGGTCTCCGGCGCGCTGGCCGGGGTGGGGCCGCTGATCGCCCGCCGCCTGTCCCACCCCGTCGAGTCGTACGGCTACCGCATCCAGGAGCCGCCCGGCCGCCGCATGCTTCCCGACCGGCTGGCCCGCCACGGCATCCGCGGCCCGGAGGTCGGCGAGCTCCAGCGCACCGGCTCGGTCCGGGGCGTCACGCTCGCCGAGTGCAGCGAGCCCCGGCCGGGGCAGAGCGCCGCGTTCGTCATGGACACCCGCCTGTGCGACGCCGTGTTCGAGCTGGCCTCCGGGGCCGACCTGCTGGTGATCGAGTCGACGTTCCTGTCCGCCGAGGGCGCGCTGGCCAAGGAGTACGGGCACCTGACGGCGTTCGAGGCGGGCGTGGTGGCGGCCGACGCGGGCGTGCGCAGGCTGGTGCTCACGCACTTCTCCGAGCGGTACGGGTTCGCCGAGGAGCCGTCGTTCGTGGCGGAGGTACGGCGGAGCTTCGACGGCGAAGTGATCACGGCCCGCGACCTGATGCGCATCCCGGTCCCCCGCCGCCGCCCTCTGGCCTGACACGCCTTCCGATGCCGGCCTCAGGTTGACGCGCCTCCCGGTGCCGTCTCGTCAGCTCCACACGGCCGCGAAGTAGCCGACGCCGTAGGGCGAGGACCGCATGAGCAGCGTGCCCGTCAGCGGCGTGCCCTCGGCGGCGCCGGCCAGCACCTGGAGGGCCGCGCGGCCGGTCACCCAGAGCCGGTCTGCCTCGACGGGGTCGAGCGCGGCCAGCGCCGCCGCGTCGGCCGTGCCGACCGCCTCGGCGATCAGGTCGTCGTACGGCTGCGCCGCCTCGTCGTACCGGCCGGGGGCCCGCGGGGTCAGGCAGGCCGAGCCGTCGGCCATGACCAGCAGCGCGACCCGTCCGAGTGCGGCCAGCCCGGCGCCGATCGCCCGGCACTCGGCCGGAGTGGCGGCGAAGGCGACCGCCTGCGCGGCAACCCCGTCGGCGTCGGCCGTGGGGGGCTGTTCGGGGTCGTTCAGGAGCCGGCGGCCGACGGTCAGGGACAGCGGCAGCACGGGCACGCCCTCGCCCACCGTGACGTCGAAGCCCCAGGGCCGCAGGGTGCCCGCGGCGGCGCCGTCGTAGGAGCGGGTCGTCTCCGCGCCGCCCACCACGACCAGCACGTCAGGACGGGCGGCCCGGAGCGCGGCGACCGCGATGCGACAGGCCGCGCGCAGCTCGGGCAGCCCGGTCACGATCAGCGGGGTTTGCGGGCAGACGGCCGCGGCGACAAGCACGAGCGCAAGCGTACGCGCCACCCGCCACGACCCGGCGGTCAGGTCGTGTAGGGGTCGCGGCCTTGGGCGACGGCGGCGAGCAGGCCCTGGGTGTAGGCGTGGGCCGCCTGGTGGAGGCCGCCGCCGAAGCTGATCCTGGCCACCCCCAGCTCCGCCAGCCGCGCGTACGACGGCGCCTTCGGCCGGAACAGGATGTTCACCGGCCCGCCCACCTCGGCGACGAGGGCCGCGATCTCGCCCTCGTCCTCCAGCGTGATCGGGTACACGCAGTCGGCCCCCGCCTCCAGGTAGCGCCGCGCGCGCGACACCGCCGCCGCCCGGTCGCGCACGCCCCGCACGTAGGTGTCGACCCGCGCGTTGATCACCAGGGCGTCGCCCGCGGCCGCCCGCATCCCGGCCAGGAAGTCCGCCTGCGCCCCTGCGTCGACCAGCTCGCCGGTACGCGGGTCGGAGTCCTCCACGTTGCAGCCCACCGCCCCCGCCTCGGCCAGCCGCTCGGCCAGCTCGCCCGGCGCGAGCCCGTAACCGCGTTCGACGTCGGCGGTCACGGGCACGTCCACGGCCCTGGCGATGCGGGCGACGGCGGCCATCATCTCGCCGACCGGCGTGCTCTCGCCGTCGGCGTACCCCAGCACGCGGGAGACGGCCGCGCTGCCGGTGGCCACCACCGGGAACCCGGCCTCCTGGACCGCGCGCGCCGAGGCGGCGTCCCAGACGTTGGGCAGGATCAGCGGGCTGCCGGGCACGTGCAGCCGTCGCAACGTGGCCGCTCTGTCAGTCGTCATGCCCGGCACCCTACGAGGACGGCCGGCTCTCCAGCAGATCCATTACCGGCCGGAAAGGGCGAACCACTTGGGGGCGGTGGCTCACAGGCGATGTCTCAGGCGGTGGCTCACAGGCGGTGGCTCACAGGCGGTGGCTCAGGCGGTGGCTCAGGCGGTGGCTCAGCAGCCGTTCTTGGCGCACTGGCCGCTCAGCTCACCCGCGGGGCCGTCGGCGGGAAGGTCGCCCTCCGGCTGCGGGGCCATGGTGGGCGTGCCGGGCTTCTTGCCGGTGCCCGTCCGGGTCGTGTCGCCGGCGCGGTCGGAACCGGTCGATCCCTTGTCGGCGGGGTCGGGGCCGCCGCCCGTGTCCGTGACGGCGTCGCCCATGGCGGAGTCGTCGGAACCGTCGGCGGGCAGGCCGTCGTCGGTGGCGGTGGGGGCGTCGGTGGGGGCGTCGGTGGTGGCGTCGCCCATGGTGGCGTCCTCGTCGGCCTCGAACACCTCGTCGCCGACGCTCGTGGCCGGGGACGGGCGGCCGGAGCCCTGCTCCTGCTGGGCGCTCTGGCCGGGCTTGGCCGCCAGCAGGTAGCCGGCGCCGCCCGCGGCGAGCACGCCGACGAGGGCGAACGCGGCGATGACGGCGGTCTTCCTGCTCTTGCCGGGGGGCCTCGGGGACGGGCCCGGCCCGGAGAGGATCTCCTGACGATCCGGCTCGGTCGGATCATGCATGGTGGTGCAGCTCCCTGCGGTCGTATCGGGGAAAGCTCGCCGGCTTCCGCGGGTGATGGACCACACTAGCCGCAACAGCGGAATGCTCGCACACCAATCACAAAGGAATCACGACTTGTCCCCCCAAAGATCTGTTTGCCCAGGTGGCCGTCCCCGGCTGGGCGCCGCGGTGGGAGCGGCCGGGGTACTCGTCACGGCCGGCCTCGGGATTTTCCTCGCATTCACCAGTTCTCCGGAATCGCGCCCGCAAAACCGCCGTGAATTCGATCAGGAAACGCCGCTTATCCCAAGATCGTATTTTCCTTCGCAGATCGCCGGCTCACCGGTGGCCGAGCCGTCCCCGGCGCCGGCCACCCCGTCGGCGGGCCCCTGGTCGCCCGGCCCATGGTCGCCGGGCTGGATGGAGGCCGTGCCGGCACCCGACCGGCCCACGGCGACGCAGCCGGAGCCGGAGCTGGGCGAGCCCTCGCTCCCTCCGGGCAAGGGCAGGCCGGTGAAGGGCGAGCTGTCGTCGCCGCTCTCCCCCAGGGCGCTTCCCACGCGTCCGCCGCTGGTGGCGCCGCCGCGTCCGTCCCGGCGGGCCGCCGTACGCCGTCCGGCTCCGCACGCGTCCCCGCAGGCGCCGCCCAGGGAGCGGGTCGTGCCCGAACCGAACCGTCAGGCGCCTCCCCCGCCGCCGCCTCCCTCCGTACGGCCCGGCGGGCCCGACCCGTGCGCCACGTTCGACGACTTCCGCCGGCAGCCGTGCTACAGCTTCCTCGACCGCCTCAGGCGCTGACCCACGCGGAACTCCCCGCCGTCCCGAAGGAGCGGCGGGGTGCGGGAACGCGGTGACGATGCGGCGGCTCAGTGGGCCGAGCAGGCTCCGGCGGCCGGAGCGGGGGCCGCCGGGCGGCCGACGGACGGCATGCCGAGCAGCACGCCGGGCCCCTTGGCCGGGGCGCCCTGGCGCGCCTCCCAGGCGTCGCCGGCCCGCGTGCGCCGCACCGCCCGGACCGCGCCGTCGGCGACCAGGTGGTGGGGGGCGGCGTAGGTGACCTCGACGGTGACCATGTCACCGGGCCTCGGGGTCTCCTCGCCCACCGCGAAGTGCACGAGCCGGTTGTCGGCGGCGCGGCCGGACAGGCGGCGCGTGGCGTCGTCCTTGCGGCCCTCGCCCTCGGCGACCAGCACCTCCAGCGTGCGGCCGACCTGCTTCTTGTTCTCCTCCCAGGAGATCTCCTCCTGAAGGGCCACCAGGCGCTCGTAACGCTCCTGGACGACCTCCTTCGGGATCTGGTCCTCCATCGTGGCCGCCGGGGTGCCCGGACGGATGGAGTACTGGAAGGTGAAGGCGTTGGCGAAGCGGCTCTGCCGGACGACGTCGAGGGTGGCCTGGAAGTCGTCCTCGGTCTCGCCGGGGAAGCCGACGATGATGTCGGTCGAGATGGCCGCGTCGGGCATGGCGGCCCGCACCCGCTCGATGATGCCCAGGTAACGCTCGGCGCGGTAGGAGCGGCGCATGGCCCGCAGCACGCGGTCGGAGCCCGACTGCAGCGGCATGTGCAGCTGGTGCATGACGTTGGGCGTCTCGGCCATGGCGGCGATGACGTCGTCGGTGAAGGCGGCCGGGTGGGGCGAGGTGAAGCGCACCCGCTCCAGGCCCTCGACGTCGCCGCAGGCGCGCAGCAGCTTGCCGAAGGCCAGCCGGTCGCCGAACTCGACGCCGTAGGTGTTGACGTTCTGGCCGAGCAGGGTCACCTCCAGGACGCCCTGGCCGACCAGCGTGCGCACCTCGGACAGGACGTCGCCGGGACGGCGGTCCTTCTCCTTGCCGCGCAGCGACGGCACGATGCAGAACGTGCAGGTGTTGTTGCAGCCGACCGAGATCGCGACCCACGCCGCGTAGGCCGACTCGCGCTTGGTGGGCAGCGTGGAGGGGAAGACCTCCAGCGACTCCTTCAGCTCGACCTGCGCCTCGCCGGCCACCCGGGCCCGCTCCAGCAGCACCGGCAAGGAGCCGATGTTGTGGGTGCCGAAGACGACGTCGACCCAGGGCGCCTTGCGGACGATGTCGCCCTGGTCCTTCTGGGCCAGGCAGCCGCCCACCGCGATCTGCATGCGCGGGTTGTCCATCTTGGCCGGCCGCAGATGGCCGAGGTTTCCGTAGAGGCGGTTGTCGGCGTTCTCCCGCACGGCGCACGTGTTGAACACGACGACGTCGGCCGTCTGGCCGTCGGGGGCCGGCACGTAGCCGGCGTCTTCCAGCAGGCCGGAAAGGCGCTCGGAGTCGTGCACGTTCATCTGGCACCCGTATGTGCGCACTTCGTACGTGCGGGCGCTCTCCTGGGTCACAGTCATGGCAGGTTCAAGGGTAGTCGTTGTCCGGCTCGCGGCAGCCGCCCCCGTCTAAAACACCAGCTTGACGGCTCGATGTGACCGGATCGGTACCACCTGGTTAGTGACCAGCGTCTTAATGACCTCTACCGTTTTGGTCCATGACGGAGAACGGCGACGCCACTCCACTCGTTCAGTTGGAGGGCGTCAACAAGCGCTTCGGGGCGTTGCACGTCCTGAAGGACATCAACTTGACCGTCTCTCGTGGCGAGGTTCTGGTGGTCATCGGCCCTTCGGGCGGCGGGAAGTCCACGCTGTGCCGGACGATCAACCGCCTGGAGACGATCGACGACGGCAGGATCGTGTTCGACGGCCAGGTGCTGCCCGAGGAGGGCAGGGGGCTGGCCAGGCTGCGGTCCGAGGTCGGCATGGTGTTCCAGTCCTTCAACCTGTTCGCGCACAAGACCATCCGCGAGAACGTCACGCTCGGCCCGATCAAGGTGCGCCGCAAGGACCGCAGGGCGGCCGACGCGCGGGCCATGGAGCTGCTGGAACGGGTGGGCATCGCCGCGCAGGCGGACAAGTACCCGGCCCAGCTCTCCGGCGGCCAGCAGCAGCGGGTCGCGATCGCTCGTGCGCTGGCCATGGACCCGAAGATGATCCTCTTCGACGAGCCCACCTCGGCCCTGGACCCGGAGATGGTCCAGGAGGTGCTCGACGTGATGATCGGGCTGGCCCGCGACGGCATGACGATGATGGTCGTCACGCACGAGATGGGATTCGCCCGCCGGGCCGCCAACCGGGTGGTCTTCATGGCGGACGGACAGATCGTGGAGGAGAACACCCCCGACGAGTTCTTCACCAACGCGCAGACCGACCGCGCGCGTGATTTCCTTTCGAAGATCCTCACGCACTGAGATTTTGAGGCAGGTATACATGCACATGCGTCGTTTGGGAGCGGTGGTCACGGGAGTGGGCATGCTCGCCGCCCTGGCCGCCTGCGGCGGTGACAAGACCTACGCCAGCGTCCTGGAGAAGGTGCAGGACGGCGGCAAGGTCGTGGTGGGCACCAAGTGGGACCAGCCGAGCCTGGGCTTGAAGAAGGGGTCGGAGCCGGAGGGCTTCGACGTCGACGTCGCCAAGGCCGTGCTGAAGGAGATGAACGGCGGCAAGGACGCCCAGATCGAGTGGAAGGAGTCGGCCTCCTCCAACCGCGAGCCCTTCCTCCAGAACGGCACCGTCGACATCATCTTCGCCACGTACTCCATCACCGAGGAGCGCAAGGCCAAGGTGTCCTTCGGCGGCCCGTACGTGATCGCGCACCAGGACATCATGGTCCGCAAGGACGACGCCGCGATCAACGCCCCGCAGGACCTCAAGGGCAAGAAGATCTGCAAGGCGGCCGGCTCCAACTCCTACAAGCGCGTCACCGACCCGCCCCCGGACGGCAAGCTCGACATCGACGCCACGACCGTCGACGCGGCCAACTACTCCGAGTGCGTGCAGAAGCTGTCGGGCAGCAACCTCGACGCCGTCACCACCGACGACCTGATCCTGGCGGGCTTCGCCAAGCAGGCCGGCGGCAACTTCAAGGTGCTCGGCCAGGGCTTCACCGACGAGAAGTACGGCATCGGCCTGAAGAAGGGCGACACCAAGACGTGTGAGGCCGTCAACACCGCGGTGAAGAAGATCTGGGACAACGGCACCATGAAGCAGCTGCTGGAGAAGTGGTTCGGCGGCATCCAGGGCCTGAAGCTGTCGGAGACCGCGCCCCCGGCCGAGGGTTGCAGCTAGTCACGCCAGCGGCGGGGGGCGGGGTCCCGGCGCCCCCCCCCACAAGAGGGGGGGCGCCAAGGGGTATAAAAAAAAAAAAAAAGACCCACAACCCGAGGGGGGCGGGGGGGACAAC
>NZ_JBFAOR010000007.1:0-243221 GCF_040675255.1 Nonomuraea sp. NPDC049624 | reverse complement strand
GCTGCGGGGTGTGTGGGGGCGGGCCGCCCCCCCCGCCCCTCCGCGCCGCGCCCCCCCCCCCCCCCCCGGGGCCCCCCCCCCCCCCCCCCGGGGGGCCCCCCCCCCCCCCCCCCCCCGCCGCTCTATGCGGTGGAGCACGATGGATGAACTAATCAAGTACCTGCCCGACCTCGCGATGGGCTTCTGGGGGAACATCAGGATCGCGCTCGTGGCCGCGGTCGTCTCGCTCGTCCTCGGGACGGTCCTGGCCGGGATGCGCGTCTCCCCGACGCCCGTGCTGCGCGCGGTGGGCACGGTCTACGTGAACGTGGTGCGCAACACCCCCCTCACCCTGGTGCTGGCGTTCTCGGCGCTGGGCCTGAGCGACAAGCTCGGCCTCGTCTTCTCCGGCGAGCCGCGGACGAACTCCTTCTGGATCGTCTCGATGGGCCTGTCGATCTACACGTCGGCGTTCGTGTGCGAGGCGGTGCGCTCGGGCATCAACACGGTCCCGATGGGACAGGCGGAGGCGGCCCGGGCGATCGGGCTGAGCTTCATGCAGACGCTGCGGCTGATCATCCTGCCGCAGGCGTTCCGATCGGTCATCGCGCCGCTGGCCAGCGTGATGATCGCGATGATCAAGAACACGACGGTGGCGGTCGCCGGCGGGTACGCCGCCGACGTGGCCGCGGAGATGAAGCTCACGTTCGACACCACGGGGGCCTCGATCCCGATCTTCCTCGGGGTGGTCGTGGCCTTCATGGCCGTGACCATGCCGATCGGCTTCTTCTCCGGCTGGCTGGCCCGGCGTCTGGCGGTGGCACGATGAGCGCGTCCGTCCTGTTCGACGCCCCCGGCCCCCGGGCCCGGGTGCGCAACCACCTGCTGACGGCGATCAGTGTCCTGGCGGTCCTGGCCGTCGTGTACTTCGTCTACCGGGGCTTCGACGCCAAGGGCCAGTGGGACGGCAAGATCTGGCAGCCGTTCCTGACGGCCGAGGTGTGGCGGGAGTTCATCCTGCCGGGCCTGCTCGGCACGCTGGAGGCGGCGGCCGCCGCGGCGGTGCTCGCGCTGGTCTTCGGCGCGGTCTTCGGCCTGGCCAGGCTCTCCGACCACGCCTGGATCAGGGTGCCGGCGGCCGCGGTGGTGGAGATCTTCAGGGCCATCCCGCTGCTGCTGCTGATCTTCTTCATCTTCTACCTGGCGCCCGCCGTCGCCGGCGGCGGCGACTACGCCTTCATCGCGGTGGTGCTGGGCCTGATGTTCTACAACGGCTCGGTGCTGGCGGAGATCGTGCGCGCGGGCGTGCACGCCATCCCCAAGGGGCAGGCCGAGGCCGCCTACGCGGTGGGCATGCGCAAGAACCAGGTGCTGCGCCTGGTGCTGCTGCCGCAGGCGGTCACGACGATGATGCCGGCGATCGTCAGCCAGCTCGTGGTGCTGCTGAAGGACACCGCGCTCGGCTACATCATCGCCTACGTCGACCTGCTCAACACCGGGTTCAAGATCCTGCCGGCCGCGTACTTCGGCTCGCTGATCCCGGCGGCGATCGTCATCGGCGTCATCTACGTGGCGCTCAACATGACGCTGAGCTACCTGGCCACCCTGCTGGAGCGGCGCAGCCGGCGCAGCAGGAAGACCTCGGCGCGGCCGATCGCCACCCCCGGCGCGGCCTCCGTCGGCGTCGCCACCGGCCAGGGCACCGAGGGCGGCGGCATGGCGCCCGACATCCCCGTGGAGTGACCCGCGAGACGGCGGCGGAGGCTTCCGTCCCGCCGCCGTCTCGTAAAGAAAGCCTCAGATCTTCGCCCACGCGGCACGCGGACCGGCCCCGCGGGGCCGCCGACCCCACAGACTCCTGTGCGTGCGGATACGTGGAGTCGTGGTGGCGCTGGCCGGCACGGCCGCGTTCGCCGTACCGGTGGCGTGCGGTGGCGGCGGCGCCTACTCCAGCGTCGTGGGCAAGATCAGGGGCACCGGCCAGGTCATCGTGGGCACCAAGTGGGACCAGCCGAGCCTGGGCCTGAAGGCCGGTCCCGGCGATCCCGTGGGCTTCGACGTGGACGTCGCCCGGTACGTCGTCGCCAAGCTGGCCCGCGGCCGGCCCGTGCGCATCACCTGGCGGGAGGCGCCGGCGGCGGGCCGCGAGGCGCTGCTCCAGAACGGCACCGTGGACATGGTGTTCGCCACCTACTCCATCACCGAGGCCCGCAGGCCCAAGGTGACCTTCGCCGGCCCGTACGTGCTCGTGCACCAGGACACGATGGTCCGGGCCGAGGACGCCTCCATCCGCCAGGTCACCGACCTGCGGGGCAAGCGGGTGTGCCAGGTGCCCGGCTCCAACTCCTTCAAGCGCGTCGCCGACCCGCCGCCGGACGGCAAGCTCGACCTGCCCGTCGTGGCCGTGCCCGCGGCCAACTACTCCGACTGCGTGCGCAAGCTCAGCGACAACGAGCTGGACGCCGTCTCCACCGAGGACCTGACCCTGGCCGGCTTCGCCCAGCAGGCCCCCGGCCTGTTCCGGCTGCTGAACGACCCCTTCACCGACGAGCGGTACGCCATCGGCCTGAAGAAGGGCGACATCGAGACCTGCGAGGCCGCCGAGCAGGCCGTGGCCGAGATGTGGCGGGACGGGACGGCCACGCGGCTGCTGCGCAAGTGGTTCGGCGACACCGGGCTCAACCTGCCTGCCTCGATGCCGCCGCAGGAGAGATGTTCTTGATCGCGCCCCACGGCCCCGGATCTTCCGGCAGGATGCGGGTATGCCTTTCTGGCCGTCCCCCATCTCCGCCCGCGACGTCGCCGCCGCCGGTCTGCGGCCCGGCTGGCCCGTCGCCCAGGGCGGCCGGGTGTGGTGGACCGAAGACCGTCCGGGCGAGGGCGGCCGCACCGCGATCGTCCGCCGCGAGGCCGACGGCACCTGCCGTGACCTGCTGCCCGCCCCCTGGAGCGCGCGCACGAGGGTGCACGAGTACGGCGGCCGTCCCTATGCCGTGACGCCGGGCGGCGACGTGGTCTTCGCCGCTCTGGCCGACCAGCGCCTGTACCTTCTCGGGCAAAACGGCCAGCCGAAACCTCTCACCGCCGAAGGTTCCCGCTACGCCGACCTCACCGTCCACGACGGCGAGGTGTGGGCGGTGCGCGAGCACCACGGCGAGCACGGCAAGATCACCCGGTCCGTCGTGTCGATCCCGCTGGCGGGCGGCGAGCCCCGGGAGCGGGCCTGCGGCCACGACTTCTACGCCTCCCCCGTCCTGTCCCCCGACGGCGCCCACCTGGCCTACGTCTGCTGGAACCACCCCCGCATGCCCTGGGACGGCACCGAGCTGCGCGTCGTCCGGCTGCGCGACGGGCAGGCCCGCACGGTGCTGGGCGGCGCGGCGGAGTCCGTCCTGTCGCCCGCCTGGAAGGACGACGCCACCCTCTACCTGGTCTCCGACCGCTCCGGCTGGTGGAACCTCTACGAGTGCGGCCTCGACGGCGCCGCGCCGCGGGCGTTGTGCCCGGCCGAGGAGGAGTTCACGCAGCCGCCGTGGCAGCTCGGCGGCGCGCCCTACACCGTGCTCGGCGACGGGCGGCTCGCCGTCCTGCACGGGCGCGGCGACCTGCGGCTGGGCGTGCTCGACCCGGACACGGGAGCGCTGCACGACCTCGACCTGCCCTACACCGGATGGCAGGCCGCGCTCGCCGCCGACGGCATGTCCGTGACGGGCGTCGGCCACGCCGCGCGGCTGCCGCGCTCGGTCGTGCGGGTCGACGTCGCCTCCGGCCGGGCCGAGCCGCTGGCGCGGGCCGACGAGCGGCTGCCCGACCTGTCCGGCGTGCCCGACCCGCGGCCGGTGGTCGTGCCGGGCGAGCGGCCCGTGCACGCCTTCCTGCATCAGGTCGCCGAGGAGCCGACGCCGTTCGTGGTGTTCGTGCACGGCGGCCCGACCGCCCACGCCGACACGGCGCTCGACCTGGAGAAGGCGTTCCTGACCTCGCGCGGCATCGGCGTGCTCGACGTCAACTACGGCGGCTCCACCGGCTACGGCCGCGCCTACCGGGAGCGGCTGCGCGGGCAGTGGGGGCTGGTCGACGTCGCCGACACCGTCGCCGCCGCCCAGTGGCTGGCCGACTCCGGGCTGGCCGACCCGGCCCGCATCGCGGTGCGCGGCGGCAGCGCGGGCGGCTGGACGGTGATGGCCGCCTGCTGCCGTTCCGGCGTGTTCGCGGGCGGGGTGTCCTACTACGGCGTCAGCGCCCTCGCGCCGCTCGCCGCGCACACCCACGACTTCGAGTCGCGTTACGTCGAGTGGCTGGTCGGCGACGACCCGGCCGTCTACGCCTCCAGGGAGCCGCTCGGCCTGGTCGACGGGGTGTCCTGCCCGATGCTGCTGCTGCAGGGGCTCGACGACCCGGTGGTGCCGCCCGAGCAGTCGACGGCCTTCGCCGACGCATTGTCCGAGCGCGGCGTCCCGTGCACCTATCTCGCTTTCGACGGCGAATCCCACGGATTTCGCCGAATGGAGACGCGCGTCGCGGCCTTGGCCGCCGAGCTGGCTTTCTACCAGCAGCTATTCAGTTAATGTCGCGATCTCCAGACAATTCCCGTACTGAATCAGCATTACCGACCAGTCGCTAGTCGCAAACAGTTACGTAACCGACCTCGACAGTCTTCCTCCGGCATGGGTTGCTCGTCTCAGTAAACGTGGGGCGCGCGTCGCGGCCACGACACGCGCCCCAGCTGTGCCAGCCAACAACACCCCCATCTCGGCACGAGGGAGGCCAGATGGCCAGCTTGCGCCATCTCAGCATCATCACGGTGGCGGCGGCAACTCTGCTCGCCACCTCCTGCGCGACGCAGAACGGAACCAGCAAATCCGCTCCGCCCCCCGCCGCGAGCCAGAGCTCGGGAAGCCCCGTCACGGGCGGCACGCTCAGGCTCGTGGGCTCGGGCGACGTCGACCATCTCGACCCGACCAGCATCTACTACGTCGTCACCATCGGGATCATGCGCGGCTACTCGCGCCAGCTGTACGCCCTCCAGGGCGTCGCGGCGGGAGCCGACACCACCAAGGGCTACGAGGTGCTGCCCGACATAGCGACCGAGCTGCCCACCGAGGCGAACGGCGGCCTGAGCGCCGACAAGCTCACGTACACGATCAAGTTGCGCGACGGCGTGCAGTGGGACACCCAGCCGCCGCGGCCGGTGACGGCGGGCGACTTCGTCCGCGGGTTCAAGCGCATCTGCAACCCGGTGGCGGGCTCCGGCGCGCCCGGCTACTACACCAGCACGATCAAGGGCATGGCCGAGTACTGCGACGCCTACATCAAGGCGTTCGAGAAGGCCAAGCCCACCGCCAAGGCCCTGGCCGACTTCCAGAACGGCCACGACATCGCCGGCGTGCAGGCCAAGGACGACAAGACGATCGTCTTCACCCTGACCCAGCCGGCCGGTGACTTCCTCAACATCCTGGCCCTGAACTTCGCCTCGGCGGCGCCGCAGGAGTACGACCAGTACGTCCCCGACGACGCCACCTTCCGCCAGCACGTGATCTCCAACGGCCCGTACAAGATCACGTCGTACGTGGCCACCAAGTCGATCCGGCTGGAGAAGAACCCGGCCTGGAAGCAGGAGTCCGACCCGATCAGGCACCAGTACGTCAACGCCATCGACGTCAAGATGGGCGTCGGCGAGCCCGACGCGGTGCAGCAGCAGATCGAGGCCGGCAGCGCCGACCTGTCGTGGGACCTGCCGGTGCCGACCTCGCAGATCCCGCAGCTCAAGAGCAACGACCCCAACTTCACGATCTTCCCCGGCGCGGTGACGAACCCGTACGTGGTGTTCAACCTGCAGAGCAAGAACGCCGGCGGGGCGATGGGCAAGCTCAAGGTCCGCCAGGCCATCGAGTACGCGATCAACAAGACCGCCATCGCCAAGATCTACGGCGGCGCGGACGTGGCGACCGCACTGCACACGGTCATCCCGCCCGGCAACATCGGCTACCAGGAGTACAACCCGTACCCCACGCCGGGCGACCAGGGCGACCCCGCCAAGTGCAAGCAGCTGCTGAGCGAGGCCGGCTACCCCAACGGGCTGACCCTCATCGGCGCCTTCCGCAACGCGGGCAACCACCCGGCCAACTTCCAGTCGTACGCGGCCGACCTGAAGAAGTGCGGGATCACCGTCAAGGGCCTGCCGCTGCGCCAGGGCGACTACTACACCTACCTCCAGACGCCCTCGCACGCCAAGAACAGCGAATGGGACCTGTCGGCCCCCGGCTGGATCCCCGACTGGTACGGCAACAACGGCCGCGCGGTCATGCAGCCGCTGTTCCAGACCAACTGCAACGCCGGCACCAGCAACTACGGCTGCTACAGCAACCCCAAGGTGGACGACCTGATCAAGCGGGCGCTCGCCGAGACCGACCAGGCCAAGGCCGCGGCGCTGTGGCACGAGGCCGACCAGACGGTGCTGGCCGACGCGGTGATCGTGCCGCTGAACAACCAGAACACGCCGCTCTACAAGAACAAGCGGGTGCAGAACGCCCTGTACCTGCCGTCGTACCAGGTCTTCGACGTCACCAACCTCTGGCTGAACCCCAACACGCCTTGACGACCGGCCTCCCGCGGGCGCGCCGGCAGGCGGGCCCGCGGGACGGCCGCGAGGGAGACATATGAGCCTGCTTGAGGTAACCGACCTCCAGGTGTCCTTCCCCACCTCCGACGGCGTGGTCCAGGCGGTGCGGGGGCTGTCGTTCACCGTCGATCGCGGCGAGACGCTGGCGATCGTCGGCGAGTCCGGCAGCGGCAAGACCGTGAGCACCCAGGCGATACTCGGGCTGACCCCCGACGCCGACATCTCGGGCACGGCCCTGTTCGAGGGCGTCGACCTGCTCGGGCTCGACAACGAGCAGCTTCGCCGCATCCGCGGCGCGGAGATCAGCGTGGTCTTCCAGGACCCGCTGACCAGCCTCCATCCGCTCTACAAGGTCGGCTGGCAGATCGAGGAGCTGATCCGCGTCCACAACCCCGGCACCCGCCGGGCCGAGGCCAGGAAACGGGCCGTCGAGCTGCTGGGCCTGGTGGGCATCCCGCGCCCCGACCGCAGGGTGGACGACTATCCCCACCAGTTCTCCGGCGGCATGCGGCAACGGGCGATGATCGCCATGTCGCTGGCGCTCAACCCCAAGCTCATCGTCGCCGACGAGCCCACCACCGCGCTGGACGCGACCGTCCAGGCGCAGATCCTTGAGCTGATCGGGCGGGTGCAGGCCGAGTTCGACATCGCGCTCGTCCTCATCACGCACGACCTCGGCGTCGTGGCCGGCATGGCCGACGAGGTGCTCGTCATGTACGCCGGGCTCGTCGTCGAGCGGGCCGACCGGCGCACGCTCTACTACCAACCGCACCACCCGTACACCAAGGGCCTGCTGGAGTCGATCCCGGGCAGCACCGGCGACCGCGGCGGACGGCTGCGGCCCATCCCCGGCTCGCCGCCGAGCCTGATCGCGATCCCGTCCGGGTGCGCCTTCCATCCGCGCTGCCCGTACGTGATGCCGGTCTGCCCCGCCGAACGGCCGCCGCTGGCCTCCATCACGGGCGCGCGCGGGCACGCCTCGGCGTGCTGGCTGCCGCACGAGGCGATCGGGCTCGGCGCGGAGGCCGAGGCGCTGCGCAAGCGGGCGGTGCTCGGCACGGCGGAGGAGGCCTGATGCTGCTCGAAGTCGAGAACCTGGTCAAACACTTCCCCATCACCAGCGGCATGCTGATCAAGCAGACGATCGGCCAGGTCAGAGCCGTTGACGGCGTCAGCCTGTCGCTGTCGCCGGGCGAGACCCTCGGCCTGGTCGGCGAGACCGGCTGCGGCAAGTCCACGCTCGCCCGGTGCATCGCGGGCCTGCATCCCATCACCTCCGGCAGCGTGCGCTTCGACGGCGCCGACATCACGAACCTGCCACGGCGCCGGATGCGGCCCTTCCGGCGTGACATCCAGGTGATCTTCCAGGACCCGTACGGCTCGCTGAACCCGCGCCGGCGGGTCGGCTCGATCATCGCCGACCCGCTCGTCATCCACCGGGTGCAGAGCGGCCAGGAGCTGCGGCGGACCGTCCAGGAGCTGATGGAACGGGTCGGGCTCAACCCCGAGCACTACAACCGGTTCCCCGCCGAGTTCTCCGGCGGGCAGCGGCAGCGCATCGGGGTCGCGCGGGCGCTCGCGCTGCGGCCCCGGCTGATCATCTGCGACGAGCCGGTGTCGGCGCTCGACGTGTCCATCCAGGCCCAGATCCTCAACCTGCTCAAGGACCTCCAGGACGACTTCGGGCTGACGTACCTGTTCATCGCCCACGACCTGTCGGTGGTGCGGCACGTCAGCGACCGGATCGCGGTCATGTACCTGGGCAAGGTGGCCGAACTGGCCACCGCGGAGGAGCTGCACGCCGTGCCCCGCCATCCCTACACGAACGCGCTGCTGTCGGCGACCGCCGTGGCCGACCCCGACGAGGCCGAACGGCGGCACCGCATCATCCTCACCGGCGACGTGCCCTCGCCGATCGACCCGCCCACCGGCTGCCGCTTCCATCCGCGGTGCCCGAAAGCGCGCGAACGCTGCTCGGCCGAGGAACCGCTGCTGGCGCCCCAGGAGCACCTGGTGGCCTGTCACTACCCCGTCGAGGCGGGCGAGGACCTGACCGCCGGGAGGACCGCATGACTCTCACGGAGATCCGTCCGGACGTCGTCACCGACCGCACGATCGCCGGACGCAGCCCCTGGCAGCTCGCCTGGGCGCGGATCAGGTCCGACCGGGTGGCCCTGGTCTCGGGCATCGTCGTCGTGCTGCTGTGCCTGCTCGCCCTGGCCGCGCCGCTCATCTCGGCCTGGAACGGCCACGACCCCGACGAGCAGTTCCGCGACACCGGCATCACCGACCAGGGCCTGCCCGTCGCGCCCAACGGCGAGTTCTGGTTCGGCACCGACCGCCTCGGCCGCGACCTGTTCATCAGGGTCCTGTACGGCGCGCGCGTCTCGCTGCTCGTGGGCGTGGTCGCGACCGGCGTGGCGGCGCTGATCGGGGTCGTCATCGGGCTGCTGGCCGGGTACTACGGCGGCGTCATCGACACCATCCTGTCCCGGCTCATGGACGTGGTCCTGTCGTTCCCGTACCTGATCTTCGCGATCGCGGTGGTGTCCATCGCCGGGCCCTCGCTGACCGCGACGATCGGGGTGATCTCGTTCTACTCCTGGGCGGCGATCGCCCGCGTGGTGCGCGGCCAGACGTTGTCGCTCAAGGAACGCGAGTACGTGGAGGCGGCCCGGTCCATGGGGGCCGGCGACGCGCGCATCATGTTCGTGGACATCCTGCCGAACCTGCTGGCCCCCGTCATCGTGCTCACCACGCTGCTGGTGCCGGCCGCGATCGTGTTCGAGTCCACCCTGTCCTATCTGGGGCTCGGGATCGTTCCCCCTACCCCGTCGTGGGGGAACCTGCTGAGCGAGGCCCAGGGGTTCTACCGGGTGGCGTACTGGTATCTGGGCTTCCCGGCGGCCTCGCTGCTGATCACGACGCTGGCGTTCAACCTGGTGGGCGACGGGATCAGGGACGCCATCGATCCCCGGATGGAACGGCTCTTCAGCCGCCGGCGACGGCGGAACCGGCGTGCGGCCTCCGGCCCGGCTTCCGGTCCGGCTTCCGCTCCGGCTTCCGGTCCGGCTTCCGCGCCCGCCGCTGGGCGGTCCGATGCCGATGCCGGGCGGTCCGATGCCGCTGCCGGCCGGTCCGATGCCGCTGCTGGGGGGGCCGATGCCGACGTTTCATGACCGGGGTGGGATGCCGGGGTTGCTTCAGGAGGTGGAGGGCTGATGTTGCGACGGTTCCTGCTGCGGCGCACGCTGCTCGGAGTGCTGGTGTTGTGGCTGGTCTCCCTGGGCACGTTCTTCCTGTTCTTCGTCGCCCCCGGCGACCCCGCCCGTACGCTGGCCGGCCGCCAGGCCACCCCCGAGCAGGTCGACCTGATCCGGCACAACCTCGGCCTCGACCGTCCCACCATCGTCCAGTACTTCGACTACCTGGGCCGGCTCCTGCACGGCGACCTCGGCCAGTCGTACTTCTCGGGCGAATCGGTGGGCAAGCTGCTCGCCCAGGACTTCCCGCCGACGTTCTCGCTGGTGCTCGGCGGCGCCGTCCTGTGGCTCTGCGTCGGCGTCGGCGCCGGGGTGCTCAGCGCCACCCGCGTACGGTCGTTCCTCGACCGCGCCCTGACCACGCTGGCCCTGGCCGGGGTCTCGATGCCGACGTTCGTGGTCGGCCTGCTGCTGCTGTATTTCTTCTTCTTCCAGCTCACCATGGCGGGCGCGCCGATCCTGCCGCCCGACTCCTACGTGCCCTTCTCCGAGAACCCCGGCGAATGGGCCCGGCACCTGATCCTGCCGTGGATCACGTTGGCCATGGTCCAGGCGGCCTCGTACGCCCGGCTCACCCGGGGCTCCATGCTGGACGTCCTGGGCGAGGACTACATCCGTACGGCCCGCGCCAAGGGCGTGCCCGAGGGCCGGGTCATCTACCGGCACGGCCTGCGCGCCGCGCTGACCCCCGTGGTCACCCAGCTCGGCGTGGACATCGGCACGCTGATCGGCGGTCTGGTGGTGACGGAGTCGGTCTTCGGGCTCGGCGGCATCGGGCAGGCGGTGGTGCAGGCGTTCATCAGCGGGGACCTGCCGGTGATCATGGGGGTCGTCATCCTGGCCACCACCGCCGTGGTGGTGGCGAACCTGATCGTGGACATCGCCTACGGACTCCTCGACCCCCGGATCCGCCTGGCCTGACATTACGAGCCTCCGCCTGGCCTGACGATGCGAGGCGGCGCGTCCTGCCGGGCGCACCGCCTTCGCCCGCTTCCCGCCTCCTGAAACCGGCCGGATCCTGGAACCGGCGGGATCCTGGAACGGACGGGATCCTGGAACGGGCGGGATCCCTCGGAAATGGATGAGCGTTCTTGGGGCCGGCGGGCGGCTTCTTCGGGGTCAGCGGGCGAACTCGGTGGCGCGGGACTCGCGCACCACCGTGATCCGGATCTGCCCCGGGTACGTCAGCTCCTCCTCCACCTGCTTGGCCACGTCCCGGGCGATCACCTGCGCCTGGATGTCGTCGATCGCGTCCGGCTTGACCATGACCCGGATCTCCCGCCCGGCCTGCATGGCGAACACCTTCTCCACGCCCTCGTACGACTGCGCGATCTCCTCCAGCCGCTCCAGCCGCTTGACGTACGCCTCCAGCGACTCCCTGCGCGCCCCCGGACGGCTGCCGCTGATGGCGTCGGCCGCCTGCGTGAGCACCGCCTCGACCGTACGGACCTCGACCTCGTTGTGGTGCGCCTCGATGGCGTGCACCACGTCCTCCTGCTCGCCGTACCGGCGGGCGATCTCGGCGCCGATCAGCGCGTGACTGCCCTCGACCTCGTGCGTGAGGGCCTTGCCGATGTCGTGCAGCAGCGCGCACCGCTTCATGAGCTGCTGGTTCATCTTCAGCTCGGCCGCCATGATCCCGGCGATGTGCGCGGACTCGATGAGGTGCTTGAGCACGTTCTGACCGTAGGAGGTGCGGTATCGAAGCTGCCCGAGCAGCAGCGTCAGCTCGGGGTGCATGTCGGTGATGCCCAGCTCGACCAGCGCGTCCTCGCCGGCCCGCGCGCAGAGGTCCTGGACCTCCTGGCGGCTGCGGTCGTGCGCCTCCTCGATGCGCTGCGGATGGATGCGCCCGTCCAGCACCAGCTTCTCCAGCGTGAGCCGCGCCGTCTCCCTGCGAACCGGGTCGAAACACGACAACAGCACCGCCTCCGGCGTGTCGTCGATGATCAGGTTCACGCCCGTGGTCGACTCGAACGCCCGGATGTTGCGGCCCTCGCGACCGATGATCCGGCCCTTCATCTCGTCACCGGGCAGATGCAGCACGCTGACGACCGACTCGGCCGTCTGCTCGGCCGCCACCCGCTGGACCGCCAGCGTCACGATCTTGGTGGCCCGCTTCTCGCCCTCCTTGCGGGCCTCGCCCTCGATCTCCCTGATGATCAGCGCCGCCTCGCGCTTGGCCTGGTTCTCGATCTCCTTGACCAGCTCGGACTTGGCCTGCTCCCCCGTCAGCCCGGCGACCCGTTCCAGGATCGCCCGCCGCTCGTCCTCGACCTGGAGCAGTTCCTCGCGCCGGTCGGCCAGCTCGACCTCGGTCTCGGCCAGCTTCCTGTCCCGTTCGGACTGCCGCCTGGCCTCCTCGTCGAGCCGCTGCTCGCGCTCGGCCAGCCTGGCCTCTCTGCGTTCGAGATCGGTCCGGAGCTCCTTGAGCTCGGACTTCAGGATCCGGCTCTCCTCCTCGACCTCCCGCCGCATCTGCGCGGCGCTCTCGACGGCGCTCTCCGACCTGCGCAGGATCTCCTCGGCGTCGCTCTCCGCCTTGGCGCGGATCTCCTTGGCACGCTCCCGCGCCTCCTCAAGCTCCGCGTGTACGGCCTCCACCTGCTCAGGGCTCGGCTCGGACTTCCGGGGCAAACCGCCAGAGGTACGGCGTATGACGACGAGCAGCGCCACGATCATCCCGAACGCGAGCACGAGCACCGCCACCATCAGCACCACGACAAGCGGCTGCATGCGCGCCCCGCCCTCCTCGCGTCGTCAACACCTCATAACGCGGACCCAAAACGGGAGGGGTCACGTGCGCGCCACGGAAAGCCCGGTCGGCGTCGTCTCCAGGACCGATGTCAGGCCAAGGCTGACCGGGCATCGGCCCCCATAGCCGACACCTCGCCTGCCTCGATCAACCGAGCTCGTACGTCCGTCGTTCACCGGTATGGCAATCCGCACTGCGCGGAGTAACTCCTCACTGCCGTCGAGGTTATGCGTCGAACAGGTCACGAGCAAGCAAACGCGTCCTCAAGCGTGTCTTACGGGCCCGCATCTCCCCAATCAACCACATAACCCACGATCACCCCCCATTTGTCCCCCACCTTCACCTCTCCAACCCCCATGGCCCAGACAAAGCCCACAACCCGCCATCCGGCGACCACCGGCCATCAATCCGTAGAGCTCCGGCGGCCCCTTCCAGTCCCGGCTTCCGTCGCACGCGAGAAACTCTTCGAACGCCCGACACCGGCTCACCCGCCCCGACAGGAGCACACGATGAACACCCTCATCGACAAGATCGCCTGGATTCACCTGGACGACAACAAGATCCTCAGCACCCGCTCACGCGGCAAGAGCGCCTACTACCTCCCCGGCGGCAAACGCGAGCCCGGCGAAAGCGACCTCGACACCCTGATCCGCGAGATCGACGAAGAACTCTCCATCACCATCATCCCGACCACCGCCACCCACCTGGGCACCTTCCACGCCCAGGCACACGGCCACGCCGACGGCGTCACCGTACGGATGACCTGCTACACCGCCGAGCACCACGGAGTCCCGACACCCAGCAACGAGATCGAAGAGATCACCTGGCTGACCTACGCCGACCGCGACCGCGTGTCCCCGGTCGACCAACTCATCTTCGACCACCTACACCGAACCGGCCAACTCCACTAATCCCGCCCCCGCAACCGCCCAGCACTCCAAGCGAATCCCCGAGCTTCCACTGACCAGCGCTCAGAGCCGACCCCCCAGCCTTGCCTCCTCCGGGCCCACCCCCACCTTCATGGGCGCCCATCCATGCAGCACCGCACGCCCTCCGCCTCTCTGCCCCCCGGAACACGAGACCTCTCTGCCCCCAGAACACGAGACGCTTCAGACCCATCAGCAGCCCCACAACCTGTCATCTGCTGAGCCCGAGCGCGAGAAGCTCCGAATCCGACGATCAACCCCACAGCCTTTCGGCCCCCCCAGCCCCTTCGGCCCCCGCAGCTCTTTCGGTCCCCTCAGCTCTTGATCGGGCAGCAGACCTCCAGTCCCTCCCTCGAGCCCCGAGCGGGAGAGGGGCCAGCGCCAGCCAGCAGGCCATAGCCCCTCCATCTCCCTGAGCCCGAAGCGTGAGAGGGCTTCGCACCTGGCGGCAGGCCAGCCGGAGGGTCCTGAGGGATTAGGAGAAGTCATCCTCCAGGTCGATGCCCTCCTGTTCGAGGGCCTCCCGGATCACCCGGTACGCCAGTCCCGACGAGTACCCCTTGCGCGCGAGCATGCCGGCCAGACGCCGCGTACGAGTCTGCGAGTCGAGGGATCGGGTGGAGGCGAGCTTACGGTCCACCAGCCGTCGGGCCGTCTCGGCCTCCTGGTCGGAGTCCAGGCGCTCCACGGCTTCCTTCACGGTCTCGGTGTCCACACCCCGATGGCGCAATTCGGCCGCGAGCGCACGCTTGGCGAGGCCCCGACCGTGGTGCCGAGAATCGACCCATGCCTCCGCGAACGCCTCGTCATTGATCAGCCCGAGCTCGACAAACCGATCAAGCACCTTTCCGGCAGCCTCATCCGGTACGTCCCGCTTGCGAAGGGCCTCGGCGAGCTGCGCCCGCGTCTTGGGAGCCATGGTGAGCAGCCGAAGACAGATGGCCCGCGCAACGGACTCCGGGTCTGCCGCAGGTGCCGCCGCAGCGGAACTTCCGACATCCGGCCCATCAGGCAGCAGCCCGCCATGCGATGGCCCGTCGGAGAGCGGGCCGTCGGATGGGGGGCCGTCAGACAGCGAGCCGTCGGACAGCGGGCCGCCACGACCGGTCGTGCCTCTCCCGAAGCGTCCGCTCCCCCTGCCGCTGCCCCGTCCAGTGCCCCGGCCGCCTGTCCGGCGCCCCTTGCCTGAACGCTTCTTCCCACCCGCGTCCTGCTCATCGCCGAACCAGCTGCTTCCGGCCAGCACCTCAGAATGCCACTCATCGGCGCCGCGCTTCTCCGCGAAGGAGGCCTCCCCCTCCGGCTTCCCGCCAACGCCGCCGGCCTCGTACGGATCTTCGCGTTCCCGCAGGCGCTCCTCAGCGACACCGCCGCCATCCTGACCACTCAGCCCAGCCGGCTGCGCCTCGGAACTCGCTGCGCTCTCCTGATCTGCCCGCCCGCTCGTACGCCACGGAGCAACATCAACAGCACCCTCGCCATCAGGGCCATTCAGCTCATCCGAAGGGATTCCGGAGAAGCCCTCGCCGTCCTGAGCCCTCCGCCTGCTTGTACGCCGCCCAGCGACCCTGGCAGCGCTCTCACCGTCATGATCGCTCAGCTCGTCCAGCGCGCTCCCGGCAAAACCGTCGTCGACCTGGGCCTTCCTCTTACGCCTTCCGGAACTGCCCTTACGGGTCGGTTCGGTGCGGGCGTCTTCGGCAGGCGAGCTCGCAGCGGTGTCCCGGTCGGCAGGAGCCTTACGCTCACCCGGCCAGACGAAGATCGGCGCGTCGGCACCCTCGTCGGAGCGCCCTCGGGACGCCCGTCCGCCGGCCCGTCCGCCGGTCCGGCCACTGCCCCGCCCACCAGCTCGGCCACGATTGTCCGGGCTTCCGTCGGGGGCAGCTTCGTCGTCCTGAGCGCTGGGGTCGGCCGAGTGGAGCCAGCCGGGAATGGGCCGTTCTGCCGGATCGCCAGGCTCAGCGCCCGGCCACGCCATGAACACCTCACTGCGCGGCCTGAGCCCGAAGCCCGCTTCACCGCTCAGCCCAACACCGGCCTCACTGCCCGGCGCAACGCCAGCTCCTTCGTTCAGCCCGACACCGGCGTCACCTTCCGGCGCAACGCCCGCCTTTCTGCGCGGCCTGACGTCAGCCTCACTGCTCGGGGCGACGGCCGGCCCTGTACCCAGCCCGACCTCAGCCTCATTGCTCAGGCTCCCGTCGGCTTCACGAGCCGAGCCCGCAGCCTTCTCGTCGGCTTCGGGGCGGGGGTCGCCCGGCCAGTGGAAGGTTGGCGCGGCCATCTCCCGGCCAGGGCCCCACGCCGGGGGCGCGACAACAGCCTGCCGGCCCGTGCCCCAGCCCGACGACACACCTTCGTCGTCCACCTGCGCATGGACGACCACGTCGTGCGTATCGTCGCGAACCACCACGTCACGGATCACCGCGTCGTCCAGCCCGTCGGGGGCAGCCGGGGCATCTGCGCTGGTGTGGACGGTCGAGGGGTGGTCGTCGTCGGGGGTGGGGGGCTCGGAGGCGGCGGCTCGGAGACGGGCGCGTTGTTCGTGCCATTCGTCTACCGACGGCCAGCCGTCGGCGGCTGACCGGGCGAGGTCGGCGCCACGTGAGCCCCTGCCCGAGGCCGGACGGCCGGTAGCCCGGGTCACCGGCTCGGGGGTGGTGGCCCCGGTCACCGGCTCGGCCGGGGTGGCCCAGGTCGGCGGCTCGGGGGTGGTGGACGTGGGCGTCGGGTCGGAGGGGGTGGCCCGGCGGCCGCGGGGTCCGCGCTTTCTGCGCTCCCCCGAGGCGGGGAGGTCGGGCCATGCGCCCCAGTCCTGGGAACGGGGCGCCTGCGACGGATCCCTGTCACTCATGCGCCGACCGATCAGACGTCACCCGGCTTGGGGGTGGACTTCGAGCCACGACCCGAGGGCGCGGCGGCGGGAGCCGGGACGGCGGCGGCGGGCTCGGCGGGCGTGTCGAGCTTCGGACCGACCCCGAGCTTGTCCTTGATCTTCTTCTCGATCTCGTTGGCCATGTCGGGGTGGTTCTTCAGGAAGTTGCGCGCGTTCTCCTTGCCCTGGCCCAGCTGGTCGCCCTCGTACGTGTACCAGGCGCCCGACTTGCGGACGAAGCCGTGCTCGACACCCATGTCGATGAGGCCGCCCTCGCGGGAGATGCCCACGCCGTAGAGGATGTCGAAGTCGGCGACGCGGAAGGGCGGGGCCATCTTGTTCTTGACGACCTTGACCCGGGTGCGGTTGCCGACCGCCTCCGTGCCGTCCTTCAGGGTCTCGATGCGGCGGATGTCCATGCGGACGGAGGCGTAGAACTTGAGCGCCTTACCACCGGTCGTGGTCTCGGGGCTGCCGAACATGACGCCGATCTTCTCGCGGAGCTGGTTGATGAAGATCGCGGTGGTGCCGGTGCTGTTGAGCGCGCCGGCGACCTTGCGCAGCGCCTGGGACATGAGGCGGGCCTGGAGGCCGACGTGGCTGTCGCCCATCTCACCCTCGATCTCGGCCTTGGGCACCAGGGCGGCCACCGAGTCGATGACGATGATGTCGACCGCGCCGGACCTGATCAGCATGTCGGCGATCTCGAGCGCCTGCTCACCGGTGTCGGGCTGGGAGACCAGCAGGGCGTCGGTGTCGACGCCCAGCTTCTTGGCGTATTCGGGGTCAAGGGCGTGTTCGGCGTCGATGAACGCCGCGATGCCGCCGGCCCGCTGGGCGTTGGCCACCGCGTGCAGGGCGACCGTGGTCTTGCCCGAGGACTCGGGGCCGTAGATCTCGACGATGCGCCCACGCGGGAGGCCGCCGATGCCGAGGGCCACGTCAAGGGAGATCGACCCGGTGGGGATCACCTCGATGGGGGCTCGGGCGTCGTCGCCCAGTCGCATGACGGAGCCCTTGCCGAACTGCCGCTCGATCTGAGCGAGCGCGGTCTCGAGGGCCTTCTCGCGGTCGTTGATAGCCATGGGAGCTCCCTCTGGAGGGTCGTGGTCCGATCAGTCGAGTGAAAGCTACGGCCTGCCACCGACATTTTCTGAGACGGTCGGGGAAGGCGTGGCCGGTTCGGCAGGTTCATCGTAGCCGAACGGCTGTTCGATCACATCACGAACACGCTGCTGAGATGCATGCGGTGTGTTCAGAGGAGGGCGAGGCCGATGCTCGGACGTCGCTCGCGTTCATGGTGGTTGCCGGCCGATTGGCCGTGGGGTCTGCCCGGGGGGCCGCGGCCGTGGGATCGGGCGCGGCGGGCGGATGTGATGGGGTGTGCCCCGATGGGCGGCTGCCTGGAGCCGGGGCCGACGAACGCCTGTCCCTCACGGACGAGCGGCATCTGACCCGACCGGGAAACGCGGATCCGGCCCCGTCCCGAACAACTCTGACCCGGCCGGGGAACGCGGATCCCGCCCCGTCCCGAACAGCTCTGACCCGGCCGGGGAACGCGGATCCCGCCCCGTCCCGAACAGCTCTGACCCGGCCGGGAAACGCGGATCCCGCCCGTACCGAATGACACGGACCTGGCTCGTACCGGAGAACACGGGCCTGAGCCGTCACGGAGGATGCGGATCGCCGCGTGGGGAGACGTCACGGACGTTCTCCCCGCCGGCGCGGAGAGCGCCGGCACCGGGGCCCGGGTGACAGGTGGGGCGTGGGGGGCGAGGGCGTTCGCGATCTCCCGCGCGTGTTGCCGCCGACGTGTTGTCATACGCCGTGAGCTGGGGAGACTCCCATGCAGGGGATTGGCTGGGAGGCGGCGAAGTGGCGAGTGGCTACACCGGGGAACGACGCACCCTTCTGGAGGCGCTCGCCGAGTTGCTGCCCCATCAGGGGCTGGTGAGCCGCATGGTCGGCGGCGACGATCCGGTGTTGTGGGTGTGGCATCCGCGCACGCGCCGCCAGACGATCATCTTCGCCACCCCCTCCAGCGGAGGCTGGACGTTGTTGTGGTCGCCGGGCGGCCAGGGCAGCGCGGACGACCTGGAAGCCACGGCGGACGCCCTCCGCCGGACGCTGAGCTCAACGTAGCCCGGGTGAAACGTCCCCGACCTGAGCTCAACGTGGCCAGGGTTCACCGTAGCCGGGGTGGGACGTCCTCGACCTGGCACACGGCCCGCCATACGGTCTTGGCGCTCTCGCCGTCGGCCAGCGCCTGGATGACGGTACGGCCGCCCAGCGGGGCGATCACGTAGTCGCGGGCCCACGACTCGGCATAGGTCTCGCCGAAATGGGCGTTCATCCGTCTCCAGAACTCGGTCAGGCGCATGGACCAAGTATGGAATCGCGTCAGGTGTGGGTAAGACATCCGCATGCCAAAGACCCCCAAGTCTTCACCCCCGAAGACCGCCAGGACCAAGGCCAACAGGGCGCGGCGCCGCCGGCTGTTACTCGCGATGCGGCAGACCGTCCAGAAGGAGAAGGGACAGCGATCGGAGCGGCACGCGGGAATCAGGCAGGAGCCGCGTGCGGGCAGGCCGCGTACGCGCAGGGCGTCACGGCGCTGAGCCGGGACGAACAGTCACAGAACAGTCATAGAACTCGCGCACCGTACATCTCACCGAGATGGTCGGCGAGCAGTTCCAGGCGGGCGCCGTCGGGGTCCTTGAAGTAGATGGAGGCGCCGCTCTCGATCTGGTGCGGCACGCCGGCCATCTCCAGCTTGCCGCGCAGCCGTTCCCAGGTGGCGGGGTCGACGGAGATCGCCACGTGGTGCAGCCCGCCGAGCACCTCCTGGTACGGGCCGAGGTCGAGCCCCGGGAAGTCGAAGAACGCGAGCAGGTTGCCGTTGCCGATGTCGAAGAAGAAGTGGCTCGAACCCTTGTAGTCGCGGTTCTCGATGATCTCCGTCAGCGGGAACTCCAGAAGTTCCTGGTAGAACTTGATGGTCCGCTCGACGTCGGACGACAGCAGGGCCACGTGGTGCAGGCCACGGGCGCTGCTCGACGGCCGGTGCGGTAAGGCGTACTTACTTCGCAATTCAGCGCGTCTGGTCTCGACGGCGGCATAGTCAATGGTCACGGTCGCTGTATGTCCGCCTTGACCCCCGCTCAACCACCCGGCGCCGCTCCAATGAGTTTTCTGTCGGTGGCGCGAGGCAGTATGTGCTGGTGAGCTCGCTAGACCACTTCACCCAGGTGACCAGGCAATGGTTCGCCGGCGCCTTCCAGGCGCCCACGGCGGCCCAGGAGGGCGCGTGGGAGTCGATCGCGCGCGGCGACAACACGCTGGTCGTCGCCCCCACGGGGTCCGGCAAGACGCTGGCGGCGTTCCTGTGGTCGCTCGACCGGCTCGCGGCGCGGGCGGCCGAGCAGCCCCCGGGTGAGGGCGCGGCGAAGGGGCACAAGCCGGGCACCCGCGTGCTCTACGTGTCGCCGCTCAAGGCGCTGGCCGTCGACGTCGAGCGCAACCTGCGCGCGCCGCTGGCCGGGCTCAGGCAGACGGCGCGCCGGCTCGGGCTGCCCGTGCCGGAGATCTCGGTGGCGATCCGCTCCGGCGACACCCCGGCCGAGGAGCGCAGGCGGTTCGCCGCCAAGCCGTCCGACATCCTGATCACCACCCCCGAGTCGCTGTTCCTGCTGCTCACCAGTCAGGCGCGCAACGCGCTGCGCGACGTCGAGACGGTGATCGTCGACGAGGTGCACGCGGTCGCGGCCACCAAGCGCGGCGCCCATCTGGCGCTCAGCCTGGAACGGCTCGACGCGCTGCTGGAGCGTCCGGCCCAGCGGGTGGGGCTGTCGGCGACCGTGCGGCCGGTGAGCGAGGTGGCGGCCTTCCTCGGCGGCACGCGTCCGGCGACGGTGGTGCAGCCGCCGTCCGACAAGCGCATCGAGATCGAGGTCGTCGTCCCGGTCGAGGACATGACGGAGATGGAGGGTGCGCCCGATCCCGAGCAGGTCGAGCCGTCGTCCAGCCGGTCGATCTGGCCCCATGTGGAAGACCGCCTGTTCGACCTGATCGAGTCCCACAGCTCGACGATCGTGTTCGCCAACTCCAGGCGGCTGGCCGAGCGGCTGTGCACCCGGCTCAACGAGCTGGCCTACGCGCGGCGGCAGGGGCCGGAGGCGGTCGACCTGTCGATCTGGGAGACACCGCCGCAGGACCAGGAGCCCCCGCCGTACGACCGGGAGCCGCCGTCCAGGCGCATGCCCGCCGAGACGATGGCGCAGGCGGGGGCGAGCAAGGGCGTGGTGAGCGAGATCGTCCGGGCCCACCACGGCTCGGTGTCGAAGGAGGAGCGGGCCCAGATCGAGGAGGCGCTCAAGTCGGGGCGGCTGCCCGCCGTGGTCGCCACCTCCAGCCTGGAGCTGGGCATCGACATGGGCGCGGTCGACCTGGTGGCGTGCGTGGAGGCGCCGCCGAGCGTGGCCAGCGGGTTGCAGCGCATCGGCCGGGCCGGTCACCAGGTGGGCGCGGTCTCCCGAGGGGTGATCTTCCCCAAGTACCGGGGCGACCTCGTCCAGACGGCCGTGGTGGCCGAGCGCATGCGCGCCGGGCAGATCGAGGAGTTGCGCTACCCGCGTAACCCGCTCGACGTGCTGGCCCAGCAGATCGTGGCCATGACCGCGCTCGACGAGTGGACCGTCGACGAGCTGGAGACCGTGGTCAAGCGGGCCGCCCCCTACGCCACCCTGCCGCGCAGCGCGCTGGAGGCGACCCTCGACATGCTGGCCGGCCGCTACCCGAGCGAGGAGTTCGCCGAGCTGCGGCCGCGCATCGTCTGGGATCGCGTCACCGGCGTCCTCCAGGGGCGGCCCGGCGCGCAGCGGCTGGCCGTGACCAACGGCGGCACGATCCCCGACCGCGGCCTGTTCGGCGTGTTCCTCGTGGGCGAGAAGGCGTCCCGGGTGGGCGAGCTCGACGAGGAGATGGTCTACGAGTCGCGGGTGGGCGACGTGTTCGTGCTGGGCGCGACGTCGTGGCGGATCGAGGACATCACGGCCGACCGGGTGCTGGTCTCGCCCGCTCCCGGCCAGCCGGGGAAGTTGCCGTTCTGGCACGGCGACACGGCCGGGCGTCCGGCTGAGCTGGGCCGGGCGATCGGGCAGTTCCTGCGGGAGCAGGCCAAGCAGGGTTCCACCGACCGCATCAGGGAGGCGGGCCTCGACGAGTTCGCCGCGGGCAACCTGCTGGCCTACCTCGACGAGCAGCGCGAGGCCACGGGATACGTGCCCGACGACCGTACTTTGCTGGTCGAGCGCTTCCACGACGAGCTGGGCGACTGGCGGGTGGTGATCCACTCCCCCTACGGCGCGCGGGTGCACGCGCCCTGGGCGCTGGCGATCAACCGGCGGCTGCGTGAGCGTTACGGCATCGACGTGCAGGCCGTGCACTCCGACGACGGCATCGTGCTGCGCATCCCCGACACGCTGGCCGAGCCGCCCACCGACGTGGCGGCGTTCGACGCCGAGGAGATCGAGCAGATCGTCACCGAGGAGCTGGGCGGGTCGGCGATGTTCGCCTCCCGGTTCAGGGAGTGCGCGGGGCGGGCGCTGCTGCTGCCGCGCCGCGTGCCGGGCCGGCGCAGCCCGCTGTGGCAGCAGCGCCAGCGGGCCGCCCATCTGCTGGGCGTGGCCTCCCAGTACGCCTCGTTCCCGATCGTGCTGGAGACGATGCGCGAATGCCTCCAGGACGTGTTCGACGTGCCGGGGCTGGTCCAGCTCATGCGCGACATCGCGGCGCGCCGGATCCGGGTGGTCGAGGTCGAGACGTCGCAGGCCTCGCCGTTCGCCGCGTCGCTGCTGTTCCACTACGTCGGCGCGTTCATGTACGAAGGCGACGCGCCGCTCGCCGAACGTCGCGCGCAGGCCCTGGCGCTGGACACCACGCTGCTGGCCGAGCTCCTCGGCCAGGCCGACCTGCGCGAGCTGCTCGACCCCGACGTGATCGTGAGCAGCGAACGCGAGCTGGCCCGGCTCGACCGGCCGCTGCGCGACGCCGAGGACCTGGCCGACCTGCTGCGTTCGCACGGGCCGCTGCTGACGCCCGACGTGAGCGTGCGCGGCGGTGACCCGTCCTGGCTGGAGGAGCTCGAACGCGCGCGACGGGCCATCCGCGTGCGCATCGCGGGCGAGGAGCAGTGGGCGGCCGTGGAGGACGCCGCCCGGCTGCGCGACGCGCTCGGCGTGCCGCTGCCCGTGGGGGTGCCGCACGTGTTCCTGGAGCCGGTGCCCGACCCGCTGGCCGACCTGGTGGCCCGGCACGCCCGCACCCGCGGGCCCTTCCACGCCGGCACCGCCGCCGCCAGGTTCGGGCTGGGCGCGGCCGTGGTGACCGACGCGCTGCGGCGGCTGGCCGCCTCGGGACGCGTCGTGAACGGGGAGTTCCGGCCGGGCGGCCGGGGCGAGGAGTGGTGCGACGCCGGGGTGCTGCGGATGTTGCGCCGCAGGTCGCTGGCCCGGCTGCGCAAGGAGGTCGAGCCGGTCGCGCACGAGACGCTGGCCCGCTTCCTGCCCGCCTGGCACGGCATCACCGGTTCTGGCGCGTCGTCCGACGGCTCGCGGGCCGGGGCGGCCCGGGCCATGGACGCGCTGGTGCGGTCCGTCGAGCAGCTTCAGGGGGCCGCGGTGCCGGCGTCCGCGCTGGAGACGCTGGTGCTGCCCTCGCGGGTGCCCGGCTACCATCCGGCGCTGCTCGACGAGCTGACCTCGTCGGGCGAGGTGATGTGGGTGGGGCAGGGGTCGTTGCCCGGCGGCGACGGATGGGTGTCGCTCTACTTCGCCGACACCGCGCCGCTGCTGCTGCCCGAGCCGGCCGAGATCACGATGACGCCGCTGCACGAGCGCGTGCTCGACCTGCTGGGCGGCGGGGGCGCGCTGTTCTTCCGGGGCATCTCCGACCAGCTCGGGGCCCAGGGCGGGGCGCTCGACGACGCGACGCTGGTCTCCGCGTTGTGGGATCTGGTGTGGTCGGGCCGGGTCTCCGGCGACACGCTCGCGCCGCTGCGGGCCACGCTGGGCACCGGGCGTCCCGCGCACCGGCCCGCCACGACGCGGCGGCGCCGGGCCGTGCTGCCGTCGCGGAGCGGGCCGCCGACCGTGGCCGGGCGGTGGTGGCTGCTGCCCGGCCCCGCCGACGACGCGACGCAGCGGGCGCACGCGCAGGCCGAGGTGCTGCTCGAACGGCACGGCGTGGTGACGCGCGGGGCGGTGACCTCCGAACGGCTGCCCGGCGGGTTCACGCCTGTCTACCAGGTGCTTCGCGCCTACGAGGAGAGCGGGCGGTGCCGCCGGGGGTACTTCGTCGAGGGGCTGGGGGGTGCCCAGTTCGCGCTGGCGGGCGCGGTCGACCGGATGCGCGCCATGGCGCCGAGCGTCGCACCGACCGGCGGCGGGCCGGGCGAGAGCTTCGGTTCGCCGCCCGAGATCCCCGCCTGGGAGACCGGCGGGCCCGGCGGCGGAGAGGCCGGCGAAGGGTTCGGTGGCGAGAGGTTCGGTGGCGAGAGGTTCGGTGGCGGGTTCGGCGGCGGTGAGGGTGGCCGGGGTTCGCGGCCCGGTGGCGGCGGGTTCGGCCAGGGTGGCGAGGCCGGGATGCTCGGTCGAGGCGGCCGGGGCGGGTCCGGGCGGCGGGCCGTGGTGCTGGCCGCCGCTGACCCGGCCAGCCCGTACGGTGCCGCGCTCCCCTGGCCGCAACGTCCCGGCGACGTCGGGCACAAGCCGGGCAGGAAGGCGGGCGCGCTGGTCGTGCTCGTGGACGGTCACCTCGTCCTCTACGTGGAGCGGGGCGGCAAGACGTTGTTGTCGTTCGCCGACGACGAGCGACTGCAACCGGCGGTCGACGCGCTGGCGCTGGCCGTACGCGACGGGGCGCTCGGGAAGCTGACGGTGGAGCGGGCCGACGGCGCGTCCATCGTGGAATCGCCGCTGGCGGCTGCCCTGGAGGCGGCCGGGTTCCATCCGACCCCCCGGGGGCTGCGCCTGCGTGCCTGACCGGTCGGTGGTCGCCGGGGATCGGCCGCCCATGGATCTGTATACGATGGGCGGCCATATGGCTGATGTGATGCGGGGCGCCGGGCGTACGACGCTGCTGGGCGAGGTCACCGAGGAACTGCGTCGTCGCATCCTGTCGGGTGAGCTGGCCCAGGGGGAACGGCTGGTCGAGGACCGGCTGGCGGCGCTGCTCGGCGTGTCGCGCAACCCCGTGCGCGAGTCCATCCGGGTGCTGGCGGCCGAGGGGTTCGTCGAGGTCGTCCCGCGGGTCGGCGCGACCGTCGCGCGGCTGACGGCCGAGGAGGGCGAGGAGCTCTTCGACGTGCGCATGGCGGTCGAGGGCCTGGCCGCCCGGCTGGCGGCACGCAAACGCAGCCCCGAGGCCGTCGCGCGGCTGCGCCGGGTGCTCGACGCGGCGAAGGAGGCCGTGGAGGCCGGGCGACCGGCGGAGGTGGCCGAGCTCAACACCGCCTTTCACCTGGCCGTGGGCGAGGCGGCGGGCAACTCCTACCTCAACCTGATGATGAAGCCCATGGTGCTGCGGGCGCAGTGGGTCTTCAGCCAGACCGCCGCCGTCCGGGGGCCGCACTCCTGGACGGAACACCTGAGCCTGTGCGAGGCCATCGCGGCGGGCGACGAGGACGAGGCCCAGGCAAGGGCGGTCGCGCACGTCGCCGCCGCCCGCCGGTCGTTCCTCGCGGCCGTGACCCGCACGGCGAACCACCCGGCCGACCCGGACCACCCGGCCGACCCGAACCACGCGAACCACGCGGACGACGCGGACGACGCGAACCACCCGGACGCACAGTCGGGAATCGGCACCCCGCGGCGCGGGTGAGGCCCAGGGATTGTATACAGTCTCCTGAACCGTCCCCCCGGAGGAGAGACCGTTGTTCACCACCAGGCCCGAGCTGACGGGCGACTTCGGCATGGTCGCCAGCACCCACTGGCTGGCCTCGGCGGCCGGGATGGGCGTGCTGGAGCGCGGCGGCAACGCCTTCGACGCGGCGGTGACGGCCGGGTTCGTGCTCCAGGTCGCCGAACCGCACCTGAACGGCCCCGGCGGCGAGGCGCCGATCCTGCTGTGGAGCGAGCAGGAGCAGAAGGTGTCGGCGGTGTGCGGCCAGGGCGTCGCCCCCGCCGCCGCGACCGTCGAGCGCTTCGCCGCGATGGGCCTGGACGTCGTCCCCGGCACGGGTCTGCTGGCAGCGACGGTGCCGGGCGCGTTCGGCGGCTGGATGCTGCTGCTGGAGCGCTGGGGCACCTGGTCGCTGGCCGAGGTTCTGGCTCCGGCGATCCACTACGCCGAGCGCGGCGTGCCGGTGCTCGACCGGATCGCCGCCACGATCGGGACGGTCGAGGAGCTGTTCCGGCACGACTGGCCCACGTCGGCGGCCACCTGGCTGCCGGACGGCCGGGTGCCCGCGCCCGGTTCGAGGCTGGCCAACCCGGTGCTCGCGGCGACCTATCGCAGGCTGGTCGCCGAGGCCGAGGCCGCGTCGGCCACCCGCGAAGGTCAGCTCGCCGCCGCCCGGCACGCCTGGTACGAGGGTTTCGTCGCCGAGGCCGTCGCCGGTTTCAGCACCGGCACCGCCTGGCGGGACAGCTCGGGCGAGGTCCACGGCGGCCTGCTCACCGGGGACGACCTGGCCCGCTGGTCCGCCACGGTCGAGGAGCCGGTGAGCTTCGACTACCGCGGGCACACCGTGTACAAGACGGGACCTTGGGGGCAGGGGCCGGTCTTCCTGCAGCAGCTCGCCCTGCTGTCCGGGTTCGACCTCGACGCCGCCGACTTCCTGGGCGCCGACTACGTGCACGTGGTGACCGAGGCGGCCAAGCTCGCCTTCGCCGACCGCGAAGCCTGGTACGGCGACGCGGACGTGCCCATGGCCGACCTGCTGAGCGCGGCGTACAACGATGAACGACGGCGGCTGATCGGGCCCGAGGCCAGCCTGGAGCTGCGGCCGGGCGCGCCCGGCGGCCGGGAGCCGCGGCTGCCGGTCCTCCCGCCCGGCACGACGGCCGGCTCCCCCGCCATTCCGGCGCCCGTTCGTCCGGGCATCGGCGAGCCGACGGTTCGTCCGGGCATCGGCGAGCCGACGGTTCGTCCGGGTATCGGCGAGCCGACGGTCGCCCGCCACGACGCACCGCCGACCGGCGGCCCGCGCACCCTGACCGGCGCCGGTGAGCAGACGGTGACGCCGGACGGCGCGGTGCGGGGCGACACCTGCCACATGGACGTCGTGGACCGGTTCGGCAACATGGTCTCGGCCACGCCCAGCGGCGGCTGGTTGCAGAGCTCCCCCACGATCCCCGAGCTGGGCTTCTGCCTGGGCACCAGGGCGCAGATGTTCTGGCTGCAGGAGGGGCTGCCCGCCTCGCTGCGGCCCGGCGCGCGGCCGCGCACCACGCTCTCGCCGTCGTTCGCCACCAGGGACGGCAGGCCGTGGCTGGCGTTCGGCACGCCGGGCGGTGACCAGCAGGACCAGTGGAGCGTCAACTTCTTCCTGGCCGTCGTGCACGGGCGGCTGAACCTCCAGGAGGCGATAGAGGCGCCCATGTTCCACTCCGCGCATTTCCCCAGCTCGTTCTTCCCGCGTGGCTCGCGTCCCGGGGTGCTGCACGTCGAGGAGCGGCTCGACCCGGGGGTGGTGGCCGAGCTGCGGCGGCGTGGGCACGCGGTCGAGGTCGAGGGGCCGTGGTCGCTCGGCAGGCTGAGCGCGGTGGCCCGCGACGGCGCCTTCCTGCGCGCCGCCGCCAACCCCCGCGGCGCCCAGGGCTACGCGGCGGGCCGATGACCAGCCACCACACGTCCCGCCCAAAGGCGCGGACCGCCAGCGACCACACGTCCCGCCCTAAGGCGCGGACCACCACCGACCGGGCGTCCTGGCCGGAGGTGGGGTGGTGACGGTGGGGGAGGTTGTCTTTCTGGTCGGGGCCGGGTTGCTGGCGGGGGCGGTCAATGCTCTGGCCGGGGGCGGCACGCTGATCTCCTTCCCGGCGCTGGTGGCGTTCGGCTACCCGGGCGTCACGGCGTCGGTGACCAACGCGGTGGCCCTGTGGCCCGGCTACCTGGGCGGCGTCGTCGGCTACCGCGCCGAGCTGCGCGGGCAGCGGCGCAGGGTGGCGGCGCTGTCGGCCGCCACGGTGGCGGGCGCCGTGGCGGGCTGTTCGCTGCTGCTGCTCACGCCTGGCCGGCTGTTCGACTCGCTGGTGCCGTGGCTGGTGACGTTCGCCAGCCTCGCGCTGCTGGCCCAGCCGTGGCTCAAGGACCGCTTCGGCGGCGCGGCCGGGCGGCCGCCGAGCAGGCTGGTGTACGCCGGGGTGTTCCTGGGCGGCTGCTACGGCGCCTACTTCAACGGCGGGATGGGCGTGCTGCTGCTGGCCGTGCTCGGCATGTTCCTGCACGACGACCTGCACCGGGTCAACGCCGTACGGGCCGCGTTGTCGCTGGTCGTCAGTACGGTGTCGGTGGTGGCGTTCGCGCTGTTCGGCCCGGTGGAGTGGCAGGCCGTGGCGGTGGTGGCGCCGGCCAGCCTGGCGGGTGGCTTCCTCGGCACCCGCGTGGCCCGGCTCATGCCGCCGAACGTGCTGCGCGGGGTCGTCGTGACCTTCGGCCTCGGCGTGGCGGCGGTGCTCGCGCTGCGTTGAAACTGCGTCGAAAACTGCGTGGTAGCTGGGTCGTACCTGGGTCGTAGCTGCGTCGTACGTGCGTCGTAGCGTGTTGAACGGGCGGTTCAGGCGACGGTGGCCTCGATCAGGTCATCGACCACGTCGTTCAGGTCGTTGCCCCGGGCGTGCACGCGCCGCTGGCGCACCGCCCCGGAGCCCTTGCTCAGCAGCCGTTCCAGGCCCTCTTCGATGAAGGTCAGGTCGCCGGCCTCGGCCAGCGCGGCGCTCACGTGGCCGAACAGGCGGCGGGCCATCACCGTGGCGGGCACGAGCGTCCCGTGCCGCACGTCGAGGCTGTCGCCGACCAGGCCGTCCCGGGCGGCCCGCCAGTAGGCGGCCCGCAGCACCTCCGACGGGATCGGCAGCCCGCGGTCGCCGCGCGCCACCTCCCGCAACGCGGTCACGACCAGGGCCCGGATCAGGCCGATGATCGTCAGGCTGTCGCTCACGTCGAGCGGCACGTCGGCCACCCTGATCTCGACCGTCGGCAGCCTCGGCGACGGACGGGTGTCCCAGAAGACCGTCTTGGGGTCCATCAGCGCGCCCGACTCCGACAGCGCGCGCAGCGCCAGCTCGTAGTCGCCGAACGTCGGGAAGTACGGCGGCGCCCCGGACACCGGCCACCGCCCCCAGCTGATCACCCGCCAGGACGCGTAGCCGGTGTCGCGGCCCACGAAGAACGGCGAGTTGGCGGCCAGCGCGATCAGCGTCGGCAGCCAGGGTCTGAGATGGTTGCCGACATAGACGGCGATCTCCTCGTCCGGTACGTCGACGTGCACGTGCAGCGCGCAGATGCTGATCTCGTCCTGCAACGCCCGGTAGAGCTCCTTGCCCTGCAGATAGCGGTGGTCGTCGGTGAGCGGCGGCGGCATGACGTTGCCGAGCACCGGGATGCCGCTGGCCACGACCGCCAGGCCGCAGGACCGGGCCGCCTCGGCCACCTCCTTCCGTGCTGCCCGGAGCTGGGAGCCCAGCTCACTGAGGTCGGCGGAGGGCGGCGTACGGGCCTCCACCTGGAAACGGGTGATCTCGTGGGCCACGTCGAGCATGTCCGTCGCGGCGGCCAGGACCTCGGCCGCCCGGGGGGACACGTGGCGGGTGCGGGGATCGACGACGAGGTATTCCTCTTCGATCCCGATCAACGGAACCATGCACACCTCGCTGGGGGAGTCCGAAGAGCCTCCGCCACAGGTTGTGCCCGTACCGCTGCCGGGGGAAAACCTGGCTAGAAGGGGGCAGGACCGTACAGGGCGGCGGGGGCGCCGGTGGACATGGCCCAGTAGCGGTCGCCGTACGACCAGTGCCACCACTCGGTCGGGTAATTGACCAGGCCGACGGGTTCCAGGGCGGCGGCCAGGATCTCGCGGTGGGCGCGGGCCTGCGCCGGGACGCCGGCGGCGGCCGTGTAACAGGCGCCGCCGCTCTCCTCGGGGGTGTCGTTGACCTGGGTGCCCATGTCGTACTCGGTGCCGTCGGGGGCGCACAGGGTCAGGTCGACGGCGGCGCCGGCGGTGTGGGGGGCGACCTCGACGGGAGACACATACCGACTTGCCGCAACATAGGACTCGTCAGGCGTCATGTCGGGGTAAGTGGTGAGGAGCTCCGCGCGGTACCCCTCGAAGATGCGCCGCTGCGTGGCGATGGGCCGGTATCCCTCGACGATCAGCAGGTGGAAGCCGTCGGGCAACGAGCTCTCGGCCCGCTCCAGCCGGTCGAGCAGCCCCGCGCGCAGGTGCGCGTACGCGCCGTCGGCGTCGGCCATCCGCGTGTCGACCCGCAGCCGCCCGCGTACGTCGGCCAGCGGCTCACCGCACTCCTGGACGGGGATCGCCGAGACGCGCGGGTCGGAGATGAGGACTACGTCGGTGTCGAGCTGCCACATGGGCAGAAATTCTCACACAGTGTCGGAGAAAACCTGCTCCCGGGCCTGTTCCAGGGCCGCGACCATGGCCCCGCGCAGCACCGCGTTGCCGGTCACCTTGGTGGTCACCACGGTCGGCTGGCTCGGGCACACGCGGGCCACGGCCTCCTCCACCTTGGCGGCCAGCCGCTCGCCGCCGGCCCGGCCGACGTCGCCGCTGAGCACGATCAGCCCGGGGTCGAGCACGACGGCCACGGCCGCCGCGCCCACGGCCAGGCGGCCCGCCACCTCGTCCAGGTAGTCCTCGTCGCCGTTGCGGACCAGGTCGGGCACGGTATAGCCGATCACGCCGTGCTCGCCGGCCAGGCCGCGCAGGGCGTCGTGGCCCACCAGGCGCTGGAAGGAGCCCGACTGCGGCTGCGAGACGTCGGACGGCAGCGGCTCGCCCGGCACCGGCAGCCAGCCGATCTCGCCCGCGCCGCCGGTGATGCCGCGGTGCAGCCGGCCGCCGAGCATGACGCCGAGGCCCTGGCCGACGCCGGCCCAGATGACCACGAAGTCGTCGTGGCCGACGGCAGCGCCGTAGCGGCTCTCGGCCAGGGCGACCAGGTTGACGTCGTTCTCTATCGTCACCGAGCCGCCGAGGGTCTGGCGCAGGCTGGCCAGCACGCCGACGTGCCAGTCGGGCAGGTCGTAGGACCAGCGCACGTCGCCGCTGCGGGGATCGACGACGCCTCGGGTGCCGATGACGAAGGAGCGGAGCTGGGAGAGCTCGACGCTGGCGGTGGCGCAGGCCCGCTGGACGGCCGAGTGCACCGCCTTGACCGGATCGCGGGCGTCGGACGGGTTGACCGTCACCTCGACAACGATTTTACCTGTGATGTCCGCCACACCGACGGTGAGGCTGTCGGGCAGCACCTCCAGCCCGGCGACGTACGCGCTCGACGGAACCACGGCGTACAGGGCGGCGTGCGGGCCCCGGCCGCCGGCGCGCTCGCCGGCGACCTCCACCAGCCCCCGCTCTTCGAGTCGAGCGAGCAGCTGACCTGCGGTTACCTTGGATAGCCCCGTTCGCTCCCCCAGTTCGGCACGGGTCAGCGGACCGTCCGCGAGAAGGAGTTCAAGTGCCGAGCGGTCGTTCAACCTGCGCAGCAGCCGGGGGATCCCCGGGCTTCGACTCATTACCGCACCCCTCTCGTCACGAATGGCTAACGAGCGTTTCTTTTAAGAAAGTTTCTTGTTAGTTTAACAGCGTCGTTCGGCATTTGACGATCAGCCTGGTGCGGACCGTAGGCCAGCACCCGGGAAGGGAGAACCCTGTGAGGATCGCGAAGATCACAGCCACTACGGTCACCACGGCCGCCCTGGCCCTGGGCCTGGCCGCCTGTGGGTCAAGCGAGGAGCCGAAGCCGTCGTCCAGCGCGGCCGCCCCCGCTTCCAGTGGCCCGAAGTTCGCGGGCAAGACGCTCAGCGTGTGGCGTCTGGGCGACAGCAACCCTGCCGCCGCCAAGTACATGGAAGAGCTCAACGCCGAGTTCAAGAAGCAGACCGGCGCCGAGGTCAAGCTTGAGTGGATCCCGTGGCCGCAGGTGGCCGACAAGTTCGCCGCCGCCGCGACCGGCACCGGCCCGGACGTGACCGAGATCGGCAACGACCAGGTCCCGATGTGGCAGAGCCAGGACGCGCTCACCCCCATCACCGACATCGCGCGTGAGGGCGACCGGGCCCAGATCCCCGAGAACCTCTACGGCTACGAGACGGTCGACGGCGAAATCTACGGCATCCCGTGGGGCGCCGGCGCCCGCGCGGTGCTCTACCGCAAGGACTGGTTCGCCGACCTGAAGATCGAGGTTCCCAAGACCTGGGACGAGCTCGTCGCCGCGGCCAAGAAGATCCAGAAGGAGAAGGGCGCCGGCGTCGACGGCTTCGCCTTCAACGGCGGCTCCGACGCCAACCACCTGCTGGCCGCGTTCGCCTGGTCCGAGGGCGGCGAGTTCGCCGTCAAGGAGGGCGACAAGTGGGTCGGCAAGCTGACCGACCCCGGCTTCCAGAAGGGCTTCGAGACCTACACCGGTCTGGTCACCGGCGGCCTGTCCAGCAAGGCGAACCTGACGCTGAACACCGTCGACATCCGCAAGCGCTTCGCCAACAACAAGGTGGCGATGTACCTCACCGCCGGCTGGGACCTGCCCGGCATCGAGGAGGACTCGAAGGGCAAGCTGAAGGGCGACAAGCTCGGCTTCTTCCCGCTGCCCGCCAAGACCGGCGGCCTGGCCCCGTCCTTCTTCGGCGGCAACGACATCGCGCTGTGGGGCGGCACCAAGGAGGCCGACCTCGGCAAGGAGTACATCAAGCTCGCCACCAGCAAGACCTGGGCCGACCGCTACGCCAAGGAAGGCGGCCTGCTGCCGGTCTACCCCGACACCCTGGCGGCGCTGAACGAGGACCCGGCGCAGGGCCCGTTCGCCCAGGCCTTCGCCAAGGCCAAGGCGTTCCCGGCCGACCCGAACTGGGCCGAGGCCGACGCCACCAAGGCCGTGCTGCAGAACGCGGCGCGCGCCGTCATCGAGGGCAAGAAGGACACCACCACGGCTCTCGCTGACGCCAACAAGGAACTCGAAGAGATCCTGAACCAGTAACGATGGCGAACACGACTACGGTCACCCGGGGCAGGGGCTCGTCCCCCGCCCCGGGGCGCCGCCGTAAGAAGGGCGGCGGGCCCGTCAAGGCCACCGGGATGCCCACGTGGAGCATCCCGTACGTGCTGCTCATCCCCGGTCTGCTGGTCATCGCGGGACTGCTGCTGTACCCGATGTTCCAGCTCGGCGTGATGGCCTTCCAGAAGGTCGGGCTCGCGCAGATCAGGGGCAGCAAGCCGGCCGAATGGGTGGGTCTGGACAACTTCAACAAGGTCCTCTCCAACGACATCTTCTGGTCGGCTCTGCGCAACACCGTGGTGTTCGCCTTCGTCGCCGTCAGCCTCACCCTGATCGTGGGAACCGCGGTCGGCGTGCTGCTGAACAAGCTCGGCAAGAAGATGTCCCTGTTCGTGGTCATCGGGTGCATGTTCGCCTGGGCCGTGCCGCCGGTCGCGCAGGGCGTCATCTGGCGCTCGCTCTTCGACGCCGAGTCCGGCATCGTGAACTGGCTGCTCAACCTGCTGCCCGACTGGCTGGCCGCGCCGCCCGCCGGCCAGCGGGACTGGTCGGGCACCCCCTGGCTCAACGACACCTTCCCGCTCTACGTCGCGCTGATCGTGTGCGTGGTGTGGGCCGGGTTCCCGTTCATCGCGGTCTCGGTGCTGGCGGGCCTCAAGGGCATCCCGTCCGAGCTGTACGAGGCGGCCAAGGTCGACGGCTCGGGGGCGTGGCGGACGTTCAGGAAGATCACCCTGCCGCTGCTCAAGCCGGTCTTCGCCGTCCTGACGATCCTGTCGATCATCTGGGATTTCAAGGTCTTCAGCCAGCTCTACGTGCTGATGAACGGCCCGACCAACCGCGACGGTTTCAACCTGTCGATGTACGCGGTCGCGGAGGCGTTCAAGCCCCCGCAGAAGCTGGGCACGGGCGCGGCGATCTCCATCGTGCTGACGATCATCCTGCTCATCATCACCGTCGCGTACGTCCGGCAGATCGTGAAGCAGGAGGAGATGTGAACGCGCTGGCCCGCAAGAAGCTCGGGAAGATCCTCCTGAACACGGCCGGTGTGCTGGTCTTCCTCTACGCGGTCTTCCCCGTCTACTGGATGGTCTCCACCGGCTTCAAGGAGAACGACCAGATCTTCACGACGGAGTTCATCCCGTTCCCGACGCACTTCACCTTCGACCACTTCGCGCGGGTGCTGACCGAGGGCGTGGCGAACAACTCCATCTGGCTCTACATGCGCAACAGCGCGATCGTGGCGCTCGGCACCGTGCTCATCGGCTCGGTCTTCGCGCTGCTGTCGGCCACGGCCATCGCCCGCTTCCGCTTCAAGGGGCGCGGCACGTTCCTGGTCATCCTGCTGATCGTGCAGATGTTGCCGGCCGAGGGCCTGCTCATCCCGCTGTACATGATGGTCAAGCGGGTCGGCCTCGGTGACCAGCTCCTCGGACTGATCATCACCCAGGTCGCGCTGACGCTGCCGTTCGGCATCTGGATGTTGCGCACGTTCGTGGCCGCGGTGCCGCGGACGCTGGAGGAGGCGGCCTGGATCGACGGCGCCAGCCGCCTGACGACGTTCTGGAAGGTGCTGTTCCCGCTGGTCGCGCCGGGGTTGGTGGCCACGAGCATCTTCTCGTTCATCACCGCCTGGAACGATCTGGTGTTCGCCCTCTACCTGATGTCGGGGTCCGAGGGCTACACGATGCCGGTCGCCCTGCAGTACTTCTTCGGCCAGAAGGGCGTCGACTGGGGCGCGATCATGGCCGGTTCCACCCTGATGACCCTTCCGGTGGTCGTCTTCTTCCTGCTGGTACAACGCCGCATGGTCGCCGGTCTCACCGCCGGCGCCGTGAAGGGGTAACAGGCACTGATCCTCGTACGGCTCGGCTGGTCCGGGCCGTACCCGGTCGTGCCTTCATTCAAGTGATGAGGAGCCATGAGTCAGAGTGATCGGGGGCTGCGTCGCCTCGCGGCCGGCACGCTGCTCGTCGCCTTCCAGGGCACCACGGCGCCCGACTGGGTGCTGCGTGAGCTGGACAACGGCCTGGGCGGCGTGACGCTCTTCGGGTTCAACGTCGCCGGTCCCGACCAGGTCAGGTCGCTCACCACGACGTTGCGCGCCTCGGCCGAGCCCGTCATCTCGCTCGACGAGGAGGGCGGGGACGTCACCCGGCTGGCCTACCACGTCGGCAGCCCGTACCCGGGGAACGCGGCGCTGGGGGCGGTCGACGACGTGGACCTGACCTGCCGGGTCTACGCGGCGATCGGGTCGGAGCTGGCCGCGTGCGGCATCAACCTGGACCTCGCGCCGAGCGCGGACGTCAACACCGAGGCCGACAACCCGGTGATCGGGACCAGGTCCTTCGGCGCCGACCCGGCGCTGGTGGCCAGGCACACGGTGGCGGCGGTCAACGGCCTGCAGTCGGTGAACGTGGCCGCCTGCGTCAAGCACTTCCCCGGCCACGGCGCCACCCGGGTGGACTCCCACCTGGCCGTGCCCGTCGTGGACGTCGGCCTGGACGTGCTGCGCGCCCGCGAGCTCGCGCCGTTCCAGGCGGCCATCGAGGCCGGCGCCAGGACCGTGATGACCGCCCACGTGGCCGTTCCGGTGGTGACCGGGGACACTCCGGCCACCCTGTCACCCGCCGCTCTGACCGGGCTCCTCAGGGGCGAGCTCGGCTACGACGGCGTGGTGATCACGGACGCGCTGGACATGCACGCGATCACCAAGAGCGTCGGCCTGGCCAACGGCGCCGTGCTCACGCTCGCGGCCGGGGCGGACCTGATCTGCCTCGGCCCGATCCCCGGCGAGGACGACGTCCAGCGGGTCATCGGGGAGATCGTGGCCGCGGTGACCGAGGGCCGGCTGCCGGCCGCCAGGCTGGAGGAGGCGGCCGAGCGTGTGGGGGCGCTGCGCGCCTGGTTCGGCACGCCCGAGGTGATCGCGACCGCGCAGAACGGGGTCGGCCTGCACGCCGCCCGCCGCGCCGTGCAGCTGACCGGCGAGACGGAACCCCTGGTGGAACCCCTGGTGATCGAGGTGGACACCCCGCCCACGATCGCCGTGGGGAACGTGCCATGGGGTGTGGGCCCGTGGCTGCCGGACGCCGAGATCGTCCGCGTCGAGCCCGCGGCCGCCGACGTCCCCGCCCTGCTGGCCAAGGCCGTGAACCGGTCGCTGGTCATCGTGGTGAAGGACGCCCACCGCTACCAGGCGAGCCAGGAACTGGTCTCCGCTCTGGTGGCGGCCCGCCAGGACGCGACGGTGATCGAGATGGGCCTGCCCGTCTGGCGGCCCGACAGCGCCGCCTACATCGCCACGTACGGGGCGGCCAGGGCCAACGCCCAGGCCGCCGTGGAACTGATCACCGCCTGAGCAGGGCGGTCACGGCCCGCCGGATCAGGGCGCGAGGAGCTCCTCGCGCGCCTGGTCCAGGGCGGCCAGCACCGCGCCGCGCAGCACCGGGTTGGCGTGGGCGACCGCCGTGGTGACCACCTGCGGCCGCACCGGGCAGATCCGCGCCACGGCCTCCTCCACCCTGGAGGTCAGCGCGGATCCCCCGGCGTGGCCCACCTCCCCGGCCAGCACGACCAGCCCCGGGTCGAGGATCACGCACACCGCCGCCACGCCCAGCGCCAGCCGGTGGGCGATCTCGTCGAGCATCGGCTCACCGCGGGACCCGGCCGCCACCGCGACCTCGACGCACTCGCCGGCGCTCTCGGCCTCGAAACCGTAGCCGCGGGCCAGCTCGGCCACCGCCTCGGCGCTCACCAGCGACTGCAGGCCGCCCGCCAGCGACGGCAGCCGGCCCGGCTTGGTGCGGATGTCCTCCGGCAGCGGCACGCCGGGCACCGGCAGGTAGCCGATCTCCCCCGCGCTGCCCGAACGCCCCCGGTGGAGCTTGCCGCCCAGCATGACGGCCATGCCGAGGCCCCGGCTCGCCCACACCAGCACGAAGTCGTCGACGCCCTTGGCCGCGCCGTCGGCGTACTCGGCGATGGCGGCCAGGTTCACGTCGTTCTCGATCGTCACCTCGCGCCGCAGGTCGCCGGCGAGCGCCTCGTGGATGCCCTCGTGCCAGCCCGGCAGGTCGAAGGAGAAACGCACGTCGCCGCTGCGCGGATCGACCACGCCCGGGGTGCCGATCACCACGCCGCGCAGTTTGGCCAGGCTGACCTTGGCGCTGCGGCACGCCTTGACGATCGCGCCGTGCACGGCGGCCACCGGGTCGTCGTGGCCGCCGGGATCGACGGTGACCTCGGCGATGGTGCGGCCGTGGATGTCGGCGACGGCGGTGGAGATGAGCTCGGGCCCGACCTCCAGACCGGCCACGTAGGCGCTGGAGGGGATGACCGAGTAGAGCGCCGCGTTCGGCCCCCTGCCGCCCGCCTGCGCGCCCACCACCTCGACCAGGCCGCGCTCCTCCAGCCGCGCGAGCGTCTGGGAGGCGGTGACCTTGGACAGACCGGTCAGGTCGCCGATCTGCCCCCTCGTCATGGGGCCGGTGGCCAGCAACAGCTCCAGTGCGGCCCGATCGTTGATCTCCCGGAGAAGTCTGGGCACACCAGGACGACGCTCCACGCTGATTCCCACCGTCAATTCGAAAAGGTTGTTGGAAGTTTAGCGCCCCAGCTCTTGCATATCATCGGAGCCGAACACGAGGATGCCTCATGACAATCCCCCGCGGCCCGGCGATCATGCTCGCGCTCGGCCTCGTGCTGCTGCTGGACGTGTTGAGAGTCTTCCTCCCGTCGTTGATCACCCTGTTCGGTCGCGCGGGCGAGACGCCGCCGGAGCTGATGGGCCTCTACGCCGCCGCCTGGTTCATCCTGCCTTTCCTGGCGCTGTTAGCCAAGCCGCGCCACGCTCTGCTCGGCGGCGCCGCGGCGCTGGTCCTCACCAGGATCCTGTTGCAGGCGGGCGTGGGCCAGCTCCCCGTCGCCTCCGCCGGCGTCACCGCGGGCCTGGTCTTCCTGTACGGCTGCGCCCACGCCGTCCCGCGCCGGGCGGTGCCCGTCGGCGTCATGGGCGGCCTGAGCCTGTCGCTGATCGTCCACCTGCTGCTGGACGGCGTGGACCTGGTCTGGCGCGACGGCCTGCTCCCGTGGCTCGCGGTGCTCTCGCTCTGCGCCGCCTTCCTGAGCCTCCTGCGCCCGCCGGCCGCCGAGGTGGACCGCGCGCCCGCGCTGACGTGGTTCCTGCTCGGCCCGGCGATGTTGCTGACCGGCGTGGCCGCCACGGGCTGGGCCAAGCCGGAACAGAGCCCGGCCGATCTGTGGCAGGTGCTGGCGGGCACCGGCCTGCTCGCCGTCGTCCTGGTCATGGCCGTGGTGGTGGCCGCCCACCCGCCGCTGTCGCCGGTCTTCGACGTCATCCTCGGGGTCCTGCTGGTGGCCTTCACGGTGCTGCTCGCCCTGTCGGCGCCCTACGCCGCCGTGCTGGTGATCAGCTGGCTCGGCTCCCTGCTCGCCGGAACCGCGCGGCCCGACTATCCCGCCGGGCGACGTCCTGGCGTGGCCGTGCTCGGCGGCGGGCTGGTCTTCTTCGTCGGGCTGTTCGTCTACTACGCGGCCTACGACATGAACCTCGGCTTCCCCAACGGCCTGGTCCTCGTGGCGGCGGCGGTGCTGGTGGCCGTGCTCAGCGTGATCACGGCCCTGGTCCGGCACTCGCCGCCGCCGGCCGCGCCGGTCCGCATCGGCTGGCTGCCGATGGCGGTCGCCGTGCTGCTGGTGGGGCTCGTCACGCTCGGGGCGCCGTCCGCGCCGCCCGTACGGGCCAAGCAGGGCGACACCTTCACCCTGATCGCCTACAACATCCGCATGGGCTACGGCCTGGACGGCCGCCTGTCGCTCGACAGGATCGCGGCCTGGGCCGCCGCCCAGAAGCCCGACGTCGTGCTGCTCAGCGAGGTGGACCGCGGCTGGCTGCTCAACGGCGGCCACGACGACCTGGCCAGGATCGCCCGCGGCCTCGGCATGCGCTACCACTTCGCGCCCGCCGCCGACCAGGTGTGGGGCGACGCGCTGCTCACCAACCTCCCGGTCAGGCAGGTGCACTCCCACCCCCTGGGCGCCCACGACTACCCGACGGGGGCGCAGGCCCAGACGGTCGTCCTGGACGTCGGCGGCAGGGAGGTGGGCATCGTCAACACCCACCTCCAGGCCCCCGACGGCCAGGCCCCGGAGGTTGCCGCGATCGTCCGCTCCCTGGCCGCCGGCCGGGACGCCGAGGAGGCCGGGCACCGCGGCGCCGGAGCCGGGGAGCAGGTGAGGCGGCCCGTGATCCTGGCGGGCGACCTCAACACCCGGCCCGCCGATCCGGCCATGGCGGTGCTGAAGGCGGCCGGGCTGAGCGACCCGCTGACCGCGTTCGGGGACCCGCCGACCTCGCCCGCCGACGCCCCCAAGGAGCGCATCGACCACGTGCTGCTCACCAAGGGATTGACGGCGATTTCCGGTCAGGCGCCGAGGTTGCCGTATTCGGATCACCTGCCCGTTCTGACGACCTTGCGCCTAACCAGTGTTGACCAGGAGGGATAATCGAGAACATGCGCCTTTCCGCTCGTGTCGACTACGCCCTCCGTGCCGCCGCTGAACTCGCCGCAGCCGGCGCGGGTCCGACTACCGTGGGTGAGCTCGCCAAGGAACAGGACATGCCTCCCAAATACCTGGAGAACATCCTGCTCCAGATGCGCCGCGCCGGCCTCGTGCGCGGCCAGCGGGGCCCCGAGGGCGGCTACGTGCTGGCCCGGCCCGCCGCGAACATCTCGCTCGCCGACGTGATCAGGGCCGTCGACGGGCCGCTGGCCAACGTGCGCGGCGAGCGTCCCGAACACGTCGGCTACCGAGGCCCGGCCGAGTCGTTGCAGCAGGTGTGGATCGCGTTGCGCGCCACCGAGCGGGCCATCCTGGAGGAGGTCACGCTCGAGCAGGTGGCCACGGGCAGCCTTCCCGAGCGCGTCCGCCAGCTGGCCGCCGACCCCGCCGCCTGGGACTGACGCCGGCCGGTGGCGGCGGCGGGCGCCCTCGGGCCCGTGGCCGCCGTCCCGGCCGGGAGGCGGGTACCTAGACTGGAGGGATGCCCGAGGGAGACGCCGTCTACCGCACCGCGGCGCGCCTGCGCGGCGCGCTCGACGGCCGCGTGCTGACCAGGTCGGACTTCCGCGTCCCACGGCACGCCACCGCGGACCTGAGCGGCCGTACGGTGCTCACCACCGTCTCCAGGGGCAAACATCTGCTGACGCGGGTCGAGGGCGGCCTGACCGTGCACACCCACCTGCGCATGGACGGAAGCTGGCGGGTCATGCCCGCGGGGCGGCGCACGGCCGGCGGCGACCAGGTGCGGCTGATCCTGGCCAACGCGGAGTGGCAGGCGGTGGGGCTCAAGCTCGGCATGGTCGACCTGGTCACGACCGCCGACGAGGAGCGGCTGGTGGGACACCTGGGGCCGGACCTGCTGGGCGCCGACTGGGACCCGGGCGAAGCCGTGCGAAGGCTACGAGCGGCACCGGACAGGACGATCGGCGAAGCGCTGCTCGATCAGCGCAACCTGGCGGGGATCGGCACGATCTATCGCGCCGAGACCCTGTTCCTGCGCGGGATCTGGCCGTGGCGGAAGGTCGGGGAGATCGAGGATCTCGAAGGGCTTGTCACGCTGGCCCACCGGCTGCTGGAGGCCAACAAGGGGCATGGCGGCACGGTGACGACAGGTGATCGCCGCCCGGCGAACCAGACCTGGGTCTACGGCAGGGCAGGGAGACCCTGTCGCCGATGCGGCACGCGCATCAGCCGCGGGGAGATGGGGGCACAGCCACAGGAAAGGCTGATCCTGTGGTGTGGTGGCTGCCAGCCGCGTTAGGCCGCCACCATGTCCTTGACCTCGGGGAACACGGTGTCGCCGATCGAACCGGGAACCGTCTCGGCAAGGGGCAGTCGCTCGTGCTCGGGCATGTCGGCCAGCACAGGCGCGGCCTGGAGCTCCGCCAGCGCGAACTGGTCGGAAACCTCACGCAACACCTGCGAGAGCGGCACTCCCAGAGCACCACAAATGGACGCAAGCAGCTCTGACGAGGCTTCCTTCTGGCCACGCTCGACCTCGGAAAGATAACCGAGCGAGACACGCGCCAGCGTGGACACCTCGCGTAGCGTGCGCCCCTGACGCACCCGCAACCGCCTCAGCACGTCACCGAGCAGCTGACGCAGCAGAATCATCTGTCGCTCCCTCCCCGGCGTGGATGTCTTCACCACGCCCCGCGCGATCGGATCGTGCCGCACATTGGTCTTCTTGGCTTCGTACATACTCCTCGCCGTCATCATGGGGCGTCGCCTCCCCGGGTCTGCCGCTCGTGCCTGGTCGCGCGACTCATCAGGCCCGCCTGCCGGGCGCTCGGTGCTTGCAGTTGGCTCACGGACCTCACTCACAGCTCCACCGTACCCGTATCCACCGACACCGCGTCAGACCGTGCTTCGCATGTTCGCTCGGGACGTAACACGGTAATCATCCGGAATGTTCCCCTTTGTTGGCCTTCAGCACACCTGCGAGGAGATCGACTGCCTCGTGCACCGTCCTTACCCGGATACGTTCGCGCGACCCCTCAAGGCTCAACTCACGCACCAGGTTCTCCCCGCCCGGGCCGTGGACCGCGGCGTACACCAGGCCCACGGGCTTTCCGTCCTGCGGTTCGGGGCCGGCCACACCCGTCACGGCCAGCCCGTATCCCGCCCCGCACACCCGGGCGACCCCTTCGGCCATCGCCGCGGCCACCTCGGGATGCACTGCCCCCTCGCGCCGCAGCAGCTCGCCGGGCACGCCCAGCAACTCGTGCTTGAGATCGGTGGCGTAGGAGATCACCCCGCCCCGGAACGCCTTGGACGCCCCCGAGACCGACGTGAACGCGGCCCCGATGAGCCCGCCGGTCAGCGACTCGGCCACCGCCACGGTGGCGCTCTGCCGCACCAGCAGGGCCAGGACCTCGGCCACGTCCGTCATCGCTCAGCTCACTCCCCACGCGCCCGTCTGGCCACCTGGCGCAGCTTGACCGCCCGTACGAGATAGTCGACGCCCGTCGCGACGGTCACGACCAGCGCCGCGCCCATCACCACCCATCGCAGCGGGTCGGGCACCCCCGGCAGGATGTAGAGCACGATGGCGGCGATCTGCAGCACGGTCTTGACCTTGCCGCCGTAGCTGGCCGGGATGACCGCGTGCCGCAGCAGGACCAGCCGGAGCAGGGTGATGCCCAGCTCGCGGCCCAGGATCACGATCGTGACCCACCACGGCAGCTCGTCGAGGATCGACAGGCAGACCATCGCCGCCCCGGTGAGCGCCTTGTCGGCGATCGGGTCGGCGATCTTGCCGAAATCGGTGATCAGCCCGTAGCGGCGGGCCAGCTCGCCGTCGAGATGGTCGGTGATCGAGGCGACCCCGAACACCCCCAGGGCGGCCAGCCGCCAGCCGGTGCCGGGCAGGAACAGGCATGCGACGAAGAAGGGGACGAGCGCCAACCGGAGGACCGTGAGGACGTTGGCGATGTTCCACGGGCTCACCACGCGGCGCTCGTCCCTGGTCATGGACTGGCCTTGATGCGCGCGATCAGGTCAACCCCCTCGGCGTCGACCACGACCGCGCGCACGATCTGTCCCTTGACCAGGCCGATGCCCTGGACCGTCACCGAGCCGTCGACCTCCGGGCCCTGGTGGGCGGCCCGGCCCTCGTAGCCGCCGTCTCCCAGGTCGTCGTCGATGAGCACGTCGACCTCCGTGCCGATGCGCTCCTCCGCGCGCTGGGCGGTCAGTTCCTCCGCCAGCTCGGTGAGCACGCGCACCCGCTCGTCGATGACCTCCTGGTCGAGCTTGCCCGGCAGGTTGGCCGCCTCCGTGCCGTCTTCGTCGGAGTAGCCGAACACGCCGATCACGTCGAGCCTGGCCTGCTCCAGGAAGCCGACCAGCTCGCCGAACTCCTCCTCGGTCTCGCCGGGGAAGCCCACGATGAAGTTGGAGCGCACGCCCGCCTCGGGAGCGCCCTTGCGCACGCTCTCCAGGAGGCCGAGGAAACGCTCGGGGTCGCCGAAGCGGCGCATCCGGCGCAGGACGCCGCCGCTGGCGTGCTGGAAGGACAGGTCGAAGTAGTCGGCCACGCCCTCGGTGGCGGTGATGACGTCGATCAGCCCCGGCCGCAGCTCGGCGGGCTGCAGGTAGCTGACCCGCACCCGGTCGATGCCCGGCACGGCGGCGAGCTGCGGCAGCAGCTTCTCCAGCGCCCGCAGGTCGCCCAGGTCCTTGCCGTAGGAGGTGGAGTTCTCCGAGACCAGGACGAGCTCGCGCACGCCGCGATGAGCCAGCCAGTCGGCCTCGGCGAGCAGCTCGTCGGGGTTGCGCGAGACGTAGGCCCCGCGGAAGGCCGGGATGGCGCAGAACGTGCAGCGCCGGTCGCAGCCGGAGGCCAGCTTGAGCGAGGCGACCGGGCTCTCGTCGAGGCGCTTGCGCAGCACGCGCGGGCCGCTGGCGGGCGCCAGCCCGTCGGGCAGCTCGCCGTGGCCCGGGATGCCGGTCTTGGGCGCGCTGCCGCGCTCGACCGGCGAGATGGGCAGCAGCGTGCGGCGGTCGCGCGGCGTGTGCGGCTTGAGCGGACGCCCGGCCAGCACGTCGTCGAGCCGGCCGCCGATCTCGGTGTAGTCGTCGAAGGAGATGACGGCGCTCGCCTCGGGCAGTGCCTCGGCCAGCTCGTTGCCGTAGCGCTCGGCCATGCAACCCGCGGCCACCACCTTCGCCCCGGAGTCGGCGGCGGCGAGCAGCGTGTCGATGGAGTCTTTCTTGGCCGAGTCAATGAAGCCACACGTGTTGACGACGACGACGTCGGGGTCGTCGTCGCCCAGCTGCCAGCCGGCAGCCTCTAGTCGCGCGGCCAGCTCCTCGGAGTCGACCTCGTTGCGCGCGCAGCCCAGGGTGATCAGCGATGCGGTTCGGCGGGATGACATGGTGAACACTACGGTATCGGGAGTTGGCCACCACCTGATGCACGGCCTCCCCGCCGGACTACCGCGGAGGCGACGCGTCGAGGCCGAACGAGCGGGTCACCATCTCGCCCCGGCCCCCGAGTTTGTCCACCTTCTTGCCGTTGACCTGCAAGGACACCGCTCCGGCGTCACCGAGGAGCAGGCTGACCTTCTCGGCGGCCCGCCAGGTCGAGCTGTCCCCGGCCTTCAACATCCCGGCGAAGAGCATCCGGCCCTGACCGTCGCGCACGTTCACGTACGACGTACGTCTGGCCTCGATCCTCAGGGTGACCATGCCCTTGCCCGCCTTGCCCTTGTCCGCCGCGGCCCTGGGGCCCTCGGTGATGGGCGTGTTCGGCGGCACGCTGGGCTTGGGCGTGATGGCGTGCACGTCGGCGGTGCGCACCTGGTCGCTCGCGCCGCCGAGCACGCGCACCGTGCCGAACACCACCACGACGGCCAGCGCCACGCCGAGCGCCATCGTCCAGTTGGGCCCCCGGCGTTCGCGCAGGGCGAGCGTGCGGTCGGCCTGGAACACCGCGGCGGCGCGGACGGGCTGCGGCGGCCCGCCGTACTGCTGGTCGAACAGGTGGACCGTGGCCTCGGGATCGAGCCCGACGACCTTGGCTATGGCCTTGACGTGACCGCGGGAGTAGAACGCGCCCCCGCACTGGTCGTAGTCATCCTGCTCGATCCGGTTGATGATCGTTTCTCTGATCCGGGTCGCCGCGCTGACCTGCGCGACCGTCATTCCCGCCGCCTGCCTGGCCGCTGCCAGCATGGCCCCGATGCTCTGTTCCTGCACAGCGAACGCCTCCCCACCACGACAGTGCGTAGTGGTTCATATTCAATCAGTTATCGCCGTGGAACCGTGCATTGGGGTCATTCGCCACGCAGGTCGGCCAGCAGGCCGGGCAGATCGTCCGGTTTCACCAGCACTTCCCGGGCCTTGGAGCCTTCGCTGGGGCCCACCACGTTGCGGCTCTCCAGCAGGTCCATCAGCCGTCCGGCCTTGGCGAAGCCGACCCGCAGCTTGCGCTGCAACATCGAGGTCGAGCCGAACTGGGTGGTCACGATCAGCTCGGCGGCCTGGATCAGCAGGTCGAGGTCGTCGCCGATCTCCTCGTCGATCTCCCGCTTGACCGGCGCGGCGGCCACGTCGTCGCGGTACTCGACCTGCATCTGCTCCTTGCAGTGCGTGACGATCTCGGCGATCTCCTTCTCCGAGACGAACGCGTTCTGGATCCGGATGGGCTTGCTCGCGCCCATCGGCAGGAACAGCGCGTCGCCCTGGCCGACCAGCTTGTCGGCGCCCGGCTGGTCGAGGATGACCCGCGAGTCGGTCAGCGACGACACCGCGAAGGCCAGCCTGGACGGCACGTTGGCCTTGATCAGGCCGGTGACGACGTCGACCGAGGGCCGCTGGGTGGCGATCACCAGGTGGATGCCGGCCGCGCGGGCGAGCTGCGTGATGCGCACGATCGAGTCCTCGACGTCGCGCGGGGCCACCATCATGAGGTCGGCCAGCTCGTCCACGATCACCAGCAGGTACGGGTACGGCTGGTAGACCCGCTCGCTGCCCGGCGGCGGCACCAGCTTGCCCGCGCGCACGGCCTTGTTGAACTCGTCGACGTGCCGGAACCCGCTGGCGGCCAGGTCGTCGTAGCGGCGGTCCATCTCGCCCACGACCCATTCCAGGGCCTCGGCGGCCTTCTTCGGGTTGGTGATGATGGGCGTGATGAGGTGCGGGATGCCCTCGTAGACGCTGAGCTCGACGCGCTTGGGGTCGACCAGCACCATGCGCACCTCGTCGGGGGTGGAGCGCATGAGGATGCTGGTGATGAGGCCGTTGACGCAGACCGACTTGCCGGCGCCGGTCGCGCCCGCGATGAGCAGGTGGGGCATCTTGGCGAGGTTGGCGACGATGGTCCGGCCCTCGACGTCCTTGCCCAGGCCCACGATCATCGGGTGGTGGTCGGCCTGGGCCACCTGGGAGCGCAGCACGTCGCCGAGCGCGACCAGGTCCTTGTCGGCGTTGGGGATCTCGACGCCGATCGCCGACTTGCCGGGGATCGGGGACAGGATCCGGACGTCGGCCGACTTGACGGCGTAGGCGATGTTCTTGGTGAGGGCGGTGACCTTCTCCACCTTGACCGCCGGGCCGAGCTCGATCTCGTAGCGGGTGACCGTCGGGCCACGGGTGAAGCCGATCACCTGCGCGTCGATGGAGAACTGCTCCAGCACGCTGGTCAGCGCGTTGACCACGGTCGTGTTGGCCTTGGTCTGCGGCTTGGGCGCGGTGCCCGGCTTGAGGAACTGCAGGTCGGGCAGGCTGTAGGGGCCCGCCTGCGGCGACAGCACGAGCTGCTCGACCTTGCGCGGCGCGGGCGTGGGCTCCGGCGGTTCCGGCCTGCGCTCGGGCACGGACGGCTCCTCGTCCGCGGGCCCGTCGACGAGCCCGGGCACGATCTCCGGCGAGTGGTCGGCCAGCTTGTCCTTCTCGGCGATGACCGGCGTGTCGTACGGCTTGACCGTCTCGGCGCCCTCGGCCTCCGCCTTCTTGGCCCGCGGCCGGCGCTTGGCGGGCTCGCGCGGCGCGAGCGGCTCGGCGTGCCGCTCGAACAACATGTGCCGCAGCTCCGACAGCCGCTCGGGGATGCGGTGGACGGGCGTGGCGGTGATCACCAGCACGCCGAACCCGGACAGGAGCAGCAGCAGCGGGATCGTGATCCACGACGGCAGGATGCTCATCGGCGGCGCCGACACGATGAACCCGATCATGCCCCCGGCGGCCGACACCTTGTCCATGCCCTGCCCCTGGCCCGCCGGGTAGGGGGTGTCGTTGGCCACGTGGATGACGCCGAGCACGCCGACCATGAGCGCGCTCCACCCGATGACCATGCGGCCGGTGTCGGCGTTCTGGTCGGGGTGGCGCAGGTAACGCCAGGCCAGCAGGCCGAGCAGCAGCGGCAGCGCCCAGGCCAGCGAGCCGAACACGGCGTGCACGACGGTGTTGACGACGCCGGAGACCGTGCCCTCGGGGTTGCGCCAGGTCATCGCGGCCAGCACGATCGCGCCGGCCAGCACCGACAGGCCCACGCCGTCGCGCCGGTGCGCGGGGTCGAGCTCGCGGGCGTTCTTGCCGAGCGCGCGGGCGGTGCTGCCGATGCCGTTGGCGAGCAGCATCCAGAGCCCGACGATCAGCTTGCCGATCATCGTGAAGACCCAGCTGATCGGGTCGGGATGGGTCACGGAGGACTTGCGGCCGGAGCTCGCGGCCTTCGGCCTCGGTCGCCCCGCCGCCGTGGCCGGCCGCTTCGCGGGGGTCGATCGAGGCGAGGTCGACCGCTTCGCCGGCCCCTTCGATGCGCTTTTCGGCGTACGGGTGGCCATGATGCCAAAGGTACGTCGGAGACGGCATCGCACGCGCGAAGACGCGCCGTGCGCCCGAAATGTCCGACTGTATTCATATAGATGACTGATCACGTTCAGTGGCGTCGTGCAGGTTCGCGGTCATGACGTACACGCTGATCCATCTCACCGACGTCCATGTCGTACCCGAGGGGCCGCTGCACGGCTCGGCGGACCCGGTGGGCGCCCTGCGGGCCGCGCTGGCCGCCGTCCTGGCCTCGGGGACGGACGTCGCCGCCGTCGTCCTGTCGGGGGACCTGGCCGACCAGGGGGACCTGGCCTCGTACCGGCTGCTGGCGGAGGCGGTCGGGCAGGCCGCGGGGGCGCTCGGCGCGGTCGTCGTGACCGCCATGGGCAACCACGACGAGCGCGCGGCCTTCCGCGCGGGCCTGGCCGGGCTGAACGCCGCCGCCCGGCCGCGCGTCGAGGAGGGCCCCTGGGACGCCGTCACGATGGCGGGCGGCCTGCGCCTGGTCGCACTGGACACCTCCGTGCCCGGCCGGCACCACGGCGAGCTCGACGACGACCAGCTCGCCTGGCTGGCGGACACCCTGGCCACGCCCGCGCCCGACGGCAGCGTGCTGGTGCTGCACCACCCGCCGATCCCCAGCGTGCTGCCCCTCATGGACGGCATCGGCCTGCGCGAGCCGGAACGGCTGGCCCGCGTGCTGGCCGGGACGGACGTGCGGCTCCTGCTGGCCGGTCACACGCACAGCGCGAGCGCCGGCATGCTGGCCGGAATCCCGGTCTGGGTGGGCCCCGGCAGCGCCTACGCCGCCGACACCATGCCCCCGGCGGGGCGCACGCGGGCGCTGCCGCTGCAGGCGTTCACCCGGGTGGACCTCGGCCCGTCAGGGGCGCTCGCCACGCTCGTGCCGCTGTCGGCCGCGCCGCCGGTCTACGAGCTGGACACCGAGGTCCTGCTCAGTCATATCGGGTGACGAACGAGATCATGTCGCCGCGGCAGCGCCGCTCGACGTGGCACAGGGGCTGGCCCTCGTGCGTGAGCAGCCCCTCCCGCACCAGCACCGCCTCGCCCGCCTGCATCTCCAGCATGCTCTGGTCGTGCAGGTCGGCGGGCTCGGCCGAGATGGCGTGCCAGGCGTAGCGGTAGGCGTGCCCGGCGGCCTCCAGCGAGGCGAGCACGCCCGCCTTGGCGTCGAGGCGCAACCCTGCCAGCTCGGGGGCCAGGCGGTAGCGGCTGAGCACGCAGGGCCGCTCGGCGTTGCGGAGCAGGGTGGTGATCTCGTGCACGACGCCGCCGGACAGCCGCAGGTGACCGGCCGCCACGGGATGCGCCGTCTCCGCGCGCTCCACGACCCGCTCGCCGCCGCCGAACACACCCGCCATGCCCGCGATGTCCGAAGGGCGGTGCCGGCGTGTCTCGGGGTCGACGGAGACCTCGATCCGGCGCGGCGCCCGCCTGACGAAGCTCCCGAGCCCCTGCCGGGTCTCGACCAGGCCGGCCTTGCGCAGCTCCACCATCGCCTGGCGGGCGGTCAGCCGGTGGACGCCGTAGCGCTCGGCCAGCGCGTCCTCGGTCGGCAGGCGCTCGCCCGGCGCCAGCTCGCCCGACTCGATGGACCTGCCGAGGACTTGGGCGATCTCTCGGTAGCGGGCTTGTCGTGGCACGTGAACACCTTAAAGGTGCCGCAGGGTTCATCCTCCGGCCACATGCGGGCAGCCTTTCCGCAGACCGTCCACTCATATATATGACCCATGCCCCTCCTGAACCTCCGGGACGTCGCCACCGCGACCTCCCTGCGTCCGGGCGTGCTCTACCGCTCGGCGCAACCGCACACCCTCAGCCCCGACGACGCCCGGCTCGTCGCCGGCCTCCGGCTCATCGCCGACCTGCGCGGCGACGACGAGCGCCGGCCCGGCGACTGGGTCGGCCTGCCGAACGACGGCATCCGTCACGCCGCCCTCGGCACGGGCGGCGACTCCTCCCCCGCCCGGCTCGCGGCGCTGCCCGCCGACCTGGACCTCGGCGACCTGTACGTCGGCCTCCTCCACCACCGGGCCGCCTGGTTCGCCGAGGTGGTCGCCGAGATCGCCGACGGTCTGCCCGCGCTCGTGCACTGCGCGGCCGGCAAGGACCGGACCGGCATGGTCGTCGCCCTCATCCTCGACCTGCTCGGCGTGGACCACGAGGCCATCGTGCGCGACTACGCCCTGACCGCGCGGGCGCTCCCCGACGTCCTGGCCATGCTCGGCCTGTCCGGGACTGCCGGGGCTTCCGGGATTTCCGGGGCTTCCGGGGCTTCCCGGACTTCCGGGGGCATTCCGGCCGCGCTGCTCGACGCGCCCGAGAGCGCGATGCGCACGTTCCTGGCCGCCCTGGACGACCTGGGCGGCGCCGAGAGGTTCCTGCTCGCCCACGGCCTCACCGCCGCCCGGATCCGGCGGCTGCGCGCCGCCCTGCTGCCATGACGCTCACCCGGGAGCCGGTACGCCTGCGCCGCGGCCTGGTCGCCGCCATCGGCCTGGCCGAGCTCTGCTACGCCGCCGCCGGCGCGCTGCCCCTCGTCCTCGGGCTCGGGCTGAAGATCCAGGAGATCGCCCCGGCGGGCAAGGAGACCACGCTCGGCCTGGTCACCGCCCTCGGCGGCGTGGCCACCGTGATCGCCAACCCGATCTCCGGCCACCTGTCGGACCGGACCGCCGGCCGGTACGGCATGCGCCGCCCCTGGATCCTCGGCGGCTCGCTCACCGGTCTGGCCGGCCTGCTGCTGCTCGCCATGGCCGGCTCGGTGCCCCTGGTCGCGCTCGGCTGGATCGTCGCCGTCTGCGGCTACCAGGCCATGGTGGCCGGCCTGACCGCCACCGTCGTGGACCAGTTCCCGCCCGAGCGCCGGACACGGGTCGCCGGCGTGTTCTCGATGTGCAACATCGTCGGCGTCGTGCCCGCGATGGTGGTCGCCCAGGTGTTCAAGGACTCGCTGGTCACGGCGTTCGCAGTGTGCGGGGCGCTGGCCGTGGCCGCCGCGCTCGTGTTGTGGGTGGCGCTGCCGGACCGCCGGCTCGATCCGGCCGGGCGGCGGCCGGTGAGCCTGCGCAGCCTGGCCTCGGCGCTGCTGGTGCTGCCCGCCGGGGCGCGCGACTTCCGGCTGCTGTGGATCCAGCGGGTGCTGGTCAGCATCGGGTTCGCGTTGATCTCGTCGTACTCGCTCTACTACCTGCAGAGCCGTCTGCAGATGGCGACCGCGGCGGCGACCGCGCTGGTGGGCCTGACGACGATCGTCAGCACGCTGCTGTCCGGCCTGCTGGCCTACCTCGGCGGGCGCTGGGCGGCCAGGATCGGCAGGGGGCGGCCGTTCGTCCTGTGGGCGACCGTGATCCTGGCCGCCATGCTGCTGCTCAAGGCGGCGACCGCGAGCGTGGCCGTCGTGGTGCTGGTGGCCGTGGTCTCGGGGGCGGCGACCGGCGTCTACTACGCGGTCGACCTCGGCATGGTGACCCAGGTGCTGCCCGACGAGCGCGAGGCCGGGCGCTTCCTGGGCGCGTTCGCGATGGCCAAGCACCTGCCGTCGGCGGTCGCGCCCGCGCTCGCGCCGGTGCTGCTCGGCGTCGGCCGCGACCCCTTCGCCCCCGGGCCCAACTACTTCCTGCTCTTCCTGGCCTGCGCGGTCGTGACGGCCGCCGCGGCGCCGCTGGTCGGCCTTCTGCGGGACGTGCGTTAGCCGGGAGCACCTTCTTCACAACCGGAGGTATCAACGGCACCCATCTGACACTCTGACTGTGACCGAACTGCCACAACGAGTGATGTTCTAGGACGCACAGTGGACACGACCAGAGTGTCGAGCACAGCCTTCGACGGCACTCCGCACGCCCCGGCGCACGCGCGCCGCTTCATCCGCCAGGTGCTCGGCGAGTGGCGCCTCAGCCACCTGACGGAAGACGCGGTGCTGCTGACCAGCGAGCTCGTCACCAACGCCGTGGTGCACGCGGGCACCGGCATCGAGCTGACCTGCCGCCTCGACGTCGCGGCGAGCCCGGCCAGGCTGGAGATCGAGGTCGACGACCACCGGCCCGGCAGGACGGTCCCGACCCCCGAGGCCATGTCCACCGACCCCGCGCGCACGTCCGGGCGCGGGCTGGCGCTGGCCGCCATGCTGGCCGACGCCTGGGGCGTCACCTACACCAGGACCGCCAAACGGGTGTGGGTCCGCATGGAGCTGACCGACGGGCCCGACCACCAGGAGGTCATGGTCGGCACGCCGGGCCTGGCGCCCGCCACCGTGGCCGCGCCCATCGAGGGGCTGCACGTCGGGGTGCTGCTCGCCGACGGCGACGGGACCGTGCTGTCGTGGAACTCCGAGGCCGAGCACCTGCTGGGCTGGACGTCCGAGCAGGCCGTCGGCAGGCCGCTGGCCGACCTGGTGGCCTGGCGCGGCCACGGCCCGTACGCCATGTCCCTGGCCGGCACCCTGTCGCTGGGCCGCTGGCGGGGCGAGGCGCGCATGCGCCACCTCGACGGCCGGCTGATCCCCGTCTACGTCTCCCACGTGCGCAGCCGCGGCGGGCCGGAGGAGCGGCGGTCGATCTGGATGATGGTGGCCGGCGACCACCGTTACGTGCTGACGCCGCCGGCCGCGCCGCTGCGCAGGGAGGCCGGACGGCGGATCAAGGACCTGCTCGACCGGGACATGCCGTTCGCGGAGCTGCTGGACACCATCGCGCGGATCGTCCAGACCAGCAGCGGCGGCGACGCGGCGTACGTGCTGCTGGCCGCCGAGGGCGGCGACCGGTTCGGCGTGGCGGCGGGCGCGGGCGCGACGGCGGGGCTGGTCGGCGTGCTGGCCGCGGGCGTGTTCGGCCCCGACGGCAGGACGCCGTCGATGATCGACGACCTGCTGGCCGGCGACGTCGAGCTGGCCCAGCAGCTGCGGGCCAGGTCGCTGGCGTGCGCGCCGATGAGCGTGGGCGGCGAGGTGACCGGCTACATCGTGGTGACCGCGGCCCAGCCGGGCCGCTTCGACCAGGAGCTCACCGTCAGCCTGCAGCACATCGCCGATCAGGTGGCGGTGCCGGTGCAGCGCGAGCGGCTGGCCGAGCGCGAGCGCGCCCACCGGGGCCGGCTGTCGTTCCTGGCCGAGGCGGGCGAGCTGCTGGCCGGGGTGCACGACGAGGAGCTGATCGCCGCGCTGACCGCGCAGCTCGTCGTGCCCAAGATCGCGACGTGGGCGGCGGTCTACCTGACCGATCTGGCGGGCATGACCAGGCTCGCCCACGTCTGGCACAGCGAGGAGCGTTACAACGCCAACCTGCGCAGGTCGCTGCCGGCGATCCCGCGCACCGCGCTCGACGAGGTGAGCTGGCCCGTCGGCCCCGAGACGGTGCTGTCGTTCCCGCTGCTCACGCAGGGCAGGTCGCACGGCGCGCTGGTGATCGGCCGCGCCGAGCCCACCCTGCCGCTGGAGCTGGCCGACCTGCTGGCCGACCTGTGCCGGCTGGTCGCGCTCAACCTGCACACCGCCATGCTGTACGCCCGCCAGGCGACCACCTCGCGGGTGTTGCAGCGCAGCCTGCTGCCCATGCGCGTGGCCCCCATGCCGGGCCTGGAATCCGCGGTCGTCTACGAGCCGGCCGAGGAGGGCGCCGACGTGGGCGGCGACTTCTACGACCTGTTCACCGTCTCCGACCACTGGTGCTTCGCCCTCGGCGACGTGTGCGGCAGCGGCCCCGAGGCCGCCGCGGTCACCGGCCTGGCCCGGCACGCCGTCCGGCTGCTGGCCAAGGAGCACTACACGGTCGCCGACATCCTCGACCGGCTCAACCAGGCCCTGCTGGAGGAGGGCGACGACGGCCGGTTCCTCAGCCTGCTGTGCGGCGAGCTGATCCCGCTGCCCCAGGGCGGCGCGCTGTGCACGATCGCGTCCGCCGGGCACCCGCCGCCGCTGCTGCTGCGCGCCGACGGCGCGGTCGACACGGTGGCCGCGCCGCAACTGCTGCTCGGCGTCGAGGCCGGCGCCCGGTTCTACGTCGAGACGTTCGAGCTGGCGCCGGAGGAGGTGCTGCTGTGCGTCACCGACGGCGTGACCGAACGGCGCGACGGCGACCGGCTGCTCGACGACGACGACGGCCTGTCGGCGCTGCTGTCCACCTGCCGCGGCCTGAGCGCCCACGCGGTGGCCGAACGCGTGCGGCACGCCGTCGAGACGTTCGCCCAGGAGCCGTCCCAGGACGACGTGGCGCTGCTGGTCATCAAGGCCGCGACCGAGCTGCGCGGGGTCAGGCCGTGAAGCGGTAGGCGGTCGAGGAGGTGTGGCGCTCGCCGGGCCGCAGCACGGTGGAGGGGAAGTGCGGCTGGTTCGGCGAGTCGGGGAAGTGCTGGGTCTCCAGGCACAACCCGGCGAAGGGCCCGTACGGCGTGGCGACCCCGTCGAGCATGCCGCCCGTGTAGAACTGCACGCCCGGCTCGGTGGTGGTCACCCGCATGGTCAGGCCGCCCGCGCTGACCTCGATGTCGCCGTCGAGCACGTAGCAGTGGTCGTAGGCGCCGCCCATCCGCTCGCCCACCGCGTGCGGCTCGGTGAAGTCGAAGGGGGTGCCCTTGACCGGCGCGAGCTCCCCGGTGGGGATCTTGCCGTCGTCCACGGGGAGGTAGTGGGCGGCGTCCAGCCTGACCACGTGGCCGAGCACGTCGCCGCCGCCGGTCAGGTTGAAGTAGGAGTGGTTGGTGAGGTTGAGCACGGTCGGCGCGTCGGTCTCGGCGGCGTAGTCGAGGCGGAGGGCGTCGTCCTCCAGGGTGTAGGTGACCGCGGCGGTGAGCGTGCCGGGGTAGCCCTGGTCGCCGTCGGGGCTGGTCAGTTCGAGGGTGACGGAGTCGGGGGTGCGGGCGGTGATCGTCCAGACCTTGCCGTCGAAGCCCTCGGTGCCGCCGTGCAGGCTGTGGGGGCCGTTGTTGACCGGCAGGCGGTGCTCGCGGCCGTCGAGGGTGAAGCGGCCGCCAGCGATGCGGTTGCCGTAGCGGCCGACCACGGCGCCGAAGTAGCGGCTGCGGGTGCGGTAGTCCTCCAGGGTGTCCAGGCCGAGCACGACGTCGAGGCCGGAGACCTCCAGCGAGCGCAGGACGGCGCCGTAGGTCAGCACCTCGGCGCGCAGCCGTCCGGACGACAGCTCCACGCGCTCGACGGTCTCCCCCGACGGCAGCGTTCCGAAGATCATGTTTGGGCCCTTCCCGTGGATTCGCGGACGATGAGGTCGGTGTCCAGGTTGATCACCGCGCCCTCGCCCTCTGACTGCAGCAGCAGGTCGACCGCCATCCGCCCGGCCACCGCCGCGGGCATCGCCACCGTGGTGAGCTTGGGCCGGCCGAGCCGCCCCGGCAGGATGTCGTCGAACCCGATCACGCTGATCCGGCCCGGCACGTCGACGCCCATCGCGGTGAGCCCTTCGAGGAGGCCCAGCGCGACGAGGTCGTTGTAGGCCAGCACGCCCGTCGCCCCGCAGGCGGCCACCTCCGGCGCCACCGCCAGGCCGCCGGACTCGGTGGGCTGGTTGGGGCCGAAGAAGAGCAGGTCGAGGCCCCGCATCTCGGCCGCGGCGGCCTGCATCTCGTTGCTGGTCCACGAGCCGGGCGGGCCGGACAGCAGGGCGATCCTGCGGTGGCCGAGCCCGGCCAGGTGCTCCAGCGCGAGCCTGGCGCCCTTGCCGACGTCCATCAGCACCGCGGGCATGCCCTTGATCCGCCGGTTGACCAGCACGAACGGCACGTCCTCGGCCAGGCGTTCGATCATCCGGTTGGACAGCCGGGGGCTGCACAGCAGCACGCCGTCCACCTGCTTGGCGAACGTGCGGATCAGCTCCTCCTCGACCCGCGGATCCTCGTCGGTGTCGGCCACGAAGACGTGGTAGTCGCGCCCCCGCGCCTGCGCCTGCGCGGCCTTGATCAGCGGCGGGAAGAAGGGGTTGGCGATGTCGGCGACGATGAGGCCGAGGTTGAACGTGCGGCCGGTCGTCAGCGCCCTGGCCGCCCTGTTGGGCCGGTAGCCGAGGTCGTCGGCGGCGGCCAGCACCCGGTTGCGCGTGGCAGGATTGACCAGGTGCGGCGCCGAGAACGTGCGCGAGACGGTCGAGACGTGCACGCCGCAGGCGCGGGCGACGTCTTTGATCGTCACCGTCATGGCCGTCCTCCTTGCAAACGGTTGCCAGAGCCAAGCCTTGACCTTCGGCGGTCCCGGCGTCAAGGTTTCTGCAACCGTTTGCCTACCAGGCGCCGCCGAGTTCGTTGAGCGTGAACACCCCGCCGGCGCGGTCGTGCACCGGGTCCGACAGGTCGGGCTCGCCCTGTTCTGTGACGAGGGCGGCGGCCTGGGGCTCGGAGTCGTCGCGGGGCTCGTAGCCGAGGCGGCGGGCCTCCTGCAGCGACCACCACCGGCGGGCGTTGCCGGAGACGCCCCACACGACGTGGTAGCCGGGCGCGACCAGCGCGGCCTCGACCAGCCGGGCCAGGTCGCCGGGCGAGATCCAGGTGGCCAGCCCGCGGGTGTCGGCCGCGCGCTCGGTGCAGGTGCCGAGCCTGACCACGGTCACGTTCATGCCGAACCGGTCGTGGTACAGGCTGCCCAGGGCCTCCATGACGACCTTGCTGACGCCGTAGAAGGTGTCAGGGCGCGGGAAGGCGTAGTCGGGCAGGTCCGAGCCGTCGCGCGGCCTGGTGTGGAAGCCGGCCGCGTGGTGGCTGCCCATGAGCACCAGGTGCCGTACGCCCTCGTTCCTGGCGGCCTCCATGAGGACCTGGGTGCCGTGGACGTTGGCGTGCACGATGTCGTCCCACGGACGCTCGCGGCTCTGGCCGCCCAGGTGGAGGACGGCGTCCACGCCCTTCATGGCCTCGGCCATGGCCGCGCGATCGGCCAGGTCGGCGCCCGCCCATTCCTCGTCCGGGCCCGGCTCGACCGGATGGAGGTCGGACAACCGCAGCGTGCGGCCTGGACGGGCGAGCCGGGGACGGAGCAGGGTGCCGACTTTTCCCGCGGCGCCGGTCATGAGAATGCGCATGCCGACCGTTGTACACAATTCGCGGCGAATGCCGTGTCCGCGAATGCCGTGTCCGCGAATGCCGTGTCCGCGAATGCCGTGTCCGCGAATGCCGTGTCCGCGAATGCCGTGTCCGCGAATGCGAACGGGAGGCGGTCTGATGTCTCACCATCAGGAGGCCGCCCGGAAGGCGCTTCCCGGCGGTTCAGCGGCCAGTTCGCGCGGGGTGCGATGTCCATGTATCTGGACGGGATCCCATATTCTGACCCACCGGAAGCCGCCGCCGAGATGGGACGAGCATGGAGCCGCAGCTGGTCAAGTCCGCCGAGCGGACCGTACGCATCCTGGAGACCCTGGCAGAGTCGGCCGCCCCCATGACGCTGTCGGAGCTCCAGCGGCGCACCGGCTTCCCGCGCAGCAGCCTCCACGCCCTCATGCGCACCCTCGTCGAGCTCAACTGGGTCGAGACCGACACGACCAGGGGGGCGTTCGGGATCGGGCCGCACGCCCTGCTGACCGGCACCGCCTACCTCGACAAGGACCCGGCCCTGCCCTTCGCCCAGGAGACCCTGGAGGACCTACGCGACGAGACCGGCCAGACCGTGCACTTCGCCCGCCGGGACGAGGCCCACGTCCTCTACCTGGCCACCCGCGAGTCACGCGAGGCCGGGCACGTGATCCCCAGGGTGGGCCGGCGGCTGCCCGCCCACGTCACCGCGCTCGGCCAGGTGCTGCTCGCCCAGCTCACCGACGACGAGGTCGTGGCCCTGCTGCCCGACCCGCTGCGGCCGCTGACCGAGCACACCATCACCGACCTGACCAAGCTGACCGGCGAGCTCGACCAGGTCCGCACCCGCGGCTGGGCCCTCGAACGCGAGCAGGGCACCCCCGGCGTGGCCTGCGTGGCCGTGGCGGTCGACTACCGCATCCCGGCCACCGACGCGATCAGCTGCTCGATGCCGGCCGCGCTGCCGCCCGCCGAGATCGAGCGCGTCACCGAAGCGGTGATCAGGCACACCCGCAAGCTGGCTGCCACTCTGCGCAGGGAGGGCATCCGCTAGACCCTCCCGTTGGAAGGACTGCCGATGTGGCTCGGTGGTGTTCTCTTCTTGCCCATGACCCTCTTAGACGGGTTTTCCGTGACCCCCTTCGACGGCTTTCCCGTGCCCCTCTTAGACGGCTTTCCCGTGACCCCCTTCGACGGCGACGGCGCCGTCTCAAGGCCGTGGGCGGCCTTTCATGCCGTCTGCGGGCGGCCGTCCACCCGGCGCGGGATCCCGAGGGGGTTGGCGTCCTTGAGCTCGTCCGGGAGCAGCGCCTCCGGCCAGTCCTGGTACGCGACCGGCGCCACCCACCGCCCGATCGCCGTCGCCCCCACCGACGTGTACGCCGACGTCGACGCAGGCCACGGCCCGCCGTGGTGCATGGCCCAGCAGACCGCCACCCCGGTCGGCCATCCGTTCCAGATCAGCCGCCCCGCCTTCCGCCCGAGCACCTCGACGATGCCCTCGGCCTCCTCCGGATCACCGCCATGGACGGTAGCCGTGAGCGACCCCTCCAACCGCTCCAGCACCCTCCTCAGCTCCGAAATTTCCCGATAAGTCACCACAACAGCCGCCGGCCCGAAGCACTCCTCCGCGATCTCCGGCAGCCGCTCCCCGAATGACTTCAGATCGGTCGTGAACACCTTGGGCGCCACCGCCCAGGCCCCCTCGCCCGGCTTCCCCTCCGCCAGCAGCGTCAGCTCGCCGAGCCGGCCGAGCCCGCCCAGGTACCCGTCCCTGATCCGCTCGGCCAGCATGGGGCCGCCGCTCGTCCCCTCCACCGCCGCGACCAGCGCCTTGCGCAACTCATCGTCCTCGGGCACGAACATGAGCCCCGGGTTCGTGCAGAACTGCCCGACCCCCAGCGTCAGCGACGCCGCGAACCCGCTCGCCACCTCCTGCGCCGGCGCCGACGGCAGCACCACCACGGGGTTGACGCTGCCCAGCTCCCCGTAGAAGGGGATGGGCGTCTCCCGCTCGTCGATCAGCTTCTGGATCGCCTTGCCGCCCGCCACCGACCCGGTGAACCCGGCCGCGACCACCCGCGGGTGGCGTACCAGGTCGGCGCCCGCCTGCATCCCCTGCACCAGCCCGAGCAGGTCCGGATAAGGCAAGGCATTCCGTACGATCTTCGCCACCCGCTCGGACGTGTTCGGATGCCCCGGATGTGCCTTGACCACCACTGCACACCCCGCGGCCAGCGCCGAGGCGGTGTCCCCGCCGGCCACCGAGAACGCGAACGGGAAGTTGCTCGCCGCGAACACCGCGACGACCCCGGGCAGCGGATGGTTCATCCGCCGCACGTCCGGCCGCGGCGGCGCGAGCGCCGGGTCCGCGTGGTCGATGACGGCCTCCAGGTAACCGCCGTCTCTGACGACCTGGGCGAAAAGCCGGAACTGCCCGGCCGTACGCGCCACCTCGCCCCGCAGCCGTACCTCACCGAGCGCGGTCTCCCGGTCGGCGAGTTGCCACAGTTCGTCCACGTGCGCGGTGAGGGCGTCGGCGATGGCCTCCAGCGCCGCCGCCCGCTCGTCCGCCGGCGTCGCGCGCCACGCGGCGCCCGCAGCCGTCGCCGCGGAGACGATCAAGTCGACCCCGGCGCCGTCGGTCTCGGGCAGCCCGCCGCCCACGGTCTCACCGGTCCTGGGGTCGTATCCGTAGATCATCGAGTGGCCCTTCGGAGTCTTGACACTTTCTCGGCCCGATTCTTACAGTCGCAGCAGCCTGTCCACAAATCTGGCCATTGTTCACATATATGGACGGCGGTTCAGAAATGATCATCCGGCAGATCCACGTCACCCCCGTCGCCTTCCGGGATCCGCCCCTCCTGAACGCCGCCGGCGTGCACGAGCCATGGGCCCTGCGGACCGTCGTCGAGATCGTCACGGACGAGGGCATCCCCGGACTGGGCGAGACCTACGGCGACCTCGGCCACCTCACCAAGGTCCGCGAGTGCGCACAGGTCCTGCTCGGGCTCGACGTCCACGCGACCAACGAGATGCACGCCCGCATCGCGGCCACCGTCGGCGACGTCGTGACCGACCTGCACGGACTGACCGGCGTCGCCACCAAGGAGAAGAGCGTCGACCGGGTCTTCTCCCCCTTCGAGGTGGCCTGCCTGGACATCCGCGGCAAAGCGGCCGGCGTACCCGTCGTGGACCTGCTCGGCGGCCGCGTCCGCGACGCCGTCCCCTACAGCGCGTACCTGTTCTACAAGTGGGCGGGCCACCCCGACGCTGACCCCGACCGCTTCGGCCCGGCCCTCGACGAGGCGTCCCTGGTGGCGCAGGCCACCCTCCTGATCAAGGAGCACGGCTTCTCCTCGATCAAGCTGAAGGGCGGCGTCCTCCCGCCCGACCAGGAGATCGCCGGCATCCGCGCCCTGCACGAGGCGTTCCCCGGCATCCCCCTCCGCCTGGACCCCAACGCCGCCTGGACCGTCGAGACGTCCATCCGCGTCGGCCGCGAACTCGACGGCGCACTCCAGTACCTGGAGGACCCCACGCCGGGCATCGCGGGCATGGCCGAGGTGGCCAGAGCCGTCCCGATGCCGCTCGCCACGAACATGTGCGTCGTCACCCCCGAACACCTGCCCCCCGCCATCGCCGCCGGCGCGATCGGCGTGCTCCTGCTGGACCACCACTACTGGGGCGGACTCGTACGATCCGCGCACATCGCCACCCTGTGCCGCACCTTCGGCCTGGACCTGTCGATGCACTCCAACTCCCACCTCGGCATCAGCCTGGCCGCGATGACCCACCTGGCCGCCGCCACCCCGAACCTCACCTTCGCCTGCGACACCCACACCCCCTGGCAGGACGGCCAGGACGTGGTACTCCCCGGCAGCCTGCGCTTCGTGAACGGCGCCGTACCGGTGCCCACCGGCCCCGGCCTGGGCGTCGAACTGGACCGCGACGCGCTGGCGGTCATGCACGAGCAGTACGAGACCTGCGGCATCCGCGCCCGCGACGACACGACCTACATGCGGCGCATCGAGCCCGCCTTCTCCGCGAAGCTCCCCCGCTGGTGAACGTCACCTACGTCCACCCCTGGGACGTCATCGGCAACCCGACCACCGCCCGCCCGCCTGGCCGGGCCGGGTTGGGCCGGGTTGGTTTGGCCGGGTTGGTTTGGCCGGGTTGGCTTGGCCTGGGCCGGGTTGGCTTGGCTTGGGCTGTTTGGTCTGGGTTGGGTTGGGCTGGGTTGAGCGTCGACACGATCGCCTTGGCCGCCGGCTACCACTCCACCCGGGCCGCCACCCCGCACCCCGGCACACCGCGTCCTGGACGTCCCCGATCCCGCCTTCGTACCTGCCGATCCGCTCCCAGGCCTGGTCCCGCCCGGTCCCCACCGCCCTCCCCCGCCGATGCCCCTGTCCCGAAACGACCCACCGTCGCAAAGCCCAGCGATGCACCCGCACTCGTCGATGTTGAAGCGCTCAAATCCACACAACGGAAAGTCCGCACGAGGTCGCTGACGCTCGCCAGTGAGCCGATGCCGCAAGCGGTGATCGACCACCCAACGACGGTCCCAGACCACCCTGCTCGCCTGCGACCTCGCCAACGGGCGAACATTCACTTACCAGCGCAAGCAAAAGGAAACTGCACCAGCCGCCCTCAGCATCAGGCCACGGCAGGCCATCCACCGCGCCTTTACGGACGCAGGATTCACCACAAGTCAGGCGCTCCCTCGGCCACCTCGCACCATCGCCGTCCATAATCCAAGGTGACCCGCCTGAGCAGCAGCGCCAGCAGCCTCACCCGACGCCCCAACACACCTCACCGTGTCAGCCGCCGACGCAAGCCCAAGCTCGCCGCCCCACTACCCACCATCCGAACCGACGGCACTCACTCCATCATCGCGAGCCACTTCACGTGCGCTCCCCCGAATGGCCCTCTACGAGCCCCGACCGCATCCATCAGCCACCGCGCACTCGCTTCCGCCCCGGCGACCAACTCCGGCGGATACCCCAGCACCACCTGATGCTCGGCGAACTCGTCCTCATCGTCGAGAATGAGCCGGCCGTCCCGCTTCCTGATCACGTCGAGATCGAGATCCAACATGGTGACCTCGTCATCCCGCCACTCGGGAACCGTGGTGACATCCACGTAGACCTCAGTGCGATGCGGTGCCGCATTAAACGATGCCGCCCACCAGGCATCCCGCGGGAACAGCATGGTCGCGTGGTTGTCCCAGGTGATGGCCGGCCCATCCCCCTTGCGCGCAACCGTCCCGCCGGGCACGGCCACCCAAACCCCATATTGATCGTCTCCGAGCACCGTGCCCGGATGGTTCCAGTGCAACGCCCCGCCGTACTTCCGAAACACCACCCGTACATCACTCATAGAACAAATCTACTTTTCGTCCCCCTCCACCACGAGAACCGAGAGGTCACCCCTCTCATCCCCTCCGCTGCCGCCCTCTCCCCCATGCCCTGAGACCGTGCCCTCGCCACAGACGCAGCCCCTCCCCTGCCTGCCTGCCTGCCTGCCTGCCTGCCACTGCACGACACCATGCAGCCGCCACCAGGTACGCCGCACCACAAACGCCTCAAGCCCCTCAACGCTCCCCAAGAGTCGATGGACCTTCCTCTCAACCACCCCGCGGAAGACGAGCCGACCATCAGCGGCCATTCCTAATCAGCCACCAGCCGAGACCGCTGACGGACTTGAACTTGCTGCCAAACACAGCTCGAACAGTTTCTCCTCCACACCGAGCGTGCTCAGCCTTCTAACGCGCAGACCACAACGACGAGCGCCCTGCATGCTTCAATCAATCGACCCTCAGCCCTTCTCGCGCAACACCAAAGGCCAGCCCACTACACCCACGCCGAGAACCCGCCCCAATCAAGACAGTTGCGCCCCCGCAAAACAAAGCCCCCATGTACCGGCAGAACCCCACCGCGCCAGCAACACGCTCAGCTAGCCACCTTGCCCGCACACACTTCAAGCAACCAACGAGGAACTACCACAACCACATACCGCAAGAGCAACATCGCCACCCCCAAAAGTTCCCAAACGACATAAGCCTTGATAATTTGTGACCTGACACCCAAAGACCAGACATCTTCACGGTTCCCGCCTCCCGCCCACACCTCCAGGCCAAAGAACGCCCCCAGGAGCCCCTTACCACCCCCCTCGGATCCCGCTTAAATAGTGAGCCGTGGAAACACGCAGCGACTTGACCGACAAAGCATGGACCGGATCGCCCCCCTACTCCCGTCCACCGCAGGCCCTGGCCGCCCGTGGCGTGGACACCGGCAAGTGGTGAACGGAATCCTGTGGCGTTTTGAGACCGGATCAACCTGGCGAGAAATCCCGAAATGCTACGGCCCCTGGCAAACCTGTTACGAGCGATACAAACTCTGGACCGAAGACGGAACATGGGAACGCGTCTTGGCGGAAGCGCGACCCGAAGAACACCCACCCAAGGGGCCACACCACCCTCCCCTGACCCAGGCAACCCGGAACCCTCAAAAAACTCAAACCCCCTAGACAATCTCCTCGAACTCACGACAATCCCGCACAAAACGCCAAAGAAAGCACTTAGCCTCACTACCCCCGAGGCTGCCCCTCCTTCACCATCCCGCCAGCATCAAGATAAGAATTCACTCCCACAACTAGGCCACCGGCTAGTAATCTTCACCCTGAGCAAGCCGAAACAGCGAACAGTTTCCACACCAATCTGTTCGAAGTAGGACAGACCGATCCGATGCCGGATCCCATTGACACCCGCGCGGGCACTTAGAATCCCCCTCCATTTTGCCCGCGCGGGCACCTACGGTTCCTCCTCTCCGGCCCGCGCGAGCACCAACCCCTACACCTGTGCCCGCGCGGGCCGCCCCTTCGAGTCGGCTGCCCCTCTGTACCTACCGTCCACGGCCACACCCAAGAGCCACAAACACGGCGAGCGGGCACCAACTCCCCCGAAGGGCAACCGTCTTCATCACGGTCGAACCGAACCTGCAACAGGCGCCAGCATGTCCATCCTCAGTACGCCCCCATGCCGCTTGCGCCAGCCCCCATCAAGCCAACGGCCAACGACTCCAGCCGCCCCTTTTCCGAACCGAGCATGCCTTGGACACCTCAGCACCAACATCAGGCGGGTCCAGTGAGCCCGTTTCATCCTGACGCCACACCTCAGCAGGGGTCTGCCGAGGACCACCGCCAGGCAGACCCCCGGCGGCCCCGCTCTCAAAGAGCAGCTAACGCAATGAGGTGAGACGCCGCCAGCAGATGAGCAGGCACGCCAGCTTGAGGGACGCCTCATGGATATCGGCCTGGACCCCCATCGGATACGCAAGCGTCGGAAGCCGTGCAGCAGGACGAAGGTCTGCTCGACGACTCAGCGTTGTTTGCCCAGGCCGAAGCCGTGCTCGGGTGCCGCAACGGTCGATCAGCCGGCGAATCTGCAGCTCGCGGACGAGACGGCGGTACTCGTCGCGGTCGTAGCCGCGGTCAGCGAGCACCACGCCAGGACGCTGACGCGGCCGGCCTGCCGCGCTTGCCGCGTACCTTCGGGATGGCGTCCAACAGCGGACACAACCGGGTGACGTCATCGCGGTTGGCACCGATCAGCATCACCGCGAGCGAGATACCGGTGGCCTCGGCTATCAGGTGATGCTTGCTGCCAACCTGCCTTCGATCGACCGGCGACGGACCGGTCTGCGCCCCCTTTCAGCGCTCTGATCCGGAAGGAGTCCACCGCGGCGCGGGAGAAGTCGAGCGCGTCGGCCGCCCTCAGCCGATCGAGCAGGACCTCGTGCAGGACCTCGTGCAACCGCTGCCACAGGCCGGCCTTGTTCCACTCAGCCCAGCCTCACCAGCACGTCATGCCAGCGCCGGAGCCGAGCTCTTGCGGCAGGTGCTCCCAGACGATCCCGGTGTGCAGCACGAACAGGATGCCCTGCAACGCCAGCCAGTCATCCAGCCGTTTACGTCCCGGATGCCGGAACCGCCGCTGTCGCTGCGGTGACAACGGTCAATCACCCACCACGACTCCTCCCTGACCTCCCACAGCTTCACCTTGGCCACCCGCGCTCCCTCTCGCTCGACTACAGCGAGAGATCAAGGCACAACAGAGATCATTCTGTTAAGCGCTCTAAGACCTTAACCAGCCGAGAATCGATCAACATCGATTGCTACGCATCCGGCAGATGATGGCTCCCGTAGCGCCCCGAACCCACCGCTCGCAACTACGCCCAACCATCCAGACGACCCAAATCACGAAGTGCGGCCGAAGTACTCACTTTCCCTACATGCAGACGACCGACGGCAAGCGACCGCCCAATACACCCAATTCGGCTTTGCGGTCTCGACACTCGCCTTACAAATCCGCCTCTTGCGGAGACCTCCGACCCGCCACAGAAAGCACTGAGCAATGGTCGATCCAGGCCCTCTGCATCACCCCCTTGCGGTAACCAACCCGCTTTCGTACGCCGCGATAACCAACTGCGCTCTGTCACGAGCATCCAACTTCGCGAGCAAGCGGCCGATATGTGTCTTGATAGTGGCCAGGCTCAACTGCAAATGATCAGCGATCTCCCCATTGGACAGCCCACGAGCGATCAACAGCAGCACTTCTCTCTCCCGCTCCGTCACCCTGTCCAGTCCTTGCGGGCGAAGCACCACCGGGGTCTTCGTGAACTCCTCGATCAAGCGTCGCGTCACCGTTGGCGCCAGCAAAGCCTCACCGCTTGCAACCACGCGAACGGCAGCGAGCAGGTCAGCAGGCGGCGTGTCCTTGAGTAGAAACCCACTCGCACCGGCCCGAAGTGCGTCGTAGACATACGCATCCAGGTCGAACATCGTCACCACGAGAACCCGCGAGACATCCCCGATCCGCCGAGTCGCCTCGATGCCATCCATGTGCGGCATGCGAACATCCATCAGCACCACATCGGGTCGATGCTCCAAGACGACCGCCACTGCTTCAGCACCGGTTGACGCCTCGCCCACCACTGTCATGTCAGGCTCGGAGTCGACCAGCATCGTGAAGCTCCCCCTGAGCAGAGCTTGATCGTCAGCAACGACCACTCTGATCATGAGGCCTCCTGAAACGGCAGACGCGCGAAGACACGAAACCCTCGCCGAGGCAGACTCGCTGCCTCAAAGACTCCGCCGTACATCATGACCCGCTCCCGCATCCCGATCAGTCCATGGCCGGAGCCGTCCCCGGGCGACACGCGCCTTCCTGGGCCCTCGTCAACCACCTCGATCCGCACCTCGCCCGCGTCCGTTACGACAGAGACGCGACAGCGAGTCGGTGAGGCATGCTTGACCACGTTCGTGAGCGCCTCCTGCACGATGCGATACACAGACAACTCCACGCCATCGGGCAACCGTCTTTCCTGCGTCGCACCGCCTCCTCGTCGTTCCCCCACTCCATTCGCGGCGACGACTCTTCCGCACAAGCCTTCATCCAGCGCGCGGTCACCGTCCCACCGCGTGGCCTGTTCCCCGTCGTGAGGCCCGCCTACTTCGCCAGGCCCCGCGCCTCGCTGCCCACATGGCGTGCTGTCAGCCTGACCCCGCAAGCCAGGACTTCCCTGGCCAACCTCATCTCCGCCAATCCGGAGATCAAGCTCGACCTCGATCCCAGCTTGCCTCGCCTGCGCCACCAAGCCCTCCAGGCCCGCGATACCCGGAACGGGAGCAAGATCTGGCAGCTGAGTCGAACGGAGCATGCCTAGAAGATGACGCATCTCCACCAGAGCACTCCGACTGGCGGTCTCGATCACACGCAAGGCGTCGTGGGCTTCCTCCGGCCTGGTCGCCAGCACGTGATTGGCCACGCCGGCCTTGACCGCGATCAAGCCCACGCTGTGAGTCACGACGTCGTGCAATTCCCGCGCGATGCGTAACCGCTCCTGCGTCACTGCATGCTCGGCCATTCGCTCGGCCTCACGAGCGGCGTACAGCCTGCGTTCCCGGACGGCCCGCCCTATGGTCCAGGCTCCGCCGAGCGCCGCGATGCCGACCAGCGGCTGATCGATGTGCACGAGCCAAGCAGGCGTGCCCCCGCGCGGTGCGCCACCGGCGACCACCAGTCCGAACACACTGATCATGCTCACCACACCGATGGCCGAGGACGGCAGCACGGCCCCGAACCTGTCGGACGTCGCCACGATATAGATCGCATAAGCGGGTGCGATGCAGGCATATCCCACCACGTCAACTGCAACTGCGAAGAGGGCAAGCGTCAGTGTGAAGCAGAAGACGGGCACAGGCCACAGCCTTCGTACCGCCAACGGCAGGCCCAGCCCGCACGGGAGGGCGATCTTCAACCACGGCGGCATCCCAGGCGCGGTGACCGCCGCTGTGACGAACACGAACGCGAACCCCAGCCCCGCTGCCAGATCGAGCACGATCAGCTGACCGCGGCTCCAACGCCTGGCGAAGAAGGGATGGTTCTCGTTCACGCGTTGAACGGTAGCCGCTCGCCGAGCCGTGCACGTCAGCCCAGGGTCTGACCTTGAAGTTCGAACCGTGGTCTGATGCGCCGCCGGCCCGGCATGCCGCATCTTCTTCAGCGTGATCGAACTTCAGCACCTCACCAAGCGCTACGACGACACGCTCGCCGTGGATGATCTGTCCTTCGAGGTCGAGCCGGGCCATGTGACGGGCTTCCTGGGCCCCAACGGCGCGGGCAAATCCACCACGCTGCGCCTGCTTCTCGGCCTGGACGCGCCGACCTCCGGCCAGGCTCTGGTCGGCGGCCGACGGTATGCCTCCTTGCGCAAGCCCATGTTCGAGGTGGGGGCGCTGCTCGACGCGAGTGCGGTCAATGGCGGGCGCAGCGCCTACAACCATCTGCTCTGCCTGGCCACCACCAACGGCATCGGTGCCACACGCGTGGCCGAGGTGCTTGAGCAGGTCGGATTGGCGGGTGTGGCACGCAAACGCGTGGCCGGCTTCTCCCTCGGCATGAAACAACGACTCGGCATCGCTGCTGCGCTGCTCGGCGATCCTGGTGTGCTGCTGTTCGACGAGCCCGTCAACGGCCTCGATCCCGACGGAGTGCGCTGGATCCGTGACCTGATGCGGTCACTGGCCGCCGAGGGCAGGACCGTTCTGCTCTCCAGTCACCTGATGAGCGAGATGGCGTTGACGGCTGAACGCATCGTGATCCTGGGCCGGGGGCGGTTGGTCGCGCACTCCACGGTCAGCGAGCTGACCGCGCGCTATCCCTCGCTGGAGGACGCCTATATGGCTCTGACAGCGAGCAGCGTCCAGTTCGGAGCGGCGAGATGAGGGCGGCCCTGCTGGCCGAATGGCTGAAGCTCCGGTCAGTGACTTCCACCTGGCACGCAATGGGTGCGTCGGCTCTCATGGCTGTGCTCGGCGTGATCTGGACGCTCTACGTCAGCGACCTCGCCGAAGATCGGGGAACGCTGCAGGCGGCCGCGCCGGAACAGGGCTTCCTGCCCCTCCTGCAGATGAGCCTCACTGTGCTCGGCGTGCTGGCGGTCACGTCCGAATACGCGACAGGGATGATTCGCGCCAGTCTTACCGTCGTTCCGCGGCGCAGCACCTTATTTCTGGCCAAGGCCGTCGTCGTCGGCCTGGCCACGTTGACTGCGGCTCACGTCATCCTTCTGGTCACCTATTCGGCGAGCCGTCTGATCGCCAATGGCCACCGGCTGGGCTTCAATGAGACTTCGCTGGCCGACGACGTGCCGATGCTGTTGGCCGCGGGGGCCTCGGTGACTGCGCTGGCTCTGGTGGGGCTCGGCCTGGGCATGGCCACGCGGTCGACGGCTGGCGCGCTCATCTCGGTCGTGGCCTTGCTGTTCGTCCTGCCTGGTGTTGTCGTTTACCTACCTGCGCCGTGGAACACGCGTGCCGCATCACTGCTGCTGCCGAACCTGGTTCCCCAGCTGGCCGGCGATCGCCTGTCGTCCCGGCTTGGAGACGGTTTTCTTCCACCGTGGGCCGCGCTGCTGGTCCTCCTGGCTTACCCGGTGCTCGCGCTCGTTGCCGGTTTCATCTCGCTCAAGCGGAGGGACGTATGAGTGTTCTCGCCTCTGAGTGGCTGAAGGTTCGTTCGGTTCGCTCTTCTTATCTCATCATCGGCATCAGTCTCGGCACGATTCTTCTGGGTCTTGCCTTGGCCTCCATGGCGGCCGGCATGTACGACGACGCTCCCGTGGAGCAACGTCCGGCTGCCCGGATAGCGGATCTGGAAGAGGTCCTGGTGATCGTGCCGCAACTTTGCATGGGCGTCCTGGGCACAATGGCCATCACATCTGAATACGCCACCGGCTTGATCAGAACGAGTCTGACGGTCGTCCCCCGGAGATGGCCGCTTCTCGCTGCGAAGGCCGTCGTGGTCGGTGTATTGAGTTTGGTCATTGGTCCGGTGGCGGTGTTCGGGACGTATTTCGTCTCGCGTTGGGTGCTTGGCGACCGATTCTCCGGCGCCTATCTGACGTCGTTCGCGGACAAGCTTCCGTTCCTGCTCGTCACGAGTTCCACGGTGGTCGTATTCGCGCTGCTTGGCTTGGGATTGGGCGCGCTTCTGCGTTCCGCCACCGGCGCGATCGCCTTGTTGGTGGGATTGATCTACGTCATTCCGATGATCGTGGGCAACATCCCGGAGCCCTGGAGTGAGCGGCTGGGCTCGATCATGATCGGTGCGCTTCCCCGCGAGATCACCGGCGAGCTCATCACCACGTCGGTGTACGGGTCACTTCTGTCTCCGCCTGCGGCCGCCACCGTGCTGGTGTTGTACGCAGCTCTTCCCCTGCTGACCGCCATCTGGCTCATACGCAGGAGGGATGCTTGAGATGCCCGCTCCATGGACCTTGTTGCGATACACCCTCTGCCATCTCGTTCCGCAACCGTGGGTACGGCAGGCTCAGGTGCCTGCCGTACCGCTCAGCGGCTCAGACTTCGAGCACGACGGGAATGATCATGGGTCGGCGACGGTAAGTGTCGCTGACCCAACGGCCGACCGTGCGACGCACGACCCGGCGGATCTCCTGCATGTCGACCACGCCATCCGCGGCCTTGTCCTGAAGAGCTCTTTCGATCTGCGGAATGAACTCCTCGAACTGCGCCGGATCGATACCGGAGCCTCGTGCGTGGATCTCGGGGCCGGCGGTGAGCTTGCCGGTGGCGGAGTCGACCACGACGACCACCGAAATGAATCCTTCGTCGCCGAGAATCCTGCGGTCCTTCAGCGAGGTGTCGGTGATCTCGCCCACCGAGGTGCCGTCGACATAGACGTACCCGGCGTGAACCGCTCCCACGATCTTCGCTCTGCCGTCGACCAGGTCCACGACGACGCCGTCCTCGGCGATCACGATGTGGTCGTCGGGAACACCGGTGAGCGCGGCGAGCTTGGCGTGCGCCCGCAGGTGCCGCCATTCGCCGTGAACCGGCATGAAGTTCGAGGGGCGAGTCAGGTTGAGCACATAGAGGAGCTCGCCTGCGGCCGCGTGGCCGGAGACGTGCACCTTGGCGTTGCCCTTGTGCACGACACGAGCGCCCCATCTGGTGAGCCCGTTGATCACCTTGTTGACCGCGGTCTCGTTCCCCGGCACCAGCGACGACGCCAGCAACACGGTGTCACCCTCGGCGATGCGGATCGGATGATCGCGATTGGCCATCCGCGACAGCGCCGCCATGGGCTCGCCCTGGGAGCCGGTGCAGACCAGCACCACGTCCTCCGGCGGCCACTGCTCGATGTCGCGCGAGTCGACGATCAACTCCGGCGGCACCTTGAGGTAGCCCAGATCACGAGCCACCCCCATGTTCCGGACCATCGATCGGCCCACCAGTGCGACCTTGCGGCCGTGCCTGGCCGCGGCATCCATCACCTGCTGGATGCGGTGCACGTGCGAGGCGAAGCTCGCCACGATCACCCGCTGCTCCGAGGTGCGGATCACCTCGTCGATGACCGGCCCGATCTCCCGCTCGCTGGTGACGAAGCCCGGCACCTCGGCGTTGGTGGAGTCCGACATCAGCAGGTCGACGCCCTCGGTGCCGAGCCTGGCGAAGCCGCCGAGGTCGGTGAGCCGGCCGTCGCTCGGCAACTGGTCCATGCGGAAGTCACCAGTGTGCAGGACGATGCCGGCGGGCGTCCTGATCGCCACGGCCAGCGCGTCGGGAATCGAGTGGTTCACCGCGAGGAACTCGCAGTCGAAGGGCCCGAAGATGTGCCGTTCGCCCTCGACGACCTCGACCTTGGTCGGCTGGATCCGGTGCTCCGTCAGCTTGGCCTCGATCAGGGCCAAGGTGAGCTTGGATCCGATGAGCGGAATGTTGCGCCGCTCGCGCAGAAGGTAAGGCACCGCCCCGATGTGGTCCTCGTGGGCGTGGGTCAGCACGACGGCTTCGATGTCGTCGAGCCTGTCCCTGATGTATTCGAAGTCGGGCAGGATCAGGTCGACGCCCGGCTGATCGGGCTCAGGGAACAATACCCCGCAGTCGACGATCAGCAGCCGGCCGTCGTATTCGAAGACGGCCATGTTTCTGCCGATCTCCCCCAACCCGCCGAGCGCGACGATGCGCAGGCCGCCGTAAGGCAGCTCCGGCGGGGGGCCAAGCTCAGGATGCGGATGGCTCATGCCCGGCCCCCATGGTCAAATCGTGTTCTCAAAACTCCCGGTTCCTCCCCGTTCCTATGCGTCTGTCAACTTCACCCCGCCGGCTACCAGGCAAGCACGCAGCTCGGCGATTTGCTTCTCCGTCGCGGCCACGAGCGGCAGACGTACCGGTCCCACCGGCATACCCACCAAGCTCAGCGCCGCCTTTGCCATGATCGCGCCACCGGCCTTCAGCATGATCCCGTCCACTACAGGAGCCACCTGGCCGTGTACCTCCAGCGCCTGCTTCACGTCACCGCTCTTGTGCAACTCGATCATGCGAGCCAGTTCGGAGCCCACGACATGTCCGACGACACTGACGAACCCTGCGGCGCCGAGGGACAGCCAGGCGAGGTTGAGCAGGTCGTCGCCGGAGTAGAACACAAGATCGGTCGCCGTCATGACCTGGCTGGCAGCGAAGAGGTCGCCCTTGGCGTCCTTCACGGCCACGATGCGGTCGTGCTGCGCCAGACGGATCAACGTCTCGGTCTTGATCGGCACGCCACTGCGCCCGGGGATGTCGTAGAGCATCACCGGGAGTTCGGTGGCGTCGGCCACGAGGGTGAAGTGCTGGTAGAGCCCCTCTTGCGGGGGCTTGTTGTAGTAGGGAGTCACCACCAGCAGCCCGTGGGCGCCCACCTCCGCCGCCTGCTTCGCGAGCTTGACGGTGTGGCGTGTGTCGTTCGTCCCCACTCCCGCCACTACGGCGGCGCGGTCGCCAACGGCCTCCAGGACGGCGCTGACGATCCGTCGCTTCTCATCGTCCGAGGTCGTGGGCGACTCGCCTGTCGTCCCATTGACGATCAGGCCATCGTTGCGCTGCTCGTCCACCAGGTAGGTGGCCAGGCGTCGTACGCCTTCGTAGTCGACGTCGCCGTCAGAGGTGAACGGCGTGACCATCGCGGTCAGCATGCGACCGAAGGGTGCTTCGGCGGTTCCAGTTGGCGATGCCATAGTGCGAACGCTACCTGGATTCGGAAAAACGTTGGACGTCGCCACCCCGCTTTGCCAGCCCGACGGAGCCATTTGCCCTCATTCACAGGCATTCGGAGGAGCAAGGTGACAAGGATAACCGCATGGGGTAACCCGATCTACTTCGCTCGCGATCACCTCGCCGACAGCCGAGCCCCCATCATCTCCACCCACACCCGCCTATCCCCGGACGGGCCCGAAGAGCAAAGATCAGCCCCACGGCGCCCCCTACCGGGACAGTTCGATCTGGTACCTGATGAAACCTCGGTTCTCGGCCACCTTGTCATAGAGACGGCGCGCGGTGCTGTTCGATTCGTGAGTGTTCCAGTAGACACGGGAGCAGCCGCCATCCCGAGCCCAGTCCGCGACAGCTTCGATCAGCTTGCGTCCCACCCCCTTGCCCCGGACATCAGGAGCGGTAAACAGATCCTGGAGATAGCAGACGTCCGAGTCAGGGGCCGAGGTGCTGGCATGGACCAAGAAGTGGGTAATGCCGACGAGCCGCCCGTCCAGTCTCGCGCCGAAGGCGTGCAGCCGGGTGTCTGCCTGGAACTCCTGCCAGGCTCGTGCATACATCTCGTCGGGCTCGACTCGCTGGTAGAAGTCGATGTACGCCCGGAACAAGCTCTCCCACACATCCCGGTCGGACGGCATGAGCTTGCCGATGCTGATCACATGGTCTCCTTACAAGCACGGCCTCAGACAGCCGGGCCCACAGGATGGACGGCGCCGACAACTAAGACGAAGACGGAATCTCACAACCTAAGGAGAAGGTGGCCTCTACGACACAGCCACTTCTTTGGGATATCAGAGGACCACTCTTCCTGGTGCCGGCCACATCCAGGGGTATGTGCCACGAAGTCCAGCCGCTGTCGTCAGCCATCAACCTAGAGGGGCACTCCGACGCTGCACCGCCGCACAACCCCTCGGCGAGAGCACTGACCCGTGGGGAATCCGCCGACCGACGGCTCCTGTCGGCACTGATGGCTCTACAGGCGCTGATGGCCCTGCGTGTGCTGCCGGAGACCTTGCCGGTGTTGTTGACCTTCCGGGTGTTGACCTTCCGGGTGTTGACCTTCCGGGTGTTGACCTTCCGGGTGTTGACCTTCCGGGTGTTGACCTTCCGGGTGTTGATGGCGCTGCGGGTGCCGGCGGCCGGTGCTGACTGCCCTGCGGGTACTGCGCCCCTGCGGGAGGTAGCGCTGCCCTCGGCTGCTGTCTCGCTCATTGAGCACCGCAGCTGGGACTCCTGCCGTAGCTGATCACGTGTGCCCGGTGGGCCCATCACTCTCCGCGTTCGCGGGCGCGCGCAGCTGTGGCCGTCACACGGGCGCCCGGCAAGGACAGAGCAGCTTGGTGCTGTTCCGTTCCCATCTGTCAGGTTCTTCTCTCAGAACTCCGCTGCCGTGCGTCCCTAACCGTCCCTCCGGCACGGTGGTGGGAACATGCCATAAATAGACAGGAACCGGAGCTCGACGTACTGAATGAGCTGCGGGAGCATGCGTCAACGGCCGCACCTGAGGGCGCGCATGGAAGAGGTCGCCGATATGTGCTCGGGGGTACACACATCGACGACCTCTACCGGAGAATCGGTGTCCCTTACATCAGCGTTACAGGGTTTCTCCGATAATTTTTCGCCATCGCAAAGTTGGGGCTCCAGCAGTCATCGATGACGGTCGGTTACCTGTCGAATACGGCAACATGGGGCAACGCCTCACACGAACCCCCAGGGATGGACTAGTGGCCACCTCAGATCCGGTCTACCTGCGTGTCGTCGAAGACATCCGGCGGCAGATCCTCGACGGCACCCTCCCCCCAGGCGCGCCCATTCCCTCACGGGCGCAACTGACCCGTAAGTACCAGGTCGGCGAGACCGCCGCCCGTCACGCTCTACGCGTCCTCGCGGGCGAGGGTCTCATCATCGGCCGTGTCGGTTCAGGTCATTACGTCAGGGATCGTCCAAATCTGACGCCCTTGCATCGATGGCGCTTCCTGGACCACCCCGCGCCGTTCGCGTCCGACCTGCAGTCCCAAGGCAGACGCGTGACGTGGGATTGGCACAGCGAACCGGCCGACGCCAGCCCCGACATCGCCAGACGTCTACGCATCGACGAACATTCCACGCTGACCAGAACGCACTACGTCTTTCGGGGAGACGGCAAGCCGATTCAGCTTGTCACCGCTTACGAGCCGATGGCGTTCGTCGCCCACACCGAGGAGGAACGCCGTAGCTTGGTCGCGAGAATGTACGCGCACGGCATAAAGATCACTGAGGTCGTCGAGAGCATCCACACCCGGGTGCCTCAACCGGCCGAGAGCGATGCGCTCGATCTGGCGGCCGGGGTTCACGTTCTGCATGTGGAGCGTACGCACTGGGCCGGCGAACGTCCTGTCGAAACGAGCGACATCGTCATTCCGGGCGATCGCTTCAGAGTGATGTACAGCATGCCCGTCTGACCGGTTCCGGGCTCCGGGTGGCGCCGCTCCTTGCCGCCTGGAGCCTCACGCACCCGCCTGAAGGCCCCACGGGAAGCGACGCCTGAGGAACCGAAGGACCACAGGCCGGATCGCTATGCGCCTACTGATTTTCCGGAGGGCGTGGTAAGAGTCGCCCTGCCCCATCGCCCTCGCGGAGCTCCACACGGGGACTACGCGCCGGAGGCCCCAACGGGGATGTTCTGGTACTCGGTCGCCTCACAACGAATCCTCTTCCGGCTGCAACTCCATCTTCGGCCTTGGTACAAGGATTCGCGTCAGAGCTTGTCAGGAGCCCGTTGCAACCTGAGGTGCGGATTGCTGCTTACCTCCAATCAGTCCTGGCGGCGGAGGTCCATGCAAGCCGCACAGGCTTCACTGTTCGTAGATCAAGCTGAGTCATCCCGTCGCTGATGGCGGCTTGCGCCTGCGGGCGTGGGACGCCTCACGACCTGATCCGTCATGGTCAGTGTCCTGCACAACGGCGGGCAGCAGGACGTGATCAGCCGCCCAACTGCACGCGAATAACCTGGCGACGTCGATAGTCATCCTCGCGATAATGACCGACGTGGAGCAGATCGAGGTCGTCGTCGCGCATAACGAGCGCGCGACGCTGCGTGCCGGCGACGTGTTTCTCAAGATCGACGCCGATCAGGCGCGCACTGACGTCGAGGTCGAAGCAATGGCCATGGCGCCGATCCCGACGCCGGAGGTTTTGTGGCGCAAACCGCCCGTGCTCGCGCTCGCCACTGTTCCAGGGACCGCACTCGGACGTTTGGGCGAGCCGTCTGTCGCGTCGCCGGCGGCCTGGGCCGCAGTGGGTGCCGCCGTGCGGAGGCTCCATGACGCGCCCCTGCCACCATGGCCTGGTCAGAGCCTGGACGAGGTCACATCGCGTCTCGACGCCGAATGCGAGTGGCTCGTCACGAATGGCGTCCTTCCGACCGACCTGGTCGCGCGCAATCGCGAGGTTGCCGCGGCTGCGCTCCGGCCATGGAAACCGGTGTTCACGCACGGCGACCTACAGATCACGCACGTGTTCGTCGACGGTGACGAGGTCACCGGCGTGATCGACTGGTCCGAGGCGGGCCAGGGTGATGCGCTGTTCGACCTCGCCATCTTGACGCTCGGACACGAGGAGCGCCTGGACGATCTGATCGCCGGCTATGGGGCCGACGTCGACCTCGACGTGATCCGCGGGTGGTGGTCCTCACGGAGCTTGCTGGCGATCAGATGGCTTATCGAGCACGGCTTCGACCCGTTTGCGCCAGGCTGCGAGGTCGACGCGTTGAAGGCCCGGATGTGAGAGGGATGAACTGACGGCCAGGAGCGCCGTTCCGCCGCGGCGAGCGAGGCGCATCTGCAAGGCGTCGTCTTCCCGACCAACGACGTAATGGCCTCGAAGACCGCGAGCAGGCGGTCGACGGCCTCGGACCACCGAAGCGCGACTCGTGTCGACGATACGCCCAGCTGCCGACAGCGGGGGTCGGAGATATGCCCAGGGTGAAGCCTCGGGGTGGTTGGTATGGCTCGCGCTCGATGCGATCTCCGAATCGATGCTAGTGAGCTGCGCTGTCCCCAGTCGGAATTAGCGCGACAGTCACCGCTTTGGGGAGTGAGTCTCCAGCGGAGCCATCAGAACAGCTTCCGGAACCACATGCGCGGTCACGAAAAAGCGCCGATCCAGGACTATCCGATTTTTATTGTATGGCATCGAATGTCCGAGAATACTGTGACTCTTTCAGGCGAACAAGAGCGGTCGAAAGCTTGCCGTGGAATCGTAGACGGCATTGTCAGGCGACCCGGGCAAGGCTTCGTCAAATCACCACCAGCAACGGGGCCCACATCAAAGCTGGCAAATCGCGCGTTCCGGCCGGCGGCCATATGGAGACCCGAGAACATCCCTCCAATCTCGCTGCGCGAGATCATCACTGACTGGGTTTGATACGCGTCACGGCATTGCGAAGGTGGCCATTCCTCGCGTTCCCGGCACAGGGTTACCATCGACGTAACTCAAGCGCGATATATCCGCGCACTGCATCCTTTATCGGACTGGAACTCGGGGGCTGAGATTGTCGGTCCTCGTTGATAGAACGGGTGCGGAGGTTGCGAATGCGAGTCAAAGATCTGTACGAGCGCGATCGGCCGCGAGAAAGGCTCATGTCGAGCGGCGCGGCGGTGCTTGCCGACCGGGAGCTCCTGGCCGTTCTGCTCGGCTCCGGTTTTCGCGGGGCAAGCGCGCTGGACCTGGCCAGTCAAGTCATCGAACACTGCGGCGATCTCGATGCGCTCGGGCGCGCCGATCCGCACCGGCTGCTCACACTGCGAGGCATAGGGCCGGCCAAGGCCGCGCGCGTGGCGGCGGCCTTTCATCTCGTACGGCGTGCGGCGTCGGAACCTGCGCGGATGCGCATCGCCAGCACATCTGACCTGGCGGAGGTCTGTGCCCCCTTACTGCGTGGCCTCGGGCACGAACGCTTCGTCGTGGTGGTTTGCGATACGCGGGGCGGCGTGCTGAAACGTTCGGTGTTGACGGAGGGCGGCGCCGATCACACGACGGTGCCCGTGCGGGAGACGATCTCCCTTGTGCTCACCACCGGTGGCGCCATGTTCGGCGTTGCCCACAATCACCCTGGAGGCTCTCTCGATCCCAGCGAGGCCGATCTGGAAGTCACGGCCCACCTCGCCGAGGCCGCCCGGACAGTGGGGCTGCGTCTCCTCGACCATCTCATCATCACGGATGCGGCTTGGAGGCGGATCTCCATGTGAATCACCTTCATCCACGACCGCGGCGGGCGGGCGAACGCGGGGGCCCAAAAGGAACCATCCTCCGATAGCGTCGAACAGGAGAAGCGCATGAGGCGGTCATGAGAGCCTAATGACACGAGTTGAGGCCGTAATGGACGTCGGCCGGCCAACAGACTCGTGCAAGCGTGGTCCCGTGCTCTCCGGGATGCGCGGGACCACGCTTTAGTTCGTGGGGCAAGGGACCGACAGCAAGAACGGACCGCTGCCTCTGAGCCGTCTCGATGGCCGGCAGCACACGGAAGCCCACAACTGTATCCGCCCGCCAAGGAAGCGTGACGCGGCGGCGCTGAGGCAAGTCACATGCCCGAGGCTCACGCTTAGCTATTCCAGGAGACATTGGGCCGGATTGTCCATTGTCTCTAGGATGTGGCTGTTCGTGTGACAGATTACTGTTGCAGCGAGACGGTAGTCATGAGGAACGGTCGGTGATGGTCTACGCCCTCGTCGCAGTTGCTCGAAAATTTTGGCCAATCCTTGCCGATCTGCTGCGCTGACCATGACGAAGAAGGCACACTTGTTCCTGCGGCCATTGCAAGCCTCCTTCACCCCTTGAATCGTTGCTATTCGAAGGAGTCTTGCGATGGCCGTCCTTATTGTCCTTTGTGACGAGGCTGAGAGTATAAAGCAGTCGAGGATAGGGATAAATGCGCCATACGGACCTGACGAATGCGGAGTGGGAACGGCTGGCGCCGTTGCTGCCTGACGGCGACGCTGGACGCCGGCGGCGCGGAGACCAGCGAATGCTGATCAACGGGGTGCTCTATCAAGCGCGCACCGGGTCGCCTTGGCGGAGCCTCCCGGATCGGTTCGGATGCTGGATCACGGTCTACAAACGGCAGCGCCGCTGGGCGGCGGACGGAACCTGGGGGCGTCTGCTCAGAGATGTGCAGGCCGCGCAAGGCATCGGTAGGCACATGAACGGCGATGTTGTGGTGCATCCTGGCGCTGTCATGACTTACGACATCGGGCCGTCGGCTGGGGCTGGCCGCGAGGCGGGGTCCGGAGCGGTACAGCAGAGAGATCCGGTGCTGGCGAGCCTGGAGCTCCGGCTGACCGAGGTGATCAAGATGGGGAAGCGTAAAGGTTGAAGTGAGGGCGCTGGTGCTTGGCAGGCGCCTGTTCGGTGTTTGGGCAGGGCGCCTGCCATCCCGGCCTCGATCGGCCTGTTCGTGAGCGAGGGGCGGCGGGAGACGCGGTGTAGCGCATCGCATGGGGTTCATCAGGCCCACGGGCAAGGATCAAGCGTCAGGCTGATCATCGCCTACTCGCCACATTGCTGGACGACAGGTGAGGCTCTTCCAGAGGTTGTCCGTTGCAGGTCACTCTGCGGCCAAGGGCGGGGATCAGGCCGAAGGATCTCGTTATGCGGTGGATGTATCGGCTGTAGCGGGCGCCTGATGTCGCCAAGGTGACGACCGGCGCCCTGGGTGACCGCTTGAACGCTGCTGTTGCCGTTGAGGTGGGGCTGCCGACGTCGTTGGGCTCCTCGCTGTGTCGCCGGGGATCGGCGGCGAGGACCCGAGTGTCAGGCCTTGACGTCGGGGGCAGTCAGCGTCGTGAGTATTGCCCTTTTAGATGTGTCGCCCCGTGCGGTCGCGGACGACTTCGCTCGGAGGGTCACTGGGTGGGCCAGCGAGCTTGTTCCGTTGCCGACAGGTCACGTCAATGCGCACAAGGAGCGCGGCGAATGCGGTGGCTGCCTGCGCCCCTCGGCCGGGACGTTGGGCGGCAGGCGGCAGAGGCGGCCGCGTTCGACGAGGTAACGGGAGGTCTCGTGACGTCGTTGGTCCAGGGCCACTCTGTGTGAAGGATGGTGATCACGAGTGCCGTGTGTGGTAGTTCGGACGAGACTGAGCTTCGGTCGCCGGCCCGCCGCCTATTACGAACGGCTCCCCTGTATGTCGGGCGGTGGGCCAGTCAGCAGGGTGTGTGACACCCACGAGTTCAGCTAATTCTGCGGTACCTGTTTCGGCAGGTTGCCGTCTCATATCAGGATTTCGGCCAAGGATTACCAGACTCCGGCGCACCTGGCCGGCATGAGGTGACATGACAGCGCTGCATCCCTATTTCTGCGTGCTTCTACATCCGAGCGAGCCAGACTGATCGATGAATCATCTTCGGTCCGGGTGGCTGTTTAGGCGCTCCGGTCTGGCGGGCGGTCCATTGCTGGGGGCGGCGGATTGATCCTCCTCGCCTAGGTGAGGTTATTTCCTCCGACAAGACGGGCGGATGTGGACGTTCACAGGAAATGCTTGGGACGCCGGAGGAAGAAAACCACTCCGGGCGGCTTGACGGGTATCGCTTCAGGCAGGGGCGTCTTGCCAATATGTGCTCGCAGCAAGTGGGGCCGGCCGCCGTGGGCGGGTTCCCTCGTCGTCCACTGGTAAGGGGTGGGGGTTCGTGAACGTTGAGGTGGAGATCCTCGATCTACAACTCCGTCTGCAGGCGCTGGAGGCTCGCTCGTGTACGGGTGGCCGTGATGCGGTGTTGGCCGGGCTGGCTACGGCGAGGGCGGAGATCGTCGAGGTTCGCTCAGGGGTCGGGCGGGACTTTGAGATCCTCAACTTCGAGATCGCGCGCCTTCGGGAACGGATAGACGAGAGCTGCAAGGCCAGCCTGGAGGAGACGTTGACGATGTTGGAAGGGCTACGGTTCCAGCTCGATGATCTCGGGCTCAGATTGGATCGCCTGTTGGCGAAAGATGATGCCTGAGTGGCATTTGAGCCCCCGGTTCAGGTTGGGGGCTCTTGAATGAGGCTGCTTGACCGATCCGACGTTTGATGGCAATGATGCTGGAGGCCGGTTTCAGGGCTGGTTTGAGCGGATCGGCCAGGAGTGGGGACGGTATCGGGAAATGGTGACGGCCATCCCGTACTCCTTCTAGGGCCTTGTCCGAGAACGAAGGAGCCAACGTGATGGCCGCGAGGAACAGTGTGCCGCCTTCGAGATGGCATGCAAAGCTGTTTTGGAACTGTGGCTCCTACTTCTCTCTTTCCGGCCCGGCTTCGGACGGAATGCCGATGTGTCCCTCATAGTCAGGAAAATCGGGCTTGAGTGACAGCTTGTTGGCGAAATTGCAGTACGGCGACCGGGGCTGCCAAGCGTTGCTCAGGATGGCGCATGACTATATCCAGAGGGCAAGGGATCTCGAGAAGCCTCTGGTGCGAGATCTGCGAGCTTTGTGGCGGTGTTGCCATCGTGGCGGGCTGGCGCGGCCGGCCACTCGGACGGCCGCACGTATGTAGAGAGTGTTCGTGTCGCGCGACGAAGAGGTCTCCAGAAGCGGGCCTACGCGGGGCCGCAGCGCCGCGTTTGAGCTGCACGGGAGCTTGAGGGGTGCGTTCGACGAGAGGGCTGGTTCTGTCAGGCTCTCCCGATGGGTGGCCTCAGGCGGGCAGACAATGCGGGGGGTCGTGCTGCTGCAGGTAGCAGCCAGGGGCCGGGGTCCTCCAGGGCCAAGAGGATGAGCCGAAGTTGAGTACTGGTCTGGTAGGTGCCCGGGTTATCGGGCGTTGCCGGTCAGCAGACTGTCCCAGAGCAACTCGGTCTTGAGTGCGGAGCCTCGGACGGTCTCCTCCCGGATCGGGGTCCTGCCGTTCTTGCGAGTTCGGCGGATGAAGCGCTGCCCGCCGATCTGGCAGAGCTCGTAGATCAGGGGCGCGCAGTGGCAGGTATATGCCCGGACCCGTACGCGTTCGTAGGGGGAGTACGTGGGATACCAGTGGATGACTGTGCGGTCTGGACAGGGTTCGGGGAGGTGGATGCCGATGCAGTGTTCGTAGTCCAGGGGGAGGACGGTCATGGTCACAGAATACGTCTGGTTGTATCCGCTCGTCTATTCGGAAAGATGACTCTGTCTGAGCAGGCAGGAGGATATGGGAGGGCTCGTACACCTTCGTCTATGTTGCCGGTGTGCTGGACTACGACGGCGACACCCATATCTACGTACAGATCGCGGAGATCCTTCGACGGCGGGTCGAGGGGCTCGCGTCCGGGCATCCCGTGCCGAGCGAGGCCGACATTCAGCACGAGTTCGGGGTCGCGCGGACGACGGCCCGCCGGGCCATCCACGTGTTGCGCGAGGAAGGGCTCATCTACACGGTCCAGGGCGAGGGAACGTTCGTCGGTGCACCTGATGAAGCGCCGCGTAAGCAGCGGAAAGTGCCGCTCTATCGGCAGATCGCTGCCGATGTGGCCAAGCAGATCAGGGCGGGGCACTTCCAGCCCAAGCGGGCGATTCCGGGTGAGACGGCGTTGGTGCAGCAGTACGACGTGGCGCGCGAGACGGTGCGGCGGGCCATGGCGTTGTTGCGGGAGCAGGGATGGATCTACACCGTGCCGCAGCGTGGGAGTTACGTGTCGCCCGAAGAGTCGTGGCCCCAGGATTGAGATTCACTCATCTGCTTGTATCCAGACGTCTAAGGTATGAGCATGCTCGACCGAGACGGCCCCGTGCCGATCTATGTGCAGATTGCCGAGATGATCGAGGGTCAGATTCTGAGAGGTGAGCTGCTGGCCGGTGAGGCGGTGATGAGCGAGCTGGCCATGGAGGCCGAGTTCGACGTGGCGCGGTCAACTGTCCGGAACGTGGTGCGGGAGCTGCGTCGGCGGCAGCTCGTGCACACGGTGAAGGGGAAGGGGACGTTCGTCGGGGCCGCCGCGGATGGGGTGTAGGACGACAGCACAGGGGACGACAGCACAGGGGACGACAGCACAGGGGACGACAGCACAGGGGACGACAGCACAGGGGACGACAGCACAGGGGACGACAGAGGCGGGAGTACGCGGGAGCCTGGTCGGGCGGTTCGCTGAGGCCGGCGGTGCGGAGTGACGGCGGCGCGAGGCGGCTCGCCTTTGCGGTAAGGCTCTTGCCTGGGGGCTGCGAATGTGTGCCTGACGGGAGGTGGATGCTCGGCGGGGAGAGGATGCTTGGCCCAGGCGTGGAAGCTTGGCCCGGACCGGATGCTCGGCCTACAGGCGGATGCATGGCCTCCAGGCGACTGCTTGGCCGAGGGGTGTGGTCGGGGCTGTGTACGGGTGGTTCATGGTGCACTCCCCCAGGGCGTGGCGGGGGGTGAGGGGCAGTGCGGCTGGTGGGTGGGTGTTGGGGGCTGGGTGTGTTCGGGGGGCTTGGGGCTTTTGTGGCTGGGGGTTATTCCGGGAGTAGGCGGTAGTGGAGGCAGACGATGGTGGAGGTGTCGTTCACGTCGTGGCCCAGGGATGACCAGTAGCGTTGGTGGACTTCTCGCCAGTGTTGGATCGAGGTGAATCCTTCGCCTTCCGCCTCGGCGAACTCCCACGGCACCTCGGCGAACGGCACCAGCGCCACTGAGGTGATCTCGATGGTCGCGGCCTTCTCGCCAGCGTCGTTCACGAGGATAAGGTGTTCGCCGACGTGTTCCACCTCTTCGCCTTCCGCCTCGTAGTCGAGGGGCAGGAGGCCGGCGGTGGCGGTCTTCGTGCCTGCGAGGGTGAGGTCGGTCAGCAGGGTGCGTACCTTGCCGGGGGTGCCGAGGGCGAGGACTCTGCGTCCGTCGATGCGGGGCCACATAGGCGCATCCTAGAAGACGGGGATGATCTCCTCCGGGTCGATGACGTTCACCTCGACGCCTTCCAGGTCCAGTTCGGGAATGGCGGGGAAGGCGATGCCCCATCGTTCGACGATCGCGCGGACCTTCGCCATGGCCACGCGCCAGTTCTCCTTCTGTTCCTCGTACGAGAGCACGCCGAGGCCCGCTTCCCTGGCGTGGTCCATCAGGACGCGATGGTTGGCGAGGAAGTACGGCGGAAGTTCCCAGAAACCTTCCGGAGGCTCCCAGAGAATCATGGAGAGGAACACGAAACCGGCTCGCAGCTGGCGGGTGATGAGGCTGCGGGTCTCGTCGGTGAGGCCCGGCCATTCGTTTTCCAGAATGGTCATGCAGATTTGCAGATGGCGGGACTCGTCGAGGCCGATGCGCTGGAACATCTCGCCGAAGACCGGATGCCGGGTGCCCGTGGCCATGCCTCTGAACAGCGTGGACGCGGCCATCTCGCCCATCATGAAGCTCGTGAACAGGACCGGCAGCGAGTATCTTCCGACGGCGCTGGTGTAGCCGTTCCAGTAGCGGCCGCCGTTGTGGTAGAGCCAGCCGATGTTGTTGTGGGCGGCCTTTTCGAGATCGTCTTCGGGGGTCCAGTTCAGGGGGCCGCCGGGCCACAGCCGGGCGATGGTGCGCTGGCAGCACTCCTCATGGTTCATCTCGTCGCGGGTGATGGAGAAGAAGCACTTCCTGACCGGGTCTTCCTCGTGTTTCTCGAAAGCCTGGACGGTTGCGCGGGCGAACACGGCCGGGCCCGAGGCGTCGAAATTGGCGAGGACGGCGAACCAGTACATGATGCCCAGGCGCTGTTCGCGGGTGAAGTCGTCCGGGTTGAGGCCGTCCCATGGGAGGTCGGCCGGGTTCCAGAGTTTGCGCTTGGACTTCTCGTAGATGGCCGCGAGCTTCTCGGTCTCCACGCGCCATTCCATCGGATAGATGTTGGGCTGCGGGATCTCCGGCGCGGGCCAGAAGCCGCCTTCCGGGATCGTGAGGTCCGCCATGGTTGTGACACCTCCCCTGCCATCCTGCGCGGCGGCGTCACGCCTTGCAAGCTTCGCCGCGGCCCGGTGCGCACGTCGTCGTACCAGGCCTTTCCCTACGAGCGGGTGCGCTGCGTGACGGCGACGCAGGCCAGGACGGCGAGCGCCGCCGCCACGGTGGCGAGGCCGAAACGTTCACCCATCAGGACCCAGGCCCAGATGAGGGTCAGCAGCGGCTGCGCCAGCTGGGTCTGGCCGGCCCTCGCGATGCCGCCTCTGGCCAGGCCGGCGTACCAGGGGATGAAGCCGAGGAACATTGAGATCAGCGCCACGTAGGCGAAGCCGGCCAGGGCGGGGGCGGTCGGCGTGATGGGGGTGGTGAGGGTCAGGATCGCCGTGATCGGGGCGGTCAGCGGGAGGGAGAGGACGAGAGCGTGGCTGATCACCTGCCAGCCGGGGGTCGTCCTGGTCAGGCGGCCGCCCTCGGTGTAGCCGAGCGCGGCTGACAGGAGGGCGCCGACCAGGAGCAGGTCCGGCCAGGCGGCGCCGGCCTGGCCTCGGGTGAGGGTGAAGGCGGTGATCGCGGCGGCGCCGGTAGCGCAGGCGGCCCAGAACAGGGGGCGGGGGCGTTCGCCCGCCCGTACGACGGCGCAGGCGGCGGTGGCCGCGGGGAGCAGGGCGATGACCACGGCGGCGTGGGAGGTGCTGGCGCCCAGGTCCAGGGCGAGGCTGCTGAACACCGGGAAGCCGAAGACCACGCCCAGGGAGATCACGGCGTAGGAGGGCCAGTGGCGACGCTGCGGGAGGAGGGGCAGGCGGGCGACCTTGAGGCAGACCAGGGCGATGACGCCGGCGACGGCGGCGCGGCCGATGGCGACGAGCCAGGGGTCGAAGCCGCGCATCGCGTAGACGGTGCCGGGGAAGCTGCCGGAGAAGGCCAGGACGCCCAGGAAGGCAAGCATCGTCCCTTGCCGGGCGCGGGCGGCGGTCCCGCCGGTTCCTGTTAGGGCGTCGCGGAGCGTGCGGGCGCCGGTCGAGGAGGCGGTGCCGGTCGAGGAGGCGGCGTTCGACGAGGTGGTGCCGGTCGAGGGTGCGGTGCCGGTCGCGGGGGCGGGCTTCGGGACAGAGGCTGGAGAGGAGGGTGCGGTGCCGGTCCTGTTGGGAGGGCTGGGAGGGGCGGCCGGTTGGTTGAGGGGGGTGGGAGAGTCGGTGGCAGAAGAGCCGGTGGTGGGGGGCGTTGCAGGGTGGGGGGTGGGAGGGGGTGCTACTGCGTTTTGAACGGTAGCGCTATCCTTGTCCTTCATGACCAACGATAGCAGTATCGCCCAGATTGCGGCGATGCTGCGTGAAGAGGCCGCCCGTCTGGGGCCTGGTGGGCGGCTGCCGTCCAGCCGGGAGATCATGCGGCGGCACAACGTCAGTCCTGTCACGGTCTCGCGTGCCATCAGCCAGCTCGCCGCCGAAGGGCGAGTGGTGTCGCGTCCGGGGAGCGGCGCCTTCGTGGCGCCGCGGCAGGTCGTGCGCGGTCAGGACCCCCTGGACCTGTCCTGGCAGACGGTCGCCCTCGGCGACCGGGTGGTGGACGACGGGCCGGTGGCGGCGCTGCTCGCGCAGCCGTCCGAGGAGGTGGTGCCGCTGACCGGCGGCTACCTGAACCCGGGGCTGAGGCCGGACCGGCAGCTGGCGGCGGCCGCCGCGCGGGCGGTGCGCCGTCCGGACGTCTGGTCGACGCCGCCGTTGACCGGCCTGCACGAGCTGCGCGGCTGGTTCGCCCGTCAGGCCGGGGGCGACGTGACGGCGGCGGACGCGCTGATCGTCAGCGGCGGCCAGGCGGCGCTGACGCACGCGTTCAGGGCGCTGGCGGCCCCCGGGACGCCGGTGCTGGTCGAGACGCCCACCTATCCCGGAGCGCTGGCGGCGGCCAAGGCGGCCGGGCTGCGGGCGACCGCCGTGCCGATGGACCGCGACGGCGTACGGCCGGACCTGCTCGCCGAGGCGTTCGCCGTCACCGGCGCGCGGGTGTTCTTCTGCCAGCCCACCCTGCACAACCCCACCGGCGCGACGTTGCCCCTGGAGCGGCGCACGCAGGTGCTGGAGGTGGCCAGGGCGGCGGGGGCGTTCGTGATCGAGGACGACTACGCCCGCTACCTGTCCCCCACCGCTCCCCCGTCGCTGGCCTCCATGGACGCGCACGGCACCGTCGTCAACGTCGGCTCGCTGACCAAGATCCTGTCCCCCAGCCTGCGGGTGGCGGCGGTCGTGGCCCGTGGGCCGGCCGCGCACCGGTTGCGGGCCAGCCAGCTCGTCGAGTCGTTCTTCGTGGCGCGGCCGTTGCAGGAGACGGCGCTGGAGTTCGTGGGCTCGGCGGCGTGGGGCAGGCATCTGAACGCCGTGCACGCCGAGATCGCGACCAGGCGGGACGCGCTCGCGGCGGGGCTGGCGGCCCACGTCCCGGGGGCGGAGGTGCATCTGCTGCCGATCGGCGGCCTGCACCTGTGGCTGCGGCTGCCCGCCGAGGTGGACGAGAACGCCCTGGTCGAGACGGCCCGGCGGTACGGGACGCTGGTGAGCCCGGGGCGGATGTACTACCCGTCGGAGCCGCCGGGCCCGCGGATCAGGGTGACGCACATGGCCGCCGCCAACCTGACGGTCCTGGCCGAAGGGGTGCGGAGGCTCGGGCAGGCGCTGGACGCACAGGTCCGGTGATCGGACGCCCGGTCAGTGACGACCGGGACGCGCCCGACCGCGACCGCCGCCGCACCGGTCCCAGCCACCTCAGCCGACGGCTGCGATCGACACGCGTGGATCGACGGGCGGCGGCAGACGGCGGCGGAGGGCCCCGACGGGCAACGGCAGCCGGCGGGCAGCGGCGGGCAGGCAGCGGCGGGCGGGCGGAAGCTCGTTGGAGGCGGTTGGGGTGGGCCGTCGGCCCAGTAGGGGAATGTGTCGGCGGGTGGTCGTCCAGGTGTCCGGGAATCGTTCGCGCTCATGGTGTTCGATGCGGGTATGCGGTGACAACACCAAGACACGCGCTTACCGGGCGGGGAAGCGGGGTTCGCGTCGTCTCCAAGGCTCAAACACCGATACGGTGTAACTCGTGCCTTGTGGCACGAACGGCAGGCGAAGGAGCGGGCCGAGATGGCAGACGTAGGCGTCCGGGCGGCCCGGCGCGAGGATGTTCTCCAGGTTGCGAATACTCAGATCCGCGCCTGGCGCTACGGATATCGGGAGTTCCTCCCGGAAGGCCCACTCGAGCAGATGACGGGGCCGGCGGCCGAGAAGATGTGGCTGCGTCAGTGGGACGAGGCGATCGTCGCCCCGCCCGGCCCCTCGCACCGGGTGCTGGTCGCGGTGGAGACCATCCTCGACACCGAAGGTTTCCCCGCGCTGGGCGCGGGCGGCAGCGCGGCGCTGACGACCCCGCGCGGCGGCGAGCGGGTGGTGGGGCTGGCCTCGCACGCCCCCGCCGAGGACCCCGACCTGGATCCGGGCAGGGTCGCCGAGATGCTGACGCTGCTGGTCGACCCCGACTTCGTGCGTCGCGGCCACGGCAGCCGCCTGCTCAACGCCACCGTCGACTACCTGCGTGAGGACGGCTTCCGCCAGATCGTCACCTGGGTGTTCGCCGACAACTACGCGGTGCTCGGTTTCCTGGAGTCGGCCGGCTGGGGCGAGGACATGGCCGAACGCGTCCTCGACATGGGCCGTCCGATCCGCATGGTCAGGCTCACCACGGATATCAGCTAGAGGTTCGACAGCATGGCAACCCCCGGTCAGTGGATCGCGGGCGCACGCCCGCGCACGCTTCCCAACGCCGTAGTCCCCGTCATGGTCGGTACGGGCGTGGCGATCGGCGACGGCGGATTCGTCTGGTGGCGCGCGGTCCTGGCGCTGCTCGTGGCGCTGTCCTTGCAGATCGGCGTCAACTACGCCAACGACTACAGCGACGGCATCCGCGGCACCGACGACCAGCGCGTCGGCCCGATGCGGCTCGTGGGCTCGCGGGCGGCCACGCCCCGGCAGGTCCTGACGGCGGCGCTGGGCTGCTTCGCGGTCGCGGCGGTGCTCGGGCTGGTGCTGGTGGTCGTGACGCGGGCGTGGTGGATTCTGCTGGTGGGGGTCGCGTGCATCGCGGCGGCCTGGTTCTACACCGGCGGCAAGCGGCCCTACGGCTACCGCGGCCTGGGCGAGCTGGCGGTCTTCGTGTTCTTCGGCGTGGTCCCGGTGATGGGCACCGCGTACGTGCAGACCGAGCAGCTGAGCTGGACGGCGTTCCTGGCCTCGATCCCGGTGGGGTTGTTGTCGTGCTCGATGCTGGTGGTCAACAACCTGCGCGACGTCCAGACGGACGGCACGTCGGGCAAGCGCACGCTGGCGGTGGTGCTCGGCGCCGAGCGCACCCGGGCGTTGTACGTGTTGTGCCAGGTGGTGCCGTTCGTGGTGGCGCTGGCGATGATCGCGGTCACGCCCTGGGCGGCGCTCGCGGCGCTGGCCGCGCCGCTCGCGGTCACGCCGATCAGGACCGTGCTGGGCAAGGCCGTCGGGCCGGCGCTGATCGCGGTCCTGCAGCAGACGGGCAAACTGCAGATGGCGTACGGCCTGCTGTTCGCGGTCGGCTTGGCGATCACCCTGTAGCCAGTTACAGCGGTCGGCTTGGCGATCACTCTCTAGCCAGGTACGGCAGTCAGCTTGGTGATCACCCTCTAGCCAGGTACGGCAGTCGGCTTGGCGATCACTTTGTAGGCAGGGCACAACTGGCCCCCAGCACGCTCGTATGTCCCGATAACTCACCAGGTCACCCCCCTACGGTTCACTGTGTGCGCACACACCCAGCGACCCTCAGGAGGGGCCATGGAACAACGCGGGATCGAACTGGTCTCGGCCGGCGAAAGGTACGGCCGCCCGCGTGACCTGCTTTTCCTCTGGTCCGGGACGACGATGGGCATCTTCACCCTCGTCTACGGCATCACCATCGTGGCGGCGTTCCAGCTCAGCTTCACGCAGGCGGTCGTCGCGATCGTCATCGGCAACCTGCTGTCGTTCCCGCTGGTCGGCCTGACCAGCCTGCAGGGCCCGGCCACCGGCACCTCCACCATGGCGGTCTCCAGGGCCGCCTACGGCCCCAAGGGCGCCCGCGTGCTCAGCTTCTTCGGCTGGCTCAACATGGTGGGCTTCGAGGCCGGCGGCATGGTGCTCATCACGTTCGCGGCGCTGTCGCTGCTGGAGCAGGCGGGGGTGAGCGACCAGGGGCTCGGGCTCAAGGTCGTGGTCATCCTGGTGGCGGCGGCGATCCAGTTGGTGCTGCCGCTGATCGGGCACGCCGCGGTGATGAAGGCGCAGAAGTACTTCACCTGGGTGTTCGTCGTGCTGTTCGGCCTGATGGCGATCCTGATCGCGCCCAAGGTGGAGCTCGGGGGCGGCGGCGGGTCGGCGGACTTCGCCACGTTCACGATGGCGATCGCGATGATCATGTCGGCGGGTGGGCTGTCGTGGGGGCCGCTGGGTGGCGACTACTCCCGCTACCTGCCGGCGAGCTCCTCCAGGAAGGCGGTCTTCGGGTACGCGGCCCTGGGCGGGTTCGTCCCGTACGTGCTGCTGATGACGCTCGGGGCGGCCGTGGCGACCGTGGTCAAGGACAACACCGACCCGATCTCGGGGCTGCCGGGCGCGCTGCCGCAGTGGTTCGTGGTGCCGTACCTGCTGCTGGCGATCGTGTCGCTGTTCGCGGTCAACACCACCGACCTGTACTCCTCGGGGCTGAACCTGCAGGCGGCCGGGATCAAGGTCAAGCGCTGGGTGGCGGTCGTCGGCGACCTCGTGCTGTGCGTGATCATCACGTTCGTGGCGGTCACCTCGAACAGCTTCAACACCATGCTCAACAACTTCCTCGCGCTGCTGATCATCTGGCTGGCGCCCTGGGCCGGGGTCTACATCACCGACTGGCTGCGCAGGAGGGGACGCTACGACGCCGAGGCGCTGTTCGACGAGCAGGCGCCCGGCCAGGTCCGGTGGCCGGCGATCATCGCGCAGGTCCTGGGCATGGTGGCGGCGGCCCTGTGGATCAACTCGGCCGTCTTCGTCGGGCCGCTGTCGGAGGCGACGGGCGGCAGCGACTTCAGCATCTTCGCGGGCTTCCTGGTGGCGGGCGCGGCCTACGCGCTGCTCGTCCCGCGGCCCGCCGTACGGACTGTGGAGGCATGATGGACCGCGACCTGCTGGACGTGGCGTACGGGCGCAGGCCCGCGGACACGATCATCACGAACGGCACGCTCGTCAACGTGCTGACCGGCGAGCTGTACCCGGCCGAGATCGGCATCGTGGGCGGCCGGATCGCCGCCGTCGAGCCGGTGCTGGAGCGCGGCCCGGACACCGAGATCGTCGACGCCCGGGGCGGTTACCTGGTCCCCGGCCTGATCGACGGCCACCTGCACATCGAGTGCAGCAAGTTGTCGGTCACCAGCTTCGCCGACCTGGTGGTGCCGTTCGGCACGACGAGCGTGGTGTCGGGGCTGGACCAGATCCTCGTGGCCGAGGGGCTGCCGGGCGTCCGGCGTTTCCTGGACGAGTCGGCGGCGACCGGCATGCGAATCTGGTGGGGTGCACCCGCCAAGGCGCCCTACACCGTGCCTGAGTCGACCGTCGGGCACCCGTTCGGTCCGGCTGAGCACAGGATCGCCCACGAATGGCCGGAATGTGTGGGGATCTGGGAGACCGTCCAGGAGATGGTGGAACACTCCGATCCTGCCGTCATGGAGGCCCTCGACCTGGCCCGGGAGCGGCGGCTGCCGGTGTTCGGCTGCGCGCCGCTGTCCGACCCGCGCCGGATCAGCGGGCTGGCGGCGGCCGGGGTGCGGCTCGACCACGAGTCCTACTCGCACGAGGAGATGCTGGAGAAGCTGCGCCGCGGCATGTACGGCATCATCCGCGAGTCCTCCGTCGCCCACTTCCTCGACGAGAACATCAAGGCCGTGGCCCTGGCCGGCTCCCGCAGGCTGGCGTTCTGCACCGACGACGTGCACGCCGCCGACGTGCTGGCGGGCGGCCATATGGACAAGCTGGTCCGGATGGCGGTCGCGGCGGGGGTCGACCCGGTGACGGCGATCCAGATGGCCACGGTGAACTGCGCGGAGATGTACCGCATCGACCACCTGGTGGGCAGCCTGTCCCCCGGCCGGTTCGCGGACGTGCTGATCGTCGACTCGCTGGAGGACTTCCGGGTCCGCGAGGTGATCGCGAACGGCGTGCCCGCCGCCCGCGACGGCCGGATGGTCACGCCGACGCCCGCCCCCGAGCGTGGCCCGGTCCGGCCGTTCCCGATCGCCCCGGTCACCGCCGGCGACCTGGTGCTGCGCGCCGAGGGCGAGCAGGCGACCGTGCTGACCCTCGGCTTCACCGACCAGGTCTTCGTCCGCAGGAGGCGGGACGTGACCCTGCCGGTGACCGACGGCGTCGTGGAGCCGTCCGTGGAGCAGGACGCGCTGCTCGTCACGGTCGTCGAGCGCTACGGCAAGACCGGCAACAAGCCGGTCGCCATGGTCAGCGGCATGGGCCTGCGGGCCGGCGCGATCGCCACCAGCGCGGCGCCCGACGACAACAACATCATCTGCGTGGGCGCCTCCCGCGAGGACATGGCGCTGGCCGTCAACACCGTCGCCGAGCACGGCGGCGGCCAGGCCGTGGTGGTGGACGGCGAGGTGCGGGCGCTGCTGCCGCTGCCGGTCGGCGGCATCGTCTCCGACCTGCCGGCCGCCGAGATGGCGGTGCTGGAGGAGCGGCTCGACGACCTGGCCCGCGAGCTGGGCTGCACGCTGCCGGCGCCGCTGATGTACCTGTTCTTCCTGTCGATCACCGCGATCCCCGACTACGCCGTCACCGACCTCGGGCTGGTCGACTGCGTACGGCTCGAGGTCGTCGACCCCATCCTCACGGAGGTTTGATCATGAAGGACTTCATCGCCGGTCTCCCCAAGTGCGAGCTGCACCTGCACATCGAGGGCACGCTGGAGCCGGAGCTCAAGTTCGACCTGGCCCGGCGCAACGGCATCGCGCTGCCCTACACGTCGGTCGAGGAGATGCGGGCCGCCTACTCCTTCGACGACCTCCCCTCCTTCCTCACGGTCTACTACGAGGGCATGCAGGTGCTGCGCACCGAGCCCGACTTCTACGACCTGGCCATGGCCTACCTGCGCAAGGCCGCCGAGCAGAACGTGCGCTACGCCGAGATCTTCTTCGACCCGCAGGCGCACACCTCGCGCGGGGTGCCGTTCGACGTGGTGATCCGCGGGCTGCGGCGAGCGCTGATCGACGCCGACCGGCAGCTCGGCGTGCGGGCCCAGCTCATCATGTGCTTCCTGCGCGACTTCCAGGCCGAGTACGCGATGGCGACGCTGCTGGAGTCGCTGCCGTACAAGGAGTGGATCGTCGGCATCGGCCTGGACTCCGACGAGAAGGGCAACCCGCCGGCCAAGTTCGCCGCCGTGTACGAGCGGGCCCGCCAGGAGGGCTACCTGCTGACCATGCACTGCGACGTCGACCAGGACAACTCGATCGAGCACATCCGGCAGGCGATCGAGGAGATCGGCGTCGACCGGATCGACCACGGCGTCAACATCCTGGAGGACCAGCGGCTGGTGGACCTGGTGCTGGCCCGCGGCATCGGCCTGACCTGCTGCCCGATCTCCAACGGGTACGTCACCGACTCCATGAAGGCCGAGGGCATCCGCAAGCTCATGGAGCTCGGCGTCCGGGTGACGATCAACTCCGACGACCCGGCGTACTTCAACGGGTACGTGGGCGAGAACCTGGCGGCGCTGCAGGAGGAGCTGCAGCTCACCCGCGAGGAGCTGGCCCGGCTGGAGCGCAACGCGTTCGAGATCACCTGGCTGCCGCGGCACCTGAAGGACGCCTACCTGGCCGAGGTCGACGCCTACCTCGCCTGAGCGGTCCCGGGAAAACCTCCGGCGGGGGCCGCTTAGAACCCCGCTGGAGGGGCAGGCTGTCTGGTCGCAGGCGTGAGCCGCAGCCGAGCGCGAGGGATTTGTTGAACAGGACCGCTGTTCCGGCCGGAATCGACGAGTTCGAACGGGCACTGACGCGGAGTGTCGTCGTCGCCGCCCGTGCGATGCCCGACTCTCCGCTGGTCAGCGTGACGTTGTGCACCGAACGCGGCATCCGGTCGGCGGCGTGGGCGCACGCCCGTGCCAGGGTGCTCGACGGCATGCAGTCGGCGGCCGGGCGGGGGCCGAGCTTCGACGCGATCGAGGCCGGGCGCCCGGTCACGGCGGCCGGTCTGGCGGCCGGCGACGCCCGCTGGGGGTCCTTCTGCCCGCAGCCGCACGGGATACTCAGCCTGCACGCCGAGCCGCTGACCACCCAGGGGCGGCTGCTGGGCACGCTCAACCTCTACTCGGCGGGCACGGCCGGCTTCGCCGCGCGGACGCACGTCGCGGCGCAGGTGAGCGCCGCCTCGATCGGCGTGCTGTTCGACGTGGCGATCGGCGCGGCCCGTACGCGGGAGGTGGCGGCGCAGCTGAAGGAGGCGCTCGGCACCCGGCCGGTCATCGACCAGGCGATCGGGATCGTCATGGCGCAGCGCCGCTGCACCGCGCACCAGGCGTTCGAGATCCTGCGCAACGTCTCCCAGGACCGCAACCTCAAGGTGCACCACGTCGCGGCGACGATCGTCCGGTCTGTGAGCGGCGGCCCGCCGCAGCGGCCGCGGTTCGAGGATCCGCCGCCCGGCGACCAGGGGCATTCGGCATAATCGCCCCATGCCCTCCTTCCTCGCCCACGACGGGACCGTGCTGGCCTACCACGTCCACGGGACGGGCGAGCCGCTGGTGTGCGTGCCAGGCGGCCCGGGCCGCGCCTCCGTCTACCTGGGCGACCTCGGCGGCCTGCCCCGGCGGCTGATCCGGCTGGACGGCCGCGGCACCGGCGACTCGGCGATCCCGGCCGACACCGGGACGTACCGGTGGGACCGGCTGGCCGCGGACGTCGAGGCCCTGCGGCAGCACCTGGGGCTGGACCGCATGGACCTGCTGGCCCACTCGGCGGGCGCGAACGTGGCCGTCCGGTACGCCGGGCTGCATCCGGCCCGCCTGAGGTCGTTGTGCCTGGTCGCGCCCTCGCCGGTCGCCGTGGGCTTCGCGCCGACGGAGGAGGACTGGCGGGCCGGTCTGGAGCTGCGCGCGCACGAGCCGTGGTACGCCGCCGCCCTGGCGGAGTTCCTGGCGGACGAGGGCGTGCAGCGCCACCGGTTCTTCTACGGCCCCTGGACCGAACGCGCCGCGGCCCATTCCGCCCGGGCCGAGGAGGAGTGCGGCGAGGCCGCCGCGGACGGCTTCTACGCGCGGTCCCCGGTGACGCCCGAGGAGGTCAGGGCCGGGCTGGCCACGCTGGACGCGCCGGCGCTACTGCTGACCGGCGACCTGGACGTCCACCCCTGCCGCCTGCACGCGCGGCCCTTCGCCGCCCTGTTCCGCGACGCCACGCTGGTGACGCTGCCCGGCGCCGGGCACTTCCCGTGGGTGGACGACCCCGCCGCGTTCGTCTCGGCGGTGTCCGGATTCCTGGACGCGGCGGCCGGACGAGACGGCCTGACGCGCAGGGCATGATGGGGGTGGACGCCGGGACAGGAAGGACTCACCACGTGCGGCAGGAACTCGCGGTCACCAACGGGCAGGCCGCCGGGGTGCGCGGCGCGCTGGCGGGCAACCTGCGGCGCACGCGGCTGGCCCGGGGGTTCAGCGTCCGCGAGCTGGCCGAGCTGACCGGGGTGAGCAAGGCGCTGATCTCGCAGATCGAGCGCGGCGTCGCCAACCCCACGATCGAGGTGCTGACCCGGCTGGCGGGGGCGCTGGAGCTCACCTTCGCCGAGCTGACCCGTACCCAGCTCGCCGAGCCCGAGGTGCTGCGCAGGAGCGAGGGCCTGCCGGTGGCGGTGGGCGACACGACCGTGCGCGGCCTGTTCGCCGCGGCCGACCGACGGCGGTTCGAGCTGGCCGAGGGCGAGCTGCCGCCGCTGACGCGCAGCGCCAGGAGCGCCCACGGGCACGGGTCCGTGGAGCACGCCTACGTGGTGTCCGGCGAGGTGACGGTCGAGAGCGACACGTGGTCGGTGCGGCTGGGCGAGGGCGACGCGGTGCGGTTCGGGGCCGAGGTCGACCACGTCTACTCCACCGGCGAGCGCGGCTGCCGGATGCTCACGCTGATCTCCTACGACTAGCCGGGCCAGCGGCTGCTTCCGTCGGGCACGCTGGCCAGCAGCTCGCGGGTGTAGGGGTGGGCGGGGGCGTCCAGCACCCGGTCCACGTCGCCGGTCTCGACGCATTCGCCGGCCCGCAGCACGTACAGGCGGTCGGCGAGCTGGCGGACGACGGCCAGGTCGTGGGTGATGAACAGCAGGCCCATGCCCAGGCGTTCCTTGAGCCCGGCGAGCAGGGTGAGCACCTGCGCCTGCACGGAGACGTCGAGGGCGGAGACGGGTTCGTCGCAGACCAGCAGGCGGGGCTCGCCGGCCACGGCCCGCGCGATGGCCACGCGCTGGCGCTCGCCGCCCGACAGGCCGGCTGGGCGCTTGCGGGCGAGTGCCGGGTCGAGGCCCACCAGGCGCAGCAGCGCGCCGACGTCCGTGGGGCGTCCCTCGGCGGCGAGCGCCTCCTTGAGTGTCGCACCGACGGTACGCGCCGGGTTGAGCGTCGAGTACGGGTCCTGGAAGATCATCTGTGCCGTCCGGCGGGCCTGGCGCACCGCCTGGCGGGACAGGCGGGTGTGGTCGGAGCAGTCGAGCCCGTCGAGGGTGACGACGCCCGCGTCGGGCCGTTCCAGGCCGGTGACGCAGCGGGCCAGCGTGGTCTTGCCCGACCCCGACTCGCCGACGACGGCCACGACCTCGCCCGGCGCCACGGTCAGGTCCACACCGGCCAGGGCCGGCCGCGACGCGCCCGCGTACGTCTTGCGCAGGCCCGTCACCGCCAGCAGCGGCGCGGCGGCGGTGCGCGGCGGCGACGGCACGCCCGGCGGGGGCGGCGGCGCCTCGGGCAGCGCGGCGGCCCGTACGCAGGCCGACAGGCGAACCTCCGCGCCCGGCACCGGAACCAGGGCCGGGACGCCCGCCCGGCACTCCTCCCCCGCGTGCGCGCACCGGTCGGCGAACCCGCAGCGCCCGGCCACCGCGTCGTGGGCCGGCACCGAGCCCGGCACGGATGGGATGACCGGCAGCCGCCGGTCGGCGGGCGGCTCGGCGGCCAGCAGCGCCCGCGTGTACGGATGCCGCTGCTCCCTGCGCAGCTCGGCGGCGCGCCCGACCTCCATGACCCGGCCCGCGTACATGACCACGACCCGGTCGCACATCGAGAACGCCAGCCGCAGGTCGTGGGTGATGAGCAGGAACGTCATGTCCCGTTCGCGCTGGATGCGGCGGATGAGGGCGAGGACCTCGCGCTGCGTGGTGGCGTCGAGCGCGGTGGTCGGCTCGTCGGCCAGCAGGATCCGCGGCGCGGCGGCCAGCGCGCAGGCCAGGCCCACCCGCTGGCGCATGCCGCCGGAGAGCTGGAACGGGTAGCGGCCCGCCACCTCGCCTGGCAGGCCCACCTCGGCCAGCAGCCGCGGCACCTCGGTCTTCGGGTCGGCGCCGTCTGGCAGGCCGTCGGCGATCTGCTTGCCGGCCCTGCGCAGGGGGTTGAGCAGCGTGAACGGGTCCTGCATGAGCAGCGAGACCGTGCCGCCGCGCTGCCGCCGCCTGGCCCTGGGGTCGTCGTCGACCCGCCGCCCGTCGATCTCGACCAGGCCGGTGGACTCCAGCCCGGCGGGCAGCAGCCCGAGCAGCGCGCGGACGGTCAGCGACTTGCCCGAGCCGGACTCGCCCACGATCGCCACCGACTCGCCGGCGGCGACCTCGAAGGACACCTGCGACAGCAGCGTACGGCCGGTGTCCGGCTGCCGTACGGTCAGGTCGGCCACCCGCAGCATGGTCACCGGGCCCTCCGCTCGAAACGTTCGTGCAGCCAGTCGCCCACCAGGTTGAGCGCGGCGGCGGTGACGATCACGGCCAGGCCGGGCGCGATGACCGCCCACGGATTGGCCAGCAGCTGGGTGCGGTTGTCGGCCAGCGTGCGCCCCCAGTCGGGCGATCCGGCCGGCACGCCCAGGCCGAGGAACGACAACGACGACAGGGAGACCAGGGCGAAGGCGAAGTTCAGGAACGCCGAGGCCAGGCTGACCGGGACGATGTTCGGCCAGATGTGCCGGGTCATGATCCGCCAGGACGACAGGTTCTTGAGCAGGGCCGCCTCGACGTAGGGCCGGTGCCGCTGCTCCAGGACCGCGCCGCGCACCACGCGGGTGTCGGTGGGCGCGAACAGCACCACCAGCACGGCGACGGCCAGGCCGTAACCGCCGCCCAGCACGCCCGCCACGACGATCGCGACCAGCAGCGCGGGCAGCGAGAACATCAGGTCGGCCCAGCGCATGACCAGGGTGTCCGTCCAGCCGCCGAAGTACCCGGCGGCCAGGCCGAGCAGGTTGCCGATCAGCATGGAGCCGGCGGCCACGGCGAACGCCCCCGGCACGGCGGTGCGGGCCCCCGCGACGAGCAGGCTCAGCACGTCGCGGCCCAGGTCGTCGGTGCCGAGCGGGTGGCCGGGGCCGGGCATGGAGATGCCGGTCATCAGGTCCTGCGCGGTGGCGCCGGGGACCAGCCAGGGCGCGAACGCGGCGGCGGCCACGACGACCGCGAGCACGGCCAGCGCCAGCGGCACGGCGATCGGGAACCGGCGGATCACGGCACGCCCGCGCGTACGGGCCGGCGCGGTCACGACGCGCCCCCGCCGAGCCGCACGCGCGGGTCGGCCACCGAGTAGGCGACGTCCACCAGCAGGTTGACGGCGGCGATCAGGAGGGTGAGCAGCAGCGCGAGCGCCTGCACCACCGGCACGTCCTTGAAGGTGACCGAGTCGACCAGCAGCGACCCGAGCCCCGGCAGCGCGAACGTGACCTCCACCAGCACGGTCCCGGCGAGCATGCCGGTGACGACGAGCCCGGCCGCGGTCTGGACCGGCACCAGCGAGTTGCGCATGGCGTAGCCGAGCACGACGGGCGCGCTCAGGCCGCGGGCGCGGGCGAAGACCACGTAGTCCTGGTCGAGCTCGCGGACGAGCGCGGCCCTGCTGAAGCGCAGCAGCATCCCGGCCGCCCCGGCCGCCAGCGCGACGGCGGGCAGCGTCAGGTGCCACAGCTCGCTCGCGAACCCCTCCCCCGTGCCGTAGACGGGGAACCAGCCGAGCCCCAGCGCGAACACCACGAGCAGCAGCAGGCCGACCGCGAACGGCGGCGCGCTGAGCCCCACCACCCCGGCGGTCACCACCAGGCGGTCGCTCGCCCGGCCCTTGCGCAGCGCGCCCAGCACGCCGAGCGGCAGGCCCGCCAGCGCGGCCAGCAGCGTGCCGTAGCCGGTCAGGACGAGCGTGCGCGGCAGGCGTTCGCCGAGCATCGCGGCGACCGGCTGGCCGGTCCTGATGGAGGTGCCGAGGTCGCCGCCGAGCACCCCGCCGAGCCAGCGCAGGTACTGGACGGCGACGGGGTCGTCGAGGTGGTAGCGGATGCGCAGGGCGGCGATCGTGTCGGCGGTGGCCGGACGGGTGCCGAGCAGGGTCTGCTGGATGTCGCCCGGGGCCAGGTAGAGCAGGCCGAACACGCCGGCCGACAGCAGCAGCACGACGGCCGCGGTGCCCGCGGACCTGCGCAGCAGGAACCCGGCCCAGCCCATCACAACACCCCGCCCCCGGTCAGCCAGCCGATCACGCGCTCCGCCGCGTCCCTGCGGTGGGCGGGCTCGACCAGCTCGTGACCCTCCCGAGGGTAGAGGACCAGCTGAGTGCTCACGCCCGCCGCCGACCAGGCACGATAGAGCTGTTCCGCCTGGCCGGGAGGGGTGGTGCGGTCGCGCTCGCCGTGCAGGATCAGGGTCGGGGTGGCGGCCTCGGCGGCCTTGGCGGCGTGGTGCACGGGTGAGCGGGCGGCCAGGCGTTCGCGTCCCTCGCTGGTGGCCGGGTCGGCGCCGGCGTGGTAGAGCGGGTCGAAGCCGCCCGCGAGGTTGCTGGCGGTGGAGAAGCTCAGCCAGTCGCTCACGCCGGACATGACGACGGCGGCGCGGAAGCGGTCGGTGCGGGTGACGGCCCAGGCGGTCAGGTAGCCGCCGTAGCTCAGGCCCATGACCGCGGTCCGGCCGGGGTCGGCGACGCCGGTGGCGACGAGGTGGTCCACGCCGGCCAGCACGTCGTCCAGGTCCGCCGCGCCGACCTGGCCGATGACCGCGCGGGCGTAGTCCTGGCCGCGGCCGCTGCTGCCCCTGGGGTTCGGCAGCAGGACGGCGGCGCCGGCGTGCGCGAGCGGCAGGGCGAGCTGGTTGGACTCGGCGGGCGCGAACGAGCTGGACCACAACCAGGTGGGCCCGCCGTGCACCATGACGACCAGCGGCCTGGGGCCCTCTCCGGCGCCGGGGGTGGTGAGCAGCAGGCCGCTGACCGGCAGGCCGTCGCGGCCCGTCCAGGTGATCTCCTCCTGGCGTGCCGCCAGCGCGGCCAGCCCGGCGTTGAGCGCGGTGACCGGACGCCAGTCGCCCTCCCTGAGGACGGCCACGGCGACCTCGGGCGGCTGCCCGGGGCTCTCCCAGCAGGCCGCGGCCACCGTGCCGGCGCGGTCCACGGACAGCGAGGGCTGGCCGTCGCGGCCGCCCAGCGTCCCCCGCGCCGTCCAGCGGCTCAGGACGCGGCCGTCGGCGGCGCTGAGCACCCCGCCGTGCACGCCGGTGCCCGACCAGCCGGTGAACCACAGGGTGTCGTCGTCCAGCCAGCCGAGGTCGGTGACGTCGTCCAGGTCGCCCAGGTAGGCGACCTCCCCCGTGACCAGGTCGGCCCGCAGGACGCGGCCCGAGACGATCGACAGCCCCTCGACCACCACGGCGATCCGGCCGCCCGGGGCCAGCCGGGGCCGGGCGAGCTGCCAGGACGTGCGGTGCAACGTGCGCACCTCGCCGTCCTCGACCAGGTCGAGCCGGGGCCGGTAGTACCCGGCGGGCGTCTCGTCCGGCGAGGTCACGGCCAGGGCGCGGCCTGCGCGCCAGTCGGCGTCCCACACGGTCAGGCCGGGCAGCGGGAGCTCGCGCGGCCGGTCGTCGCCGATCTCGAACCAGGCCAGGCGGCGCAGCCGGCCGCCCGGCGTCAGGACGAAGGGGTCGGACGGGTCGTGCACGCGCAGGCCCAGGTGGCTGCCGTCGCGCTCGCTGCCGGGGTCGGCCAGCCGGACCAGGACGGTGCCGTCCGCGCCGGGGATCAGGTCCTCGATCTCGCCGTCCACGCGGGCCCGCCAGCCGTCGACGGCCAGCTCGGACGGCGACGGCGTGCGCAGCAGCCGCCCGTCGGGCAGCCACCGGACCGGGCCGTGGCAGTCGCCCGCGGCCTCCATGGCGCCGTCGAGCCCGACGACGTACGCGACGCCGTCGATCACGCAGGCGACGCGGTCGCCGCCGGGGTGCAGCGACACCGACTCGGGATAGCGCATCCCGGCCAGCGCCTGATGCACGTCGATGGGGTCGCGCGTCCCGTCCGTCCGGTTCGCGTAGGTGAGGTCGGTCGGGTCGGTGGGGCGGGTGGGGCCGGTCGGGTCGGTGGGGTCGGTCATCAGCGTGCGGCCACCTTCGTCGCCCACGGGCCGACGAAGAAGTAGGGCCCGAAGCCCTCGGCGGCGACCGCCCTGCCGAACGCGGTGGCCGCCTCGCCCCACCACAGCGGCTGGTACGGCACGTCCGCCGCCGCCCTGACCAGCGCCTGGCCGAGCAGCTTGCCCCGGGCGGCGTCGTCGGTGCCCGCCTTGGCCCGGTCCAGCAGGCCGGTCACCTCGGCGTTGTCGTACTCGGCGATGTTGGTGCCGTTCTCGCCGGTGGCGCCGCCGTGCAGGAGCTGCTGGACGTACTCGGCGGGGTCGCCGGTGGTGGCGAAGTACCAGCCGAGGTAGACGCCGGAGCCGTGCTTGCCGAGGTCGGCGATCCACTGTTCGAGCGGCACCTCCTTGACCTCCAGCGTGATGCCGATGGTCTTGAGGTTCTCGGCCAGGGTGAGCGCCGCCCGCCCGAGCTGCGGGCCGCTGCTCGGGTACGTGAGCGTGTCGGCGAACCCCTGCGGCGTGGCCGACTTCGCCAGCTCGGCCTTGGCCTGGGCCAGGTCGAAGCCGCACTGGGGGATGGCCGCGTACAGGGCGGTGACCTCGGCCTCGGCCAGCACGCCGCCCCACTGGGCCGGGTCCGGGATGGCGGTGGCGACCTTGCCGTGGCCGCGCAGCACGCTCCTGACGATGCCCTCCCGGTCCACGGCGTGGGCGACGGCCCGGCGCACGTGCACGTCGTCCCAGGGCTTCTTGGCCGTGTTGAAGGCCAGCGTGACCAGCGAACGGTCGGCGGCGGTCAGCACCTGCGCGCCGGGCACGGCCTTCCACTGGTCGATCTGCTCGGCCGGCACGTTGAGCGCGACGTCCACGTTGTCGCCGCGCATGGCCAGCAGCCGCGTGGACTCCTCGGGGATGAAGTCGATCCTGATCTGCCGGAAGGCCGGCTCGCCGCCCCGGTAGGCGTCGTTGCGCTCCAGCGTGACGTGCGAGTCGGGGGCGAACTCGGCCACCTTGTACGGCCCCGTCCCCAGCAGCTTGCCCTCCGGCGTGCCGATGCGCTCGCCGGTGGCCTCGATGAACTTCGCGCTGGTCACCAGCAGCGTGCCGGGCGTGGGCACCCACGCGAACGCCGCGTCGGGGCTCTTGAGCCTGATCGTCACCTCGGCGTCGCCGGTGGCCTCGATCGTGTCCACGTTGGCGTAGGCGTAGGCGAAGGCGGTGGTCGAGCCCTTCTTGGCGTGCAGGTTCAGGCTGGCGACCACGTCGGCGGCCGTGAGCGGGCTGCCGTCGGAGAACGTCACGCCGGGGCGCAGCTTGTAGACGTAGGTGGTGGCGTCCTTCCTGGCCCAGGACTCGGCCAGGGACGGCTGGAGGCTGCCGTCCGGGCCGACGCCGACCAGGGACTCCTGCACGAGGAGGGCGACGACGTAGTTCATGATGCCCGCCTCCTTGGCCGCGTCCAGCGACCCGATGGAGGAGGGCAGCGCGACGCGCAGGACGTCGAGGCTCTTCTTGGCGGCCGTCCCGGCCTCCTGCTCGGCCGGCCCGCACGCCGACAGCAGGCCGGGCAGCACGGCGAGCGCCCCCGCGAAGGCGGCGGACCGCAGGACAGAACGCCGGGAGACAGGCAGATCGGTCACCGGGGGACCCTACTTTCACACGACCGGCCAACCCGCCTAGCTGCAGTGTCTACCGGTAAACTCCAGTTGGCACACGAGAGTATTCGGCGCCTGCGCCACCAGTCAAACCCACCTATCGAATCGGAAATACATGATCACCGTGTACAGCGCTCCCTGGTGCGGTCACTGCCACCGGCTGAAGACGCAGCTCTCCCGCGCCGGCATCCCGTACACCGAGATCGACGTGGACGAGACCCCCGGCGCCGTCGACCTCATCGCCGAGCTCAACGGCGGCTCCTGGCTCATCCCCACGGTCGTCTTCCCGGACGGCTCTGCCCTGGTCAACCCCGGCGTGGAGGAGGTGCGGGCGCGGCTCGGCGCCTCCTGAGGGCCGGCGTTCTCAGCGCATCCTGAGGGCCAGCATGAAGTCGACCCGCTCGTCCCAGGAGTTGAGCGACCTGCCGGTCAGCTCCTCGATCCGGCGCATCCGGTAGCGCAGCGTGTTGACGTGCACGTGCAGGCGCTCGGCCGTGGCCGCCCACGAGCCCGACTCCTCCAGGTACGCCTGCAACGTCTCCAGCAGGTCCGTCTGGTTGGCCGCGTCGTACGACTCCAGCCGCCCCAGCAGCCGCGACCGGAACGCCCGCCGCAGCTCCCCCGGGATGGCGGCCAGCAGCGTGCGGTGGGAGCTGACGTCGTCGCCGGTGATCACGCTGACCCGGTCGCCGCTCAGGCCGGCCAGCGTGAGCGCGTGCCTGGCCTCCTCGATCAGGCTGCTCAGCGCCGCCGGGCCGGTCGTCACGCTGCTCACCCCGAGCGTGATGCGGCCCTGACCGAGCCCCGCCTCCAGGGTGCGCGCGCCCCTGAGCACGTGGGCCGTCAGCTCGTCGGCCGTGTTGCCCGCCAGCGGGACGAGCGCGACCGCCTCGGCGGGGCCGGTGGCCGTGACGATGCCGGGCGCCAGCGGCCGCAGCAGCTCGTCCAGGACGGGCACGGCGACCTCGCCGCCGCCGCCGTCGAGCCGCGCCGACAGGGCGACGGCCAGCAGGCCGTGCTCGGTCTCCACGTGCAGCGTGTGCAGCCGCGACACCACGCCGGGCAGCGCCGCGTCGCCCGACTCCAGCAGCGTCAGGAGCTGGTCGAGCACCCGCCGCTCGATGCGCTGCGCCGCCTCCAGCCGCGAGCGCTCCAGCGCCACCAGCGCGGCCAGCTCGACGACCAGGTCCTCGTTCTCGCCCTGCACCTGCTCGCCCGCGTACGCCAGGAACCAGTTGGCGATGCGGTGCGGCGCCCCCTTGCTGACCGGGAACACCGACAGCGTCGTGCCGTCCTCCTGCGTCACCATCCCCGGCAGGAACCGCGCGGTCAAGAACGTGTGCGCCAGCCGCAGCCGGGCCGCGGCGTCCAGCGGCTGGGAGCCGACGACCACCCGGCCCGTTGGCGAGAGCACCCAGCAGGGCACGTCCAGCTCGCCCGCCACCGCCGTGACGAGCTTGGTGAGGCTGCCGCCGTCGACCAGGGTGCTGGCCAGCCGCCTGCGGGCGGCGTACGCGGGCCGCGGCGGCGTGCCCAGCTCGGCGATCAGCGCCCGCAGGACGTGCTCGGTGAGCTGGCTGAACGGCACGTCCACCGGCAGGGTGAGCAGCGGCAGCCCGGCCTCGGCGCAGGCGTCGATCAGGTCGGCCGGCGGCACCTTGAGCGCGGTGCCGGCGACCAGCGCCGCCACGTCCCCGAGCTTGGCGACGAAGTCGCGCGAGGAGGCCGGGCCGGTGTGCCAGGTCAGCTCGGTGAGCACCAGCTCGCCCGCCTTGACGAACATGGCCGGGTCGGGCAGGTCGGTCGTGGTGACGCCGCGTACGCGCCGGTCGAGCAGGTCGTGCCCGGTCAGCACCTTCAGGGCCAGCTGACCGGCCTGGAGAAGGTCCCTCAGCCGCATGGCCAGCCTTCCCGGCGCCAGGCCGCGTCCCAGAACATCCACTCGTAGCGGGCCGTGGTGAGCGCGCGGTCGAGCAGCCGCAGCCGCTCCTCGCCGGCCGGCGCCAGCCCGTCGAGCAGGTCGAGCACCCCGGCCACGGTCTCCTGGTAGCCCTCGCCGCCGTAGGTGTCGATCCACCAGGCGTACAGCGGGTCGGGCGAGGACCGGCCGAGCAGGGTCTCGCCGACCCGGGCGTAGATCCAGTAGCAGGGCACGATCGCGCCCAGCGCCTCCGGGAACGTGCCCAGCGAGCACGTACGCACCAGGTACGAGGTGTATCCGACCGTCGTGGGCCCGGCGGGCGTCTTGCGCGCATCGGCCTCGTCCAGCCCGAACGCGGCCAGCAGCTCCACCACCAGGCTGTGCTCCACCTCGACGGTCATGGCGGCGTCGCGGGCGAACCGCTGCACGCCGGACGGCTCCGGCGAACGCGCCGCGCACGCCGCCAGCGCCCTGGCGTAGTCGGGCAGGAAGTGCGCCTCCTGCACCACGTAGTGGCGGAACGCCTCCCGCGGCAGGGAGCCGTCGGTCAGCCCCGACAGGAACGGGTGGGCCAGGATCTGGTCGTACACACCGCCGACGACCTGCCACAACTCATCACGAAACCGGCTCACCCGCCCAGGCTATCGGCGCATCACGACCCGCGGCGCCACCTCGATGCCCAGCTCGCGCTCGTGTTCCACCAGCGCACGCAGCTCCGGGCCCCACTCGGCCTCGGGCAGCACCGCGAAGCCGTGCCGCTCGTACCAGGGGGCGTTCCAGGGCACGTCACGGAACGTCGTCAGCGTGACCGCCGGGGCCCCGACCGCCCGCGCGTGGTCGGCCACCGCCTCGATCAGCCGCCCGCCGATGCCCTGCCGCATGTGGTCGGGATGCACCGCGAGCTGGTCGAGATGCAGGTTTCCGTCGACCCGGCCGATCATCGCGAACCCCGCCGGCGGGTCGCCCTCGACCAGCACCGAGGCCGCGTCCGTGACCTCCTCGACCATGGTCGTGCCCGGCGGGAAGACTATGCCGGCCTGCTCGAACAGCTTGTCGGCGGCCAGTTCCACGGAGATCAGCCCGGCCAGCTCGTCCGGGTCGGCCCATCGCACCATGACGACACGGTCTCATGTTTCGGGTGGACCACGCCGCTGGTATTAGTGTTGATGATCGTAGGCCCGGCTGTGCGGAGCCGGGACCCTCTCCTCACGACGTGCCCATGACCCCGGTCACACGCGGTCATGGGCACGTCGTGCAGCGGTCACAGGTCGAGCAGGGGCTCCAGGCCCACGGTGAGGCCGGGCAGCTCGCGCACCCGGCGCACGCCCAGCAGCACGCCAGGCGTGAACGCCGACCTGCTCATCGTGTCGTGCCGGATGGTGAGGATCTCGCCGTCGCCGCCGAGCAGCACCTCCTGGTGGGCGATCAGCCCGGACAGGCGCACCGCGTGCACGTGCACCCCGCCCACGTCGGCGCCGCGGGCGCCGTCGAGGGCGGTGCTGGTGGCGTCGGGCATCCCGCCGAGCCCGGCCTTGCCGCGCGCCTCGGCCACCAGCTCAGCGGTACGCCGGGCGGTGCCCGAGGGGGCGTCGGCCTTGTTCGGGTGGTGCAGCTCGATGATCTCGACGGACTCGAAGTGGCGGGCCGCCTGCTGCGCGAAGTGCATCATGAGCACGGCCGCGATGCCGAAGTTGGGAGCGATCAGGCAGTTGACGCCCGGCGAGCGCTCCAGCCACCCCCGCACGGTCTCCAGCCGGCCGGCGTCGAACCCCGTGGTGCCCACCACCGGGTGCACGCCGTGGGCGATGGCCCATTCCAGGTTGCCCATGACCACGTCGGGATGGGTGAAGTCGACCACCACCTCGGCGCCTTCGAGCCCCTCGACGGGATCGTCCTTGTCGAGCGCGGCCACCAGCTCCAGGTCGTCCGCCGCCTCGACCGCCCTGCACACCTCGACGCCCACGCGACCACGCGCGCCCAGCACACCAACCCTGATCACGCCCCAACCCTATTACGCCCGCCACCCCCTCCCAAGCACCCCCCGAACCGAGAAGGGGGAGAGCGGAACCCCGCTCTCCCCCTCGAAAACAGCCCCGGCCAGGGCGAACCCCGTCAGGCGATGGCCTCCGAGAAGTCCTTGTCCCCGTACGGCCCGATGACGGCCAGTGTGAGCGGCCGGTTCAGGACGTCACGGGCGACCTCCCCGATCTCGTCGGGGGTGACCGCCTCGATCCGGGCCAGCACCTCGTCGACCGACATCAGCTCGTCGTAGACCAGCTCGTTCTTCCCGATCCGCGACATGCGCGACCCGGTGTCCTCCAGCCCCAGCACGAGCCCGCCGCGCATCTGCCCCTTGCCGCGCATGATCTCGTCGGCGGTGATCCCCTCGGCCACCACCCGGGACACCTCGTCCCGGCAGATCTTGAGCACGTCGTCGATCTTCGAGGGCAGGCAGCCCACGTAGATCCCGAACTGCCCGGTGTCGGCGTAGGCCGAGGTGTAGCTGTAGGCCGAGTAGGCCAGCCCGCGCTTCTCCCTGATCTCCTGGAAGAGCCGGGAGGACATGCCGCCGCCCAGCGCGGCGTTGAGCACGCCGAGCGCGAACCTGCGGTCGTCGGTGCGGGACATGCCGGTCGTGCCGAGCACCAGGTTGGCCTGCTCGGTCGGCCGGTCCAGCACCCTGACCCCGGAACGGGTCTCGGCGCCCGGACCGCTGGTGCGCGGCGGGGCGAACTCGTAGGGGCCCTCCAGCGCGCCCGCCCGCTCGTACGCGCGGGCGACCAGCTCGACGACCTCCTCGTGCCGCACGTTGCCCGCCACCGACACCACCGTGGTACGCGGCCGGTAGTACCGGTGGTAGTACTCGGCGATGCGCTCACGGCCCAGGGCGTTGATCGAGTCGACCGTGCCCAGGATGGGCCGGCCGATCGGCGAGTCACCGTAGAGAGCCGCGGCGAACTGCTCGTGCACCACGTCGGACGGGTCGTCGTCGTGCATGGCGATCTCTTCCAGGATCACCCCGCGCTCGGACTCGACGTCCTCGTCGGTGATCAGCGAGCTGGTCACCACGTCGGCGAGCACGTCGACCGCCACGGGCAGGTCCTCGTCGAGGACCCGCGCGTAGTAGCAGGTGTACTCCTTGGCGGTGAAGGCGTTGATCTCGCCGCCGATGCCCTCGATGGAGGCCGAGATCTCCATCGCGTCCCGCGTGGGCGTGCCCTTGAACAGCAGGTGTTCGAGGAAGTGGGTGGCCCCCATGTGCTCGGGGGCCTCGTCACGCGAGCCGATGCCGACCCACATGCCGACCGCGACGCTACGCACGGTCGGCATGGTCTCGGTCACCACACGGAGCCCGCCCGGCAGGACGGTGCGCCTGACGACCCCGGCTCCGTCCTTGCCGGGGTGCAGCGTGGTGGTCATCACGAGGCCTCCTGCTTCGGGGGTGCCGAGAACTGTGGTTGCGCGGTCACGAGTTGCGGTCGTCGCCCTCGTTGGGGCGGCTGGTGCGCACGCGGGTCCGGGTGCGGCGCGGCCGCTCCGGCTTGTCCTCGGCGGCGGCGGAGTCGGCCTCGGGCGCGGGAGCCTCGCCGTCCTCGGCGCCGGCCGCGGCCTTGGCCTCCTTCTCGGCGGCCTCCTTCTCGATGACCTCGACGGGCACGAGGGAGAGCTTGCCCCGGCCGTCGATCTCGGCGATCTCGACCTGGATCTTCTCGCCGACGCCCATGACGTCCTCGACGTTCTCGATGCGCTTGCCGCCGTGCAGCTTGCGGATCTGGGAGACGTGCAGCAGGCCGTCCTTGCCGGGCATGAGCGAGATGAACGCGCCGAAAGCCGCGATCTTGACGACCGTGCCCAGGTAACGCTCGCCGACCTCGGGCATGTGCGGGTTCGCGATGCCGTTGATCGCCGAACGGGCCGCCTCGGCGGAGGGCCCGTCGGTGGCGCCGATGTAGATCGTGCCGTCGTCCTCGATGGTGATCTCGGCGCCCGTGTCGTCCTGGATCTGGTTGATCATCTTGCCCTTCGGGCCGATGACCTCGCCGATCTTGTCGACCGGGACCTTGATCGTGATGATGCGCGGCGCGGTCGGGTTCATCTCCGCCGGGGAGTCGATCGCCTCCTGCATCACGTCGAGGATCGCCAGGCGGGCGCCCTTGGCCTGCTTCAGCGCGGCGGCCAGCACGGAGGCGGGGATGCCGTCGAGCTTGGTGTCGAGCTGCAGGGCGGTGATGACGTCCTTGGTGCCGGCGACCTTGAAGTCCATGTCGCCCATGGCGTCCTCGGCGCCGAGGATGTCCGTCAGCGTGACGTAGCTGCCGCCCTCGCTGATCAGGCCCATCGCGATGCCGGCGACCATCTCCCTGAGCGGCACACCGGCGTCCAGCAGCGCCATCGTGGACGCGCAGACCGAGCCCATCGAGGTGGAGCCGTTGGAGCCGAGGGCCTCGGAGACCTGGCGGATGGCGTACGGGAACTCCTCGCGCGAGGGCAGCACCGGGATGAGCGCCCGCTCGGCCAGCGCGCCGTGACCGATCTCGCGGCGCTTGGGCGAGCCCACGCGGCCCGTCTCACCGGTGGAGTACGGCGGGAAGTTGTAGTTGTGCATGTAGCGCTTGGTCCGCTCGGGGTTGAGCGTGTCGATGTTCTGCTCCATGCGCAGCATGTTCAGCGTGGTGATGCCCAGGATCTGGGTCTCGCCGCGCTCGAACAGGGCCGAGCCGTGCACCCGGGGCACCACGTGGACCTCGGCCGACAGGGCGCGGATGTCCTTGGTGCCGCGGCCGTCGATGCGGACGCCCTCCTTGACGACCCGCTCGCGCATGAGCTTCTTCATCACCGAGCGGAACGCGGCGGAGATCTCCTTCTCGCGCCCCTCGAACTCGGGCAGCAGCCGCTCGGCGGCCAGCGCCTTGACCTTGTCGAGCTCGGTCTCGCGCTCCTGCTTGCCGGCGATGGTCAGCGCGGCGGCCAGCTCGGTCTTGATCGCGGCCTCGACCGCGTTGTAGACGTCGTCCTGGTAGTCGAGGAAGACCGGGTACTCGGCGGTCTCCTTGGCGGCGACCTGCGCGATGCGGGACTGCGCCTCGCACAGCACCTTGATGAACGGCTTGGCGGCCTCAAGACCCTGCGCGACGGTCTCCTCGGTCGGCGCGACCGCGCCGTCGGCGACCAGCTTGAGCGTGTCCTTGGTGGACTCGGCCTCGACCATCATGATCGCGACGTCGCCGTCGTCGAGCAGGCGGCCCGCCACGACCATGTCGAACGTGGCCCGCTCCAGCTCGGGGTGCGTCGGGAAGGCCACCCACTGGCCCTCGATCAGCGCGACCCGCACGCCGCCGATCGGGCCGGAGAACGGCAGCCCGGCGAGCTGCGTGGACAGCGAGGCGGCGTTGATGGCGACCACGTCGTAGAGGTGGTCGGGGTTGAGCGCCATGACCGTGGCGACGACCTGGATCTCGTTGCGCAGGCCCTTGACGAACGACGGGCGCAGCGGCCGGTCGATCAGGCGGCAGGTCAGGATCGCGTCCTCGGACGGACGGCCCTCACGGCGGAAGAACGAGCCGGGGATGCGGCCCGCGGCGTACATGCGCTCTTCGACGTCGACCGTGAGGGGGAAGAAGTCGAAGTTCTCCTTGGGAGCCTTGGACGCGGTGGTGGCCGAGAGCACCATCGTGTCGTTGTCGAGATAGGCGACGGCGGAACCCGCCGCCTGGCGCGCGAGACGACCGGTCTCGAACCGGACCGTGCGCGTGCCGAAAGAGCCGTTGTCAATGACGGCTTCAGCGGTGTGGACACCCTCCACGGGGGACCTCCTTGTGGTCGGTCACCCGCGCCCTCTTTTCTCACCGGCACCCTCGTGCCTATGAAAGGACCCGCTCGTCAGACCGCCGCCCATCCGTCGTGCCCGGTGGCACGGTGGCGGAGATCCATCAGCGTGTCTCCCCATAGAAGGTGCAGCGCCGGTCTTCGATCGAAGCGCCCGGTCATTCTTACCGGAAGCCACTACCGAGGACCGGCCCGCAGGCGTCGCGGGTCGCATGGTGCTGAATCGGACGCGGGGGCTGTGTGTCTCGGATATTCAGTTGTACGCCGACGGCGCGGCGCTCGTGTGTGCTCCTACCCACATGGGCGGAGCCATATGAGAAGGGAGCGGCGCCGCGCGCCGCTCCCTTTCATGTTATCGGCGCAGACCGAGTCGCTCGATGAGCGAACGGTAACGCTGGATGTCGACCTTCTGCAGGTACTTCAGCAGACGACGCCGGCGACCGACGAGCAGAAGCAGGCCACGACGGCTGTGGTGGTCGTGCTTGTGCGTCTTCAGGTGCTCGGTGAGCTCGCTGATGCGCTTGCTGAGCAGCGCGATCTGCACCTCGGGCGAACCGGTGTCGCCTTCGGCCGTCGCGTACTCACTGATGATGGTCTTCTTGGCAGCGGTGTCGAGGGACACGGCTCTCCTTCGATCTACGGACACGCGCGAATGAGATGAGAGTGCGAACGACCGTGCGTGCCTACAGTCGCCGCGTGAAGGCCGTCATGGGCAGCGCAGCAGCGCCACCGTCACAGAGCCGACATGCAAGGTTACCATCGGAGTCAAGCGTTCCGCGCCCACAAGGGCCTCGCACCTGATGTCACGACGTGATGCGGCGGGCGGCGTCGACGTCGGCGTGGATCTGGTCGATCAGCGCCTCGATCGACTCGAAGCGGGTGTTGCCCCGCAGCCGGGCGGCGAACTCCACCGCCACGTGCACCCCGTAGAGCTCCAGGTCGTCACGGTCGAGCGCGTACGCCTCCACGGTACGCGGCACGCCCTCGAACGTCGGGTTCGTGCCCACCGAGATCGCCGCCGGCCACCGCTCGCCCTCGTACGGCGCGGGCAGGTTGGCCACCGGGACGCACTCCAGCCACCCCGCGTAGACCCCGTCGGCCGGGATGGCCGTCTGCTGCGGCGTCTCGACGTTGGCGGTCGGGAAGCCGAGCTGCCGCCCCCGCTGGTAGCCGCGCACCACCACGCCCTCCACCCGATGCGGACGGCCCAGCTCGGCGGCGGCCCCCTCGACGTCACCGGCGACGATCCGCTCGCGCGCGGAGGTCGAGGAGACGCCGTCGAGCAGGGGCACCACCTCGACCTCGAAGTCGTACTTGTCGCCCAGCGTGCGCAGCGTCTCGACGTCGCCGACGGCGTGGTGCCCGAACGTGAAGTCCGCCCCGACCACGACCACCGCCGCCCCGAGGCGTTCACCCAGCACGCCCTGGGCGAAGTCGTCGGGGCTCGTCCTGGACAGGTCGAGGGTGAACTCCACCACCTCGACGTCGTCGATGCCCAGCTCGGCCAGCAGCTCGGCGCGCCGCTTGAGCGTGGTCAGCCGCGCCCGCCGGGTGCCCGGCCGCACCACCTCGTCGGGATGCGGCTCGAACGTGACCGCCACGCTGCGCGCCCCTCGCTCGCGGGCCAGCTCGACCGTCCGCTCGATCACCTTGCGATGCCCGCGATGGACCCCGTCGTACACGCCGATGGTCACCACAGACCCTCTCGAACCCCGCACGCTAGGCCCCATTCGTTCGTGGCAGATCAATCCGACACAAGCCTGCCATGCACCTCCCGCTCACCTCCAATCGAGGGGCGGAGCGCGGTATTCCCGCAAGTAGGATGAGCCATCATGCCTCGATACGCGCTCCTGATCCTGCCCGCCTTCAACCGGGTCTACGGCGAGAGCTCCCCACGTCTGACCAGGGGCGAGCTGGCCGTCTTCAGCGACCACGCCATCGAGAACACCGTGCTGGACAGCGCGGAGACCACCATCGGCGGCGTCCCGTACATCACGTTCGAGACCGCCGAGCCGCTGTCGGAGCCCGACGTCGCGCTGCTGTCCAACCTGTCCTCCGTCTACGCGGTCTTCGGCGTCGAGGGCGACCTGCTGCGCCCGCTGGCCATGCGCCCCCTCGACCGGCTGAGCAGCGACCTGCTGACCATCCAGAAATACGCCGGCAAGACCAACGAGCACTTCACCAAGCTGCTGCTCAACGTCACCGTGCTCGCCTCCGACCGGCCCATGTCCGGGAAGTTGTCGGTGTTCGACCCGATGTGCGGCCGCGGCACCACCCTCAACCAGGCCCTCATGTACGGCTACGACGCCTACGGCCTCGACGTCGACGGCAAGGACTTCGAGGCGTACACGACGTTCATCAAGACCTGGCTGCGCAACAAGCGGCTCAAGCACACCGCCGAGACCGTGCCGGTGCGGCGGGCGCGGGCGCTGGTGGGGCGGCGGCTCAACGTCACGTTCGGGCTGTCGAAGGAGGCCGTCAAGGCGGGCGACGTGCAGCAGCTCGCCGTGGTCAACGCCGACACGCTCAAGAGCCGCGAGTTCTTCAAGCCCCGCACGTTCGACGTCGTCGTGACCGACGCCCCCTACGGCGTCCAGCACGGCAGCAAGGGCGGCGGCGGCCTGTCCCGCAGCCCGCTGGAGCTGCTCAGGCAGGCCGTGCCGGTCTGGGCCGAGCTGCTGCGCCCCGGCGGCGCGATGGGCATCTCCTGGAACACCTACGGCGGCAAGAGCGCCGAGCTGGCCGCGATCCTCACCGGCGCGGGCCTGGAGGTCATGGACTACCCCGACTTCGAGCACTGGGTCGACCAGGCGATCGTCCGCGACATCCTGGTCGCCCGCAAACCCGCCTGACAAGCGACGGCGTCGCGGCTCAGCCCGCGAACACGGCCAGGGGCCTGGCGATCCGGCCCTGCTCCTCCACCAGCGCCAGCAGCTCGCCCGCCGGCCCGAACACGCCGATCGGCCCGTCCCCGAGCCCGGCCGCGGGCAGCCGGCCGCCGTGGCCGATCACGCGCGCCTCCTCGGCGGTCACGTCCCGGCGCGGGAAGGCCGCCGACACCGCCTCGCCGATGGGCAGCACCACGCACTCCTCGGCGAGCTGGTCGATGCTGCGGGCCAGCGACAGGTCATAGGGGCCGACCCGGGTCCGGCGCAGGCTCGTCAGGTGGCCGCCGACGGCGAGCGCGGCCCCGAGGTCGCGGGCCAAAGCCCGGATGTAGGTGCCGCTGGAGCAGGTGACGACCGCGTCGACGTCCACGACGTCGCCGGCAGCCCTGATGTCGAGCACGTCGAAGCCGTACACGGTCACGGGCCGGGCCGCGAGCGCGACCTCCTCGCCGGCGCGGGCCATCTTGTACGCCCGCTGCCCGTTGACCTTGATGGCGCTGACCTGCGGCGGCACCTGCATGATGGCGCCGGTGAGCGCCTCGACGCCCTTGTGCACCTCGGCCGCGCCCACCTGCGCCGCCGACGCCGTGGCCACGGTCTCGCCCTCGGCGTCGTCGGTGTTGGTGGACACGCCCAGCCGGATCGTGGCCTCGTAGACCTTCTCGGTCAGCGCCAGGTGCCCGAGCAGCCGGGTCGCCTTCTCCACCCCGATCACCAGCACGCCCGTGGCCATCGGGTCGAGCGTGCCGGCGTGCCCGACGCGGCGGGTGCCCGCGATGCGCCGCATCTTGGCCACCACGTCGTGCGAGGTCCACTCGCCCGGCTTGTCGACGATGATCAGACCGCTCTCGGCCATCCAGCCTTCCCCAGCTCTCGTCTGAACTTGGCCATGGTCTCCTCCACGCTGTCGTAGGAGGTGAACCCGGCCGCGTTGTGATGTCCGCCGCCGCCCAGCGCGGCGCACACGGCCGCCACGTCGACCCCGCCCTTGGACCTGGTCGACACCTGCCAGTCGCCGTGGTCGTCCTCCTTGAGCACGACCGCGACCTCGGCCTCGTCGGTACGGCGGACGATGTCGATCATGCCCTCGATCTCCGAGTACGGCAGCCCGTACGCGGCCCGGTCGACCCGCGGCACGTACGTCCAGACCATCGAGCCCTCCAGCTGCACCCGGTCGAGCGCCCTGGCCAGCACCTTGAGGTAGCCGAACGGCGAGCGGTCCCACAGCTCGCGGGCGATCTCGTCGGTGTGCAGGCCCGTGGCCACCAGCCGGGACGCCATCCGGTGCACGGCCGGCGTGGTGGAGGCGTACCGGAAGGAGCCCGTGTCGGTCACCAGGCCGGTGTACAGGCAGGTGGCGATGTCCCGGTCGAGGCTGCCGCCGAGCCGGTAGATGAGCTGCTCGGCCAGCATGGCCGTGGCCGCCGCCCGCGGGTCGATGAGGCTGTGCGTGCCGAACCCGGCGTTGGACGGGTGATGGTCGATCACGATGACCTCCTCCGCCCTGGCCGCGTTGGGGCTGAGCAGGCCCAGCCGCTCGAACGTGGAGGAGTCGAAGGTGATCATCAGCGCCGGGGCCTCGGGATAGTCGGCCGGCGGGCACAACATCTCCTGCCCCGGCAGGAACCGCAGGATCCGCGGGACCGCGAAGTACTGGTCACCGAAGGAGGCCACGACCTGCTTGCCGATCGAGCGCAGCACGTAACCGACGGCCAGCATCGAGCCGAGCGCGTCGCCGTCGGGCGACACGTGACAGGCCAGGGCGACCTCGTCGACCTGGCCGATGAGCTGGACCGCGCGCTCCCAGGCGGCCTCGGGGATGTCCGTGGCCTCCTGGGAGGGCTGCTCGGCTCGGGCGCGCACGTGCGACGTCACGCCTGGTCGTCCTCACCCTCATCGGGCTTCTTGTAGGGGTCGGCCTCGCCGGCGTAGGCCGCGCCCTCGGCCCGGCGCGCCACCTCGGCGTCCCGCGCCCTGGCGGCGTTGATCAGGTCGTCGAGCTGGCGGGCGCTGTCGGGCAGCGGGTCGTGCCGGAACGTCAGCGTCGGGGTGAAGCGCACGCCGGTCTGGCGGCCCACCTCGGCGCGGATGATGCCCTTGGCGCTCTCCAGGGCGGCCGCGCTGTCGGACCGCTCCGCGTCGGAGCCGAACACCGTGTAGAACACCGTCGCCTCACGCAGGTCGGCCGTGATCCGCGTGTCGGTCACGGTGACGAAGCCCAGGCGCGGGTCCTTGATCCGGCGCTCCAGCATCTCGGCGACGATCTGCTGGATGCGGTCGGCGAGCTTGCGCGCTCGTGCGGCATCCACCATGTTCGCTCCCCCTCACGCACGACCTGGCCGTGCTGTCGTTCAATCTTCGTCGTTGTAGAGGCGCTGTCTGGCTGACAGCAACTCGATCTCAGGGCGGAAGGCCACCATCCGCTCGCAGGCGTCCATCACCTCTTTGCAGTTACCCGCGGAGGCGGAGATCACCGCGACGCCCACCTCGCACCTGCGATGCAGGTCAAGATGACCGGTCTCGGCCACCGCGATGGACGGGTAACGTCGCTGCAGCTCGGCGATCAGAGGCCGGACGACAGAGCGCTTCTGCTTCAGCGAACGCACGTCGCCGAGCAGGATGTCCAGGGTCAGAGCACCCACATACATCGTGTGAAACCACCGCTTGGCCTGGTGGGGTGGAAGCACGACCGGCCCGCTGCGGTGGGAAGGGGGCCCGGGCGTGCGAGAGGCGCCCGGCGGAGGTTCCGCCGGGCGCCCGGCCGCGGGTCAGGCCCGCGGCTTCTCCCGCATCTCGAACGTCTCGATCGTGTCGTCGATCCGGATGTCGTTGTAACCGACACCGATGCCGCACTCGAAGCCCTCGCGGACCTCGGTGGCGTCATCCTTGAAGCGACGCAGGGACGAGACGGTCAGGTTGTCGGCGATGACGACGCCATCGCGGATCACCCTGGCCTTGCTGTTGCGGACGATCGTGCCGGAGCGGACCAGCGAACCGGCGACGTTGCCGATCTTCGGCACCTTGAAGACCTCGCGGACTTCGGCGGTGCCCATCTGGACCTCTTCGAACTCGGGCTTGAGCATGCCCTTGAGCGCCGCCTCGATCTCCTCGATCGCCTGGTAGATGACCGAGTAGTAGCGGATGTCGACGCCCTCGCGCTCGGCCAGGTCGCGCGCCCGAGGCTCGGGGCGCACGTTGAAGCCGATGATGACCGCGTTGTCGTCGGCGACGGCCAGGTTGACGTCGTACTCGGTGATGGCGCCGACCGCGCGGTGCAGGACACGGAGCCTGACCTCGTCGCCGACGTCGATCTTGAGCAGGGCGTCTTCCAGGGCTTCCACCGAACCGGACACGTCACCCTTGATGATGAGCTTGAGCTCGTCGACGCGACCCTTCTCAAGGTCGCTGAACAGCTCTTCGAGGGTGCGGCGACGGCTCGACTTCGCCATGTCGGCGCTGCGCTTGCGCGCCGCGCGCTGCTGGGCGATCTGGCGGGCCATCCGGTCGTCGGTGACGACGATGAAGTTGTCACCGGCGCTCGGCACGGCCGTCAGACCCATGACCAGGACCGGACGGGACGGCGTGGCCTCCTCGACCGGGTCGCCGTTGTCGTCGAGCATCGCGCGGACGCGGCCGAAGGCCTCGCCACACACGATCGAGTCGCCCACGCGCAGCGTGCCGCGCTGGACCAGGACGGTCGCGACGGGGCCGCGGCCCTTGTCGAGGTGCGCCTCGATCGCGATGCCCTGGGCGTCCATCGTCGGGTTGGCCCGCAGGTCGAGCTCGGCGTCGGCGGTGAGCAGGATCGCCTCGAGGAGGTTGTCGATGCCCGTGCCGTTCTTCGCCGAGATGTCGACGAACAGGGTCGAGCCGCCGTACTCCTCGGCGACCAGGCCGTACTCGGTGAGCTGGGCGCGGACCTTGTTGGGGTCGGCACCCTCCTTGTCGACCTTGTTCACCGCGACCACGACCGGCACGTCGGCCGCCTGGGCGTGGTTGAGCGCCTCGATCGTCTGCGGCTTCACACCGTCGTCGGCCGCGACCACCAGCACCGCGATGTCGGTGGACTTGGCGCCTCGGGCACGCATGGCGGTGAACGCCTCGTGACCCGGGGTGTCGATGAAGGTGACCTTGCGGTCTTCGCCCTCGTGCGTCGTGGCGACCTGGTAGGCACCGATGTGCTGGGTGATGCCACCCGCCTCGCGCGCCACCACGTTGGTCTTGCGGATGGCGTCGAGCAGCTTGGTCTTACCGTGGTCGACGTGACCCATGACGGTCACGACCGGCGGACGCGCGGCCAGGTCGGCCTCGTCGCCCTCGTCCTCGCCGAACTCGATGTCGAAGGCCTCGAGAAGCTCGCGGTCCTCCTCCTCCGGGCTGACGACCTGGATGTTGTAGTCGAGCTCCGCGCCGAGGAGCTGCAACGTCTCCTCGTTGACCGACTGGGTCGCGGTCACCATCTCGCCGAGGTGCAGCATGATCTGCACGAGCGAGGCGGGGTTCGCGCCGATGCGGTCGGCGAAGTCGGACAGCGACGCGCCGCGCGGCAGGCGGATCGTCGCGCCGTTGCCGCGAGCGACCTGCACACCGCCGATCGCCGGCGCCGACATGTTGTCGAACTCCTGGCGCCTCTGACGCTTGCTCTTACGACCACGCGCGGGACGGCCGCCGGGACGCCCGAACGCGCCCGCCGTGCCACCGCCGCGACCACGGCCGCCGCCACCCGGGCGACCGCCGAAGCCACCGCCGCCGCCACCGGGACCACCGGTGCCGGTACGGGGACCGGCGCCGCCGCCACCGGGACGACCGGCGAAGCCGCCGCCGCCACCAGGACGACCGCCGCCACCGCCGGGACGGCCACCGCCGCCACCGCCGCCGGGACGACCGCCACCGCCGCCGCCACCGGGACGCGGGCCACCGCCCGGACCGGCAGGACGACCCTGCGGCATCATCATCGGGTTGGGACGCGGCCCACCGGGACGCGGACCACCGGCGCCGGGACCCGGACGCGGACCGGCCGCACCGGGCGGACCGGGACGCGGACCCGCGGGACGCGGACCGGCCTCGCCGCCGCCACCGGGACGCGGCGGACGCGGCATCGCGCCGTCACGCGGCGGACCCTCACGACGCTCGCGCTGACCGGGGCCACCGCCGTCGCGGTTGCCGCCGGGACGCGGCGGACGGGACTGGCCCATGCCACTGGCGTTGGACGAGAACGGGTTGTTACCCGGACGCGGGCCACGCGGACCCGGCTTGGGACCGGGACCGGGACGCGGGCCGCCGCCTGCGGGCGCACCCGGACGCGGAGCCTGCTGCTGGCCGCCGCCACCACCGGAAGGCTGCCCGGGACGCGGCGCCGGACCGGGCTTGGGACCCGGACGGGCGGCGGGACCCGGGCGCGGCCCCGGAGTCGGACGGGCGGGCGCGCCGGAACCGGCCGCGCTCTCGAAGCGGGCCTGCGGAGCCCCGGAGGTCTCGCCGCGCGCCGCCTCGGGCTGCTGCTGCGGCTGGTGGGGCATCGGCACCGGCGGACGCGGCTGCGCGCCGCCCGCGGGGCCGGGACGCGGGCCGGGCCTCGGGGCCGGGCCTGGACGCGGAGTAATAGGGGTCGGCGCCTCCGCGGCGCCGTTGCCGGCCTGGTGTTCTGCCGGACGGGGCGCAGCCTTGGGCGGCTGCGGCCTGTTGGACGACGAACCGCCGCCCCTGGAGGGCCCACCCTTCGATGCGCCCAGAGCTTCGGTGAGCCTGCGGACCACCGGCGCCTCGATGGTCGAGGACGCCGATCGGACGAACTCCCCCATCTCTTGGAGCTTGGCCATGACGACCTTGCTCTCTACGCCGAACTCCTTAGCGAGCTCGTATACCCGGACCTTCGCCACTGCACTCCCTTACTCGGCCCGGGAGGCTGGCTGTGCCGTCCGGACCGTCGTTAACTTGACGTCTTCATCGCCGCGTGCTCATCAGGCGCTCATAGCAATCTGACTCCGCCCATCAACTCGGCGTCCTACATGACATTTCGTGATTCCTCCTCCAGGTGTGCCCGCACACGCGAGCTGTCAAGCGGTCCCGGCACGCGGAACGCGCGCGGGAACGCTCGGCGACGCTCGGCGAGCTCCAGACAGCTCAAGGACGGATGCAGCGATGCACCGCGGCCAGAAAGCCGTCCTCGCAGATCAGGGACCAGATGGTCCTCGATCCGCACCAGGCGGAGCAGCTCGGACTTTGCCGTGCGAACCCTGCAGCCCACACAGGTGCGCTGTGGGGCCGCGTGGCCACCATATTCCAGCTTACCGTGTTGACGCATCTACGGAACCGGCGGCATCCTCGGCTTGTGTGTCAGGCCGGATGTCAATACGCCATCCGGTGAGCCTTGCGGCAAGCCGGGCGTTCTGCCCTTCCTTGCCGATGGCCAGCGAAAGCTGGTAGTCGGGGACCGTCACCCGTGCGACCCGTCCTTCGAGATCGAGAACCTCGACATGGGAAACACGGGCCGGTGACAGCGCATTCCCGACGAACTCGCCCGGATCCTCGGACCAGTCGATGATGTCGATCTTCTCGCCGTGCAGCTCGGTCATCACGTTGCGGACGCGCGAGCCCATCGGGCCGATGCAGGCGCCCTTGGCGTTGACGCCCGGCTTGCGCGAGCGGACCGCGATCTTCGTGCGGTGGCCGGCCTCGCGGGCCACCGCGGCGATCTCCACGGTGCCGTCGGCGATCTCGGGCACCTCCAGCGCGAAGAGCTTCTTGACCAGGCCGGGGTGGGTGCGCGACAACGTCACCGACGGCCCCTTGTGGCCCTTCTTCACCTGCACCACGTAGGCGCGGATGCGCTCGCCGTGCACGTAGTCCTCGCCCGGGACCTGCTCGGCGTGCGGCAGCACGGCCTCGATCTTGCCGAGGTCGACCAGCACCACGCGCGGGTCCTTGCCCTGCTGGATCACGCCCGAGACCAGCTCGCCCTCGCGGCTGGCGAACTCGCCGAAGTTGATCTCGTCCTCGGCGTCGCGGAGCTGCTGCAGGATGACCTGCTTGGCGGTGGTCGCGGCGATCCGGCTGAAGTTGCCCGGAGTGTCGTCGAACTCCCTGACGACGTCGCCCTCGTCGTCGAGCTCGGCCGCCCAGATCGTGACGTGGCCGCTGCCGCGGTCGAGCTCGGCGCGCGCCTTGGGCGCCGCCCCCTCGGTGCGGAAGTAGGCGATCAGCAGCGCGTCCTCGATCGCCTTGACGACCAGGTCGAAGGAGATGTCCTTCTCCCGCTCCAGGCTGCGCAGGACGCTCATGTCGATGTCCACGAGGCTTCCCCCTTAGCCTTCGTCGCCGTCGACGTCGTCGGTGTCGTCGATCCGGCGGAACTCCACCTGCACCCGGCCTCGGGTCAGGTCCTGGTAATCAAGCCGGCGGGCGGAGCCGGCGACGTCGAGGTCGACGCCGCTCTCGTCCGCCGCCAGAACACGGCCCTCCACCACGGTGCCGTCTCTCATCTCGGCCTTCACCAGCCGCTTGGCGGCGCGGCGCCAGTGGCGCGGCTCGGTGAGCGGGCGGTCGACGCCCGGAGAGGAGACCTCAAGGGTGTAGGCGGCCTGTCCCATCACGTCGTCCTCGTCGAGCGCCGTGGAGACGGCCTGGCTCACGTCGGCGATGTCGTCGAGGCTCACGCCGCCGTCGCGATCGACGATCACGCGCAGCAACCGCCTCTTGCCCGCCTGGGTGACCGTGACGTCCTCCAGATCGAGGCCCTCCGCGCCGACCACAGGCTCCAGGAGCTTCATCAGGTGGTCGCGGGGTGATGCGCTGCCCATATCGACCTCCCCTATTGTCATGTCTCAGCCGGGCGGACCTCGCCACTGGCTCTCCGCCGTCTGGCTGCGCAGCCAGCGACGACAGTTGACACCCTATCTGTACGGAGGCACGGGGAGAGCGCCACTCGTCGTGGTCGAGTGGCGGGTCGAGTGGCGGGGCGAGTGGTGGGGCGTCGCCTGACGGCGTTCCCGGGCACCAGCCCGTACGATGCTATCTGCGTCCGCAGTCACCTGGAGCCGTCGCCGTCGGCGCCCCGGTCACTGGGGTCCCTCGTCACCGGGTCCGTAGTCACCGGAGGTCCAAGCCCGTGCGCCCGCGTCACCTCTCCAGGCGAGCCGTGCTGGCGGGCGGAGCGGCCGCCCTGACGGCCTGCAGCGCCTCGGGCCCCGCCGGGCCCGCGACCCCGGCGCCCGACTCGCCCGAGACCGTCCTGCTGCGGCAGGTGGTCGCCGACAAGGAGCGCACGGTCGCCCTCTACTCGGCGCTGATCGCGGGCGGCGCCGACTCCTTGGAGCCCTTCCGCGCCCGGCACCAGGCGCACCTGGCCGAGCTGCGCAAGTACCTGCCCGCGGGCCCGCCGCCCGTCTCCTCGCCCGCCGTCTCCTCGCCCGCCGTCTCCTCGCCCGCATCGCCGGGCGCGTCGCCCGGCGCCACGCCGTCGCAGTCCCCCAGGCCCACGCTGTCACGGCTGCGGGACGTCGAGCGCCGGGCCGCGGCGCAGCGGCCCCGTCAGCTCGCCGGCCTGTCGCCCGGCGTGGCCCAGCTCCTCGCCAGCATCGGGGCGTGCGAGGCGGTCCACGCCGTGTCGCTGCCCAAGTCGTCGTGAACGGGATCGGGATGATGGGGATCGGGATGAACAGCGCCCTGATGGACGGGGACGACGTCGGGAAGCTGCGCAAGGCTCTGGCCGCCGAGCACGCCGCCGTGTTCGCCTACGGGCTCCTGGGGGCGCGCACGACCGGCTCCCTGCGGGACCTGACCGGCGCCGCGTACGAGGCCCACCGGGCCCGCCGCGACCAGCTGCGCAACCTGATCGTCGGCCGCGGGGGCCGGCCGAGCGAGTCGGAGCCCTCCTACGCGCTGCCGTACGTGCCCACGGGCGCCGCGCAGGCCGCCCGGCTGGCCGTGCAGGTGGAGAACGGCGTCACGGCCGCCTATCTGGAGCTGGCCGCCGCCGGCGACCCCGCGCTGCGCAAGTACGCCGCCCTGGCCATGCAGGAGTCGGCGACCCGCGCCTACGCCTTCCAGCCGGCGCCGCCCGCGGCCTTCCCCGGCATGCCGGGCAGCACTCCGCCCCCCACGCCGCCTCCCACGCCGGCCCCGTCCCGCTCCGGCGGCTGACGACACCACGAACGGGCCGGCGCCCGAAGCGGAAGCCGGGACAGCGGCCCGGCCCCGCCACAGGAGCCGGGACAGCGGCCCGGTCTCATCACGACAGCCGGGACAGCGGCCCGACCCCCGCACGGGAGCCGGGACCGCGGATCGGCCCGCGGGGGGTGGGTCAGCGGCAGGCGGCCAGGATGCGGGGGGCGGCCTCGGCGAGGGGGATCTCCTCCTTGACGCCGGTCACCCGGTCGCGCAGCTCGATGACGCCCTGCGACAGCCCGCGCCCGATCACCACGATCGTGGGCACGCCCAGCAGCTCGGCGTCCTTGAACTTGACGCCCGGCGAGACCTGGGCGCGGTCGTCGACGAGCACCCGCAGCCCCTGCGCCTCCAGCTCGCCGGCCAGCTCGAGGGCCGCCTCGACCTGGTTCTCCTTGCCGGTGCCGACGATGTGCACGTCGGCGGGCGCGACCTCGCGCGGCCACACCAGGCCGAGCTGGTCGTGGGCCTGCTCGGCGATGACGGCCACGGCCCGCGAGACGCCGATGCCGTAGGAGCCCATGGTGATGCGGACGGGCTTGCCGTCGGGGCCGAGGGCGTCGAGGCCGGCGGCGTCGGCGTACTTGCGGCCGAGCTGGAAGATGTGGCCGATCTCGATGCCGCGGTCGATGGACAGCGGGGAGCCGCAGCGGGGGCAGGGGTCGCCGGCGCGCACCTCGGCGGCCTCGATCGTGCCGTCGGGGACGAAGTCGCGCCCGGCGACCACGTCGACGGCGTGCTTGCCGGGCTCGTTGGCGCCGGTGACCCAGGAGCTGCCGGTGACGACGCGGGGGTCGACGAGGTAGCGGATGCCGAGCTCGCGCAGGATCTGCGGGCCGATGTAGCCGCGGACGAGGCCGGGGTGGGCGGCGAAGTCGGCGGCCTCGAAGATGGCGGGCTCGCCGGGCGCGAGCGCGGCCTCCAGGCGCTTGAAGTCGACCTCGCGGTCGCCGGGCACGCCGACGATCAGCGTCTCGACCTTGTCGGAGCCGGGGGTGGTGACCTTGACGACGACGTTCTTCAGCGTGTCGGCGGCGGTGACGGACAGGCCGTGGCGCTCGTTGACGTAGGACACCAGGGACTCGATGGTCGGGGTGTCGGGCGTGTCGAGGACCCGCATCGGCGCGGCGCCGTCGAGGTCGCGGGCGGGCGGCGCGGTGGTGGTGACGGCCTCGGCGTTGGCCGCGTAGCCGCAGGAGTGGCAGGCGACGAACGTGTCCTCGCCGGTGGGGGTCGGCGCCAGGAACTCCTCGGAGGCCGAGCCGCCCATCGCGCCCGAGGTGGCGAACACGATCTTGTACTGGATGCCGAGCCGGTCGAACGTGCGGATGTAGGTCTCGCGGTGCTGCTCGTAGGAGCGCTTGAGGCCGTCGTCGTCGAGGTCGAAGGAGTAGGAGTCCTTCATGAGGAACTCGCGGCCGCGCAGGATGCCGGCCCTGGGCCTGGCTTCGTCGCGGTATTTGGTCTGGATCTGGTAGAGCGTGACCGGGTAGTCCTTGTACGAGGAGTATTCGCCCTTGACCATGTCGGTGAAGAGCTCCTCGTGCGTGGGGCCGAGGAGGTAGTCGGCGCCCTTGCGGTCCTGGAGCCGGAACAGGGTGTCGCCGTATTCGGTCCAGCGGCCGGTGGCCTCGTAGTACTCGCGGGGCAGCAGGGCGGGGAAGAGCACCTCCTGGCCGCCCATCCGGTTCATCTCCTCGCGGACGATCCTGGTGACGTTCTCCAGCACCAGCTTGCCGAGGGGCAGCCACGAGTAGATGCCGGGGGCCACGCGACGGACGTAGCCGGCGCGGACGAGGAGCTTGTGGCTCGGCACTTCCGCGTCTGCCGGGTCGTCCCGCAGGGTGCGAAGAAACAACGACGACATGCGCAGCAACACGGCTACTCCTTGCTCGGGCCTGGATCTGAAGGATTACAGGCTATCGACTCGGGGAGCCGCGCCGCGCGGCGTTAATCGGGCGCGGGTCCTGATCGGCCGGATCGCCGGGTTCGCGGCCGGTACGCCGGCTCAGGCCGACAGGGGCAGCCAGCCGCCCACGAAGACGCCCAGGCACAGGGTGAACAGGCCGGCGAAGACGGCCGAGACCGCCAGGGCGCGCACGCGTGCCCGCCGGTTCCTGCGCAGCACCACGACCAGGGCCACGGCCAGCAGCGCGACCACCGTGGCGGGCCCGGGCCAGAACGACTGCTCGCTGTCGATGAAGCCGGGGGTCGCCCGGTCGACGACGTCGGCGATCAGCAGGGCGCCGATCGCGCCCGCGGCCAGGTCGCCCCAGCGGTCCCGCCTGCGGGTGACGTAGGCGAGCAGGCCGAGGCCGACGAGCAGGCCGACCGTCCAGTTCAGCCCGGCGACGCCGCCGCCGATGACGTCGAAGCCGTCCACACCGCGCAGCGCGCCCGCGCCCATGGCCGCGACCACGGTGGACACGGCCGCCAGGAACGTGGTCAGCAGCGCCCAGCCGAACCCCGACGCGGTGGCGCCCACGACCAGCGCGAGGGTCAGGTAGGCGTACGGGTCGTAGAGCTGGCCGAACCATTCCGGGCCCTTGCCGGCGGTGAACATGCCGACGAGGCCGACGGCCAGTCCTGCCAGGAAGGCCGCCAGCACATGGCGTTCCATGCGGCGCAGACGCCGGTCGCATTCGGCGAAGTCGGCGTACTCGATGGCGGTGTGGTTCATCTTCATTCCCTGGTCAATCCCTCCCCCGGAAATGTCTAGGGATGACCGCATCCAGATTATGTATCCATCCACAAAAGGCAAATTTCGGTCATCCGTATCTAAGGCAAGCAATCGCTTGGTTTACGATGCTCGGATGACCCTCTCCGATGAGCTCGGCGCCGTCGTCCGCGCCTACCTCGCCGACCGGCCGGACGCGACCTGGCAGGCGTTCGCGCGGGACGTGGGCGCGGCGGGGCTGCTCGTGCCCGACCGGTACGGCGGCGCGGGCTGCGGCCCGGCCGAGGCGGCGGCCGTGGCCGAGGAGCTGGGCCGGGCGCTGTCACCCCACCCGTTCCTGCAGTCGGCCGTGCTGGCCGTCGGGGCGCTGATGGCCGACGGGGACGAGGAGGCGCGGGCCCGGCTGCTGCCGGAGCTGGCCTCGGGGGCGGCGACCGCGACCGTCGTGCTGCCGGGCGACGGGGAGCTGGCGCTGGCCGACGACCGGCTCTCGGGCGCGGTGCCGTACGCGCTGGACGGCGAGATCGTGCTGGTCTACACCGGCGAGCACCTCGTGGAGGCCGCGCCGACGCGGCGGACGGCGTACCCGACCATGGACGAGACCCGCCCCCTGACCTCCCTGGCCTTCGACCGCGCACCCGTACGACGGCTGGGCCCGGGGACGTCCTGGGCCCGCGTACGCGACCTCGGGATCGCGGCCCTGGCGGCTGAGCAGACCGGCGGCGCGGCGCGCTGCCTGGAGATGGCCACCGAGTACGCGCGCTCGCGGCGGCAGTTCGGCCGGCCGATCGGCTCGTTCCAGGCGATCAAGCACAAGCTGGCCGACGTGCTGCTGCTCGTGGAGTCGGCCCGCTCGGCGGCACGGGCCGCGGCGGAGGCGGCGTCGGGACCGGAGACGGAGGTCTTCGCCGCCGTCGCCGGGTCGTACTGCGCGGAGGCCTACCTGACGGCGGCGGGCGAGAACATCCAGGTGCACGGCGGGATCGGGGTGACCTGGGAGCATCCGGCGCACCGGTACCTCAAGCGGGCCACGTCCGACGCCCAGCTCCTGTGCCCGCCGCGGACGCACCGCGCCCGCCTGGCCGCGCACGTCTTCGGCGAGGCGTGAGGCGGCTCAGCCGCCGAGCAGCTCCTCCCACGGGTGGCGGGTGTTGGTGCGGCGGGTGGTGTCGAGGGCCTCGGCCAGCCGCCACAACCCCGGTCGCGCGCGCACCCGCGCCCGGCCCATGGGGTCGATCGCGCGCAGCTCGAAGCGCACCCCCAGCACCTCCAGCACCGCCGAGCCCGCGCCCGCGGGGCCGGCGGCCGTGAGCGGCGCGCCGCCCGCGTCGCCGACCTGGCCGGCGAGCAGCGCGGCCACCTCCGAGGCGTACGGCCCGTCGCGCCACTCGATGTGCCAGCTCCGGTCGGCGCCGCGCCACCACGTCAGGTCGCGGCACGACTCGATGACGTCGGCCTCGGTCGCGAGGGCGGCCATGACCCGGCCGAAAGCCTCGTAACCGCGCGCGTCGGGGAGCGAGGGACCGTCGTCGCCATGGTCGTGGAACGTGCCGTCCTTCGACCGCCGCAGCGCGTGCTTTCGCCTCACGAGCAACCACTCTGATCGGCGGCGCGCCCTTCCCGCAAGTGTTCGGCCCTGATACGCTCTACCAAGCGAGCGCTTGGTTCACTACTTTCGCCGGAGGCGCGATGACGTCCCTACGGATCAGCCTGGGGTACGAACTGGAGGTCCGCGGCCGCACCCGCGGGGTCGAACGACAGGCGTTCCAGAACGTGATCGAGCAGGTCGTCCTCGGCGATCGGCTGGGGTTCGACACGGCCTGGTTCGTCGAGCACCACTTCACCAGGGGCTTCTCCCACTCCTCCGCCCCCGACCTGGTCCTCGCGGCCATCTCGCAGCGCACCGAGCGCATCCACCTCGGGCTCGGCGTGGTGCTGCTGCCGTTCCAGTCGCCCATCCGCACCGCCGAGCGGGTCGCCACCCTCGACGTGCTGAGCGGCGGCCGGGTCGAGTTCGGCACCGGACGCGGCGCCTCCCCCCTGGAGTACCAGGCCTTCCAGCGGCCGTTCGAGAAGTCGCGGCAGATCTGGGAGGACTCGCTGGAGGCCACCCTCGCCATCTGGCGCGCCGACGGCGAGCCGATCAGCAGGTCGAACGAGTTCTTCGAGATCCCCGACGTGGCCGTCTACCCGCGTCCGGTCCAGGAGCCGCACCCGCCCGTGTGGGTGGCCTCCACCTCGCTGGAGGGCTACCTGGCCGCCGCCCGGCACGGCTACAACCTGCTGGGCATGACGATGCTCAAGGGCATCGACGACGTCGCCGCCGACATCGCGAAATACCGGGAGTGCCTGGCCGAGAGCGGTTTCGACCCCGCCTCCCGGCGCGTGGCGCTGATGATCCCCTGGTTCGCCGCCCCCACCCGGGACGAGGCCACCGCCACCGCCGCCGACGCCGTCCTGTGGTACATCCGCCGTCAGGTCAACCTGGTCACCCCGCCCGACTACTACGACGCCCGGCACGCCACCCACCGCGTGCTGGGCCAGCTCGCCGCCGGGATGCCGCCGGAGGAGGCGATGGCCACCCTGCGCGAGCACCTCATGGTCGTGGTGGACGACGTCGAGGGCTCGCGCAAGGCCCTGGCCAGGATCGCCGAGGCCGGCGCCACGGACCTGATCATCCAGGCGCAGGTCGGCGGGCTGGCCCACGAGCGGGTCTGCGAGTCGATGACGCTGTTCATGAACGAGGTGGCCCGTTGACCGCCGCCCGCTGGCTGACCCGCGACGACCTCGCCTCGGCCGCACGCTCCGCCGAAGGGCTGCTGCTCGCGGCGCCCGACCTGTCCAGCGTGTTCCCGCTCGGCCCCGAGGACGCCGCCGTCGCGACCGGGCTCACCGCGGCGGCGCTGCGCGCGGCCGGGGTCGGCGGGCGCGACCGGGTCGTGGTGGCGCTCGCCGAGCCCGCGGGCGCGTTGTGGGCCGCCGCCGCCGCGCAGGTCGCGCGGGCCGCCGCCGCCGTCGGGCCGCGCGGCCGCCTGCGCCTGCACCACGCGCTGACCGCGCTCGGCGCGACCACGCTGGTCAGCACCCCGACGGGGGCGATGGACCTGCTGGCCCGCCTGCACCTGGAGTTCCTCCTCGACCCGCTCGACCTCGGGCTCGACCACATCGTCCTGACCGGCGAGATCGCCTCCAGGCGCACGATGGGACATCTGGCCGGCGAGTTCGGCTGCGCGGTCACCGAAGTGCTCGCCAGCCCGTTCGGCGGGGCCGCGCTCGCGTTCAGGGCCGCCGAGGACGCGCCGCTCACGCCGCTCGCGGACGGCGTGCTGGGCCTGGCCTCGCTGACCAAGGACGACCTGGCCGGCCCGCAGCACGCGCTGGCGGAGCTGGTCCTCACTCCGTCCGGGCACTCCACGCTGGGCGACGCCGTGCTCAGGACCGGCCTGGTGGCCAGGGCCGGCGGCTCAGGGCTGCCCGCGCCCGCGCACACCGTAGGCGACCACGTGCTGGTCAGGGGCGTGTGGCTGGCGTTGCCGCGGGTCGAGAAGGCGCTGTCGAAGATCGACGGCGTGACCGGCTGGGAGCTGTCGGTCGAACGCCAGGGCACCCTGGACGCCGCCGCCCTGACCGTCTCGTTCGGCCGGGAGAGCCTGGTCAGGAACCCGATGTGGCGGTCACGGATCGAGCAGGCCGTGCGCGCCCTGACCCCGATCTCGATCGACGTGCGCATCGCCCAGGACGTCCAGGAGACCCCCGTGCCCGGCACGGTGGACGACCGGCGCGGCCACCATCTCGGCCGGGACAGGGCCCTCGTCAGCTAGCGCGACGGAGTAGCCGATGGCATCGATGCCCGACTGGGGGACGCTCCCCCGCATGCTGCGCGACCAGGCCGCACGCCATCCGGACACCGTCGCGGTCGTCGAGGGCGGCGCGCGCGTCACGCTGTCGGAGCTCAGGACGGGGGCCGCCGAGGTGGCCCGCGGGCTGATCGCCCTCGGCGTGGAACCCGGCGACCGGGTGGCGATCTGGGGCCCGAACTCGGCGTCGTGGGTGCGGCACGCGTTCGGCGTCTGGGACGCGGGGGCCGTCCTCGTGCCGTTGTCGTCGCGGTACAAGGGCATCGAGGCGGCCGGGCTGATCGGCCGGACCGGGGTGAAGGTCGTCATCGTCGGCGATCCGCCGCTCGCCGGCCTGCTGCCGCCCATGGACGCCCGGGTCGCCGTGCGCGCGGCCGGCAGCCTGGAGGCGGGCGGGGTGAGCGGACGGGCGGCCGAGGAACGGGCGCTGGCGGTCGGGCCCGGCGACCTGTGCGAGATCATGTCCACGTCCGGCACCACGGGCACGCCGAAGGGCGTGATGCTCGACCACGCCCAGGTCCTGCGCGGCTACTGGGACTGGGCGGAGATCGTCACGCTGGACGAGCACGACCGCTATCCGGTGATCGCGCCGTTCAACCACGGGTTCGGGCTGAACGCCGGGCTCGTCGCGTGCGTGCTGCGGCGGGCCACGATGTTGCCGATCCCGGTGTTCTCGCCGGACGCCCTGATGTCGCTGATCTCCGCGGAGAAGGTGACGATCCTGGCCGGGCCGCCCACCCTGTTCGCCCGGATCCTGGACGAGCTGGACCGCGCCGACTGGGACGTCTCCTCCCTGCGGGTGGCCATCTGCGGGGCCGCCTCCGTGCCCGCCACGCTGATCACCCGGCTGGCCGAGCGGGTCGGCCTGGAACGGATGATCAACGCGTACGGGCTGATGGAGGGCACGGTCGTGTCCATGACGCGGGCCGGCGACCCCATCGACGTGATCGCGAACACCACCGGCAGGGCCGTCCCGGGCATCGAGGTCAAGATCGTGGACGACGACGGCAAGGAGGTCCCGCCCGGCCGGCGCGGCGAGATCCTGCAACGCGGCTACGGCGTCATGCGCGGCTACTGGGACGAGCCCGCCAGGACGGCCGAGGTGATCGACGCCGACGGCTGGCTGCACACCGGCGACGTCGGCGTGCTGGACGAGGCGGGCAACCTCGCCATCGTGGACAGGAAGAAGGAGCTCTACATCGTCAACGGGTTCAACGTCTCCCCCGCCGAGGTCGAGGCGCTCCTGCTGCGCGAGGGCTCGCTGGCCCAGGCCGCCGTGGTCGGCGTGCCCGACCCGGTCTCCGGCGAGGCCGGCGTGGCGTACGTGGTGCCCCGCCCGGACGCGCGCGTCACCGCCGGCGCGCTGCTGGCCTGGGCGAAGGCCAACATGTCCAACTACAAGGTGCCCAAGCGCGTCGAGGTGGTGGACGCGCTGCCCGTCAACGTCAACGGCAAGGTCGACAAGCTCGCCCTGCGCGCGCGGGCCGTCGCCGGATAGCGGCGTTTCAGGGGCTGCCATGCGGGGTCCCGTGAGCGAGAATCCGGTTGGAGGGGTATTCACGGGAGACGGGTTCACCCGCGGGCGACCGGGGATACATCGAGCACACGGGCCGGTTGCACCTCTTGGGACGCGTCCTCCGCGTCGCACCTTCACCGGCATGAGGAGGCAGCGTGGCGTTGCACGTGGCGGTCATCGGGTCGGGCCCGGCCGGGATCTACACGGCCGAGGCGCTGGTCAAGCAGTCGGCCGGGCCTGTGCTGGTCGACGTCCTGGAACGGCTGCCCACGCCGTACGGGCTGGTCAGGTACGGCGTGGCGCCCGACCACACCTCGATCAAGTCGATCGCGAACTACCTGCGCAGGGTCCTCGAACTGCCCCAGGTGCGCTTCCTCGGCGGCGTCACGCTGGGCGACCACGTCTCCGTCGCGGACCTGCTCGGCGTCTACGACGCGGTCGTCTACTGCACGGGCGCGATGGTCGACCGGCGGCTCGGCATCCCCGGCGAGGACCTGCCGGGCAGCGTGGCGGCCACCGACTTCGTCAACTGGTACTGCGGTCACCCCGACGTCGATCCCGGCCGTTTCACCCTGGACAGCTCCGAGGTCGCGGTGATCGGCGTCGGCAACGTGGCCGTCGACGTCGTCCGCGTGCTGGCCAAGACCGCCGAGGAGCTGCGACACACCGACGTGCCCCACGACGTCCTCGACCGGCTGAGCCAGAGCCAGGTCAAGGCGATCCACATGGTCGGCAGGCGCGGGCCCGAGCACGCCAAGTTCACCCTGAAGGAGCTGCGCGAGCTCGGCGAGCTGGCCAACGCCGACGTCTGCGTGCGCCCCGACGAGGCGGCCGTGCTGGGCGCCGACTTCCCGCGCCAGGTCCAGGGCAACATCAAGGTCCTGCAGTCGTGGGCCGGTCGCGAGCCCGTGGGCCGGCCGCGCCGCCTCGACGTGCGTTTCTGGCTGCGGCCGGTGGAGATCCTGGGCGCCGACCGGGTCGAGGGGCTCCGGCTCGAACGCACCCGCCTGTCGGAGGAGGGCCGCGTGGTCGGCACCGGCGAGTACGAGACGCTGCCCGTCGGCATGGTGCTGCGCTCGGTCGGCTACCAGAGCGTCCCGCTGCCCGGCGTGCCGTTCTCCGAGCGGACCATGACCGTGCCCAACGAGGCGGGCCGGGTGCGTCCGCGCGAGTACGTGGCGGGCTGGCTCAAACGCGGGCCGACCGGCGTCATCGGCACCAACAAGTCCGACGCCGCCGAGACGGTCCGCACGCTGCTGGCCGACCTGGAGGGCGGGTCGCCGGAGGGCGGTGCGCCCGCGTCGCGGCCGACGGTCGAGTCGCTGCTGGCCGAGCGGGGCGTGCGGCCGGTCACCTACGACGACTGGCTGGCCATCGAACGGGCCGAGGGCGAGCTGGCCAGGTCGCTCGGCCGGGGCGAACGCGTCAAACTGGTCGGCGTCGACACCATGCTCCGCGCCTGCGCCCACCGGGAATGAGCCCGTACGTGCACGACGAGCCCGTGCCCGGCTTCGCCGAGGTTCACGCGGCGCAGCAGGCTCGGTACCCCATGGCCGAGCCGGGCTGGCAGCCGGTCCACACCGTCTACGTGCCGGCCGACCGGTTCTCCGCCTCGACCGTCGCCGAGTGGGGCGGGCGGGCGCTGTCGCTGGCCGAGGCCCATCTGGAGGCGTTCGCACCGGACATGCGCGACCGGGTGCTCGGCAAGCTGGCCCGCGAGCCGGTCGAGGACCTGCGGATCGACTTCGAGGACGGCTACGGCGTGCGCCCGCCCGAGGAGGAGGACGGGCACGCCGAGCGGGCCGCGCGGGCCGTGGCCGCCCTGCACGCCGCCGGGACCCTGCCGCGGCGGTGGGGGCTGCGGGTGAAGTCGTTCGCCGACGGCGACCCGGCGAGGTCGGTGCGCACGCTCGGCGGCTTCCTGGCCGGGGTGCTGGAGCGGGCGGGCGAGCTGCCGGCGGGGTTCACTGTGACGTTCCCGAAGGTGCTGATGGAGGAGTACCTCGGGCAGTTCGCGGGCGTGCTGGAACGGCTGGAGGCGCGGCTCGGCCTGGCCGGACTGCGCTTCGAGATGCAGGTGGAGGCTCCCCAGACGCTGCCCTTCCTGCGGGCCGAGCTGCCCGGGACGCTCGGCGGGCGGCTGGCCGCGGCGCACTTCGGCGTGTTCGACTACACCGCCGCCATCGGCCTGCCGCCGCACGAGCAGCGGCTCGACCATCCGGCCTGCGACCACGCCAGGCACGTGATGCAGACGGCGTTCGCGGGCACGGGCGTCGAGCTGTCCGACGGCTCGCTGGCCGCCGGGCCCGCCTCCGACCGGGCGGACGACGTCCACGCCCTGTGGGGCAGGCACGCCCGGCTGGTCGGCCACTCCCTGGCCCATGGCTTCCACCAGGGCTGGGACATGCATCCGGCGCAGCTCGTCAGCAGGTTCGCCACCGTCTACGCCTTCCACCTGGCCCATTACGACTCCTACCGGGAGCGCGTACGGGCCTGGGAGGAGCGGCGGGCGGCCGGGGGCGGCGTCATGGACGAGCCGGCCACCGTCAGGACGCTGGCCGCCGCCCTCCGCCGCGCCGACGCGGCCCTGTCCCTCCGAGCCGGGCGGCCCGGGGATCCCTGAGGGCTCAGTCGCGCTCGACCAGGGAGCGCCACTGCCGGACCAGCCGCCACTCGACGGGGTCCGTCCAGCTCGCCCGTACGGCCGAGCCCACGTGGAAGGCGCGGATGCCGTAGTCCAGCAGGTCGGGCACGTGCGCGGGCTTGAGCCCGCCGCCGGCCAGGATGATCGACCCGTCGCCGGCCTCGGCCCTGGACCTGAGCGTGGACAGCCCTGCGCCGACGCCCTGGGGGGAGCCGGAGGTGAGCACGGTGGCCAGGTTGGGCAGCAGCCGCACGGCCCGCCAGGACGCCTGCACGTCGGCGGCGTGGTCGACCGCGCGGTGGAAGGTCCACGGGAGCGGCGAGACGGCGTGGATGAGCGCCTCGGTGGCCGCCAGGTCGACCACGCCGGCGCCGTCCAGGAAGCCGAACACGAACCCGGCCGCGCCGGCCTGCGCGAGCGCCTTGGCGTCGCGGCGCAGCCGGTCCAGGACCTCGGGGTCGGCGGTGAAGTTGGCCGCGCAGCGGAGCATCACCATCTGGGGCAGGGGGCACTCCGCGGCGATCGCGGCGACCGTCTCCGGTGCAGGGGTGAGCCCGTCGGCCGCCATGTCGGCGACGACCTCCAGGCGGTCGGCGCCGCCCTGCTCGGCGGCCACGGCGTCGCGCACATTGAGCGCGATCACCTCAAGGAGGGATCCGGTCATGGCAAAGAGGTTATATGGCGCTCTGTCCACTTGCGCCGGAAACGCACGGGCCCATCGGGGCCGCTGCGGTACATGCCGGCGAGGTGACCTGCCGCCTGGCGCGAGACGGCGCGCGACCACCGGCCGGACCCGGCCGCCTTCCGGACCGGATCCGGCCAGAGGGGTTCGCTAGGCGCTGATCAGCTCCGCGACCGTCAGGTCACGGAAGGCCGTCGTGGTCAGGTCGCGCGACGGCCGCTGGAACAGGGCCCCGGACGAGCGGTGCGGCAGATCCACCGTGCGGACGTGCCGGAAGCCGCGCATGCGGTAGTACTCCTGCAGCCGCGGGTTGGCCTTGGCGCAGTCGAGCCGGAGCCAGGGCAGCCCGGCGGAACGGGCCGCGGAGCAGGCCCAGTCGAGGAGCGCGTCGCCGAGCCCGCTGCCGGACCACGGCCTGGCCACGGCCAGCTTGTGGACGTAGAGCGCGGCCCCCGGGTCGTCGGCCGGGGTCCAGAACTCCGGGTCGGCGTTGCCGTCGAGGGCGATGGTCGCCACGGGCGGGGCCTGGACGTCGGGGTCGAGATAGCGCAGTTCGTCGTCGAGCAGGTACAGGACCCGCTCCTCGATGAGCGGCTCGATCCGCTCGGGGCCGAATCCCTGCCGCGGCCACTGCCGCACTCCCTGGGTGTGCAGCCACTCGGCGGTGTCCGCGAGAAGCCGGAGCACGCCGGGAAGGTCCGAGGGCTCCGCGCGCCGGAGTGCGAGGGGGTGAAGGAGGGTGTTTGTGTGCATAATACAGCCCTTCGATGCGTTGGGTGCCCGTGCCGACACACAGCGTGATGACGCAATGTCGCGCAGGGGCGATATGGGTCCTCAACCCGATATATATGGATAAATGGCGATTTAGGGGAGTATGCACGACTCCCCTAGGCCAGCGAGGCGGCTTTCTCGCTGCGCCCGGCCGGCGGGATCACCCCTTCAACCGAGCCCGTCAGCGGCGACGATCGAGCTCGTATCTGATCAGATGTTTGTCGGCGGGCAGCACCGACACAGCGACACGCACTGGCATGTCGGCCCCGTCGTATCCGACTCGGACGTAGACCATGACTGGCGTGCCGAGTTCGAGTTGGAGGCGCTCGGCCTCCTCCTGGTTGGGCATGCGGGCCCAGATGTCGTCGACGACGCGTATCTGCGCGTGCCCGAGTTCTTCCAGAACCCTGTTCGCCCCGCGCGCGATGTCTCCGGGCCTGGCGATCTCGGAGTCGGCGACCAGATCACGGGGGAAGTAGGAGTCGTTGGTGTTGTACGGCTGGCCGTCGACGAACCGCAGGCGGCGACGCACGACCGCCAGCTCTCCGTCGGCCAGTTCCAGCCTGCTGGCGATCTCCTCGACGGGAGAAACCGTCAGCACTTCAATGTACTGGCTCGGCGCCCGGCCTTCCTGCGCAACGGCGTAGGCGAAGGCCTCCTTCAGTTCACCGGTGGGCTGCGGCTCCAGCTCGCGCTGCGGGTAGATGAGCAGCGGCCTGCGGTCGCGGACCACCGTGCCGCGCCTCGGCGTGCGCGTGACCAGCCCCTCGTTGACGAGCTCCCCGAGAGCCAGCCTGACGGTGTTCCTGCTCACCCCGTGGTCTTCCATGAGCTGTGCCTCGGTCGGCAGCTGCGCCCCGGGGCCGAGGACACCCGAGTAGATGGCTCGACGCAATTCCGCCGCCACCTGCTGATACAGCACCGACCTTGCCACTTTCACCCCTTTTGTTCCAACAATTTAGACGATCTGGTTCTAGCAGGCCACAACCCCTTGACCGAAGCCCCTCGACCGGCCCATCATCCATTCGTTGGTACAAATCCATCTAAAGGCCGGTGAGGGGGTGGAGGCCAAGTGTTGCCGGTTCACTCGGACACGCCGTTCCTGCCCTGGCAGGACCCCCGCGAAGCAACTCGTTTACTGCGTTACGCGTTGCGCCGCGACGGGTTCTCCCACAAGCACCAGAGCAACGAAAAGGCATTGTCCGTGCTCTCGGTGTCGACCGAACTGACCGTGTGGTGCATAGACGGATCCTTTGTCTGGAACGAGGAGGGTGGCGCCCCCGTCACGCACCCCATCGATGACCCTGTCGGTGCGGCTCGACGCAGCACCGTTCGTCACCGGCGGCACGTGCCTTCGCACACCCCCACCGACTCCGTGCGCGAACTCGCGGCCTAGGACTCCATCCCTCGCCGGAGTCCTGGCGTCGCCGCGCACGGGGCAGGAAGCGCGTCCTGGCGGGTCCCCCACGCCCGCCAGGACGCGCCTTCCTCCGAGAGGGACCTGTCTTGCGCCGCCGTACCGCCCCCGTGCCCGGAGGGCTGCGCGCCGTCCGACGCGGGCCCGGGCCGGCGGCAGGGGTCAGCGGTCGTGACCTCGGTGTCACGTCTGTCGCCGAGTCGCTACCGCACACGTACGCCGCCACGTCCGGGTCGCCTCCATGGTTGACGCCTCAGCTTCATCATCAACCCTCACGGGCCAACCTGTAGGCACCTTCGCAATGGTGGGACTGGTGGGATTTTCCGGTACGAATCGAAAGTCCGGATCTGGACCGATCAGCGGGAGGATGTGCGCTCGGGCGAATGGGCATCCGCGTCCCCGTCCAGGGGCTCCCAGTCGAGCAGGGTCAGCCGGTCGTCGACGCGCGTGCGCACCCCTCGTACGCGCTGGCCGGGCAGCGGCTCGGGCGCGGCGCCGCGCCAGTTCCCGTGCACCAGGCAGCCGGGCACGGCGTCCAGCCGGACCATCACCACGACGTACGGCTCCCCCGCCCCCGGCAGGAAGGCCCGGCGGTTGACGATCCAGCTCTCGACCACGCCCTCGGCCGGCACCGGCAGCCACCGCCACGCCTCGCCCCGGCAGGACGGGCAGAAGGCCCGCGCCGGGAAGCGCGCGGTGCCGCAGCCGTCGCAGCGCTGCACCGCGAACCCCTCGCGCGCCAGGCGCTCCCACCACTCGGCGGAGTCGCGGTCGGGCTCGGGGCGGGGACCGTAGGGCATGGGTCACGACCTCCTGAGGATCAGCGCGGAGGTGGCGGGCAGGATGTAGCCGGGCTGGGCGGTCGAGAGCGCCACCTCGGCGCCGGGCACCTGCCGGTCGCCGGCCTCGCCCCTGAGCTGGGCGACCGCCTCGGCGACGTGGTTGACGCCGTGCACGTACCCCTCCGACAGGAAGCCGCCGTGGGTGTTCACGGGCAGCTCGCCGTCCGGGGCCGTGGCGCCCGACTCCACGTACGGGCCGCCCTCGCCCTTGGCGCAGAAGCCGTAGTCCTCCAGCTGCACGATCACCGAGTAGGTGAAGCAGTCGTAGATCTCGGCCACGTCCACGTCGCCGGGCCCGAGGCCGGCCTGCGCGTACAGGCGCGGGGCCAGGGCGGCGGCCGCGGTCACCGTGGGATCGGCCGGGCCCGTGCCCGACAGGTGGGACGTGCCGCCGCCCCAGGCCGCCGCCGAGATCAGGACGGGGTGACGGCGCAGGTCGCGGGCGCGTTCGGCGGTGGTGACGACGAGGGCGCAGGCGCCGTCGGTCTCCAGGCAGCAGTCCAGGAGGCGGAACGGCTCGGCGATCCACCTGCCGGCCAGGTAGTCCTCCAGCGTGATCGGGGTGCGCATGAGGGCCCGCGGGTTCTTGACCGCGTTGGCGCGCTGGGTGACCGCGACGCGGCCGAAGTGCTCGGGCCTGGTGCCGTACCGCAGCATGTGGGCGCGGGCGTACATGGCGTACTGCTGCGGCGGGGCGACGTAGCCGTACGGGGCCTGGTACTGGACCTCGGGGCTGACCGGCACCCCACGCCCAGTGCCGCCCATGCGGAACTCGGAACGGGCGTTGATCGCGCGGTAGCAGACGACGGTCTCGGCCATCCCGGTGGCCACGGCCAGGGCGGCCTGGCCGACGACGGCGTGCGAGACGCTGCCGCCGCCGAACTGGTCGAGGTGCCAGGCGAGGTCGGGCAGACCGAGGGCGGGGGCCACCAGGGAGGGCGGGGCCGAGTCGCCGACGCGGTGGGTGGCCAGGCCGTCCACGGCGTCCGAGGGCAGGCCGGCGTCGTCGAGGGCGGCCAGGACGGCCCGGCAGGCCAGGGTGAGGGTGCTGACGCCCGAGTTCTTGGTGAAGGGGGTGTAGCCGATCCCCGCGATGGCGGTCACATCCCGAAAATCAAGCAAGCGCTTGGGCACATAGATCACGCTATGCCCACCCTTTTCCCCATGTCAACCGCGAACGACCCGGCCGCCGGAAGGCGGGCGGCAGCCGCAGCGGGCTGCGGGCGGCTTGACAGGCTTTCCGGAACGAGCCTAGTGTCCAAGCAAGCGCTTGGTATGTATGATGGGCGCAGTCGGTGACGAGGAGGCGGACCCCATGAGCACACACGCTGCCCGGCTCATCGCGCCGGACGGCTGTCGCGGCCTTCCGACGCCCTACCAGCGCAGCAGGACTCGTAACGGAGCCGCCATGCCGCCCGGCCCAGCACAGCACAACGGGAACGGCCACATCGACGGCCGCCGGTTCCGCCAGGTCCTCGGCAGGTTCGCGACCGGCGTGGTGGCGATCACCGCCCTCGACCCGGCGAACGACCAGCCGTGCGGCCTGGCGGCCAACTCCTTCACCTCCGTCTCGCTCGACCCGCCGCTGGTGGCCTTCTGCGTGGCCCACACCAGCACGAGCTGGCCCCGGGTGCGCGGTGCGAAGGTCGTCACCGTCAACGTGCTGGCCGAGCACCAGCAGCCGGTCTGCGCGCAGATGGCGGCCAAGGGCGGCGACAAGTTCGCCGGCCTGGCCTGGACCGGCTCCCCCGGCGGCAACCCGGTGCTCGAAGGCGCGCTGGCCTGGCTCGACTGCGTGATCGAGGCCGAGCACCCGGCCGGCGACCACATGATCGTGGTGGCCCGGGTGCTGCAGCTCGACACGCACGCCGACGGCGGCCCCCTGGTCTTCTTCCAGGGCGGCTACGGGGGCTTTGTTGAGCCTTCGTGAGCAGGCCCGCGCCTGGCTGGAGGAGAGCCTGTCCGGCGAGTTCGCGCACGTCCGCGGCCTCGGCGGGCCCGGCAGGGAGCACGAGGGGCACGACCTGCGCCTGGCCTGGGAACGCCGGCTCGGCCAGGCGGGGTGGACCTGCCTGAGCTGGCCCGAGCGGTACGGCGGCCGGGCCGCCTCCCTCGACGACCAGGTCGCCTTCTACGAGGAGTACGCCAGGGCCGGCGCCCCCGCCCGGGTCGGCCTGATCGGCGAGGGGCTGATCGGCCCGACCATCCTGGAGTTCGGCACCGACGAGCAGAAGGACCGGTTCCTCCCGCCGATCCAGCGGGGCGAGGAGCTGTGGTGCCAGGGCTACTCCGAGCCCGAGGCCGGGTCCGACCTGGCCAACGTCCAGACCAGGGCGCGGCTCGAAGGCGACGAATGGGTGATCACCGGGCAGAAGGTCTGGACGTCGCTGGCCCACGTCGCCGACTGGTGTTTCGTCCTGTGCCGGACCGAGGAGGGCTCGCAGCGGCATCGCGGGCTGTCGTACCTGCTGGTGCCGATGGGCGGGCCGGGCGTCACCGTGCGTCCGATCAGGCAGCTCACCGGCACCTCCGAGTTCAACGAGGTGTTCTTCGACGGCGCCCGCACGGCGGCGGGGAACCTGCTCGGGGCGCCGGGCGACGGCTGGCGGGTGGCCATGGCCACGCTGGGCCACGAGCGCGGCGCGTCCACGCTGGGGCAGCAGATCGGGTTCCGGCGGGAGCTGGCCGAGGTGATCGCGACCGCCCGGCGGACGGGGGCGGCCGAGGACCCGGTGCTGCGCGACCGGCTCGTGCGGTCGTGGCTGGAGCTGGAGATCATGCGGCTGAACGCCCTGCGGATGCTGGGCCCGAGCCCGGGTCCGGAGGCGTCGATCGCCAAGCTCTACTGGTCGGAGTGGCATCGCCGGCTGGGCGAGCTGGCGCAGGAGGTGCAGGGGAAGGCCGGGCTCGTGGCGGCGGGCGGGCTGAACGACCTGCAGCGCTTGTATTTGTTCAGCCGGGCGGACACGATCTATGCCGGGTCGAGTGAGATCCAGCGGAACATCATCGCCGAGCGCACTCTTGGACTCCCCCGCTGATTGGAGCACGGATGGCACCGCCCTATCCGAAGTCGCACGGTCTGCTCGACGGCAAGGTCACGCTGGTGACCGCCGCCGCGGGCGCGGGCATCGGCTACGCCACCGCCAGGCGCTGCGCCGAGGAGGGGGCGACGATCGTCCTGTCCGACCGGCACGAGCGCCGCCTGGCCGCCGCCGCCGACGCGCTGACCGAGCTGACCGGCGTCAAGCCCCTGGCGGTCCCGTGCGACGTGACGTCGGAGCCGCAGGTGCTGGCGCTGTTCGACGCGGTGGTGGAGGCGCACGGCCGGCTCGACGTGGTGATCAACAACGCCGGCCTCGGCGGTACGGCCCCGCTGGCCGAGATGACCGACGAGCAGTGGCACACGGTCCTCGACGTCACCCTCAACGGCACCATGCGGTGCACCAGGGCGGCGGTCCGGCACATGATCGGCCAGGGCTCGGGCGTGATCGTCAACAACGCCTCGGTGGTCGGCTGGCGGGCTCAGCGCGGGCAGGCGCACTACGCGGCGGCCAAGGCCGGGGTGATGGCGCTGACCAGGTGCGTCGCGCTGGAGGTCGCCGAGCACGGCGTACGGGTGAACGCGGTGGCGCCGTCACTGGCCGTGCACCCCTTCCTGGCGAAGGTGACGAGCGAGGAGCTGCTGGCGGAGCTGGCCGCCAAGGAGGCGTTCGGGCGGTCGGCCGAGCCGTGGGAGGTGGCCAACGTGATCGTCTTCCTGGCCAGCGACTACTCCTCGTACATGACGGGCGAGACCGTCTCGGTGTCCTCGCAACATCCCTGACCTGGCCCTGTCAGGGAGAATTCGGGGTAGGCGGCGGGCATCGGGCGGGCTACCGTCCGTTGCATGGGCACACGCTCCTCCTTCCTGCTCGACGTCCTGATCAGCGAGTTCGGCGAGTCGATCAAACGCGACCCGGCCGCCTTCCGGCGCAAGTTCCGCAAGATGGCGGCCTCCCCCTTCGCCTTCTACCGGGGCAGCGCCGGCCTGTTCTACGCCGACCTGACCGGCGACTTCGCCGACGGCTCCTACCTCGACGAGCCCACGGGCCGGGTCTGGATCCACGGCGACCTGCACGCCGAGAACTTCGGCACGTACATGAACGCCTCCGGGGTGCTGGTCTTCAACGTCAACGACTTCGACGAGGCCTACGTCGGCCCCTACGTCTGGGACCTCAAGCGCTTCGCCGCCAGCGTGGCGCTGATCGGCTACGCCAAGGCGCTGTCGGACGAGACGATCAGCGTGCTGGTGACCGAGTTCGCGCGGGCGTACCTGACCGAGCTGCACGGCATCGCGACCGGCGGCGACGACGCCATCGGCTCGCTCACCCTGGAGACCACCGGCGGCGTGCTGCACCGGGTGCTGCAGACGGCGCGGCTCAGCACGCGGGTGGCGATGCTCGACGTGGAGACCGTGATCGACGACTACGACCGGCGCTTCGCCCTCATGGACGGCCGGGAGGAGGTCGACGCCGCGACCCGGGAGAAGGTGCTGGCGGCGTTCGAGGGCTACCTCGGGACGCTGCCCACGCCGTCCAGCCCGGTCGAGCACGTCGTCAAGGACGTGGCGCTGCGCAAGGGCGTGGGCATCGGGTCGGCGGGGCTGCCGTCGTACAACCTGCTGCTGGAGGGGCGTTCGCAGGCGCTGGAGAACGACGTCATCCTCTACATGAAGCAGGCCCAGGCGCCGGCCGTGGCCCGGTACGTCGACAACGAGAAGGCGGCCTCCTACTTCCTGCACCAGGGCCACCGCACGGCCGAGTCGCAGCGGGCGCTGCAGGCCTACGCCGACCCCTGGCTCGGGTACGCCTCGCTCGACGGGGTGGGCCAGCTCGTGGCCGAGGTGTCGCCGTACTCGGCCGACCTCGACTGGGACGACGTCAACGAGCCCGACGAGCTGCGTTCCATCATGCGCGACCTGGGACGGGCGGTGGCGCGCATGCACTCGGTGGCCGACGACGAGTCCAGCCACGACCTGGTGGACTTCTCGACGGAGGAGGCGATCGTGGCGGTCATCGACGGCGATCAATCCGGATTTATCGGCATGCTGGTGGATTTCGCCCACCGATATGGGGCACAGGCCCGTGAAGACCATCAACGGTTCGTCGACCTGTTCAGGAACGGTCGCCTGCCCGGCCTGTGAGCCCTCGCGGCGGCCGCGGAGGAGCATCGTGCGTCATCTCATTGGGCTGCTGCTGGGGACCGAGGAGGACTGGCCGGCGGCGTTCGAGACCGTGTTACGCCGGGTGGGGCCGATCAAGGGGGTGGGCGAGTTCGACGTCGAGCGCATCACGATCGAGCCGTTCGACCTGCGCGCCAAGCCACGTCACGAGCTGGTGATCGACCGGCTGGCGTACTGGTACTACCACCCCCGCGAGTGGCTGAAGAAGATCGCCATGATGGACGACGTCTATCTGCTGAACAGCCCGTTCACGTTCCAGTCGATGGAGAAGCACGCGGCCTACTGCGCGATGATGCGGCTCGGGCTCAAGGTGCCGGAGACGGTGCTGGTGCCGTACAAGAACCCGGTGGACAACTCCCGGTACGCCTACACCGCCGAGCGCTACAACCGGGCCTTCGACCTCGACGCGGTCGCCGAGCGCATCGGCTATCCGCTGTTCATGAAGCCCTACGACGGCGGCGCCTGGCGGGGCGTCTCCCGCGTCCGCGACCGCGACGAGCTGCACCGCGCCTACGACGAGAGCGGCGCGATGCTCATGCACCTCCAGCAGTCCGTCGAGGGGTACGACGCCTTCGCCAGGTCGTTGTCGATCGGCGCGGAGACCATGGTCATGCGCTTCCGCCCCGACGAGCCGATGCACGCGAGGTACGCCGTGGACCACGAGTTCCTCTCGCCGTCCGTGGGCGAGGAGGTCGTCACCGTCGGGCGGCTGGTGAACGCGTTCTTCCGCTGGGAGTTCAACTCCTGCGAGACGCTGGTCAAGGGCGCCGACGTGCACCCGATCGACTACGCCAACGCCTGCCCCGACGTGGCGCTGACCAGCCTGCACTACTACTTCCCGTGGGCGATCAAGGCGCTGGTGAAGTGGAGCGTGTTCTGCGTGGCCACCCGCCGCCGGCCGCGCATCGACCTGGAGACGCACGACTACTTCGAGGTCACCGGCGACTACGGGGAACGGCTGGCCCAGTACCGCAAGCTGGCCGACCGCTACTTCGAGGTGGACCGGTACGAGGAGTTCTGCCGCACGCATCTGGCGCACCTCGACGAGATCGTCCTGGAGTGGGTGGACGGGCCGGAGTTCGACCGGTTGCTGGTCGACACGGTGGCGGCCACGTACCCGGCGGCCGAGCGCGAGCGGTTCACCGAGCACTTCCGGGGGCTGCTGCGACTCTGGGTGAAGGACGAGGGCAGCTAGTAACCGACCAGTCGGTATGGCATGCTTCCGGAACATGAGTCTGTTCTCGGTGGAAGGCAAGACGGTCGTCGTCACCGGCGGTTCGCGCGGCATCGGCCGCATGATCGCCGCCGGGTTCGTGGCGGCCGGCGCGACCGTCGTCATATCGGCACGCAAGGCGGCGGAGGTCGACAAGACCGCCGCCGAGCTGGGGTGCACGGCCGTCCAGGCCGACCTGTCCACGCCCGAGGGGGTGGACACGCTGGTCACGGCGGTGGGCGGCCCGCTGCACGTGCTGGTCAACAACGCCGGCGCCACCTGGGGCGCGCCTCTGGAGGAGTATCCGGAGCACGCCTTCGACAAGCTCTGGGACATCAACGTCAAGGGCGTCTTCTACCTGACCCAGAAGTTCCTGCCGAACCTGCGCGAGGCGGCCGGCCCGGACGACCCGGCCCGGGTGATCAACGTGGGTTCGATCGACGGCATCCGGGTGCCCGCCCTGGAGAGCTACGCCTACTCCTCCACCAAGGCGGCCGTGCACATGCTGACCCGCCACCTGGCCAGGCAGCTGGCCAAGGAGCACATCACGGTCAACGCCATCGCCCCCGGGCCGTTCGACTCCAAGATGATGGCCTTCGCCCTGGACGACCCCGCCACCCGCGCCGCCATCGCCTCGAACGTGCCCCTGGGGCGGATCGGCCGTCCCGACGACATGGCGGGCACGGCCGTCTTCCTGTCCTCGCGGGCGGGGTCGTACCTGACGGGCACGGTCATCCCGGTGGACGGCGGGATCTCCTGCTGATCAGACCAGCGCCTTCAGGGCCCTGGCGAAGTTCGCCGGGGCGTCCGGGGCGTAGCGCAGGAACAGGTACGGCTCGGTCAGCTCCAGCTCGATGACCACCGGCGTGCCGTCGGACAGCCGGACCAGGTCGATCCTGGCGTAGAGAAGGGCGTGGGGAATGGCTGCGAGCACCTTCTCGGCCAGGTCGACCTGGTCCGGGGCCGGGGTGCGGAGCTCGGCCCGCGCGTTGTGGTCGAGGGTGGCCCCCGCCTTCAGCATCGGATGGCGGCGGACGGCGTGGCTGAGGCGGCCGTTGAAGTACAGCAGGGAGGTCTCGCCCTCCGACTCCACCATGTCGAGGTAGGGCTGGACCATCGGCTGCCGCCCCGCGGCCTGGAGCGCGGCGGCCAGTTCGGCCGCCCGGTCGCGGTCGGTGGTCCTGGTCGTGTCGCGGGCTCCGGCGGAGATCGCGGGCTTGACGACGTACTCGGGCCAGTCGGGCAGGTCGTGGGCGGACCAGTGGGTCGGCACGGTCGGCACGCCCAGGTCTCTCAGGTACGTCTTGTCGGTGTTGCCCTCCAGGACGACGGCCGGGTTGAGCAGCCTGGTGACGGACTCGACGCGGCGGGCCCAGGCCAGGAACTCCGCGCGCCGGTCGATGTAGTCCCAGGCCGATCGCACCACGACGGCGTCGTAGGCGCTCCAGTCGGCCGCGGGGTCGTCCCAGCGTTCGGCGCGGCCCTCGATGCCGTGGGCGTGCCAGTGGGAGAGCGCGAGGTCACGCTCGTCGTCCAGGCCGGTTGGGTCATCAAAGGTGACATATGCACAGTTCGTCATCCAGGGATGGTAGTGGGGGCGGGCCGGGCCGCCTCGACCCGGCCCGCACGGGGACGCCCTCTCCGCGCCGGAGGGCGCCCCCGGGCCTGGCTAGGAGTCGACGCTGGTGCCGGCGTGGCTGTCGTCGGTGGCGGTCGTGGCGTTGCCGTTGACGTTGTTGACGCTGGTGGCGTCGGTGCCGCTCACGTTGACGTTCACGACGTTGCCGAAGTTGTTGCCCGACTGGGAGGTGTCGTGGTTGGAGCTGGAGTTGCCCGCGGTGACGTCGGCGTGGGCCGGGGCGGACAGGAGCGTCAGGGCGGCGGCCGCGGCGACGGCGCCGGAGGTCACGCAGAGCTTCTTCATCATGTCGATGTCCCTTCCTCGGAGCTGTACGGAGGTCAGTAGAAGATGTAGGTCACCGCGATGCCGCCGTCGGTGGCGGTGGTCGCGACGCCGTTGATGTTGTTGACGTTGGTCGAGTCCCAGCCACCACGGTTGGCCGCGGAGACGTCGCCGAAGTTGTTGCCCGACTGCGACGAGTCGCTGTTGCTGCTCCAGTTGTCGGACCAGGTGTCAGCGTGGGCGGGAACGGCCGCCATGGCGACGCCGGCGGCCGCGGCCAGCACGGCCCCTGCGGCGCACAGCCTTTTGATCACTTCTGCTCCTTCACCGGTGTGGACCCCTGCGAGGAGGCGGGAGCCAGGGCCCTGGGCAGCCGCCGCCCTCTTTTTGACCTTCTGTGACCCATTGGGATCAAGGTCAATGCGACTATATAACTCTGCGTTGCCAATCGGTAGCAGAGAGTTATCAGAACATTGTTCGCCGCCTACCCTGACACGAGATGGCAGTGACCCCGCCCTAGCGTCCGGCCATGATCTACGAACTACGGCGGTACACCCTTCACCCCGGACGGCGCGACACCCTGATCACGCTGTTCGAGCGCGAGTTCGTCGAGCCGCAGGAGGCGGTCGGCATGCGCGTCGCGGGCACCTTCCGCGATCCGGACGCGCCCGACACCTTCACCTGGCTGCGCGCCTTCCCCGACATGGAGGCGCGCCGGGCGGCACTGGAGGGCTTCTACGACGGCCCGGTCTGGCGGGCGCACCGCGACGCCGCCAACGCCACCATGATCGACTCCGACGACGTGCTGCTGCTCCGCCCGTCCGGCCCGGAGCTGCCCTCCTGGGAACGGCCCCCCGCGGGTGCGGCCGAGCTCCCCGCCGCCCTGTACGTCGCCACCATCTGCCACGTCGGGGAGGGCTTCGCCGAGTTCTTCGCCGGGCAGGTCGCGCCCGCGCTGGCCGAGGCCGGGACGCCGCCGGTCGGCTGCCTGGAGAGCGAGCACGCCGAGAACACCTTCCCCCGCCTGCCCGTCCGGACCGGGGAGAACGTGTTCGTGTGGTTCACCCGGTTCGCCCGGCCGGAGGTCGAGCGCCAGGCGGACCTGCCCATGCTGGACGCCCGCCTGACCGCCCCGCCGGTGCGGCTGCGCCTGCGTCCCACCGCCCGGTCGTCGATGCGCTGACGACTTCTTCCAACCCTCGGGCCCTCGGCGGAGTTGATTTCCTACATGGACCGCTACGAGGGGTTCCACGAGTTCGTCCGCGCCCGTCAGCAGTCGCTGATGCGGACCGCGTACCTGCTCACCGGAGACCCCCATCTCGCCGAGGACCTGTTGCAGACCGTCCTCACCCGTGTCGCCTCGCATTGGGGCAAGCTCGCGAAGGACGGCAACCCCGAGGCGTACGCGCGCCGGGCGCTGGTGAACCAGACCATCTCCTGGCGCCGGCGCAGACGGCCCGAGCTGCCCGCCGCCGAGCTGCCGGAGATCGGCGGGCACGCGCACGACGAGGCGACCGTGCGCCGCCTGACCCTGCTCAAGGCGCTGGCCCGGCTCACCCCGAAACAGCGCGCGGTGATCGTGCTGCGCTTCTACGAGGACCGCACCGAGCACGAGACCGCCCGGCTCATGGGCGTCTCGCTCGGCACGGTCAAGAGCCAGACGCACTACGCGCTGTCCAGGCTGCGCGCCCTGACCCCCGCGGAGGTGTACCGATGAAGACGCTGCGCGAGGACCTGCACGCGCTGGCCGAGCAGGCGCCGGTCGTCGACCTGGGGGCGCGGGCCGTCCTGCGCGCCCGGCGCAGGCGCGCGACCCGGCTGGCGGTGAGCGTCGCGGCGGCGCTCTGCGTGGTCGGGGGCGGCGGCGCCGTGCTGCTGCAGCAGGCGCGTCCGGCGCCGCCGATCGTGCTCACGCCGCCGGCGGCCACCGCCCCTCCGCTGCCCGCCAAGGGGGTCGCGCCGGTCGAGCAGTTCTACCGGCCGATGTGCCGCACCGACGGTCCGGCGTGCCGGTGGCGGCTGGTCACCCGGGACGGCGCCACGTACGAGCTGACCGACGGGCCGCGGAACGGGCCGGTCGAGGCGACGGCCGACGGGCGCCGGATCGCCTACTACAGCCCTGGCAAGCGCGCGATCGTCGTCCGGGACCTGGCCGGCGGCCAGGTGTGGACGTCGCCGCTGAAGCAGGACGACCGGGACTTCGCCGGCGAGTACGCGCTGCGGCTCTCCCCCGGCGGCCTGCGGTTCGCGGTGTCGGCGACGGGCGCGCCCCGGCTCGTGGACGTGCGGGCCGGCACGTCGGCCTCGCTGCCGAAGGGCTCGTGGCCGGTGAGCGTGGCCGACGGGACGGGCCCGGTCGTGCTGGCCAGGGCCAAGGGGGACACCACGTCGTTGTGGGTGTCCGGCCGCGACCCGCTGACGGTCCCGGAGCACACCTACGACTTCAGCGCCCTGGCCCCGGACGGCCGCACGATCGCCCGCGTCGGCACGACCCTCGACCGGAACCGCGAGCCCATGGTGCGGCGCGACGGCACGATCGTCGTCTTCGACGTCACGGGAGGCGCGGAGCGCCGGGTCAGGCCGGCCGGGCTCGCCGCGGGGCTGCGGCCGGCCAAACTGGGCGGCTGGACGTCCGCCCGTGAGGTGACGATGCTGGCCTATCCGGACGACGACCCCCGCGCCACCGCCGTGGTCTACGCGGTGGACGTGGACTCGGGACGTGCCACCGAGCTGTTCGCGCTGCGGGGGGACGGCCAGTCGTCCGTGCCCGGACTGGTCCGCTAGCCGGCGGGGGTCAGGGGGCCGCGCCGTAGACCGGTTCGGGGGCGGGCGCGGCCTCCAGGAGCGTGGCGACGGCCTCCCCCACCTCCTCCGGCGACCACCGGGCGCCCCGGTCCACGGCGGGGCCGTGGCGCCAGCCGGTGGCGAGCGCGATCGTGCCGCCCTCGACCTCGAAGACCCGGCCCGTCACGTGCGCGGAGGCCGCCGAGCCGAGCCAGACCACGAGCGGGGCGACGTTCGCCGGGTCCATGGGGTCGAACCCGTCCTGCGGCCTGGCCATGGTCGCCGCGAACACCTCCTCGGTCATCCGGGTGCGGGCGGCCGGCGCGATGGCGTTGACGGTGACGCCGTAGCGGGCCAGCTCGGCGGCGGCGACCTGGGTGAGCGCGGCGATCCCGGCCTTGGCCGCCGAGTAGCCTGCCTGGCCGACGCTGCCCAGCAGGCCCGCGCCCGAGGAGGTGTTGACCACCCTGCCGGACACCTCCTCGCCCGCCTTCGAGCGCTCCCGCCAGTACGCGGCCGCGTGCCGCAGCGGCAGGAAGTGGCCTTTGAGGTGCACGCGGACGACGTCGTCCCAGTCCTGCTCGGTCATCGAGACCAGCATGCGGTCGCGCAGGAAGCCGGCGTTGTTGACCAGGACGTCCAGCCGGCCGTACGCGCTGACGGCGGTCTTGACCAGCCGGGCGGCGCCGGCCCAGTCGGACACGTCGTCGCAGTTGGCCACCGCCCGGCCGCCGAGGGCCTCGATCTCGGCGACGACCTCGTGGGCCGGGCCGGCGGACGCGCCGCCGCCGTCGCGGGCGGTGCCGAGGTCGTTCACCACGACGCGGACGCCCTGCCGGGCGAACTCCAGGGCGTGCTGCCTGCCGATGCCGCGTCCGGCGCCTGTCACGATCACCACGCGGCCAGCGCAAATGCCCACAAGACCTCCCAAGGGATCATGCACAGATATCAGGAAATATCGTCAGAAGCCAGGTGTTGCCAGGCGGGGATCTCGCCGCCGCCGTCCACCCGTACCTCGGCGCCGGTGACGTAGCCGGGGGCGGCCAGCCACAGGCACGCCGCGGCCACGTCGGCGGGCGTGGCCGGGCGGCCCGCGGGGATGGTGGCGTCCGCCCGGCCCTGTCCGGTGTACCGCTCGGCCGCCGTGGTGTCGGCCAGGCCGACCACCACCGAGTTGACTCTGACCTCGGGGGCCCATTCGGCGGCCAGGCAGCGGGCCAGGTGGTGCAGGCCCGCCTTGGCGGCGCCGTACGCGGCTGTGCCGGGCGAGGGACGGGCGCCGCTGACGCTGCCGATCATCACGATCGCCCCGCGGGCGGCCGCCAGCAGCGGGTGGGCCCGCTGGGAGACCAGCAGGGGGGCGGTCAGGTTGAGCTCGATGACGCGGGCGTGCAGGCGCGGCGAGGTGCCCGACACGGGGGCGGGCGGCGAGCCGCCGGCGTTGTTGACCAGCACGTCCAGGCGGTCGAACCCGGCGACCAGCCGTTCGACGTCCGCCGGGACGCGCACGTCGGCCTGGACGAAGCGGAGTCCGTCCAGCGGGCCGGGATCCTTCCTGGCGCAGACCGTCACGTCGGCGCCGGCCGCGCGGAAGGCCCTGGCGATGCCCGCGCCGATGCCCTGGGTGCCGCCCGTCACCAGCACGGACCTGCCCGTGTAGTCGTAAGTGACCGTCACGGGTGCTACCGTACCAAGCAAGCGTTAGGTGCGACCAGGGAGCGCGATGGGGATCACACTGCGGGACGGGCCGGTCGCCGAGGTCGTGGTGGACGTGCCGCCGGTGAACGCGTTGACCGTCCAGGGCTGGGCCGACCTGGCGGCGGCGGTGCGCGCGGCCGGGCGCGACCCGGCGACCAGGGTGGTGGTGCTGCGGGCCGAGGGCCGCGGGTTCAACGCCGGCGTGGACATCAAGGAGATGCAAGCCGACGCCGGGCACACGGCGCTCGTCGGGGCGAACCGGCAGTGTTTCGAGGCGTTCGCGGCCGTCTACGAGTGCGAGGTGCCGGTGGTCGCCGCCGTGCACGGACACTGCCTGGGCGGCGGCGTCGGCCTGGCCGGCAACGCCGACGTGGTGGTGGCCAGCGAGGACGCCTACTTCGGGCTGCCCGAGGTGGACCGCGGGGCGCTCGGGGCCGCCACGCACCTGGCCCGGCTGGTGCCCCAGCACCTCATGCGGGCCATGGTCTACACGTGTCGGAACGTCACGGCGGCCGAGCTGCGCGCGTTCGGGTCGGTCCTGGAGGTGGTGCCGCGCGACAAGCTGCGCGCGGCGGCGATGGAGGTGGCCGGGCAGATCGCGGCCAAGGATCCGTACGTCATCCGCCGCGCCAAGGAGTCGCTGAACGGCATCGACCCGGTGGACGTGCGGCGCAGCTACCGCTTCGAGCAGGGCTTCACCTTCGAGCTGAACCTCATGGGCATGGGCGACGAGCACAGGGAGCGGTTCCGATGAGCAAGGTGATGTCCGTCGAGGAGGTCGCGGCCTCGGTGGAGAGCGGGATGACGGTCGGGATCGGCGGCTGGGGCTCGCGGCGCAAGCCCATGGCCCTGGTGGGCGGCCTGCTGCGGACGTCCGTCCGGGATCTGACGGTCGTCTCCTACGGCGGCCCGGACGTCGGCATGTTGTGCGCGGCGGGCAAGGTGCGCAGGGTCGTGGCGCCGTTCGTCACGCTCGACTCCATCCCCCTCGAACCGCACTTCCGGGCGGCCAGGCAGGCGGGCGCGGTCGAGTTCACCGAGTACGACGAGGGCATGTTCATGTTCGGGCTGCTGGCGGCGGCGCACCGGCTGCCGTTCCTGCCGACGCGGGCGGGGCTCGGGTCCGGCGTGCTGCGGGTCAATCCGGAGCTGCGGACCGTGCGCTCGCCGTACGGGGACGGGGAGGAGCTGGTCGCGGTGCCCGCCCTGACCATGGACGTGGCGCTGGTGCACCTGAACCGGGCCGACGCCCGCGGGAACGCCCAGTACCTCGGGCCCGACCCGTACTTCGACGACCTGTACGCCAAGGCTGCCGCGCGCTGCTACGTGTCCTGCGAGCGGCTGGTGGACACCGCCGACCTGCTGAAGGAGGGCCCGGTGCAGTCGTTGCTGATCAGCCGGTCGATGGTGACCGGCGTGGTCGAGGCGCCCGGCGGGGCCGGGTTCACCTCGTGCGAGCCGGACTACCCGCGCGACGAGGAACGGCAGCGGCGGTACGTGGAGGGCGGCGTCGATGACGAGAACTGAGGTGAGCAGGGCGGACGTTTGTGTGCTGGCCTGCGCGGAGGCGTTCAGGGGCGACGGGGAGATCCTGGCGGCCGGGATCGGCGGCGCGATCACGGTGCTGGCCGCGCGGCTGGCCCGGCTGACGTTCGAGCCCGAGCTGCTCACCTCCGACGGCGTCTGCCTGCTCACCGGCGACGTGCCCGCGCTGGGGGCGGCGCCCGGGGTGGTGGAGGGGTGGCTGCCGTTCCGGGAGCACCTGTGGCTGGTGCTGAACGGCCGCCGGCACGTGATGCTCGGCGCGAGCCAGATCGACCGGCACGGGAACAGCAACATCTCCTGCATCGGCGACTGGGCCCGGCCCAAGGCCCAGCTCCTCGGGGTGCGCGGGGCGCCGGGGAACACGCGGTGCGACCCGACGAGCTACTGGATCCCGCGGCACTCGCGGCGGGTGTTCGTGCCCGAGGTGGACATGGTGAGCGGGCTGGGCACCGACCGGGGGGCGTACGAGCTGCGGCGGGTGGTGACGGACCTGGCGGTGCTCGACTTCGCCACGCCCGACGGCTCGATGCGCCTGGTGTCCACGCATCCGGGGGTGGGCGTGGCCGACGTGCTGGCCGCCACCGGCTTCGACCTGGTCGTCCCGCCGCAGGTGCCCACGACGCGGGAGCCGGACGCGGTCGAGCTGGCCGTCCTGGACCGGCTGGATCCCGGCCGGGCGCGCGACCGCGAGGTGGCCGGGTGAGGACGGCGCTGACCGAGCTCACCGGCTGCCGCCATCCCGTCGTCCAGACCGGCATGGGGTACGTCGCGGGCGCCCGACTGGCCGCGGCCGTCTCGGCGGCGGGCGGGCTGGGCGTGATCGGCGCCGCCACCATGTCGGTGCCCGAGATGACGGCGGCGGTCAGGCGGGTCAAGGAGCGGACCGACGCTCCCTTCGGGGTGAACATCCGCTCCGACGCCGACGACGCGGCCGAGCGGGTGGAGGTGATGATCAGGGAGGGCGTGCGGGTGGCGTCGTTCGCCCAGGCGCCCCGGCGCGAGCTGATCGCCCGGCTCAAGGACGCGGGGGTCGTCACCATCCCGTCGGTGGGGGCGCGCCGGCACGCCGAGAAGGTGGCCGCGTGGGGCGTGGACGCGGTGATCGTGCAGGGCGGCGAGGGCGGCGGGCACACCGGCCCGCTGGCCACCACGCTGCTGCTGCCGCAGGTCGTGGACGCGGTCGACATCCCGGTGATCGCGGCGGGCGGCTTCTTCGACGGCCGGGGCCTGGTCGCCGCGCTGGCCTACGGCGCGTGCGGGATCGCCATGGGCACCCGGTTCCTGCTGACCCGCGAGTCCCCGGTGCCGGACACGGTCAAGGACGTCTACCTGACCGCCCGCGAGACCGTCGTGACGACCAGGGTGGACGGCGTGCCGCACCGCGTGCTCAGCACCCCGTTCGTGGCCTCGCTGGAACGGTCGCGGCTGCTGCGCGCGGTGCTGAACGGCGCACGGTTCCGGCGGCTGTCCGGCCTGTCGTGGGGCGCGCTGGTCCGCGAGGGACGCCGGATGCGCCGCGGCCGGGAGCTGACCTGGGCGCAGGTGCTCCAGGCGGCCAACACGCCGGTGCTGCTGCGCGCGGCGATGGTGGACGGCCGGGCCGACCTCGGGGTGATGGCCTCCGGCCAGGTGGTGGGCGTGATCGAGGACCTGCCGTCGTGCGCCGAGCTGATCGGCCGGGTGATGGCCGAGGCCGAGGCGGTGCTCAAGCGCCTGCCCTGACCCGCACGGCGCCTGATCCGTGCTGGTCTGATCCGCGGCGCGTCTGGCTCACACGACGGTGATGCCCCTGGCCAGCAGGATGGCGTTGGCCTGGGTCTGGTTGATGATCGCGCCGGCGAAGGCGCGCAGCTTGGCGTCGTCGGGCTGCCCGAGGTCGGCGCCGCGCAGGTCGGCCTTGGCGAAGGTGGTGTTGAGCAGTCGCGTGCCGATGAGCCGGCAGTCGCTGAAGGTGGCCTCGGTGAAGTCGCAGCCCGACAGGTCGGCGTCGTCGAAGCGCACGCCCTCGATGAACTCGCCGCGCAGCGAGCAGCCGCCGAGGTTGGCCAGCGTCAGGTTGCACCGCGCGACCTTGAAGCCGGTGCCGCGCGAGGCCGTGAGCGCGGCGCCGATCATGCGGCAGCCCTGGAAGGAGGCGTCGGTGAGCAGGGCGCCGCCGAACTGGGCCGAGGACAGGTCGACGTCGGTGAAGGTCGCGTCGATCAGGTCGGCGTCGTTGAACCTCGGCCGCATGCCGCCGCCGCCCGCGAAGACCGCGCCGTCGAGGTCGGCCTTGCGCAGGTCGGCGCCGTCGAGCACGCAGGACTCGAAGCGGGCGCCGGCCAGCGCGGCTCCGGACAGGTCGGCCTCTGTCAGGTCGCAGTCGCGGAAGACGTGCGGCCCGTCGTCGTGGAGGGCGGGGCGGCTGTGGGAGAGGTCTTCGCCGTCGAGGATCACGGTGTCACAGCGTACCGGTGAGCACCTCCGCCGCCGCCTGGCCGCAGACCCGCGCCGACCCGTACGTGGCGATGTGCACGGCGCCGAGGTCGGAGCGGGCGGGCAGGCCCATCTCCACGACGACGGCGTCCGGCCGGGCGCTGAGCAGGTGCCGCAGCGCCTCGCCCTGCCAGGCGTAGCGGTGGGCGTCGCGGACCACGATCACCAGCGGGCGCTGCGCCGCCTCGCCTATCAGCCGCTCCAGCCTGGGCCCGGTGGTGTCCCCGGCCGCCAGCCGGGTGACGGCGGTGCCGGGCAGCAGCCGTCCGAGCGGTTCGCCGACGCCCCACGGGGTGCCCTTGTCGATGGCCAGGTTCATCTCGGGCGTCAGCTCGACCACGTGCGCCGCCCCGGTCAGCGGCAGCACGGCCGCCGTGGACCTGCGGGTGACGCGGACGGCCCGGCGGGCCGCGGAGAGCCCGAGGTAGCCGTCCTCCGGTACGGGGCTGCCCGAGGAGGTGGTCCAGGCGGCCAGCTCGCGGACCCTGCGTGCGGCGTCGGCCAGTCGCTCCTCGGGCAGCAGTCCTTCGGTCACGGCGGCGGCGATGGCGTCGCGGACCTCGATGGCGGTGGCCTCGTCGGCCCGCTCGCCGCCCACGCAGATCGCGTCGGCCCCCGCGGCTATGGCGCGGGCGGAGGCGCCCCCGATCCCGTACGCCCCCGACACCGCAGCCATTTCTATGCCGTCCGTGATGATCATTCCCTGGAAGCCCAGCTCCTCGCGCAGCAGGCCCGTGAGGACCTTGGGGCTGAGCGTGGCGGGCAGCTCGGCGTCGTAGGAGGGCACGAGCAGGTGGCCGGTCATGATCGACCGGACCCCCTCCTTGATCGCCTCCCGGAACGGGAAGAGCGCCTCCTCGATGCCGGCGTCGGCCACCACGGGCACGCCGTGGTGGGAGTCGACGGTGGTGTCCCCGTGGCCGGGGAAGTGCTTGGCGCAGGCGGCCACCCCGGCCGACTGCAGGCCGCGGACGAACGCCCTGGTGTGCCGGGCGACGAGCGCGGGGTCGGCGCCGAAGGAGCGCAGGCCGATGACCGGGTTGTCGGGGTTGGAGTTGACGTCGGCGGACGGGGCGAAGTCGATCGTGATGCCCGCGGCCGCCAGCTCGCCGCCCATGTCCCTGGCCAGAGCCTCGGTGAGGCCGACGTCGTCCACGACGCCGAGCGCGTAGCCGCCGGGACGGCTGCTGCCGGTGCTCACCTCCAGCCGGGTGACCTCGCCGGACTCCTCGTCGGTGCCGACGAGCACCGCGGGGTTCTCCGCGCGCAGTGCGGCGGTGAGCCGGGCGACCTGCGCGGGGTCGGCGATGTTGCGGGAGAACAGCACCACGCCGGCCAGTCCCTCGCCGAGTCGTCGGCGGATCCAGTCCGGAGGCATCTGTCCCACGAAACCAGGGAGGAGGACGGCATCGGCGAGGCGAAGAAGGTCACCGCTGAGGGGCATGACCCGAAATCTAATAGGAAAGTTTCCTATTTGCTAGAGGCATTTTCTGATGTCAGCCCGGTTCCTTCCGTGTCTTATTCAACCATTGCCGTAAATGCTCACTTCAGTTGCGCGGCACGGCCTTTCAGCCGAGACGTTCGATGACGGTGACGTTCGCCTGTCCCCCGCCTTCGCACATGGTCTGCAGGCCGTACCGGCCGCCGGTGCGTTCCAGTTCGTGCAGCAGCTTCACGGTCAGGACCGCGCCGGTCGCGCCGAGCGGATGGCCGAGCGCGATGGCGCCGCCGTTGGGGTTCACCCTGGACGGGTCGGCGCCGGTCTCCTTCATCCAGGCCAGCACGACGGAGGCGAACGCCTCGTTGATCTCGATCGCGTCGAAGTCGTCGATGGCCAGGCCGGTCCGGCCCAGGGCGTGGGCCGTGGCGGGGATGGGGGCGGAGAGCATCATGATCGGGTCCGCGCCGCGCGCCGAGAGGTGATGCACGCGGGCGCGCGGGGTCAGCCCGTGGTCGCGTACGGCCCGGGGCGAGGCGACCAGCAGCGCCGCCGCGCCGTCGGAGATCTGGGAGGCCAGCGCCGCCGTGAGCCGTCCCCCTTCGCTCAACGGCCTGAGCACGGCCATCTTCTCCGGCGAGGTGTCCCGGCGGGGGGCCTCGTCGTCGGCGACGCCCTCACAGGGGACGATCTCGCGCCGGAAGCGCCCCTCGTCCACGGCCCGCAGCGCGCGGCGGTGGGACTCGTAGGCGTAGAGCTCCATCTCCTCGCGCGACAGGTCCCAGGCCACCGCCATCTGCTCGGCCCCGGCGAACTGGGAGACCTCCGCCGCGCCGTAGCGGGCCGCCCAGCCCTTGGACCCGGCGTACGGGGTCTCGTGCCCGAGCGGCCGGCCCGCCAGCATGGCCGAGGAGATCGGGATCATGCTCATGTTCTGCACGCCGCCCGCCACCACCAGGTCGCTGGTTCCCGACAGCACGGCCTGGGCGGCGAAGTGCAGGGCCTGCTGCGAGGAGCCGCACTGGCGGTCGACGGTGACGCCCGGCACCTGCTCGGGCAGCCCGGCGGCCAGCCAGCAGGTACGCGCGACGTCCCCGGCCTGCGGCCCGATCGTGTCCACGCAGCCGAAGATCACGTCCTCGACGGCGGCGGGATCGGCGTCGGCCCGCCGCATCAGCTCGCGCAGGACGTGCGCGCCGAGGTCGGCCGGGTGGGCCGCGGCCAGCCCGCCGTTCCTGCGCCCGACGGGGGTACGGACGGCGGCGACGATGTAAGCCTCGTTCATCCCCGCATCCTAACAAGCGCTTGGTAAGTAGGATAATGCCCTACGAGCTGGGCCTGACGCGTGAACAAGCGATTGTCTGAGGGCTCATAATGGGAAACGTGACCACGCGAAAGAACTCCGGCACCACCACGTCACCGGCGAAGCGCCAGCGCGCCTCCTCCACTGGGGCGGCCTCAGAGCGGCGCGACCACCTCGTCAAACTCGCCGCGGAGCTCTTCGCGCGCAAGGGCTTCCAGGCCACGACCGTACGCGAGATCGCCGACGAGGCGGGCATCCTGTCCGGCAGCCTCTACCACCACTTCGACTCCAAGGAGACGATCGTCGACGAGGTGCTGTCCACCTTCCTCGACGACCTCATCGCCCGCTACCGCGCCGCCGTCGACACCAACTCCGACGCCCGCACGGTCCTGTCGGAGATGGTGCGCATCGGCTTCGGCACGCTGGAGCCCCACCGCGCCGCGATCACCGTCATGCAGAACGACTGGAACTACCTGCGCCAGTTCGAGCGCTTCAACTACCTGGTCAAGGCCGAGGACGAGGTCGAGCAGATCTGGGTGACCCAGATCAAGGCCGGTCAGGCGGCCGGGCTGTTCAGGGCCGACGTCGACCCCAAGCTGACCTACCGGATGATCCGCGACACCATCTGGGTGGCCGTGCGCTGGTTCCGTCCCGGCGGCCGGCTCAACACCACCGCGCTGGCCGAGCACTACATCACGGTGCTGTTCGACGGGCTCGCCACCGGCGAGCGCACGACCCAGCGTCAGGGATGAGCCTCGGCAAGGCGGTGCGGCTGGCCCTTGAGGAGGTCGCCGAGCCGGACAAGGCCGAGCCGATGCGCGCGTACATGAAGTCGGAGATGCCCTTCCTCGGCGTGCAGGCCACGCCGAGGCGGGCGGCGCTGCGGCGGGTGTTCGCCCGCCACCGCCTCGACTCCGCGCCCGAGTGGCGGCGCGCGGTGCTCTCGCTGTGGCGGGAGGCCGAGTACCGCGAGGAGCGTTACGCCGCCGTCGAGCTGACCGGCCACCGCTACTACCGCGACTTCCAGACCCTCTACACCGTGCCGATGTACGAGGAGATGATCGTCACCGGCGCCTGGTGGGACCTGGTCGACGAGCTGGCCACCCATCGCGTCGGCGACCTGCTGGCGGCCTTCCCCGACACCATGCGCCCGCTCATGCTGGAATGGGCGGCCGACGCCGACCTGTGGAAGCGCCGCACGGCGATCCTGTGCCAGAACCGCTTCAAGTCCCGCACCGACACGGCCCTGTTATACGCCTGCATCGAGCCCAGCCTGTCCGACACCGACTTCTTCGCCCGCAAGGCCATCGGCTGGTCCTTACGCGAGTACGCCAAGACCAACCCCGACGAAGTCATCCGGTACGTCCGCGCCAAGGGCATCTCCGGCCTGAGCCGCCGCGAGGCCCTGAAGAACCTGCCCGTGAGTTAGCCCCTCCTCATCCGGCCTCATCCGCTCTCACCTGCCCTCACCTGCTCCCACCTGCTCTCACCTGCTCTCACCTGGTCCAGAGCGCGTCCTGCACCGCCTGCACCAGCGCCATCAGCTCCGGCGTCACCCGCTCGCGCGCCCAGGCCAGCGCGTAGGTGATGCGCAGCTCCCCCGCCTCCAGCGGCACGAACCGCACGTCGTCCCGCCTGACGGCCCTGACCAGGAGCTGCGGGATCGGCAGCACCCCCGCCCCGGCGGCCACGAGATCGAGCGCGGCGGCGAAGTCGTCGTCGGCCACCATCCGCGCCCGCCCCGGCAGCCCCGCCCACGGCCGGCTCCCCGGCGTCAGCAGCACCTGCCCGCCCAGGTCGTCCGGCGTCACCCTGCCGTGCCCGGCCAGCCGGTGCCCGAGCGGGACGGCCAGATGGTCCACGGTCACGTGGAAGCGGGCCGCCGTGACGAACTGCGCGGGCGCCGGCGTGGCCAGGATCGCGGCCGAGACCTCCCCGCTGCCCAGCGCCTGGGCCGCGGCGCCCCGCCCGGCCACGACGAGTTCGACGCCGATCGCCGGGGCACGTCCGGCCAGCCGTCTGGCGATGCGCGCGGCGAGGGTGCCCACCAGCGGTGGATAAGCCAGGTGAATGGTCGGGCGGGCCAGTCTGGCGGCTTCCGCGGTGAACGCCTGGGCCGATTCGAGCACCTGCCGGGCGTACGGCAGCAGGCCCTTGCCCTCGGCCGTCAGCCGCACCTCGCGGGCGTTGCGCTCGAAGAGCCTGACCCCGGCGGCGCGTTCGAGCCGGGTGATGGCCTGGCTGACGGCGGGCTGCGACATGCCCAGGTCGGCGGCGGCGGCCGAGAAGCCGAGCCGCTCGGCGACCAGGAGGAAGCAGTGGATCTCCTTGAGCATAAGCAGCACTTATCGATGATGCACCACGTCGGCCTCGCCGGACACGATTCCCGCATCTGACCGACGTGATCGAGGAGCTGAGATGTCGCCATTCCCCACGTCCACGGTGCTCGGGTACCCGAGGATCGGGCCGCGACGGGAGCTGAAGCGGGCCCTGGAGTCGTACTGGGACGGGCGGTCCGGCCGCGCGGAGCTGGAGCGGACGGGCGCGGAGATCAGGGAGCGGACCTGGCGGCGGCTGGCCGAGCTGGGCCTGGAAGGGCTGCCGTCCAACACCTTCTCCCTGTACGACCACGTGCTGGACACGGCGGTGCTGCTGGGCGCGGTGCCCGAGCGCTACCGCGCGGCCGAGGACCCCTACTTCGCGATGGCCAGGGGCACCGAGGGGCTGGCGCCGCTGCGGATGACGAAGTGGTTCGACACCAACTACCACTACATCGTGCCGGAGATCGGCCCGGAGACCGTCTTCAAGCTGGACGCCGCCAAGCCGCTCGCCGAGGTGCGCGAGGCCCGCGCGCTGGGCTACGAGACGCGGCCCGTCGTGGTCGGGCCGGTGACGTTCCTGCTGCTGGCCGGGGCGCCCGAGCGGCTGGAGGACGTGCTCGGCTGCTACGAGGAGCTGCTCGCGGCGCTGGCCGCCGAGGGCGTCGACTGGGTGCAGCTCGACGAGCCGGCGCTGGTCGGCGACCGCACGCCCGAGGAGCTGGCGACCGTGCGGCTCGCCTACGACCGGCTGGGGTCGGCGGCCGTCCGCCCGGGGCTGTTCGTGGCCTCCTACTTCGGCGACCTCGGGCCCGCGCTGCCGGTGCTGGCGGGCACGCCCGTCGAGGCGATCGGCGTGGACCTGGTGCGCGGCGGCGCCGTGCCCGACCTGCCGGGCAAGACCGTGGTCGCGGGCGTGGTGTCGGGCCGCGACGTGTGGCGCACCGCGCCGGAACGCGCCCTGGCCGCCCTCGGCGGCGTGCGCGCGGACCGGGTGACGGTGAGCACGTCGTGCTCGCTGCTGCACGTGCCCTACGACGTGGCCGCCGAGCCCGACCTGGACCCGGCGCTGCGGGAACGGCTGGCGTTCGCCGAGCAGAAGGTGGCCGAGGTGGTGGCGCTGGCCCTCACCGTCGCCGAGGGGCCGGACTTCCGGGGGCCGGTCCCGGCCGCGCCCTCCGTGCCGCTGACCGCGCCGGCCGCGCCGGAGGAGCGGGCGCCGTACCCGGTGCGGGCCGCCGCCCAGGCCGCCCACCTGGGCCTGCCCGTACTGCCGATCACCACCATCGGCTCGTTCCCGCAGACCGGCGAGCTGCGCGCGGCCAGGGCGGCCGTGGTGGCCGGAACGCTGTCGGAGGAGGACTACGAGCGGCGCGTCGAGGCCGAGATCGAGCGCGTCGTCAGGGTGCAGGAACGCCTCGGCCTGGACGTGCTCGTGCACGGCGAGCCCGAGCGCAACGACATGGTCCAATACTTCGCCGAGCACCTGGACGGGTTCGCGGTCACCACGAACGGCTGGGTCCAGTCGTACGGGTCGCGCTGCACCCGGCCGCCGATCCTGCACGGCGACGTCGGCCGTCCCGGGCCCATCACCGTGCGCTGGGCCTCCTACGCGCAGTCGCTCACCGCCAAGCCGGTCAAGGGCATGCTCACCGGGCCGGTGACGATCGTCGCCTGGTCGTTCGTCCGCGACGACCTGCCGCTGCGGGACGTGGTGTTCCAGGTGGCCGACGCGGTGCGCGAGGAGGTGCGCGACCTGGAGGCGGCCGGCGTGTCGATCATCCAGGTGGACGAGCCCGCCCTGCGCGAGCTGCTGCCGCTGCGGCGGGCCGCTCAGGCCGACTACCTGGAGTGGGCGGTGGCGGCGTACCGGCGGGCCACCTCCGGCGCGGCCGACCGCACCCAGATCCACACCCACCTGTGCTATTCGGACGCCGACCAGATCCTGGCCGCCATCGACGGCCTGGACGCCGACGTCACCACGATCGAGTCGGCCCGCTCGGGGGCGCGCATCCTGGGCGCGGTGCGCACGTTCGGCCGCGGCCTCGGCCCCGGCGTGTACGACATCCACTCCCCGCGCGTGCCCGGCGCGGACGAGGTCGAGGACCTGCTGCGCAGGACGCTGGCGGCGCTGCCGGCCGAGCGGGTCTGGGTCAACCCCGACTGCGGGCTGAAGACGCGCACGTACGAGCAGGTGGAAGCCTCGCTGGCGCACGTCGTCGAGGCCACCCGGCGGCTGCGGGCCGAGCTTCAGCCGTAGAGCTCGGTGAACTCCTCGACCGTCATCCCGAACAGGATCCCGTCGTCGTAGCGCCCGGCGGCGAAGCGGCTCCTGCGCCGGCGGCCCTCCTCGACGAAGCCGAGCCGCCGGTGCAGGGCCTGCGACGGTTCGTTGGAGCTGTAGACCCACGCCTCGGCCTTCTGGAAGCGGCGCTCGGCGAACATGTAGCGCAGCAGCAGGACGATCGCCTCGCTGGCGTAGCCCTTGCGGTGGTGGGGGGTGCCGATGGAGATGCCGTAGCAGAACGTGCCGTGCATGCGCTCGACCTCGTGCGTGTTGAGCATGCCGACCGGCCGGCCGTCGGCCGCGTCGGCGATCACCAGGCGGAGCTCGTCCATGTCGGACTCCTGCTCGGCCAGCTCCCTGGCCCACTTCTGCGCCTGGGCGGCCGAGCGGGGCGGAGGCAGCCGCCAGCCGTTCCTGGCCGCGTCGGTGTCCTCCTCGAAGGCGAAGAGCGCCGCCCAGTCCTCCGGTTCGATGGCCCTCAGGCGCACGCGCTCGCCGACCCACGCAGACGTCATGATGGGGAGCAAACCAGAGCACGCCCCCGGCGCGCGAACCCTTTTCCGGCCCCCACCCGCTTTCCGGCCCTCACCCGCTTTCCGGCCCTCACCCGCGCCCGTACGTGTCCTCGGCCCGCCAGAAGTACCAGAGCCCGAGGGTCAGCCCGGCGACCGCCCAGAACGCGCAGCTCAGCCAGACGAGCGGGCGCGGGCTGGACGCGTGGATCAGGATGTCGCGCATGAACTCGATGATGGAGGCCGCGGGGTTGAGATACATGACGTCGGCCACCCACTGCGGCAGCCCCACCCCGCCGACCGGCTCGCCGGTGACCGGGTCCGGATATCCCACGATCTTGTACTGGATCGAGAAGAAGACCCCGGAGGCGTACAACCAGGTCCGCAAAACGAACGGCAGGAGCTGGTTCACGTCGCGCAGCGAGGCCCCCAACCGCGCCAGGACCAGGCTCAGCCCGATGTTGAACATCGTCTGCAGCAGCACGGCGACCGGGATCAGCAGCCAGAACCAGGTGGGGAACTCCCCCATGACGACCACGAGCACGAGCAGCACCCCCATGGAGACCGCCGCCTGCCGCAACTCCTGAAGGGTGTAGGCCAGGGGAAGCGCGGCGCGCGGGAAGTGCAGGGCGCGGATGAGCGAGAGGTTCCCCGAGACGGACTTGGCCCCCGCCGAGGCCGACCGCTGGCTGTAGGTGAAGACGAACATCCCCGTGACAAGGAACGCGGCATAGTTCTCGATGTGGTCGTGTCCGCCCAGGACGAGGCCGAACATGACCCAGTAGATGCCGGCGTTCAGCAGCGGCGTCAGCACCTGCCAGAGTTGCCCGAGCGCGGAGCCGGAGTACTTCGAGGCGGTGCGCGAGGTCGCGTACACCAGGATGAAGTGCCGGCGTTCCCATAATCGGCGCAGGTAGACGTGCAGGTCCGGGCGGGCCATGGCTCGCCTCAGCCCGTGCCGGGTCGCGAGGGCGGCGAGTGATTCCTGTTCGGGCGCGGATGACATGGGAGTCTCCTCACGGCCTGCTGCGTCGCGGAATGCCCAGGAGTCTAGGCTCCGGCGTGGCGGGACGGGCGTCCTGGCGCTTTGGAGAGGGGCGGCGGCGCGGGCGTCCGGGCGCTTTTGAGAAGGGCGGCGGCGCGGGCGGCGGGTCAGGTGGCTCGTCCGTCGAGGAAGTCGACGACGCGGGCGTTGAGGTCGGCGGGGTCGTGCCACGGCATCGCGTGATGGGACAGGTGCGGCAGCACCTCGGTCCGCGCGCCCGGCAGCAGGCGGGCGGCGGCCGACGCGACGCGGTGCGGGGAGTGCGCCTTGCCGCGTCCGGCGACGAGCACGAGAGCGGGCGTGGTGAGCGCGCGCAGCGATCCCGGCTCGGGCCGTTTCCCGGTGACGACCTTCGTGTCCGGGAACTCCGCGGCCAGGCCGTAGAGCCGCAGCCAGGCGGGGTCGGCGGGCGCGCCGCCGGTCTCCCACTCCAGGAAGGCCCGCGCGCGAGCGGCCGTCGGCCGCAGCAGGGTGGGCAGTGCGCGGGCCAGGTATCCCGGCCGGAACCCGCCGAAGCACTGCGTCGGGTCGAGGAGGACGAGCCGCTCGACCCGCCGGGGCGCGTGGAGCGCGTACGTCAGGGCGATCCATCCGCCGTAGGAGTGTCCGCACACCGCGGCGCCGTCGATGCCGAGGCCGTCGAGCACGCCGTCCAGCCAGCCGAGCAGGTCGCCGACGGTGCGCAGGGGGCGTTCGCCGCGGACGCTGCGGCCCGGCTCGCCGATGCGGTCCACGGCGTAGACGCGATGGCGGCAGGCGAACGCGGCGACGTTGGCGTACCACATCGCCGCCGTGGTGCCACCGCCGTGCAGCAGGACCAGCGGCGGGCCATCGGCGGGGCCGCACGCGTTCACCCGGGTCGTGCCGTACGCCGACGGCAGGTCGATCGGCTCGACCGGAACCGGCCAGCGTTCGAGGACCGCGTCGTAGGCGGAGAAGAAGTCGGACATGCCGCACCTAACTAAATAGCTTGCTCACCAACAATCTCGCTCGGCGAGATAATGCCATACTGGTGGCATGACGATGCGGCCGGAGCATGCCGAAAACGTGGACGATCAGGACGCCGGGATGCGGCTGGTCCATCTGCTGCGCGCCGTCACCGTGGAACTCGACCGCATGGGCGAGCGGTTCGCCGCCGCGCACGCCCTGCACCCGACCGACGTACGCGCCCTCATCTGCCTGCTCGACGCCGCCCGCACCGGCGCCCCCGCCACCCCAGGAACGCTGGGCACGCACCTCGGCCTCAACTCCGCGGGCACCACGGCGGTGGTGGACCGTCTGGAACGGCTCGGCCACGTCCGCCGGGAACGCGACACCCGGGACCGGCGGCGGGTGCTGCTGAAGGTCGACGAGGGCGCCGTCACGCTGGGCTGGAGCTTCTTCGGCCCGCTCATCCAGGAGATCGTCGCCCTCATGGGCCGGTACGACCCCGCGGAACGGGCCACCATCGAACGCTTCCTCGGCGACGTCCACAAAACCGTCACCCGGAGTTAGGCCGACGGCGCAAGTCAGCCTGGCTGTTGCAGCCTGCTCTCGGTCTGGAGGTTGCCGGCCAGTTCCGCCATGGTCGCCCCGCAGCGGACGTTCGAGAGCCCGCTGTCACCGGACACGAGAGGCACGCGGAACGCGACCCAGCCGCCGGTCACGTCGATGATCCGCCACCCGGGAAACCTGCCGAGAACCTCCCGCAAGGTGATTCGGCGATCCCGGCGCGCAGTCGGTGGAGACGCGAGACCGCGAGGAAGGGCTGGGCGGAACGCTGCCGGCCAAGATCCGCTCATCCTTGACCTGCTACCGGACGCTGCCGGACCTCGATGGCTGCGAGATCCGTCTGCACGCGACCACTCTGTACGCCTCGCTGTTCCGCTACGACGACGACCTCCTGGTCAACCCGCACGCGTACGGCGAACCAGCTTCTGCCAACCCGACCTTCCACTTCCATCGTCTCGACGGAGGGACGATGGCCGAGCACTACATGTCATCGTTCGAGCGAGTCTGGGCCGGAGCCGTTCCGTGGTCCGGCGCGGAAGTCTGAGGAGGCATCGCCCATGGGACGAGTCGAGTACTGGAACGACCCGGACGCCCCGAAGGCGAACAGCCTGGTGCCGGCCTGCGGCACGGTGACCGTGGACGACGCCGGCCGCATCCTCATGCAGCGCCGGCGCGACACCGGTCAGTGGGCGCTGCCGATGGGCAAGATGGAGATCGGCGAGACCCCCTCACAGTGCGCCGTACGGGAGACGGAAGAGGAGACCGGCGTCCGCGTCGAGCCCACCGGCCTCCTCGGCGTCTACTCCGACCCTGGCCACATCGTGGCCTACACCGACGGCGAGGTCCGCCAGGAGTACGAGGTGATGCTGATCGCCCGCCCGGTCGGCGGCCGTCCGGAGGCCAACGACGAGGCGAGCGACGTGCGCTGGGTCGAGCCGGACAAACTGCATATCCTCGACATCCATCCGACCCAGTGGCGACAGCTCAACGACTATCTGCAGCAGAGGAATCCGCATATCGATTGACCTGGATCCGTTGTCGTCGATGTCTCGTGGAAGCGGAACGAGGTTCGGGCCCACCCAGGGCGACACCATGCCGACTGCGATGGGCCTCCCGGCAGAGCCCAGGAGCAACCCGGTAGTAGCCGGCCGTGAGCGGGCCGGACCATGGCGCCGCCAGGCGCGTGGGTTGCGCCGCCAGGCGCCTCAGATTGAACTGCCTGAGCTCCCGAGGCGCGAAGCGCCCCCTCGGCGAAGACCATCGGCCGAAGGCGACCTCCCTACTTGAGGGCTCCCGAGGTCAGGCCGGACTGGATCTGGCGCTGGAACACCGTGTAGACGACCAGCATCGGCAGGATCGCCAGCGTCAGCGCGGCGAACAGCGCCGACCAGTCCTGGTCGTACCCGGCGGACGTGGAGATGTCAGCGATCCCCTGCGTGAGCACCCACTTGTCCCGATCCTGCAGCAACACCAGCGGCAGCTGGTACTGGTTCCACTGCCCGAGCACGTTGAAGATCGTGATGCTGATGATGCCCGGTCTGGCCATCGGCAACATGATCTGGAAGAACACGCGGGTGTGCGAGGCCCCGTCCACCATGGCCGCCTCCCCCACCGCCGTGGGCAGCGTACGGAAGAACGCCGTCAGGAAGAACACCGTGAACGGCATCGAGTACGCGATGTAGACCAGCACCAGCCCCGCGTGCGTGTTCAGCCCGATGTACGGCCCCACCACCGGCACCGCCCCCATGTTCTGCACGACGAAGAACAGCGGCGTGAGTTTCAGGTACACCGGGAAGGCCAGCCCGGACACGAACAGGAAGTAGATCGGCCGGTTGGCGCGGAAGGGGTACCGGGCCAGCACGTACGCGGCCATCGAGCCGAGCAGCATCGTCCCGGCCACGCTGAAGGTGACGACGATGACGCTGTTGAGCATGTACTGCCCGATGTGCGCCTGTTCCCAGGCGCGGGCGAAGTTGTCCCAGTTGAGCCTGGCCGGCAGCCCCCATGCCTCGCCGAAGATCTCGTCCTCGCTCTTCACCGAGGCCAGGAAGGTCCACAGGATCGGCACCACGACGAGCACCGTCCACACCAGGAGCGCGACGTGGGAGAGCAGGGCCATCGGCCCGAGCCGTCGCCGGCGCTCCTGGCGGGCCAGTTTGCGGGAGTTCGCCACCGTCCATGTGGTCGTCGTTGTCATCTAGTACTCGATTCGTTCGCGGCGTGACAGGCGCAGCGAGAGGATGGCGAAGCCGACGGTGAAGAAGAACATCATGACGCCGAGGGCCGAGGCGTAGCCGAAGCGGAAGTACTGGAAGGCGTTGCGGTAGATCTCGGCGGCCATGACGGTGGTCGACCAGTCGGGGCCGCCGTGCTGGTCGGTCATCACCCACACGATCGCGAACGCGTCGAGCGCCAGGATGCCGAGGTAGACCCAGGCCACCTGGATGGTGTCCCACAGCAGCGGCAGCGTGATGCGGAAGAACAGGCTGAACCGGCCCGCGCCGTCGATCTGCGCCGCCTCGAACATGTCGCGCGGGATGGAGGCCAGCCCGGCCGAGAACAGCACGACGTAGAAGCCGACCGCCTGCCAGACCAGCACGCCGAGCACCGACCAGAAGGCCACGCCGGGGTCGGACAGGAAGCCGACCGGCTTGGCGCCGAGCGCGATCAGCGGCCCGTTCAGCATGCCGCTGCCGTCGGGCCGGAACACCTGCTGGAACAGCACGCCCACCACGGCCACGGCCAGGACCTGCGGGAAGAAGAACACCACCCGGTAGAACTTCGAGCCCGCGATGCCCGAGGAGCCCTTGCGCCCGCCCACGTTGAGCAGGAAGGCGAAGAACAGCGCGATGACGATCGTGAGCAGCGGCAGCAGCACGAGCAGCATGGCGTTGTGGCTGACGGCCTTCCAGAAGACGCCGTCCTTGAACAGCCGGACGAAGTTGTCCAGCCCGATGAAGTCCGGTGTGGCCGTCACGCCGCGCCAGTCGGTCATCGCGATCCGGAACGCCTGGATCAGCGGCGAGATGACGTAGGCGAGGTAGAGGATCACCGGGGCTGCCAGGAACGCGGTGATGAACAGCCCGCGGCGATACCTGTTGAACAACATCAGCGCTTGTACTTCTTGATCGAGGAGTCGTTCTTGATCTCGTCGGCCTTCTTCTGCATGCGCTCCAGGTACTTCTCCGGCGTCAGGCCGCCGGACATCAGCTCGCCGGTGGCGGCGATGCCCTCGTCCTTGAGCTGGCCGTACCAGGTGTACCAGCGGTAGTAGACGGTGTTGGCGCCCGCGTCGGCGACGGCCTTGGAGGCGCTGGTGACGCCGGGCGAGATCGTCCGGCCCTCGGTCGCGCCCTTGACCGCGGTCACCGTCTTGACCATCTCGCTGAAGTCGCCGGCCGCCTTCTTCGACAACATGCCGCGCAGGTACTCGATGCCGCCCTGCGGGTTGGCGCTCCTGGCCGAGACCATGAAGTTCTCGCCGGGCTGGGTGTGCAGGGTGCCGTACGGCATCTTGTCGGAGCCGGTGACGTCGGGGATCGGGAACATGCCGTACTCGAAGTCGGGCGGGGTGGTGCTCTTCTGCTCGTTCTCCAGCCACGACCCGGACGGCAGCATGGCCACCTTGTACTTGTTCTGGGCTGTCTGGGTCTGCACGTGGTCGAGGCCGGTCGTGCCCTCCATGAGGTACTTGGCGCCCACCTCGGCCCAGGCCGTGGCGGCGGTCTTCATGGCCTCGGTGGTCCAGGCGCCGTCCTCCAGGTTGTCGATGTTGACCAGCACCTCGTTGCCGCCGACCTTGGCGGCCATGGTCAGCAGCGGCTCGTACAGGTACTGGGGGAACTTGCCCGCGTACGTGAAGGGCGCCATCTTGCCGGACTTCTTGATCGTCTCGCAGAGCTTGACGAACTCGTCCCAGGTCTTGGGGATCTCCCAGCCGTTGTCCCTGAACACCTTCTGTGAGTACCAGATGCCGTGGATGTAGTTCACGTAACCCAGCACGCTGAACTTGCCGTCGTAGGTGCCGATGTCGATGACCGACTGGTCGATGGTGTCCCGGACCTTGACGGCGGGGTCGTCCCAGCTCGGCGCGTCGAGCAGGGCGGTGAGGTCCTGGAGCTGGCCGTCCTGGGACAGGGCGCCGAAGTCCATGAAGTTGGCGCCGGAGTTGTCGATGACCTCCGGCGGGTTGCCGCCGGCGAACCGCGGCTGCAGGACCTTGGTGATCTCCTTGGTGGCGTTGTGCTTGATCTCGCTCTTCGGGTACTTCGTCTTGAACAGGGGCTCGTGGATGTTCTTGGCGTAGTCCTGGCCGAAGCCGCCGTCGAAGATCCACACCTCCAGGGGCTTGCCGTCCGCGACGCCGAACGGGTTGGCCGCGCTGGTCGCCACCGGCGCGGAAGAGGCGGTGGCCGTGGGCTTGGCGGCCGGGGTGGCGCAGGCGGCCAGCGCCCCCGCGACGGGGACGAGGGCCGCGCCGCGCAGGAGTTGACGACGGCTGATATGGGGGGTGTCAGGCATTGATGGCTCCTAGCTGTTCATGATCCTCGTCGTATTCGCCCTGCGTACCGGCTCTCCAGGGCCTTGTTGTGCTCGTCGCCGCCGGTCACGTTGACCGACAGGTAGACGGGGGGCCGCTCGCCCAGGGCGACGAGCTCCTCCACCGCCTCGGTGACCACCATCTGCGCGAGCAGCGCCGAGGTGATCGTGGAGACCGCGCCGTACGTGCCGCCGTCCGGCAGGTCGAGGACGGCGTCCCCGTACGGGGAGCCGTTGTCGAGCACGACGTCGGCCAGGTCCATGAGCTTGCCGCCCGAGGGATGGCGCGAGGTCATGCGCGTGCTGTGCGCGACCGAGGTGATCGCGACGAGCGGGTGGCCGCGCTCCTTGACCAGCGTGGCCAGCTCCACGACCGTGCCGTTCACGCCGGAGCTGGAGATCAGGACGAACACGTCCTGCGGCTCGACGGGGGCCAGGTCGTAGATCTCGTGGGCGACGGCCGGGTCGCGTTCCAGCTCCGGGGTGAGCACGCTCGGCGGCCGGCCGCCGTACAGGACGAGGTCGCGCGGGGAGAGGCGGTTGCTGGGCACCAGGCCGCCGGCCCGTCCGGCGATCTCCATGGCGATGGCCTCGGAGTGCCCCGACCCGAACGCGTTGACCACCCCGCCGGCGCGCAGCGCGGCGACGATCAGGGCGGCGGCCCGGCGCACCGGCTCCGCCTGGCTCTCGGCGACCTGCCCGGCGAGGGCGAGGGCCTTGGACGCGTACCGCATGTCAGCCTCTCTCCACGCGGTGGCTCTCCACCGCGCTGATCGTCAGCTCGAACGCCTCGTTGGTGCGCTCGTACGTGCGCTGCGCGACCGCCACGTAGACGGCGTCGAGCACGAAGAGCTGCGAGTGCACGGCCGCCAGCCCGCCCAGCCGGAACGTGGTCTCCCTGCTGGCCGTGGTCAGCACCAGGCCGGCCAGCTCGGCCAGCGGCGAGCGGGCGAAGGAGGTGACGGCGACCGTCGTCGCGCCGTGGCTGCCCGCCTCGGCCAGCGCCTCCATGACCTCGCGGGTGCGGCCCCGGTGGCTGATGCCGATGGCGACGTCGTCCGCGCCGAGCAGCGCCGCCTCCGACAGCGCCACGTGCGCGTCGCCGGCGCTCCAGCACGGGATGCCGATGCGGCGCAGCCTGCCTTCGAGCATGGTGGCGACGTTCCCGCTGGTGGAGACGCCGATCAGCAGCACCCGGCGGGCCCTGACGACGGCGTCGGCGACCTGGGCGACCATCGCGAGGTCGAGTTGGGCGGCGGTGTCCTGGATGAGCCTGGCGTCGGCGGCGGCCATCACCTCGATGGCCGAGTCGAGCGGGTCGTCGGGGCCGATCTCGTGCCCGACGCCCGCGCCCCAGCCGGCCTGCGCGGCCCTGCCGGTCTCCGTGGCGAGGGCGACCCGCAGCTCGGCGTAGCCGGAGAAGCCGAACGCCCGGCAGAACCTCGTCACGGTGGCGGGCGAGCTGCCCGCCCGTTCGGCCAGCGCGATGATGGTCGACCGGGCGGCCTCGGCGGGGTCGCCGAGTATCACCTCGCCGACCCGGCGCAACGCCTCCGGCAGGCCGGGCAGTTCTGTTTCGACGCGCCCGAGGGCTCCTGAAGTCACGAATATTCCTTCCGAATACTCGGTCTTCTGGCGAAAATTATTCTTGCTTCCCGGTCACGTCAACCCCCAGAATTTGACCGTGACCAAATCGCTGGTGGTCGGTGTCGACGCGGGAGCCACCTCGACGCGCGTCTCCGTCCACACCCTCGACGGCACCCGGGTCGGCTACGCGCGGGCGGGCGCCGGCAACCCCTCGGCGCACGGTCTGGACAAGGCGGTGGCGGCGATCGGCACGGCGCTCGGGCAGGCGCTGGGGTCGCACGACGGCGGCCAGGTCGTGGCCTCGCTGGCCGGGGTCGCGGGCCAGGTCGACACGCTGGTCCCCGAGCTGGCCCGGGTCTGGGCCGGCCACGGCATCGAGGCGGGCCCGCTGATCGAGCGCGACGTGGCGGTGGCCTACGCCGCCGGCACCGCCGAGCCCGACGGCTCGCTGCTGCTGTCGGGCACGGGCGCGGTCGCGGCCAGGGTCGCCGGCCACCGCATCGACACGATCGCCGACGGGCTCGGCTGGCTGCTGGGCGACGAGGGCTCGGGCTTCTGGATCGGCCGCGCCGCCGCCAAGGCCGTGGTCTCCGCCCTCGACCGGGGCGCGACGGGCGAGCCAGGCAGCCTGGTCGCGCTCGTCGTCGAGCACTTCCTGGGCGAGGAGCGTCCGGGGTCGCCGCGGGCGGTCGCCGACCGGTTCGTCCGGCTCGCGCAGGCCCACCACATGCGCCTGGCCGCGCTGTCCGCCCTGGTCAGCCGGGCGGCCGAGGCCGGTGACCCGATGGCGCTCAAGGTCGCCGAGGAGGCCGCCGACCGTCTGGTGGCCACCCTGCGCAGGGTGCACGTCTCGGGCGACGTCGTGCTCGCGGGCAGCGTGCTGACCAGCGAGGGGCCGGTGCGCCGGGCCGTGCTGGCGCGGCTGTCCGGCGAGCGGGTGCGCACGGCGCGCGACGCGGCGGGCGCGGCGGCCTGGCTGGCGGCCCGCGGCGTGCTGCCCGGCGACGACGGCCGGAGCTCGCACGCGGCGTTCACGCTCACTCCCTGACGTTCAGTTCACGCTCATTCCCTGACGTTCAGTTCACGCTCATTCCCTGACGTTCAGTTCACGCTCGTTCCCTGACGCTCAACGGGTGAGCAGGGCCGCGCTGCCGTAGCTGCCGCCGAAACCGGTCACCAGGGCGGTCTCGTGCCCGGCGCGCAGTTCCCGCACCGCCTGGGCCACGTTGTTGAGCCCGTGCACGTACCCCTCCGACAGCAGGCCGCCGTGCGGGTTCACCCACGCGTGCCGCCGTTCCAGCAGGTACGCCCCCAGGTCCTCCCGTGCCACCAGCCCGAAGTCCGCCAGTTGCCGGGGCACCAGCCAGGAGTAGGCGTCGTAGAGCAGCGCCGCCCGGACGTCCGAGGGCCGCATCCCGGACGCCGCCCACAACATCGGCGCGACGTGCTCGGAGAAGACGGCCGTCACGTCCGGCGAGCGGTCCATGGAGGAGCAGCCGGGCCCTCCCCCGCGGACGACCGCCCGGATGCGCGGGCCGTCCAGGACGCCGCTCACCAGCAGGGCGCACGCGCCGTCGGTCTCCAGGCAGCAGTCGGCGGTGCGCAGCGGCGTGCAGACGTACGGTTTGGCCAGGTAGGCGGCCAGGTCCAGGGGCTCGCGGCGCAGGGCGCGCGGGTTGGCGGCGGCGTTGCGCCTGGACTGGCCGACCACGGCGTGCAGGTGCTCGGCGGTGAGTCCGGTGTCGTGCAGGTAGCGGGTGGCGGCCATGGCGAACAGCGGGATCGGCCCCGCCAGGCCGTAGGTGTGGCGTTCCAGGGGGCCGGTGGAGGCGGTGTTCATCCGCGTGCCGGACCGCCCGTTGAGCGCCCGGAAGACCAGGACGTTCCTGGCCAGACCGGCGTGGATCAGCATGGCCGCGTCCCCCAGCACGGACGCGGCCTGCGTGCCGCCGCCGGAGATGTCGTTGTGCCAGCGCAGCCGCTCGATCCCCAGCGCGCGGGCGACCTGGACGACCGGCGCCGAGTCGTTCATGTGGTAGCTGAGCAGCCCGTCGACCTCGCCGGGTGTGATCCCGGCATCCGCGCAGGCGGCCCGGCACGCCTCGGCGGCCAGCTCCAGCTCGGTGCGCCCGGACGTCCTGGTCAGCGCGGTCATCCCGATCCCGGCCACGGCCGCGCACCCGGCGAAGGACTGCATCCCGCACGATAACACGCGTAGACAAGCGCTTGCTCGGCACGCGGACGGCCGAGGCTCCCAGCGCGCCGAACGCGGTGTTTCCGGGCGGCCGCAACGACGGCGTCTTCCGTCCGAAGGTCTTCGCCGCCAGGTCGGGCGAGGCCCTGAGCAGCGGGAAGGCATGAGCCGTGACTGGATGTCTTCACGCGGGCTGCCCCGTCTTGTAATACGGAGAGGTGATCAGCCGATAGCCCATCATCATCACCCCGAGGTGAGAGATGGATCTGCGCTACGTCAGATACGCGATGGCGATCGCGCGCGCCGGCAGCCTCCGCCGCGCCGCGACCGCGCTGCACATCGCGCAGCCCACCCTGTCGGAGCAGCTCAGGGCGCTGGAGAAGGAGATAGGCGTCGAGCTGTTCAGCCGTTCGTCCAGCGGTGTGCGGCTCACCGAGGCGGGCGAGGCGTTCCTGGCCCAGGCCACGGTCGCGCTCGACGCCTACGAACGGGCCGTGGCCGCCGCGCGCGGCAAGGGCCGCACCGCCCGCCTGGGCGTGGCCGACGGGCTGGCCGACGTGGCCGCCCGGCTGCTCGCCCAGCTCCAGAACGTGCCGGTGCGGATCGCGCCGATGAGCACGGCCGAGCAGTTGATCTCCATCGCCGACGGCACGTTGCAGGCCGGCCTCGGTTACGCCCCCGGATCGCTGCCGAGGGGCGTGGCCCGCATGCTCGTCCATCGTTTCCCGGTCCGCGCGCTGCTCCCGCGCGACCATCCCCTGGCCGGGCGGGAGGCGCTGTCACTGGCGGACCTGGCCGGCGAGCCGCTGATCATGCCGGAGTCGGACGCGGTCGCCGGGGCCCGGCGGTTCCTGGAGGGGTTCGTCCGGCATCGGCTGCATCCCCGGCTTGGCCCGGCCGCCGCCACCCATGACCTGGTGATCGACATGGTGGCCGCGGGGGCCGGCTACAGCCTGTGCGTCCACGAGGGCAGCACCGTGCCCGACGCGCTCGCCTTCGTGCCCATCAAGGAGGACGTGCCACCGCTGGAGGCGGTCTTCCTGTGGAACCGGCAGGCCGACGTGCACGAGGTGGTGAGCGCGGCCCGCCACGTCGCCCGCTCTGGATAGCGCTATTATCTATCGATGCGCATCTCAGAACTGAGCGCCCGATCCGATGTCGCCATCCCCACGATCAAGTACTACCTGCGTGAGGGCATGCTGCACCCGGGCGAGCAGACCGCCGCGACCCGCGCGGAGTACGACGAGTCCCATCTGCGCAGGCTGCGCCTGATCCGGGCCCTGCTGGAGGTGGGCAGGCTCCCCGTGGCCGCCATCAAGCAGGTCATCGCCGCCGTCGACGACGAGACGCTGCCCATCCACCGCATGCTGGGGATCGCCCACTACGCGCTCGGCCCGGTCGTCGAGCCCGAGCAGGACGAGGAGTGGCGAACCGCCAGGGCCGAGGTCGACCGGCTGCTCGACGAGCTGGGCTGGACCGTCGTCGAGGACGCCCCCACCCGCGACGAGCTGGCGCAGACGGTGGTCCGCATGCGCCAGCTCGGCCTGCGCGTCGACCTCGCGCCGTACGTCGAGGCCGCCAGGAAGCTGGTGACCGAGGTCGAGATGGACACCATCCCCTTCGACGGGCCGCGCGACGCCGCCGTGGAGGCCCTGGTGCTGGGCACCGTCCTGTACGGCAAGGCGTTCGACACGCTGCGCCGCATGGCCCAGGAGTCGGAGTCGGCCCGCCGGGTGGGGCAGCGCCAGCGGTCAGGCCGGTGAGAACCGGTCAGAGCACGCCGTTGCGGCGCAGGATCTCGACGGCCCGTACGGTGGCCGCGCCCCGCCATTCGAGCGCGCCGGCGGGCGAGATCCGCGCGTAGTCCACGACCCAGCCGCCGTCCTCCTGCTGCGTCCCGGCCAGCCGGTCGAGGTCGGCGGCGATCACCTCGGGCGCGAACAGCTCGCGCGCCGGCCGTCCGGGGTAGGGCGCGAAGTCGAGGGGGTTCAGCCGCTCCTCCGCGGTGCCGCCCTCCACGGGCACCCGTCCGCCCTCGGGGATGTACGCGGCCAGCCGCTTGAGCAGCCCGGCCGCCTCGGGCCGCGTCCCGTGGACGGCGTCCAGGAAGCGCACGGCGAAGGAGAGCACGTAGGCGTGCGGCCGTTCGTCCAGCGCCTGGATCGCGTCGAGGCAGTAGCGGGTGGCCCGCTCCAGCCACGGATGCCCGGCCACGGCCGGGTCGTGGGCGGCCACGCCGTGGGCCGCCGCCGCGGAGATGGCCGTGATCTGCAGCGACGAGGTGCTCGTGTCCGCGCCCGCCCACCAGGGCGCGGTGCCCTCGGTCAGGGTGAGCGGCAGCGCGAACGGCAGCCCGCCGTCGGGCATCGTCACCGACTCCAGCCAGTCGCACAGCGCGACGGCCTGCGGCGCGGTGTCGGGGCCGATCTCCTCCAGCACCTCGAAGGCGTGCAGCGCCGCGCCCGGCTGGCTCTCCGGCGAGCGCAGGTCGGGCTCCAGGCCCCAGCCGTAGCCGCCGTCGGGGTTGCGGTAGGCGTCGAGGGCGCCGAGCACGGAGGCCGGGCCGGTCTCCCCCATGAGCAAGTGGAAGCGGCGCCGGTCCAGGACCCGCGCGTGCGTGGCCAGGAACCCGGCGACCGCCGAGAGATTGACGTTCATAGGGCCATCGTGCCCGCCGCGCGAGCTCGGGTCTTGTTCGAACCGGACATGTCACCCGGTGTCGCTCACCGGCCGTTTCAGCAGCCACAACGCGGCCCGCTGGAGCAGGGTCCGGTGGATCTCGTTGTCGTAGGACCTGGTGTCGTGCCCCAGCGCGTCGTAGACCACCCGGCCGCGGCGCACCGGACGCGCCCACACCAGCGGCTGGCCGTTCGCGGAGGCCAGGGGGCGCACGTCCGGCAGCACGTCGAGGTCGCTGTAGACCTCGTCCACCAGGTCGAAGTCGCGCAGGCCCGCCACGATGGGGTGGGCGGCGCCGTGCACCCGCACGCCGGTCCAACCGAGGGGCGGATGGTGGGACTTAGGCCAGTTCCAGCAGCCGCCGAGCACCCGCGGCCAGCCCTGCCAGTCGTCGAAGCAGACCGCGGCCGTGTGCACGCAGAGCAGGCCGCCGCCCCGGTCGAGGTGGTCGAGCAGCGTGGTGCGGGCCTGGGCGGGCAGCGCGAAGCGCCATTCGCCGCGCAGGTCGGCGAAGCGGTCCTGGCCCATCTGCCAGCGCAGCGCGTTGACCGTGATGAGCTGCACCTCCGGCGGCTCGCTCAGCGCGCCCGCGATGTCCTCGGTGATCTCGGACTCGACGCCCACCTCGCCCAGCACGTCGGCGAGCGCGGCCGACGTGGCGGCGAAGTCGTGGAAGAGCCCTCCTGACAGGATCAGATTTCTCGCCACGCCCCCAGCCCATCACGCCCGGCCCGCCTTGACCACCCACCCGAGCCGCCCACCTGTACCACCCCGCCGAGCCGCCCCGCCGAGCCGCCCGGCCGGGCGGCAGGGCATGATGCCGGACGTGGACTTCGAGGAATACCGCCCGATGTTGCTGGGCCTGGCCTACCGCCTGCTCGGCAGCATGTGGGACGCCGAGGACGTCGTGCAGGAGGCCTGGCTGCGCTGGGAGGGCGCCGACCGGAGCCAGATCAGGGAGCCCCGCGCGTTCCTGCTGACCGTGGTCTCGCGGCTGGCCCTCGACCAGCTGCGCTCGGCCCGCGTGCGGCGGGAGGCCTACACCGGGCCGTGGCTGCCCGAGCCGGTCGCGACGGGCGAGGCCGGGCCGCTGGACACCGCCGAGCTGCGCGACACCGTCTCCTTCGCCACCCTGCACCTGATGGAGAAGCTGTCGCCGCCGGAGCGGGCGGTGTTCGTGCTGCGGGAGGCGTTCGAGCTGCCGTACGACGAGATCGCCGAGATCGTCGGCTCGTCGGTGGCCAACGCCCGGCAGATGCACCACCGCGCCTCGGTCCGGGTGTCGCAGGGCCGCGACCGGTTCACGCCGACGAACGAGGACCACGCCAGGCTGCTGACGAAGTTCATGGAGGCGGCCGGCGGCGGCGACCTCGACGCGCTGACCGAGCTGCTGCACGAGGACGTCGTCATGTGGAACGACGGCGGCGGCAAGGTCCGGGCCGCCCTGCGGCCGATCCTGGGCCGGCGCAAGGTCAGCGCCTTCATCGGCGGCCTGCTGGCCCGCTACGACTTCAGCCGGGCGCACCTCGTCGAGGCCAACGGCCGCCCCGCCCTGTGGACGCACGTGGCCGGGACCGACCAGCTCATCGCCCTGGACGTGCGCGACGGCCGCATCCAGGGGCTTTACGGCGTGCTCAACCCCGACAAGCTGACCCGGGTGCGGCCGGAGTGATCGGCCCGTCACTATAGTCGCCTTATGGATCTCGGCATCTCGGGCAAGGTCGCCCTGGTCACCGGCGGCAGCGCGGGCATCGGCCTGGCCGCCGCCAAGAGCCTCGCGCGCGAGGGCTGCGACGTGTGCGTCAGCGCGCGCAACCCCGAGCGGCTCGCGGACGCGGTGGTGGAGCTGCAGCAGTTCGGCCACGTGGTGCACGCGGTGCTGGCCGACGTGGAGGACCCGGCGGCGGCTCAGCGGGTGGCCGACGAGACGCGCGACGTGCTCGGCCCGGTCGACATCCTGGTGGCCAACGCGGGCGGCCCGCCCACCGGCCGCTTCGACGAGGTCGGCCTCGAAGACTGGGACGTCGCGGTGCAGCGCAACCTGCTCGGCACCGTCCGGCTGATCCAGGCGGTGCTGCCGGAGATGCGCTCGCGGGGGTGGGGCCGGATCGTCACCGTCACCAGCTCGTCCGTCCGCGAGGCGATCGACGGGCTGGCGCTGTCCAACGCCATGCGCCCGGCCGTCGCCGGGCTCGTGCGCACGCTGGCCCGCGAGGTGGGCGGCGACGGCGTGCTGGTCAACAACGTGCTGCCGGGGGCGATCGACACCGAACGCCTGCGCGGCATGTCGGGCGGCGACGACGTGGTCGAGGAGCGCGGCCGGGCCGTGCCGGTCGGGCGGGTCGGTCAGGCCGAGGAGGTGGGGGACGTCATCGCGTTCCTGGCCAGCGAGCGGGCCTCGTACGTGAACGGCGTCTCGATGCTGGTCGACGGCGGCGCGGGCCGGGTCATCGCCTGAGCAGGGTGGCGACGACGCCGGCCGCCCACTCCTCGTCCTTGTCGGCCGGGTCGACGAAGTAGGACAGGTTGGCCCGGTGGAAGCAGGCGCCCATCAGCAGGGCGGCCGCCGGGCCGGGGTCGAGGCCGGGGTCGGTGCGGCCCGCGGCCCGTTCGGCGTCGAGGATCTCGGCCAGGGCCCCGATCGGCAGGTGGGGGCCGGTGCCGGTGCTGGCGAGCATGTGCTTGAACCGGGCCAGCAGCGAGGGGTCGGCCAGCATGCCGGAGGCGATGGTGGCGGCCTCGGTGTAGAACTCCAGCGCCGCCAGGGTGAAGCGGGTGAGGTTGTCAGCCAGGTCGCCCTCGCCCGTGCTCAGCCGCAGCCGGGCCAGCGCGGGCGCGAGCGCGGGCAGCCGTTCGAGCAGGACCGCGAGGAACATCTGCTCCTTGCCGGCGAAGTGCTTGTAGAGCAGCGCCTCGGAGCAGCCGGCCGCCTGGGCGATGCGCCGCGTGGTCGCACCCGAGATGCCGAACTCCCGAATGGCCTGCTCGGCGGCGTCGAGGATGCGCTCACGGGTGCTCATCCGCCCATGATATGAGCGAGTGCTCACCAACCCACGCGTGCATGACATCCTTCCCTTAGGGACCATTGGGGAGAAGGTAGGGGAATGGACAAGCCGGTCATCGTGACGGTCGACGACGACCCGGGGGTGTCGCGGGCGGTGGCTCGTGACCTCAGGCGCCGGTACGGCCATGAGTACAGGATTGTCCGCGCCGAGGCTGCCCACGACGGCATCGAGGCGGTCAAGGAGATGCGGCTGCGCGGCGACGAGGTGGCGGCGATCCTGGCCGACTACCGGATGCCGCAGATGAACGGCGTGCAGTTCCTGGAAGCCGCCATGGACATGTACCCGTACGCGCGCCGGGTGTTGCTGACCGCCTATGCCGACACCGACGCCGCGATCCAGGCGATCAACGTGGTCGACCTCGATCATTACCTGCTCAAGCCGTGGGACCCGCCGGAGGAGAAGTTCTACCCGGTGATCGACGGCCAGCTCGACGCCTGGATGCGGACCGATCGCACGGCCCGTCCCGAGCTGCGCGTGGTGGGCGACCGCTGGTCGGCGCGCTCGTACCAGGTGCGGGACTTCCTGGCCCGCAACCACGTGCCCTACCAGTGGATGCTGGCCGAGGACCCTGAGGGCGCGCAGCTCGTCAAGGCGGCGGGCGAGGGTTGTCACCTGCCGCTGGTGGTCACCGAGGACGGCACCACGCTGGAGTCCCCCGACCAGGCCACGCTGGCCACCGCGGTCGGGCTGTCCACCACGCCGGCCACCGACTTCTACGACCTGATCGTCGTCGGCGGCGGGCCCGCGGGCCTCGGCGCGGCGGTCTACGGCGCGTCGGAGGGCCTGAACACGGTGCTGGTCGAGGCGCACGCCTCGGGCGGCCAGGCGGGCCAGAGCTCCAGGATCGAGAACTACCTGGGCTTCCCCGACGGCGTGTCCGGGCAGCAGCTCGCCGACCGGGCGCGCCGGCAGGCGCTGAAGTTCGGGGCCGAGCTGCTGAGCGCGCGCAAGGTCACCCATCTGGAGCCGCGCGGGCAGGCCCGGGTGATCGGGTTCAAGGACGGCGGCGAGATCGCCGCCCACGCGGTGATCCTGGCCACCGGCGTCACCTACCGGCGGCTGGAGGCGCCCGGCCTGGACGAGTTCGTCGGCCGGGGCGTCTTCTACGGCGCCGCGCTGACCGAGGCCCCGGCGTGCAAGGACAACGAGGTCTACATCGTCGGCGCGGCCAACTCGGCCGGGCAGGCGGCCGTCTACCTGGCGGGATTCGCACGCAAGGTCCATTTGTTGGTGAGGAGTGATGGTTTGGAGAAGTCCATGTCCCACTACCTCATCGAGCAGATCAACGCGATCGACAACATCGAGGTCAGCCTCCTGACCGAGGTCGTCGCCGGCGCCGGTGACGACCACCTCGAACGGCTCACGCTGTCGACCAAGGGCGAGGAGCGCACGGTCGACGCCCAGTACCTCTTCGTGTTCATCGGGGCCGAGCCGTACACGTCGTGGCTGGGCGAGACGATCGAGCGGGACGCCAAGGGGTTCGTGCTGACCGGGCCCGACCTGGTGCAGGGCGGCAGGCGGCCGCGCAACTGGGCGCTGCGCCGCGAGCCCTACTACCTGGAGACCAACGTGCCCGGCGTGTTCGCCGCGGGGGACGTGCGGGCCGAGTCGATCAAGAGGGTCGCCTCCGCCGTCGGTGAGGGCGCGATGGCCGTCGCGCTGGTGCATCGTTATCTGGAGAAGCAATGACCGACACCGTCGACATCGACGAACTGCGCAAACTCTTCCTGTTCGAGCGGCTGACCGACGAGCAGCTCGGCAAGCTGGCCGCCAGCGGCCGGGTGCGCTCGTTCGCCCAGGACGAGGACATCGTCCGGCAGGGCGAGCCGGCCGAGTGCTTCGCCGTGCTGCTGGAGGGCGAGGTGCAGATGATCAACGAGACGGTCAGCGCCGGCACCGTCGCCATGCCGCGCGCCTCCCAGCCCGGCGTGTACGGCGGCGCGACCTCGGCCTACCTGGGCGACCGGGCGCCGGAGACCTACCAGCACACGCTGCGCGCGACCGCGCCCTCGCGGATCTTCCTGCTGCCCGCCAAGAAGTTCGCCTACATCGTGGCCGAGTGGTTCCCGATGGCGATGCACCTGCTCGACGGCATGATGTCGGGCGGGCGCATGCAGCGGGAGATCATCGACCGGCGGCAGCGGCTGACCGCGCTCGGCACGATCACGGCCGGGCTCACGCACGAGCTGAACAACCCGGCGGCGGCGGCCGTGCGCGCGGTGAGCGAGCTGCGTTCGCTGATCAAGGCGTCCCGCATCCAGCTGGCCCAGCTCGCCGAGGCCGGCATCCCGCCGGAGAAGCTGCGCACGCTGATCGAGGCCCAGGAGGCGTGCACGAGCAACCTGGGCAACCAGCCGCAGCGCTCCCCGCTGGAGATCTCCGACGCCGAGGACGAGCTGGGCGAGGCGCTGGAGGACGTCGGCGTCGAGGACGCGTGGGAGCTGGCTCCCGCGCTGGTCAACGCCGGTTTCACCGCCGAGTACCTGCAGAAGATCCGCGGCAAGGTGGGCGAGGAGCACACCCCGGCCGCCCTCCACTGGCTGGCCGAGGCCGTCGAGATCTCCCAGATGCTGAACGAGGTCACCGAGGCCACCGAGCGCATCACCTCGCTGATCCGCTCGGCCAAGCAGTACTCGCAGATGGACCGGGCGCCGTTCCAGATGATCGACGTGCACGACCTGCTCGACAGCACGATCGCCATCTTCCGCGGCAAGACCCCGCCGGGCGTCAGCGTGGTCACCGACTACGACCGCACGCTGCCGCTCATCCCCTGCTACGCGGGCGAGCTCAACCAGGTGTGGACGAACCTGATCCACAACGCCCTCGACGCCATGGGCGAGGAGGGCACGCTGACCGTCCGCACCGCCCACGACGAGGACGAGGCGATCGTCGAGATCGGCGACACCGGCCCCGGCGTGCCCGAGGCGATCAAGGACCGGATCTTCGAGCCGTTCTTCACCACCAAGAGCGTGGGCGAGGGCACCGGGCTCGGCCTGGACATCTCCTACCGCATCGTGGCCGGGCGGCACGGCGGCGAGCTCAAGGTGCGCTCGGTGCCGGGCGAGACCTGGTTCGAGGTGCGCCTGCCGCTGCGCGAGCCCGCCGCCGTCCAGTGAGCCGGACCGTCTGAGGCGGGCCCTCCGGCGCGGCGCGGGTCACCAGACGTTGTCCCGCGCCGTGTCGAGGGCCGTCAGCACGGCCCCCTCCAGCACCGCGTTGCCCCCGACCCGGGTGGCCCTGACCTCGGTGGGCGCGGGCGACAGCTCGCCCAGCCGGACGGCGACCTGCTCGGCCAGCTCGTCGCCGCCCTGCTGGCCGGTGGCCCCGCCGAGCACCACCAGGCCGGGGTCGAGCAGGGTGACGAAGGCGAAGGCGCCCTTGGCCACCCGGCGCGCCAGCTCCTCTGGCCGGGTGGTGTTCTGGAGCAGGATGCACAACGGCGTGCCCTCCACGTCGAGGAAGCCGATCTCGCCCGCGCCCCCTGACGCGCCGCGCCGCACCCGCCCGCCGAGCACGACCGCGGCGCCGATGCCGTCGTCCAGCCAGAGCAGCACGAAGTCGTCGCTGCCCTGGGCCGCGCCGGTGCGCAGCTCGGCGACGGCGGCCAGGTTCACCTCGTTCTCCAGGACGACGGGCACGCCCAGCCGCTCGCGCACGGCGCCCACCAGGCCGGGCCGCCACCCGGGCACGTCGTTGGCCACCGCCAGCTCGCCGTCCATGGGTTTGACCAGGCCCGGCGCGCCGATGACCACGTTGTCGAGCGGGCGGCCCGCGGCGGCCTCGGCGACCGTGGCCGCGACGAGGGCGACCAGGTCGCCGGAGATCTCGCGGACGGCCGAGCCGACCACCTGGCCGGTGAGGTCGGCGACCGTGACCTTGATCGCCGTGCGGCGCAGGTCGACCCCGGCGACGTGGGCCCGGCCGGCGACCAGCGCGTAGAGGCGGGCGTTGGGGCCGCGACGGTCCTCGCCGCGCTCGCCGGCCTCCTCGATGAGGCCGCCGCCCTTGAGCCGTTCGATCAGGTCGGAGACGGTGGGCCGGGACAGGCCGGTCAGCTCACGAAGCTGCGGGGCGGTCAGCGGACCGTGCTCCAGCAGCAGGTCGAGGGCGAGCCGGTCGTTGATCGCACGGGCCATGGACGGGGTCGCGGTCTTCACGCCGCCCATAATAGTCAGGAAGCCTCCCTGATAGCTCTTTTCATCAGGAAGGTTGCCTGATAGTTTTTCTGGCCATGAGCCCTCATCGCGCCATCGCGGCCGTCTTCGCCGCACACGGAGCCGTCGCCGGCAGTTTCGCCACCCGCATCCCGTGGCTCCAGGAGCACGTCCACCTGAGCGCGGCGATGCTCGGGTTCGCGCTGCTCTGCCCCTCGATCGGGGCCTTCGCGGCGATGCCGCTGGCCAGTCGCCTGGCCCACCGGTTCGGCAGCCGCGCCACCACGCGCGCGCTGCTCGCGTTGTGGTGCGGCGGCCTGGCCCTGCCCGCCTTCGCCCCCGCTCCCGTCTGGCTGTTCGTCATCTTCCTGCTGTACGGCGCGTCGGCCGGCATGTGCGACGTCATCATGAACGCCCACGGCGTCACGCTCGAACGGCATCTGAAGAAGCCGGTCATCTCCGGCCTGCACGGCATGTGGGCCGTCGGCAGCCTGGCGGCGGGCGGCCTCGGCACCCTGGCCGCGCACGCCGGCATCGACGCCCGCCTGCACCTGGGCGTCGGCGCCGCCGTCCTGGTGGTCGCGGGCGGGATCGCCGGGCGGGGGCTGCTGCCCGACGGGCCGCGGGCCGCCGCCGGGCCCGCGCCGCGCCGGTTCGCCCTGCCCTCGCGGGCCATCGCGGCCATCGGCGTGGTCGGCTTCTGCGGCACGTTCGCCGAGGGCGCCAGCTCCAACTGGGCCGCGGTCTACCTCACCAACGTCGCCGACGCGGGGCCGGGCGTGGCCGCCGCGGGTTACACGATCTTCATGCTCTGCATGGCCGGCGCCCGGCTGCTGGGCGACCGGGTGGTGCGCCTGACCGGCCCGGTGCGGGCGGTCAGGACGGGCGGGATCGTCGCGGTCGCGGGCGGCGTGCTGGTGGTCCTGGCCCGCACGCCCGCACTGGGCATCGTCGGGTTCGCGCTGGTCGGGCTGGGGGTCGCGGTCATCGTGCCGCTGGTGTTCGCGGCGGCGGGCAACGCGGGGCCCACGCCGGGCGAGGGGGTCGCCGGGGTCGCGACGATCACGTACCTGTCGGGGCTGACCGCGCCGGCGGTGACGGGATGGGTGGCCGACGGCGTGTCCTACCCGGCGGCGTTCGCGCTGATCACGGGGATCCTGGTGGCGCTCACGCTGCTCGCGCCGGTGCTGCGGCCGCGCGAGGCCGCCACGGAGGTGGTCCTGGAGCGGCAGCCGGCGTGATACGCTCCCAAGCGAGCGCTTGGTTTACATACGGAGAGGCCGCCGCATGAAGTTCTCGACCTTCCACCTCTTCCACCGCTTCGACGGCCAGAGCTTCAAGGACGTCTACGACTACCATCTGGAGCTCATCGAACTGGCCGAGGAGCTGGGCTTCGACGGGGTGCGGCTGGCCGAGCACCACTTCCGCGACTACGGCGTGGCCCCCAACCTGTTCACCATGCTCGCCCACGCCGCCGCCCGCACCTCCCGGCTCCGGCTCGGCACCGGCATCGTGGTGCTGCCGCTGCACAACCCCGTCCACGTGGCCGAGGAGGCCGCGCAGGTGGACGTGCTCTCCGGCGGGCGGCTCGACCTGGGGATCGGGCGGGGATACCAGAGCTTCGAGTTCGAAGGCTTCGGGATCGACCTGGCCGAGGCGCGCGACCGGTTCAACGAGGCGCTGGAGGTGATCCTCGGGCTGTGGACGCGGGAGTCGTACCGGCACGAGGGGAAGTTCTACCGGACCGGCGCCGAGGTCTCGCTCGTACCGCGTCCGTTGCAGTCGCCGCACCCGCCGCTGCACGTGGCCGCGGTCTCCCCCGAGACCGTCACCATGTACGCCGAGCGCGGCCTGCCCGTCCTGGCCGACCCCGCGGCGACGTTCCGCAAGGTCGTCAAGGCGGCCGAGACCTGGCGGGAGACGGCCGCGCGGGCCGGCCACCCGGCGGGGGCCGACCTGGTGGTGGCCCGCAGCGTCTATGTCGCCCCCACGCTGGAGCGGGCCCGCGAGGACCAGGCCAGGTTCGAGGCGTCCTTCGACCGCTCGCGCATCTTCAACGAGCGCAGCGCGCCCATCGACCCCAGGACCGGCAAGGCCGCCGAGGGCTTCGAGTACTACCAGGACCGCTACCTCAAGGGCGGCTCGGTCTCGCCGGACTTCCGCTGGGAACAGCTGGAGGTCATCGGCGACCCCGCCCGCGTGATCGAGCAGATCTCGCTGCTCAGGGACGCCGGCTTCAGCAACCTCCTGTGCGACTTCGGCAGCACCAGGCCCATGCCGCTGGAGGACATGAAGCGGGTCATGCGCTTCTTCGCCGCCGAGGTCATGCCGGCCTTCGCCCCCGCAGGAGGATGACGATGATCCACAGCCTCACCCTGTCCGACGTCCTGGCCGACCACGCCCGCAGCCGCCCCCTGGTCACCGCCGTGGTGGACGGGGACGTGCGGCTCACCTACCCCGAGCTGGACGCCCGCGTGACGCGGCTGGCCGACGCCCTGGCCGGGCGCGGCGTGGCCGCCGGTGAGCGGGTGATGTGGCTCGGCCAGAACTCGCACGCCGTGCTGGAGCTGCTGCTGGCCTGCTCCCGCCTGGGCGCGGTGCTCTGCCCGGCCAACTGGCGGCAGTCCGGGGACGAGCTGCGCTTCGTCCTGGCCGACCTGGCGCCGCGGGTCGTCGTCTGGGAGCACTCCGACACCGCAGCCGAGCTGGCGGACGAGGTGACGTGGGTGCGCGCGGGCGAGGCGTACGAGGAGCTGGTCGCCGGGGGTTCGCTGCGCGAGTTCCCGCAGGTGGACGACGCCGAACCGGTGCTCGCCCTCTACACCGCCGCCTTCGGGGGGCGGCCGGGCGCCGCCCTGCTCAGCAGCGCCGCCCTGGTGGCCCACAGCGCCACGCTGCTCGTCGTACGGCAGATGGAGCCGGGGTTCACCTTCCTCAACGACGGGCCGCTCTTCCACGTCGGGACGATGATGTTCTGCCTGGCCACCCTCCAGATCGGCGGCACGAACGTGTTCACGCCCGCCTTCGACGCCGAGGAGGTCTGCCGGCTGGTCGACGCCGAGCGGGTGACGCAGGCGTTCCTGTTCGGACCGATGATCGACGCGGTCGCGGCGGCGAACGCGGGCGGCAAGTACGACCTGTCCTCGCTGCGCTTCGTCGCCCACTCCGCCGAGTGGGACGACATGATCACCGTGGACGACTCACCCTGGTGCCGCTCGAAGATGGGCGGGTACGGGCAGACGGAGGTGGGCGGCATGCTCACCTTCCTGGGGCTGGCCGAGGGCGGGGCGGGGTTCGCGGGACGGCCGTCGCCGCTGGTCCAGGTGCGCATCCTGGATCCGGAGGGCGCGGAGGTGCCGGCAGGCGAGGTGGGCGAGATCTGCGCGAGGGGCAAGACCCTCTTTTCCGGATATTTCGCCCGGCCCGACTTAAATGCGGAGAAGTCGCGGTACGGCTGGCATCACACCGGCGACCTCGGCCGCCGCGAACCCGACGGCACCATCACCTTCATCGGCCCCCGGCTCCGCATGATCAAATCGGGCGCCGAGAACATCTACCCGGCCGAGGTCGAGCGCGCGCTCAGGACCCACCCGGCCGTCGCCGACGCCGCGGTGATCGGCGTGCCCGACCCGCGCTGGCACCAGGCCGTCAAGGCGGTCGTGGTGCTCAGGCCGGACGCCGCCGCCTCGCGGGAGGACCTGGTCGCGCACGTCAGGGGTGAGCTGGCGGCGTACAAGAGGCCGCGGGAGGTGGTGTTCGCCGACGCCATCCCCAAGCAGGGCTTCACCCCCGACTACGACGCCCTCGACGCCGCGTACGGCGGCGGCAACTACCCGGGCGCCTGACCCGCGCGGTGCTGGGCGATCCCCGGTTCCGCCGGCTGCTCACCGGCCGGTTCACGCTGCGCAGGATGCGCCTGCTCGAACCGCGGATCGAGCGCATCGCCGCCGACCACCTCGACGCCATGGCCGCCGCCGGGCCGCCGGCCGACCTGGTGACGGCGTACGCGCTGCCGATCCCGTCGCTGGTCATCTGCGAGCTGCTCGGCGTCCCGTACGCCGATCACGACTGGTTCCAGGAGCTCAGCGCCCGGCTCGTCACCTTCGGCGCGGACGGCGCGGGGGCGCTCGCCGAGCTGACCGGCTACCTGCGCGACCTGGCCCGCCGCCGGCGCGTGGAGCCGGACGGCGGCCTGATCAGCGACCTGACCGGCGAGCTCGACGACGAGCTCGCCGGGCTCGCGGTGATCCTGCTGGTGGCGGGCGTGACGGTCAGGGCGGGCGAGACCGTGGCCCTGTCCCTGCCCGTGATCAACCGCGACCCGGCCGTGTACGCCGACCCCGACCGGCTGATCCCGGCCGTCCGGAGGCGCGCCGCCACCTGGCCTTCGGGCACGGCGTGCACCAGTGTCTCGGCCAGCAGCTCGCCAGGATCGAGCTGCGGATCGGCTACCGGGCGCTGTTCGAGCGTTTCCCCGGCCTGCGGCTGGCCGTGCCGGCGGCCGAGGTGCCGGTCAAGCACGACGCCTCGGTCTACGGCGTCAGGAGCCTGCCCGTCACCTGGTGACCCGGCGCGCTCACAGGACGGCGAGCGGGGTGATCGGGCTGCCGGTGCCTCCCTCGATGCGCAGCGGCGCGGCCACGAAGACGAACTCCGTCCGCCCGGCCGCGCCCAGCTCCTCCAGCCACAACATCTCGAGCAGGTGCACGCCGTGCCGGTGGAGCAGGATGAGGTGCAGGTCGTCGGCGGCGCACTCGTCGGCGAGCTGACGTTCGTTCAGGCCGCCCACGGCGGCGTTGTCGCAGGCCACCGCCGACACGTCCCGGGCGGCCAGCCAGGCGCCGGCCTCCGCCGACAACCCCGGCTGCCCTGCCCAGTACTCCTCGCGCGACCGCTGCCACACCAGCGGCCATCCCGTACGGACCACCGCGACGTCGCCGGGGCGCGGCGTGGCGATCTCCTCCAGCAGCCCGGCCGGGATCCGGAAGTCCGCCGGCAGGTGGTCGAGCCCGAGCCGCCGGGGCACGTCGAACAGCACGCCCCTGGCGACCACGCCGCCGACGTGCTCGATCCCGCACCTGGTGGCGCCGTAGGAGCGGACGCGGGCGGCCGGGTGACCGTTGTAGAGCCGGTCGCCGGTCCACATGTGGCACAGCGCGTCCATGTGGGTGGTGGTGCCGTGGTGGCTGACCAGCAGGGCGTCGTCGGCCACCCGCAGGCCGTCGCCGACCGGCCGGGCGCCGGCGGCGTAGTCGCCGCCGTCCACGGACATGAAGTGCTGCGGCAGCGGGCGGCCCCGCAGGTGGGGGACGGTCGTGGGGGCCGCCGAGGAGGTGGCTCCCCTGATCGGCATGGCCAGGCTCAGCACCTCGCCCGTGACGGCGCTGCGCAGGGCCTCCAGGACGACGGCGGGGGTCAGCAGGTTGAGAGTGCCCCGCTGATCGTCTGGGCCGAATCGTCCCCAGTTGTTAGGCTCGTGCACCAAGTAAGCGCTTCCTTTCCTGCGGAGGTCTGATGTACTGCGATCCCCGGTTCTCCCGCGTGCGGGAGGCGTTCGAGCGGAACTTCGCCGAGGGCGAGGAGCTGGGCGCGGCGGTGGCCGTCCACCTCGACGGCGAGCTGGTCGTCGACCTGTGGGACGGCGTCGCCGACCGGCACACGGGACGCGCCTGGGAGGCGGACACCCCGGCCTTCGCCTACTCGTGCACGAAGGCCGTGGCGGCCACCGTGCTGCTGCGGCTCGCCGAGCGGGGGCTGGTGGACGTTCGGGCGCCGGTCGCCGACGTGTGGCCGGAGTTCGCCGCCGGAGGCAAGGAGGCGGTCACGGTCGAGCACGTGCTGACGCACTCCTGCGGGCTGCCGGTGATCGAGACGCCGGTGCCGGTGGCGGAGTTCGAGGACCTGCCGGCCATCGCGGCCCGGCTCGCCGGTCAGACGCCCCTGTGGGAGCCGGGGACGGCGCACGGGTACCACGCGCTGACGTACGGCTTCCTGGTCGGGGAGGTGGTGCGGCGGGTCACCGGGAAGTCGGTGGGCGAGCTGGTGGCGGCGGAGATCGCCGGGCCGCTGGGGCTGGACCTGTGGGTCGGCGCGCCCGACGACGTGATCCCCCGCGCCGCCCGCCTCAAGGCCCCCGCCCGCCCCCGCCCCAACCCCGAGAGTCCCGCGGCCGCCCCGGGGACCTCCGCGCCCTCCGGCGGCGGGGCCGAGCCGGGCGACGGTGGGGGGCGGGATCTGCTGGGCGAGATGAGCCGGGCGGTGCTCGACCCCGGCAGCCTGATGAACCGGGCGCTCGGCAACCCCGCCATCCGCCTGCTCGAAGGCGGCGCGAACAACCCGGTGATCCTGCGCGCCGGATGGCCCGCCGCCGGGGTCGTCACCACCGCCAAGGGCCTGTCCGGGTTCTACCGCGCGCTGGTCGGCGGCGACCTGCTGAGCTCCGCGACCCTCCAGGACGCCCTGCGCCCCCGCGTCAGCGGCCCCGACCGCGTGCTGTTCATGGACACCGCGTTCGGCCTCGGCTACATGCGCCCGTCGTTGGCGTTCCCGATGCCGTCGGCGACCGCGTTCGGCCACTCCGGGATGGGCGGCTCGCTCGGCATGGGCGACCCCGACCGCAAGCTCGCCTTCGGGTACGTGATGAACCGGATGGCCGACAGCCTCACCGGCAACCTGCGCGGCCTGCGCCTGATCGAGGCGGTCTACCGCTGTCTGTGACCCCACGGCGCGCGTCACTGCATGGTCACGCCGCCGCTCACCGACAGCGTCTGGCCGGTGATGTAGGCGGCGCGGTCGGTGCACAGGTAGGCGATCAGCCCCGCGACGTCGGCGGGCGTGCCGAGCCGGCGCAGCGGGATCCCCTTGGCGATCTTGTCCACCAGCCCCGGCTCGGCCTCGGAGACGCGCCGGAGCATCGGGGTGTCGGTCGGCCCGGGGCAGACGACGTTCGAGGTCACCCCGCCCCTCGCGGCCTCCCGGGCGAGCGTCTTGGCCAGGCCGAACAGGCCCGCCTTGGTCGCCGCGTACGCGCCCTCGCCGCCCGACCCGGCCCTGGCGCCGTCGGAGGAGACGAACACCAGCCGTCCCCAGCCCCTGGCCGTCATGCCGGGCAGGAGCAGCTTGGTCATGAGCATCGGGCCGCGCAGGTTGACCTGCCACATGAGGTCCCAGTCCGCCGGGTCGCTCGCCGTGAACGGCTGCACGATCGACACCCCGGCGTTGTGCACGAGCACGTCCACGGGCCCGGCCTCGGCGCAGAACGCCTCGACCGAAGCGGGCGAGGCCAGGTCCACGGCCAGCGCCCGCGCGCCGGGCAGCGCCGCGGCCGTCCGGCGGGCGCCCGGGAGGTCCACGTCGGCGACGGTGACGCGGGCGCCGAGCGCGGCGAGGTCGGTGGCGACCGCCGTGCCGATCGCGCCCGCTCCCCCGGTGACGACGGCGACGCGGCCGTCGAGGCGCAGGCCGTCCATCACGTCCACGCCCGGACGAGGTCGGCCGCGGCGACGCGGGTGGCCAGCAGGCTGATCGTGTTGCGCAGGACGGCCTCGGCGTAGTCCTCGGGGATCCCGGCCACCGCGTCCCGCACCACCGTCACCCGGTAGCCGAGGTCGACCGCCTCCAGCGCCAGCCCCGGGATGCCCAGGTTGAGCGAGACCCCCATCGCGACCACGGACGAGACGCCGAGCGAGCGCAGCGTCATGTCCAGCGAGGTGCCGGTGAACGGCGAGAACCCGTGGTGCCGCCGGCTCTCCAGGTCGCCGTCCTCGCGCAGCTCGGGCAGCACCTCCACGGCGGGCGTGCCCTCCAGCATGTGCACGGGGTCCTTGAGCAGGGAGACGATGAACGGGCAGTTGCCGGTGTGCGAGCCCGCCCGGTCCGGCCGGAAGGCGGCCGTGCAGTGGATCACCGGGAGCCCGGCCGCTCGGGCCGTGCGCAGGACGCGGGCGGCGTTGGGGACGACGTCGTGACGGGCGCAGGCCGCCACCAAATCCGGAAATTTTGTGAGGTCGCCGACGACCCCGCGCTGCATCTCCATCACCAGCACGGCCGACCGCTCCACCCGCACCCTCCGTCATTTAGCCGAGCGCTTGCTTGGGTTCGCCACAGCATAACACCGCACCCACACCCTCACCCGGCGTCACCGTTCATCACAAAGGGCGAAATTTCTCCAGACGTGACAACCCACACCCCGGGTGAGACCGTCGAATGCACGACGGCATGGCTGATGGGGGTTGGACTTGGTCCCTGGTTACCGTGAAGTTCGTCAGCTCGGCGCGGGCCGCACCGGCCGCGTGTTCCTCGCCACCTACCAGTCCACCGGCGCCTACGTCGCGATCAAGTACCTGAACGCCACCCTGCGCAGGGACCCCGAGTTCATGGACCGCTTCAGGGCCGACGCCCATCAGCTCGTCGAGCTCGACGACCCCAACGTGGTCCGCCTCTACGAGTACGTCGAGACCCCGGCCCGGGCGGCCGTCGTCATGGAGCTGGTGGACGGCGTCTCGCTGCGCACGCTGCTGGCCGAGCACGGCCGGACGGCCCCGGAGGCGGCCCTGGTGCTGCTCAAGGGCATCCTCGCCGCCCTGGCCGCCGCGCACGAGAAGGGCGTGCCGCATCGGGACGTCAAGCCGGAGAACGTCCTGGTCCAGGCGGACGGCACGAGCAAGCTGGCCGACTTCGGGGTGGTCGTGCACGCCGAGGAGCCGGGGGTGCCGGCGGGGAGCCCGGCGTACATGTCGCCGGAGCTGTGGACGCAGGGACGGGCGGGGCCGCCGGCCGACCTGTACGCGGCGGCCTGCGTGCTGTTCGAGGCGGTCAGGGGACGGCCGCCCTACCGGGCGTACAAGGAGGGCGGGGACGGCGGGGACGGCGAGCAGGACGTCGCGGCCCTGCGGGACCTGCACCTGACGGCGCCGGTGCCGCTGGAGGTGGTCCCGGACACCCTGCGCGACCTGCTCAGGCGCGGGCTGGCGAAGGACCCGGCGACCCGGTACGCCTCGGCCCGGCAGTTCGCGGCCGAACTGGAGGAGGACGCCGTCGCGGGGTACGGGCCCGGCTGGGAGCAGCGGGGCCGCCGCCGGCTCGCCGAGCTGGCCACGCTGCTGGCGCTGCGCTTCCCGCTGGCGGCCAGGACCGAGCAGGACGCCCGCGTCCCGGCCGGGATCCGGGGGCGGGCGGTCCGGCTGCCCGCGCTGCCGCCGCACCTGTGGGTGGCGGGCGCGACGGTGGTCGCCGTGGCGATCGCCCTGGTGATCTCCGGCGGGCGGCTGTCGCCGGGGGCGGGCACGATCTTGATGCCGCAGCCGAAGCCGTCGGGCGAGCTGAACCCGGCGCCGGTCGACGCCCACACGCCAACGCCCCGCAGGAGCGTGCCCGCCACGGCCCGCGGCAGCGCGTCCCCGCCCGCGCCCACCGGCGGGCCGCGCGTCCCGACCGGCCCGGCCGCGCCGACCAGTGCCGCGCCGCCGCCTGTGCCGCCGACAGTTCCCACAACGGCGCCCCCGACGGCGCCCCCGACGGTGCCGCCGACGGTGCCGTCGCGGGCGCAGAGCGGGACCGCCCTGCCGCCGCCCGCCGTGCGGGAGGCGAGCATCGCGCGGTGGAGCGGTTCGGCGGGCGCGATCAGGGTCTCCGCGGACGGCACGGGGCCGGTGCGGCTGCGGATCGCGTACACGCGGCGGCTCGGCGACGGGCCGGTCACCACCGTGCGGCGGGAGACCCTCACGTTGCGCGGCAGCACCGCCTACACCAGCGGGGTCCGGCACGATCCCGGGAGCGTGGACTGCGGGGTGCGGGCCTACCTCGGGATCATCGTCATGACCGAGCCGGCGGCGGTCAACGGACCGCAGGTGAGCGAGGTCGCGGTGGACGGCCCCGCCTGCACCGTCCCGCCGACCCGCTCCGCACCGCCCACCCCGACCGGCACCGCGTCCCCGACGGGCACCGCGTCCCCGACCGGCGGGCAGCCCGTGGCGCACCCGACCTCGGAAGGGACGCCACCGGTCAGCAGCCCGCCCGTGGCACATCCCACGCCGGGAACCACCTACCTCATGGAGGCCGCCTCCCCGGCAGGCTCCCGGGCTCTTGTTCGTCAACCAAGCGTGCGCTAGCTTGGCAGCGATGAGCGGTGAGACCTCCCCCACCGGCGCCGCAGGGGCGCGCGGCGAGCTGGTGATCCGGCGCTGCCTGAGCTGCGGCCGCCGCGGCTGCCTGCCCGAGCCGTCGTGCCCGGCGTGCGGCGGCGGCGAGATGGCCGCCGAGCCCGCCAGGGGCACGGGGACGGTCCACACGTTCACCGTCGTTCACCGGTCGTTCGCGCCCGGCTACCGGGGGCGGGAGCCGTACGTGCCGGCGTGGGTGGACCTGGACGAGGGTGTGCGCGCGTTCGGGCACGTCGTGGGGTGCGCGCCGGAGGAGGTCCGCGTCGGGATGCCGGTGCGGGTGACGTTCGTGGACGATCTGCCGCATTGGAGGCCCGTGTGAAGCTCGGCAACGTGCTCATCCCCGTAGCCGACCTGGACGAGGCGATCGCCTTCTACGGCCTGCCGGTGAAGTTCAGGGACGGCGACAGGTTCGCCGCGCTGGACGGCGGCGGCGTCACCGTGGCGCTGGCCGGTCCCGCCGAGCACGTCACCGCGTCGGCGGCGCCGTCGTACAAGGTGGACGACGTGGCGGTCACGGTGCGCGAGATGGCGGCGCGCGGGGCCGAGGTGGTGCGCGCGCCCGAGGACGGGCCGCACGAGAGGCGGGCCGTGCTGCGCGACCCCTCAGGAAACACGTTCGTGCTCTACTCGCCCCTCTGACCTGGAGGCACCCCCCATGGCGCGATCACCCTACGGCAACTACGGCCACGCGATCCTGACCGCGGGAGCGCTGCGCACGCCCGACCGGGTGGCGCTGACGTACTGCGGCGAGCGGAGCTTCACCTACGACGAGCTCAACCGGGCCGTCAACCGCCGGGCGAACGCGCTGCTGGCGGCCGGGATCACCGCCGGGCAGCGGGTGGCTGCGCTGCTCAACGAGACGCTGCTGGTCGCCGAGGTCTACCTGGCCCAGGCCAAGATCGGAGCGGTGACGGCGGCGCTCAACCCGTACTGGCCGGCCGAGACGCTGCGGGCGGTGGTGGCCGCCTCCGGCTGCACGGCCTTCGTGTACGACTCCACGGTCGCCGACCTGGTCGGCGGCATCAGGGGCGCCCTCCCGCAGGTCACCACCTGGATCGACGCCGGTGAGCTGACCGGCGGCCAGGAGGAGGAACCGCCGCTGGGCGGCTTCCACGACGACCCGCTGGCCCTCTACTACACCTCCGGCACGACCGGCCTGCCCAAGGCCGTCGTGCACACCCACGCCTCCTCCCTGGCGACCGCCCAGATCTGGCTGGACGTGCCGCGCGGCCCCGACTCGGTGTTCGGCACGGGCGCGATCATCTGGGGCATCGGCTTCCCCGCCATCGTCGGCCCCGCCCTGTACGCGGGCATGCGCCTGGTGCTGGAGCAGGACTGGGGACCGGCGAACTTCCTGCGCGTGGTGCCGCGCGAACAGGTCACGCACGTGTCGCAGATCCCGTCGTTCTACGCGGCGCTGCTGGGGACGTCCGAGCACGAGGGGGTGGACCTGTCGTCGATCCAGGTGATCATGCTGGGCGGCGAGCCGCTGACCGCGACCATGCTCGACCGGATCAAGGCCAGGCTGCCCGGGGCGGGGGTCTACTCCTACTACGGGCAGACCGAGGCGCCGTACACGTGCATGGGCCGCGTGGACGACGGCTCGACGCCGCTCGGGTCGTCCGGACGGGCGCGCACGGGCAACGCCGTGCGGATCACCGGCCCGTCCGGCGCCGCGGTGACCGGCGAGGTCGGCGAGATCAACCTGGCCGGGCCGCACCGCATGGCGGGCTACGACGGGACGGACGACCACGGCGTCCTGCGCGGCGAGTGGTACGTGGGCGGCGACCTCGGGACGTTGTCGGCCGACGGCGTGCTGCGCGTCCTCGGCCGCCGCGAGGACTCCATACTCAAGCACGGCCAGTGGACGCAGCCCGCCACGATCGAGGAGGCCGTCTCGGCCCTGGACGGCGTGGCCGAGGCCGGCGCGGTGGGCGTCCCGGAGGGGGCGGACGAGCAGCGGGTGCTGCTGGCGGTCGTGCCGCGCGCCGGGCAGTCGCTGGACGCCGCCAAACTGTCCCTCGCCCTGGCCGACACGCTGCCCCCGCACCAACGGCCCGACCACATCGTGGTGACCGGCGAGCTGCCGCACTCGCAGGACGCCTCCGGCGGCCCCGGCAAGCTGCTGCGCCGCCGGATCCGCGAGCAGCACGGGCACCTGCTCGGGTGAGCGCCCAGGAGCACGGGAGCACCTGGGACGCCTCCCACGACGTCCCCCGCGTCCCCCGCGAGCACGAGGTCAAGGAGCTGGTCGCGGCGGCCGGGGTGCCGGTGCCGCGCGGGGTGGTGGTGCGCGACCTGGACTTCGCGGCGGCCGGAGGGCTGACCGAGCCGCTGGTGCTGAAGGCGTTCGGCCCGGGGCTGGTGCACAAGTCGGAGGCGGGGGCCGTCCGGCTCGGCCTGCGGGCGGACGGCCTCGCCGCGGCGGCCGCGGAGATGCGCTCCCGGCTGGACGTGGAGGGGTTCCTGGTCGAGGAGCAGGCGCCCGCCGGGGTGGAGCTGATCGTCGGCCTGGTCGGCGACCCGGGGTTCGGCCCGGTGCTGCTGGCCGGGCTGGGCGGCGTCTGGACCGAGGCGATGCGCGACACGGCGCTGCGCCTCTGCCCGATCTCCGAGCGGGACGCGCGGCTCATGCTGGACGAACTGCGCGGCGCGGCACTCCTGCACGGCCATCGCGGCCACCCGCCCGTGGACGTGGACGCCGTCGTCAAGCTGCTCATGACGGTCGGCGGCCCCGGCGGCCTGTGGGAACGGCTGGAACTGGGCGAGTTCGAGCTGAACCCGGTCATCGCCACCCCGTCCGGCGTGACCGCGGTGGACGCGCGCCACCTGCCCGGCCGGCCGCGCCCGTCCACCGCCCGCGAGCCGGCCGACTTCCTGCCGCTCTTCGAGCCGCGCGCGGTGGCCGTCGTCGGCGCCTCGGCGAGCCGGCCGAACTTCGGGAACATGTTCCTCGACTTCTACCGGGCCGCCGGGGTGCCGCTGGTGGCCGTGCACCCGTCGGCCGCCGAGGTGGCGGGGGTGCCCGCGGTGCCGTCGCTGGCCGCCGCCGACGTGGACTACGCGCTGGTGGCGGTGCCCGCCGAGCGGTGCGCCGAGGTGGTGCGGCAGGCGTCGGGCATCCCGTACGTGCAGGTGATGAGCGGGGGGTTCGGCGAGGCCGGACGCGCGGACCTGGAACGCGACCTGGCCGGGGCCGCCCGCGCGGCGGGCACCCGGCTGCTCGGCCCCAACTGCATGGGCGTGTACTGCCCGCGCGGCCGGCAGACGTTCGTCGGCGGCGGCGTCGGACCGGCGGGGACGGTGGCGCTGATCTCGCAGAGCGGCGGCCTCGCGGGTGAGGTGATCAAGGTCGGGGAGCGGCGCGGGCTGGCGTTCAGCCGGGTCGTCACCGTGGGGAACGCGGCCGACGTGACCCCCGCCGAGCTGCTGTCCTGGCTGGCCCGCGACCCCGAGACGCGGGCCGTCGGGCTCTACCTGGAGGACCCGCGCGGCGGCCGGGAGCTGCACGAGGCGCTGCGCGCGGCCGGGCTGCCGGTGGCGCTGCTGGTCGGCGGGCGCAGCTCGCAGGGACAGCGGGCGGCGCTCTCGCACACCGGCGGCATGGTGAGCGACCTGCGGGTGTGGGCGGCGGTCGCGGCCCAGACCGGCACGGCGCTGGTCTCCTCCCAGGACGACCTGATCGGCGTGCTGGCCTTCTTCCAGGCCCACGGCTCCCGCGTGACGGACGGCGACCGGGTGCTGGTGATCGGGCCGAGCGGCGGCGCGGGCGTGCTGGCGGCCGACGCGTTCGACCGGGCCGGGGTGCGGCTCGCCCCGCTGCGGGACGGCGTGCTCGACGGGCTGGGCCTGGCCGCGGCGGGCAACCCGCTGGAGGTGCCGGTGGGGCCGCGCGGGCGTCCCGGGCTGGTGGCGGAGGTGATCGAGGCGATCGTCCGGCGGGAGCCGTACGCGGACGTGGTCGCCCACGTGAACGTGCAGAGCTTCTTCACCTACGGCGACGCGGCCGAGCCCCTGTACGCCTACGCGCGGGCCCTGGCCGGCGCGCAGGAGGCGCTGCCGCGCGTCCGGATCACGCTCGTCACCAGGAACGGCGAGTGCGCGCCCGCGGGCGTGGAGGACGAGGTACGGCGGATCGCGGCGGCGGCGGGCGTCCCCGTCTACCGCTCCATGGAGGCGGCCGCGGCGGCGGTCGCGGCAGGAGGTAGTCGTGGGACTGCTTGACGGCAAGGTCGCGCTGATCACGGGCGGGGCCAGGGGCATGGGCGAGTCGCACGTGCGCCTGTTCCTCGAGGAGGGCGCGCGGGTGGTCTTCGGCGACGTGCTGGAGGAGGAGGGCAAGGCGCTGGCCGCCGAGACCGGGGCCACGTACGTGCGGCACGACGTGCGCAGCCCGGACGAATGGCGGCGGGCCGTCGGCGCGGCCACGGAGCTGCACGGCCGGCTCGACGTCCTGGTGAACAACGCCGGCATCCTCACCTACGGCCGCATCCAGGACATGGCGCCCGAGGACTTCGACCGGGTGATCGACGTGAACCTCAAGGGCACCTGGCTGGGGGTCAAGTCGGTGATCGACCCCATGAAGGCGGCCGGGCGCGGCGCGATCGTCAACATCTCCTCGATCGAGGGGTTCGTCGGGGCGGAGGGGTTGTCGGCGTACGCGGCCTCGAAGTTCGCGGTGCGCGGGCTGACCAAGTCGGCCGCGCGGGAGCTGGCCCGGTTCAAGATCCGGGTGAACTCGGTGCATCCGGGGGCGATCAACACGGCGATGGCGGTGAACCCGGACCTGATGGCCGAGGTGGACGCGGAGGCGTTCGTGAAGTCCATGGTCATCAAGCGGTTCGCGAAGCCGGTGGAGGTCTCGCACGTGGTGGCGTTCCTGGCCTCGGACCGGGCCAGCTACTGCACGGGGAGCGAGTTCACGGTGGACGGAGGGCTGCTGACGGGAGCCGGTTATTAGGCCCCATGAGCGCGACACGCGGGTCTTTTCCTGTTAAATCACCCACCTTGGCGGGGTCCGCCGGCTTGGTTGAGCTGCGGTTATGCGCCCGGTGACGTCTTTACCCTTTCTTGGGACGTGCTTGACCTTGGTCACGAAGCGGTAACCTCGCACCGCACGGAAGACTACAGGTTTCCGGTTTTGCCACACATGTCCCGGGTTACCCCCGTGTACCCGAGTATGTGCGGATAAATCCGGATCTTGACCGGAAGGTTCCCCCATACTTCCATGACGCCCGAGATGCAGAAGTACATCGACCTGCTGGAGAGCCAGCTCGGCTACGCCGAAAAGGCCGGTGCGTACACCAAGTTCGGCGACTGGTACGGCAAGACCGTCGAGTTCGACGCCGACTACTCCGCCGCACCCTGGTGTGACATGTACCTCTCCTGGGCCGCGCACAAGCTCGGCTACCAGGAGTGGATCGGGCAGTTCGCCTGGACCGTACGGCACGCCGAATGGTTCAAGGCTCAGGGGGCCTGGGGGAAGACGCCCAAGCCCGGCGCGTTCGTCTTCTACGACTGGAGCGGCACCGGCAAGATCGACAACATCGACCACGTCGGCATCGTCACGCGGGTCGAGGGCGACACGATCTTCACCATCGAGGGCAACATCGACGGCGGCGTCGCCAAGCGCAAGGAGCGCGACACCAGCAAGGTCGTCGGCTACGGCTACCCCGAGCGCATCAAGGCCCGCCTCGACGCCGAGGCGGCCCAGAAGCGGGCCGACGAGCAGGCGGCGACACCCGCCAGGCCCGGCACCGACGTGGGAACGCTCCAGCTTCCCGCCGACTCGCTCAGCTCCCTGATCCCGCACGTCGAGCAGGAGCGCGCCGCCGAGGTCCCGCTCGCCGCGCGTCCGAAGGCCGAGACCGACAAGCCGGCCAGGACCACGGCGACCTCGCCCTCGGCGCCCCCCGCCGCGCCCTCCGCGTCCGCCTCGCCCGCGACGGGGGCGGCGGCTGTGCCGACGGCGGCGGCCGGGAAGTCGGGACAGAAGTCCAAGCACGCCAAGGCGACGACCGCCGACACCACGTCCGCCACCGCCGAGCCCCTTCCCGCGCTCGTGGACGCCTCCTCGACCGGCTCGATGCCCGCGATCGGCTCCCCGTCGCTGGTCGGGTCCGCGCTGATCGCCGCGCTGGCGCTCGTCGCCCTGGCGAAGACCCGCCAGAGCCGCCTGCGCCCGGCCGCCGCCTCGGCGAAGGCCGCCCGCGTACGCGCCGCCGCCGCGACCCTCTCCGCGGGGGAATCCGCAGGGGAAGGCGTCACCCTGAGCACCGCCGCCCTGAACGTCACCGCGGCGCAGAGCACCGCCGCTCTGAGCGTCGCTGGGGGCGTCACTACGGGCGTCACTGCGGGCATTGCCGTGCCCGTCGCTCTGCCTGTTCCGGTGCCCGTCGCCGTGCCTCTTCCCGGGACGCGTTCCAGGCGCGGCACCCACGCCGCCCCTTCACGTCACCGGCGTCGCCGCCGTCCCGCGGAGACGCGCCACGACCACACCCGCCCCTCCTCGCTGCGGACCACCGCCGAGCCCGCCGACCACTTCGAACTGCCCATCACCCCTTCCGACACGGGGTTCGAACGCGCGGCCGTCTCTCCCGAGACCGGTCAGAGGGAACGCTTCGAGCTTGGCGCGGGCTCTTTCGAGGCCGGTCGGAACCGCACCTTCGAGTTCGCCGCCCCCGTCCCCGAGCTCGGCCCCGCAGGCGGCGGCGAGCTCGCGGCCGGCTTGGAGGCGTTCGAGCCGTTCACCGACCGGATGGCCCCGCCGCGGCGGCTGGACAGCGCCTCGTTCCGGCCCGCCCCCGACACGGCGCCCTTCGAGCCCATGTTCGACACCGGCCCGATGGTTCCGATCTCGCTCCCCCCGGCGACGAGCACGTTCAGCGCCTTCTCCCCCAGCCCCCGACCGGGCGCCGAGGTGGCCGCCCGGACGAGGACGACGCCGCGGGCCGCCCAGGCGTCCGGGATCGGCGCGACGTACCAGGGCCGCCGCCGCCGCAGCGAGCCGGTCGCGGACGCGTACGCCTCCGAGCACCCCTTCTTCATGGACGAGTTCACCGCCGATTCCGTCCCGCGCGGCCGCCGCCACCGTCGCGCGGCGACCGCCGGGACCGCCGGGATCACGGGCTCGCAGCACCCGCGAGGGCTGCGCCAGGAGTCCGGCGGGACAAGCACCATCGACGCCTTCGTCCAGGACGCCCCGCTGCGCGGCCGCCGTCACCGCACCCCCACCCCCGTGTGAGGACGGCCCACGGGCGACCGAACGGCCGGGTGGCGAGAGTGGCGGGGAGGGCCGGGCGGCCCGGCGGCCCGGCGGGGTCAGGTCACGTCGTACTCGGCGGCGAAGGCGGCCAGGCGGGTGACCGCGTCCCGGCTGCGCGTCCACGGCCGGACGATCAGCCGTTCCACCCCCAGCTCCGCCCAGGCGGCCACCTCCCCCGGAGAGCCCAGCGCGTACGCGTGCGCCGTGACCGGCACCCCCGCCCCCAGCCGGGCCAGCTGTGGCCTGATGGACTCGATGGTGTGCGGCATGCTGATCCACCCGTCGCACAGCCGCGACGCCCGGCGCAGCGCCGCCGCCGACTCCCCGCCGGCCAGCACCGGCAGCCGCCGCTGCACGGGCTTGGGCTCGAAGGCGACCTCCGGGAACCGGTAGAACCGTCCGGAATGGGCGACCACGGGTTCGGTCCAGAGCCGCCGGACGATCTCGATGACCTCGTCCAGGCGGGCGCCGCGGGTCTCGAAGGGCAGGCCGGCCGCCGTCCACTCGCCGCGGTACCAGCCCGCGCCCACGCCGCAGATCGCCCGTCCGCCCGACACCACGTCCAGGGTGGCGAAGGCGCGGGCCGAGACGAACGGGTGGCGCAGCGCCAGGAGGTGCACGGCGGTGCCGAGCCGGACGCGGGTGGTGAGCCCGGCCAGCCAGCACAGGTAGGCCGGGGCGTCGAACAGCGGGGTCGTCGGCTTGATGCCGGGGTCCTCCGTGCCCGGGTAGACGGCGAGCGACAGGTCGGTGGCGAACACCAGGTGCTCGGGCAGCCAGACGGACTCGAACCCCAGCTCGTCGGCGGCCACGGCCACGTCCTTCCAGGCGTCCGGGTGCAGCAGGCCCAGCGGCACGCCGTACTTCACGGGTACCTCCGCAGGTCGCGGGCGCGCAGGCAGGCGCGGACGTGTTCGCGATGGGCGGCGGTGGTGCCGTGCGCGGCCGACAGGGACCATGCCCGTGCGAGCCAGAAGCGCAGGTCCAGCTCCTCGGTGTAGCCGATCGCGCCGTGGGTCTGCAGGGCGACCCGGGCGGCCAGCGTCGCCGCCTCGCCCGCCGCGGCCTTGGCGGCGCTCGCGTCCCGTCCGGCCGTGGGCGCGTCCCGGTCGACGGACAGCGCCGCGCGGTGCACCAGCGGCGCGGCGAACTCGACGGCGACGGCCACGTCGGCGAGCCGGTGCCGGACGGCCTGGAAGGACCCGATCGGCGCGCCGAACTGCCTCCTGACCCCCGCGTACGACACCGAGACCGCGAGCAGCTCCCGCGCGACCCCGACGAGCTGGGCGGCGGTCGCCACCGCGACGGCCCGCGCCGCGAGCGCCACCCGGTCCGCGCCGGGATCATCGTGTCCGGACGCCTCGAAGGCGACGTCGAACATCGGCCGGCACGGATCCACCCCCGGCACGGCGGCGAGCCGCGCCTCGTGCCGCGGCAGCACCCGCACTCCCTCCCCCGTACGCGCCACGACCAGCACGTCGGCGAGATCGGCGTCGGCCATGTACGCCTCCCCCGGCAGCAGCACCCCGACGCACACCCCGCCCGAGGCCAGCTTGGGCAGCCCGGGGGTCAGGAACGCCGCCGCCACCGCCGTCCCGACCACCGGCCCCGGCAGGCAGGCCCGCCCGGTCTCCTCCACGGCGGGCAGCACGTCGGTCAGCCCGAGCCCGAGCCCGTCGAGCTCCGGCGGCAGCAGCAGCCCGAAGAACCCCAGCTCGGCCAGCCGGTCCCAGGCGGGACGGCGTTCGGTCCGCAGCGCGCCGGGCGGGCAGTGCGCCCGCAGCACGTCGCGGACGGTCGCCCCCAGGGCGAGTTGCTCGTCGGTGAAGGCGAAGTGCATGAGGGCGACTCCAGAGGGGTCATCGGGGCAGGCCCAGGACACGCTCGGCGATGATGTTGCGCTGGATCTCGTTGGTGCCCGCGTAGATGGGCCCGGCCAGCGAGAACAGGAAGCCGTCCAGCCAGGCCGTCCCGCCGGCGCGGTCGCCGAGCAGTTCCATGGCCAGCTCGTGCATGCGCAGGTCCAGCTCCGACCAGAAGACCTTGCCCATGCTGGCCGCCGCCCCGATCTCGGCCCCGGCCATGATCCGGCGCGCGGTGGCGAAGGTGTGCAGCCGGTACGCCTCGGCCGCCGTCCAGCAGCGCGCGGCCCGGTCGGCGAGGGCGGGGTCGGCGTCCAGGGCCAGGTCGAGGAGGCGGTCGGCGGTGGCGAGGAAACGGCCGGGGCTGCGCAGGGTCAGGCCGCGTTCGGAGGAGGTGGTGGACATCGCGATGCGCCAGCCGTCGCCGGGCTCGCCGAGCACCATGGAGTCGGGCGCGAACACCCCGTCGAAGTGCAGCTCGGCGAACCCGGGCAGGCCGTCGAGCTGGGCGATCGGCCGGACGGCGACGTCGTCCAGGGGGAACAGGAAGTACGTCAGGCCCTTGTGCCGCGCGCCGGAGGTGCGGAAGAGGCCGAAGCCGTGGGAGGCGTGGGCGGCTCGGGAGCTCCAGGTCTTGTGCCCGTACAGGAGCCAGCCGCCGTCGGCGCGTTCGGCGCGGGCGGTGAGCGCGGCGAGGTCGCTGCCGGCCTCGGGCTCGGACCAGGCCTGCGCCCAGACGTCCTCGGCCGTCGCCATCCGGGGCAGCCAGCGCCGCCGCTGCTCGGGGGTGCCGAACCGCATGAGGCTGGGGGCCAGGAGGAAGATGCCGTTCTGGCTGACCCGGGCGGGGGCCCTGGCGGCCCAGTACTCCTCCTCGAAGATCAGCCATTCGATCAGGGACGCGGCCCGGCCACCGTACTCGCGGGGCCAGGAGACGACCGACAGCCGCTCGCCGGCCAGCAGCGCCTCCCAGGCCCGGTGGGCCAGGAAGCCTTCATCGGTGTCCATCGGCGGCAGCCGCTCGGGCACGTGGGCGGCCAGCCAGTCGCGAACCTCGGCGCGGAAGTCCTGCTCGGCCGGGGAGAAGTCGAGATCCACGAAACCAAACTAGCGCACGCTTGGTCTACTGGCCAGGCCGCCGTCCGTCGGCCTAGTCTGGACGTCGTGCAGGGTCTTCTGCTCCGGCTTTCCACGCTCGACACCGACGCCGAGAGCGCGGTGCGGGTCATCGCCTACTTCGACTCGCTGGTGCGCGACCACGTCACCGTGCCCGTGCTGCTCGCGGCCACCGCCCGGCTGGCGCGATGCCCGGTCGGCCTGCACGACGCCACCACCGGCCGGCGCCTCCGGACGGGCCCGGACGGCCGGTCCGCCGACACGGAGACGCCGCGCGCCGGGGAGGGGCCGGGCGCCGGGGAGGGGGTCCGGGCGAGGGAGCTGAGCGGCGGCCTGGGCAGCGTGTGGATGGAACGCGAGGGCGCCCCCCACGGCCTCGACGACATCGTGCTCGAACGGTTCGCCGCCGCCGCCGAGCTGACCTTGGAACGCGCCGCCGCGCAGGCCCGCGAGGGCCGGGACCCGGCGCTGGTCGAGCTGGTGCTGTCGGCCGAGACCGGCGAGGCGGAACGCGCGCGGGCACTGCGCCTGCTCGGTTTCGCGCCGTCCACCCCTCTCCAGGCCATGGCCTTCGCCCTCCCCCGCGACCCGCTTCAGGTCACGGCATCCACCCTCCCCCGCGACCCGCTTCAGGCCACGACGTCCACCACTCCCCGCGACCCGCTCCGGACCACGGCGTCCGCTCTCTCTCGCGACCCGCTCGCGGCCGGGTTGCGGGCGATGGGGCACCGCGTGCGGACGGCCAGGATCGGCGACACCCAGGCCGTGCTGGTGGCCACCACCGTCGAGGGCGAGCTGCCCGAGGGCGCCCGCGTGGGCATCGGCCCGGAGCTGCCCGGGTCGCACGCCGCCGAGTCCTGGGCCAAGGCCCGCACGGCGCTGCGCTTCACCGGCCCGCACGACCGGGTGGTGCGCTGGACCGATCTCGGCGCGCTCGCGCTGTTCGCCGACCTGCCCGGCCCGGCCGTCGCGGAGCTGGCCGACGTACGGGCGATGGCGCGGCTGAGCGAGGACCACCTGCTCGCGGTGCACGCGCTGTGCTCGGCCGGGTCGGTCCGCGCCGCCGCCACCGGGGTGCACCTGCACCACAGCTCGATGGCGGCCCGCATCGCGCGGGCGGAGTCGGTGCTGGGCTTCTCCCTCGCCGACCCGGCCGGACGCCTGCGCGCCCACCTCGCCCTCGCCCTGCTGCGCCTCCTCGCGAACGCCACCACCGCTGAGGCCGCCACCGCCGGCGCCGCCAACGTCACCGCCGCCACCGCCGCCACCGCTACAGGCGGTACGCCCGCCTGAGCGCGGCCAGCCGGGTCTCCCGCGCCCGCCTGCTCAGCGGGGTGTCCGGCACCATGACGTCGAACCCGTGGAACGCCCCCGGGTAGAGGTGGAACTCGGTGGACACGCCGGCCCGCGCCAGCCGCTGGGCGTAGTCGATGTCCTCGTCCCTGAACACCTCCAGCTCGCCCACGTCGACGAACGCGGGCGGCAGCCCCGACAGGTCCTCGGCCCGCGCCGGCGCCGCGTACGCCGGGACATCCGGGCCGCCCGCCCGGTCGCCCAGCAGGGCGGACCAGCCGTAGAGGTTCGCGGCCCGGTCCCAGACCACGGCCTCGGTGAACTCCAGGCTCGACGGGGTGGTGTTGCGGTCGTCGAGCATCGGGCAGATCAGCAGCTGGAGGACCACCTCGGGCCCGCCCCGGTCGCGGGCGAGCAGCACGGTCCCGGCGGCCAGCCCCCCACCCGCGCTGGCCCCGCCGACGGCCAGCCGGGCGGGGTCGATGCCCAGCTCCTCGGCGTTCTTGGCGGTCCACAGCAGGCCCGCGTAGCAGTCCTCGACCGGCGCGGGGTGCGGGCGCTCGGGCGCCAGACGGTAGTCGACGGAGACCACGACGACGCCGAGCCGCTCGACGTAATCGATCATCGTGGCGTCGTCCACCTCGGGCATGCCGACGATCATGCCGCCGCCGTGGATCCAGTAGAGGCCGGGCCGGCCGGCGCCGTCCTGCGCGGGGCGGTAGACGCGGACCCGGATGTCCGGTTCGCCGTCGGGGCCGGGGACGCGGCGGTCCTCGATCCGCACCTCGGTCTCGGCGGGCGGCGTCGCGGCCAGCATCGCGTGGATCTGGGCGCGGTGCCCGGCCAGCTCCTCCGCGTCGAGCGCCGTCACGTCGAACGCCGGGAACGGCGCGTTCTCCAGGGCGGCACGCAGGTCCGGATCGAGGTTGGGGTGGAACGCCATGAGGACTTCCTTCCACGGAGGGGCTTGCCGTACCCCTCGATGGTCGGATCTCGCGCGACGGTGCGGCAACCGCCATCCGGCTGCCGTTGGCGGCCCGACGTCCGCCGTCCGGCGACCTCGGCCAGGGCCGGGTCAAGGTCGGCCGGTGGGTCAGCTCAGGAGGGCGACGGCCTGTTCGGCCGGGGTCAGCTCAGGAGGGCGACGACCTGGTCGGCCAGGGGCGCGGCGCTGGCCGGGTTCTGGCCGGTGGCCAGCCGGCCGTCCACGACGACCTGCGGCTGCCAGTCGGGGGCGGGCTCGTGCCGGGCGCCGCGCTCGGTCAGCGCGTCGGCCAGCAGGAACGGCACCACCCCCGCCACGCCCCGCGCGGTCTCCTCGCTGTTGGTGAAGGCGGCCACCCGCCGCCCGTCCACCAGGTGGGAGCCGTCGGACAAGGTCAGGCCGACCAGCGCGGCCGGGCCGTGGCAGACCGCCGCGACCACGCCGCCGCGCTCGTAGATCTCGCGGCCGACCCGGGCCACGTCGGGGTCGGCGGGGAAGTCCCACATGGTGCCGTGGCCGCCGGCGTACAGGACGGCGTCGTAGGCCGAGGCGTCCACCGCGGAGAGGGGGGCGGTGTCGTCGTCCAGGCCGGTGGCGAGGAAGGCGGCCTGCGCCGGGTCGTCCGGGTCGTGGCCGTCGCGGGGCGGCCGGCCGCCGGCGATGCTGGCGACGTCCACCTCGAAGCCGGCCTTGGTGAAGATCTGCCAGGGATGGGCCGCCTCGGGGACGTAGTATCCGGTACGCTCCACGCCGCCGAGGTCGTCGTGGCTGGTCAGCACGATCAGGATGCGCTTGCTCATGCCGTCGAGCATGGCCGGGAAAGCCCATCAGCCACAAATAGCGAGACGTCGGTCGTGGCATCAGAATAGTGATGTGTCGTCTCTCTCGCTGGACCTGCTGCGGACCTTTCTCGCCGTCCACAGGACCGGCTCCATCACCGCCGCCGCGCACACACTCGGCCTCTCGCAACCGGCGGTGACCGCCCAGGTCAAGACGCTGGAGGCGACGCTCGACCGGCCGCTGTTCGACCGGCTGCCGCGCGGCGTCGCGCCCACCCCCGCCGCCGACGAGCTGGCCCGCCGGGTGGCCCCCGCCCTCGACGCGCTGGAGGAGGTGGCCGGCTCGGAGCTGCCCTCGGACGAGGCCGTGCACCTGGGCGGCCCGGCCGAGTTCCTGTGCGAGGAGGTCATGCCGATGCTCGCCCCGCTCGTCCGCGACGGGCTGCGCCTGCGCACCACCCTCGGCCTGGCCGACGACCTGCTGGCCGACCTCGCGGCCGGACGGCTCGACCTGGTGTTGTCCACGATCCGGCCCCGGGTGCGCGGCATCCAGGCGGACCCGGTCTACGACGAGGAGTTCGTCCTGGTGGCGGCGCCGTCCGTGGCCCGCGGGCTGCCGGTCGGCCGGGTCGGGCCCAAGGAGCTGGCCGCGGTCCCGGTGGTGGCCTACGCCGAGGACCTGCCCATCGTGCGCCGCTACTGGCGGGCCGTCTTCGGGCGGCGGCCGTCGATGGCCGCGCAGGTCGTCATCCCGGACCTGCGCGGGGTGCTGAGCGCGGTGCGGGCCGGCATGGGCGTGTCCGTCCTGCCCGCGTACCTGTGCCGGCGCGACCTGGCCGAGGGCACGCTGGTCGTGCTGGCCGAGCCGGCGGAGCCGCCGATCAACACCGGCTACCTGGCCGTACGGTCGGGCGCGCCGGCCAGGCCGGCCGTGGGGCGGGTGCGGGCCCACCTGCTGGCGGCGTTCCGGGCGGCGCCGCCGTACTGACGACGAAGGTGGATGACGGGCGATCAGCTTGGGCATGCTGGGCACATGTGTCATTCCACCGACAGCCTGCCGCCCGCCCCGCCGATCCAGGGGGAGGTGGCGGCGCACGAGCAGATCACGCTGACCTCCGCCGACGGCACCCGCTTCATGGCCTACCGGGCCGAGCCGGCCGAGCCGAACGGCCGCGGCGTGGTGATCATGCCGGACGTGCGCGGCCTACACCCGTTCTATCGCGACCTCGCGGTGCGCTTCGCCGAGGCCGGGTTCCGCACGATCGCGATCGACTACTTCGGCCGCACCGCCGGGACCGACGACCGGGGCGACGACTTCGACTACATGCCGCACGTCGACCAGCTCAAGCTCGACCAGGTGCAGGCCGACGCGGCGGCGGCGACCGCCGAGCTGGCCGCCGGCGGTCCGGTGTTCACGGTCGGCTTCTGCATGGGCGGCGCGCTGTCGTGGCGTCAGGGCGCGGAGGGCAACGGCCTGGCCGGGAGCATCGGCTTCTACGGCGCGCTGCGCTTCATCGACGAGCCGAAGACCGGTCCCGGCGCGCCGCTGCTGCTGCTCCGGGGCGGCGCGGACAAGGTGTCGAGCCCGGCGGAGTTCGACGCCTACACCGCGGCGCTGGACCGGGTGGGCACCGAGCACGAGACCCACCTCTACGAGGGCGCGCCGCACTCCTTCTTCGACCGCTCGTTCAAGGAGTGGGAGGGCGTCTGCCAGGACGCCTGGCGCCGCATCCTGTCCTTCACCGAACGGCACTCAGCCTAGGTACGCGGCCCGCACCACCGGATCGTCCCTGACCCGGGCCGGCGTCCCGGACGCGATGACCCTGCCCAGGTCCAGGACGACGATCCGGTCGCAGATCTCCATGACGAAGCCCATGTCGTGCTCGACCAGCAGCACGGTGGTGTCCAGGGCCCTGACGACCTCGCCGAGCCGGGCGGTCTGGGCGGCGTCCAGGCCGGAGGTGGGCTCGTCCAGCAGCAGGAGCCGAGGACGGTCCGCGAGCGCGCGGGCCAGCTCGACCATCCGGCGCTGCCCGACCGGCAGGGCGGCGGCGTACGCGTCGCGCAGCGGGGTGAGCCCGCACAGGTCGAGCACCTCGGCCACGCGTGCGCCGCGCTCGCGCTCGATCCGCCGCCGGCCCGGCCACCCGGCCAGATCGGCGGCCAGCCCGCCGCCACCGCCGTGCCAGTCGAGCGCGGCCAGCACGTTCTGGGCCACGGTGAGCCGGCCGAACACCTGCGTGCGCTGGAACGTCCTGCGCACGCCTGCCCTGGCCCGCCGGAGCGCGGACACGCCGGTCAGGTCGCGCCCGTCCAGCGTGACCCGGCCCGCGACCGGCCTGCGCAGCCCGGACACCACGTCGAACAGCGTGGTCTTGCCCGCGCCGTTCGGGCCGATCACGCCGCAGACCTGGCCGGGCCCGGCCTCGAACGACACGCCGTCCAGCGCCCTGACGCCGCCGAAGGCCACGGACACGCCCTGCACCGCCAGCATTCACCTCACCCCCAGGTAGGCGGCGGTCAGCCGGTCGCCGTCCACCTCCGAGCGGGGGCCCGTCCAGGTGACGGCGCCCAGCCGCATGAACGCGACCCGGTCGGCGACGGCCAGCGCCTCGGTCGCCTTCTCCTCGACCAGCAGCAGCGCCACGCCCCGGTCGCGCAGCTCGGCGAAGACGTCGAACACCTGCCGCACCACGAGCGGGGCCAGGCCCAGCGAGGGCTCGTCGGCGATCAGCACCCGCGGCGGCCGCACCAGGGCCGGGGCCAGCGTGAGGAGCTGCTGCTCGCCGCCGGACAGGGCGCCCGCGGCCACCGTACGGCGGGCCGCGAGCTGCGGCAGGCGCCGGTAGACCGGCTCCGGATCCTCCAGCCAGGTACGCAGGTTCTCCTCCACGGTGAGCCCGGGGAAGACGCCCCGCCCCTCGGGGGCCAGCAGGACGCCGGCGCGCGCCCGCCGGTGCGCCGGCCAGGCGGTGACGTCCACGCCGTCGAGCAGGACGCGGCCGCCGGTCACCGGCAGGTCCCCGGCGGCGACGGCGCACGCGGTGGACTTGCCCGCGCCGTTCGCGCCGAGCAGCGCCACCACCTCGCCGGGCCGCACCTCCAGCCGCACCCCGCGCAGCACGGTGCAGTCGGCGTAGCCGGCCACGACGTCCTCCAGCACGAACAGCGGCCCCCCGGGGCCGCCGGGCGCGGAAGGCCTGCCGGAAGAAACACCGAAAGAAGCACCGAAAGAAGCAGCGGGAGAAGCACCGGAAGAAGCAGCGGAAGAAGTGGCCGAGAGGCGGCGGGCGCGGCGGCGATGGCGGGCCTCGGCGAGCTGGGTGAGCACGCCGTCCGGATGCCGGGCCAGGATCATGCCGCCCGCGCCGAACAGGATCGACCCGACGTGCGCGGAGACGTCCCAGGTGGCCAGCAGTTCGGGCACGGCCACCGCGACCAGCCCGCCGAGCACCGCCCCGCCGATCCTGCGCACGCCCTGCAGCACCACCACGGCCAGCCAGACGAACCCGGCGAACGCCGGCAGGTCGGTGGCCGTGACCGACCCCTTGGAGATCGCGAACAGCACGCCGCCGAGCCCGGCGATCCCCGACGCCAGCACGAACAGCACGATCTTGGCCCGCGGCGCGGACAGCCCGGAGGTGACGGCCGCCGCGGGCGCCGACCGTACGGCGAGGACGGCCCGCCCCGACGCCGACCGCTCCAGGTTGCGCACCAGCAGCGCCACCAGCCCGATCAGCGCCAGCAGCACGGCCACCCGCACCCGCGGGTCGGAGGTGTCGGCGAAGCCGAGCCCGAGCGCCGGCAGCGCCCATCCGATGGTCCCGTTGCTGAAGGCGTCCACCTGGAACAGCACCTGGTCGGCCAGCAGCGCCAGGGCCAGCGTGGCCAGCGTCAGCACCCGGCCGCCCAGCCGCAGCGCGGGCAGCGCCACGACCAGCCCGACGGCCCCCGCCGCGGCCACCCCGAGCAGGATCGCCACGACGAACGGCAGCCCGGAGGCGAACGCCCACCCGCAGGTCAGCGCCGCCATGGCGGCGAAGGCGGCCTGCGCCAGGTTCACCATGCCGCCGATCCCGGTGACCACCACGAACGAGCAGAAGATCAGCGCCAGCACCAGCCCCTGGGCCGCGACGCCCACGTAGTACTCCGGCCCGAGCAGGGCGAAGGCCGCCAGCGCGGCCAGACCCGCCGCCCACGGCAGCCGCCTGCGCCAGGCCGGCACCCCGGCCAGGTGGTCGGGCGGCGGGACGTCCTCGGCGGCGCTGCCCGCCACCCGCTCCCGCGACCGGTTCAGCAGCAGCAGCCCGGCGAACAGCAGGATCACCGGCACGGCCGTGCGCAGCCCGGTGACCTCCTCCAGGAAGTCGGTGTACCCGGCGACCAGGTTCTGCACGACGCCGAGCGCGAGCCCGGCGGCGAACGTCCAGGGGATCGAGCGCAGCCGCCCGAACACCGCGGCCGTCGCCGAGGCGAACAGCAGCACCGTGTACGCCGTCGCGTCCAGCCCGAGCACCGGCGCCGCCAGCACCCCGGCCAGCCCGGCGAGCCCCGATCCGAGCATCCAGGCCAGCGCCGAGGTGGCGTCGGCGTCGATGCCCCGGAGCGTGGCCAGGCGGCGGCGGTCCACGCAGGCGCGCATGCGCAGCCCGTACGGCGTGTGCCGCAGGAACGCCCACAACCCCGCCGCCGCGACGGCCGAGAAGGCGAAGGTGATGAGCTGGTCGCTGTCCAGCCGCACGCCGAGCTGGTCGAACGCCCGGGCCGGATGGGGGCCGACGCCGCGCGGCAGGGAGGTGGCGTCCGTGGCGGGCAGCCCGGCCAGCTCCACGGCCAGCAGGCCGAGCGCGGGCAGCGCGATCGTGAGCCCGATGGTGGCGACGATCTGCGCGGTCTCCCCCGCCTGGGCGAGCCCGCGGAACATGGCCCGGTGCAGCAGATAGCCGAGCGCGGGCGCGAACAGCCCGGCCGCCACCAGCGCCGACAGCCAGGCGGGCAGCCCGGCGGCGGCGGTGAGCTCGTAGAACACCAGGGCGGCCAGGAAGCCGACGGCGCCGTGGGCGAAGTTGAACACCCCGGTCGCCGCGTACGACAGGGTCAGGCCGGAGCCCATGATCGCGAAGACGGCCCCGGTGACCAGGCCGCTGAGCACGTACTGGAGGATCATTTCAGCGGCACGTTGTCGAAGCAGGCCATCCTCCTGGCCACCTGGAAGGCGCCGCCCTCCAGTTTGACCAGGGCGCCGCAGCCGTTGGGCTCGCTGTGGTCCCTCGGGTAGCGGATGCGGCCGAACCCGGGGTTCTCGTAGAGGTAGTCGCCGTTGGCGGTGGCCAGGAACTTCTCCCTGGTCAGGTCCTTGCCGGTGCGCTTGAGCACGTCGAGGAAGATGTCGGCGGACCAGTAGCCGATCGCCAGGTGCTGGGTGAGCGCGGTGCCGGGGGCGACCTGCTCGACGTCCTTCTTGAGCTGGGCGATCTCGGGCGCCGGCGACTCGAACGGCTCGAACATGGGCGCGGCGATCACGCCGTCGAGCGCCTGCGCGCCGGCCGGGTCCTTGAGGATGGCCAGGTCGTAGCTGGTGGCGTCGGTGAGCACGCCCTTGTAGCCGGCCCGTTTGAGCGCCGCGTAGAGCCCGACGTTGAACTTGGTGCCGGCGATCACCGAGACGACGACGTCGGGGGCCCTGCCGCCGTCCGAGGTCATGATCTTGTTGACGTACGGGAGCCAGTCGGGGGGCGGGGCGGCGGCCGGCAGGCCGGAGTTCACGCCGGCCAGCCTGAACCCGGCCGCGGTGAACGACTGGGAGATGGTCGTGCCGCCGTACTTGCTGCCGCTGGAGTCGCTGGTCTGCACGTAGACGCTCTTGCCGGCGGCGCCGCCGAGCAGGTCGGCCAGCTGCCTGCCCCACCACGTCTGGGACCCGGCGCCGCGTTTGGGGGCCAGGCAGCCGTTGTAGCCGAACCCGGTCCTGGTGCCGCACCACTGCGGCCCGGTGGCCCAGCCGAACCAGGGGACGCCCTGCTGTTCGAGGAAGGCCGCGCCGCCGAAGTTCGGGGCGTGCACCGGGACCAGGGCGAACACCTGGTCCTTCTGGACGAGTTTCTTGGCCGCCGCGTCGCCCTTGGCCGCGTCCTGGGCGTCGTCCTCGGCGCCGATGAAGTCGATCTTCCGGCCGTGCACGCCGCCCTCGGCGTTGGCGCGGGCGAACCTGGCCTTCGCCCCGATCTCGGCGTCCCTGGTCGAGTAGCCGCTCGCGCTGGTCTTGGTCAGCACGCCGCCGACCTTGATCGTGGTGTCCGTCACTCCCGCGCCCGACTGGGCCGCGCCGGTCTGCTGGGCCGCGCAGCCGGCGACGAGCAGCGTCAGGGTGAGCGCCGCCGCGCCCCGCCGTACCATGTTGTTCTCCTCGCGACTCGGCCTAGCGCTCGCTTGGTTTCGCTGAGCGTAGATTTGCCGGGAAGGGGTGTCAACGGCTAACCGAGCAACCGCTTGCTCGCAGGCGGCGCGCCGGGCTAGCGTGGGGCGCATGCTGATGCGCGCGGCCGTGCTGACCGGGTTCCACGCCCCGATGGAGATCCGCGACGTCGAGATCGACGACCCCGGCCCCGGCGAGGTGCGCGTCCGGATCATGGCCTCGGGCGTGTGCGGCTCCGACCTCAAGGCCATCGACGGCAAGAGCCCCGTAATGGGCGCGCCGCCGTTCATCCTGGGGCACGAGAGCGCGGGCGTGGTCGAGAGCGTCGGCGCGGGCGTCACCTCCGTCAGGCCGGACGACCACGTCATCATCGCCATGAGCGGCCCCTGCGGGCGCTGCCGCCACTGCGGCTCCGGCCGCTTCCACCTGTGCTCGGGCCCGCAGCGGCTGCCGACCATCATGGGCGGCCCGCCCAGGGTCACCCTCGACGGCCGGGAGACCCGCCGCTTCATCGGCATCGGCTCGTTCGCCGAGTACGCGGTGGTCGCCGAGGCCATGTGCGTCAAGATCGCCAAGGACGCGCCCTTCGCCGCCATGTGCCTGCTGGCCTGCGGCGTGATCACCGGCGTGGGCGCCGTCCTCAACGTGGCCGAGGTGCCGCCGGGCGCCTCGGTCCTGGTGGTCGGCTGCGGCGGCGTGGGGCTCAACGTCATCCAGGGCGCGGTGCTCGCCGGCGCCACCACGATCATCGCCGCGGACGTGGCCGAGGGGAAGCTCAAGCTGGCCGAGCGCTTCGGGGCCACCCACCTGCTCACCGCCGGCGACCTGCCCGGCCAGGTCGGCGCGCTGGTCCGCGGCGGCGTCGACTACGCCTTCGACGCGACCGGCGTCCCCGGCGTGCTGGCGGAGGCCTTCGCCGCCACCCAGCCGGGCGGGACCACGGTCATGGTCGGCAGCCCGCCCCAGGGCCACCCCATGGCGCTGGACACCGGCCTGCTGTTCTCCTCCCGCCGCCTCATGGGCACCCAGGGCGGCGACGCCGCGCCGCACCGCGACCTGCCCATGCTGGCCGCCCAGTACCTCCGCGGCCGCCTCGACCTCGACGGCCTGATCACCGAACGCCTCCCCCTCGACCAGATCAACGAGGCGGTCGCCCACGTCCGCCAGGGGACGGTCGCCCGTACGGTCATCACGTTCTGAGACGCTATTCTAATTTCCTTTGGAATAGTGGAGGTTGTCCCATGTCGTACCCCCAGCAGCGCTACCTGGCCGAGACCGGCGAGATCAGCGCCACCCTGCGCCCGGCGGACAAGGGCCCCGACCTGTCGATGGCGACCGGCACCCGCGTCCACTACCTGGGCACGGGCGGCTCGACGAACGGCGCCTACGGCCTGTACCGCTGGGAGATGGGCCCGCGCCCCGGCGGCGCGTCCCCGCACTTCCACCGCACCATCACCGAGTCGTTCTACGTGCTGACCGGCACCGTCCAGCTCTACGACGGCGACAAGTGGGCCGACGGGCGCCCCGGCGACTTCCTGCACGTGCCCGAGGGTGGCGTGCACGCCTTCCGCAACGCCTCCGGCGAGCCGGCCTCGATGCTGGTGCTCTTCACGCCGGGCGCGCCGCGCGAGGCGTACTTCGAGGAGCTGGCCGAGATCACCCACAGCGGCCGCGAGCTCACCCCCGAGGAGTGGACCGAACTCTGGCTGCGCCACGACCAGTACGCGGTCTGATGGCCGATTTCCCCGAGGAACCCGTCTACCGGCACCTGGCCCGCGTCGGCAAGGCGCTGGCCAACCCGGTGCGGCTGCGCCTGCTCGACGTGCTCGACCAGGGCGAGCGCACGGTCGAGGAGCTGGCGCGGGCGGCCGGCGTGCCGCTCAAGAACACCTCGGCCCAGCTCCAGCACCTGCACGCGGCCCACCTGGTGACCAGCCGCCGGGACGGCACGCGGATCCGCTACCGGCTGGCCGACGAGCAGGTCTCGCGCTTCCTGGGCGACCTCCAGCGGTTCGCCCACGACCGGCTGTCCGGCCTGCGCGAGGCGGTGCGGGAGCACCTGGGGGACCTGTCCGGCGTCACGGCCGACGAGCTGGCCGCCCGGCTGGCCGACCCCGGCACGGTGGTCGTCGACGTCCGGCCGGCCGCCGCCTACGCCAAGGGACACGTGCCGGGCGCGATCTCGGTGCCCCTGGACGACCTGGCGGGCCGCCTGGCGGAGCTGCCGGCCGACGCCCGGGTCGTGGCCTACTGCGGCGGGCCGTACTGCGTGCTCTCCCCGCAGGCCGCACGCCTGCTGCGCGAGCGCGGTCTCGACGCCCGCCCGCTGGACGGCGGCCTCGTCGGCTGGCGGCGTGCCGGGCACGAGGTCGTGCGGGAGCGTACTGTGAGCGGGTAATCGCCCACAGTGAGGGAGGTCCGCATGCTCGCCAGAGGAGCCGTCGCGGCCGGCCTGCTCGCGGTCGTGACCGTGGGCGGCGCCGGCCCCGCGCAGGCCCGCTACCGCTACGACTTCCGCAGCCGCGAGGTGGTCATCTGGAGCGAGCCGAAGGGCGGCGCGGCCCAGCTCGGCGTGGGCCGTCCCGGCGACGGCTTCGACTCCGACCGGTCGGAGGAGCACGAGCTGTTCCGCTGCGACGACGCCTTCGACAGCACCCTGTGGCACCACGGCACCGACGCGGCCACGGGCGTCGTCGGGTGGGTGCCGGCCTGCCACCTCGACGACCCCGACTGACCGGCCTGTCACCTCGACGACCCCGGACCGGCCTGCCACCTCGACGGCCCCGGACCGGCCTGCGACCTCGGCGCCCCCGGCTCACCGGCCGCCGGCGGGGTCAACGCCCGGCGCCCACCGGCTCCTGCGCGCGCTCGCGGCGCGGCTCCGGCTCGTCCTCCTCGTGGCCCTCGACCGACAGGTTCGGCAGCAGCCGGTCCAGCCAGCGCGGGCACCACCAGTTCGCCCGGCCGAGCAGCACCATCGTGGCCGGCACGAGGAAGCCGCGGATGACGGTCGCGTCCACCGCGATGGCCACGGCCAGCCCGACGCCGAACGTCTTGACCATCGCGTCCGGGTAGGCGATGAACGCCACGAACACCGCCACCATGATCAGGGCGGCCGAGGTGATGACCCGGCCGGTCGAGCCGAGGCCCTCGGCCACCGCCCGGCTGTTGTCGCCGTGCCGGGCGTGGGCCTGGCGCACCGCCGTGAGCAGGAACACCTCGTAGTCCATCGACAGGCCGAACAGCACCGCGAACAACATCAGCGGCACGTAGCTCTCGATCGGCACGGAGAAGAACAACGTCTGGAGGTAGGAGGCGTCCATGGGGGCGTCCATGCCGACCAGGCCGCTGCCGAGGCCGATCGAGAACACCAGCGCGAGCGCGCCGAACGCGGCGCCCAGCGACACCAGGTTCATCACGGCGGCCTTGACCGCGACGACGGGCGCGCGGAAGGCGAACAGCAGGAGCAGCGCGCTGAGCAGCACGACCACGCCGATGACCAGCGGGGTGCGCTCGTTCATGCGGTCCCCGGCGTCGGTCAGCCCGGCCACCTTGCCGCCGACGTGCACCTGGACGCCCGGGATCGAGATGGCCCTGACCTCCCTGACCACCTCGGCGGCCTTCGGGTCGCTCGGGGCGTAGTCGCTGATCGTCTGGAGCAGGACCGAGCGGCCGGAGGCGTTCACCTTGGGGTCCGACACGTGGGCGACCCCGTCGACGCGGGCGACCTCGTCGGCGATGCGCTTCACGGTGGCGTCCCCGGCGCCGGAGACCTTCTCCGGCAGCTCGGCGACCACGATGAGCGGGCCGTTGCTGCCGGGGCCGAAGGCCGTGGCCATCAGCTCGTACGCGCGGCGCCCGGCCGAGTCCTTGGCCGCGTACCCCTCGTCCAGGGGCCCCAGCTGCAGCGCGAGCGCGGGCGCGGCCAGCGCGCCGAGCACGAGGACGCTGCCGATCAGCACCCGCCACGGCCGGCGCGCCACCCACGCGCCCAGCCCGGCCCAGCCGGCGCCCCCGCCGCGGGTGGACGACCGCCCGCGCACCAGCGGCACCTTGAGCGCGTTGACGCGGTGGCCGAGCAGCCCGAGCAGGGCGGGCACGAGGGTGACCGAGGTCAGCACGGCGAAGACGACGGAGATGCCGGTCACCCAGCCGAGCGTGCTCAGCAGCGGGAACCCGGCCAGCATCAGCGCGCTCAACGCGATGATCACCGTGCCGCCGGCGAACACGACGGCCCCGCCCGAGCTGGCCACCGTCCGCCGTACGGACTCCACGACCGGCACGCCGTCGGCCAGCAGTTTGCGGTGGCGCGACAGCAGGAACAGCGCGTAGTCGATGCCGACGCCGAGCCCGATCATCGTGGACATGATCCCGGCCTGCTTGGGCATGTCCACGACGTAGCCGAGCAGGCCGATCACGCCGAGCCCGGTCGCGACGCTGACCAGCGCGGCGAAGATCGGCACCATCGCGGCGACCAGCGTCCCGAACGCGAAGACCAGCACGAGCAGCGCGCACACCACGCCGATGATCTCGCTCGGCCCGGTCTTGATCTCCTTGCTCGCCGGGTTGGAGTCGGCGGCGGGCACCACTTCCAGCCCGGCGTCCCTGGCCGGGGCAGCGGCGTCGGACAGGGCCTGGGTGTCCTCGCCCACCTTGTCGGGGTCGTTGCCCTGCATCTTGACGGTGATCACGCCGATCTGCAGGTTCGAGGCGATGCCGCCCATCCGGTAGGGCGTGTCCACCTGGACGACGTGCGGCATCGTGCGCATCGCGGCGACCGCGCGCTCGACGGCCTGCTTGCGCGGTTCGTCGGTGAGCTTCCCGTCCGCGGAGTACAGGAGGAGTTGCACGGTTCCGCCGGTGGCGTAGCCGGGGCCGAAGCCCTCCTTCATCAGGTCGTGCGCGCGCTGCGCGTCGGTGCCCGGGATGGAGGCGTCGTTGCTGACCGGGCTGCCGAGCGCGAGGCTCGCGCCCATCAGGCCCGCGGCCAGGGCCACCCATAAAGCCAGCACGATCCGCCCGTGCCGCGCGCACCAGCCACCCAGCCGACCAAGAAACCGCGTCATCGTCTCGCCCCTGCCCGACGGCCGTCCTGTACGGTCGTACAGGACTACGATAAAACGGAGGACATCCGAAATTCCGGATCCCGTGGGAAATGAGACGATGACCACACCCGACGACACCCGCTCCCGGATCCTGGCGGCCGCGCGCGAGCTGTTCGCCGAGCGCGGCTACGCGGGCACCTCGCTGGCCGACATCGCCGCCGCGGTCGGGCTGACCAAGACCGCCGTCGCCTACCATTTCCACCCCAAGGACCGGCTGGCCTCCGAACTGCTCTCCCCCGCCGCGGCCGAGATGATCACGCTGCTCGACACCGAGTACCCGGACCGCAAGGCGTTCGTCGAGGCCCTGGCCGTCTTCGCGGTGCGGCACCGCGCGGTGATCCGCCTGTTCATGGAGGACCTAGCGGCCGACGACAGCCAGCCGCCCGGCTCCGAGCGCGCGGTCGTCGGCACGTTCAGGGACGAGATCTTCGCCAAGCTCGCCGGCGAGAACCCGGGCCCGGAGGCCAGGGTCAGGTGCTGGGCGCTGCTCGGGGCGCTGCAGTGGGGCGTGGTCAAGACCATGGACCTGCCCGAGGACCAGGTCACGGCGGTCATGCTGGAGTCCGCGCTGGCCTTCTGACGACTTCCCCGCCGCTTCCCCGCGGCCTCCTCGCCGCTCCCCCTCCGCGTCCGGGCCGCTCCCCCTCCGCGTCCAAGCCGCGTCCGGGCCGCTTCCGGGCGTGCCGGTGGCGGCTACAGGCCGGTCGAGGGGTCGGTGGCGGGGCCGGTCGGGGTCTGCGTGGGCTCCTCGGGGCCGGGGCCGCCGGACTGGCCGGCGACGCCGACCGTGATCACCACCACGTCGCCGGGCGCGGCGCAGGCGCCCGGGGTCAGGCTCTGGCTCAGGACGGTGTCCGCCTTGGCGTCGTCGTCCACGACCTGGGCACGGGACCGTACCGTGAAGCTGGCCGCGACCAGGGCGGCCCGGCCGTCGGCGCGGGGCCGCCCCACCACGGACGGCACCTCGACGCCCTGGCGAGCCACCGTGAGCGCCACCGTCGCGCCGCCCGGCAGCCGCGCGCCGGCCTCCGGCCGCGTCGCGAGGACCTGGCCGTCCGGCTGGTCGGAGCAGGCCCGGGTGACCGTCCCCGCCGCGAGCCCGGCGGCGGTGAGCGCCGCCTCGGCCGCCTTGCGCTGCCGCCCGATCAGGGACGGCACCGGCACCCCCGCCGACACCTCCAGCGCGACCGCGCCGCCCCGGCCCACCACCGTGCCGGCCGCCGGACGGCTGCCCAGCACCCGGCCGATCTCCCGCGGCGAGTCGGTCCTGGTGACCGCGCCGACCGTCAGCCCGGCCTGCTTGAGCGCCTTGACCGCGGCGGCCCGGTCCATGCCGGTCAGCGGCGGAACCGCGACCGTCACCGGCCGCCCGGCTGTCGGCTCACCGGTGGGTCCGCCGGTAGGTCCGCCGGTAGGTCCGCCGGTGGGCTCGACGGCGGGCGCGACCGTGGGCACGCGCTGCCGCTCGGCCGGCTTCCCGCCCGGCCGCGAGGAGGAGTGCGCCGAACCCGCCGGGCTCGGCGGCGCCGCCGGCAGCACGGACGCCTGGCCGGAGCGGTGGCCGTTGAGCGCGGGCACGATCACCGTGAGCACGACCGCGGTCACCAGCAGCGCCGCGCACACGGCCACGACCGCCTGCACCCACCCGGCCCCGCGCCCCCGGCGGTCCGTCGCGCCCGTCCCGGCCCGCGTCCTCAGACCGTCCGGCTCGTCCGGCGTCCTCGGGCCTCGCGCTCCCGACTCGTACGGCGCCCTCGGGCCTGGCGGACCCGGCTCGTACGGCGCCCTCGGGCGTCGCGGTCCCGGCTCGACCGGGGCCGTCGGGTCCGGCGGGGTCGTCGGGCCGGTGGAGGTGGGAGGTTCCGGGCCGGCGCCCGTCCGGGAGCGCAGGTGGTAGGCGCCGGCCGCACCGGTGACCTCGGGCTCGGCCAGCGGCACGGGCGGACGTTGCCCGGGGACCAGCGGCACGTCCCCGTACCCCCGGTCCGGCGCGTCCGGCTCGCCCAGCAGCGCGAGCAGCAGTTCCCTGCTGGAGGGCCGGTTCCTGACGTCCTTGTCCAGGCAGGCGGCCACCAGCACCCGCAGCCGCCCGTCCAGCCGGCCCAGCTCGGGCGGCGCGGTCAGGATGCGGTGCAGCACCGGCGCCACCGAGTCCTGCCCGAACGGCGCGCTCGCGTTGGCCGCGAAGCACATCGTCGCGCCCCAGGAGAAGACGTCGGCCGCCCCGGTCACGGCCGAGGCGGTGATCTGCTCGGGAGCCATGTACGCCGGCGTGCCCACGCCCCGGTTCGTCACCGTGGCCGCCGCGTCCAGCGCCCTGGCCAGGCCGAAGTCGATCACCCGTGGACCGTCGGGCCCGAGCAGCACGTTCTGCGGCTTGAAGTCCCGGTGCACGATGCCCGCCCGGTGGATCGCGGCCAGCGCGGTCGCGGTGCCGACCGCCAGCCGCTCCAGCGCGCCGCCGTGCCGCGGCCCGGTCAGCGAGACCTCCCGGTGCAGCGAGGGCCCGTCGACGTACTCGCTCACGATGTACGGCCGGCCCTCGTCAAACCCGGCGTCGATCACCTGGGCCGTGCAGAACCTGGCCACATGCTTGGCCAGCTCCACCTCCCGCAGGAACGCCCCTTGCTCGTCCCCCACGGGCCCGTGCAGCAGCTTGACCGCGTACCTCTCGCCGCCTCGCGAACCGAGGAACACCGCGCCCTGTCCGCCTTCACCCAGCCGCCCGGCGAGCTCGTACTCGCCGAGTCTGTGCGGGTCCCCCGTTCTCAGCGGCTGCGCCGTCGGCACGGGGCGCCTCCCCTCGCCGCCACCCCTTCTTGCTCTCCACTGAAGGCAACGGGCGGCGTTCAGTCAACAGTGTGCACGGCAATCGCCGCCTGACCGTGACACAGCCGGTCAGGAGGAACGGGAGAGCTGGCCCGCGTACATGACGGCGCCGGTGTCGGACCGGGTCACCTTGACCAGGAACCGGTCGGGGTCGTCCGAGGGGACGATGCGGACCGTCCCGGCGTGGCACGCCTGGCCCTTGACCTGGCCGAGGGCGAACACGACGGGGCTCCTGGTGGGGGCGAGCCGGCCGGAACAGTGCAGGTCGGCGCCCCAGCGCATGGTGGATCCGCCGTCGGCGCGCAGGCGCAGCTCGACCGGGAAGACCCGGCCGGCCGTGGGGTGCTCGGCCGATCCCGTCCAGGTGCCGTCGAGGGTGGTGCGCGTCGCGTCCGGTTGCCCGGTGGTGGGGGTGTGCTGGGCCGTCCCCTTCCAGGTGCCGTCCAGGCCGGGGCCCTGGGATGCCCGCAGCCAGAACACGAACCCGGCGACCCCCATCACGACCCCGGCCACCGCCACGACCACCTGCCACCCCCGCCACGCCCTCCGCCCCGCGACGGCGGCCGTCCCTTCGGAGGGAGGAGAGCCCGCGACGGCGGGCGTCCCTTCAAGGGGAGAGGAGCCCGCGACGGCGGACGTCTCAGTGAGTGAGCCCGCGGGGGCGCGGGTTCCCCGCGGGGAGGGCCAGGGCACTGTGGCGGGCGGCCCTTCCGGGGAGAGGCGTGGCACTGTGGCGGGGGTTCGGTCGGGGGTGGCCGTGGGGGCGGCGGCCTGGGCGCCGGAGGGGAGGACGTCGCCCGTTCCGCCGTCCTGGCCGAGCAGCGCGCGCAACGTCTCCTCGGCGTCCGGACGGTCGCGCGGGTCGTGGGCCAGGCACGCCTCCACGATCTCCCGCAGCCGACCCGACAACCCGCGCAGGTCCGGCTTGCCGTACAGGATCCGGGCCAGGACCTCCTGGTAGGTGTCCGCCATGTACGCGTGCCGCCCCCCGGCCGTGTACGCCACGGTCAGCCCCCACGCCCACATGTCGGCGGGCGGCCCCGCCGGCTCCCCGCTGATGCGCTCGGGCGACAGGTAGGCCGGCGTGCCGATGGGCGACCTGGTCGTGGTGGCGGCGGCGTCCATCAGCCGGGAGACCCCGAAGTCGATCACCCGCGGCCCGTCGAGGCTGAGCAGCACGTTGCCCGGCTTCAGATCGCGGTGGACGACCCCCGCCCGGTGGATCGCCCCCAGGGCGGTGGCGGTGCCGATGGCCAGCCGGTCGAGCGAGCCGCCGCGCCGCGGCCCGCCGGCCGTCACGTGCTCGCCCAGCGAGGGCCCTTCGACGTATTCGCTGACCAGGTAGGGCCGGTCGCCGTCGAGGTCGGCGTCGAGGAGCTGGGCGGTGCAGAAGGCCGCGACCCGGCGCACCGCCTCCACCTCGCCGAGGAACCTGCGCCGTACGTCGGCGTCCTTGGACACGCTCGCGTGCAGCAGCTTGATCGCGACCTGCGCCCCGGCCGCCGAGTGACCGAGGAAGACGACGCCCTGGCCGCCCTGCCCGAGCCTGCGCGAGAGCCGGTACTCCCCCAGCCGCCGGGGATCATCAGCACGGAGCTCGGACATAGGGCGTCATTATGGCATCGCCTGCAGCAGCGCGGCGTAGCCGTCGAGGGCGCGCAGCACGACGTCCGCCGGGCCGCTCGGCAGGGTGGCCACGGCCTCCTCGATGCCGAGCCCGGCGAAGTAGTCCAGCTTCTCCCTGGTGGGCAGCGTCCCGAACGGGATCACCCGGGCCATCGGCCGCCCGGCCTTCTCGCACGCCTCGCGCAGGGCGGGCAGCGCGTCCTTGATGCCCTTGCCGCCGATGGGCATCCAGCCGTCGCCGTACTCGGCGATGTGGGCGAACAGCTTCGGCCCGGCGGCCCCGCCGAGGTAGACGGGCAGGTCGTGCGCGGGCTTGGGCCACGACCAGGACGGTTCGAGCCCTTCGACGGCGGCCACCTCGTCCCGCCAGAAGGCCCGCATGGCCAGCACGTTGCGCCGGGCGACCTCGCGCCGCCGCCCGTACGGCACGCCGTGGTTCTCGATCTCCTCGACGTTCCAGCCGAACCCGACGCCGACCACCACGCGCCCGCCGGACAGGTGGTCGAGCGTGGCCAGCGCCTTGGCGGTCACGATCGGGTCGCGCTGGGCGGCGAGCAGGATGCCGGTGCCGACGCGCAGCCGCCGGGTCGCGGCGGCGGCGAAGGAGAGCGCGACCAGCGGGTCCAGCGTGCGCTTGTACTCCTCGGGCAGCTCGGCCTGGCCGCCGGCGGGCGGCGTGCGGCGGCTGACCGGGATGTGGGTGTGCTCGGGCAGGTAGAGCGAGTCGAACCCGCGTTCCTCGGCCGCGGCCGCGAGGTCCTGGACCGGCATGGCCAGATCCGTGGCGAACATCGTGACACCCAGCCTCATACGGCCTCCTCATATCAACCAAGCGATTGCTCGGCTAAGATTTCCAGGGTAGCTTGCAAGGCGACGTCCGCGGAAAGAGGTTCCCGGTGAAGTTCTCTATCTTCCTGAATCCGCAGATTCCAGGCTCTGGATACGCGGCCGAGGAGAACGCCAAGGCACGGCGTCCCATCGGCCGCGACACCGAGTCGTATCAGCGGCTGCTGCACGAGGTGCGGGAGATAGCCGTCCACGCCGACCAGATCGGGTTCGACGCGCTGATGATGACCGAGCACCACTTCCACTCCGAGGGGATGGAGTTCTCGGTCAATCCGCTGATGTTCCTCACCGACCTCGCCGCGCGGACCGAGCGCATCCTGCTCGCCCCGCTCGGCATGGTGCTGCCCGCCTGGGACCCCATCAGGGCCGCCGAGGACGTGGCGCTGCTCGACCAGTTCAGCAAGGGCCGCCTGCGGCTCGGCGTGGCCCGCGGCTACCAGAACCGCTGGATGAACGTCCTCGGCCAGCGCTGGCAGGCCGCCGCCGCCCGCTCCGACGGCTCGGCCTCGGACACGCGGAACTTCGACGTCTTCGGCGAGGTGCTGAAGATCATGAAGATGGCCTGGACGCAGGAGACCCTCCGCTACAAGTCCGACGTGCTGGACTACGAGGTGCCGTACCCCTTTGACGGTATCGAGGGCTGGCCCGCGATGGAATGGACCAAGACGTTCGGGGCGCCCGGCGAGGTCTCCGACGACGGGAAGATCCAGGCCGTCTCGGTCTGCCCCCGGCCGTACCAGAACCCGCATCCGGAGCTGTGGCAGCCGTTCACGATCTCCGACCGGTCGGTGATCAGGGCGGCGCAGGAGGACATCCTGCCGTGGATGTTCACCCCCAACCCCGACGACCATGCCGCCAAGGCCAAGCTCTACCAGGAGGAGTCGGCCCGGCAGGGCCGCCACTACAAGCTGGGCGAGCACACCGGCATCCTGAAGATCGTCGGCATCGCGGACACCACAGAGGAGGCGATCAACACCTTCGGCCGCAGCATCCCCAAGGACTTCGCCGCCTTCTTCGGCCCCTTCGGCTACCTGGAGGTGCTGCGCAAGAAGGAGGACGAGAAGCACAAGCCGATCTCCCCCGAGAAGGGCGACGCCAAGCGGATGAACGACGTGGAGATGGCGCTGTTCGGCACGCCGGACGACGTCAAGCGCGGCATCCAGCGCATGCTCGACCGCATGCCGGACCTGGAGTGGTTCGGCCTGTACATGCAGGGGCAGCAGGGCGTGCTCCCGCTGGACACGGTCAAGCGGAACCTGGAGATGTTCGCCACCAAGGTCGCGCCGGAGTTCCGATGAAGATGTGGCTGGGGGCCTCGTTCGTCCCGACCGACCAGTTCGTGGAGCTGGCGCGGGCGGCCGAGCGCTGCGGCTTCGACACCTTCACGCTGTCGGACCACCTGTTCTACGCCGACTTCGCCTCGCGGTACCCGTACTCGCGGTCGGGCGCGCCCCGCTGGGACGCCGCGACGCACTGGCCCGACGTGTGGGTGACGATCGGCGCGATGGCCACAGCCACCACGACGCTGCGCTTCTCGCCGAACGTCTACATCGCCCCGGCCCGCGACCTGTTCACCGTGGCCAAGCTGGTCTCCACGGCGGCGGTGCTGTCGCGGGAACGGGTGACGTTCGGGGTCGGGGTGGGGTGGTGCGAGGAGGAGTTCGCCGGCACCGGCCAGGACTTCCACACCCGGGGCCGCCGCCTCGACCGGATGCTGCCCACGCTGCGCGCCCTGTGGTCCGGCGAGACCGTCGAGCTGGACGGTCTGCCGCCGCTGTCGATCTCCCCCACGCCCGCCGGGCCCGTGCCCGTCTACGTGGGCGGCGACAGCGAGGCGGCGCTGCGCCGGGCCGCCCGCTTCGGCGACGGCTGGCTGGGCAACCGCATCTACACCGAGGAGCAGCTCGACCCGGTGCTCGACACCCTCCGCCGGCACCTCGACGAGAACGGCAGGACGGGCCCGTTCGACATCGTCGCCCCGCTGGCCGTGCTGCCGGACGCCGAGACCTACCGCCGCTTCGCCGCCAAGGGCGTGACCGCCACCATGGCCGCCCCCTGGTGGCTGGCCACCCCCGAGGAGAAGGCCCGGTACGGCGCGGACAGCCTCGACCTGAAGATCGCCACGATGGAGCGCTTCGCCGAGGAGGTCATCGCCAAACTCTGACCCCGAAGCCCCGGCCTGCCCGGCCCGCCCGGAACCCCGGGAACCCCCGGAACCCCGAACTCCGGAAACCCCCGAACCTGGCCCCGTCCGGCCCCCTGACGATCCTGGCCGGGAGCGCGGCACGCGCGCGTCCCGGTCAGGATCGCCCTTCCGCCAGGTTGGCCATGATCCGCCGCAGCATGCCCGTGACCTGCTCGATCTCCTCCCCGGAGAATCCCGAGAAGACCTGGCGGCTGACCCCGCCGAAGATCGGCGGCAGGCGCGGCACCAGCGCGCGCCCCTCGTCCGTCAGCTCGATGAGGACCGACCGCCGGTCCTCGGGCCGCCGCACCCGCCGCAGCAGCCCCTTGGCCTCCAGCCGGTCCAGCAGCCGGGTCATCCCCGCCGTGTCCGTGCCGAGCCGGCCCTTCAGCACGCCGGGCGTGCTGCGCCCGCCCGCCGCGTGCAGCAGCAGCGCCGCCTGCTGCGCGGTGAGCCCGAGCGGCGCCAGGCGGCGCTCGGTCTCGGTGTTGAGCTCCCGCCCCACCTGCACGAGCAGCGACCCGCCGCCCAGCACCAGTTCGAACGGCGGCGGCACACGATCGTCGGTCACGCGACCAGAATAGCTGGCGCAAGCATTTACTGTCGCGACAGCTATCGTCTATCGTCAGGCCCATGGACACTTCTGCCCACATCATCGTCGCAGGAGGCGGCATCGGCGGCTTATCCCTGGCCCAGGGCCTGCGCAAGGCGGGTCTCCAGGCCACCGTCCTGGAGCGCGACCCCTCGGCCGGCCACCGCCCCCAGGGTTACCGCATCAGCCTCAAGGAGACCGGCGCCGCGGCGCTGCGCGCGTGCCTGCCCCCCGATCTGTACGACCTGGCCGTGGCCACCTCCATCCGCCCCGCCACCCGCATGACCTTCATGGACACCCGGCTGGTCCCCAAGTTCTCCAAGGACGTCCCGCCCCAGCTCCCCGGCGTGGACGGCTTCGGCGTCAACCGGCTCACCCTGCGCGAGATCCTGCTGTCCGGCCTCGACGTGCGCTTCGGCACCGAGTTCAGCCGGTACGAGCCGCTGCCCGGCGGCCGCGTCCGCGCCCACCTCGCCGACGGCTCCGCCCTGGACGGCGACCTGCTCGCCGGCGCGGACGGCGTCGGCTCCCGCGTCCGCGCCCAGCTCCTCCCCGACGCCGTCGTGGACCGGCTCGACTGGGCCCTGTACGGCAGGACCGTCCTGACCCCCGGCCTGCTGGCCGCCACGCCTCCCGACCTGGTCGACACCTTCAACCGGGTCACCGCGCCCGACCACACCGCGATCTCGGTCGCCACCTGCCGCCCCTGCGAGCCGGTGACCGAGGCCGCCGCCCGGCACGCCCCCGGCCTGCGGCTGACCGACGTCCCCGGCTACTTCTCCTGGACGCTCACCGCCCCCGGCCCCCGTCCTGACGACACCTCCCCCGCCGCCCTGCACCGGCTCGCGCTCGCCACGGTCGCCGGCTGGCACGAGGGCGTGCGCCGGATCGTCGAGCGGGCCGACCCCGAGGCGACGTTCCTGGTGCACACCCACTCGGCGCGGCGCGTGCGCCCCTGGGACGAGCCCGCGGTGACCCTGCTCGGCGACGCCGTGCACAGCATGAGCCCGGGGCGCGGCGAAGGCGCTAACGTCGCGCTGCGCGACGCCCACACCCTGAGCGCGGGTCTGGCCGCGGCCGTCGCCGCGGGCCGCCCGCTCGCCGAGGCGAAGACGGCCTACGAGCACGCCATGCTCGACTACGCGTTCACCGCCGTCGAAGCCTCGTTGCAGCAGCCGTTCGCCCCTTTCGCCCGTCCTGTCCGACCACCGGCGCGTTGAACCGGCCGGAGTTACGGATGGGGGCCAGGGGGACGATAGCCTCGTCCCGTGCTGGAAAAGATCGCAGCCACCCGATATGTGACCCCGCTGCGGGAGGGCGGGTCGCTGCCGGGCGTCGTCGAGGCCGACGACCTCGGCACGTACGTGGTGAAGTTCCGCGAGGCGGGGCAGGGCCGGCGGGTGCTCGTCGCGGAGATCATCGCCGCCGAGCTGGGCCGCCGGCTGGGGCTGCGCACTCCCGAGCTCAAGCTCATCGACCTCGACCCGCAGCTCGGCGTCCGCGAGCCCGACGAGGAGGTCCAGGACCTCCTCAAGGCCAGCACCGGCCTCAACCTGGCGGTCGACTTCCTGCCCGGCGCGCTCGGGTTCGACCCGCTCGGCTGGATCCCCGACCCGGTGTTCGCCTCCAGGGTCGTCTGGTTCGACGGCCTGATCCACAACATCGACCGGAGCTGGCGCAACCCCAACCTGCTGGTCTGGCACCGCGACACCTGGCTCATCGACCACGGCGCGGCCCTATGGTTCCACCACAACTGGCGCACGGCCGACCCGCAGCGCGCCTTCGACACCGGCGACCACGTGCTCGCGCCGTTCGCGCCCGACGTGCCCGCCGCCGCCGACGACCTGGCCGGCCGCATCACCCGCGAGCTGCTCGACGAGGTGACGGCCCTGGTGCCCGACGAATGGCTCGACGGCGAGCCGGGCTTCGACTCCGCCCAGGCCGTGCGGGACGCCTACACCGACCATCTGCTGAGCCGGGCGCACGGGCCGCGCGAGTGGCTGCTGCGCGGCCCCGACAAGGAACGCAGGGCGTCCGGGCCCGGCTCGGTCGGCGAGTTCTGGCGGGGAGGCAGCCGGTGACCAGAGACGTCTACGAGTACGCGGTGATCCGCGTCATGCCGAAGATCGAGCGCGGCGAGCTGATCAACGCCGGCGTGCTGCTCTACTGCCAGCCGCGCGACTACCTGTGCGCGCGCGTGCACCTCGACCCGGCCCGCCTGCGCGCCCTCGACCCCGGCGCCGACCTCGACGGCGTGCGCCACGCGCTCAGCGCCTACGAGCGGGCCTGCGGCGACCGTCCCGGCCCCCTCGCGGGCGAGCCGCTGGGCGGCCGGTTCCGCTGGCTGACCGCGCCGCGCAGCACGATCGTCCAGACCGGGCCGGTGCACGCGGGCCTCACCGCCGACCCCGGCACCGAGCTGTCCCGCCTCTTCGACAAGCTGGTCCGCCTCTAGCCGCACACCCTCAGAACAACACCGACATGAAGGTGTCCACCTCGCGGAACCCCACCTTGCGGTAGACGGCCCGCGCCGAGTGGTTGAAGTCGTTGACGTAGAGCGACACGACGGGGGCGAAGCAGCTCATCGCCGCCTCCACGACCGCCGCCATGCCCGCCACCGCGTGGCCCTTGCCGCGCTGGTCGGGGGCCACCCACACGCCCTGGATCTGGCAGGCGTGCGGTGTGACCGCGCCCACCTCCGCCTTGAACACCACCCGGCCGTCGTCGATGCGCGCGTAGGAGCGGCCGATGCGGATCAGCTCGGCGACCCGGGTGCGGTAAAGCGCGCCGCCGTCGCCGAGGTTGGGCGAGACGCCCACCTCCTCGGTGAACATCGCCACGCACGCCGGCAGCACGATGTCGAACTCCTCGGGCCGCACCCGGCGCACCAGCGGATCGGCGGGCACGGGAGCCTTGCTGGAGGTCGCCATCACCGGCTGCGCCCACCGGATGGCCCGCGCCCTGCCCCAGTGCGGCTCCAGCCGCTCCCACAGCAGGGACACCGCCTCGACGGGGCCCACGATGGACGAACACCTGCGCCCCTGCTTGCGGGCACGGTCGGCGAACGCGTGCACGGCCTCGGGACCGGCGTTGACCGGCACCATGTTCGCGCCGGCGTAACAGAGCGACACGAGCCCGCCGCGCGGCCCGAATCCCCACATCTGCCCCCCGAGCCGTGCCGGATTGAGTCCGACGGCCCGCACCCGGGAGGAGACGAAGACGTTGGCGACCGGATCGCAGTCAAGCAGGGCGAGAACCTCGTCCCGGTCGCTGTCGTCGAGCACGCGCGACGCCGATGTACGCAGCATCACATGGTCAGACTACGCGAACGTACCCCGAATAGCTCACCGGGACAGCACGTCGGTGAGCCGATCGTGACCCTGCGCGTCTCGGGCAGCCATGTGGGCCGCCAGGTGGGCGGCCGGAGCCGGGTCCGGCAGGGCCGCGCAGGACACCGTCCGGGCCGGCAGCGTGCCGTCGGCCAGGTACGCCGCGAGGTGGCCGTCCACGCACCGGTTGCCGGCCAGCGACACGCCGTGGTTGCCGCCCTCGTCGATCACCATGCCGCTGCGCGGGAACCGCCGGTGCATGGCCAGCGCCCCCCGGTACGGCGTCGCGGCGTCGTCGCGCGACTGCAGGAACAACACCGGCGGCAGCTTCGGCGAGCCGTGCACGGCGACGGGCGTGCCGCCCTTGACCGGCCAGAACGCGCACGGCGCGTTGAACCAGGCGTTCGGCCAGGTCAGGAACGGCGCCCTGCGGTGCAGCCGGGCCATGTCGGTGCGCCACTTGGCCCAGTCGCGCGGCCACGCGGCGTCGCGGCACTGGACGCCGAGGTAGACGGCGTAGCCGTTCTCGTCGTCGGCGTCGTTCTTGCCGCGCCGGTTGTACGCCTCCACCAGCGGCTGCACGTCGCCCTTGCGCACGTAGGCGGACCAGGCGCGGGCGAACTCCGGCCACACCCGGTCGGTGTACCCGCCGAGGGTGAAGGTGTCGTCCAGCTCGCTCGGGCCGACCACGCCGCCGGCCGGGCGGGTGCGCAGCCGGTCGCGCATCGCGTAGTAGGCGAACGAGGTCTGCTTCAGCGTGCCGCCCAGCCGGTAGACGTCGTTGTGCCGGGCCGTCCAGGCGAGGAAGGCGCGGTGGCGGCGCTCGAAGGCGACGTCCTGGCCCAGGTTCGACCGGTACCAGACACCCTCGGGGTTGACCGTGCTGTCCATGACCAGCCGCCTGACCCGCTGCGGGAACAGGGTCGCGTAGACGGCCCCGAGGTAGGTGCCGTACGAGTAGCCCAGGTAGCTGATCTTCTCCTCGCCCAGCGCCGCCCTGATCGTGTCCATGTCCCTGGCCGAGTTCTCGGTCGTCAGGTGCGGCAACATCCAGGCCCAGAGGTCGCCGCAACGGGTGGCGTACTCGTCGGCCCTGGCCAGCAGCTTGCTCTCGTCACCCGCCGTGCGCGGCACCGCGTCGGGGCGCGGCGCCCGGTAGTAGGCGTCGGGGTCAACGCAGTGGAGCGACGGCTCGCTGCCGCCGACGCCGCGCGGGTCGAACCCGACGACGTCGTAGCGCTCGCCCAGCCGGTTCGGCAGCCCGTTCGAGACGAACTCGGTCAGGTCACGGCCCGAGGCCCCCGGGCCGCCCGGGTTGATCAGCAGGGTGCCGAGGTGGTTGCCGTCCCTGGACACCTTGGCCTTGATGCGGTTGATCGCCAGTTTGATCGACTGGCCCCAGGGGTCGCGGTAGTCGAGCGGCACGCGTACGGTGGCGCACTCCAGGTCGGCCCGGACCGTCTTGCCCTCCTTCGCCGGGCACGGCCCCCAGACCACCTGTTGCGCCCCCCAGGCCGCGCCCCTGCCGGCCGACGCCACACCGTCCGCGCTGACAACCCCGGCGACCAGCACCGCGATGCCGACGGCAACACTGAATACGCGCTTCACCCAGCCCCTCCCCCTCGTCATGGCCCTGTGATGCTCCCGCGGGCGGGCGGGTCATGACGCTGGGTATGGGGAAAGGCTTGCCAGTTTGTAATGGGGCCATTGCACCGGGTCACCGGCCCCCGGGGGGCGCTCAGCCCACGGTCACCTGGGGCCCGGACACGTCGTCGTCGTCGAGGTCGACCTCGACGCCCATCTCGTCGGCCAGCCGCAGGGCTTCCTCGATCAGGGTCTCGACGATCTGCGACTCGGGCACGGTCTTGATGACCTCGCCCTTGACGAAGATCTGGCCCTTGCCGTTGCCGGAGGCGACGCCGAGGTCGGCCTCGCGCGCCTCGCCGGGGCCGTTGACGACGCAGCCCATGACGGCCACCCGCAGCGGGACCTTGAGCCCCTCAAGGCCCGCCTGGACCTGCTCGGCCAGCGTGTAGACGTCGACCTGGGCGCGGCCGCACGACGGGCAGGAGACGATCTCCAGCCCCCGCTCGCGCAGCCCCAGCGACTCCAGGATCTGGGCGCCGACCTTGACCTCCTCGACGGGCGGCGCGGACAGCGAGACGCGGATGGTGTCGCCGATGCCCTCGGCCAGCAGCGCGCCGAACGCCACGGCCGACTTGATCGTGCCCTGGAAGGCGGGCCCGGCCTCGGTGACGCCGAGGTGGAGCGGGTAGTCGCACTTGGCGGCGAGCAGCCGGTAGGCGTTGATCATGACGACCGGGTCGTTGTGCTTGACCGAGATCTTGATGTCCCTGAAGCCGTGCTCCTCGAACAGCGAGCACTCCCACAGGGCGGACTCGACCAGCGCCTCGGGCGTGGCCTTGCCGTACTTCTGGAGCAGGCGGGGGTCGAGCGACCCGGCGTTGACGCCGATCCTGATCGGCACGCCGTGGTCGGCGGCCGCCCTGGCGATCTCGCCCACCTTGTCGTCGAACTTCTTGATGTTCCCCGGGTTGACGCGGACCGCCGCGCAGCCCGCCTCGATGGCCGCGAACACGTACTTCGGCTGGAAGTGGATGTCGGCGATGACCGGGATCTGGGACTTCTTCGCGATGATCGGCAGCGCGTCCGCGTCGTCCTGCGACGGGACGGCCACCCGCACGATCTGGCAGCCGGACGCCGTCAGCTCGGCGATCTGCTGCAACGTGGCGTTGACGTCGGCGGTGACCGTCGTCGTCATCGACTGGACGGAGACGGGCGCGTCGCCGCCCACGGGAACGCTGCCGACCATGATCTGGCGGGAGTGCCGGCGTTCGGCGAGCGGCTTGGGGCGGACCGTCGGGATGCCAAGTGCTACAGAAGACATTTCTACCCTTAGGTGTGACGACGCTACCCAGTCTAGGTAGCTAGAAGGACTGCCCGGCTGTGAGTTCGGCCGCACGCGCCCGGGCCCAGGCGTCGGCGGCCAGCACCTCCTCCACGCTGGAGGCCGGGGTGACGCGGTGTTCCTCGACGACCTTGGCGACCGTGTCGACGATCGCGGGGAAACGCAGCCCGCCCCTGGTGAACGCCTCGACGCAGACCTCGTTGGCGGCGTTGTAGACGGCGGGCGCGGTGCCGCCCTCCGCGCCGACGTGCCTGGCCAGCGCGACCGCCGGGAAGGCGGCGTCGTCGAGCGGCTCGAAGGTCCAGGTGTGGGCCCTGGTCCAGTCGACGGGCCGGGCGGCGCCGGGCACGCGGGCCGGGTGGGCCAGCGCGAGCGCGATCGGCAGGCGCATGTCGGGCGGGCTGGCCTGGGCGATGGTGGAGCCGTCGACGTACTCGACCATGGAGTGGATCACCGACTGCGGGTGGACGACGACCTCGATGCGGTCGAAGCCGATGTCGAACAGCAGGTGGGCCTCGATGACCTCCAGCCCCTTGTTGACCAGGGTGGCGGAGTTGATGGTGATGACCGGGCCCATGGACCAGGTGGGGTGGGCCAGCGCCATCTCGGGGGTGACGTCGGCCATCTCCTCGCGCTTCATGCCCCTGAACGGGCCGCCGCTGGCGGTGATGACGAGCTGCCTGACGGCGGCGGGGTCGTGGCCGTCCGGCCCGGACGCCCACAGGCACTGCTGCACCGCCGAGTGCTCGGAGTCGACCGGGAGGATCTGCCCCGGCGCGGCCAGCCGCTTGACCAGCGGCCCGCCGATGATCAGGGACTCCTTGTTGGCCAGCGCGAGCGTGCGGCCGGCCTCCAGCGCGACCAGCGTGGACGTCAGGCCCAGCGCGCCGGTGATGCCGTTGAGCACGGTGTCGCACCGCCAGCCCGCGACCTCGGCGACGCCCTCGTGGCCGCCCAGCACGACGGGGGACGCCCCGCGCGCGGCCAGCGCCTCCTTCAGCGCCGGGACGGCGGCGGCGTCGGCCACCGCCACGACCTCCACGCCGAACCGGGCCGCCTGCGCGGCCAGCTCCTCGACCCTGCCGCCCCCGGCCGCGAGGCCGACGACCTCGAACCCGGTGGGATCGGCGGCGATGACGTCGAGGGCCTGGGTGCCGATCGAGCCGGTGGAGCCGAGCACGACGACGGAGCGGAGGGTCTCTGCATGCACGTGTCCATTGTCCCCGCTGCCGGACGCGGACGGGCACGTGAGGGCCCTACGGCCGCGATCCCGACTCCTGAGTGACGGGCGATAACCCAGGCCATTTATGTCCAAATATCGCTATATCGGGATGCGCATTTCTTGAGAAATCCTGATTATTGTGCGGCTACCTTCCAAGCCCCAGCTCCGGTTTCGGGAGGTTACGTAATGCCCCGCAGATTTGCCCTGCTCTCCATCCTCACCCTCGCCGCCGGGAGCATCGCCCTGCTCCCCGGCACCGCGGCCCAGGCCGGCGCGGCGCCCCGTCCCGCCCAGCACGCCGCCGCGGACTCGACGTCCGAGCAACGGCAGGTCACGCGGTACTGGACCGAGGCGCGCATGGAGAGCGCGCAGCCGCTCGACCTGCCCGCGCCCAAGGACGGCGGGAAGGCGGCCCGCGGCGCGGCGGCCGGGCCCGGCGAGCCAGGCGGCGGCACCCCCTGGCAGGCGCCGCCCACCGGCGGCCGGGGCGACGGTCGGCAGCTCCGGTCGGCGAACAGCTCCGGCGCCCCCTGGAGCGGCGGCGGCGCCGTCGTGAAGACCACCGGCCGCGTCTTCTTCACCTACCAGGGACGCAGCGCCTCGTGCTCGGGCTCGGCGGTGACCAGCGCGAACAAGAGCGTGGTGCTGACCGCCGGCCACTGCGTCAAGCTCGGCGGCGCCTTCCACACCAACTGGGTGTTCGTGCCCGGCTACGCCGCCGGCCAGCGCCCCTTCGGCACCTGGCCGGCCGCCAGACTGCTGACCACCCCCCAGTGGAACGCCAGTGAGGACGTCAACTTCGACGTGGCCGCCGCCGTGGTGGCCCAGGTGGACGGCAAGAGCCTGGTGGACGTCGTCGGCGGCCAGGGTGTGGCCTTCAACCAGCCGCGGGGCCGACAGATGTACTCCTTCGGCTACCCGGCCGCGGCCCCCTACGACGGCTCGAAGCTCATCTACTGCAGCGGCCGCGCGTTCGACGACTTCCTGCTCTCCGACGACCTCGGCCTGACCTGCGACATGACCGGCGGCGCGAGCGGCGGCCCGTGGATGCTGAATTTCGACGAGTCGACCGGTCTCGGCACGCAGAACTCGGTCAACAGCTTCAAATACAACTTCGCCCCCAACTGGATGTTCGGCCCGTATTTCGGAAACGAAGCGCAGGCGGTGTACCAGGCAGCGCAAACCGCCGGCGCACTCTGATCAATTTACGGAAAGTAGCCACAAGAACACACGACGTGGTGCACACTCGGGGGCCATGACCCTGAGCACCTCCCTGCTTGCGGCCGCCCCGCTGATCGTGGGGCTGACGGGACCGGCGATCCTCGGCGCGGTCCCGGGCCAGCACCAGGTCGATCGTCCCGCCGTCGAGCACGCCGTCGAGCACGCCGCGGCCCGGCAGAGCATGGTGGTCGAGCACGAGGCCGCGCGCAGCGACGCCGAGCAGCGGCGAGTGCTCGGCTACTGGACCCCGCAACGCATGGCGGCGGCCCTGCCCATCGGTCTGCTCGACTCCGTGACCGACGGCGACGGCCTGCTCAGCGGCCTGACCGGCCGCGGCGGGGTGCAGGCGAAGCCCGGCGTGTCCGGCGGCGGCGGGGTGCAGGCGAAGCCCGGCGTGTCCGGCGGCCGTACCGAGATCAACGTCGGCCGCCGGCACCAGGCGTCGTCCAGGCCGCAGGCCAGCACGATCGGCGCGCGCTGGAGCACCGGCGGAGCCGTGACCAGGACCACCGGGCGGGTGTTCCTGACCCTGGCGGGCGCCGACTTCGTCTGCTCGGCCAGCACGGTCACCAGCGCCAGCAGAGACCTCGTCGTCACCGCCGGCCACTGCGTCAAGGACGGCGCCGGCGAATGGGCCCAGAACTGGACGTTCGTCCCCGGCTACGGCAGGGGCGGCGAGCAGCCCTACGGCCAGTACGCGGCCCGCCGCATGTTCGTCTCCGCCCCCTGGTCGCGCTCCGGCGACGACAATCACGACGTCGGCATGGTCGCCCTTGCCACCTCGGGCGGGCGGCACGTCGCCGACGTGGTGGGCACCCAGGACATCGCCTTCAACACCCGGCGCGGCGGCCAGACCTACGGCTTCGGCTACCCGGCCGACCCGCCCTACGACGGCGACCAGCTCGTCTACTGCGCCGGGCGGCTGCGCGACGACCCCTACAAGCAGACGCGCGACCAGGGGCTCGGCTGCGCCATGACCGCCGGGTCGAGCGGCGGCCCCTGGCTGTCCGGCTTCGACCCGATGACCGGCCGCGGCACGGTCACCTCGCTGAGCAGCTTCAAGTACAGCGACGACCAGCACACCATGTACGGCCCGTACTTCGGCCAGGCCGCCAAGGCGGTCTACGCCACGGCCGAACGCGCCTGAAACCCACCGCCGGACGCGCCTGAGAACGGCGCCGGACGCCTCCGAGAACGGCGCCGGACACCCGACCGCCCCGCGCCGGGGAGCCGCGGGGCGGGGCGGGGTGGCGCGGGGCGGGGAGCTACAGCGACAGGCCGGTGAGCACCATGACCTTCTCGTAGGTCAGGTCCTCCATGGCCGAGTGCAGGCCCTCGCGGCCGATGCCGGAGTCCTTCACGCCGCCGTACGGCATCTGGTCGGCCCGGTACGACGGCACGTCGCCGATGATCACACCGCCGACCTCCAGCTCGCGGTTGGCCTTGAAGGCGGCGTCCAGGGAGCGGGTGAAGACGCCGGCCTGGAGGCCGTACTTGGAGTCGTTCACCATGGCGTACGCCTCGTCGATCGACGCGGCCGGCTGGAGGATCATGACCGGCCCGAAGACCTCCTCGCAGGCCACCTTGGCGTCGTGCGGGACGTCGGCCAGCACGGTCGGCGCGACCGTGGCGCCCTCGCGGGTGCCGCCGGCCAGGACGCGGGCGCCGGCGGCGACCGCCTCGCGCACCCACTGCTCCACACGCTCGGCGGCGGCCTCCGACACCAGCGGCCCGACCTGGGTCTTCTCGTCGGCCGGGTCACCCGTGACGAGACCGCCGACGGCCGGCAGCAGACGCTCGACGAACGCGTCGTAGACCGGCTGCTCGACGATCACCCGCTGGACGGCGATGCAGCTCTGACCGGCCTGGTAGTTGGAGAACAGGGCGATGCGCTGCGCGGCCCAGTCCAGGTCGGCGTCGGCCAGCACGACGGCCGCGGCGTTGCCGCCCAGCTCCAGGGTCACGTGCTTGCGCGGCACCTGGTCGGCGATGGCGTAGCCGACGGGCGCGGAGCCGGTGAAGGAGACCACGGGCAGGCGGGGGTCGTCGACGAGGGCGGCGGCGCGCTCGTTCTGCACGGGCAGCACCGAGAACATGCCCGCGGGCAGGTCGGTCTCGGCCAGGATCTCACCGAGGACCAGCGAGGACAGCGGCGTGGCGGGCGCCGGCTTGACGATGATCGGGGCGCCGACGGCGATGGCGGGCGCGACCTTGTGGGCGACCAGGTTCAGCGGGAAGTTGAACGGGGTGATCGCCAGCACGGGCCCCTTGGGCACGCGGGAGACGTAGGCGAGACGGCCCGCGGCGGCCGGCTCGGTGTCGAGCCGCTGCACCTGGCCGGACCAGCGGCGGGCCTCCTCGGCGGCGAAGCGGAACGTGGAGATGGCGCGGTTGACCTCGCCGCGCGCCCAGAAGATCGGCTTGCCGTTCTCGGCGGTGATCAGGTGGGCGATCTCGTCGGCCCGCTCGGCCAGCCTGCGCGAGACGTGGGCCAGGGCCTCGGCACGTACGTGCACGGGCAGCGCGGCGGCCTCGCGCGAGACCGCGTGGGCGGCCGCGACGGCCTCCTCGACCTGAGCATCGGTCGGTACGGAGTACCGGCCGACCTCACGACCGTCATGGGGGTTGGTCACGGTGAGATCGGTTTCGCCGGTGGCGGGCCGGCCGGCAAGCCAGAAGGTACGCACGTCCATACCCACGACGTTATGCCAAGCGGGAGGCCGGGGATTTACACCACGGTGCACAAGACTCCCATGAGCGCTCACCGTTAAGTACAAGCCCTGGTGTATACCCATGATGTAACAGAAGTAGACCCAATTCGGGATGTTTACCATGCGGAGTGGTTTGAGCGATCTCCGCCATGGCTAAGTCATCGGGTGCGGGTCTCCAGCGCGGTGGGCCCCCGATCAGAAAGGCGTGGGCCCCGTGACCGAGCAACGCCAGGTCACAAGGACACTGAGCTCCTTGGTCGCTGGGGAGGTCGCATGACCTCGGCCCCGCTGGGCCTGCAGGGCGCCTACCTGCTGGGCGAGCGCGCCACCCAGGACGAACTCCGGTCCCGCCTGCTCGACGTGGCGGTGAACCTGCTGCAGAGCGAGGGTCCCGACAGTCTGACCATGCGCAGGATCGCGGCCGAGGCCGGCTGCACGACGACCGTCATCTACACGATGTTCGGCAACCGGGAAGGCCTGGCCGAGGCGCTGTATCTGGAGGGTTTCGAGCGTTTTCGCCGCTTTCTCGAAGCGGTCCCGCAGCGGCGCAACCCGCTGGAGTACCTGACCGCGCTCGGCCCCGCCTACCGGCAGGCGTGCCTGTCCGAGCCCGGCTACTACAACCTGATGTTCGAACGGGCCATCCCCGGTTTCGAGCCCAGCGAGCGAGCCAGGACGCTCGCCCGCGCGGCGCTGAACATCCTCGACCGGGTGATCGCCGACTGCATCTCCGCCGGCTACCTGACGCCGACCCAGCCACGCAAGATCGCCGACGCGCTCTGGGCCGCCGCGCAGGGCGCGATCAGCCTGGAACGGGCCGGCCACCTGCGGGACGACCGCACGTACGAGGCGGTCACCCTGGCCACGATCTGCTGCTACCTGGTGGACAAGGACAGCCTGCCGTCGGCCCCCGGCCGCTGAAGCACCTGTAGGCGGCGGCGCGTTCAGCGGCGGGCCGCCTCCAGGGCGAGCCACAGCTCGGCGCGTACGCCCGGGTCGTCGAGATCGCGGCCGAGGAGTTCGGCGACGCGGCGCATGCGGTAGCGCAGCGTGTGCCGGTGGACGCCGAGCCGCTGGGCGGCGGCGTCCCAGTGGCCGTTGCTGTCGAGGTAGGCGCGCAGCGACTCGACCAGGTCGGCGCGGGATCCGTACGCGGTGAGCGGGGCCAGCAGCGCGCCGGAGAACGCGCGCAGGGCGTCGGCGTCCAGCAGCGCGAGCAGGCCCTGCCCGGCCAGGTCGGCGAAGCGCGTCATGCCGCCGTCGCTGTGGGCCAGCGCGCGGCGCCCCTGGTCGAGCGCGTCGCGCAGGCCGCCGTAGCGGCAGGGCGAGCTCAGCCCGACCGGCCCCTCCACCTCCCGCGCCACCTTCTCCGCACCCCCCTCGGACACCAGACAGACACTCACCTGCTCCCCGCCTTCAACACCGCCGGTGTCGTCGTCGAGGAGCGCTGTGAAGCCGTGCGGCTCCAGGGTCTCCAGGGCGGCCGCGCCCGCCGCCAGGACCACCAGCGGCTCGCCGGGCAGCCGCGCGCCGAGCGTGCCGGCCACCGCCCGCGCCTGCTCGACCCCCCCGCCGAGCAGCAGTTCCAGCACGGCCGAACGGAGCCGCCGACCGGCCTCCCGCTGGGCCCTGCCCTGCTCCATGGCGAGCGTGAGCAGCGAGCCGGCGGCGTTGATCACCGTGTGGGTCACCGGCGAGAACGGCCTGCGGGCGCCGACCGCGAAGAATCCGCGCGGCCGTGGACCGCCGCCGAGCGGCTGGATCACGACGTGCTCGTCGGGCCCGGACAACGCCAGGCTCGCCGGCACCCGCTCACCGGCCTGGACCGCACCGCGCACGCGTTCCCCGGCCGGCACGCCGCCGCTCACCCGATCACCGGCCGGGCCACCGCCGCGTGTGCGTCGCTCGGCCGGCATGCCATCGCGCGCCCGCTCACCGCCCTGCCCCCCGGGGGCGACGGGCTCGTCCGTGGGCGCGTGCTCGGCTTCGGCGGTCTGGCCGGGCTGGGGTCGGCCGCCGGCGCGCAACCGGCGCAGCTCGGCCACCACGACCGGCACGTGGGCCCCCGGTGTGGCGTGCCGGACCTCACCCGTCTCGTCGAGCAGCACCGCCCAGCCGTCGATCTCCTTGGCCACCCGGTCGATGACCGCGTTCATGCCCTCCGGACGCAGCGCCGCCCGGGTGAGCCGCCCCTGCGCGGCGAAGGCGCGGGTGATCTCGTCGTACTGCTCGGCGGCGAGCAGCTCGCTGACCACCTTGCCGATGGCGATGAACGGCGTCTCGCGCGGCACCTCGAACAGCGGCAGCCCCGCCTGGTCGGCGGCCGCCACCAGGGCGGCCGGGACGTGCTCGTGGGAGAGCCCGACGCCGAAGCCGAGCCCGGCCACCTCGCGCCCCACCAGCCGGGCGACATATCCGGAAAAGTCGCCCTCCAGGCGGATCCCGGTCGTCAGCAGCAGCTCCGAACCCTCAAGGAACGGCGTCGGGTCCTCCAGCTCGCTGACCGCGACCCAGCGCACCTCCGCGTCGAGCGCTCCGGGGGCCGCCGCGCCGGCCAGCTGACGCAACCTCATCCGTCGCACCACGGTGCGCAGCGAAGGTGCCATACGAGTTTGTCCATTCCGGCAAAGGCGAGCATCCCCAGTGTGCCATATCGACGTATCGGTCCAGGTCGGAGCCCGACGTAGCGTCGAGCCCATGAGCATTCCCCAGGAGCGGCGCGTCGTGACCGCGATCCCAGGCCCCAAGTCGCAGGAGCTGCTGGCCCGCAAGCAGGCCGCCGTCCCCTCCGGCATCGGCACCACGCTGCCGGTCTTCGTCACCCGCGCCGGCGGCGGCATCCTCCAGGACGCCGACGGGAACTCTCTGATCGACTTCGGCTCCGGCATCGCCGTGACGAACGTGGGCAACTCCGCGCCGAAGGTCGTCGAGCGCGTCCAGAAGCAGGCGGCCGACTTCACCCACACCTGTTTCATGGTCACCCCGTACGAGTCCTACGTGCAGGTCTGCGAGAAGCTCAACGAGCTGACCCCCGGCGACCACGAGAAGCGCACCTTCCTGGTGAACTCCGGCGCCGAGGCCGTCGAGAACGCCGTCAAGGTGGCCCGGCACGCCACCGGCAGGCAGGCCGTCGTGGTGTTCGACCACGGCTACCACGGCCGCACGCTGCTCTCGATGACCATGACCGCCAAGAACATGCCGTACAAGCAGGGCTTCGGCCCGTACGCGCCCGAGGTGTACCGGGTGCCGCTGGCCTACCCGTTCCGCTGGCCGACGGGCGCGGACAACTGCGCGGAGGAGGCCGCCGCGCAGGCCATCGACCAGATCAACAAGCAGGTCGGGGCGGAGAACGTGGCCGCGGTGGTGATCGAGCCGATCGCCGGCGAGGGCGGATTCATCGTCCCGGCCAGGGGCTTCCTGCCGCGGATCGCCGAGTTCTGCCGGGCGAACGGCATCGTGTTCGTGGCCGACGAGGTCCAGACCGGCTTCGCGCGTACCGGTGACCTGTTCGCCTGCGAGGACGAGGGCGTCGTCCCCGACATCATCTGCACCGCCAAGGGCATCGCGGGCGGCCTGCCGCTGGCCGCCGTGACCGGCCGCGCCGACCTGATGGACCACGTGCACGTCGGCGGCCTGGGCGGCACGTACGGCGGCAACCCGCTGGCCTGCGAGGCCGCGCTCGGCGTCCTGGAGACGATCGAGTCGGAGGACCTGGTCGCCAAGGCCCGCCGCATCGGCGAGATCATGCTCCCCCGCCTCCGCTCGCTCCAGGAGCGGTTCCCGGCGATCGGCGACGTGCGCGGACGCGGCGCGATGATCGCGATCGAGCTGGTCGAGCCGGGCACGAAGAACCCGGACCCGACCGCCGTCCAGGAGATCGTCAAGCGCTGCCACGCCGAGGGCCTGGTGGTCCTGACCGCCGGCACGTACGGCAACGTGCTGCGCTTCCTGCCGCCGCTGGTCATGCCCGAGCACCTGCTCGAGGAGGGCCTGGGCATCCTGGAGAAGGCCATCTCCGCTCTATAGCAAAGACCGAAAAATCGGGCATCCAGCTTGCGGCTGGATGCCCGATTTTGTGTGTGTAACGCAGGTCACTCGGGTAGAGAATTCACCCTGGCTTGACGCTCAGCTAGACGATCACGGCCTCGGTCAGGGTTATAACGGATCCGGACATGCGGAGGGGCGATGGCAGCTGGGAGCGTGATGAACTGGGGTCCCACCAGAACGGCACGGAGTATGTTGACGTTCGACCCTGAGGGCCTGACGCCGGCCCAGCGCGACGGCGACGCCTGCGTGGTGTGCCACAAGAGGTGGCCGCGGCCCCGGGTCCGGGTCGGCAAACTGCCCGACAACTCCTCCGTGCTCGCCTGCACCGATTGCGCCGAGGCGCTGCTGCCCGCTCCCATGGCGACCGTGGTGGCCTTCCCCGGCCGCTAGGCCGCGGCCGGGCAAGCGCGGCCGGGCAAGTGCGGCCAGGGAAGCCCGGCCGTCAAGCCGCGGCCGTTGCGACCGTCTCGCGCAGGCCCCACGGCGAGCCGTACTCGCGCAGCAGGTCGAGGAACGGCACCGCGTCGAACGCCTCGGGGCCGAGCACGCCCTCGCCCTTCCACACCCCGGTCGCCACCAGCTCCAGCGCGACGACCGGATGGATCGCCGTCTGCCACACGACGGCCTGGGAGCCGTACTCCCGCATCGACCACTCGTTGTCCACCACGTGGTAGAGGTACACCTCGCGTGGCGAGCCGTCCTTGCCGGTGCCCTTGACCCACGTGCCCGCGCAGGTCTTGCCGCGCATGCGGGCGCCCAGCGTCGCCGGGTCCGGCAGGCTCGCGGCGACCATGTCACGCGGCGCCACCTCCGCGCCGCCCACCCTGATCTTGTCGGCGCTGTCCAGGCCCAGCTTGCGCAGCGTCTTGAGCACGCCGATGAACTCCTCGCCGAGCCCGTACTTGAACGTCACCCGCCGCGCCGGGATCCACCTCGGGACGAGCAGCACCTCCTCGTGCTCGACGTTCACGCACTCCACGGGCCCGATCCCGTCGGGGAAGTCGAACACCTCGGGCTCGCTGAACGGCTCGGTGGTGCGCCACTGCCCGTCCTCCCAGACGACGGGCGGGTTCAGGCACTCCTCGATCGTGGTCCAGATGGAGAACGTGGGCGCGAAGTCGTAGCCGTCCACGACGAGGTTGGCGCCGTCCCTGATGCCGATCTCGTCGATCTCGTCGAACAGGTGGTCGGCGGCGTAGCGGGCGAACACGTCCGCGAGCCCCGGCTCGACGCCCATGCCGACCAGGGCGAGCCGGCCCGCGCCGCGCCACTCGCCGTCGCGCTCGAACTGCCGGTCCCCCAGCTTCACCCCCGGCTTGCGGTACGGCTCGCGCGGATGCGGCTTCGACAACGACATCGCCATGTCCAGGTAGTGGGCCCCGGCCTCCAGGGCGGCCTCGAACAGCGGCATGGTGAAGCGCGGATCGACCGCGTTGAACAGCACGTCACATCGGTGCTCCCGGAGCGCCGCGGCGACCTGGGCCCGGTCGGAGGCGTCCAGCTGGATGGCGGTGAAGCGGGGGTCGTCCACGGCGGCGACGGCGCGGGCCGCCCGGCTCTGTTGGGAGTCGGCCACCACGATGTGTTCGTAGAAATGGCGGCGGGCGGCGATGGGCACCACGGCGGAGCCGACGCCTCCGGCGCCGACAAGAAGGATTCTCATGGAGAGAACATACTCACTGACTGGTCATTCAGTCGAATTCTCGCGCCGAAAAAACCGGACGTCTTCAGCCGGAAACGGCGAGACGCCCCGGGACAGGGGGGAAGGCCCGGGGCGTCTCTGCAGGCGCACCCGGGGGAAAGTGCGCCCGCGATGGGGTCGAGCGGGGGGCGGAGATCTCACCTACTCGGCGAGTTCGGCCCACCGTTTCCCCCAGACGGCATAATCAGTGCATTCCCCGTCCTCGCCGCGGCAACCGCCCGGCGGCCGGACGGCGAAGGCGATCCGGTCGAGCTTCTTGGGGTCGTCGGCGCCGTAGAGGTCGCAGATCGACTTGGCCCGGCCCTTGCACGCCTTGTCGTTGGCCGGCGCCAGCCCCACCCAGGCGGCCGCGTCGCGCTGGGCGTCGGCCGCGGTCATCCAGGTCAGCCAGCGGTAGGCGCAGGTGGTGTCGGGCAGGTTGGCGCCGAGCATCCACGAGTCGAGCCAGCCGGTGGCCGCCTTGGCGCCGACCGTCCGGACCGGCTTGCCGGCCTTCTGCAGCAGCAGGCGATAGTACGGTGTGGCCTGCGCGTAATCCAGCGACCCGGTGGCGAAGCCCTTGACCAGGTCGATCGGCTTGCGCCAGTAGGTGCGCTCCTTCTGCTGCTTGAGCAGCGCCATGGCCCGGTCGAGCTGCTCCTGGCTCAGCTCGTACGGGTCCTTGACGGTGGCGTCGGTGAGCGCGGCGTCGGCGATGGTCAGCGGGCTGTCGCGGAGCGCGGCCCGGCCGGAGGCGAACGCCTGGCTCATGCTCGCGCCCTTGACCCTGGCCGAGTCGTAGATGAACTCGTGGTACCCCCACAGGAACGGCACGCCGTAGACCTTGCCGGACACCTTCGTCATGTCGCGGAAACGCTCGTTCAGGTCGTCGTAGCCGCTCACCTTGGCGGAGTCGATCGGCTGCACCAGCTTGCGCGTGATCAGGTCGCCGGCCAGCGCCGGGCCCGCCGAGATCAGGTCGTACGGGCGCTCGGCGGCCGCGACGGCCCGCTCCATCTCCTCGGCGGTGCGGACGGTGTCGACGCGCGCCAGGCGGCAGCCGGTCTCCTTCTCGAAGGAGCCGACCCAGTTGGCCTTGGGGCTGACGCCGCCGTACTCGGCGTAGCCGCGGTAGGTGAGGATCTGCAGCGTGCCGTCGCTCTGGGTGGCCGTGGGCGAGGGCGTGGCCGACGGGGTCGGCTTGGGGCTGGGCTTGGCGGCCGGCTGTGCGGCCTGCCCGGCAGCCGAGGACACCGCTCCCGTGCCGGCGACCAGCGCCGCCGCGGCCAGCGCCACGGCGGATATGCGACGGCGTCTCACGATGTCCCCCCTTGTCCGTTGCGCTGGAGCTTACCGGGGACGGGACCGGGAGGGACGCCGGTCCCTCCCGGCCGTGAGGCGTGAGTTACCCGTTCGTGGGGAAGCCGAGGTTCACGCCGCCGTGGGACGGGTCCAGCCAGCGCGAGGTCACGACCTTGCCCCGCGTGTAGAAATGCACCCCCTCGGTGCCGTGCACATGCGTGTCACCGAACAACGACGACTTCCACCCGCCGAAACTGTAGAACGC